>QZFT01000023.1 GCA_003600225.1 Pseudonocardiaceae bacterium YIM PH 21723
CGGATTTGTCGCGTTAGATGCGACAAATCCGCCCACGATCTTGAACAGTTCGGGCGACACGATGCGGAAATGGCGCGACACGCCGCAAGCCTCCAGGCCGGCGTGCCCCCACCCAACACGCAGGCAGGAAAGACGCCCCCGGCCACCCATCTCCCCCTCCAAAGCCCTCCTTCGACAACCACCCAGACCCAGCCCCGACCCCACACGACACATCCAGCGGAGGCCACCCGATCGGCCATCCGAGCTAGCCGGGCGGGTGAATCGGTCCGCGTTCACTCGTTTTGCTGCGGTATCGCACCTCCGCTTCCTAGACTGCGCAGTGGTGCTATGGGGAGGGGGAGAGACGCGTGCCGCAGCCGTACTTCGGTGTGCTCGGCCCCCTAGTCGTCCTGGACCAGAACACCGAGGTGCTCACCGGCCTCGGCAAGCTGCAACAACGACTCCTGGCCGCCCTGCTCGTCGGTGACGACCGGCCGACCTCCCCCGAGTTCCTCATCGACCTCATCTGGGCCGAGGACGACGACGGCGCGACCACGGCGGCGTTGCAGGCCCACATCTCCCGGGTCCGGGCCAAACTCCGCCAGGCGCTCGGCGACTCGGTCGCCCTGGAGTACACCTCGCAGGGGTACCGGCTGCACCGCCCGCCCGGCTCCCTGGACCTGGAGCGCTTCCGGACCCTGCTCGCCGCCGAGGAGTTCCAGGCGGCCGCCGAACTGTGGCGGGGCCCGGCGCTGGCCAACCTGTCGGAGGATGTGCGCACCAGGCTGGGCGCGCCGAGCCTGGACCAGCAGTACCTGGACTGCGTGCGCTCGCTGGCCGCGCAGACCAGGCGGACCGGCTCCCCGGCCGACGCGCTGCCGTTCCTGGAACCGGCCGTGCAGGCCTTCCCGCTCGACGAACCGACGCACGCCGAGCTGATGCTCTCCCTCGCCGCCGCGGGACGGCAGGCCGACGCGCACGCCGCGTTCACCGCCATCCGGGACCGGCTGCGCGAGGAACTCGGTGCCGATCCCGGCCCCCAGCTGGCCGATGCCCATCAGCGCATCCTGGACCGAACTCAGCCGGAGGAGAACTGGATCGGTATCCGGCCGCCGGCCGTCCGGCTGATCGGCCGGGACGCCGAGGTCACCGGGTTGAACGACCTGCTCGACTCGCATCGCCTGGTCACCATCACCGGCCCCGGTGGCGGCGGTAAGACCAGCCTCGCGCTGCACGGGCTGGCCGCCCGGGACCACCACACCGTGGTCGCGCTGCCGATGGCCTCGATCACCAGCAAACCGGAGCTGGTCAGCGCCCTGGGCGCGCTCCTGGAGCTCAGCGCGCCCAGCGAGGACGCGCTGCTGGCCCTCGTGCGGGACTGGTTCACCGAACGGGCCGCCGTGCTGCTGCTGGACAACGCTGAGCACCTCCTGGAGGTGACCGCGGACCTCGTCGACGACCTGCTCCGCAACTGCCCCCGGCTGACCGTGCTGGTCACCTCGCGGCAGCCCCTGCGGATGCCCGGCGAGCTGGCCTGGACGCTGCCCCCGCTGGCGCTCACCGACCCGCGGCGGCCCGACCCGGACTCCCCCGCGCTCGCCCTGTTCCTGCAACGGGCCAGGGACAGCGATCCCACCGCCGACCTGTCCGACCTGTCCGCCGCCGCCCGGATCTGCCACCAGGTGGACGGGCTGCCCCTCGCACTGGAACTGGCCGCCGCCCGGGTGCGGGCGCTGTCGGTCGGCCAGATCGCGGGCAGGCTGACCGGTGGACTGGGCCTCCTCGCCCCCGGGCAGCGCGGGGGCGACGCCCGGCATCGGCACCTGGACGCCACCATCGAGTGGTCCTACCAGCTGCTGGAACCCGCCGAACGCACCGTGCTGGAACAGATCTCGGTGTTCCCCAGCGGATTCACCCCCGAGGCCGCCGAACATGTGGTGCAGGTCGACGGGGACGTGCTCAACACCCTGGTGGAGCTGATCGAGAAGTCCCTGGTGATCGCCTACCAGGACGGCCCGGAGCGGCGATTCCGGCTGCTGACCGCCGTCCGCGAGTTCGGCTGGGCGAAGCTGGCCGACCAGGAGGGGGTCGCGACCCGGCACTTCCGCTGGCGGCTGCGCAAGGCCAGGGAACTGTGGCAGATGCCGGAGTTCCTGGAGCGGGTCGCCGAGGCTCGCGCCTGGACCCCGTATCTGGCCGACACCCAGGCCGCCATCCGGTTCGGCATGAGCCGGGGGCTGTGGTGCGAGGTCACCGAGTGCGTGGTGAGCCTGTTCGACGTGTGGATCGTGCACCCGGGCTACATGGAACAGGCGCTGGACTGGTTCACGCAGCTGGCCGAGCACCTGGACGACTGCCCCGCCTGGCTGCGGGTGACCGCGTTGAGCCATCAGGCCAGCTTCGCGGCGCGGGCCCGGCGGTACGCCGAGGCGGTGCCGCTGTACGAGCGGGCCTGGGCCGCCGCCGAGTCGGTGCCGGACTCGGACATCGATCTGCGGGAGAAGTGCGACGTCCTCGGTGCCTACCTCTCGCTGTGCGCCGCCTGTCTGCGGCCGGTGCGGCCGGAGCTGGAACGGCGGCTGGCCGAGATCGCCGAGGCACACACCAGCGACACCAGCGCGTTCGCCCGGCGCGGGCGCGGCAACCGGATACTGCTGGCCGGCCGGTACGCCGAGCTGCGGGAGTTCCTCACCGATCCGCAGACGCACAAGGCCGCCAGCCGCGGCTGGCTCGGCGAGTACTACGGCCAGCTGGCGCTGACGGAGATCGCACTCGGCAACGAGGACGCGGCGCTGCGGCATGTGGACCGCCTGCGCGGGCTGATCGGCAAGGCCGGCAGCCCGGGCAACACCCAGTCCGAGGTCGTCCAGCTGGGCCAGACCCTGCTCGGGCTCGGTCAGCCGGACGCCGCCCTGCTGGAACTGGACACGGCCATCGCCCGGTACGAGCAGACCTGGCCCTCGTTCAACCAGCTCGGCATGGCGCAGCCGACCCTGGCGGAGAGCCTGCGCCGCACCGGCCAGCTCAAACTCGCCCTGCTGGCGCTGCGCCGGGGCATGTCCATCGGGGCCGGCTCCCAGCGTTTCGAGTACCACCTGCCGGCCGTACTGGTGGCCGCCGCCATCGCGCTCAACCTCGGCGACGCCGAAAACGCCGACAGGCTGGCCGGACTCTGGGATGCTGTCCGGCGCGACCTCGGGCTGGCCGTGCCGGTCGGTTATCACGACGCGGCCAGGACGCTGGGACTCGACCTCGCGGCACCCTCGGGCCACCCTGACCCCCGGGCCTGGGATCCCCTCGTACTACAGAACACGATCGAGCTCGCCGAGGCGTGGGTCATCGACGAGCTCAGCTGACAGGAGCTGTATTCATGCGAAGCCGGATCGGCCTGCTCGTGCTGGCGAGCGCCCTGCTACTCAGTGGCTGCGGCGGCGGGGACCCCGCGAAACCCGCGACCAAGCAGATCGACATCAACCCGAAGCCGGTGGCGCAGCTGCGCGCCGGCGGGGATCTGCGCTGGCCGGTGAGCAAGATCGCCTCCCAGTTCAACTACTATCAGGAGAGCGGCCCGGATTCCGATGCCGGCGACGTGTTCGACGCGGTGATGCCCTACCTGTTCCGCCGGGTGGCCACCGGCGGCACCGAGCCGAACCCGAACTACCTGGTCGCCGCCGAGTCCGATGGGCGGACCGCCACCTACAAGCTGAACCCGAAGGCGGTGTGGCAGGACGGCAGCCCGTTCGGCTGGCAGGACTTCGACGCCCAGGTGAAGGCGATGAACGGGAGCAACCCGGCCTTCGTCACCAATGGCAACTCCGGCTACTCCGACATCACCAAGGTGGAGCGCGGCGCCGACGACCACGAGGTGAAGGTGACCTTCGCCAAGCCGATCGCCGAGTGGCACAGCCTCTTCAACCCGCTGTACCCGCGGTCCACCATGTCCGACCCGGTGGTGTTCAACACCGGCTGGGCCGACCACCCGCTGACCAGCGGTGGCCCCTTCCGCTTCGAGGCCGCCGACCGGGTGGCGGGCACGCTGACCCTGGCGCCGAACGAGAAGTGGTGGGGCGACAGGCCCCGGCTCTCGCGGATCATCTTCCGGGCGGTGGCCAGGGACTCGCAGGTCCAGTCGTTCATCAACGGTGACCTGGACTGGATCTCCGCCTCCGCCACCGACTACGGCCAGGTCGCCGCGGCGCCGAACAGCGCGGTGCGCAGCGCCCCCTCCCCCGGCTACCGCCTGCTCACGGTGAACGGCGCCCCCGGCGCGCTGCTGGCCGATCAGCGGCTGCGGGTCGCCGTGCTGCGCGGCATCGACCGCACGACGCTGATCCGATCCCAGTTCGCCAAGCTGGCGCCGGATCTGGGCGAGCTGAACAACCACTTCAACTTCCCGGGCACCCGGTACTACCAGGACGACAGCGGTCCACTGGCCGTCGATCCGGCCGCGGCGGGCAGGAGCCTGGACGAGCTGGGGTGGAAGCCCGGCTCGGATGGCAGGCGGGCCAAGGACGGCAAGCCGCTGACCGTGCGGATGGTGGTGCAGGCCGGGGACAAGGCCTATACCGACGAGGCCAAGCTGGTGCAGGACATGCTCGGCAAGATCGGCGTCACGGTGCAGCTGACGACGGTGCCCGCCGGGCAGTACTACCGCGACTACGTGGAGAAGGGCGACTTCGACCTGGCCGGCGTCGGCTGGTCGGGCAGCCCCAACCCGGTGCAGGACGCCAGCGCCATCTATCTGAGCGGCGAGGCCGGCGCCCGTAACTACGGCAAGATCGGCAGCCCGGAGATCGACGCCCTGTTCGCGAAGGCCGCCACCGAAGTGGACGAAGCCAAACGGGCGGCATTGCTCAACCAGGCGGATCACGAACTGTTCGAACTCGGTCACTCCCTGCCGTTGTTCCAAAAGGTGCAATTCATCGCCGTACGGTCGAATCTGGCGAACTTCGGCGCGTTCGGATTCGGCGAAACGGATTACGCCGCAATCGGATTCACCTCATGAGCTGAGGCATCGGTTCGGTCAAACCCGCCCGAGATTTCGGCCACCGGCATAGAATTCGCCTCAGGCTCACGATATGACGGGAGTGACTGGGGTGTCCGCGCCATTGTTCAGCGTCCTCGGACCGCTTGTGGTCCGCGGACCGAACGACGCCGTCGTACCGGATTTCGGCCGTATGCAGACGCGGTTGCTGGCCGGCCTGCTGCTGAACTCGGACCGCCCGTGGACCGCCGAGCAGCTCATCGACCTGCTGTGGGATGACGACGATGACACGGCCAACATGCAGGCGTTGCAGGCCCACGTCTCCCGGCTGCGGGCCAAACTGCGCCGCGCGCTGGGCGATCTCGTCGTGCTGGAACACACCTCGCAGGGCTACCGGTTGCTCCGCCCCGCCGACTCCCTCGACCTGGAGCGGTTCCGGCGGCTGCGGGGCGGTGACCTGACCGAGCTGGGCCAGGCCTGTGCGTTGTGGCGGGGCAATTGCCTGAGCAACCTGCCCAGTTCGGTGCGCACCGAACTGGGCGCCCCCCGGTTGGACCAGGAGCGCCTGGAGGCCGTCCGGGCCTACGCCGCCGCCACCCGGGCGGCCGGTGACCCGGCCGCCGGTCTCGGCCAGCTGGAGACCGTGGTCGCGGCCAATCCACTGGACGAGCCGACCCACGCCGAGCTGATGATCTCCCTCGCGGCGGCGGGCAGGCAGGCGGAGGCACACGCGACCTTCGCCGCCATCCGGGAACGTCTCGGCGAGGAACTGGGCGTGGATCCCGGTCCCCAGCTGGTGGCCGCGCACCAGCGGGTGCTGACCGCGTACGAGGTGACCGCGGAACCGAGCTGGCAGGGCATCCGGCCGCCGGTCACCACGCTGATCGGCCGGGAGAACGCGCTGGCCACGCTGAGCGAACTGCTCACCGACGGACGGCTGATCACCATCACCGGACCGGGTGGAGCGGGCAAGACCAGCCTGGCGCTGCACGGCCTGCACACCTATGCCGAGGACACCGGCATCGCGGTGGTGGCCCTGGCGATGAGTTCGCTGGCCAGCAAGCAGGAGCTGGTCAGCGCCCTGGCCGCGACGCTGGAGGTGAGCGCTCCCTCGCAGGAGGCGCTGCTGGTCCGGATCCGGGCGGTCTTCGACAAACGGCGCGCGGTGCTGCTGCTGGACAACGCCGAGCACCTCCTGGAACCGGTCATCGAGCTGATCGACGACCTGCTGCGCTCCTGCCCCGGCCTGACGGTGCTGACCACCTCCCAGCAGGCGCTGCGCATGCCCGGAGAACAGGCGTGGCCGCTACCCCCGCTGCCGCTGCCCAGCCCGGACGACGAGCACTCCCCCACCATCGAACTGTTCCGCACCAGGGCCAGGGAGGCCGACCGCACCGTCGACCTCTCCGACGTGGCCGCCATCGCCCGGATCTGCCGGCGGGTGGACGGCCTGCCCCTCGCCCTGGAACTGGCCGCCGCCCGGGTCCGTGCGCTGTCGGTCAGCCAGATCGCCGACCGGCTCAGCGGTGACCTGTCCCTGCTCGGCCCCGGCCTGCGCACCGGCGATCCCCGGCACCGGCAGCTGTACGCGACCATCGCGTGGTCCTACGACCTCCTCGATCCGACCGAGCAGTCGGTGCTGGACCAGATCTCGGTCTTCCGGGGTGGGTTCTCCCCGGAGGCGGCCGAGTTCGTGGTGGACGTGCCCACCGACGTGCTCAACGTGTTGATCGAACTGATCGACAAGTCCCTGGTCGTGGTCTACGACGACGGCCCCAACCGGCGCTACCGGCTGCTGTCCACGGTGCGGGAGTTCGCCGCCGGGAAACTCGTCGAGCGGGGCATCGAACTGGAAGTCCTGCGACGGCACTTCGACTGGCGCCACCGCAAGGCCATGGAACTCGATGCGATGACCGAGTTCCTGGTGCGGGTGCGCGAAGCACGGGCATACACGCCATACCTGGCGGACAACGTCGAGATGATCCGCTTCGGGATCGCCCAGGGCCGGTACCCCGAGGTAATCGAGATGATCCTGGCGCTGCTGGATGTGTGGATGGTGCACCCTGGTTACACATCCCAGGCCTTCGAATGGCTTACCGAACTGGAGCCGCATCTTCCGATGTGCTCCACGCAGACCAGGGTCCTCGCCCTGTCCTACCGCGCGGAATTCGCCAGTGGCCTGATCGGCCTGCTGGAAGTACTGCCGATGCAGGAACGGGCATGGGAGGCCGCGCGCGAGGCACCCGACGCGGAACTGGGTGCCGACCGGAAGAACGGCATCTTGAACTCGCTCATCCGGCTGAACAACCGGATGCTGCGGCCGACTCCGGACGAGCAGATCGCCGAACTGCTCGCCCTATCCGCGACTCACGACGGCGATAACGGCTGGTCAGCACAGCGTTTGGTGGCCCTGGCCTGGCTGGCTCGTGGCCAGTACGAGGAGCTGCTGGCCTTTCTGCTGAACCCGCACACCCATCGCTCAGCGAGCCGCGGCTGGCTCGGCGACTACTACGGAATCTCCGGCCTGTGCCACATCGCGCTCGGGGCGGAACAACGGGCATACCCGCATGTCGACCGGCTGCGGTCGCTCGTCGGTCAGACCAACAGCCCGTTGGGCACCCTGGGTGAGATCAACAGGCTGGCTTCCCTGCTGCTGGCGATGGGACAGCCGGACGAGGCATTGACCGCGATGGAGTCGCTGGCCGCCAAGCTGCCCGGCACCATCTCCGACGTGGACCGATTCGGTATCCTGCAGATCCCCTGTGCGGAGTCACTGCGCCGGACCGGCCAGTTGAAACTCGCCCTGGAGTCGCTTCGAACCGCGTTCCGGGCCGGCAACGGGACGCAGTACTACGAACCACAGGTGTCGGGCGTTCTGCTGACCGCCGCCATCGCGCACAACCTGGGGGATCGGGACAACGCCCAGCGGTTGAGCGGGCTGTGGACGACTATCGCCGAGAACTGCAATCTCGCCGTACCCGTGCAGTTTCGGGATGTGGCACGCCTGCTGGACATCGATGAGATGCCACATACGGCCGGCTCAGCGTGGGATCCGAGGAAGATCCAGGAATCGATCGATTTGGCTGAGGCATGGGTTGTGGACGAACTCAGCTGAGCCCGTCCACAACCACCAAGCACAGAGCTAGTTCTTGCCGCCGTTGCCACCGTGGCAGGTCGGGCAACTGTCGGGGCCGTCCGGCGGCGGCCGCATCGCGGAGTGCTGCGGGTCGGCCGACACACCCAGGCCCATAGCGGGCATGCCCACGCCGAGGACCGAAGCGCCCAGGGCTAAGGCGACAAGGCCTTTACGGATTGATGCAAAATTGTCAATCATGAATGGGTTTCCCCCCACATTCGTTGTGATCGTTCCCCCCGTGGTTGAAACATCATCAAACGCTTCAACCACCAGCCGAATTGTAGCCAGTTGCACGGGAACTGGGGAGAGATTCACACCAGTTAATGGTTTCGAGATCTCCAGATAACGGAAAACGCCTTCCCGCTTCCGCTGGACGGCGCAATTCCTGAGCGCTCAGAAAATAGTCGCCATGGCACATGGGGCAAGGAGCAGAGCCGCCATCGACGAATTCGGCGGCCTGACAACGGATCCTCAGGCAGTCGGACACACCGGGTTCCGACGTCTTCCCTGGGGACGGCGATGTGAGGCGGTAGAAACACACGAAGGGCCCCCGCCGGGTGGCGGGGGCCCTTCAGTGGGAGAAGCTCAGTGCTTGGCCGGGCCGAGGTGGTACTCGAACACCAGGCCGCCGACCATGACCAGGACCAGGCCGATGGCGATGACCAGCAGCCAGATGGCCCAGAAGGCCATGGCGACGCTGGCGATGGCGGCGGCGAAGGCCAGGCCGACGGGCCAGTAGCTGCCCGGGCTGAAGAAGCCCAGCTCGCCGGCGCCGTCGCTGACCTCGGCGAGGGGGTTGTCCTCGGGGCGCTCGTCCAAGCGACGGGCCACGAAGCGGAAGTAGGTGCCGACGATCAGCGAGAGACCGCCGGTCAGGGAGATGGCAACGGTGCCGACCGGCTCCTGCGCCCACACGCCGTAGACGATCGCGGCGAGGAAGAAGAATCCGGTGCAGAACTCGAAGAGTTTCGCTTCGACCTTCATCGAGTTTCGCCCCTCTCGCTCGGGGTCCGAGCGTCACGCTTGGTGGTGAACGGATAGGTGGTGACGGCCTCCGGCTTGCACAGGTCGCCACAGTTCATCTCGGTGAGCGCCTCGGCGGCGGAGTACGGCTTGGCGGTCTTCGGGTTGGTGCTCGCGCGCAGCTTCATGTACCGGTCGAACTTGTCCGGGGAGAGCGCGCGGACCTCGAAGTTCATCATGCCGTGGTAGGTGCCGCAGAGCTCGGCGCAGTGGCCGATGAAGGCACCTTCCCGGTCGATCTTGTTCTGGAAGACGTTGTCGGTGTTGTTCTTCTCCGGGCGCGGGAACACGTCACGCTTGAAGTTGAACTCCGGCACGAAGAACGAGTGGATGACATCGCCCGAGGAGATCGTGTACTGGATCGTCTTGCTGGTGGGCAGCACCAGCAGCGGGATCGTGGCGTTGTCACCGGAGGTGCGCACGACCTCACCGTTCGCGGTCTTGGTCTCCGGGTAGGAGAAGACCCAGTTCCACTGGGTGGCGACCACGTCGACCTTGACGTCCGGGTTCGCGATCTTCTTGTTGACGAAGTTCTGCGTGACCACGGCGTAGTAGAACAGCACCACGATGATGATCATCGGGAGCACTGTGAGGCCGATCTCCAGCGGCAGGTTGTACTGCGTCTGGCGCGGCATGTCCGGGCTGTTCTTGCGCTTCCGGTGGAAGGCGACCGACCAGAAGATCAGCGCCCAGACGAGCACACCGACGATGAGCGCGGCGATGACGGAGCCGGTCCACAGCTCGCGCATCCGCTCACCCTGCTCGGTCACGGCCTTGGGCCAACCGAAGCGCAGAACCTCTTCACTGGAACAGCCGGTAGCGGCGATGCCGACCAGACTCACCAGCATGGCGACCTTGGCCAGTCTCATCGCACGAGCGCCTTTGATCAGGCTCACCGCTGTATGCCTCCTCGGGAACAAACCTGTGCCTGCGACGCCCTGGTGGCGGCGTCGCCGGATGCCGTCCGCATTGCGGGCGAAATCAATCGGGAGCCTAACCCAGCACAGGGCCGGATACCCGTGCGGGGGCACCACTCCCGCGTGTGATCTGTGCCAGGCGGCATACTGGCGGCCGGGCGCCCGTCGTCCTTTGGTTGGAATGTCCCTTCACGAGAGGTGCCAGCGCCGTGTGTGGCCTGCTTGGACTGATCTGCTCCTCCTCCGAGAAAGACGCCGGCGCCGCCGCCTTCCAGGCCGCGAACGACGCCGTGGCCGGTGCCTTGCGCTGCCAGCGGCACCGCGGTCCGGACGAGAGCGGCACCTGGCGCGACGGCGGTGTGATCTTCGGCTTCAACCGCCTGTCCATCATCGATGTGGAGCACGCGCACCAGCCGCTGGCCTACGCCGACGGCCGCTATACGATCATCGGCAACGGTGAGGTCTACAACTACCTGGAGCTGCGCGCCGAGCTGATCGAGCAGCACGGGGCGAAGTTCAGCACCGACGGTGACATCGAGACGATCGTCGCGGCCTACCACTACTGGGGCCCGAGCATGATCAGCCGCCTGCGCGGCATGTTCGCCTTCCTCATCTGGGACAAGCAGGAGCAGGTCGTCTTCGGCGGCCGCGACCCGTTCGGCATCAAGCCGCTGTACTACGCGGCCGGCCCCGGCGGCGTCGCCTTCTCCAGCGAGAAGAAGTCCCTGCTGAACCTGGCCGGGCCCCTGGGCCTGAAGCCGGACCTGGACCGCACCGCGCTGCAGCAGTACCTGACCCTGCAGTACGTGCCGGAGCCCGCGACCATGCACAACGTGGTGCGCCGCATCGAGTCGGGCACCTCGTTCACCCTGACCCCCGGCGGCCAGCTGACCACCCACCGGTACTTCAACCCGGCGTTCAGCTCCCGCCCGGTGCACACCGAGGGCGACGCGCACAAGCTGTACCAGGAGATCGCCGACTCGCTGCGTGACTCGGTGGCCAAGCACATGCGCGCGGACGTCACCGTCGGCGCCTTCCTGTCCGGTGGCATCGACTCCACCGCGATCGCGGCGCTGGCCAAGGAGCACAACCCGGACCTGATCACCTTCACCACCGGCTTCCAGCGCAACGGCTACTCCGAGATCGACGTGGCCGCCGAGTCGGCCGCCGCGATCGGGGTGAAGCACGTGGTCCGCACGGTGACCGCGCAGGAGATGATGGATGCCCTGCCGCTGATCACCTGGTACCTGGATGACCCGGTCGCCGACCCGGCGCTGGTACCGCTGTGGTTCATCGCCCGCGAGGCGCGGCAGCACGTGAAGGTGGTGCTCTCCGGCGAGGGCGCCGACGAGCTGTTCGGCGGCTACACCATCTACCGCGAGCCGCTCTCCCTGGCGCCGTTCGAGAAGGTGCCGGGCAGCGTCCGCAAGGTCATGGGCCGGGTGTCCACCAAGATCCCGCACGGCGTGCGCGGCAAGGACCTGCTGCGCCGCGGCGCGCTGACCCTGGAGCAGCGCTACTACGGCAACGCCCGGATCTTCATGGACGAGCAGCTGCGTGAGGTGCTGCGCACCTACAACACCGGCGTCTCGCACATGGACGTCACCGGCCCCTGGTACCGCGAGTCGCAGCGCTGGGACCCGGTGGCCCGGATGCAGCACGTGGACCTGTTCACCTGGCTGCGCGGCGACATCCTGGCCAAGGCGGACAAGGTCACCATGGCCAACTCCCTGGAGCTGCGGGTGCCGTTCCTGGACCCCGAGGTGTTCAAGATCGCCTCGCAGATCCCGCAGGAGCAGAAGATCACCCGGGAGACCACCAAGTACGCGCTGCGCCGCGCGCTGCGGGACATCATCCCCGCGCACGTGCTGAACCGGCGCAAGCTGGGCTTCCCGGTGCCGATCCGGCACTGGCTGAAGGACGAGATGTTCGACTGGGCCGTCGACATCATCCAGCAGAGCCCGACCGACCAGCTGATCGACAAGCGGGTCGCGCTGCGGTACATGGAGGAGCACCGGTCCGGCGTGATGGACCACAGCCGCCGCATCTGGGCGCTGCTGGTCTTCATGCTCTGGCACGGCATCTTCATCGAGGGCCGCATCGTCCCGGCGGTGCCGGAGCCGCACTACCCGGTCAAGCTGTAGTCACCTGACGACGCGAGGGGCCGGCTCCACTGTGGAGCCGGCTCCTTTGTCGTGTGGTGGGTGCTTCTGGCGGTCGGGGTAAAGCGGCTTTGGAGGGCGAGACGGGTTCGGGGTGGCGTCTTTCCTGCCTGCGTGTCTGGTGGGGGCACGCCGGTCTGGGGTGTCGGGGCCGCCGCGCGGGACCTTTCGGTGACTTGTCGTGGCTTTTAGTCACGACAAGTGGCACTTGTCGTGGATAAAAGACGCGACAAGTGGGGCGACACGGTGCAGAAATAGGGCGACACGCCGGGATATCCCACGAAATGGGCGTCCATTGTGGACGGTTAAGACCTGAAGGCGTCCTTCAGGTCCCCCGCGGCAGCGGCCCCGACAACCAGACCGGCGTGCCCCCACTCAACGCGCAGGCAGGAAAGACGCGGCCCCCAGCCCGTCTCCCCCTCCAAAGCCATCCTTCGATAACAAGCCAGACCCGACCCCGGGACGGAGCCCGAAGGCCCCGTCCCGGACACAGACCTACGGGTTCAGCGCGTTCTTCAACGTGGGCCCCAATTCCCGGAGGCTCTTCACGAGCCCCTCCCGCAGCGTGAGGCCCAGGTCCCCGCCCACGCTCTTCGCCTGGCTCGCCGCAGGTGCCGCACTCGCCGCGCCGGCCATGCCCAGCATCAGCCCCGCCGCCAGGGTCACCGCGCCCAGGTACGTCGTGGTCTTCTTCATGCCCATGCCTCCCGTTGAACGATCTGTACCTCGACCGTCACCCACAGGAGCCACTCCGGCAACTTCAACCCCGGCAACCCACCCCATCGCGCGAGCTCAGAGCCTGATCAACGCACCCGCCAGTCCGGTGAGCAGCGCGCCGCACAGCTCCCACGACCGGTCCTGGGGCTGCAATGTGTAGATCACCACGATCCGGTCGGAGTCCCCGTCGAATCCGGTGCTGTGCATAGCTCGCCGGGTGATGTCGATGTCCCCCGGACCGGCCAGCCTCGCCTCCGGACCGGCCTCCGGAGCCGGCGGCGGCACGCATCGCTGATCCGGCCGCGGATCGGGGAAACCGGACCAGCCTTGCTTGACGCCCCAGGGACCCCGGGTGGCACTCGGGATGCCGAAACTCTGATCCCAGCCGTCGCTGCCACACCGGGTGTGCGCCAGCAGATTGGTCACCAGGTACTCCCGCACCGGCCCCGGCGCCCGGTCCAGGATGTGGCGGTACACCTCGACCGTGTCCCGGGGACTGATCGCCGTGCGCCCCCACTTGCCCCGCTCATCCGGCGGCGACGTGTCGGCCAGCCCCAGCCGGTCGGCCATCCGCACCACGATCTGTTCCCAGCCGGCGCGGACCCACAGCGTGCTGGCCGCGTCGTCGTCGCTGGCGCGCAGCATCGCCTCCAGCAACGGAGCGTCGGCCGCGGGCACCTGGTAGTCCGGTCCCCGGTCCCAGAGGTAGTCCAGCGCGATCAACAGCTTCACGATGGAGGCGGACCGGAACCGCATGTCCGCGTTGTGCGCGGCGACGACCTCGGCCGACGACCGGTCGAACACCGCGAAACCCACCGTCGTGCCCGGAGAGTCGGGCACCAGCACCCCAGCCATCATCGTCAGCCCCAGAAAGTACGCCGTCACCCCATACAGTAAGCCAGGTCACAGTAGCGAACGAAAGGGCCCGAAAGCGGCCGCCTCGGCGGCGGGCAGGCCGGGGACGTCCAGGTCACCCTTCAGCCAGTCGCGCAGCGTCTCGGTCAGCGTGCCGGGGAGCCGGATCAACGCGTCGTCCCGCCGCGGCCAGACGGCGAGCTGCCAGGTGTCCGTGAGCCAGCCGAGGTTGTCCGCGTCCCGGGTCGAGGCGAAGGCCAGGAAGCCTCCCGGTTCCGGCCACACGGCCTCCGGGAGGTCCTCCGGGTACAGCGAGCGCAGGTAGCGGTAGGTGTCCGACACGTCCAGCGCCCGCTCGGCCAGCCCCTCGCGCAGGTCGAGCGGCCGGTAGTACTCCAGCCAGCCCGCGCCGGGCGCGGCGATGCCGTAGGTCGTCATCAGCCGGACGTAGTCGGCAGGCAGCGTGAGCTTGAGGGTCGCGGTGAGCGCCGCCCAGTCGGCAGAGCCGAGTTCGGGTGCCGTGGGCGGCGCGACGAGATCGATCAGGTCGTCGAGATCATTCACCGACTAAACGTAGGCGTTCAGGCCTTCGCGAGGCATCCGCCAACAGCAGCAGCGATCTCGCCGGCGGCCTCGGCGCCATAGGCCGATTCGAGGCGGTCCGCGGCGGTCTTCTCGTCGAAGCTCCACTCCTGCGGGCCGTCGGCCTCCAGCACGTGCACGGCCAGGAACGAGCCGAGCTGGGCGGACCGCTCCAGCGTGAGCCCGGAGGCGATACCGGCCAGGAAGCCGGAGCGGAAGCCGTCGCCGACACCGGTCGGGTCCACGATCCCGGTCTCCGGCACCACGTCGACGTGCAGCACCGAGCCGTCCTTGTGGAACAGGTCGGCGCCCTTGTTGCCCAGGGTGGTGACCCGCAGCTCGACCCGCTCCGCGATGTCGGCGTCGGTCCAGCCGGTCTTCTGCTTGAGCAGCTCGTACTCGTAGTCGTTGGTGAGCAGGTACTTCGCGCCCTCGACGAGCGGGCGGATAGCGTCCCCGTCCATCCGGGCCAGCTGCTGGCTGGGGTCGGCGGCGAACGGGATGCCCCGCTCCCGGCACTCCACGGAGTGCCGGACCATGGCCTCCGGGTCGTTGGCGCCGACGACAACGAGGTCGAGGCCACCGACGCGGTCGGCGATCGGGCCCAGTTCGATGTTGCGGGACTCGGACATCGCGCCCGCGTAGAAGGAGGCGATCTGGTTGGTGTCCTCGTCGCTGGTGCAGACGAAGCGCGCGGTGTGCGCGGTCTCCGAGACGTGCACCGCGGAACAGTCGACGCCGTGCCGCTCCAGCCAGGAGCGGTAGTCCGCGAAGTCGGAGCCGACCGCGCCGACCAGGATCGGCCGCTGGCCGAGCACCCCCATACCGAAGGCGATGTTGCCCGCGACACCGCCGCGACGCACCACCAGCTCGTCCACCAGGAAGCTCAGCGAGACCCGGTCGAGCCGCTCGGCGACGAGCGAGTCGGTGAACCGGCCGGGGTAGTGCATCAGGTGGTCCGTAGCAATACTGCCGGTCACGGCAATGTGCACGACGCTCTCCTTCTGGTCGACGGCCAACAGTGCCATCGAAGTAGGGACGGATCAAGAAGCACTGGAAGCGTGCTGTATGTCACCCATTCGGGCGGTAGGGACGCCCGGTTCACGGCTACTGACCAGTAGTTCTACCACCGCCGACATCGGCGGCATACGGTCGTCGGCATGAGGGCACCAGAACCGGTCTCGCTGGACGAGCTGATCGCCGACTGCGCCGACATGCCGCCCCGGCTGACGACGCACGAGGACCTCAGCCGACTGATTCCCCGGGCCGCCGCACCATGGGCGGTCAACGACACCTGCCTTGAAGCCGTCCAGGACCTGGAAGACTTCTACGTATAGACAGGCAACACACCCGCCTATGCCGAGTGGAGACGGCGTAGGCGGGTTTTCTCTGCCCACAGCCTAAGTCTGCCAGGCCGTGGGCATCTCGTGCGCGGTCAGCGCAGTTCCTCGGTCACATTCGCCACGAACGCGTCGGCTTAGGCCTCGGTGATCTGCACATGGTCGATCTCGTTGTGCCCCAGGAAGTACAGCGCCAGGTACTCGGTGGGCGCCCAGCGCAGCTCCCGGGAGAATCCCTCGCTGAACTTGGCGTAGTACGTGGTCGCTTCGACGGCCGCGCCTTCCGGCAGGTATCTGGGTGCCCGGTGCAACTCGTACAGACGGTGCGCCGCCTGGAGGCTCGGCGAGCGAGACGGTGAGCTTGCGCTTCAGCGAGTACTCGAACTTGAGCCGGTGTTCCAGGCCGACACACAGCCAGCTCGCGCCGAGTGGAGACGGCACGAGCTGGCTGTGTCATGTCAGGAGCCCACGGTGGTGGGAGTCCGGGGGGCAAAGCCCCTCCGGCAGGGGGTGTGGGGGGCTTGGCCCCCACAAGACACCAACTGAGCCGCATCAGGCCCGCGCTCTCTGCGGGCATGATGCGGTCGACGACAGCGGCTCAGTTGAAGCTGTCGCCGCAGGCGCAGGATCCGCCGGCGTTCGGGTTGTCGATCGTGAAGCCCTGCTTCTCGATCGTGTCGACGAAGTCGATGGAGGCGCCTGCCAGGTACGGGGTGCTCATCCGGTCGACGACGACCTTGAGCCCGTTGAAGTCACGCACGGCGTCGCCGTCCAGCGAGCGCTCGTCAAAGAACAGCTGGTAGCGCAGGCCTGCACAGCCGCCGGGCTGCACGGCGATGCGCAGCGCCATGTCGTCGCGACCCTCCTGGTCCAGCAACGCCTTCGCCTTGGAAGCCGCGGCGTCGGTCATCGTGACCTCGTGGGTGGCGGTGTTGCTCTCGACGGTCATGGTTCTCCCTCGATACTGCGTGGAGCACGGTCTGCATAGGTACAACGCCCGCCGCGGCGGGTTGTTCCCGACCTCCATGGTCGCACAGGTTGAGCCTGTGACGTCACCGGTGTGGCCTGGTCCATTGCCCGGCGACCGTGCTACTGAGTTCGGCCAGCCAGTGCGCGGGCCGCGCCATCGACTCGGTCGCCGATCCGGCCAGCTCAGCGGCCGAGTAGGCGTCCTCGACTCCGGCCGCGGCGGCCTCCCGGCGGCCGACGCTCACCTGCCCGGCCAGCACCAGGCACGGCAGCCCACGCTCGGCCGCCTGACCTGCGACGGAGGTCACCAGTTTGCCGCGCAGCGACTGCCAGTCGAAGCTGCCCTCGCCGGTGAGCACCAGCTGCGCGGCGTCCATCGCGTCCGCCAGCCCGATGAGCCGGGCGACCAGACCGGCACCGGATTCCAGCCGTGCGCCGAGCGCGAGCAGCGCGGCGCCGAGGCCACCGGCCGCTCCCCCGCCGGGCAGGTAACCGACGTCGATCCCGTAGCGGCGCTGTAGCCGATCGGCCTGTTCCCCGTGCCTGGCCGCCAGTTCCGCGACCTGAGCCGGGGTGGCGCCCTTCTGCGGGGCGAACACCGCGGCCGCCCCGTGTGGACCGAGGAACGGGTTGGTCACATCCGAGGCGATCACCAGTTCCGCGGTGACCTCGCCGACGGTCTCCAGGAATCCGGCCCCGCCGTCGGAGGTCGCGCTGCCACCGAGCCCGATGACGATGCGCGAGCAGCCCTTGGCCGCCGAGACCAGTTCACCGACGCCACGGGTGTTCGCGTTCAGCGGATCCCGCTCCTGCGTGAGGTGCAGGCCGCAGGCCTGGGCGGACTCGACGTACGCGGTGTCCTCGTGTTCCAGCCAGACGGCGTCCACCGGATCCCCCAGCGGCCCGGCCACGGTCTCCGTGTGCAGCGTGCCGCCGAGGGTTCCGTGCAGCACCTGGACGAATCCGGGGCCACCGTCGGACAACGGCCGCAGCAGGAGCTCGTCGGCGGCGACGGCCCGCCAGCCCGCGGCGATGGCCTCCGCCGCCTCGGTGGCGGTGAGCGTGTTCCCGAAGCAGTCGGGCGCGATGAGCACCCGCATCAGCGCATCAGCGGGGCGAGGTAGGAACGGGCGAATGCGCGCACCTCGTCCTCGGTGCCGAAGGGGATCGCGCCCTGCGGGCAGAGCAGATAGGACACCGCGAGCCGGATGAACACCTCGGAGATGCCCTGCGTGGTGCGGCCGTCGGACAGTTCGCCGATGTTGTCGCCCTCCTGGAGCACGAGTACCGCCGCCGCGGCCTGGACCAGCGGGGAGGAGCCGATCGTGGCGTACGGCAACACGGTCTCCGGCTCGCTGCTCAGCAGCCGGGTCCACAGTGGATCGACGCGCGCGATGCCGTAGCCGGTGACGAACCCCTCCACCAGGCGCTCCTGCGGGGTGGGCAGCCGGTGGACGGCCAGCGCGACGCTGCGGAAGAACTCCTGGGACTGCCGCAGCATCACCGTCTGGATCAGCACGTCCTTGTTCTCGAACCGCCGGTACACGGTGGCCCTGGACAGCCCGGCCCGCTTGGCGATCGCGTCCAGACTGGTGCGTTTGAAGCCGTACTCCTGGAATTCGGCGCCGGCCGCGTCCAGGATCTTCTGTCCGACGGCATCGGTGTCCGGACTGGCCGCACTCAGGAACTCCAGCACAGCGGCCAAGGCTACTCGCCCCAGACCTCGGGCCATGCCCCAACTCGACGACAGACCGCTCGTGCGCCCGGCAGGTAGCGGAACTGCAATGAGGGAGGTCCCAGCAGGCGGACTTTCGCCCTTAACTACCCTGTGGGTGTGAAGTTCCTTGGCCGCGAGAGCAAGCAGACCTCCCCCGACACCGAGTTGACCGAACAGCTCGTCGACGAGGCGGAGCAGGCGTCCGGCGCCTACACCCCGAGCAAGGGCCGTGCCACGCCCAAGCGCCGGGAGGCCGAGGGCAAGCGCCGCGGCCCGGTCGCTCCCCCGCCGAAGACGCAGCGCGAGGCGCTCAAGCGCATGCGCGGCAACAAGGAGGAGCGCCGCAAGGCGTCGGCCGACCGCCGGGAACGGATCATGCGTGGCGACGACTCCGCGCTGCTGCCCCGCGACCGCGGCCCGGTGAAGGCGTTCGTCCGGGACCTGGTCGATGCCCGGCGCAACCTGTCCGGCGCGTTCATGCCGGTCGCGCTGCTGGCCCTGCCGGTGGTGTTCCTCGGCGGCAAGTACCTGATCATCACGCAGTACATCAGCTACGTGTTCTTCGTGATGATGCTGATCGTGGTCATCGAGGGCCTGTTCCTGAGCAAGATGGTGGTCCGCCGGGTACGGGAGAAGTTCCCCGACGCCAAGGATCGCGGTTTCAGCCTCGGCTGGTACGCCACCATGCGTGCCATGCAGTACCGGCGGCTGCGGGCCCCGCGCGCCCGGGTCAAGCACGGCGCCGTGATCTCCTAAGCGGCCGGTGGTCTCTTCTGGCGGTTGGCGAAAGATTGCTTTGGAGGGGAGACGGGCTGGGGGCCGCGTCTTTCCTGCCTTCGCGTTGGGTGGGGGCACGCCTGTCCGGCTTGTCGGGGCTCTCCACTGTCCACAGTGGACACCTCCCTCGGCGTGTCGCCCCGTTTCCGCACCGTGTCGCCCCACTTGTCGCGTCTTTTATCCACGACAAGTGCCACTTGTCGTGACTAATAACCACGACAAGTCACAGAAAAGGCCCGCGCAGCGGCCCCGACCAACCAGACAGGCGTGCCCCCACCCGGCACCCCGGCAGGAAAGACGGCACCCCAAACCCGTCTCCTCCTCCAAAGCCGCTTTCGCCGACCACCCGACCCGGCCCCGACAACCCCACAGGCCTTCGGGTAGTTAGCTCAGCAAATTTCTGCTTATGCTCCAGACATGGAGTTTCGTCGACTCGGCCGTAGCGGCCTGTCCATCAGCGAGATCTCGTACGGCAACTGGCTGACCCACGCCTCCCAGGTGGCGGAGGACCAGGCCAAGGCCTGCGTCAAAGCCGCCCTGGAAGCGGGTATCACCACCTTCGACACCGCGGACGTCTACGCCAACACCAAGGCGGAAGAAGTCCTCGGCCGGGCCCTCGAAGGCCAGCGGCGGGAGAGCCTGGAGATCTTCACCAAGGCCTACTGGCCGACCGGTCCCGGCGGCCCCAACGACAAGGGCCTGGGCCGCAAGCACATCCTTGAGGGGATCAACGGCTCCCTCAAGCGCCTCGGCACCGACTATGTGGATCTCTACCAGGCACACCGGTTCGACCGGACCACGCCGCTGGAGGAGACCATGCTGGCCTTCGCCGACGTGGTGCGGCAGGGCAAGGCGCTGTACATCGGCGTCTCGGAGTGGGACGCCGACCAGATCACCCGGGGCGCCGCGCTGGCCAGGGAGCTGAACGTGCCGTTCATCTCCAACCAGCCGCAGTACAACGCCATCTGGCGGGTGATCGAGGAGCAGGTGGTCCCGGCCAGCGAGCAGGAGGGCCTCAGCCAGATCGTCTGGTCCCCCATCGCGCAGGGCGTGCTGACCGGCAAGTACAAGCCGGGCGCCCCGCTACCGGAGGGCAGCCGCGCCACCGATCAGGCGGGCGGCGCCAGCACCATCCAGCGGTATATGGAGGAGCCGGTCCTCCAGGCCGTCGCGAAGCTGGAGCCACTGGCCGCCGAAGCCGGCCTGTCGCTGGCGACCATGGCCGTGGCCTGGGTGCTGCAGAACCCGAACGTCGCCTCGGCGATCATCGGCGCCTCCCGCCCGGAGCAGGTGCACGAGAACGTCAAGGCCGCGGGCGTGAAGCTGGACGCCGATCTGCTCAAGAAGATCGACGAAGCGCTGGAGCCGGTCGTCATCCGCGACCCCTCGCTCACCCGCAGCCCGTAGAACGCAGCGCGACGGCCCCCGGGAACCAGGATCCGGGGGCCGTCGCGGCTAATACTCAGGGAAGTGCCCAGGTGTAGCGGTAATACCTAGTGAGCCTTCAGGTTCAGGCCGACAGCGCCGCCCGCACCCTGCTTGCCCGCGTAGCCCTTGGCGTAGCCCTCAGCGGCACCGCCGTGGCCGTGGCTCTCGGCGCTGCCGCCGATGTTGCCGCCGCCGGAGACCTGGTCGTCGTCGTGCTTGAAGCCACCGTTGACGTGGCCCTCGGCCGAGCCGCAGTCGCTCTCGCCCTTGAGGTAGCCGCCGCCGTGGCCGCCGTCCTTGTTGGCCTCGAACGAGCCGCCACCCTCAAAGGAGTTGCCGTAGCCGTCGTGGCCCTCGCCGGAGAAGCCGCCCTTGGCACCGTTCTTGTCGAACTTGCCGCCGCCCTCACCGGAGAAACCGGCACCGTTGGCCGCGTGGCCCTCGAACTCGCCGCCGGCGCCGCCACCGTTGTGGTCGAACGCGCCGCCGCCCTTGCCGGAGAAGCCGTTACCGAAGGCGTCGTGGCCCTCACCCTCGAAGGAGGCAGCGCCGCCGTCGACGCCACCGTGGCCGCCACCCGCGAGGGAGCCACCGTTGCCGGCGCCCTCACCGTGCAGCTCGCCCGCGCCGCCACCGTTGCGGTAGTCGGTCCAGCCGGACAGGTTGCCACCGCCGTTGAACTCGTGGCTCACGTCACCCAGGGCGGGGACCTGCGGGGCGGACATGGCGTTGGCAACACCCGCGGAGGCAGGGATCAGCATCGCAGCCGCGGCACCGACCAGCACCGACTTCTTCTTCCAGGACTGCAAAGACATCTTGGTCCTTCCATGCTGTTCAGGCAGGTTCTCGGGAATACCTGCTCCATCGCGCGTGTATTGCTCCGGGGACACGCGCGATGCCTGAACAACGATGGGTATCGCAGGACGTTACGAACATATTTCATTTTTATTCGGAAATCGGGCCCCGTGATCATCCACGGGGCCCGACCTTGATCATCGCCCGGAGACGTCGATCTTGCCGACCTGCGCGACCTCGGGGGTCGCCGCCGTCTGACCGGAGGGGTCGACCACGCTGCCGCGGGAGTCGACGAAACCGGTTCCGACGGTCTTGCCGCCGAGCTTGATCGCGCCCTCCAGGGGAATCCCGAAGATCACGATCTTGCCGTCGGCGCCGATCGAGATGCCGTCGGCGCCGAACAGGCTGCCGCAGATCTTGCCGTTACCGGTGATGATCTTGTCCAGGCCGCCGAGCACCTGGACGCCGTTGATCACCGGGACACCCGCGGTGCCCGCCTTGTCCTGCAGGACCAAGCAATACGTGCTGCCGTTGGTCTCGAACTTGATGTCAATCGGGATCAGGTTGCCGATGTCCGGGATGACACCGTTCAGCAGCGCCGGGATCAGCTTCAGCAGGCCGCTGATGATCCCGCTCTGCGTACCGGCCGCTGTCTGCACCGCCGGGATGGCGGCCTCCGGCGAGGGAGGGCCCGCGGGCGCGGGCTGCTGGGGGATGCCGTTGATCGCACCCGGGTTGATCCCGAAGTTGCGCGCCTGGCTACCCGACAGGGTGCGGATGAAACCGACCTCACTGACCGTCGCCTGGGGCTGCGGAGCGGATTCCGACGGAATCAGTCCAGACGACACCGCGACCGTGGTCGCGGCAACCACCGGGAGGGCGATACCGACAAGAATCAGTGCCCGGCGGCCAATCCAATTCAAAGCCATGGCCTGTCCTTCCATCCATGTTTTTCACAGACCGTGTTAACGGTTAAAAAAGAACACGAATGGAGCAAGAACAGAATCGTTTCCAGAGTTGAAAATACGCGTTCCGACAAACGGAAAAAAGGTAGACCCGCAGGTTATGCAACCTTCAAGGTGGCAGATGTAGCCATCACCCAGGGACTATATGCACAGTATAATGGCATTATGGTCACCCATAGTATCCGCTGCGAAACAGTTTGAGTGTCACGTTAGGTGCGCGTGAGATGAAACGGAGTGTGCAGACGATCTTAAACGCAGGAGCGAATGTGTCCGGCGCCATACCCATAGTATGAGATCGCTCATGAACGGACTATGGCATGCGTCACCGGAAATCCGGTGTCAAGGTCTATTCGGCCGCATGCAGGCTCATCGGGCCGTAGATCTCGGCCTCGCCGTGGAGCAACGTCACCCGATCAATGCCAGACTCGACCAGCGCGACCCAGTGCCCGCTGAGCCAATCCTCGGCGTCGACCTGGTCCTCCCACGTCGTGTCGGGGCCCTGTACGTCGGAACCGTTGGCATCCTGGTAGCGCCACCTGTAGACCACTGCAGCCCCTTTCAGCTGTACTGACCCGACGTTACCCCGGACCGTCCGACGGCCGGGCCCGAAGGAGAGACTCTCGTTGGCCATGCGAACTCTGGTGCTCGGGGGTGCACGGTCGGGAAAGTCGGCGCACGCGGAACACCTGCTACCCGCGGACGCCCCGGTGAGCTACGTCGCCACCGCCCGCCGCGATCCCATGGACCCCGAGTGGGAGAAGCGGATCGAGACCCACATCCGGCGCCGCCCCAGTACCTGGCGGACCATCGAGGCTCCCGCGAGCGCGGAGATCCTCGGCGTGCTGGCCAGGGCCTACGCGAACGAACTGATCCTGATCGACGACATCGCCACCTGGCTGACCGGGCTGCTGGACGACGCCGGCGCCTGGGATGGCAACGAACACGCGATCTTCACCGCGCACCGCTACTGCGCCGCGCTGGTCGAGGCGGTCCTGCGCTGCCCGGCCCGCATCGTGCTGGTGTCCACCGAGGTCGGGCTCGGCGTGGTCCCGGAGAGCGCGTCGGGCCGGCTCTTCCGCGATGAGCTGGGCAGACTCAACGCGCAGCTGGCCCAGGTGTGCGATGAGGTGCTCCTGCTGGTCGCCGGTATCCCACTGCGGCTTAGATAGGCGTATGGCGATCGAGTTCCCCCGCGTTCCACACCCCGACGACCAGGTCCGGGAGCAGGCCGTGCAGCGGCACCGGCAACTGACCAAACCCGAAGGGTCCCTGGGGCGGTTGGAGGAGCTCGGCAGCTGGCTGGCCGCCGCCCAGGGTGCCTGCCCGCCGCAGCCGCTGAGCAGGCCGCGGGTCGTGGTGTTCGCCGGTGATCACGGCGTGGCCCAGCACGGCGTCTCGGCGTACCCGAGCGAGGTCACCGGTCAGATGGTGGCCAACTTCGTCGCGGGCGGCGCGGCGGTCAACGCCCTCGCGGCCGTCGCGGGCGCAGGCGTGCGCGTGGTGGACATCGCGGTGGACGCGGAGACCCCGGACCCGGTCGGCAAGTACAGGATCCGCCGGGCATCGGGCTCGATCGACCGCGAGGACGCGATCACCCAGGAGCAGGCCGAGGCGGCCATCGAGGCCGGCCGGGCCATCGCCGACGAGGAGATCGACGGCGGCGCGGACCTGTTGATCGCCGGTGACATGGGCATCGGCAACACCACCCCGGCGGCGGCGCTGATCGGCAGCATCACCCGCACCGAACCGGTCGTCGTCGTAGGCCGCGGCACCGGAATCGACGACGCGGGCTGGAGCCGCAAGACCGCCGCGATCCGCGACGCGATGCACCGCGCCAAGGCGGCCCAGGGCGACCCGGTCCGCCTGCTGGCGACGATCGGCGGCGCCGACTTCGCCGCACTGGCCGGCTTCCTGGCCCAGGCGTCGGTCCGCCGCACCCCCGTCCTGCTGGACGGCGTGGTCGTCGGAGCGGCCGCTCTGGTCGCCGAGGAACTGGCCCCCGGCGCCCGGCGCTGGTGGCTGGCCGGCCACCGCTCCGTGGAACCGGCCCACCGGTTCGTGCTGGAGCGCCTGGACCTGACCCCGCTGCTGGAGTTCGACATGCGCCTTGGCGAGGGATCCGGTGCGCTGGCGGCGCTGCCGCTGCTGCACGCGTCGATCGCGGTGCTGCGCGACATGGCCACCTTCACCGATGCCGGGGTCAGCTCTTCGTGATCCTCGCGCTGTCCTGGCTGACCGTTTTCCCGGTCCCCGCGCAGATGTCGGTCACCGCCCGGCAACGGGCGCTGGCCATCGCGCTGGCTCCCCTGGTCGTCGGCCTGACATTGGGCGGAATCGCCACGAGTGTCCTTTTCGGACTGCGCTGGCTAGGACTCCCGAATCTGGTCGGCGGCCTGCTCACCGTCGCCCTGCTGGCCCTGCTGACCAGGGGAATGCACCTGGACGGCTTGGCGGACACAGTGGACGGTCTGGGCAGTTACGGAACCCCGGAGCGCACCCTTGCGGTGATGAAGGACCCCTCGACCGGCGCGTTCGGCGTCATCGCGTTGATCCTGACCATCGGCCTCCAGGCGGCCAGCCTCGCCGTATGTACACAGTGGACTGTCGTCGTACTGTCCACAGTGGCCGGCCGGGTGGCCTTCGTCTGGGGCTGCCGCCGCGGCGTCCCCGCCGCCCGACCCGACGGATTCGGCGCGCTGGTGGCCGGCACCCAGCCGATCTGGCTCGCGCCGCTCTATTGGGCGGCGCTGGCCGCGGGGTCCACAGTGGTCTGGTCCTGGCGCGGCGCCCTAGCGGTAGCACTGGCCGCCGGGGCGACCGTGCTGCTCGCCTGGCACACCCGCCGCCGTACGGGCGGTGTCACCGGCGACATCCTCGGCGCGTGCTGCGAGGTCGCCACCACCACCGCACTGGTGGCCTGCGCAGGCGCCTGAGCGGGTGATCGGCCTTGTCCGGGAATCCCACCGGGGAGCACGCTGATCGGTATCCCGCTTGCTGACCTATGGAGGCAGGTCAATGGCGACTCATCCCGTGCGGCTGGAAGCATCGATCGATCCGAACCTCACCCGGTGGATGTGGCTGGTCAAGTGGCTGCTGGCCATCCCGCACTACTTCGTGCTGATCTTCTTGCAGATCGGCGCGGTGATCGTCTGGATCATCGCGTTCATCAGCGTGCTGATCACCGGCACCTACCCACGTCCACTGTTCGACTACACGGTCGGCGTCATGCGGTGGAACTGGCGGGTGAACGCGTACGTCACGCTGCTCAGCACCGACCGCTATCCGCCCTTCAAACTGGGTTCCGATCCGGACTACCCGGCGGATCTGGATGTGGCCTATCCGGAACGGCTGTCCCGTGGCCTGGCCCTGGTGAAGTGGTGGCTGCTGGCCATCCCCCACTACCTGTTGATCGCCGCCTTCCTGGGCAGTTGGTCATCCGGCGATCGACACCAGATGACCGAGCGGGCGAACGAGGTTCCGCCGGCCGGCCTGGCGGTGCTCGGGGTGCTGGTCCTCATCGCGATCGTCGGTCTCGTGTTCACCGGCCGCTATCTGCCGGGGATCTTCGACCTGCGGATGGGCCTGCATCGCTGGTACATCCGCGTGGCCGTCTACGCGGCGCTGCTCACCGATGAGTACCCGCCGTTCCGGCTCGACCAGGGTGGGCGCGAACCCATCGCGGAACCCGCTCCGGCCGGCGCGACCGGCTGACGGTTCAGGTTTTCCATGGTGGGCCCGGTGACTCGGGTCCACCGTGGACCGGAACCTGCTCCCCCGGCTACGCGCGCGAGCCGATGCCCGGTGATCCGGGGCGTTGGGCCGTCGTCCTGACGGTGCGAGTGTGCATGCTCTTCTCCTTGCTGCCTCGCGGTGCTGCTTTTCTCAGCAGAGGGCGGCAAACCGGAAATCCGGACACCTCGCGGGGCTCTTCACCCCATCGGGTTAGCAGCCGGGTAGCGGGGCGAAGGTGTAGCCCTGGGCCACGAGCTGGGGCAGGGCCTTGGCCAGCGCCTCCGCTCCCTGTGCGCGGTCACCGCCACCATCATGCATCAGGATCACGGCCCCCGGCTTCGCGGAGGACAACAGCGTATCCACGATCGCGTCGACTCCCGGATTCCGCCAGTCGCCGATGTCCACGTGCCACAGCTTGCTGGTCATCCCCCGCTGGTCGAGCGCCTTCTTCACCCGCGGATCGATCGCGCCGGTCGGCGGGCGCATGCACTTCCCGGTGGCGCCGACCGCCTGCAACTCCTTGGCGGTGTCGTCCAGTTCCCGGCTCAGCTCCTCGTCGCCGTCGTTGGTGAGGATCGTGTGATTCCACGAGTGGTTGGCGAGCACGTGTCCCTCGGCCAGGGTCTTCTTGGCCAGCTCGTGCCTGGATTCCAGGTTCCGGCCGACGAGGAAGAAGGTCGCCTTCGCGTTATTGGCCCGCAGCACGTCGAGGTACTTCTCCGTGTCGCCGCCGGGACCGTCGTCGAAGGTCAGGTACAGCACCCTGTCGCCGGAACCGGAGCCGGTGTCCGCGACCCGGTCGACCAGCTTCTCGGCGGTGGAACAGCCCAGCAGCAGGATGCCGACGGTCAGCAGGGCGGGCACCAGGCGCAGCGATCTCATGCGGACACCATCGGCCACCGATGTACCAGGCATGTCTTCACTGGGTAATAAACCTGCTGAAGGTGGCTCCCCACGCAGAGGGAGCCACCTTCAGCACTGTGTCAGGCCGCGACTCCCGGTGAGGCCACCGGCAGGCCGATCTCATCAGCGGCGGCGAGGAGCTTGTGGTCATAGGCGACGAAGGCAATCAACCCACGCTTGGCGTGCATGCGTTTGGCGGACGTCAGATGGATCGCGTCCAACGCTCGGAGCCCGTGCGATTCACGACCGGCCTCATCGAGCAGGTCATAGGTCAATCTCACGGGGTCCAGTTCCGCAAGGACCCGCAGAGTGTTGTGGTGACTCTGCCCGGCGGAGAATCGCGTGGCGATCGGGAGCTCGGTCTTGGTGATGGCGCTACTGACCCGCTCCACGACCTGTCGTTCCGCCAGCCAGGCCTTCAGTGCCTCGCTCTCGGCTTCCTCAACGACCAACTTCACCAAGGCGGAGGTATCGAAGTAGATCACCACCGGTCCTCCCGGGTAAGTTCCATGGCCTCCGCCGTGCTCATCCGAGTGGGACGGAGCACCGGTGGTTCGAGCATCGCGGTCCCATGCGGATTGTCTGCCTTGGTGATTACCCCCAGCGCCGCCAGGACATCGCGGGGTGTGACACCCGGCCGGAGGGCGAGCTGTGCGACCGCCATTCCGTCGACGCTGATCTCAATCGTTTCGCCTGCGAGGACGCGATCCATGTACTGATGGATGTCGGCCGCCAGCTCATCGGGCGTGACGTGTTCCATGACTTTCATGATTCCACCGTCGGCCGGATCCGCGCAGCCGATAAACCACGCTGCGGCGAACGGCTGATCACGCAGGTCAAGCGGCTTCCCGATTTTGTTTGCACCGGGGACAAGCAGGGTGAAGGGCCCCGGGACACGGGGCCCTTCCCACGGTCTAACCCAGCGTGGTGAGCCACTTGTGCGAGTCGGCGGACGAGCCGCGCTGCAGCGAGGTGAGCGCCTCGCGCAGCTTCATGGTCAACGCACCGGGCTCGCCACCGCCGATGGTGTACTCGCCCTTGTCGTGCTTGACCCGGCCGACCGGCGTGATCACCGCGGCGGTGCCGCAGGCGAACACCTCGGTGATCTCGCCGGAGGCCACACCCCGCTCCAGCTCCTCGGTGGAGATGCGCCGCTCCTCCACCTTGTGGCCGAGGTCGCCGGCCAGCTCGGCGAGCGAACGACGGGTGATGCCGGGCAGCAGGGTGCCGGTCAGTTCCGGGGTCACCAGATGCGCGTCGGCGCCGGAGCCGAACACGAAGTACAGGTTCATGCCGCCCATCTCCTCGATGTAGCGGCGCTCCACGGCATCCAGCCAGACGACCTGGTCGCAACCCTGGTCGGCTGCCTGGGCCTGCGCCAGCAGCGAGGCGGCGTAGTTACCGGCGAACTTGGCGGCACCGGTGCCACCGGGGGCGGCACGCACGTACTCGGTACACAGGTAGACGCTGACCGGCTTCACGCCACCCGGGAAGTAGGCACCCGCGGGCGAGGCGATCAGGATGTACAGGTACTCGTTCGCCGGGCGGACCCCCAGGCCCGCCTCGGTGGAGATCATGAACGGGCGGAAGTACAGCGACTCCTCGCCACCGGCGGGCGGCACCCACGCCTCGTCCACCGCGGTCAGCTGACGCAGCGACTCCAGGAACAGCTCGTCCGGCAGTTCCGGCATGGCCATCCGGCGCGAGGAGGCGCGGAGCCGCTCGGCATTGGCCTCGGGCCGGAACGAGGAGATCGAACCGTCTGCCTGACGGTAGGCCTTGAGGCCCTCGAAGATCGCCTGTCCGTAGTGCAGCACCATCGCCGCCGGGTCGAGCGGGATGGAGCCGTACGGCACGACCTTCGCGTCGTGCCAGCCGGATTCCCGGTTGTAGGCAATGGTCACCATGTGGTCGGTGAAGTGCCTGCCGAAGCCGGGGTTGGCCAGGATTTCCGCCCGCCTCTCCGGGGTCACCGGGGTCGGGTTCAAGGTTCGCGAGAACGACAGCGCTGACGTCATAGATGCACGGTAGCTCACCAGTGGAAACGCCAAAACCGACGTTCCGAAATTTGGACGTCCGACGGTCGGATGCGGGCGAGGATCACAGTGGATCCCCGCCCGCGCGCGGCTGCTAGCCGTCCGCGTTGACGCGGAAGTGCGCCTGGATCGGCTGCGGGCCCTGGTCGCCTTCGCAGTGCCGGTCGAACCGGGCCTGGACCGACTTCACGTAGCCCTGGTCGTCCAGATCCAGCCTCTCCACGGTGAACTCACCGCGGTCGTGCGAGCAACCCAGACCAGCACGGATGACCTTCAATCCCGGCTCGGTGCTCTCGTACGGGCCACCGGTCGGCACGTCTCCGGTGGCCTGATAGGTCCGGCCGACCTCGAAGTGGTTGCCCTTGCCCGCCGTCAGCCAGATGGCGAAGCCATCCCGGCGGTCATCGCGAAAGTCATCCACGAATACCTTGACCACGCTGTTGGTGCCCAGCGCGTCGAAGGCGACCCGTGGGCCGGGTTCCCACAGTCCGGCCTGATCCCGATGCACGTAAGCGAAGGCCTCGCCGGAGTCCGGGAGTGGCGGCAACTCGGCGGCGAGAGCCGGGGTGGCGGTCAACAGAATGGCGGCGACGGCCGCGGGCAGAGCGATCTTCAGTCGCATATCTCGTTCCCCTCAGTAGGACTGACGAATCCCATTCTGCACAGCCGGATCGGCCGGTGTTCACGGGTGAAACCGCTGGTCCGAACGCTGATTCAGAGTTGAGTAGTCCTACGCAGGCGGCACGCGGATCCGCTACGGATACTGTCGACGTCGACACTGGGGGTCGGAATGTCCTTTACCCAACGGGATGCCGCCGAGTCGGGCTTCGGGTTGGTGTGGCTGGCCGGAATCGTGGCGACGCTCAAAGGAATCTGTTTCCTGCGCTGCCCGCCGCCCGGTTCGGCGCAGGGATGGTGGTGTGCGCTCGTGGTCGTCCTGCTCGTCGGGGTACCGGCGAGCATGGTGCGTCGCGGGCGGCGGGAAGAGGACACCCGGCTCTGGGTGACCGGGCTGATTCTGGGCGCCCTGGGCCTGCTACCGCTCTGGCTCGCGATCGAAGAGCTGCTCCGATGACCGATCGGCGGGACATCGAACTGACGGTGGCCTTCAGCCGGTCAACCGGGCTGAAGGCCACCTTCAGAGCAGCGACTACTTGGTCTTGGTGTCCACGAACGGCGGCTTCACGACCTCGCAGGCCAGCTTGCGACCGCGGACCTCCAGGGTCACCTGGTCGCCGAGTTCGACCCCGGCCTCGGTGTCGATCAGCGCAAGCGCGATGCCGGTCTTCAGGGTCGGCGAGAAGGTGCCGGAGGTGGTCTCCCCGATCTTCTCCCCCGCCGCGTTCAGCACGTCCATCTGCTCGCGGGGCACGCCACGCTCGACGGCCCGCAGGCCGCGCAGCCGCCGCTTCGGGCCGTTGGCCTTCTCGGCGGTCAGGGCGTCGCGGCCCCAGAACGCGTCCTTCTTCCAGCCGACGGCCCACGTGGAACCGGCCTGCACCGGGCTGATCTCCAGGGACAGGTCGTGGCCGTGCAGCGGGTAGCCCATCTCGGTGCGCAGGGTGTCCCGCGCGCCGAGGCCGGCCGGGCGGCCGCCGAAGGAGGCGGCGGCTTCGGCGAGGGCGTCCCACAGGGCGCGGGCCTCGTCCCACTTGGGGAGCAGCTCGTAGCCGTGCTCGCCGGTGTAGCCGGTGCGGCACACGCGGACCGTGTAGCCGTTCCAATCTGCGTCGGCGTAGGCCATGTACTCCATGTCGCTGGGCAGGCCCAGCTTGTCCAGCACATCGCCCGACTTCGGGCCCTGCACGGCGATGACCGCGTAGTCGCGGTGCTGGCCGGTGACGGTGATGCCCTCGGGAGCGGCGGCCTGCAGCAGGCGCACGACCTCGGCGGTGTTCGCCGCGTTCGGGACCAGGAAGACCTCGTCCTCGCTGACCAGGTAGGCGATCAGGTCGTCGACCACACCACCGTTCTCGGCACAGCACAGCGTGTACTGGGCCTTACCGGGGGCGATCTTGCCCAGGTCAGCGGTCAGGCAGGAGTTCACGAACGCCGCCGCACCGGGGCCGGTCACCAGGGCCTTGCCCAGGTGCGAGACGTCGAAGATGCCGACCGCCTCGCGGACCGCGGTGTGTTCGGCGACGACACCGCCGCCGGAGTACTGGATGGGCATCTGCCAGCCGCCGAACGGCGCCCAGGTCGGGCCGAGGGCCTCGTGAGCCTCGTGCAGCGGACTGGTCAGGAGGGCGTCATTGCCGGGTGTCTGCGTCACGGATGGGCACGTTACCTGGCGAGGGCGCGCCGCCGTCACCACCGAACCTGGCGTACAGGCCGAGCGCCGCGGAGGCGCCACCCACCAGGGCCACCACCGACAGCAGCGTCCAGCCGGGCAGGCACATGCACAGGAGCACGGAAAACGCCATGCCGGCGCAGGCCGCGCGCAGTGGCCAGGTGCCGCCATCGTCCATCAGCAGCACCCGGGTGGACGCGCTGGAGAAGGCGTAGTGGGCGAAGACACAGGCTGCCGCCAGCGGAATCGCCTGGGCCGGAGTCAGCAGCAGCACGCCGATCGCGGCGAGGGCTCCGACGATCACGTCCACCGCGGGCCGCGCCCGGTCCCGGGACAGGCCGACGGGCAGATCCCGGCCGGCGGCCATGGACACCGCCGTGCGATGCATACCGCCGAGCGTCAGCACCGCGGCCATGCCCAGTCCGACCACGGCGGCGGCGCTGGCCGCCGGGGCGAACGCGGAGGCGTCGGCGGCGCCCAGCACATCGCGGAGCGGGGTGGCGGAGACCGCCAGCCGTCCGCTGCCCAGCTGGTGCAGCAGCACGAAGCCGAGCAGCAGGTACATGCCCAGCGCGGTCAGCACCAGCAGCGGGATGGCGATGCCGGAGGACCGACCGCCCTCGGCGAGTTCGGCCCGGCTCGGCGCGGTCATCCGGTCGAAGCCGAGGAAGACGAAGAACAGCGAGGCGGCCGCCGCGGTGAAGCCGTTCACCGAGTCCGCGCCGGTCGTCCCGGCAACGGGCACCGCCTGCGGGGGCGGGGCGATCGCCAGTCCGGTGATCACGATGAGTGACAACACCACCAGGACGAAGACCACTCCGATGGTGAGCACGCGGCGGGACAGCCGCAGCCCGGCGGCGGCGAAAACGGTCACCAGACCCACGAACACCAGGGCCACCGGAATCCGGTGCCCGGGCAGCAGATAGTCCGCGCAGGTACCCGCCAGGGCCGCCACGGCAGCCGCGGATCCGGCCAGCTGGGCGGTACTCGCGAACCGGGCGGGCCACGCGCCCAGATGCTCCCGCACGCAGGGATACGAGGTTCCCGCGCCCGGGTAGGCGACGGCCTGACTGGCCGACACGCTCACGCAGCACAAGGCTGCGATCGCGGGCAGCACCATGGCGACCAGGAACCACCGGCCACTCCCGGCTACCGCCGGGGCGAAGCCGGTGAACAATCCGGCACCCAACATGCCCGCAAGACCCAGGGCGATCGAGGAGAACACACGCTGTGTCACCACTACACGGTGACAGATCACCGACAGTGAGGCCAACGAGGCATCCGGAGCGCAACCGAAAAGCTATAGCAAGGTGTGCAGTGGTATCCCCTGTAGTACGGCGATTAGCATTCCGAACCATCACAGCGCCGGGCTGGGGCTGGTTTCGACTGGGGCGAGAACGAAGCAGTTTGAATAGGAGATCCAGGTGACTCTGTCACTCACCGATACGGAAGCGGGCGCGATCGCGGCCGACGCGATCATCATTGGCACCGTGGCCGGGGGTGATTCCGTCCGCCTGGTAGCGGGTTCCGCCGCAGTGGACGCCATCGACGCCGCCTACGAGGGCAAGCTGGCCGACCTGCTCGGCACCCTCGGCGCGACCGGTGCGGCCGACGAGGTCGTCAAGCTGCCCACCGGCGGCAAGCTGTCCGCGCCGATCCTGGTCGCCGCGGGCCTGGGCAAGCCGGGCGCCGAGGACGGCGTCACCGCCGAACAGGTGCGCAAGGCCTCCGGTGCGGCGGTGCGCTCGCTGAACGGCCTGACCAAGGCGGTCAACACCCTCGCGCAGCTGGACTTGACCGCGGCGGCCGAGGGCTCGCTGCTGGGCCGCTACCAGTTCACCAGCTACCGCAGCGAGCCGGGCAAGCCCGCGGTCGGGGCGGTGGAACTGGTCGTCGGCGACGCCAAGGACGCCGAGGCCAAGTCGGCCGTCGACCGGGCCACGGCGGTGGCCGAGGCCGTCGCCACCACCCGCGACTTCGTGAACACCCCGCCGAACGACCTGTTCCCGGCGAGCTTCGCGGCCAAAGCCGTCGAGCTGGCCGAGGCGGCCGGGCTGACCACCGAGGTGCTCGACGAGAACGCCCTCGAAGCGGGCGGCTTCGGCGGCATCCTGGGCGTCGGCGGCGGTTCCTCCCGCAAGCCGCGCCTGGTCCGGCTGACCTACACGCCGAAGCAGTCCGCGAAGAAGGTCGCGCTGGTCGGCAAGGGCATCACCTTCGACACCGGCGGCATCTCCATCAAGCCCGCGTCGGGCATGGAGGAGATGACCATGGACATGGCCGGTGCGGCCACCATGATCGCCACCGTGGTCGCGGCGGCCAAGCTGCAGCTGGACGTCGCCGTCACCGCGACCGTGCCGATGGCGGAGAACATGCCGTCGTCCACCGCGTACCGGCCGGGTGACGTGCTGTCCCACTACGGCGGCAAGACCGTCGAGGTGGTCAACACCGACGCCGAGGGCAGGCTGATCCTGGCCGACGCCATCGTGCGGGCATGCGAGGACGAGCCGGACTACCTGATCGAGGCGTCCACGCTGACCGGTGCGGCCGTCGTCGCGCTGGGCACCAAGACCGGTGCGGTGATGGGTTCCGACGAGCTGCGGGACCGGATCGTCGCCCGCGCCGGTGACGCCGGCGAGTCGATGTGGCCGATGCCGCTGCCCGAGGACATCCGGGCGGACCTGGACTCCCGGCTGGCGGACATCACCAACTCACTGCCGCACCGCTGGGGCGGCATGCTCGCCGCGGGCCTGTACCTGAAGGAGTTCGTGGCCGAGGGCGTGCCGTGGGCTCACCTGGACATCGCGGGCCCGGCGTACAACAGCAAGGGCGCGTACGGCTACGTGACCAAGGGCGGCACCGGCGTCGCGGTCCGCACGCTGCTGGCGACCCTCGAGGACATCGCCACCAACGGCTGATCCTATCGAGTAAGGGGCACCCACACTGCGTTCAGCGCAGCATGGGTGCCCCTCACTGCGTCCAACGCCGGTTGGGTGCCCCTTACTGCGTTCGGGGGTTGGGTCTGGGTGGTCGGCGAAAGAGGGCTTTGGAGGAGGAGACGGGCTGTGCCGCCTGTCTTTCCTGCCGGCGTGTTGAGTGGGGGCACGCCGGTCTGGCAGTCGGGGCCGCTGCGCGGGGCTTTTCAAGATCATGGGCGGATTAGTCGCGTTAGATGCGACTAATGCGCCCATGATCGTGAGAAATCCGGGCGACACGGTGTCGAAATAGCGCAACACGCCGTAGCATCCCACGATGTGGACGTCCACTGTGGACAGTAGGTAAATGAAGGACGCCTTCAGTGCGCTCAAGTAAACGATGGCGTCCTTCAGGTCCCCCGCGGAAGCGGCCCATCCCACCAGAAAGGCGTGCCCCTACCCAACACGCAGGCAGGAAAGACGCGGCCCCAGCCCGTCTCCCCCTCCAAAGCCATCCTTCGCCGAAAGGCCAGACCCAGCCCCGGCCGACAGACCTAGGCCTCGCCCCGTTTCCGGAGCGCGTTCTGCCGCGCGGTGTAGTCCCGCATGCGTTGCGGGTAACCCATCAGGTTGGTGTCGTAGACCGGGATGCCCAGTTTCTGCCCGAGCCGGTAGGCGTCGGCGGGCGCGGAGATCCGCCGCCGGGTCCACTCCCCGTCGTGAGCGATGAGCACCACGGTGGTTTCCGTCACCGCCGTCTTCGGCTCCACGTATGCCTCGACGCCGTGCCGCTCGCGCGCCCAGGACTCCAGGTGCGCGGTATCGTAAACAGGCCTGCCACCTGCGCCTTTACCACGAAACCGGTCGAAGAAGCCCATTCGGAGCACCTCCCGTGTGCCATTGGGAATACAACGCTCCACCCAGCCGTTTTTCTCCCGGACCCGATGATCGTGACCGCTCCGCAGCCGAACTGAGCACCACCGGGGCGGTAACGGTGTCCAAAGGCACTGGCCCGCGTCGCCATACCCACCGTAATGGTGACAAGATGGCGGGTGGGACCCCCTGCGGTCCCCTACGAACCTGAAGTTGAACCAACGACGCCAACAACCTCAGTAGGAGATTCACGTGACCGACACCTCCGCCGATCTTGTGATCCTTGGCGGCGGCTCCGGCGGCTACGCCTGCGCGCTGCGCGCGGCGAAGCTCGGCCAGTCCGTTGTCCTGATCGAAAAGGACAAGCTCGGGGGAACCTGCCTCCACCGTGGCTGCATCCCCACCAAGGCTCTGCTGCACGCTGCCGAGGTCGCGGACTCCGCTCGCGAGGGTGACCAGTTCGGTGTGAAGTCCTCCCTTGAGGGCATCGACATCAACGGCGTGAACTCCTACAAGGACACCGTGGTCTCCGGCCTGTACAAGGGCCTGGCCGGCCTGGTGAAGCACGGCGGCATCAACCTGGTCGAGGGCACCGGCCGCTTCGTCGGCGGCACCACCGTCGAGGTGAACGGCACCCGCTACACCGGCAAGAACCTGGTCCTGGCGACCGGTTCCTACGCCAAGTCGATCCCCGGTCTGGAGATCGGCGGCCGGATCCTGACCAGCGACCAGGCCCTGACCCTGGACTTCATCCCGAACAAGGTCGTCGTCCTGGGCGGCGGCGTCATCGGCGTGGAGTTCGCCTCCGTGTGGAAGTCCTTCGGCGCCGAAGTGACCATCGTCGAGGCCCTCCCCCGCCTGGTTCCCGCCGAGGACGAGTTCGCCTCGAAGCACGTCGAGCGCGCCTTCCGCAAGCGTGGCATCAAGTTCAAGACCGGTGTCCGGTTCGCCGGCGCCACGCAGTCGGACTCCGGCGTCACCGTCTCCCTGGAGAACGGCGAGCAGCTCGAGGCCGACCTGCTGCTGGTCGCCATCGGCCGTGGCCCGAGCACCGCGAACCTCGGTTACGAGGAGGCCGGCCTGAACATGGACCGCGGCTTCGTCCTCACCGATGAGAAGCTGCGGACCAACCTCCCGAACGTGTTCGCCGTCGGCGACATCGTTCCCGGCCTGCAGCTGGCCCACCGCGGCTTCCAGCAGGGCATCCTGGTCGCGGAGGAGATCGCGGGCCTCAACCCGCGGCCGATCGACGAGGCGGGCATCCCGCGCGTCACCTACTGCGAGCCGGAGGTCGCCTCCGTCGGACTCACCGAGGCCCAGGCCAAGGAGAAGTACGGCGAGGTGCAGACCATCACCTACGACTTGGCCGGTAACGGCAAGTCCCAGATCCTGAAGACCAAGGGCGCGATCAAGCTGGTCAAGGCAACCGACGGCCCGGTCGTCGGCGTGCACATGGTCGGCAGCCGCGTCGGCGAGCTGATCGGTGAAGGTCAGCTGATCTACAACTGGGAAGCGTACGCGGATGACGTGGCGCCCCTGATCCACGCCCACCCCACGCAGAACGAGGCCCTCGGCGAGGCTTTCCTGGCTCTGGCCGGCAAGCCGCTGCACGCCCACGGCTGATCGCGCGGGAAATCCGAACGCAGAGTACGCAAGGAGTTTTGGAGAATGGGTTTCTCCGTTCAGATGCCGGCCCTCGGTGAAAGCGTCACCGAAGGCACCGTCACCCGCTGGCTGAAGCAGGAGGGTGACCACGTCGAGGTCGACGAGCCGTTGCTCGAGGTCTCCACCGACAAGGTCGACACCGAGATCCCGTCGCCCGCCGCGGGTGTGCTGCAGCGCATCCTGGTGCAGGAGGACGAGACCGTCGACGTCGGTGCCGAGCTCGCGGTGATCGGCGACGGCGCCGGTGGCGGCGACGCCCCGGCCCCCGCCGCACAGCAGGAGACCGCGGCCCAGCAGGAGCAGGCCCCGGCCGAGGAGCCGGAGGCAGCGGCTCAGGCCGCCGCGCCGCAGGAGGAAGCGGCCCAGCCGGTTCAGGCCGAGTCCGCTCCCGCGCCGCAGGCCTCGGGTTCCGGCGAGGGCACCCCGGTGACCATGCCCGCCCTGGGCGAGTCGGTCACCGAGGGCACCGTCACCCGCTGGCTGAAGCAGGTCGGCGAGACCGTCGAGGTCGACGAGCCGCTGCTGGAGGTGTCCACCGACAAGGTCGACACCGAGATCCCGTCCCCGGTGGCGGGCACCATCACCGCGATCTTCGTCCAGGAGGACGAGACCGTGGACGTCGGCGCCCAGCTCGCGCTGGTCGGCTCCGGTGCCCCGGCGCAGCAGGCCGCTCCGGCCCCCGCGCCCACCCCGGCTCCGGCCGCTCCGGCACCGGCCCCCACGCCGGCTCCGGTCCAGCAGGCCCCCGCGCCCGCCCCGGCACCGGCCCAGCCCGCTCCGGCGCCCGCCGCGCCGAAGCCGGCCCCGGCTCCGCAGGCTCCGGCCGCTGACCAGGACAGCAGCAACAACGGGGACGGTTCGCCGTACGTGACCCCGCTGGTGCGCAAGCTGGCCTCGGACAACGGCATCGACCTGAACGGCGTCAAGGGCACCGGCGTCGGCGGCCGCATCCGCAAGCAGGATGTGCTCGCCGCGGTGGACGCCAAGAACGCCGCGTCCGCGACCGCCGAGGCCAAGGCCACCCCGGCCGCCCGCCCGGCGTCGGCTCCGGCCAAGGCCGCCGCACCGGCTGCGGACAGCACGCTGCGTGGCACCACGCAGAAGATGTCCCGCCTGCGCCAGGTGATCGCCAAGCGCATGGTCGAGTCGCTGCACGTCTCCGCGCAGCTGACCACGGTCATCGAGGTGGACGTCACCAAGATCGCCAAGCTGCGGGACCGGGCCAAGCGGCAGTTCGAGGCCAACGAGGGCGTGAAGCTCAGCTTCCTGCCGTTCTTCGCCAAGGCCGCCGTCGAGGCGCTGAAGCAGCACCCGAAGCTCAACGCGGTGATCAACAGCGAGACCAACGAGGTCACCTACCACGACGCCGAGCACCTGGCCGTCGCGGTGGACACCGAGAAGGGCCTGCTGGTCCCGGTCGTGCACAACGCCGGCGACCTGAACATCGCCGGCCTGGCCCGCAAGATCACCGATGTCGCGGAGCGCACCCGGTCGAACAAGATCTCCCCGGATGAGCTGGCCGGCGGCACGTTCACGCTGACCAACACCGGCAGCCGGGGCGCGCTGTTCGACACGCCGATCATCAACCAGCCGCAGGTGGCCATCCTGGGCACCGGTGGCGTGGTGAAGCGTGCCGTGGTGGAGACCGACAGCAGCGGCGGCGACACCCTCGCCATCCGCTCCATGGTCTACCTGGCCCTGTCCTACGACCACCGCCTGGTGGACGGCGCGGACGCGGCCCGGTTCCTGGCGACGCTGAAGCACCGCCTGGAGGAAGGCGCCTTCGACGCCGACCTCGGTCTGTAAGCAGTAAGCCGGAAAGCCCCGCTCACGGTCGTGAGCGGGGCTTTTCGCTGCCCTCCTGAAGGCGGACGACCATCCCCCTGAAGGAGTAGTCCGATCGGAGTCTCCAGGCTGACTCCCGGCCACGACGGGCACACATAGGTTCACCGGGTAACTGAGACACACCCGGAGGAGCCTTGTCCCCCCTGTTCCGCTCGCTGCTCGCCGAGATCCGGCAGCGCCCGGCCCGCCTGCTGCTGACCGGCCTCGCCGTCCTCGTGGCGGCCGCCTTCGGCGCGGGCGCCGTGCTGCTGGACGACTCGGTCGGCGGCGACGGCACCATCGCGCAGATCCTGGGCCTGTTCGTGGCGATCGCCATGGGCACGGCCGCGGTGGTCGTGTCCAACACCTTCCGCATCGTCCTCGCCCAGCGCCGCAGGCAGATCGCGCTGCTGCGCTGCACCGGGGCGAGCCAGGCCCAGGTGCTGTGGCTGCTGCTGGCCGAGGCCGTCCTCGCCGGGCTGCTGGCCGGGCTGGCCGGGATCGGGCTGGCCATCGGCGTCGGTTACCTGGTGCCGGCCTTCCTGCCCGGCACGGCGACCCTGGCCGTCGTCCCCGCGCATCTGGCGGTCGTCATGGTGATCACCACGGTGGTCACGGTGCTGGCCGCCGCCGGTTCGGCGGCCACCGCGGCCGAGGTGCCGCCGATCGCGGCGCTGAGCGACACCGGCTCCGCCGAGGTGGTCGACCCGCTGTCCCTGCGGAACCGCCTGGTCATCGCCGCGCTGGGCGCGGGAGCCGCCGTGCTGCTCACGCTCAGCCAGCTGGACACCGACGTCCAGCGCGACGCCTTCCTGCGGCTGGTGCAGCTGATCGGCGCCGGGGCGCTGATGTTCGGCGTGCTGATGCTGACCGGTGCCCGGGTGTTCCCCCGGCTGGCCGGGCTGCTCGGTATCCCGCTGCGCAGGTCCGGCCGGACATCGGCGGTGCTGGCGGTGGCCAATCTGCAGCGGGCGCCGCGGCGCACGGCGGCGATCGGCACCATGCTGTGCCTCGGAGTGCTGATGATCTCCTGCCTGCTGGTCATGGTGGCCTCCGGCCGGGAGTCGATGGTGTCCGGGCTGCGGGCCGAGTTCCCGGCGACCGCCCAGATCATCAACGTCGACGCGGAGCAACCTGTCGATCCGGCGATCGTCCAGCGGCTGCCGGCCGGCACCAGCTCGGCGGCGGTGACCAGCATCTTCGGCGAGGTCGCCGGCCACGGGCAGAACATCCAGGGCGTCGATCTGTCGCGTTACCCGCGGGCGGACCGGACCCGGATGGCCGAGGGCACCATGGGCGACTTCAGGCCCGGCACGGTGCTGCTGGGCCGCAAACAGGCCGACGCCATGAAGGTCGGCGTCGGCGACCGGCTGAACCTGGCCGTGCACGGTAAGCGGGCGGATTTCACCGTCGCCGCCATCCACCGTGGCTCGATGAGCCTGGGCGGCGTCGTGCTGTTCCCGCAGGACCCGCGCGCGCTGGCCCCACAGGCGCAGGTCAGCTCGATCCTGCTCGACTCCGCTGTCCCGCTCGCCGGCCTACAGGCGGCCGTCGGACCCGGAGTCGAGGTCACCGAGGCCCCCGACCAGCTGCTGACCAAGACCACCGACCAGACCCTGGACCTGGTCAACAAGATCATCGCCGCGCTGCTGGGGATGACCCTCGTCGTGGCGGTCACCGGGGTGTCGGTGACGCTGATCCTGTCCGTCGTCGAACGTCGCCGGGAATCCGGCCTGCTGCGTGCCCTCGGCCTGGACCGGGCCGGGCTGCGCGCGGTGCTGGCCTGGGAGTCGGTGCTGCTCGGCTCGGTCGGGCTGCTGCTCGGCGGCGCCCTCGGTACCGTGCTGGGGCTGTTCGGCGCCCGGGCCTGGGGCATCGACGCGACCGACTTCGTCATCCCGCTGAGCCAGCTCGCCTCGCTGGGTCTCGGCGTACTTGTCCTGGCCGTCCTGGCCGCCCTCGTCCCCGCTGCGCTGGCCGGTCGCACCGGTCCGATGCAGGCACTGTCCCCGGAGTAAAGGAAAGATCATGAGCACCATCGTCAAGGCCATCATCGGCGTCATCGCGGCCCTGGTCATCGTGAGTGTCCTCGCCTTCGCCTACGGCTCGACCAACAACGACATCGACTCGTACGGCATCACCTACGAGGCGGGCTCCACCGACCCGGCGAAGATCGAGTACTGGGCCACCCCCTCCGGTGGCAAGCGCACCGCGGCTCCGGTGGCCGTCGACGCCGACAAGCAGAAGGGCGCCGCGTTCAGCCAGGAGAGCATCGTCGCGGCGGGCAGCAGCGCGAAGATCATCGTGACCCCGGTTGGGAACACCATCGCCAGCTGCAAGATCGTGCTGGACAAGCGGCTCGGCAACAACGCCACGGTGCTGGCCGAGGTCGTCTCCACCACGCCGGGGCAGCCGGTCACCTGCGAGAAGGCGCTGCCGAAGGGCCAGCCGCAGGGCGCCATTCCCAGCTAGCCGGATAATCAGATAATCGTGGAATGGCCCCGCTATGCGGGGCCTTCCGCTCGTTATACCTATTGTGCAGCGCGACATCATCATGGAAGCCGAACTCCTCGCCAAGAGTGACGATCTGGCGAGTCCCCTGGCCGATGCGAGACAGCTGGTGGCGGAGTTGCGGCCCACCCGGCTGCGGGCGGAGATGTTCGTCCCCGGCGAGGTGATCATCGAACTGCGCCGGGCCGTGCTCGCGGACAGCCTGACGGCGGCGATCGACCGCTGGCCGGAGCACCTGGAGATCGCTCCCAGCAACCTCGACTTCAACGAGGCCAAGGGCTACGTGACCTGCTTCGAGGATGACCGGCCCGCGCGCGGGTTCACCCTGACCGACTTCACCGCCGGGTTCGCCGAGGTGATCTGGGACCCCGGTGCCACGCTGATCCACGACCTGAACTCGGTGATCGCCCCGCCGGACCGGATCCTGTTGTCCGCCAGGGCGTACGACCACCTGGCGTTGCGGTGGAACGTGCTGGTCGCCGCCACCGAACTCGCCGCCGCCGTCGAACCGGCGTGCGCGCTCGCCGACTCGCTCGACGCGGTCGCCGTGGCCATCGGCCCCAGCTCCACCCATCCCGGGTGCCACTGGATCTCCCTGGCCACCCTGGAACCGGTTCCGGACCCCGGATCCGATCTCCGGGAGGCGATGTCGGCGATCATCGCCCACCGCGTCCCGCAGGCGGCGGACCGGCGCTGGATCGAGGCCGACGGGCGGGCCGTCGTGCGGCTGGACGGACCGGTCGCCGAGGTAGCCGGGCGGATGCTGATGGACCCGTTCCACTGGAGCGACATGCCCATCCGGCAGACGCAGGTCGACCTGGACACCACCCGGCTGACCGGCGACGTCGTGCTGAACGCCGGGGTGCACGTACCCACCGAGGACCTCGGCACGGCGATACTCGCCGCCCGGCCCCTGGCCGCCGAACTGGGCGTCACCCGGTTCAACGCCGCCCGATGCGACCCCGCAGGCATGCGGCGTGGCGTGGTCCTCGAATTCCACCGGCTGACCGCGGGTGACACCTGGGGCGACGCGCTCGGTGCGTGGCCGGACATCATGGAGGTGCGCCGGGACCTGATCGAGGTCCCCGAATCGGGAGAGTCGCTGCGGGCCTTCGAGGAGGACCGCGGGTTTCGCGGCGGCACCCTCTACTCGTTCTCCGGATGGACGGCCGAGTACGACCGGCGGGTGCGGACCGAGCGCCTGCATCCGCTGGATTCGGCGGTCGACGCGGTCGATCGGTTCTCCTCCGTCATGCCCGCCGAGTCGGAGCACCTGATCCTGCGCTGGAACGTGTTGTTCGCCGGAGCCGACATGGACGCGGCGATCGAACGGGCGGGCGTGCTGGCCGGGCAGCTGCAGGCGATCGGCTGCGAGATCAATCCCAGTCTGGCCCGTCCCGGACACCACTGGATCTCGCTGAGCTGCGAAGAACCGGTTCAGGTCGCCCCGGATCGGCTACGGGAAACGATCATGATGGTCGTCGCGCAACGGGTGCCGGATGCCTGGGAACTGTCCTGGGCCGAGCTGCCGGACCGGGTGGCCATCCGGCTGGACTGCGGCCTCGGATCGGTCGTCGAGGTGGCCGGGTGCATGGACCACGACCCGTTCTCCGCGCGCGACGACTTCCACTGAGCGGGAACTGCGGGTATCGGTGAGACTGCGGTGTGCTGACTATGAGGGACATGCGTACTCAGGTCGGGATCATCGGAGCGGGGCCGGCCGGCCTCCTGCTGTCACATCTGCTGCATCGGCACGGCATCGAGTCGGTCGTGCTGGAGGCCCGCGACCGGGACTACGTGCAGCGCCGGGTGCGCGCGGGGGTGCTGGAGCAGGGCACGGTGGACGTGTTGGTCAAGGCCGGGCTGGGTGACCGGCTGCTGGCCCAAGGGCTGCCACACCAGGGCTTCGAGCTGCGACTGGGCGACGAGGCACACCGGATCGATCTCACCGAGCTGACCGGCGGCCGCAACATCACCGTCTACGGGCAGCAGGAGGTGGTGAAGGACCTGATCGACGCGCGGCTGGCCGACGGCGGGACCGTGCTGTTCGAGAAGCCGGTCGCCTCGGTGCACGACCTCGAGACCGCCGCGCCGTACATCCGCTGCCAGGACGGCACCGAGGTGCACTGCGAGTTCGTGGTCGGCGCCGACGGCTTCCACGGCATCAGCCGCGCCGCGATCCCGGACGCGCGCACCTACGAGTTCGAGTTCCCGTTCGGCTGGCTGGGCATCCTGGCCGACGTCCAGCCGTCCAGCGAGGAGCTGATCTACGCGGGCGGCGAGGGCGGCTTCGCGTTGCACAGCATGCGGTCCCCCGAGGTCACCCGGTGCTACCTCCAGGTGGAGCCGGGCGACTCGGTGGACAACTGGCCCGACGAGCGGATCTGGGCGGAGCTGCGCACCCGCCTCGGCTCCCCCGGCGGCTGGGAGCTGACCCCGGGCCCGATCACCGAGAAGTCGATCACCCCGATGCGCTCGTTCGTCACCGAGCCGATGTCGCACGGCAGGCTGTTCCTGGCCGGCGACTCCGCGCATATCGTGCCGCCCACCGGCGCCAAGGGCCTGAACCTGGCGGTCGGTGACGTGGTGGTGCTGGCCGCCGCCCTGGAGGCCTCGTTCCAGGGCGACGACTCGCTGCTGGCGTCCTATTCGGACACCTGCCTGCGGCGGATCTGGAAGGCCCAGGATTTCTGCGCGTGGATGACCGGGCTGCTGCACCGGAACCCCGAGGCGGACCCGTTCACCGAGCGGATCCGCCAGTCCCGGCTGCGGGAGATCTTCGGCTCGCCGTCGATGGCCCGGTACCTGGCCGAGCACTACGCGGGCTACCCGCACGGCTGACCGCGTCGTACAGCGCCGCCCACTGCCCGGCGTCCAGGTCGCGTGGCAGCGCGGCGGGCCGGATCCGCTGGTCGGTGAGCCAGCGGTGAACTTCCCGGCGGCTCAGCTGCCGGGCCAGGATCCGCTCCAGTCCACGCCCGGTGCCGGTGAACACCGCGTGCACCAGGTCCCGGTACCGGGCACGCTGCCCGTCCGGCACCAGCGGGTCCGCCCGGCGGTCGATGGTGAGCAGCCCGCCATCGACGCCGGGACTGGGCCGGAACGCCGAGGCCGGGATCCGGGCACGCAGGCCGAACTCGAACCACGGCCACCACTGGGCGGTCATCATGCTGGCCCCGCCGACGGCGGCCCGGCGACGGGCCACCTCCCACTGGGTGATCAGCACCGAGTTGGTCCACTGTGGACTGTGCAGCAGGCGGCGCAGGATGGCCGTGGTCCGGTGGAACGGCAGGTTCCCCACGATGACATGCGGCGTGCTGGGCAACCGGTAGCGCAGGAAGTCGGCGCGGACGATGGTGGCCGCCGACCGGCCGCGCAACGCGGCGGCCAGGCGTTCGTCGATCTCGACGCCGGTGATCGGCCTGCCCAGCGAGCACAGGGGCAGCGTCAGCGCCCCCGAGCCGGGGCCGATCTCCAGGATCGGGCCGTAGGTGTCCGCGACGAGGTCGACGACGCGGGCGATGGTGCGGTGATCGGTGAGGAAGTTCTGGCCGTGCTCGTGCCGGCCGTTGCCGTAGGAAGGCATGGAAGTGGAACTCCGGGCTTCAAGAGGATGACCCGGGCAGCACAGGAAGACCGCCCAGCTGACCTGGCTGAAGCGGCGGAAAGCCCCGAAAAGAGAGGTAGCCCCGCCGCTAGGAGCGGCGGGTCCTCATGAAGACTGCGATTCCCACGGCGGTGATCGTAGACCCGGTCAGGCCGGAACGGGAACCAATATTTCCTGGTCCCGCACCCGGCTGAGCAACGCGAGCGCCACGATCAGCATGACCGTGCCGGCCAGCGGCAGGGCGACGACGCCGAGCACACCGAACAGGTATCCACCGAGCCCGGCGCCCACGGCCTGCCCGCCGTACATGGCGGACGTGTTCAACGCCAGGACCTCGGTGGCGGCGTGCGGGGCCAGTTCCAGCAGCCGGGCCTGGATGGGCGGGTTGAACGCCCACAGCGCGCCGCCCCACAGGGCGACGACCGGCACGGCCAGCCAGGCCGGTGCGGTGACCTTGGTCAGGGTGGCGAAGACGGCCATCATCACCACGTTGACGGCGGTGATCAGCAGCAGCGTGCGTTGCGCGCCGATCCGGTCGATGAGCCGGCCGCCGAGGTTGGTGCCCGCGACGCCCGCCAGGCCGGTGATCGCGATGACCGCGGTCATCCACGGTCCGGAGATGTGCCCGGCGGTGCGCAGGATCGGCGCGAGGAAGGCGAAGACCATCATGCCGCCCGCCTGGGCGATCACCGATCCGATCAGGCCGAGCAGCACCGAGGCCTGGCCCAGCGGCGCCAGCCGTTCGCGCAGTGGCAGGTGCTCACCTCGCGGAACCGGGGGAAGGTAGCGCACGAGAGCGATGTTGCCGATCAGCGACAGGATCGCGACCAGCAGGAACGCCGACCGCCAGTGCACCAGTTCGGCCAGCAGCGTGCCCACCGGGGCGCCGACCACCATGGCGGCCGTCATGCCGCTGACCATGGTGCCCAGGGCCCGGCCGCGGTGCTCCGGCTCGGCGAGCTCGGCGGCGAGCGTGAGCATCAACGGCAGCAGGATGGACGCGCAGATCGCGGCCAGCACCCGCAGGCCGAGTGCCACCGGGAACGTCGGGGCCAGCGCGGTGGCCAGGTTGATCACCATGAAGGCGACGCTGACCGTGATGAGCAGCTTGCGCCGGTCGAACCGGCTGGCCAGCCCGCTCAGCAGCGGCGAGCCGATGGCGGAGGTGATCGCGTAGGCCATCATCAACTGCCCGGCGGTGGCCTCGGAGACGTGCAGACCCGCCGCGATGGCGGGCAGCGCACCCACCACGAGCAGGCTGGCCGTCACCACGGCGAACAGGGCCGTGAGCAGCGGTAACAACAGTCTGCGGTTCATATCCTCGTGTCTCTCCTGATCACGCCGGTGCAGGTTCGGGCGCGCGCGAGCGCAGGGTCAGGGCGACGATGACCATGACGATTTTCCCCAGTTACTTGTAACAACCAATTAGTTGGTCGGCTCATTCCCGGGATGAGCCAGGCCACACTCTCCTGGCGGTGGGGCGGGCGCAGGATATTTGCGCCCACTCACGCCTCAAGGGCGCTTCGCGTCCGCTTCGCGGATGTCGCTGCGCTCCACCCTTGACCCGTGAGCCTCTGGCGCAAAAACGGGCAGATTAGGGGCAGGCTGGGGCCTGCCCTCTTGAGGGCGCGCCCGCCCCACCGCCCTTCCGGCCCTAACCATCTGGATCGGCCCCCACTGCTCGCCTGTCTCACCGCCCTGCCCGGCGCACTCCGCTATCCATCCGGATCAGCCCCCGGATCCATCCGCACCAGGAACCTCGCCCCACTCGGGGAGGTCCACACAAGATCACCGTTGGGCAGGATCTCGTAGCCCCACCCGTGCTCCTCTTTCAGGATGTGATGCCGTCGACACAGCGGCGCCATGTCCCAACCCCGGGTGACCTTGCAATGCCGGTACTGCTCCCGATGATCGAGGTCACTGGTGACCGCGGGTGCCTGACAGTTCGGGAACCGGCACGTCTTGTGCCGGGTGATCAGGAAGTTTCGCTCGGTCTGACTGAGCCGGTATCCCTTGCGGGAGAAATCAATCCCCACCCCGGTGATCGGGTCAGTGATCATGCGCAGCCACACCGATGAGGTCGCCGCCATCTGCCGTGCCATCGAACCCAAGATCGCACCGTGACCCTGCATCTCCGCGCCGTGCTCCTGCTTGCCCTCGATCACGTCCTTCGGGATCGTGATCACGATCTTCGGATCCACCGGCGCGAAACCCTCACTACCAGCTCCACCAGCGGCGAGCACCGCTGCGGCCAGATCGGCGCGAGCCTGGTCTTGGGTCCGCTCATCATCAGTGGTTCGCGTGTTGCGGACCTGCTGATCGATCGCCTGATACGCCGCCTGCACCTCCGGCGCCGTCGAATACAGCCGCAGCTCACCCATACCGTCGGGCTTGCTGCTCACCGTGAACGAGCGATCCTTCTTACGACGCTCGTGTCGCTCTTGCGCGCCGTGCGGGTCGAGTTCTTGGATGTACCGCTCACCGAGTGCGCGCATCTCGGAGTTGGAGAGTTCGTGTGCGGTGGGCAGGACTTTTTCCTCGACCAGTCCCGCCAGCTCGGGGTCGAGAGGCTTGGTCAGGCTGTGCAGCATCTGGGCTTTGGGGAGGTCGATTCCGCCGTGGGCGAGGGCTTCCGCAGTGCGGGGCAGCTTCTCGTGCAGTGCCTCGGCCAGGGCGGCGAAGGACCGGATCTGGGGCAGGCTGACGGTCATCTCGACCCGGGTTTCCTCCCGATCGGAGTCGAAGTCCGAGGAGGTCGACAGCAAGCCGTGCAGATCCTGGAGGAACTCGGCCATCGCCATCATCGCGTACCGGTATTTACCGGCCACGCTGCGAGGTGTCAGAACTTGTTCCATGCCTCCATTCTAGTCGAACACCAAGTCGATTTCGAATCACTATCAGGTGATTAATCGAAGATCAACTCGCGCCACAGGTTACCTTTTGAGGAAAAGCGCGGGGTGATAGCGGGCGCGCCGAGAGGGGCAGGCCGCGAAGCGCCCTTGAGGCGTGAGAGGGCGCGAAACACAATGCGCCCGCCACCACCCCGCCCGTCCAATGAGCGCGTCCAAAAACGGCATGACATAACCCGAGCTCACCCCGGCCCCAGCCCGACGAGTGCCCTACCAACCAGGGCTTTCTGGAGCATCGACGCGGCGGGATACCCCTGACAGGTTTGCGGCGCGAATTCCGCACCCAGGGGAGGTAGTGGATAGATGAGAGCACGAAGATTGTTCACGACGCTGCTCGTCACAGCGTCACTCGCCACCGGACTCGCCACCGGAGCCGCCGCGGAGCCACAGGCGGCGCCGTTGACCAACGCCTCGGCGGTGACGAGCAACGCGGACGGCCGCCTCGAAGTCTTCGGCCGGGGCACCGACGGCGCGCTGTGGCACCGCTGGCAGACCGCGCCGAACAACGGGTGGAGCGCCTGGGCCAGCCTCGGCGGGTACTTCACCCAGACCCCGGCCGTGGGCCGCAACGCCGACGGCCGGCTCGAGGTGTTCGTGGTCGGCGGGGACAACGCGCTGTGGCACATCTGGCAGACCGCACCCAACGGCGGCTGGAGCGCCTGGGCCGGCCTCGGCGGCGGACTGACCAGCGCACCGGCGGTGGGCCGCAACGCCGACGGCCGGCTCGAAGTGTTCGCCAAGGGCACCGACAACGCCCTCTGGCATCTCTGGCAGACCGCCCCGAACAACGGGTGGAGTGGCTGGGCCGGGCTGGGCGGCGTGATCACCACGGCACCCTCGGTCGGCCAGAACGCCGACGGCCGCCTCGAAGTCTTCGCCCGGGGCAGCGACAACGCGCTGTGGCACATCTGGCAGACCGCGCCCAACAGCGGCTGGAGCGCCTGGGCCGGCCTCGGTGGCGGCCTGACCTCCGTCACGGCCGTCGGCCGGAACCAGGACGGCCGCCTCGAAGTGTTCGTCCGCGGTACCGACAACGCGCTCTACCACCAGTGGCAGCTCACCCCGAACGGCAACTGGAGTGGCTGGTACGGCCTCGGCGGCGGGCTGAGCAGCGGCCTCGCCGTGGCCAACAACGCCGACGGACGCCTGGAGGTGTTCGGCCGGGGCAACGACGACGCGCTCTGGCACATCTGGCAGACCACACCCAACGGCGGCTGGTCCGGCTGGGCCTCGCTGGGCGGCGGCATCAGCTCGGAGACCGCGGTCGGCCGCAACCAGGACGGCCGGCTCGAACTGTTCGCCCGTGGGCTGGACAACGCGCTCTGGCACCAGTGGCAGACGGCGCCCAACAACGGCTGGAGTGCCTGGGCCAGCCTCGGCGGTCAGCTCACCCTGAGCTGATCGGTCAGCACCGCGTGGGCCGCCACCAGGGAGGGACCGTGCCAGGTGAGCAGCCTGCCGTCGACGAGCCGGCTCGGCAGCTCCGGGAAGCACTGCGGCCCGTCCTCAGGCGTGAACTCGTACGGTTCGCTGGGTAGCACGACCAGGTCCGCGCCCGCCGTGGTCAACTCGGCCAACGGCGGGCGCGGATACCGTTCCGGGTGCCACGCGAAGGCATTGGCCACCCCGAGGCGGTGCAGCACGTCACCGGCGAAGGTGTCCCGGCCGAGCACGATCCACGGCTTGCGCCACACCGGGACGACGGCGGTCGCCCACTGCTCCCGGGGTCGTGCCCACAGACGGCGCGCCTGCACCAGCCAGTCCGGTGTGGACAGTCCGAACACGACGGTCAGCAGCTCCTCGATTCCGTCCAGGGCATGCGGAACCGTCGCCGGCGCGGGCGTCACCCAGACCCGGATCCCCGCAGCGCGCAGTGCGTCCACATCGGACTCGCGGTTCTCCTCCTCGTTGACCACCACCAGCTCCGGCCGGGTCGCCAGGACCTTGGCCAGGTCCGGGTACTTGGACCCGCCGACGCGCGGCAGGTCCAGTTCCGGGTGCGTGCAGTAGTCGGTGATGCCGACCAGCGCGCCGGGCACGCTGGTCGCCAGCACCTCGGTCAGCGAGGGAACGAGCGAGACGACGCGCACGATCAGACGTCGGTGACCCGGATTCCGGCGTGGGCCTTGTACCGGCGGTTGATCGAGATCAGGTTGGCGGTGAACGCCTCCACCTGGTGCGCGTTGCGCAGCCGGCCGCCGTAGATACCGCGCACGCCGGGGATGACCTGGGCGAGCTCGATGACCGCGTCGGTGGCCTCCCGGTCGTCGCCGAGCACCAGCACGTCGGTGTCGATGCTCGGCACCTCCAGGTCGGCGAGCAGCACGGCGGACACGTGGTGGAAGGACGCGGTGACCCGGGAGTCGGGCAGCAGCGCGGCGGCCTGCTGCGCGGCGCTGCCCTCCGGCACGGGGAGGGCGAACGCGCCCTGCTTGTCGAAGCCGAGGGGGTTCACGCAGTCGACGACGATCTTGCCCGCGAGGTCGGCCTTCAGCGACTCCAGCAGGGTGGCGTGGCCCTCCCACGGCACGGCGACGATCACGATGTCGGCGACCCGCGCGGTCTCCGCGTTGGTGGCGCCGGTGACGTTGCCGCCGGAGGCCTCGGCCAGCTCCTTGGCGGCGGCCTGGGCCCGCTCGGCATCCCGGGAGCCGACCACGACCTTCAGCCCGGCCGCGGCCCAGCGGATGATCAGGCCCTTGCCCTGGGCGCCGGTACCGCCGAAAACGCCGATGGTCAGGTCACGTACGTCCGACATCAGACCGCCTCACACTCGCTGGAAACTCACCGTTCGGGTGGCCGGGTCGGCCGTGACGAGCCGCGCGGTGATCCGTTCCCCTTCGGGCAGCTCACCGGTGCAGGTCGCCAGCACGGCCGGGTCTTCGATGAAGATCTCACCCTTGCCATTACCACTGCGCAACACGACCGCGTCGAAATCCATTCCTATGTTACTAGCCAGTACGGTCGCTTCGGCAAGATCCAGGCAGGCCCGTTCCACCTTGGCGGCGAGCCCGTCGGAGACCTCCATGACCTTCGGCAGCTCCGGCAGCGCCTGCCGCACCCAGTCCGGCACCGGCTCACCGGCGCAGATCGCCAGGCAGATCTCGGCGCCGTAGCGGTCCACCAGCCTGCGCAGCGGGGCGGTGACGTGCGCGTACGGCGCACCGATCCCGCCGTGGACGCGCTGGTCCGGCAGGGCGCCGTCGAACGCGGTGTAGGCCGCGCCACGCAGCAGCCGGGTGGCGTCCGTGTACAACGCCAGCGCAGCAGGCTGCGCCGGGTCCAGCCTGTCGAGCACCTGCGCGGCGGTGGCCCCCTCGGGCCAGTCGGCGCCCAGGTTGCGCGCGGATCGCCTCAGCTCCTCGATGGCCTTGGCCTCGGGAGCGGGCAGCGTGCGCAGCAGACCGACCTTGGCGTCGAGCATGATCTTCGCGGCGGCCATGCCGGTGAGCAGCGAGATCTCCGCGTTCCAGGCATCGGCCGGGGTCCGCGGGTGCACCACCAGGCGGAGTTCGCCGTCGATCTGCACCGCCTCCTGCTCGGGCAGCCGCAGCTCGATGGCCCCGCGCTCGACGGCCTTCTTGCGCCGGAGCTCACCGACCTCGGGCAGCAGGGCGATCGAGGGGTGCTCGGCGTGCTGGTAGTCGAGCCGGGCGACGGAGCGGACCAGCGCGCGGCGGACGTGAGCGGCGGTGAGCTCGCCGGTGGCGTCCAGATCCAGCGTCCACAGGGCCGCGGGCCGGGTCTGGTCGGGCAGCAGGCTGGAGGCGCCCTCGGACAGCTCCACCGGGTGCAGCGGCACATTGCCGTCGGGCAGGTAGAACGTCTGCCCGCGTCGGCGCACCTCCTGGTCGAGGGCACCGCCGGGAACGACGATCGCGCCCAGGTCGGCGATGGCGTAGTGCACCCGGTAGCCGTCGTCCCGGCGCTCGATGAACATCGCCTGGTCCAGGTCCTTGGCCCCGGGCGGGTCGATGGTCACCAGCGGCAGTGCCGTGGCGTCCTCCCGGCCGGCGGTGTCCGGTTCGCGCCGGGCGTCGGCGAGTACGTCATCCGGGAACCGGGCGGGCAACTGGAACTCGGTACGGATGGCGGTGAAGTCCACGCCCTCACCCTACGTGCAGCAGGCGTGGTCTGCGCAGTAGCCAGACGACCACCAGCAGGCCCAGCCAGACCAGCCCGATCACCTGTGCCTGCGCGTTCATGGTGATCACCATGTAGCCGAGCACCGCCATGCCGAGCAGCGGAACCACCAGGTGCCGCAGCAGATCCCGGCTGCGTTCCCGGCGCAGGAACTGGTTCAGCACGGCGACCTGCAACAGCAGAAAGCCGCACAGCGCACCGAAATTGACCATCGAACTGAGCAGCGTGGTGCCGTCCTCCACAAGGGACAGTGGCAACCCGACGCAGGCGCAGATGATCGCGACCAGCACCGTCGCCGGAATGGGCACGCCCCTCCTGGAGTCCACAGAGGACAACAGCCGGGGCAGCAGCCCGTCCCGGGAGACGGCGAACAGCAACCGCGCGCAGGCGGCCTGGGACAGCACGCCGCCCGCGATGCCACCGGTCAACGCGGTGGTCAACGCGGCGGCGATGACCAGTCCCTGCCCACCGGCGACCCCGGCCGCCCGGTAGAACGCGGTGCCTTCGGGATCACCGTCGGCCAGCAGCTCCCGCGGACCGGGAACCAGGAGCGCCGCCAGCCACACCTGCGCCACGAAGATCACCGTGATCAGCAGCAGGGAGAGCACGGTGGCCCGGCCGATCTGCCGTGGTCCGCCCTTGGCCTCCTCGGACAGCGTGGAGATCGCGTCGAAGCCGAGGAAGGCGTACATGGCCAGCGAGACCGCCGGGAAGATCGCCCGGAAGTCGAGTTGTTCCGGATTGAGCAGCGGCTGCCAGGAGAAGTGCTCGACCTTCGTGGCGCCGAGTACGAAGAACGCGGCGATCACGAGCATCTGGATGGCCAGCAACCAGCGGTTGGTCAACGCGGTCAGTTCGATGCCGAGCAGGTTGATCACCGTGTTGATCACGATGAATGCGGCCAGCCACAGCCACACCGGAACACCGGGCACGAAACTGGTCATCGCCTGGCCGGCGAACAGATAGTTCAACGCCGGAAGGAGCACATAATCGAGGAACACCGCTCCCCCGGCCAGGAATCCGGCGAGGGGGCCGATGCCGCCTGCGGCGTAGGCGTACACGGATCCCGCGCTGGGATAGGTCCTCGCCATCTGGGCGTAGCCGAGCGCCGTGCACACCATGGCGATGGTGCCGATCAGGTAAGGGAGGACGACCATTCCGTTGGCCTGGTGGAAGATCAGGCCGAACGTGTCAAACGGGGATGTGGGTGCCATGAACACCAGGCCGTAGATCAGCAGGTCGGTGTAGGTGAGGGTACGTCTGAGGCCGGTGTTCACGGGGTTGGATTCTAGGTAGTGGTGGCTGGTCGTTTCGTTGCTTCTGGCTGGTTGTCGAAAGATGGCTTTGGAGGGGAGTCAGGCTTGGGGTTCGGGTCTGGTTGCCGGGTTCTTTTTGCGTGTTCACTAATCGAATAATTGAGCGAAATAGCCTTGTCTTTTAGGTAGAATAGTGGCGTGAGTCACGCTATTGATGCCGAGTCTTTTCTTGATGAGATCACTCGGCAAGACGAGATCATTGCTGCGGCTGAGGCTGCGCGTATTGAGGCGATCGCCGGGTTTGCGCATTGCCGTTTCGATGGTGGCGGGAAGCCGGTGATGGGGACGGCGAGTGAGATCGCGTTGGAATGGAATATGTCCCGGGGCTCGGCGGAGATGGAGATCCGCTATGCCCTCGGTCTCGTGGATCGGTTGCCTCGGGTGTTGGGGTTGTTGCGGTCGGGGCGGGTCGATGTCCGCAAAGCTCGGACAGTCGTCGACGCCGTCGTGCATCTATCCGATGAGCAGGCCCGCGATGTTGAGGACCGGATCATCGATCGGCTCCCGGACCTGACTTTGCAGTCACTGCAACGGGCTTTGGCGCGGGCGAAGATCAAAGCCGATCCCGAGGGCGCTGAGCGGCGTCGCCAGGAAGGCCGCAAGACCCGGCGAGTCGCGGTCACCCATGATGACGATGGGATGGGCCAGTTCTGGCTGAGTGCTGAGGGGCATCGCCTGGTCGCCGTGTACGCGCATCTTGATCAGCGTGCGCGGGCTCTGAAAGCGGCCGGCGGCGAGGAGCGGACGATGGATCAGCTGCGCGCCGACATCGCCGTCGATCTGCTGCTGGGCAAGGAAACCGGCTGCGCGGTACAGACCATGGTCTACGCGTACATGCCGATGACGATGTTGATGGGACTGCCAACCCCGGAGTGTGCGGAGCTGGCCGGCTACGGCCCGATTCCCGATGAACTGGCGCGGGAGATCTTCGCCGACTCCATCTGGAAGCGGGTGATCACCGACCCGGTATCCGGACTACCGGTCGATGTGGGTCGCACCATGCGCACACCCCCGGCAGCAATGGCCGAACGGGTCAAAGTCCGCGACAGGGTGTGCCGGATGGCGGGTTGTCTGCGAGACGCGGACAAGTGCGACATCGACCATGTCCAAGACTGGGCCAAAGACGGAGTCACCGCCGACGAGAATTTGGCAGACCTGTGCAAGTACGACCACGCCCTGAAGGACATGCCCGGCTGGGGCTACGAGCTACTCCCGAACGGCGACGCGCTCTGGACCACGCCCACCGGCCGCTCCTACCTGGACAAAGCGGATCCGCTGAGTTGTCCGCAAAACCCGGACACCCCACCGTTCTGATCTTGCACTCCGCCGAGTCCGCCGGGAGCTGTCCTCAGATCCCGGACGACGGCCCCTGAGACCGCGCGCCCGATCGATCCGAAGATCACGCCCTCTGGCGTGTCCGAGTTACCCGGACACGCCCACATTCCCGGCCCGCCCCCGTCAAATGTGCCTGGCCGCGAACGACGTACCTGTCCGCGAAACACGGACATCAACGCCCTCATCCACAGCCGGCCCCGCTATCCACACCTACCCCCAAACCCCACTTGACGGCCCCCGAGCGCCGCTAATGTGGAGCCCGGCTCCCTTAGAGGGCGGTCTGCCCCCGGATTGGGGCGGGGCCTGAAGGGGGCAAGATCGTTTGTGGGTCGGGTCGAGCCTAGGTCGGGCCGGTTCGAGGTCGGGTCAGATCGGGCCAAGGTCGGGTCAGACTGAGCCCAGGTCGCGTTCGATGGCGGCCAGTTCCTCCGCGCTGCCCTGGACCTTGGGGCCGGTGAACCACCTGCGCGCGCTGAGCAGCCACCAGGTGGCGGCGAAGCCGAGGACCACCAGCACCGCGATCGGGGTGTAGTTGAACGTGTCCACGGTGACCGGGCTGGTCGTGGGCAGCATGAACAACACGGTGATCACCGTGACCCAGCAGACCGCGATCACCCCGATCGGCCGGCTCCACCGCCCCAGGTTCCACGGACCGGGCTGGAACGAGGACCCGGCGCGCAGCCGCAGGACGGTGGGCAGCACGTACGCGATGTACAGGCCGATCACCGAGATCGAGGTGACCGCGGCGTACGCGGTGGAGTTCCACAGGTACGGCAGGCCCAGCAGGAACGCGCCGCCGGCCGCCAGCCACACCGCGTTGGTGGGTGTCCGGGTGCGCTTGTTGATCCGGTGCCAGATCCGGGATCCGGGGAGCGCGCCGTCCCGGGAGAAGGCGTAGATCATCCGGGAGTTCGCGGTGACCGAGGACATGCCGCAGAACAGCTGCGCGCCGATGGCGATCACCAGCAGCAGCTTGCCACCGGTGAGGCCCACCGCGTCGATGAAGATCTGTGCGGGTGGCACTCCGGTCGGCGAGTCCACCGCGCCGTCGTAGTCCTGGATCGCGAAGGTGATGCCGATCAGCAGGGCCCAGCCCACCAGCAACGAGACCACGATGGACGACACGATGCCCCGGGGTCCGGAGCGGGCCGCGTCCCTGGTCTCCTCGGTCATGTGCGCCGAGGCGTCATACCCGGTGAAGGTGTACTGCGCCAGCAACAGGCCGAGCAGGCCGGCGTACCAGCCGGACTGCCAGCCGGTGTTGTTCACGAAGTGGCCGAACACGAACTCCGGTGACGCGTGCCGCTCCGGGACGAAGGCCAGCACGCCGACGATCACCAGCACGCCCACCACGTGCCACCACACGCTGACATCGCCCAGCCGGGCCACCAGCTTCACGCCCACCGTGTTCAGCAGCGCGTGCACCAGCAGCACGGCGCCGAACAGCATGATCGTGTGCACCGGGGTGGCCGCGAAGCCGAACTGCAGGTCCAGCAGCGCGTTCAGGAAGAAGGCCGCGCCGAAATCGATGCCCGCGGTCACCGCGACCTGACCGAGGAAGTTGAACCAGCCGGTGAACCAGGCCCACGCCGCGCCGTTGCGGGTGGCCAGCTTCGCCGCCCAGTAGTAGAGGCCGCCGGCGGTCGGGAAGCTGGAGCACACCTCGGCCATCGCCAAGCCGACGAGCAGGGTGAACAGGCCGACGATCGGCCAGCCCCAGACGATCATCACCGGACCGCCGGTGTTCATGCCGAACCCGTACAGGGTCAGGCAGCCGGACAGCACCGAGATGATCGTGAAGGACACGGCGAAGTTCTGGAACCCGGACATCGTCCGCGCCAGTTCCTGCGCGTAACCGAGCTCATGCAGGCGCTTCTCGTCATCACTGCTCACCGGGTCAATATCTCGCATCCCGGCGATCATGACCAGCGATGTGCCCGGCCCGGCGCCCGTACTTCTGCCGGAGAAGACCGTACTTTTGGCCGATTTTTAGCGACGCTTGACAACCTTTACTACCCGATAAGAGTCATAACGATCAAGCGATACTGTCTGTGCATCGATCAGTGATGGGGGTCCTGATGCGCAAAGCTCTACCGGCGTGCCTCGCCGTACTGGCCTTGACCGGCTGTTCTTCCGCGAACAGCGACGGCGGTGATCCGAACGTCGCGCCCCGCGGCACCCAGGTCACCACGGCCAAGGTCACCAAGCAGGACGTCACCAACACGGTGTCGCTGACCGGCAAGGTCAGCCTGCAGCCGATCTTCGGCCTGACCGCGCCCGTCGACGGCGAACTGCGGTACGCCGACGTCCAGCCGCAGGCCACGGCTCCCACCACCGCGACCAGGGTCGCCACCGTGTGGAGCCAGGGGGTGGCGCACGCGGTGACGATTCCCGCGGGCTCCACGTACGCCGGACGGCTCCTCGCGGACCGCAGCAAGGTCACCGCAGGCATGCCGATCGTCTCCGCCAAGTACGGCGGTTACGGCGTGGTCGCCGACATCGACGTGGACCAGGCCTACCGGCTGTCCGCCGCGGTCACCGGGGTGACGGCGCAGATCAAGGGCGGTCCCGGACCGTTCGCCTGTGGTGTGCTGGGCACCATCGCCGCGCTGCCCGCGGGCACCGTGCCCGCACCGGCCCCGGCGCCCAAGCCGGAAACCAGACCGGAACCGTCCGGAGCACCGTCTCCCGGCTCCAACAATGACCGTCCGGCGACCAGCCCGTCGGAACCGACCGGCCTGCGCCTGGTGTGCACCGGCCCGGCCGAGGTCCAGATGATCAACGGTGCCGGGGTCGGGCTGGAGGTCACCACGGACAAGGCCGCCGGCGCGATCGTCGCTCCGGTCGAGGCGGTCGCCGGGCTCAAGGGCGCCGGCAAGGTGGACGTGGTCGGGCCGGACGGCAAGAAGACGACCAAGGACGTGCAGCTGGGCATCACCGACGGCAAGGTCGTGGTGATCACCTCCGGGCTGACCGGCGACGAGACGCTCGCCGTGCCGGGCCCGAACGTGCCGATGCCCGCACCGAACGGCCGGTGACATGACTCCGCTCATCGAGATCACCGGTCTGACCAAGACCCTCACCGGCCAGGGCGAGCCCCGGCCCATCCTGACCGGCGTCGACCTGCGGCTGAACGCCGGCGAGAGCATCGCCATCCTGGGCCGCTCCGGCTCCGGCAAGAGCACGCTGCTCAGCCTGATCGGCCTGTTCGACCGCGCCGATGGCGGCAGCTACCTGCTGGGTGGCGAGGACATCACCAAGGCCGGCGAGCGGCAGGCCGCCCAGCTCCGCAGCCGGGAGTTCGGCTTCGTCTTCCAGCGCTTCTTCCTGCTCAAACACCTCACCGCGGCGCAGAACGTGGCCATGGCCCTGGTCAACGGGCAGGGCTGGCTCAGCGGCAAGGCCCGGCGGGACAAGATCATGAACGCGCTGGACCAGGTCGGCATCGGCCAGCTGGCCAAACGCCGTCCCGCACTGCTCTCCGGTGGCGAACAGCAGCGGGTGGCCATCGCCCGGGCACTGGTCCGCGAGCCGCGGATCCTCCTGGCAGACGAGCCGACCGGCGCCCTGGACACCGAGACCGGCAACCTGGTCATCCAGAACCTGCGCTCGATGACCGAACGCGGCTGTGGCCTGATCCTGGTCACCCATGACCGGGAACACGCGGCCAAGATGGACCGCGTCCTGGAACTGGTCAACGGGAAGCTGCAACCGGCGGGGGTGCTCGTATGAGGGGCAGACTCCGCTCGGCCCTGGTGATCGGCGGCCAGGGCATCCGGGCCCGCAAGTTCCGCACCTTCCTGTCCATGGTCAGCCTGTTCATGGGCGTCCTGGCCGTGGTGACCGTGCAGGCGGGCGCGTCGATCCTGGAACGCTCCGAGCTGGACGGCATCGAGATGTACTCCGGCAAGGACGGCACCATCACGCTGCGCGGAGCGGGTAATCACACCGACCTGGTCGCCGAGACGCTGCGGGGCACCACCCAGGGCGTGCTGAGCATGCCGGTGGACGCCACGCTGGGCGAGCCGAACGTGAACCCGATCAACCGGCAGGGCATGACCTTCGAGGACGTCCGGCGACACGGTCGCAGCACCGGTGCCGACTACGACTGCATGAGCGAAGCGGACTGCGAAGCGAAGCGGAAGCAGAAACCGCTGCCCGAGGGCAACGCGATCCGGCTGAACATCGAGGCGCTGACCGGCGACATCCGGCCCATCCGGCCGTTCACCATGGTCTCCGGGCAGTGGCTGGACTTCGGCAGCACCCCGATGCTGGCACCACGCATCGTGATCAACCAAGAGGCCGCCAAGTTCCTCGGCCACTACAAGATCCCGAACGAACTGCAGCTGGGCAGTGGGGCCAGCCATCCGTCGGTGCAGATCACCGGCGTGGTCAACGACGGGGCCTACGGACCGGCCGCCTACGTGCGGCTGGACGAAATGAGCTCCTGGGCGAAGAACCCGGCCGGCTCGCGGTACAGCTCCGGTCCGACGGTGTTCCTGCAGCCCGGTTCCGACGACCTGCAGCGGGTGCTGCGCAGCAAACTGGTCGCCGCGGGGGCCAAGGACTCGGACATCCGGTTCGAGGCGCAGACCCGCAAGGAGGACGTGACCAAGCGGCTGCTCATCCTCAAGGTGATCTTCCTCGGGCTGGCCGGGCTGGTCCTGCTGGTCGGTGTCGCGGGCATCCTGAACGTGGGGCTGGCCACGATCAACGAGCGGGTCGAGGAGTTCGCGTTGCGGCGGGCCGTGGGCATGCCCCGATTACTGCTGGCGGGCATCGTGCTGGCGGAGACGCTGCTGGTGGGACTGTTCACCGCCGCCGTCGCCATCGGTGTCGGCTACGCCGGGCTGGAGGTCGTCGGCTCGATGGCCGCGTCCCGGCTGCGGCTGTCCGGAGCCCCGCCGTTCCCCTGGGACGCGGGCCTGGCCGGGGTGATCGCCGGCCTGCTGGGCGGGGTACTCGGCGGCCTCATTCCGGCGATTCGCGCGGCCCGGATCCCGATCGCCACCGTGATGCGTGCCTGAGAACAGTTTCTGCAGATTCTGCGCTCCTTGCAGAATCTGCAGAAACTGTTCGACATCAGTCCTCGTCCCAGCTGTCCTTACGGTCCTTCGCGTCCTCGGCCTTGGTCCGCTCGCGGGCGATCTCCAGCGCACGCTCGGCGGTCGCCTTGTCCGGGTACGGGCCGAGCCGGTCCACCGAGCGGCATCCGGCGCCCGGCTCCGCGGTGTTGTGCTTCAGGCAGAAGTACCACTCGTCATCACGGCTCATGCGAATATGTCTACCACTGACGCGGCGGCGGAGGTGGCGGAACCTGACCGCCGGGGCCCTGCTTGGGCAGCGGGTCCAGGCAGCTCACCAGGACCTGCTTCTCCTGCGGGGCGTCGATCCGGCGGCCGTTGCGCTCGCGGTAGACGAGTTCGCCGTTGCCGTCGATCTCCACCATGCAGCCGACCTCGGCCAGCTGCTCCTCGTCCAGGTCCACGAGGCGCTCGCGGCGGCTGGGGACGACCCGGTACACCGGCCACGGCAGGTGGGCGAAGGTCTGGTGGAACTCGGCCATCAGGTTCACGAACTGCTGCTGCCAGGCCAGGGGCATGCTCTCGGCCAGGCCCCGCGGCACGGTGACGTAGTTCGGGTCGACCCCGAGCCGGGCGTTGGCCAGGTAGTCCGCGATCGGCGTGCTGGACGCGGGCGGGCCCGCCGGCCGCTGAATGGGATCGGAGTTGTAGGTGCTCGACATGTCAGCCTCCTAAGCGCCCGGGCGTACCGCGTAGGGCATCAGTTCCGGTTCGTTCCAGTTGACCTTGCGCTCACTGACGTTCTGGCCCTCGGTGGGGGCCTCGATCAGCTGATCGTTGCCCAGGTACATCACCACGTGGTGGATGGCGCGCGAGTTCGAGATGTCCGTCGAATAGAACAGCATGTCCCCCGGCTGGGCGTCCTTCACCGGAACCTTGACACCCGAGTCGTACTGATCGTTGGCGACACGCATGATCTTGATCCCGGCGGCTTCGAAAGCCCGCAGCATCAGGCCGGAGCAGTCGAAGGAGTTCGGGCCGGTATCGCCCCAGCCGTATGGCTTGCCGAGCTGCGCCTTGGCGAACGCGATGGCCGTCTTGGCGATCTCGGTGGGCGCGGCCAGACCGGCGCAGCCGGTGAAGTCGGCGACCTGCCCCAGCTCGGCCACCAGGATCGCGGCCATCGACTCCCAGCGCGCGTAGGCGAAGGGGAAGGCGGAGCGTTCCACCAGCTGGGCCGCGTCGCCGGGGTTCAGCTTCTCCCACTCGGGGATGCCCAGCAGCACGTCGTAGAACTTGTTGATCTGGTACTCGACGTTGGTGACCTGGGCGACCGTGCCCCAGCCCATGGACGGGCGCATCTGGAAGATGCCCAGCGAGTCCCGGTCACCGTAGGTCAGGTTCTTCAGCCCGGATTCCTGCCGGCCGGCCTGGATCGCCACCTGCCAGCCGCGCGGCCCGATATTGCGCTGCTTGCCGATGATGATGATCTTGCCGACGATCTCCAGCGAGTCCGGCCCCAGATTCGTGGCGTCGGTCCGGCCCTGGTCGGCGTTGCCGACCCCGGTGGCCAGGGCCAGCGCCGGCGTGCAGGCGCCGAAGCCGAGGTTCAGGATCGAGGTGTTCTGGCCGACCCCACCCAGGAACACGGCGAGCGCACCGAACACGATCAGCATGACGATGCCGCCGAACGCGATGACGGCGATCATCCACCCGCGGAAAAAGCGTTTGAACACCTCGCCCCCCTCACACCTTCTGGTAGTTGTCGACCCGCCAGCCCTGCTGCGGGGTCTTCACAACCTCGATCTCGATGTTCCCGGCGTCCGTGGGGACCCTGACCTTCATCGACCCGACGAAGGACTCGGCCGCCGTGCCCTCCCCGGTCACCTTGCTCGCCGGGACGTTCTTCGGGTCGACCGACTTCATCTGCGGCAAGAACTCGTCGGTGGTGTAGGGCTTGAGGCCCTCCAGCCAGGCTTCACCGGTGACGCCCTCGGGGTGGTTCACCCAGGCCTTGGCCCAGTTCACCGCGACCGCGACACCCGCGGGATCAGGGGCGGCGGTCTTCGGCGGGGCGATGGACGGCGTGTTGGTGCGCAGCCCGGAAACCCGGGGCGGGATGGTCGCGGAGGTGTCCACCGCGGTGGGCACCGAGGTGATCGACGACCCGCCGCCGATCACGGGCCCCGAGTCCGGTTTCTTATCCGGCAACGCGTAGCTGACCGCTGTGGCCACCACGAGAAGACCGATGATCGCCATACCCAGGTGCCTGGGCGAGCGCAGCGGCCAGCCCCAGAACCTGCGGTACACCGCGGACCGGCCACGGTGAGTGCGGATCGGCATCGGTCGGGCTCCTTAGGGCTCTAGCGTTCAGTGTCTCGGACTTCCAGTCCCCGCGACGGCCGGTAGACCACCCAGGCCGGGCGGCCGGCCACCGTCTCCATCTCCGAGCGGCGGGCGATCGCCTGTGGCCTGCTCTCCGGCCGGTGGTTCAACCGGGACGGCACCACGATGGCGTCCTCGCCGGTGCGCTCCCGGACGATCGGCGCCGCGGGCAACGCGGCCTGCGTGACCGGGCGGGCCGGCGGCAGCGCGGTCGCGGTGGACCGTTCGGCCACCAGTTCCGGGTGCACGCTGCGGGCCCCGGAGATCACCGGATTGAGCGCCTCGGGCCGGGACCGGCGACGGGTGGAACGCTTCGCCACGCCCACATCGTCCGGGTCGGTGCCCCGCACCGAGTCCCAGAAGTCGTCCTGCGCGGTCGGCCCGTTGGGCCTGCCGCCGAACCGGGACCAGAAGCCCCCGCTGGGCGCACCGGGCAACGTGGAGGACATCGCGCCGACGGACAGCTCCACCATCTGCCACATCCGCCGCACCGGCTTGCCCACCAGCAGGAACACCAGGGTGACCAGCCCGGCCAGCAACACCTGGGTGACCAGGGTGAGACTGCTGTTCGGGCTGAAGATCGCCGTGAGCATCATCGTGTGCAGGCCGGCCATGGCGGCCAGCACGAGGACGTTGAGCAGCGCCGAGCCGACCATGCGGCCCACGGTGCGCAGGATGTCGTGGTAGAGGATCGCGATCAGGCCGATGATCGGTCCGGTCAGGATGAGCACCCGCAACAACACCTGTCCGAGCAGGATGCTGGCCTTGGCCAGCAGCTGGAACAGGGTGAAGGCGAGCGCCTGCAACAGGGCCAGGAATCCGGTGCCCAGCCGGCTGCCTTCGGTGCCCTTGAAGTAGCCGTAGGTGGAGCCGGTCTTGCTGGCGATCTCCTCGAACTTCTTCTTCTTCTCGTCTGGGGAACCGGCGTCCTGGTTGTTGCGGACTTCCTCCACCGTCCAGCTCTGCGCCCGGACCAGGTCACGGCCGAGGTCCTTGGCCTGTGGGGCGTCCGGGCTGCCGAACTCGCCCCGCAGCCAGTTCCGGTACACGACATTCTCGTGCAACAGGGTCGGTAGCGAGTTCTCCGAGGTGCTGAGGCCGGCTTCGCTGAGGAAGCCCGACTGCACCTGCGCGGTGCCCTTGACCAAGATCTCGTCCAGCAGACTGGTGTAGATCAGCGGCGTCAGATAGGTGGCGGTGGCCACCCATAGGCCGGCCATCGCCCACAGCCCCTTGCGGCTGATGGTGGCCAGGTCGCCACGCCAGATACTGCGGAACATGATGATCGCCAGGATCAGTGCCGCGATGCCGAACCACGGGGTGAACACCGTGTTGTAGAGCGCGTTCGACCCCGTCGTGATCATGTCGTCGAGCGGCTTGAGCAGCGTGCCGTCGGTCAGCTCGGCGTGCAACGAGTTCGTGGTTCCGACCATCACCTTGGCGATGTTGAACACCTGGTTGCCAGACCAGGTGTCCAGGTACGCGTTGGGGTTCGTCACGCCTTCCGGGCCGCACCCGAGGTCGTAGGTGTACCAGTTCAGACCGGAGTAACCGACCTCGCGGTAGACGCTGTCCTTCAAACCCTTGGAACCGGTCACCGGGTCCAGCGCGCCGACCATGCCGGAGTTGGGGCGCCCCGGGTTGGGCGCCTCCTTACAGACACTGGGCGCGGCCTGGGCGGGCACACCCATGACGGTCTGCACGCCCAGGGCGAAGATGACCAACAGCAGCGCCGCCCACCTGGAGCGACGCCGAGCTGAAACGGCGATCACGCCGCGTCCCGGCCGCCGGGGCCGGGTTTACCGGCCGGGGCTGTCGGCTCACCTTCCACGCCGTCCAAGCGGGACCCGATCTGCGCGTCCAATTCCGCCTCCACAGCCGCCTCGAGGTGCTCCATGTCATCCGGGTCGAAATCGTCATGGTGACCGTTGGTCTGGCCGTTTCCGCTGGCCAGCTCCCGGCCAGCGGCAGACTGGTCACCGGGAGGGGCCTCGGGCAGTTCGCCGAGCAGGCCTTCGGGGGCGGGCACGGCGATCTGCTTGCGGGATTCGGGCAGTTCACGCTGGGCGTCAGGCGTGGTGTCCATGGCCTGGCGCAGTGATTCCAGGTGCTGCCCGCTGAAGTCGATCCGGATGCGTTCCACGCCGCCGGCACCGTCACCGAAGATGAATTGCCTCGGCGACTTGTCCCGTTCGGTGGTGGTGCGCTGGCCGCCGGGGCGGCGGCCGAGGGAGGCGACGACCTGCTCGTAACCGGCACCGACCGGCACCTTGAGCAGGCGGAGCGCGTCGGCCTGGGCGTCATCGTCGTCCAGGCGGCCGACGAACACCGAGTCGAGCAGCGTGTTGAAGCCCTGGATGCGCAGGAAGTCGGCGGGCAGCTGGCTGGACAGCAGCACCCGCACGTTCCACTTACGCGAGTCTCGGGCGAACCGGTTCATCAGCACGCGACCGGTGGGCACCTCGGACAGGAAGAACGCCTCGTCGATCCAGACACCCTTGCGCTGGTCCTTGGGCCGCTCGTAGATCGCCCGCTGGGTGAGCCACGCCGCCAGGTTCAGCATTTCCACGCCGAGCGACTCGGCGTCGGTCCAGTGCTCGCGGCTGACGCCGTCCTTGGGCAGCGCCAGGCCGGCCATGGTGAGCACGGTGAGCCGGTCGTCCCGGGCGATCGAGTACGGGTCGGCGTCGTCCTCCGGGATGAGCAGCGACATCCGCTCGCGCATCTCGTCCAGGAAGTCGGCGACCACCACCGCGTGCTCGTGGTGTTCTCCGGCGTCCCGGCGCAGCGCCTCGAAGACCAGACCGGGATGCGCGTCCGGCCGGCCGCCGACGGTCCGCACCGCACGCAGCAGCACGATCCGGGTCTGCGGCAGCCTCGCCACCTCGTATGGCAGCAGGCCGGCCAGCACGTCGAGCACCAGGCGACGACGGGTGGCCGCGGCCAGGGCCCGCTCGCGGCGCCAGGCGCGCTCGGGGTCCTCCTCGTCGAGGAAGTGCTCCAGCAGCGGCTCGGCGACCACCCGGTACGGGTTCAGGATGCCCGCGTCGGCGTTCATCAGGTTGATCAGCCGGGCGTAGGGCTTGAGTTCCGGCAGGTCGCACAGCTGACCCAGGGGGCCGGAGGGGTCGAGCAGCGTCCAGTGCGCGCCGGCGCGCAGCGTCTTGTAGACGATGCCGCCGCCGAGGAAGGACTTACCGCCACCCAGGCCGGCGACCATCGCGGTCAGGCCGGAGGAGTCGCGGATCTCCTGCGCCATCCACGGGTCCCAGGCGACCGGACGCCGGGTGGCCGTGCAGGTCTCGCCGAGCAGGATGCCCCGCCGGTCGCCGACCTCGGCGGTCGCGGTGGGCACCGAGGACGCCGCCCACACCACGGATCCGCGACGCAGGTAGGCGCCGTTCGCGAGGGGCTCGCCGGGGATGAACTCCCGGGCCATGGCGTACTGCGCCTCGGGGTGCTCGATGGCGATCTTCGGCTTGTACAGGTCCAGCAGCTGCTGGGCCTGCCGCAGCACGTCCCGCTCGCTGGTGCCGGAGACGGCCAGCCGCCACCAGGATCGGACGCGGGTGGCCAGCGCGGTGAAGCCGCTGGTCATCTCGTCGTCGATCTCCAGCACCCGGGCCGCCTGCCGGGCCAGGGACTGCGGCGGCTCCAGTTCGTGCTCGTCGGTGTAGTGCTTGACCTGGGACCGCACCTTGTTCATCTGCCGGGCGAGTTCACCGGCCACGTCCTCCGGGCGACGCACGTAGATCCGCGCGGACCACTCCACGCTGGCGGGCAGCCGGTCGGCGCGCTGCACCCACGGGTCGTCGGTCTCCGGGATCTGCAGGCCGTGCATCTGGCCGACGGTGAGCACCGCGACGTGCCGGGTGGTGCCGGCGTTGGAGCCGGTCCGGCCGCGCACGGTGACCGTCGGGGAGTACGGCTCCTGGTAGAAGTCGGCGGCGTCGGTGAAGCTGGCCAGGTCCTCCGGCTCCCATTCGGCGCCGGGCACGGCGGGCAGATTCCGCGGTGCGGGCAGGCCGAGCGAGCAGGACCGGTGCATCAGCCAGGACATCTCGTCCGCGGTGACCGGGCGGCCTTCCAGGCCGGCGGAGCCGATGACCAGGTCGAGGTGCTCGACCTCGCTGTCGATGGCGATCAGCTCGGCGTCGACCGCCTCGGGGAAGATCTTGCGCAGCAGCGGGGCGGCGCTCTCCACCGCGCGGTCCATCATGTTCCGGGTCTGCACCTGGACACCCAGGTAGACCTCTTTCTCCGCCATGGAGCGGCCCATCAGCTGCTGCTGCTCGCCGATCATGTAGTCGTCGAAGCTCAGCGCGTTGCGGACATCCGGCAGCCGGTTCACCGCATTGTGGACGTGCGCCTCGGCCCACATCCGGATCGGGTACGGCCGGGTGGTGACCCGCAGGTGCATCCAGCGGCCCTGGAGCTCGGCGTACTGGCCGGCGATCGCGTGGATCAGGTCCTGGCGCTGCGAGTCGGACCGGAACGACCAGCGCTGCGGGGCGAGGCGGTACCAGGCGTAAACGTCCTGCCCGGTGCGCACCAGGTGACCGTCGATGCTGCGCAGCGCGATCTCCGGGGTGTAGCGGGGTACGTCGGTCTCACCGGACAGCCGTTTACCCCGCTTGGCCTCGGCCTTGCGCGCGTTCATCGCGGCGTCCACCCGCCGGTGCGTTCCAGAGCCTCGGCGGCCCTGCCCCTCTACCCGGTTGCGCTGGGGCTGGCGCGCCGCTCCGAACGTGTCGGCTTCACGATCGTTTCGACGGCGCGGTCGTCCGAACACCGCGGACCTCCTTGTTACGGGAATTGCTTCGGCCAGCCTGCCGCTGCGCCTGCTGGCGCTTGTCGCGACGCTGAGCCGAACGGGAGCGTGGGCGCGTGGGCTGGACCCTGATCCGGGCCGCACTGACCGCTCCACCGGCGCCACCGGTGGTCTGACGGGGTGCGGTCAGCTCGCGCTGCAACATCTGCGCGACGGCGCCCAGGGGACGCTCATGACTGATCCGGGAAGTGAGGAACCTGGTCAGCAGGATGGTGATGACCACTGCCCAGGCCGTGGAGAAGAAGCTGAAGCCGATACCGATGTTCCGCTCCACGGTGAGAACTACGAGGAATACCGCGACACCAACGCCCCACGAGACATAGCGGGCACGCCAGGGGAAAGTGGCACGAGGCGGTCCGAGCCACACCGCATCTACTCGGTAGACCTCGTCATCAGTGCGTATTCGCACGAAGCGTCACCCGCCGAACAGGCCGGCGAGCCATGAACCGATCTTGGCGCCAGACCCGGGGTTGACCGCGATGCCGATGATCGCCAAAGCCACGAAGACGCCACCGACTCGCTTCATGACACCCGCGTTGTCACCACGTCCACCACCGAGCCACAGCAGCAACAGCGCCACGGTGAGCAGCAGCAGCGGGACCAGGTTCTTCACGATCCAGTCACTCAGGTTATTGGTCGTGAACTCGCCATTGTTCTGCTGCGCCACGATGTCGGCACTCTGCTGCACGATGTCGAGAAAGAGCGCGGTCATTGCTTACTCCCGAGGGGTCATACCGCGGTGAGCCTGCCGGACTGCTCTGGCTGGACACTTCGGTACTGGGTGGCGATACGAGTAGAACATGCCGCGGTCACAAGGTGTAGGCCCGAGCACGCGTTCGACGCACCCGTCGGCCCAGCTCACGTTCCACCCGACAGCCCCATCATGAGACGGTCCCTGACCACAGTGAAGGACCGACGCGGGTTTCTCCCTGTTGCCAGAGAGGTTCACCCGCCTGCTCGTGATGCGACTACGGAACGTGCGCAAACCTTCGCAACCTGGTGTATTCGAGGGACTTGGCACGCACAGATTACCGGTGATCACCCGCTCGCCCTGCGGCGGGTAGGCGATCATCAACACCTTCGCCGCAGTGACCGGAACGGTTTTCTGTACCGAGCAAGTCATCGGTGGACACGGTGCGTAGGCGCTCGATGCCGGTACGCAGTCGAATCTTCTCGACATTCAGTGACAATTGGTCCCTTTGACTGGGCCATTCGAGGGGTTATGTCACTCTTTATGGTGCCAACTATCGCTGCGAACCCGCACTTCTTGCTGCTATTGCGCCACGAACCAATCCCCGACTGGAGGCATCGTGAACCGATATAGTGCGACGAGGGCATTCGCCGCCTTTGTGCTGTCCCTCACAGTGGCCGTTTCGCTGAGTGGACCGGCGAGCGCGGCATCGGCGGCCCAGACCGGTGCCACCTCCACCCCGTTGGATCCGATCTTCGGCTTCATCGAGCACATCGGCTCCTACGTGGAGGCGTTCTACCGGCTTCTCGGCTTCCTCGCCTAGGCCCGTCCGTCAACCTGGAGGACCACAGATGTCTCGCCGCATCGCCACCACCCTCGCCGCCGCCCTGTTGTTCACCGCGCTCGGCGCCACCGCCGCCTCGGCCGATCCGGGACCGCCCGGAGTCCCGCCGGGCGTGAACGACTTCCTGAACCACATCGGCGGACAGTTCAGTCCGTTCAAGCCGGGCGGTGGCGGGTTCATCCCGGGCATGCCGTCCGGACAGCACTGACCGAGTCACCTGCTCGTGGCGGCGCTGGTGTGCTCTCGGCAGCAGCGCCGCCGCACCGCTTCCCGGTCGAGTGACTCACACGGCGCGTGATCACCCGTTGACCTAGCGTGAGTGGCTCGCACCACTCACGGGAGGAACCGGGATGCACCGCACCGTTCGCCGCGCCCTCGGCATGGCCGTCTCGTTCGCCGCAGCGGCCACCTTCGCCGCCGCCTTCGCACCAGCCGCCTCGGCACACCACCACCCGTGCGCCGGGAGCCTGGGAGGCGACTTCGCCAGCTGTGTGATCCAGCTGCACGACCACGCCTGTCTGGGTGTCGACGGCCAGTTCCACCACCTGTCCGAGGGCTTCCCCAGCCTCCCATGGCCGCACACCGACTGCGCCACGGCGCCGGTCCAGGTGCCCTAGCCGCCTGATGCAGTAAGGGTGCCCTTCACTGCGCTCAATGCGGTAAGGGGCACCCTCACTGCGTTCAACGCGGGAAGGGTGCCCCTTACTGCATCGAGCCCGGGTGACCTAGGAGAAGTCGGTGCAGGTGATCCGGCTGCCGTAGCTCGCACAGGTCCGCCAGCTGCGACCCTCGTGCGGGTGCACCCCGGTGTGGCTGCCGCCGGTCTTGTACATCTGGTCCCAGCCGCCGCCCGGCCGGGCGCGGTCCAGCCAGATCTCGCTGGCCGCGGTGGTCTGGCCGACGACGGTGTTCTCGCCTGCGTGCCGGACGCCCAGGCTGAGCCGGTACTTGTAGCCGGCATCCGATGTGTGCGTCGCCCAGCAGTCCACGCCGTACTGCGAACGGTTGCAGCCACGCTCGGGCTCGGCTTGCGCCGACGGGGCCAGGGACAGAGACATCAGTACAGCGGCACCGGCCAGCAGGATCTTGCGCATCGAACGGTCCTCACAAATCGATGAGTAGGAAACGAACACATCGAATGGTGGCCGAGATGAAGAACTCGGCAGGAGAACGCCCAAACTCCGCCCCCAGCCCGAAACGAAGAAGAACAACAAGAACAACAACGAAGAAGCCACCCCGAACCAGATGGCGTGGGGGGTCCGGGGGGCAAAGCCCCTCCGGCTGGGGGTGTGGGGGCCGACCCCCACAAGACACAACGCGAGTGCCCCCGGTCCGCGCTTTCTGCGGACAGGGGGCACCCAAAACGAGCGACTCGGCTATAAGCCGGATCCTGTAGTCGGCGACCATCCATCTAGGCCCGCCGTTGCCGACGGGCTCAAGCGACCTACCCGCGAGCTCGGGCGGGCAGCCCTCGAACGCTCGCGCAGACCAGCCGATGACAACAGCCGGTCCTCTTGGTCTTGCTCCGGGTGGGGTTTACCTAGCCGCCCCGGTCACCCGGGGCGCTGGTGGTCTCTTACACCGCCGTTTCACCCTTACCCGGTGCACGAGGCACCGGGCGGTCTGTTCTCTGTGGCACTGTCCCGCGGGTCACCCCGGGTTGCCGTTAGCAACCACCCTGCCCTGTGGAGTCCGGACTTTCCTCGGCATCGGATCGCTCCGACAACGCGGTCGCCCGTCCGACTCGCCCGGCTGATCAGTCTACAGTGTCGACTCATGGCAACAGACCCGGTGGAGCACGACGCCGTGCTGGACACCGTGTTCGGGCAGGTGTTCGCCGAATCCGACGAGCCCTACCCCAACGAGCAGCTCCTCGCGGATCGTTTCGGCGTCAGCCCACAGGCCGTGCACGAGACCCTCGACCGCCTTGCCCGGGCGGGCCTGTACCAGCCCGGCAAGGGCCGGATCGGCCGTAATTCGGAGGGCCTCGATCTGCTGCGCCAGATCACCTTCACCGGCACCCGGCACGACTACACGCTGATGCGTGGCGTGTACGAGCTCTGCCAGCGGATGGGTCCCGAGCTCGCCGCGCTGGCCGCGGCGCGGGTGACCAACTCGCTGCGCAGCGGGCTGCGCAGCGTCGCCGCGGCGCTGGACTCCACCGAGGACCTCTGCCAGCGGTACGAGTTGTCGTTCGAGTTCTGGCAACGTACCGGTTCGGGTACGGACTCTTCCCTGTTCGCCGTGATCACCAATAACCTGCGTGTCGTGGCCGATCCGTGTGCCGGGCTGCTCGCCCCCACCATGGCCCCCGGCCTGCGCCGGGGTGATCTCTACCTGGAGCTGGCCGAGGCCATCGCCGAGACGGACATCGAGCTGTCCCGCGCCCTGGCCAGGCGGCTGCTCGCGTTGCTGTGCGACCCGGTGATCGCCGTCGCCCGGTCACTCGAAGCCAGCCACTGAGATGAACACGTTCCTGTCCAAGGGCTTCGGCCCGCTGGGCAAGCTGCTCATCGGTTACCTGGCCCGGTTCCGCTCGCTGCAGGCCTACGGCATGGCGCGCTACCGGACCTCCCTGCGCAAAAAGTACGCCAGCTTCGAGTCGCCGCAGGTCTTCGAACCGCAGCACAGCAGGCCGATGTCCGAGGCGTATCTGCCGGTACGGGTGCTGGACGCCGATCCGGCGCCGCAGCCGATCGACGCCGTGATGGACGGGCACCGGCATCTGGTGGTCACCGGGGATCCGGGCGCGGGCAAGTCGATGTTGCTGCGGCACCTGGCGCACACGTTCGCCGACAAGGGCTGGGAGCACCGGAACGACCCGATGCCGCTGATCATCGAGCTGCGCACGCTGGAGTTGTCCGACCGCAGCCTGCAGCACCGGATCACCGAGAAGCTCAAGCCGGCCGGGTTCTTCCAGAACGACAAGTTCGTCAGCCATACCCTGGAACGCGGCGATCTGCTGCTGCTTCTGGACGGCCTGGACGAGGTCGGCTCGGCACGCCGGTCGGCGGTGGCGCACCAGATCCTGGAGTTCAAGACCGACTACCCGAAGTGCCCGCTGATCGTCACCTGCCGCAGCTCGGTGCGCGAGGCGCAGCTGTGGAGCGCCACCCATCAGGTCCGGCTGGCCGGCCTGGACGACGATCTGGTGCACGGGTTCGTCCGCACCCGGTTCGCCGACCGGCCCGCCGAGGCGGACCGGCTGACCGGCGCGCTGTTCACCACGCCCCGGCTGCTGGAACTGGCCCGCACCCCGCTGCTGCTCACGCTGATGACCAGCGTCTACGGCGCGCGCAAGGAGATCGGCTTCCCGACCTCGCGCGCCCAGTTCTACCAGGACGTCGTCGGCTGGCTGCTGGACCGCCGCCCCGGGGAGGGCGGCGCGGACCCGGACCGGGCCCAGGACAAGCACCTCGTCCTCCAGCAACTGGCGCTGCGCACCCAGGAGCAACCGGATTCGCTCACCCTGGACGCGGAGGCGGCCGAACTCGTCGTCCGGGAACGGCTCGACGTGGACCGGCCGTACGCGCGGGGGCTGCTGCGGGAGATCGTCGAGCACAGCGGGCTGCTGCACCGGTCGGAGAACCTCGGCTACGAGTTCACCCACCTCACCTTCCAGGAGTTCCTCACCGCCCAGGCACTGACCGACCCGGCTGATCTGCTGCGCCGGTTCACCGCCGACCCGAGCCGCTGGCAGGAATCCGTGGTGCTCTGGTGCGGCGGGCACGAGGACGTCACTCCCCTGCTGACCGGGCTCCTCGACACCGCGCCGGTCGTCGCGGTGGAGTGCCTCGGCGAAGCGCGCGAGGTGCCGGGAGACCTGGTGGATCGGCTGATCACCGCCGCCCAGGGACGGGAAGGCGCGGCGCGGGCGTTCGGTATCGCCGCCGCCGGTCCCGGCCCGGCCGCCCAGCGGGTACTCGCGCACCTGGGCGCCGAACTGACCGAGCGGGACGACGATCGGCATGAGGTCGCCGCCGACGCGCTGGCGGTCACCGGGACGGTGGAGGCAGCACGGATCCTGGCCGGTCAGGCGGATCGGGCCGAGGCGTTCAACGCCCTCGTGGAACTGCGCGACGTCGCGGTGGAGACCTTTGTCGAGCTGGCGGAACAGGGCAATGCGGACGGGGCCGACGGCCTGGCGATGATCGACACGCCCGCCGCCATCCACGCGTTGGCCGACATGCTGTGGTCGGCCGACACCGCACTGGCCACCCGCGCCGCCGGGCTGCTCGGCGAGGTCCTCACCGGAACCGACCCGGACGTCGAGTTCGCCGGCTGGGAGCCCGGCGACCGGCGGGGAGTCCCCGAGTACCAGTGGGTCGGCGTGCCGATGGCCGACACCCCGGTGGCCCAGCTGGTGATCGGCAAGCTCAGCTCGATCCTGGCCGCCCGGGAGGCGGCGGGCACCCCGCTCGACCCGCGGATCGGTGTCGCCCTCGACCTGGTGGATCCACGCCGCCCGGCCGACCCCGAGGTGCCGCTGGACGGGCTGGCCGAGCCGCGCCGGGCGCAGATCCTGCAGAGCCTCGCCTTCGGACAGCCCCGGGTAGACGAGTGGCGACGGCTGCGGGACAACGACGATCGCCTGCCCATCGGCACCTGGGTCCTGATCGTGCTGGCCGGCCTGGAGGGGGCGCTGCTGCTCGGTTACGGCGTGGACCGGTTGCACCGGATGTTCTTCCCCAGCACCGGATTCACCTGGCAGCCGTTGCGCTGGCTCACGGTTCCCTGGCGCTGGATCACCGCGGTCTGGCGCTGGGCCCTGCCCTACGGCGAGTGGCTGTACGACCGGGTCGCGCGCTGGATCGGCATCGGCTGGACCTGGCTGCTGCAGCTGATCGACCACCTCGGGAGGAGCACCTGGGGCTTCAGCCTGCTGGTTCTCGGCATCGCGTTCGCCGCGGCAGCGGTCCTCGGCCTGTTCCGATTGATCATCGAGCTCATGATCGATCAGGCCGACGAATTCCTGGACCTGGTAGAAGGAATCGCGGGCTTCATCCTGGGTGCGGCGTTCTTCTCCGTGTTGCTGGTGCTGCCCTCGATGAGCATGGCCGAGGCGATGGGCGACGGCTGGTGGCTGCTGCTCGTCTGGCCGTTGCTGCTGATCATCCCGGGTATAGCGGCTTTCCTTTTCTGGCAGGCGATCCGGGACGAGACACCGTTCCAGCGCGCCGTCCGGCCGCTGTTCGAGCAGCGGAGATAATGCAACAACTATATCTTTTACGTTGCTACAAACTGTGTAATGTTGCTACCCGTGGCTGAGCGCAGCGTGGAGTCCGATGCCGTGCTGGAGGCCGTGTTCGACGAACTGTTCGGCGACACCTCCGCTGAGCTCGGCGAACAGTTCCCCAGCGTGGAACTCGTGGCCGAGAAGACGGGTTCCTCGGTGGAGACGGCAAGGCTGTCCCTGGAGCGACTCGCTCGGGCCGGCCTGGCCGCCGGGGACAACGTGGACTGTCGCACCGCGGGCCTGGAAATGCTGCCCAAGCTGGTCTTTCGCGGTTCCCGGCACGATTTCCGGGTACTCGGCGACGTCTACGCCTCCTGCCGGTTGATCTGGCCGATTCTGGCCGGGCTGTGTGCCGAGCGGTGTGCCCCGGAGGTCGCCGCCGGGCTGCACCGGCTGGTGGACCGGATGGACGCCACCGAGGATCTGCGCGAGCGGCACTGGCTGATCCTGCAGATGAGCAACTGGCTGGTGGACAACTCCGGCTCACCGGTGTTCCAGTTGCTGGCCAACAACATTCTCTCCGTGCTGACACCGCTGGTCGAGGTGGGTACCCAGGTGATCGCCTCCGCCCTGCGTTCAACCGACCGTTACCGGGAGTTGGCCGAAGCCGTTGTATCCGGTGATCCACAGTGTGCACAGGACGCGGCGAGGCGTTGCTGGGACCGGATCTGGGACAGCGGCATCGAATTCTGCGCCGGGATGGTGAGACCACATGACTGAGCCCGACGTCGACTCGAACCTGGTGCTGGACGCGGTCTTCGGGCAGCAGCTGACCAGCCCCACCGGCGGCGTGCACCTGGTGTTCACCCACGAGACGATCATCGCGAAACGGCTCGGCGTGCCGCAGCCGGAGGTGCACCAGGCGCTGCGCCAGCTGACCAAGGCCGGCGTGCTGGACACCACCGTGGTGGGCAGCAGGCGCAAGGCCCGGTTCCACCGCTCGCGCAACGGCCTGGAGGCCATCCCGCAGCTGTTCACCGGCAAGCCGGCCGACTTCATCGCGATGCGCAGCATCTTCGAGGTGGCCCAGCACCTGTTGCCGGAGGCGGCGGGCCTGTGCGCGACCCAGACCGCGACCGACACCTCGACGGCCCTGGAGGACATCCAGCGGCTCCTGGCCGCGACCGAGGACCGGACCCGGTTCTACCGGTTGACCATCGACTTCTGGCACTGCGTCGCCGAGGGCTCGCAGAACACCGTCTACCGGCTGGCGGCCAACAACCTGCGGGGCGTGCTCGACCTGTGCGTGCCGATATTGGCGATCCTGCCCGACCAGGCGCAGATCAGGCACGAGACCAAGAACTCGCTGATCGACGCGATCGCCATCCGGGACGGCGAGCGGGCCAGGGATCTGGCCGCCGACCTGGTCGGACCGTCCTGCCAGCTGGCCATCACGGTGTGCAACGACCTGTACCGCGCGGCCGACGCCGAATCCCGTGGACAGTGATCGGACAGCATCTTTCCGTTTACCGGAGGATGTGCGATGTTGGTCAATGTGGTGGGACGAGGTGCGGAGAATGACGCAGTCCTCGAGGCGGTGTTCGAGGAACTGTTCGGTGACACGGGTCCGGACCACAATGGACGGACGTCCAGCGCGGCCCAGCTGGCCGAACGGCTGGGCACCTCGATCGAGGCGACTCAGCTGTGCCTGGACCGGCTGAAGCACGCCGGCCTGCTCGGTACCGATCCGCACCGGAGCCGGTCCGGCGGCCTGGAGCTGCTGCCGAAGCTGACCTTCCAGGGCAAACGCCAGGATTTCCGGGTGCTCGGCGACATCTACGCCGCGTGTAAACACCTCTGGCCCGAGCTGGCGGTGCTGACCACCGCGCACGCCGGACCGCGGATCGGCCCCCGGCTGACGAGGCTGGTCGAGGGCATGTACGCGGCCGAGGACCTGAACGAGCGGCACTGGGCGCTGGTGGACATCAGCAAGCTGATGATCGACAACTGCGGATCGCCGGTGTTCCAGCTGATGTGCCACAACATCATGTCGGTGCTGATCCCGTGCACCGAGGTGTCCACCCCGGCCATCGCCACCCAGCTGCGCGAGATGAGTGGCTTCGAGAAACTGGCCGCGGCCGTGACCGCAGGCGATCCGGAGAGTGCCCGGGCCGCCGTGCGGACGGCGTGGGATCCGCTGTGGGAGCGCGGCATGCGGAACATGGCCGCGATGGTCGCCGCGCCACAGACGACCCGGCTAGCTGAGATGTGACGTGTCGTTGATCAACGAGACGCTGGCGTTGCCGTCCGGGTAGAAGTCGGCGATGGACAGCGCGGCGAGGTCCAGGTGCAGCCGGTACAGCAGCGAGGGGCCGGCATCCAGGGCGAGCCGGAGCAGCGTCTTGATCGGCGTGACATGGCTGACCACCACAACCGGCTTGCCGGCGTAGGTCTGCCGCATCAGGTCGCACACGTCGGCGACCCGCTGGTAGACCTGCTCGAAGCTCTCCCCGCCCGGCGTCTTCACCGAGGCGTCGGACAGCCACTTGCGGTGGAACTTGGGGTCGAGATCGGCGGCCTCGCTGAAGGTCATGCCCTCCCATTTGCCGAAGTCGGTCTCGATCAGGCCCTCGTAGATGGTGATCGGCAGCCCCAGCGGCTCGGCGATGGCCTCCGCGGTGTGCCGGGCCCTGAGCAGCGGGGAACAGACGACGGCAACGATGTCATCGGCGTCCTCCATGTCGGAGATCCGCCCGGCGACCGATTCGGCCTGCCAGTGGCCCAGCTCGGTCAGCGGCACATCGCCGCGGCCGGAGTACCGCCGCTGCACGGAGTACTCGGTCTGGCCGTGCCGGACGAGCAGCATGCGGGTGGGCAGGCCGGTCGCGCCGGTCCAGGTTTTACGATCAGCCACGGTCCCCATCCATTGCCTCATTGGCCAGCCGGTCGGCGTGCGCGTTGTCCTTGCGGGGGATCCAGCCGAACTCGACCCGATGTGCCTGGTGGACCAGGGACATCGCCTTCTGCGCGAGGGGCTGCAGGTTCGGGTGCTTGATCTGCCAGCGGCCGCTCATCTGCTCCACGACCAGCTTGGAGTCCATCCGCACCTGGATGTCGGTGGCACCCAGTTTCAACGCCGACTGCAGCCCGGCGATCAGCCCCTGGTACTCGGCGACGTTGTTCGTGGTGACGCCGAGCGAGCCCGCCACCTCGGCGAGCACATCGCCACCGGAGGCGTCCAGCACGACCGCCCCGTAGCCCGCCGGGCCCGGGTTGCCACGCGAGCCGCCATCGGCTTCGACGACGACCCTCATAGGCCGGATTCTCCGGTGCGGATCAGGATGGTGCCGCATTCCTCGCAGCGGGCGACGTCATTGCCGGCCAGCGCGCGCAGCGCGGTCATGGCGGTGGCGTGCAGTTCCACCCGGCAGGCTCCGCAGCGGCGGGCCTGGAGCAGCGCGGCGCCCTGGCCGCCCTTGCCCCGGATCCGCTCGTACAGCGCGGCCAGGTCCTCCGGGAGCTGCTTGGCGACCAGCCGCCGATTGTCCTGCTTACGCGACTCGGCGTTGTCCAGCTCGCCGAACGCGCGGTCCCGGCGCTGCACGGCGTCGGCCAGGCCGGCCTCGACGCTGCTGAGCGCCTCCTGGGCCTTGACCACGTCGGTCTCCAGGGCCTCCCGGCGCTCCATGAGCTCCAGCAGGTCGTCCTCCAGCACGCCCTGCCTGCGCTCCAGGGTGGCCAGCTCGTGCTGCAGGTCCTCCAGCTGCTTCGGCGAGGTCACGCTGCCGGACTGCAGGAGCTTGCGGTCCTTGTCCTCGCGGGCCCGGACCTGCTCGATCTCGGTTTCCAGCTTCTTGGCGTCGCGGTCGATGTCGCCGAACGAGGTCTGCGCGGCGACCAGGTCGTCACGGCGGTCCCGGACGGCCTTGTCCACCTCGGCGATCTCCGCCAGTTCGGGGAGCGCTCGCCTGCGGTGGTTGATCTGCGTCAACTCGGTGTCGATCTCGGCGAGATCGAGCAGCCTGCGTTGAGCGCCGGGTTCGGCCTTCACGCTGGCATACCTCCCTGATTCTTCCCGGCTGCGACGGCGTGGTGATTCCACGGATCCGTGCGGCGGGTGGACACATGAACGTCGACCGTACCGCCCAGGCTCCGGCGCACTACGCCCGCCGCCTGTTCGCACCAGGGCCACTCGCTGGCCCAGTGGGCCACATCTACCAGGGCGGGAACGGTCCGCAGCGCGGCGAGGTGCTCGCCGGCCGGGTGGTGACGGAGATCAGCTGTGACGTACGCGTCGACTTCAGCCGCGGTGGCGGCGGCCAGCAGCGAGTCGCCGGCGCCGCCGCAGACGGCCACGGTCCGGATCATCCGGTCCGGGCAGCCCGCGCCGCGGACGCCCCACGCGGTCTCCGGCAGGGCGGCGGCGACCCGCCGGACGAAGGCCTCGAACCGCTCCGGCTCGGGCAGCGTGCCGATGCGCCCGAGGCCGGTGGTCTCGGTGATCGGCTGCAACGGGCGCAGCTCGTGCAGGTTGAGGGCCGCCGCGAGGGCGTCGGAGACGCCGGGATCGGCGGAGTCGGCGTTGGTGTGCGCGCAGTACAGGGCGATGCCGGCCCGGACGAGCCGGTGCACGATCCGGCCCTTGGGCTCGTCGGCCGGTACCCCGTGCACGCCCTTGAGCAGCAGCGGGTGGTGGGTGATCAGCAGTTGCACGCCGAGGTCGATGGCCTCGTCGACGCAGGTCTCATCGGGGTCGACGGCGATCAGCACGGAGTTCACCGGCTCGGCCGGATCCCCGCAGACCAGCCCGACGGCGTCCCAGCTCTCGGCCAGCTCGGGTGGATAGGCGGTCTCCAGCGCCGCGATCACCTCGGACAGCCACGCGCTCATCCCGCCTCCACCAGTGTCCTCAGTGCGTCGATCAACGGTTTTGCCTGCTCGGCGGGGCGCACCGCGATCCGCAGATGATCATCGGTCAGTCCGGGGAACGTGTCGCAGCGGCGGACCGCGAAACCCCGTTCCCGGAGCCGCACCCGGATGCTCGCCGCGCCCGGTAACCGCACCAGCAGGAATGGCCCGCTGGGCTGGAACACCGTACAACCCGGCAGCCGGGACAACTCCGCGACCAGCAGCGTCGCCTGTTCGGCGAGCGCCGCCGCCCCCTCGGCGGCCTCCGCGACCGCGTCCGGTTCACAGCAGGCGCGCACGGCCTCCAGGGTGAGCGTGCCGACCGGCCACTGTGGACGGCTTCGGGCAAGATCCTGGAGTGTTTCGGCGTCGCCGATGGCGTAACCGGCCCGCAGTCCGGGCAGGGACCAGGTCTTGGTGAGGCTGCGCAAGACCAGGACTCCGGGCGAACCGATCATGCTCTCCGGCTCCCCGGGCACCGCGTCCAGGAACGCCTCGTCGACGACCACCAGCCTGCCCGGCCGCTCCAGTGCCCGGAGTGTGTGGCGCGGATGCAGCACCGAGGTCGGATTGGTCGGATTCCCGATCACCACCAGGTCCGCGTCCGGCGGCACGTGCTCGGGGTGCAGGGTGAATCCGTCGGCCTCGTCCAGCAGCACCCGGGTGGTGCGGATGCCGGCGTCGGTGAGCGCGACCTCCGGTTCGGTGAACCCGGGATGGACCACCACGGCGTGGGTGGGGTTCAGCCTGGGCAGCAGCGCGAACGCCTCGGCGGCGCCGTTCAGGATGAGCACCTCGTCCGGCTCGCACCCGTGCCGCCGGGCCACCTGGGCGCGCGCCTGGAGGTCGCGGTCGGCGCTGGGATAGGTGCCCAGCTCGTCGAGGGTCTCGCGCAGTCGCTTCCGCAGCCAGGGCGGCGGGCCGTCGGCGCGGACGTTCACCGCGAAGTCGGCCAGGCCGGGAGCGGTTTCCGCGTCCCCGTGATGCCGTAACGCGGCGCGCTCATCCACAACCGGCAGTCTAGGCGTCGCCGCCCCGGCTGCTCCCGGCTACTCGGCCTTCTTGTATTCCTCGGCCCGCACCCAGCCGTAGACCACTCCGTCGACGGTGCCGACCTGGAAGCCGTCGCAGTCCTTGTCAGCCTTCTTCTCGACGTCCTTCGGCAACCAGTCCGGGGACAGGGCCTTGGGGCCGTTCACCGGCGTGGCCGCCTTGCAGTCGGCAGGGACCTGGCCGGTGTACTTGAGCACCACGGCGGGCCCGTTCGTCTTGGCCGGGATGGTGACGTCCCTGGCGTCCGACGGCACCCATCGCACGTTCTTGGCCGCCGTGTTCCGGTCGTTCTGGAGCGACTCGGCGCCGGTGGAGTACGTCTCCTGCTGCTCGTGGTTCACCCGCTCGTTCCAGGTGGTGCAGGCGGACAGCAGCGGCAGGGCGGCGACGGCGGTCAGGGCGACCAGGACAGTGCGCTTCATGGCGGAACTCCATCGTTGAGGGGAATGCGGTGAATCCTGGTTTCCGCAGCACCATCGGCACATCAGCACGGGGAATGGCTTGGCGGTCCTCCCCGGGAGGGACAATTCACCGGGGTATATCCGGGTTGTCCCGGATGGGTCGCTGCCTACACTCCCCTCGTGCACGTGACCTTCGTCTGTACCGGCAACATCTGCCGCTCCCCCATGGCCGCGCTCGTCTTCCAGCACCAGCTGGAACTGGAAGGCCTGGCCGATGTGGTGACCGTGTCCAGCGCCGGTACCGGCGGCTGGCACCAGGGCGACCCGGCCGATCGGCGGGCGCAGAAGGTGCTGGCCGATCACGGATATCCGACCGGGCACAGCGCGTCCGAGGTCACCGAGTACCACCTGGGCGCCGATCTGGTGGTCGCGCTGGACGGCGGGCACGCGCGGGCGTTGAAACGGCTCACCGATCCGGCGAAGGTGCGGTTACTGCGCTCCTTCGACCCGCTGGCCGGCGACGATCTCGAGGTACCGGATCCCTACTACGGTGACCTGCGCGGATTCGAGGAAACCCTGGAGATGGTCGAGGCAGCCATGCCTGAACTGCTGGACTGGGTACGCGCTCGGCTACCGTGACTAGCGTGAGACTGAAGTTCCTGCGGCATCCGGGGTGGATCGGCGCGACGCTCGGCGTGTTCGTGTTCGCCACCCTGTGTTTCACCCTGCTCGCGCCCTGGCAGTTCCGCAGGCACGAGGAGAAGAAGCTGACGAACGCCACCATCGAGGCCTCGGCGCATTCCACGCCCACCCCGATCGACCGGCTGCTGCGTCCCGATCAGCAGCCGGGACCGGACCAGGAGTGGCACCAGGTCTCGATGCGCGGACGCTACCTGGACAAGGGCGAGGTGGTGCTGCGGTTGCGCGTCGTGCAGGGCCAGCCCGCCTACGAGGTGCTCACCCCGTTCGAACTGGCCGGCGGCGGCATCGCCATCGTGGACCGCGGTTACCTGACACCCGGCCAGAACAACTCGCTGCCCGACTATCCGGCGCCGCCCACCGGCGAGGTGGACCTGGTGGCCAGGACACACTCCGACCAGGTGGACCGCGACAACCGGGAGCCGCTGCGCCTCGACGGCAGGGTTCAGCTGTACACGGCCGACTCCCAGCAGGTGGCGCGGGTCGCCGGTATCCAGGCCAGGCCCGGCGTGTTCAGCCTGTCCCCCGACCAGCCGGGCCTGCTCAAGGCGCTGCCGCTGCCCGAGGTGGACCTCGGCCCGCACCTCTCGTACGCGTTGCAGTGGCTCGCCTTCGGCGCGATGGCGATCCTGGCCTGGGGTTACTACGCCTGGCAGGAGATGAGCACCGGCACGCCCCGGGAGAAGGTCAACGTCGCCCGGATGCTCGCCCAGGACGAGGCCGCCAAGCACTGAAAGGGTGCCCCTTAAATTCCCTCAGCCCTGAAAGACGCTTTCCGGGTTCCCAGTGCGCACAAAGCGTCTTTCAGCGTCCTTGGTCGCCATCGCGGAGACGGACATCGGGACGGGGACGGCAAGAAGCCATTTTGTATGCCTTGCGCAGCGCTACCACAATTCGATCAGGTTCATCCCGCAGATCGGTGGGCAGAATCTGCACAAGCACGATGCCTGCCTCCTGATAACGGAGGTTTCGCTGGATCGTCTTTCGATAGTCGTCCTTGGCGTAGTGGAAATCCATCGAGTCGACCTCGATCGCCATGGCAACCGCATCACACCACCCATCAGGTTTACCGAGGTAGTTTCCATCGGAATCCACGACAACCCGATTCCAGAAGGCGGGCGGAAGCCCGGCTTGCTGCCAGAGCCGTTGAGCGACGAGCTCCGGTACCGACACCGCCCCGTCGGCCAGGTCAGTCAGCACCCGACGTGCCGGACGCGAGTTGCGATTACTACCGGCGTCAAGTTCACGACGCAGCGAATCCACTCGACAGCCCCGGTACTGAATCGCCTCGATGATCAGGTTCCGTACCGGTTCCAGTTCGGTGAATCGTCGGCAGGCATCCAGCACCGCCCGGTTCAACGGCGCTATCGGAAAGCCTTGCAGGACGGTTGGCTCAGGTAACCGCATCGTCCGTTCGATCACGGCGAACCCGCGGCTGCTGACATGTCGGCTGTTGTGAATGAGTAGGTGGACATCGTGTGGCAGCGGCAAACGCCGGAGGCCGTACAACCGACAAGCCTCAACCCCGGTGAGTACAGCGTCGCGTCCGCCATGGAGCAGGGCAGCGGTCAGGAGCTGCTCGGACAGCGGTGGATGTTCACCCAGCTGCACAATTCCGGGAAGCAGTTTCCGCCACGGCCCCTCCGGCTGACAACGCCGGGAAATGGATCTCTCGGAAACACCGAGCTCGCGAAGTCGTACAGAGGTGATGACGCCATGCCGGCTCAGCCGCTGTAGCGCGGCCAGATCCCCGGCCCAGGGTGCGGTTCTCATGCCCCACACCTTGCAACCAGCCCCACGGTCCGAATCGCCGCCCAACCACATCTGGGGACGAACACCCGACCTGTGGACAGGCACCTTCGAGCGCTCTCAAAGACGCTTTCAGCGCTCCGAGCGCGCACAAAGCGTCTTTCAGCGCGAAAAGCCGCGAGTCAGCCCTTACGGCGGGCGAGAAGCAGGGACACGCCGACGGCCACGCCCGCGCTGACCGCGCCGATCACCCGGGACAGCTCCACGCTGCGGGTCACGTCGCCGCCGTCCGGGGTACGGCCGTCGCCCATCACCGGCCGGTTCTCCACCGCGTGCGGGTACACCGTGCGCCCGCCGAGACGGATCTCCAGGCCACCGGCGAAGGCCGACTCCACCTGACCGGCGTTCGGGCTCGGATGCGCGGAAGCGTCCAGCCGCCAGGTCCGCCAGGCGCCACGCGCGTCGCCGCCGACGACCGGGGCGCACAGGGCGGTCAGCATCGCCGCCACCCGGGACGGCACCAGGTTCGCCACGTCATCCAGCCGGGCCGAGGCCCAGCCGAAGTTGCGGTACCGCTCGTTCCGGTAGCCGACCATCGCGTCCATGGTGTTCACCGCGCGGTAGCCCAGCAATCCGGGCACGCCGCCGATCGCGCCCCACAGCAGCGGCGCCACGACGGCGTCCGAGGTGTTCTCCGCGACCGATTCCACCGTCGCGCGGGCCACGCCCTGCACGTCCAGGGACGCGGGATCCCGGCTGACCAGCCCGGACACCCGCTCGCGAGCATGTTCCAGGTCGCCGCCGTCCAGGGCCCGGCCGATCGCGGTGCCCTCGCGGACCAGGGACGTTCCGCCCAGCACGGCCCAGGTGGCCGCGGCGGTCACGGCGGCCTGCGCCACCGGATGGCGCTTGGTCAACCGCTCAGCGGCCACCCCGAGCACCACGGCGGAACCGGCCAGCAGACCGGTGTAGAGCACGCCGGCACCGCGGTTGTCGCGGTACACCGCGTTTTCCACCTTCTGGGCGACCTTGCCGAACGCGGCAACGGGATGACCTCGGCGGGGATCACCGAACGCGGCATCCGCCGCCACCCCAACGAGTAGCCCAACGGCCCGAGCAAAGCCCACGATTCGTCCCCCTTGGCGAGGATTGTCAGGGTGCCACCGTAGCGTTTCGCTCCACCTGACAGGGCGCCTGGGAGGCGAGATCGACTACGGAAAGACTAGGGTGGCCGCTCGTGACAGCTTCATCCCATGAATCGGTCGGCACCGCCGACCGGCTGCAGCTCTACGCCTATCTGCAGCCCAGGGAACACCATCGCACGTATCTGGCGATCATGCGGCTGTTCACCTCCACCTTGCTGGCCGACCTGTCCGCGGGTGAGGTGGCCTCGGCGATGGCCGCTGCCGAGAAGGCGGGCACCATCGAGTCCGGCGAAGCCGCGCTGGACAACGTGATCGCCCGGCTCAAGCAGCTGGTCGACTGGGGCAACCTGGTGCACGGCCGCCGCGAGACGATCGCCGCCAGCATCGCCGAGTTCCAGCACGGCAGCGTGCGGTACCAGGTGTCCAAGCTGGCGGTCCGCGTCCAGCGCGATGTGGACGAGCTGCTCCGCGTCCCCGAGGGCGCCCGCGAGGTCAGCCGCGAGCTGCTGCCCGCCATCGAGCGCGGTGTCGCGCAGCTCGGCGGCACCCTCGCCGAGGCGGTACTCGCCGAAGGCACCAACCCGGCCTCGATCGCCGCCAAACAGGCCCGCGAACTCCTGGCGGAGCAGGTCACCACGCTGTTCCTGCAGCACACCGAACTCGCCTCGACGGTGCGCGACTTCTACGCGTACCTCGGCCAGGTCGTCACCCGGCACCACCTGGACGGCACCGAGCTCTCCGGCTTCCGCAACCTCCTCGTGGACTACATCCAGATGGTCGTCGAGGACGTGCTGCGCTACACGCCCACCATCGCCACCGCGCTGGTCGGTTTCCGCCGCGCCCGCGCGGAAATGCTGCGCCTGCTGGGCGGCGAGAACGTGGACCTGCTCGGCACCACCCTGGTCGAGCGGGCCAGGGGCCGTTCCGAAGCGGACTGGCAGGAGCTCACCGACTGGTTCGTGGACCGGCCCGGCCGTCCCAGCCAGGTCACCGCGCTGCGCGAGGCGACGGCCCGCGCCATCGGCTCGCTGCTGGCCGGGGTCAAGCGCGCCACCGCAGGCGGCGGACCGCTGCCCGGCAGGCGAGCCGAGTTGATCAAGCTGGCCGGCTGGTTCGACCAGGCTTCCGGCGAGGAGTCGCACACGCTGTACGCGGCGGCCTTCGGGCTGCACTCCGCGCGGCACCTGAACCCGGCCCCGGAACACGACGGGGACGACGAGCACACGCCCTGGCGGGACGGCCCGGTCACCGAGGTCGTGGTCAGCGTGAAGAGCCGGGGCGAACGCGCCGCGCGGGGCAAGCCGTCCAAGATCCTGGACGATCCGATGACCGAGCACACCCTGCTCGGCCAGGCCCGGGAACGCGACGCGCAGGCAGCGGCCGCGGTCGCCGAACTGACCGCCGCCTCCGGCTCGCTCGGCGAGGCGACGCTGTCCGCCGACGCCACCCGGGTGCTGTGCGAGCTGCTCACCCTGGCGATGGCGCAGCGGGACAGCGATGCCGACTCGGGCAGCGTCGCCGACCCGATCCGCGGCCTGGCGCTCACCCTGAACCCGGCGCCCGGCGAGTCCACCAAGATCCGTACGGCGGCGGGCACCCTGACACTGCACAACACCAGCCTCGCGATGTCCACCGAGGTGAAGGCATGAACGCGACCCTCCTCGACGGGCTGTCCGATATCGACGGCCAGAACGTGGTCCGCTGCGCCCGCGTCCTGCTGCGCCGCCCACTGCTGCACCCGGACACCCCGGACGGCGACCTGCTGCCGCTGATCTACCGGCACAAGGACAAGCTCCAGGAGATGTTCACCGAGCTGCTCGGTTACCGCCTGGTCGTGGAACGCCGGTTCGCCCGGCTCTACAAGGCGGGCCCCGGGCGGGACGCCACCCGCGGCGAGTCCACGCTGACCCCGCGCGGCTACGCCTACCTGGCGCTGAGCATCGCCGTGCTGACCGCGGTGGGCAGGCAGATCCTGCTGTCCCGGCTGGTCGCCGAGATCCGGTCGGCCGCCACCGAGGCGGGGATGACCATCGTGGACGACCGGGACGACCGGCGGGCACTGACCGCCGCGCTCCGGCACCTGGTGCAGCTCGGGGTGATCACCGAGACCGAGGGCACGGTCACCGAGGCCACCGGCGAAGCATTGATCACCATCGACACCGACCTGCTCGGCCAGCTCATCACCGGCCCCCTCGCCGAGGCCACCGGCCCCGGTGAACTGGTCGCGCTCGCCGCCCGTCCCGGGCCGCGCGGACTGGACCATTCGGTGCGCCGCAAGCTGATCGAGGACCCGGTGGTGCTGCACTCCGGGCTGACCGCGGACGAGTCCACCTGGCTGCGCAAGAACCAGCGCAGGGAGGCTCTCCTGCTGGAGCGGTACTTCGGTATGGTTTCCGAGATCCGCCAGGAGGGCGTCGCGGTGTGCGACCCCGAGGAGTACCTGACCGACATCGCGTTCCCCGGCCTCGGCACCGTGGCCCGGATGACGCTGCTGGCCCTTCCCGAACTGCTCCGGCAGTCCGAACCGGGTCAGGACGGCAGGGTTCCGATCAGCACCGAGCAGATCCGGGCCACCTGCGCCGACCTCGTCGAGGACTACCCCTCCGCCTGGTCCAAACAGGCGGTGAGCGACGAGGATTCGCTGGTGAAGGACATGCTGGCGCTGATGACCAGGCTCGGGCTGATCACCCGCGACCACATCGTGGACGGTGGCTGGCTGCTCAACCCGGTGGCCCACCGCTGGCTGCCGGAGCCGGACGCGGCACCCGGACCGGACCCGGACGCGGTGGAACCGGAGCCGGTGCAACAAGGACCGTCGTTGTTCGATGACGATGACGCTGAGTCCCTTAACAGCAGGGAAGGAGAGTCCGCCCGTTGAGTACCAGGTGGCGGCTGAACCGCGGCGGAATTGTCAACATCTGGCAGTACGCCGAGCAGACCTTCGACTTCTCCGGTGGCCGCGCGATCTTCCAGGGGACCAACGGTTCCGGTAAGTCGCGCACCCTGGAACTGCTGCTGCCGCTGTGCCTCGATGGCGAGCTTCGCCAGCTCGGCTCCAAGGGCTTCGACACGGTCAGCATCCGGCGGCTCATGCTGGACGACTACCAGGGCGGCCCGAACCGCATCGGCTACGCGTGGATCGAGCTCATCCGGACGCTGCCGGACGGCACCGACGAGTATCTGACCAGCGGCATCGGCGTGAAGGCGTCCAAGACCGCGCAGCAGATCACCGACTCCTGGCGGTTCGTCACCCCGGGCCGGGTGAACACCGACTTCGCCCTCGCGGCCGCCGACCGGGTGCCGCTGAGCGCCCCGCAGTTGCGCGACGTCCTCGGCGCCGACTGCGTGCTGGAGGACGCCGCCTTCCGCGCCAAGATCGCCGACGTGGTCTACGGACTGCCCAGCGCGCGGTACAGCGACCTGCTGCACCTGCAGCGCACCCTGCGTAACCCGGACGTCGGCCTCAAGGTCCTGGAAGGCCAGCTCGAACAGATCCTGTCCGACGCGTTGCCGCCGCTGGACGCGGCGCTGATCGAGCAGCTGGCCGGCTCCTTCGACGACCTGGAATCGATCAGGGAGAACATCACCCGGCTGTCCAAGGCGGACACCGCGATGAGCGCCTTCCTGTCCAGCTACACCGGCTACGCCCTGTCCGCGCTGCGCACCGCCGCGGGCCGGATGAGTGGCGCCGACGGCAGCCTCAAAGCCCTGGAGTCCGAGCTCGAATCGCTGGCCACCAAGCAGGAATCGGGCCGGGCCAAGCGCACCGACGCCGAGCAGCGGGTCCGCGAACTGGAAGCCGAGCAGGACACGCTCGAAGGCCAGATCGAGGCGCTCAAGGAACTGCCCGCCTACCGCGGCATGCGTGACCTGCAGGATCGCGAACGCCTGGTCGCCTCCGCCCGCGCCGCCGCCGAGTCCGCGCTGGATGTAGCCGCCCGGCAACGCGGCCAGGAGGACCGGGCGGTGGACTCGGTGCTCACCGTGGTGCAGCGCCTGGAGACCGACCTGCAGGCCGCCCTGGCCATCGGCGGCAAGCTGCGGCACTCCGCCGGCCTGGCCGGGGTGGACCCCTCGCTGTGCCCGCAGCTGCCCACGCTGTCCGCCACCGAGGCCCGGACCGTCACCGAAGAGGTACTGGCGAAGCCGGAGCCCGACGCGGAACCGGTCGCCGTCGAACGCCGGGTGCCGCCGCAGCTGGCCGCCGACGCGCTCGCCGAGGCGTTGAAGAACTCCGCCCAGCAGGTCAGCAAGGTCGCCAAGGCGGCCAGGCAACGCAGTGGCCTCGCACTCTCGCTGTACCAGCAGGCCGTGCAGGCCGACAAGGAGCAGCGGCGGATCGAGGAACTGCGGCTGACCGCCCGCGAGGTGCAGATCGCCGCCACCGAATCGCAGGGCAGGCGCAACGAGGCCGGCCAGCAGTTGTCCGACGCCGCGTCGGTGTGGCTGGAGTACGCCGCCCGCTGGCTGCGCGAAGGCCCCCTCGAAGGGCTGCCGGAGGACCGGCTGCCCGCGTTGCCCACCGTGGACGCGCTCACCGGAGACCGGGGCACGGCGCGCACCGCACGCAACTCGCTGCGTCAGCTGGTCACCCCGGAGATCGACAGCCTGCGGCAGCAGGCGGTGCTCATCGAGCAGCGCATCGCCGAGCACGCCGAGAGCTTCCACGGCACCGAGACCGAGATGCGCGAACTGTCCGGCGGCCAGGACCGGGTGCCCGCCCGCGCGGCGTACTCGACGGCCGACCGCGACCCCGCCACCGGCGCCCCCTTCTACCGCCTCGTCGAGTTCGCCGACGGCCTGACCGACGCCCAGCGCGCGGGCCTGGAAGCAGCCTTGGAGGCCAGCGGCCTGCTGGATGCCTGGGTCACCTCCACCGGCACCATCGACAATCCGGAGCTGGCGGATATCTTCGCCACTCCGGCGCAGGTCACCCCGCGGCACCCGTTGTCCCGCCACCTGTCCCCCGCCATCGGCAGCTCACCCGTGCCCGCCGACGTGATCACCGGGATCCTGAACGCCATCGAAAGCCCTGAACGTGGCTCTCAGGCCGCAGAAGCTGGTGAAAGCCACGTTCAGGTCGCCCTCGACGGCTCCTGGACCGCGGGCGTGCTCCAGGGCAAGTGGGCCAAGGAGGCCGCCGAGTTCGTCGGCGCCGGCGCACGCCAGGCGGCCACCGCCCGGCGGATGGCCGAGCTCCAGTCCGAGCAGGAGGCCCTCGGCGAGCGGCAGGCGGGCGCGCAGCGTGAGCTGGACGAGCTGCACCGGCTCATCGCGCGCTGGCAGGAACACCTCGATGCCTTCCCGGACGACGGCGAGCTGATCTCCGCGCACGCCCGGCTGGCCAACGCCTTCGACACCGCCAAGGACGCCAGCCAGAAGGCCGAGCGGCTGCGCTCGGAGCACCGCAAGGTCAGCGAGCGGTTCCAGGCGGTGCACGCGGAGCTGATCCAGACCGCCACCGCGTCCGGACTGCCCACCGAGGCGGAGGCCCTCGAACAGGCCCGCCGCGGCGCCGACGAGGTCAGCAGCAATGCCGAGCAGCTGCGGGAGGCCCTGGAAGACCGGTGCACCGGCACGGTCAGTCACCTGACCGGCGCGGCCACTCACTACCGGGCCGCGGTCAACGACCGGGAGGCCGCCGAGGCCGCCGCGCAGGGCAAATGCGCCGACTACCACCAGCAGCAGGCCACCCTGGACGGCCTCGTAGGCGCGGTGGGCAGTGAGGCCGAGGACATCTCCCGGCAGCTGTCCATCATGGAACAGCGCCGGATCGCGCTGCGCACCGATCTCCCGCAGGCCCGGGAGAAGGTGGCCACCACCCGCGAGCAGGCGTCCAAAGTGGACACCCTGCTGGAGACCAAGCAGGCCCAGCTGTCCGGCAGGCGAGGCGACACCGCCAAGGCCGCCGAGGAGTTCCAGTCGGCACTGTCGGCTCCGGGTATCTGGTCGGCGGCGATCGCCGAGGAACGCCCCGCGGACATGGCGAGTGCCATCGCCGCCATCGAGGCCCTCGAAGACAAGCGCGGCTCCACCGAGGCCACGGTGATCACCAAGCTGCAGGCGTTGCAGACCGCGCTGTCCGGCAGCCACGACATCGTCGCCGAACAACACGCCGGCATCCTGACCGTCACCGTGAGCAGCGAGGACGGCCCCCGGCCCCTGGCCGACGCGGCCCGGCTGGTCTCCAGCAGGCTGCAGGAACAGCGCGGCTACCTGGGCACCCGCTACCAGGACATCTTCGCCGCGTACCTGATCCGCGACCTGGCCGACCGGTTGCGTACCCAGATGGACGTGGCCGAGGACCTGTGCCGCCGGATGAACGACGTGCTGGCACAGGCCGAATCCAGCCAGGGCGTGCACGTCCAGCTGGAATGGCGGCCGTCGGCGGCCCTCGACGACAACACCCGGCAGGCCCTCGAACTGGTGCGGATGCCGCTGTCCGAGCGGACCACCGCCCAGGACGACCTGCTCCGGCAGGTGTTCACCGAGCGGATCGAAGCCGAGCGGGACACGCAGACCTCCGGCTACGCGGAGATCCTGTCCCGCGCGCTGGACTACCGCACCTGGTACTCGTTCACCGTCCGGGTGCGCGACACCGGGCCGGACAGCCAGCCCCGGGTTCGCCGGCTGCGCCAGCTGTCCTCCGGTGAGACCCGCCTGGTCTCCTACGTGACCCTGTTCGCCGCGGCGGCCTCGTTCTACGACGCGGTCAGCGACGTGGAGACCGACGAGCAGTCCTCGCAGCTCGCCCCGCTGCGACTGGTGCTCCTCGACGAGGCCTTCGAGCGCCTGGACGACCCGACCATCGCCCGCATGCTGGGGCTGCTGGTCGACCTGGACATGGACTGGATCATCACCTGGCCCAGCGGCTGGGGTGTGAGCCCGAAGATCCCGCGCATGCACATCTACGACGTACTGCGGCCGAAGAACGGCCAGGGCGTCGCCTGCACCCACACCACGTGGGACGGCGCCGCCCTGGACCGCGACGATCCCTAGTCGGGCAGGTCCCGTCCGCGCACATCGTCGAGCAGGTCGATCGGCCGGATGGTGATCGGGAACGGCCGCTCGGCCTTGAAGGCTTCGTCAGGACCGAACTCGATCGCCTCCCGGTAGCGGCCGTTCCGGTCGAGTTCGTAGACCCGCAGCCGGGGTTCCAGCGGGTCGATCACCCAGTAGCTCGCGACCCCAGCTCGCTGGTAGAAGTTCTTCTTCCGATGCGTGTCCGTGAAAGCCGTGCTGGGCGACAGGATCTCCACCGCGAGCAGCGGCGGTCCGATGAGGTTCTTAGCCGTGAAGTCCTCGATGCGAGCCACCAGCACATCCGGCTGCACCTCGTTCCGCATATCCAGCTGGAACGCGAATGGCGCGGCCATCACCTTCAAGCCGACAGGCCGTGCCTGGCGCAGCAGTAGGAACAGCTCCCCTGACACGGTCTGGTGATACGTGCCGGGCGCGGGGCTCACCAGTAGCTCCCCGTCGATGAGCTCATACCGGCGTCCGTCATCAGGCATCCCCTCAAGGTCCTCAACCGTCAAGGACCTCGCGGAACGACCGATCTCCATCTCCATGAGCATCATGGTGCCCCCATTCCTCAGGTCCAGCCAGCATCGCAGCCGGCCACGACATCCCGAGGGCCGCAAAAGAGGATGCAGGTCGCGCATCGCCCGAAGGTGTGACGCGACCTGCATCCGCCTATGCCTAGAGGAAGCTGAACAACGGCGGGAACACCAGCACCACCAGCCAGGCCCAGCCGGCGAACACCGGCAGATAAGTGGTCTGCCACCGCTCCAGGGTGGCGAACGGCTTCCGCTTGCGGACCAGGCCGAAGGCCAGCCAGGCCGACCAGGCCAGGTTGATCAGCAGGATGACGTTCTCGCCCAGCGCGGCCGCCTTGTTCGGCGTGGCGCCGAACTCGGTGATCCGGCCGGTGATCGCCAGCAGCACCAGCACGTCGATGGCCAGCGCGCTGACCACGAGGACCAGCTGCACCGTGTCGAACAGCGCGGGCGGTGCCAGCGGGTCGCGCGCCGAGATCGAGTACAGCAGCAGCGCGAGGACCACGACCAGCAGCAGGTCGAACAGGATCAGCGTCTCCCGCTCGACATGGATACCGGCACCGATCGCGACCGCGGTGACCAGGAAGGTCAGCAGCACCACGGTGAACAGCGGGGTGAACAGCTTGGTGAGCACCGGAGCCAGGTTCTCCACCACGCTCTGCTTGGCCTCGACCAGCCAGGCCGCGACGACCACGGCCGCCGCGCCACCGCACGGCACCAGCCACAGGCCGATGAAGTTCTCCGGGGAGATGCCGATGGCGGTGAAGATGCCGGCCACGAACGCGGTCAGCACGCCGCCGCCGAGGCAGAGCAGCACCGTGTAGATGAACCATTCGCCGGTGAACCGGACGAAGTCCATCCGTCGGCGCGGCGATCGCAGGTCATCGGCGATGTAGGCCAGCCCGACCGCCAGCCACAGCGCGATGGGCAGGTGGATGCAGGTCAGCACCAGGGACTGCGACTGCTCGGTGAACGAGTAGGCGTTCGCGGCCACCGCGCCGAGGGCGAACAACGCCACCAGCGCGCCGATCACCGCGGTGGAGGCGCGGCGGCGGTAGGCCAGGAAGCCGGCCAGCCAGGGCAGGATCAGCAGGCTGAGGTTCGGCAGGTAGAACGTGGGGTTCCGGTCGATGACCATGCCGAACAGTTCCGGTGCCTTGAACGAGAGCGCGGCACCGGTGGCGCAACCGATCATCACCAGCAGGTCCCGCCGGGCGCCGCTGCCGGTGGCCGGGTCCGCCTCGGTGATGACCAACTGCTTCCACAGCCGGTCGGAGTGCTCCCTGGCGAATTCGCGGGACAGCTCGTCCAGCGCGCCCATCCGTTTGACCGCCACCAGGAAGGCCTCGTCGGGTTGCAGACCCGAGCCGACCAATTCCTCGATGGAGCCTCGCAGGTGATCTTCGAGTTCTTCGACGTCCACGTTGCGCAGGGCGCTGCGCCGCTGCACGTAGCCACGCCACTGGGCGATCTGAGTCTCGGTGTCGGTCATGCGAGTCCCTCCATCGGAAGTGCGAAGGAAGCGCCGGGCCAGATCTCCCGGAGTGTGGCGACGACGGTGTCCCACTGGCGGCGCTGCTCGGCCAGTTCGGCGCTGCCGGTGTCGGTGATGCGGTAGTACTTGCGCCGCCGCTCCCCCGTCACCGCCTGCCAGTACGCCTCGACGTGGCCGAGGCGTTCCAGCCGGTGCAGCAGCGGGTAGAGCAGGCCTTCGGTCCAGTCCAGCTGACCGCCGGACAGCTCGGTGATCCGCCGCAGAATGGCGTAGCCGTAGCTGTCCTCCTCGGCGAGGATGCCGAGCACCATGGGGGTAGCCGAGGCGGCTACCAGGTCTTTCGTTAGTTTCACAGCCCTCCTCACCTAGAAGCTTGATGCATAATAGCTCAAGGTATAGCACGGGCGGATAACAAGTGGCGTACGTGCACAATCCAGTCATGGCGATCACTCAGCAGCTGCGCATCGACCGGCCGGCCCGCCGGCTGCCCCAGCTGTTCCTCGGCCTGGCCCTGTTCGGTTTCGGCGCCGCGCTCCAGCTCAAGGCAGGATTGGGCCTGGATCCGTGGGGCGTGCTGCACCAGGGCCTGTCCATCCAGACCGGGCTGAGCATCGGCACCTGGGTGATCCTGATGAGCCTCGTCGTGCTCGTGCTGTGGATCCCGCTGCGCCAGCGGCCCGGCTGGGGCACGGTGGCCAACACGCTGACCGTCGGCCTGTTCCTGGATGGGAGCCTGTGGATCCTGCCCACGGCCCACACGCTGATCTGGCAGATCCTGATGGTGATCGGCGCCGTGGTGATCACCGGCCTGGCCTCCGGGCTGTACATCGGCGCCGACCTGGGCACCGGCCCGCGGGACGGGCTGATGACCGGCCTGGCCCGGCGGGGACTGTCGCTGCGGGTGGCGCGCACTGGCGTGGAGCTCACCGTGCTCGTCGCCGGTTGGTTACTTGGGGGTCAGGTGGGGGTTGCGACGGTGGTGTTCGCGGTGGCCATTGGGCCGGTGGCTCAGGTGTTCATTCACCGGTTGATGATTCGGCCTTAGCGGGCGTTGTTCCGCTCCTGGCGGTGGGGCGGGCGCAGTGTATTTGCGCCTCCTCACGCCTCAAGGGCGCTTCGCGTCCGGCTTCGCCGGATCGCCCTTCGGGCGACCCTTGACCCGTGAGCCTCTGGCGCAAAAACGGGCAGAATAGGGGCAGGCTGGGGCCTGCCCTCTTGGGGGCGCGCCCGCCCCACCGCCCTTACCCATCTGGGTCGGCTCCGGGGTCCATCCGGACCAAGATCTTGGTTCCCCTTGGGGAGGTCCACATCAGGTCACCGTTGGGCAGGATCTCGTAGGACCAGCCGTGTTCCTCCTTGAGGATGTGGTGCCGTCGACACAGTGGTGCCATGTCCCAACCACGGGTGATCTTGCAGCGTTGGTATTGCTCCCGATGGTCGAGGTCGCTGGTGACGGCTGGTGCTTGGCAGTTCGGGAACCGGCATGTTTTGTGGCGGGCGATCAGGAAGTTCCGCTCGGCTTGGCTGAGCCGGTATCCCTTGCGGGAGAAGTCGATCCCCACACCGGTCACCGGATCAGTGATCATGCGCAACCACACCGGTGAGGTCGCCGCCATCTGCCGTGCCATCGATCCCAGGATGGCGCCGTAGCCCTGCATCTCGGCGCCGTGCTCCTGTTTGCCCTCGATCACGTCTTTGGGGATCGTGATCACGATCTTCGGATCCACCGGGCTAAAACCGTCACTACCGGCTCCACCGGCGGCGAGCACGGCAGCGGCGAGGTCGGCGCGAGCCTGATCCTGCGTGCGCTCATCATCCTTCGCACGGGTGTTGCGGACCTGCTGATCGATCGCCTGATACGCGGCCTGCACTTCGGGTGCGGTGGAGTACAACCGCAGCTCACCCATACCATCGGGTTTGCTGGTCACCGTGAACGACCGGTCTTTCTTGCGGCGCTCGTGTCGTGCTTCGGCACCGTGCGGGTCCAGCTCTTGGATGTATCGCTCGCCAAGGGCGCGCATCTCAGAATTCGAGAGTTCGTGCGCGGTGGGCAGAACCTTCTCCTCCACCAACCCCGCCAACTCAGCGTCGAGGGGCTTGGTGAGGGTGTGCAGCATCTGAGCTTTGGCGAGATCGATCCCACCCGAGGCGAGGGCTTCTTGCGTGCAGGGCAGCTTCTCGTGCAGGGCTTCGGCGAGAGCGATGAAATGGCGGAGCTGAGCCGAGCTGACCGTCATCTCGACCCGGGTTTCTTCCCGATCCGAATCACAGTCCGCCGAGGTCGACAACAGCTCGCGCAGGTCTTGGAGGAACTCGGCCATCGCCATCGACGCGTACCGGTATTTACCGGACACGCTGCGAGGTGTCAGGACTTGTTCCATGCCTCCATTTTAGTCGAACAGGGATACGATTTCGAGTCACTATCAGGTGATTAATTCATGATCGACTCGCGCCGTAGGCCACCCCTGAACTACAAGGAGCGGGTCGGTGGTGGGCGGGCGCGCCCCCAAGAGGGCAGGCCCCAGCCTGCCCTATATCTGCCCGAATTTGCGCCAGAGGCTCACGGGTCAAGGGTCGCCCGAAGGGCGATCCGCGAAGCGGACGCCGCAGGCGCCCTTGACGCGTGAGGAGGCGCAAATAAACTGCGCCCGCCCACCACCGACCCGCCACAAAAATGCCCATCCTGTGCCCAACCGATACAAAGTGAGACAACACATAACCCCCACCCCCAACGGCGAGATCCACTAACGCCATGAAGGACGCACTGCGCAGTGAACTGATCGTCACCGCCCACTGGGTGGCCGACCAGCTGACCCGATCCGCGAAACGCCGGGTCGCCAAGGAACCCGACCCCGAGCACCGGATCGCCCTGCGCAGGCTGCCCATCCCCGAACAACCCGCCGAGCCCGGCTCCCTGCTCCCCTTCGTGGAACGCACCCTCGCCCCCTACCCCGGCGGCGCCGGTCACCCGGCCGGCTTCGCCTCCCCGGGCACCGGATCCACCGGCACCCGCGCGCTGGCCGGACTGCTCCGCGCCGCCCTGGACGATGACCACGAGACCCTCCCGGACCTGGCCCAGGGAGTGGTCCGCAGCCTGGCCGGACTCGCCGGCCTGCAGAACACCACGGGCAGACTGACCGCCTCCCCCACCGCCGCGCATCTGCTGTGCCTGGCCACCGCACGCGACCGGCAGCCGGACCGGGACCTGGTGCTATACCGCTCCACCGAGGCGGATCCGTCGATCGACGAGGCCGCGCGGCTGGCCGGCATCCGCCGGATCCGCCCGGTGCCGGTGGACCGGGACCGGCGACTGGACCCGGAAGCGCTGCGCCTGGCGATCAAACGGGACCAGGCGGTCGGCCTGCGGCCGTTCTGCGTGGTCAGCACGATCGGCACCCCGGCCACCGGCGCCATCGACCCGCTGCCGGAGATCACCGCGCTGTGCCGCGCCTTCAAGCTGTGGCAGCACGCGGACGGTTCACTCGGCGGATTCGGTGGCCTGGTCCCGGAACTGGCCCCGCTGTACCGGGGCATCGACGAGGTCGACTCACTGACCGTCGACCCGCACCGCGCCCTGGGCGGACCGCCCGGCTGCGCCGCTGCGCTGAGCGCCACGACCCTGCCCACCCTCGGATCGGCCGGCGAGCGGGCACTGGAACTGTGGGCGACCCTGCGCCTGCACGGGCGGATCGGCGCCGCCGAACTGGTCGCCGAGCGGCAGGATCTGGGCCACCAGCTGCGGGACCTGATCGCGAACCACCCGGGCCTGGTGCTGCACTCGGTGGGCCCGCTGCCCATCGCCTGCTTCGGCTTCCCCGACGAGCAGGGCGATCCGAGTACCCGCAGCGCCTTCCACGAGGCGGTCGCCTGCCGGATCCGGCAACGCGGCCGCAGCCGGCTGTCCACTGTGGACCTGGATGGCCACACGGTGCTGCGGGCGTGCATCGGCAGCCGGGAGACCACGAAACGGGAGCTCGACCTGCTGCTCGACGAGGTACTGGCCGCGGGCCGGGAACTGGAGACCGCGATCAAGCTACTGCCAAGTAACCGATAGTCGCACGGGATTCGACACGTGTGGCCGTAACCACAATGATGCGGGGCATTCGGACTCTCCCACCACATCAGGAGCCCGCGATGTCCCGTCGACGCACCCTGCTGACCGTCGCCACCCTCTCCGCGGCGGGCCTGGCCGCGGTCATGGCCCTCTCCGGCAGCGCGGCGGTCGGCGCCGCCGACCCGAACGACGCGGTGTTGATCGGCGCCGGGGACATCGCCCAGTGCAAGAGCGCCGATCCGAACGGCAACGGCGCCGCGCTGACCGCCGCGAAAACCCATGAACTCCTGGCCGCCAACCCGGGGGCGACGGTGTTCACCGCGGGCGACAACGCCTACCCGGACGGCAGCGCCGACGACTTCCAGAAGTGCTACGAGCCCACCTGGGGCGACTTCAAAGATCGCACGCTGCCGGTGGCGGGCAACCACGAGTACCACACCAAGGGCGCGGCCGGGCACTACGGCTATTTCGGCGCCAAGGCCGGGGATCCGGACAAGGGCTACTACTCGACCGACCTGGGCAGCTGGCACGTCATCGTGCTGAACTCCAACTGCGATGACGTCAGCTGCAAGGCGGGCGGTCCGCAGGAGAAGTGGCTGCGCGCCGACCTGGCGAGCCACACCGCCAAGTGCACCGTGGCGCTGTGGCACCACCCGCTGTTCACCTCCGGCCTGCCGCATGGCCCGGAGACCGCGGTGCGGCCGCTGTACCAGGCCTTGTACGACGCGAACGCCGACCTGGTGATCACCGGGCACAACCACGTCTACGAGCGGTTCGCCCCGCAGGATCCGAAGGGCAAGCTGGACGAGAGCCGCGGCCTGCGCCAGTTCGTCGTCGGCACCGGCGGCGCCTCCTGGTACCGGTTCGGGCTGATCAAGAAGAACAGCGAGGCCCGCAGCAGCACCACCTGGGGCGTCATCAAGCTGACCCTGAAGCCCGGCTCCTACGACTGGGAGTACGCGCACGCGGGCGGCGTGCAGAAGTTCGAGGACTCCGGCTCCACCAACTGTCACTGACGGTTCATCGGTAGCTCGGCAAAGGCTGATGGCTCCGCGACGGAGATTCTCTACCGTGCGCTGCTACCGGACCGGCCGTAGCGAGGAGCCACCTTGTATCTGTCCACGGTAGACAAACCGGCCGGGCTGACCGGTCGCGGACGCTGGTCGCTGGTCGGCGGCAACGTGTTCGCGCTGGGCACGGTCAGCCTGATCACCGACATCTCCTCGGAGATGGTCACCGCGATCCTGCCGCTGTACCTGGTCATCGGCCTGCAACTCAGTCCGCTGGCCTACGGTGTGGTGGACGGGCTCTACACCGGATCGACCGCCCTGCTGCGGCTCGCGGGTGGTTACCTGGCCGACCGCACGCATCGGCGCAAGGCGATCGCCGGGCTCGGTTACGGGCTGTCCGCGGTGTGCAAGCTGGGCCTGGTCGCGGTCGGCAACTCGGTCGCCGGCATCGGCGCGGTGATCACCGCCGACCGGACCGGGAAGGGGCTGCGCACCGCGCCCCGGGACGCGTTGATCACGCTGTCCAGCCCGCCGGATGTGCTGGGCCGGGCGTTCGGGCTGCACCGGATGATGGACTCGGCGGGCGCGTTCCTCGGCCCACTGGTGGCGATCGCCGTGCTGGCGGCCGCCGGGCAGGCCTTCGACGCGGTGTTCGTGGTCAGCTTCTGCATCGCCGCGCTGGCCGTCGTGGTGCTGGTGCTGTTCGTCCGGGATCAGCGCTCGGCCGTCGCGGCCAAGGCGGTCTCGCTGCGAGCGGCGAGCGGGCTGCTGCGGGACCGCGCGGTCGTTCGGCTGCTGATCGGCGCCTGTCTGCTGGGCTGCGCGACCATCGGCGACGGGTTCGTCTACCTGATGCTCCAGCAACGTGAGTCGATCAGCACCGGCTGGTTCCCGCTCCTCGCGGTAGGCACCAATGCCGCGTATCTGGTGCTGGCCACACCGATCGGCGTGCTCGCCGACCGGGTCGGCAGGCTGCCGGTGCTGCTCGGCGGCTACCTGGCGCTGGGCGCGGCGTACCTGATGGTCTTCGGCTTCGCGCACGGCTGGCCGTTGCTGGTGGCCACCCTGGCCTTGTACGGGCTGTTCTACGCGGCCAGCGACGGGGTGCTCATGGCGTTGGCCGGACCGCTGTTGCCGGAACACCTGCGCACCACCGGAATCGCGTTGATCCAAAGTGGACAGGCACTGTCCTACCTGCTCTCCTCGGTGCTGTTCGGCCTGGCCTGGCAGCTCTACGGACCGGCGGCCGCCAGCCGGATCGCGGCCGTCGCGGTCGGACTGGCCATCGTCGCCACCCTGGTACTGCTGCGGGCCCGGAAGGTGGCGGCATGAAGAACCGGATCCTGATCCTGGCGCTGTCCACGCTGCTGCTCGGCGGCATCGCCGTCGGATACGTGATCACCCGCCCCGGTGGGGCGTTGTCCGGCACCGCCGATCCGTCGGAGGTGGCGCTGCGCGGCGAGGGCCGGGTGCTGGCCCTGTTCAACGGCAGGCTGGGCACCGCGCGGCGGGACGGCGGCGACCAGAAGATCAGCGCGATCCGCTGCGACCGGTCGTACGCCGCGGCGGGCACCATCGGCTGCCTGCGGCCCAGCGAGGAGAACTGGGGCCAGTACCAACTGGTCGTCCTCAATGGACAGTTCCAGGAGACCGGCAAGCCACTGGACGTGCCAGGACTGGCCAATCGGCTGCGGGTGTCGAACAGCGGGCGGATGGTGTCCTGGACGGTGTTCGTGTCCGGCGAGGACTACACCAGCGACGTGATGTCCACCCGCACCGGCATTCTGGACACGAAGTCGGGCGAGGCGATTCCGAGCCTGGAGGTCTTCGCCGCCACCATCAACGGCATGCCGCACAAGGCGGTGGACGACAACTACTGGGGCATCACATTCGCCGGCGACGACAACCGGTTCTACGTGACCATGTTCGCCGGCGGCACCCGGTACCTGATGGAGGGCGACCTGGCCGCCCGCACGGTGCGCAACCTCAAGTCCAATGTGGAATGTCCTTCACTGGCCCCGGACCAGCGGCGGATCGCCTTCAAGGAGGCGATCGACGGCAACCCGAAGAAGGGCTGGCGGCTGTCGGTGCTGGAACTCGCCACGATGAAGGTCACCCACCTCGCGGAGACCCGCAGCGTGGACGACCAGCCGGCCTGGCTGGACAACGGCACCGTCGCCTACAACGTGCAGCGCAGCGATGGGATCAACGAGACCTACGGCGTGCCCGCCGACGGCTCCGGCCATCCGGTGAAGCTGGTCGAGGGCGGCAATTCCCCTGCTCCCTATGGCCTCTAGCTCCGAAGTTGGCGATGTTCGGGAACGCATTTCTCCCGAACATCGCCAACTTCGGGACAGGTATTCTCCGTTAACCAGATGGCCATCGGTAGCTCCGCCGAGTAAGACCCGCGTGAGTTCCCTGATCCTTACTCTGCCCGCATGCGCTTACCTAACAGGGTTCTGAGTGCTGGACTCGTCGGCGTACTCACGCTGACCACTCTGGTCGCAGCGGACATCACCGCCGCGGCGGCAACCGCCACCTTCACCCCGACCGCCGACACCTACGTCGCGGACAACGCGCCGACCAGCAACTTCGGCACCGCCGGAGCGGTGGGCGTCGACGCGTCGGAGGTCAACCGCACCTTCCTGAAGTTCACCGTCAGCGGGGTGTCCGGCACGGTCACCAGCGCCAAGCTGCGACTGCACACCGACACGGTCGCCGGGTCGGAGAGCGACAGCGGCGGCACCTGGAAGCTGATGTCGAACACCGGCTGGTCGGAGACCGGGGTCACCTGGAACAACCAGCCGGCCATCGACGGCGCCACCCTGGGCTCGATCGGGGCGGTCGCGGTCAACACCTGGTACGAGATCGACGTGACCAGCCAGATCACCGGCAACGGCACGTTCTCCATCGGCGGAACCTCCACGTCCACCAATGGAGCCGACTTCGACTCGCGGGAGACCGGGGCCACCGCCCCGCAGCTGGTGGTCAGCACCGACGTGCAGAGCGGTGACCCGGTGTGGATCGGCGCCGGTGACATCGCCGACTCGGGTTCGCAGGACACCAACACCGCGAACCTGGTCAGCGGCATCGCCGGGACCGTGTGGACCACCGGCGACAACGTGTACCCGAACGGCACCGCGTCGGAGTTCAACACCTACTACAACCCGACCTGGGGCGCGTTCAAGAACCGCACCCGGCCGGTGCCCGGCAACCACGACTACAACACCTCCGGCTACTACGGCTACTACGGCTACTTCGGTGCCGCGGCGGGCACGGCCGGCCAGGGTTACTACTCGTACGACCTGGGCAACTGGCACATCGTGGCGTTGAACTCGGAGATCTCCACGACCGCGAGCTCGGCGCAGGCCACCTGGCTGACGAGCGACCTGGCCGGGACCACGAAGCCGTGCATCGCGGCCTACTGGCACAAGCCGCGGTTCACGTCCGGCTCCACCCACGGCAACAACACGGCCATCGGCCCGTTGGTGCAGATCCTCTACAACAACCACGCCGACGTCGTGGTCACCGGACACAACCACCAGTACGAGCGGTTCAACCTGCTCAATCCGAGTGGCGCGGTGGACACCACGGGCGGCATCCGGCACTTCGTGGTGGGCACCGGCGGCGCCGGGCTCTACCCGTTCGGCACCATTCAGCCGGGCAGCCAGGTGCGGAACAACAACTCGTTCGGCGCGCTGAAGTTCACGCTGCACGCGAACTCCTACGACTGGAACTTCCTCCCGGCGGCCGGTAGCTCGTTCACCGACTCCGGCACCACCAACTGCCACTAAACGCTACGAAGTTGGCGATGTTCGGGACTGCCCAAGTAGGTGGCACCGTCCCGAACATCGCCAACTTCGCGTGGGGCAGTCAGCCCTGCTGGGCGTACGGACGCAACGGGGGTTCGGTGGTGACCCAGGTGTTCGGCGGGGTCTGCCAGATGGCGGCGAGCGGCGAGGAGAGCAGGCTGGGCAGCTGCTGGGCCAGCTCGGGGACGTCGATCGGCATGAACGCGGTCAGACAGGTCTTCTTGCTGATCCGGCTCGCGTCGGCCGGGCCGTCGTGGCCCAGCGCGTCCATCACCAGGGCGTAGATCACCGAGTCCACGGCGAGGGCGAGGTGTTCGCCGACCCGGCCGGGGCAGATCTGCTGGGTGCCGATGTGCGCGAGGCCGGGGGCGCCCGGCAGGTCGCTGGCCGGCTTACCGGGGGAAGCCGCCTCATCGGTGAACGTGTAGAGCGAGGTGTAGGCGGGACCGGCGGGCAGCGGGGCGCGGTTCAGCGCCTTCACCCACTCCGAGGTCGTGCGGAACTGGTGCGCCGCGGGGAAACAGCCGACGTGCACGGCATTGCCCAGCTTGCAGCCGCGGTCGGCGGAGGCCGTGCCCTGGTACGGCGAGCCGAAGCTGATCACATCATCCATTTTGGACGCGAGGTCCGGCCAGAAGCGGAGCACCCAGGCGGGGTGCAGGCCGCCCTGGCTGTGCCCGATGGTGGACACCTTGTGGCCGCTGCGCGCGTTCATGGTGCGGATCGCGTGCACCACGTACTCCGAGGTGACCTGCATGTCCTGGTAACCCCGGGCCGGGTAGTCCAGCAGGCAGACCGCGATGCCCTGTTTCCGCAGGACCGCGGCGTAGTTCCAGCCGAAGTTCTCGGACCCCTTCACCGTGGTCCCCGGAATGAACAAAACCGGGTTCTTGGTCGCCGTGTCGATGCCGGAATCGCAGTGCAAGGCAGCATCCAGCTCGGCTACGGGAGTTTCCAGCGCCGGACCAGGATCGGCGGAGGCCGGCACGGCCATACCCAGTGCCAGCAGCACCGTTGTCGCGATCAGGATGGATTTACGCACCGTGGCGGTCCTCTCAGACGTGTGAGCTACCGAACAGTAACCGCCATCACATCATTTTGACAAGCTGGCTTATCAAACAAAACTGTCGGTAATTCGTTAATCTGCATAAGTGGCGATCTATGGCGGCCAGTCCGCAGAAGAACGACGGGCCCAGCGGCGCGAGCGACTGCTCGATGCCGGGCTGGAACTGATCGGCACCGAGGGGTACGCGGCGACCTCGATCGAGAAGCTGTGCGCGGCGGCGGGCGTGGCCACCCGCACCTTCTACGAGGAGTTCGCCACCAAGGAAGAGCTACTCATGACCCTGCACCGCCAGGTCCAGGGACGGGCGGCGGTCACCGTGCGGGCGGCACTGTCCCATGCCGAGGACGCGTCGTTCGCCGAACGGGTGGAGGTGGCCGTGCGCAACTATGTGCAGACCATGGCCGACGACCCCCGCTGGGCACGGCTGGCCTTCGTCGAGGTGATCGGGGTGAGCCAGGCGGTGGAGGCGAATCGCCTGGGGCTGCGGCACATGTGGACGGAGCTCCTGTCCGCGGAGGCCCGGCGTGCGGCAGGCGGCGACCGGGACTTCCACCTGGGCGCCCTGGCCCTCATCGGGACGGTCAACGAACTGGTGCACCACTGGTCCCGGAACCGGGCCCATCACTCGGTGGACGAGGTGATCACCGAGATTCTCCGGGTGGCCAACGCCCTGATGCTGGACTAGAGATCCAGGGTGATCGGGCCTCCGCAGCACTGCAGCATGACGCCCATGACCTCGGCGATGCTCAGCTCCCGGCCGTGCTGTTCGGCGTGCGCCATCCGCAGGTTGACCGCGTGCCGCTCGGCATCCAGCCAGTCCGGCCACCGCTTGGTGGCCTGCTCGTGCAGCGCGGCGAAGTCCGGCGAGTCCACACCGGACACATCCAGGATCCAGTCGAAGTACTCGGCCAGCGCGGAGATCGGCGCCGTGGCGTCCGAAGTGGACACCGGCCCGTGGCCGGGAACCAGGCGCTTCGGGTTCAGCGCGGCGAGCCAGTCCAGGGCTTTGCGCCAGCCGATCACCGAGCCCTGAGCCGCCAGCGGGGTCACGCCGTCGAAGACCAGGTCGCCGGTGAACAGCGTGCCGCTGTCCGGCAGCCAGACGATGAGGTCCCCGACGGTGTGCGCGGTACCGGACGCCTGCATGACCCGGACCTGCCGCCCGCCCACATCGAGGCGTTCCAGGGTGGTTCCCCGGATGCCGGCGGGCGGCGCCACATCACCCCAGCCGTCGAACCGGAACGCCTGCGGGAGCAGGTGCGGTCCCGCGGCGATCACCGGCAACGCGGCCGGGGCGGCCCACACGGTGCCACCTTCGCGGGCCACCAGGCCGGCGCCGTTGACGTGATCACCGTGGTGGTGGGTGAGCACCAGGTCGACCGGCACGGCCGGATCCACGGTCTCCCGTACGGCGTCCAGCATCGCGCGGGTGCGCCGCTCGGTGGCGCAGGTGTCCACCAGCACGGTGCGATCCGGTCCGGCGATCCAGCCGGTGTTGTTCTTGAACCAGTCCCCCGGCGGCTGCTCGTAGGCCCAGATGCCCTGACCCAGCTCGATGACCCGTGCGTTGATCGCCATAATCCAACTGTAACCAGCAGGGTGATCATCTACCGGGCAGAATGCGTCACATGGTGGACGGACGCGCGCATGCAGAAGGTGTGATCGACGGATTCCTGACTCGCCAGAAGCGGGATCGCTACCGCTACCTGCTGGACCGGGACGGGTTCGCGGACGGTCTGCTGTGGTCGGACATCGACGAGCGGTGGCGCATTCCGTTGAGCTTCAAGGGTTTCAAGCGCGAGGGCTTCCTGGATCACGCGGAAACCGTGCTGCGCGAACACGGCGCGCCGGACGAGTGCTACGCGATCAGCGACATCGGTGAGATCAACGGGCTGCTGCTGCCGTTGCACGAGGCCCTGGATCTGACCATCGGCTGGACCGAGGGCGGCACGGTGCTGTCCTGCGTGCCGGGCAAACTGGCCTACTTCGAGCACGAGGGCCCGGAGGGCGCGTACCTGCTGGTCCGCAGCTAACCGGCCCGCCTTTCCACGGGTTCCTCGATCACGCAGTCCCCCGCGAGGTTGTCCAGGGACAGGCCCAATGCGGAGGCCAGCGCCACCACGGTGAAGAAGGCCGGGGTCGGCGCGCGGCCGGTCTCGATCTTGCGCAGGGTCTCCGCGGACAGTCCGGCGATGGCGGCCACCTCCACCATGCTGCGCTCCCCACGCGCGGCACGCAGCAGGGCGCCGAACCTCTCGCCTCGCTCCCGCTCTTCCGGGGTCAGTGGAACTCGTACCATGACCGTGATACTAATACCGGTATAAGTATTGGTTCCAGTCAGGGAGCGTCATGGTCGAAATCAAGACCAACACCGAGTTGCAGGCGATGCGCGAGGCGGGCCGGGTGGTGGGCTACATCCACCTCGCCATCCGCCAGCACGCCAGGCCGGGTGTCTCCCTGCGGGAACTGGACGAGGTGGCCCGGACGGTGCTGCGGGAGAACGGCGCCGGCTCGCCGTTCCTGAACTACCGCCCGTCCTTCGCCCCGATCGGCTTCCCCGGCGTCATCTGCACCTCGGTGAACGACGCGGTCGTGCACGGCATCCCGAACGACTACGTGCTCCGCGAGGGCGACCTGCTGAGCGCGGACGTCGGCGCCACCCTGGACGGCTGGACCGGCGACGCGGCGATCAGCTTCATCGTCGGCACCGGCAGCGAGGCGGACCTGGAACTGATCGCGTCCACTGAGCAGGCCCTCGAGGCCGGCATCGCCGCCGCCGTGGTGGGCAACCGGATGGGCGACATCTCCTTCGCCATCGGCAGGGTCGCCGCCGCGGCCGGCTGCGGCATGCCCCGCGACTTCGGCGGCCACGGCATCGGCCGCTCCATGCACGAGGCCCCCGAGGTCCCGAACCGCGGCCGCCCCGGCCGCGGCCTGCTGCTGCAACACGGTCTGGTGCTGGCCATCGAACCGATGCTGATGTCCGGCGGCAAGGACGACTACGTGGTGGACCCGGACGGCTGGACCCTGCGGACCGTCGACGGCAGCCGCGCCGCGCACATCGAGCACACGGTGGCGATCACCGAGGACGGACCGCAGATCCTGACCCTGCCCTAGTCCGCGTACAGCCCCAGGAAGTAGCTCAGCCCCTGTTTCAGTTCGACCCCGGCAAGGCCGGCCACCAGACCGGCCTGCCCGCGGTGCAATTCGTATACGCCATGAATTTCTTCAATGGGAGCGGAAAGGTGAAGGACCTCCTTCACCTTGGCCGCGTCCAGCCGAGGAATCGGGATCTCGTCGACGAGACGATCATCTGCCGGGCAGAACCCTTCCAAGTACCACATCACCGGGCGAATTCCGCCAGGCGAGCGGACCACTCCTCCGCGATGAACGGCCCGTTGATCTCCGGGTTGGCGACCCGGAAGACGAACTCCTTCATCAGTTCCTCGCCATGCTCGCCGAACCCCACGTCCTCCCGTATTTCCAGCGCGTCGGCCCAGTCCCGGCAGTCGTCCGCCGACAACCGGCCATCGACGAAGGCGGCCACGACGCCCCGCACGTGACGGAGCTCGATCAGGCACAGATCCACGTCGTAGGCGAAGCCGAAGGTGGCCAGCTCCTTGAGTGCCTGCGCCAGTGGAACGCGGAGCTCCAGCAGATCGAGCAGGGCCTCCGTACGTCGCTGTGCTTCGGTGTCCATGATCAACTCTCCCCAGAAACAGTGGGTGGCTGGTAGATGCTCATGGCGCCGCCAAGCCCCTCCCAGAAGATGAAGAGGTGCCCGCTGTCCGGGCATCGGAAGGCGTGATTCGACCTCGCGTACATCTCATCAATGGTCTTGGCGGAATCATCACCGTTGATATCCTCGTCGGATACGACCAGCCATTCACCAGGGTTGGGAATGTATCCGCTCATCGATATCTGACGCCCGCATTCACACCTGAATTTCGCCATGCCGACCTCCCCCAGTTCGGATACAGAACTCGACCATGGTTTTCCGCCCCCAGCAACCGATTACGCTCTTCGGCCCAGCTCAACGCTCGAACAGGTAGGCCATCACCAGGAGGAACAGCTGGGTGCACGCCTTACCCGGCCGGCAGCCCCGGACGGCGGCGCGCAGCATTCCCCGGTGCGCGGCCAGGTGCTGCGCCAGTACATCGTGCCCGAGACCGTGCGCCCGGCCGAAGTGCGCGTACGCACCCTGCCAGTCGCCGTCGGCGAGCCTGCGGTTCCCCAGTTCCATGGTCTGCGCGTAGTTCATCCGCTTCCTCCTAGAGCCCGCGCGCCAGTAACGCGAAGGCCTCGTCGATCAGCGACGCGAGGTCTCGGTCGCCGGTTCGCGAGTGGTTCTCGGCGGCCTGGAGTGCGGCGAACCCCGCGTTGACCAGCATCCCTGGATACAGGTCCGCCGCCGGGTCCACCCCCAGTCGCACACCGAATTCAGCGACCAGCGCGGCGATGGCCCGGTCGGCCTGGTCCAGCTTCATCCGGGAGTACAGCTCCGGGTGCCGCCGGTACAGCTGCTGCAACAACTCCCATTCGGCGGCGAAGCCGGCGAAGTCGGTGGCCGCCGCCATGGACTGCACGACGACGCGCATCGATTCCACCGGTTTCTCCCGCACCGGACGCTCCCGCAACTCGGCGACGATCTCCTCGGCCGTCCACTGGTGTGGTTCGAGGGAGAAGACCTCGTCCTTGCTGCCGAAGTAGTTGAAGAACGTCCGGCGAGAGATGTCCGCGGCGGCGCTGATCGCCTCCGTGGTCGCCGCCTCCAGGCCGTTGTCCAGGGCCAGCCGGACCGCGATCCGCCGGATCTCCGCCCGCCGGGCCACCTTGCGCCGCTCTTGTCGCTCACTCACATTGCACGGTGTGCAGAAAATGCACACTGTGCAAAAGCGGCCGGACGGGTGTCAGTACTCCTCGTACACGGCGGGATCCTGATCCTTCAGCCGCCCGTCGGGCCGGCCGAGCGCGGTGATCCGGTCGACGTCCGCCGGGCGCAGTCGGATCTCGGTGGCGGCCAGGTTCTCCCGCTGCCGCTCGGCGGAGGCCGACCTGGGCAGCGGAATCGCGCCGACGGCGACGTGCCAGGCGAGCACGGCCTGCGCGGGCGTGATCCCGTGCTCGGCGGCCACCCCGGTGATGACCGGGTGCTCCAGCAGATCGCCCCGGCGGAGCGGGCACCACGACTGGGTCAGGATGCCCCGATCCGCGTGGTGGGCCAGCGCCTCCGTCTGCGGGAAGTACGGGTGCAGCTCGATTTGGTTGACCACCGGCCGGACCCCGGTCTCCCGTTCGATCCGCTCCAGGTGCTCCGGGAGGAAGTTGCACACCCCGATCTCCCGGACCAGTCCCTGTTGCCGCGCCTCGACGAGCGTCTGCCAGGCCTCGACGTAGAGATCCGTCGACGGGTTGGGCCAGTGCAGCAGATAGAGGTCGATGTACTCCAGGCCCGTGCGGTACACGCTCTCCTGGACCATGGGCAACGCCAGGTCCCGCTGGTAGTAGCGGCCGGGCAGCTTCGAGGTGACCAGGATGTCCTCACGCGGGATCGACGACCGGCGGACCGCGGCGCCGACGGCTCCCTCGTTGGCGTAGTTGAACGCCGAGTCGAGGAGCCGGTATCCGGCATCCAGGGCGCCGGCGATCGCCTCCACGCACTGGGTACCACTCAGCTTGGCGGTTCCGAACCCGATCTTCGGCAGCTTCATGGAGGCAACGTAACAAGTCGGCCCGCGTGGAACCGGAGATGCGACCATGCGCGTTGGATGGTCACCGACGACTTCCCGGGGAGAGCGTGTGAACCAAGGTCCGGTCTTCGACAAGCGCGACCAGTTCGACAAGGTCAGCAGCGGCCTGCTGCAGGGCGAGCAGATCATCGCGGTGTACGACGCGATCGGTGTGGGCACCGGCTTCATCGGACTGACCAACCTGCGCGTGGTCATCCAGGACAACTCGTTCGTGGGCAAGAAGGTGGCCATCACCTCGATCCCCTACAGCAAGATCTCCAGCGTGTCCTTCGTCGCCGACAAGTCGATGTTCGGCAAGTTCGCGTCCAGCTCGAACATCGCGATCAGCACCAGCCACGGCAACCACGAGGTGGACTTCCGCGGTGACGAGAAGGCCAAGCACACGCACGACGTGATCCTCTGGCACATGCTCAACACCAAGTAGGTCCGCGGCACGTCTGCCGGCAGTCCGGTCACTTCTGCTCGGACTGCCTGCGGACCTCGGCGGCGATCTCCGGGATCAGCGGGCGCAGCGCCTCCGTGAGCTGTTCGGTGCTCACCGGCGGCGCCTGGGTCTCCCCTTCGGCGAGCCGGGCTGCGACCGTCTCCACCTGCGCGGGCGTCAGGTGGATCTCGAAGTGCATGTAGTCCTTCGGCGAGGTCCAGCCGCCGCCCCATTCCATGCCGAGCGAACGGGCGATCCCCTCGGCGGCCTCCGGAACGGTGTGCGGCCCGTCGCTCCCGTCCGGCCGCATCTCGTTGTCCGGCGCGTTGATGTCCAGCGCGACGCCATAGGCGTGGAAGCCCAGCGTGCCGCCCGTGGTCGTGCTGGTGGCCTTGAAACCCCAGCAGGTCCCGGCCTTCAGCCCACCGGGGAGCAGCGGGACGAGCTGCCCGAGCAACGCGTTCCACAGTGGAACGCTGATCTCCTGTACGCCGTCCGGGAACTCCACCCCGTCGTACGAGTAGGGAACGATGTCGTTCGAATCCCACCCCAGCGACGGCGGATCGTAGTTCCCCCAGGCCGGTTCGATTCCATCCAGCAACCCCATGGATCAAGCGTGGCAGAACACCCCCTCATGGATCTGTGAAGCCGGCCAAGACCACCAGAACAGCCCAGTCCGAAACCGGACTTCCGCGGAAGTTGAGATGCCGCCGGGCGAGTGATGGCGCTTTCCCGGTTCCGTGATCTCACCGTTACTGAGTGCGTGCGGTGGTACGGGGGAATGGCATTCGTCCTCGCCCTGGCGGCGGCGGTACGGCTGTGGGGGCTCGGCGCGGCGGGCTACGCGAACACCTACTACTCGGCGGCGGCGCTGAGCATGTCCCGGGATCCGGTCGCGTTCCTGTTCGGCTCGCTCGACACGCAGAACTTCATCACGGTGGACAAACCGGCGATCGGCCTGTGGCCGCAGGCGATCGCGGTCCGGCTGTTCGGCCTGAACCAGGCGACGGCCGTGCTCCCGTCGGTGCTCTTCGGCGTCGCCTCGGTGGGGGTGCTGGCCCTCGTGGTGCGGCGCGGGTTCGGCGGCGACAGCTGGGCAGGGCTGCTGGCCGCGCTGGGGCTGGCGATCAGTCCGATCACCGTGGCGCTGGACCGGGACACTCTGCCGGATCCGCTGATGATCCTGCTTCTGCTGCTGGCCGCCCTCGCGCTGCTGGACGCGGTGCATTCCGGCCGGATCTGGCTGCTGGCGGTGTCGGGGGCACTGGTGGGACTGGCGTTCGGCGTGAAGATGTTACAGGCCTACGCCGTGTTGCCCGCGTTCGTGGTGACCTGGTTGCTGTGCGCGGACACCCCGATCCGCCGCCGGTTACTGGGGCTGGTCGCCGCTGTGGGTGCGCTCGTGGCGGTCAGCGCGGCCTGGCCGGCGGCGCTCTACCTGGTCCCCGCCGAGCGGCGCCCGTTCATCGGCGGCAGCACCGACGGCACGGCGCTCGACCTGGTCTTCGGCGGCGTGACCAGGGTCGTGGGCGGGGGCGCGGTGCAGAACCCGTCCGCCGCGTTCAGCCTCACCGAGCCCGGGCCGGGCAGGCTGTTCGGCGGCCTGCTCGTCGATCAGATCGGCTGGTGGCTGCCCCTGGCGCTGCTGAGCCTGGTCACCCTGCTGCCGGGCCGCCGGCCGGGACCGGTGCTGTTCGCCGGCTGGACGCTGGTGCTCGGGGTGCTGTTCAGCACGATGAGCGGCATCTTCCACCCGTACTACACCGCCCAGCTGGCCCCGGCGGTATGCGCGCTCGCGGGCATGGGCCTGGCGACCGGGGTCACCGCCGTCCAGGTGGTCGCCGGGACCGGCGGGGTGTGCTGGGCGCTGTACGCGAGCGAGGCGACGCGGCCGGGCTGGCTGCTCCCGGTGATCATGGCCGCCGGGGTCCTGGCCCTCGTGCTGCTCGCCGTGGGACGGCGTGCGCTGGCGGCCGGGTGCACCGCGATCGCGCTGCTGGCCGGGCCGCTGACCTGGACGGCGCTGACCCCGGGACAACCGGTGGTACCGGCGAATCCCCTGGCCAACGACGCGCACCGCAACCCGCTGATCCCGCAGCCGATCACCGAAGGCGACCGCCGACTCGCCGGATATCTGCTGGCCAACCGGCACGGCGAGCGGTGGATCGCCGCGTCGCTCACCGCGAAAGCGGCCGGTTCGCTGATCGTCGCCGCCCGTGGTGAACCGGTGCTGGCCATCGGCGGATTCACCGGCACCGACCCGGTGCCCAGCAAGGCCCGGCTGATCGAGCTGATCCGGCGGCGGGAACTCCGATTCGTGGAACTCGACGCGTCCTGGGGCGGCCGCGGACTGACCCCGGACCAGCTCGGCTGGAGCGCGCGGCAACGGGACATGGAACTCAAGGCGGCCGAGCGGAAGAAGAAGGCGATGGCCCGCACCGGGGTGATCGACTGGGTCCGCCGGACCTGCACCCCCGTCGATCCACGGGCCTACGGCGGCGTCCCACCCGCCCAGCTGTTCGACTGCGGGGGCGCGACATGACCGCGGCCGTGGAGATCACCGTTCCGGTGCACAACGAGGAGGCCATCCTCGACTCCAGCATCCGGCGGCTGCACGACTACCTGGGCACGAAGCTGCCGATGTGCTGGCGGATCGTGATCGCCGACAACGCGAGCACCGACCGCACCCGGCAACTCGCCGAGAACCTGGCCGCCGAGCTGCCCCGAGTGTCGGTCCTGCACCTGACGGAGAAGGGCCGGGGCCGGGCGTTGCGGGCCGTGTGGCAACGCAGCACGGCCGACATCGTCGCCTACATGGACGTGGACCTGTCCACCGAGCTCAACGCGCTGCACCCGATGATCGCCGCGCTGCTCTCCGGGCACAGCCAGGTCGCCACCGGTTCCCGGTTGCTGGCCGGGTCCACCGTGCGCCGCCGGCTCTACCGGGAGGTCCTCTCCCGGGGCTACAACCAGCTGCTGCGCTGGGTGTTCGCCACCCACCTCCGGGACGCCCAGTGCGGGTTCAAGGCCATGCCCACCGAGATCGCCCAGGCCCTGTTACCCCTAGTAGAGGACCAGGAGTGGTTCTTCGACACCGAGCTGCTGCTGGCCGCGGAAGCCCTGGGCATGCGGGTGTTCGAAGTCCCGGTCGACTGGGAGGAGGACACCGACAGCCGGGTCGACGTGCCCGTCGCCATCCTCCAGGTGCTGAAGGGCATCGCCCGGCTGAAGGTGGGACGCGTGATGTCCCCGTAGAGTCCGGGGCGTGGAAATGCTGCACCTGCGTTACTTCGTGGCCGTCGCCGAGGAGCTCAACTTCTCCGCCGCCGCGCGCAGGCTGCAGATGGCCACCTCACCACTGAGCCAGCGCATCCGGGACCTGGAACGGGAACTCGGCAGCCGGCTGTTCGACCGGGACACCCATCACGTCGCACTCACCGCCGCCGGGGAGACCCTGCTGCCGATCGCCCGGGGCATCCTGGACGAGGTCAACGCGATCCCGTGGAAACTCCGCGAGGCGGCGGGCACGCAACGGGACACGCTGCAGATCGGCATGCCGCCGGGGGTACACCCGGACCTGCGGGCCAGGATCGGCGAGCTGGCCGACCGGGTGCAGGACCGGATCGATCTGCAACGCTGGCCGGGATCGCATGCCGCGTTGATCGACGCGGTGCGGGCGGGCGAGCTGGCGCTGACCGTGGCCTGGCTGCCGGTGCCGGATCCGGCGCTGGACTTCGTGCCGGTGCTGTCCGAGCGGGTGGGCGCGGTGGTGTCCGCCGCCCAGTTCGCCGGCCGGGATTCGGTCGGGCTCGCCGAGCTGGCCGACTTCGCGTACGTGACGGTCACCGAGGGCGGCTACTCCCAGCTCAACACCCTGCACCGGGAACTGGAACGGCGCGGCATCCGGAAGAGCATCCCGCTGGCGGGCAGCGACTTCAGCGGCGTTTCGGAAATCGTGTCGGCCGGAGACACTTTTGCCCTGTCGATGCTGAACAACAGCGCCATGCATGCCTATCGAGTGGCGGACACCACTGTGTTGCCGTTCACCGATTTCGCCCCTCACCTGGAGACCGCGCTGGTGTGGCGAGCGGACCGGGCCGGCGATGGAGCACTGAAAGACCTGCTCAGCGCGATACGGGAGACCTTCAGCGAGCCCTTGGAACGGTAGGACCACTGTGGTCACACCATTGTTCGCGACATGGTGATTCCGTTTTTCTGATCGTGTTCCTAGCGTTATCGGTGACGCAAAGAAATGCGAATCAGAAATCAGGTGAATAGCATGTCGGCAACCACCGGACCGCTCGCCGGGGTACGGGTGATCGACTTCTCGACCGTGGTGATGGGCCCCTACGCCGCCCAGATCCTCGGCGACCTCGGCGCGGACGTGATCAAGCTGGAGTCGCCCGGCGACACGCTCCGGCACGGCCCCTACCGCACCACGCCGGGCATGTCCCAGCTGCACCTCGCGGTCAACCGGAACAAGCGCAACGTCGCCCTGAACCTGAAGGACGAGGCCGAGCACGCCACCGCACTCGACCTGATCGACACCGCCGACATCCTGATCACCAACGTGCGTCCCGGTGCCCTCGCCCGGCTCGGCATGGACTACTCGGTGATCGCCGAACGCAACCCCCGGCTGATCTACGCGCACGCCCAGGGCTTCCGCTCCGACTCGCACCTGGCCGGCATGGCCGCCTACGACGAGACCGTGCAGGCCGCCTCCGGACTGGTCGACATGGCGAACCGGGTCGTCGGTGAACCGGTCTTCCTGCCCACGATCCTGGCCGACAAGGTGGCCGCCCTGACTATCGCGCAGAGCGTGCTGGCCGCCCTCGTCCACCGCGACCGCACCGGTCAGGGCCAGCACATCGAGATCCCGATGACCGACACCCTGCTGGCGTTCTCGCTGGTGGAGCACCTCGCCGGGCACACCTTCGAACCGCCGACCGGACCGACCGGCTTCGCGCTGTCCCTGTTGAAGGGCCACAAGGCGATGCCGGCGAAGGACGGGCTCGCCGCGATCGTGCCGTACACCGCGCAGAACTTCCGCGACGTGTTCGCCGCCGCGGGCCGTCCCGATCTGGTCACCGACCCCCGGCTGGCCACCGACGCGCTGGACCGCGCCGACCTGGAGGACCTCCTCGCCCTGGTCGAACAGGCCACGCCCGCGCTCACCATCGCCGAGTGGGCGGAGGTCTGCGCCAAGCACAGCATCCCGTTCGGCCCGGTGCTGGACCTGGAGCACGCCCACGAGGACCAGTACGTCCAAGACGGCCACCTCCTGGACCTGGTCGATCACCCCACCGAGGGGCAGATCCGGTCGATCGGCATCCCGGTCCGGTTCTCCGAGACCCCGGCCTCGATCCGCACCCAGGCCCGCATCCCCGGCCAGGACACGGCCGAGGTGCTCGCCGAACTGAAGGGACGCTGACATGAAGATCGACGACGTGCGCCGCCAGCTCACCACTCCCCTGGCCGGCCCGGCCTACTACCCGATCGTCCCCCGGTTCACCGACCGCGAGTACCTCAACATCGTCTACCGCACCGACCCCGACGCCCTGCGTGCCGTGGTGCCGGAGCCACTGAAGATCACCGAGCCGCTGGTCCGGTTCGAGATCATGAAGATGGGTGACGTGACCGGCTTCGGCCCCTACCTGGAGGGCGGCCAGGCGATCCCGGTGGAGTTCGACGGCGAGCGGGGCGAGTACCTGCACGCCATGTACCTGGACAACTTCGCCGCCACCGCCTCCGGCCGGGAGATCAGCGCCTATCCGAAGGTCATCGGCAAGCCCGGCCTGTACGTGGACAACGGCGCCCTCGTCGGCACGATCGACTACGGCACGCTGCGGGTCGCCACCGCGACCATGGGGTACCAGCACCGGCCCCTCGATGCCGAGCAGGCCAAGGCACAGATCACCGTGCCCACCTTCATGCTCAAGATCATCCCCGGCTATGACGGCGCACCCCGGGTGCAGGAACTGGTCCGCACCCAGATCAGCGACATCACCGTGAAGTGGGCCTACACCGGCCCCGCCCGGTTGCAGCTGTTCCAGCACGTCCTGGCCCCCCTCGCGGACCTGCCGGTGCTGGAGATCGTCGAGGCCGGCCACATCCTCACCGACCTGACCCTCGCCGGGGCCACGCCGGTCTTCGACTACCTCAAGGAGCAGTCATGAGCACCGTCGCCGTCGTCGGAGCGGGCGTCATCGGCCTGTCCTGGGCCCAGTTGTTCGCCGAGCACGGCCACACCGTGTGGATCACCGACCCGCGCCCGGACCTGCGAGAGGTGGCGCCCGAGGGCGTCCACGTGGCCGCCGATCTCGCCGAGGCCGTGCGGGACGCGGACTTCGTCCAGGAGAACGGCCCCGAACGCCTCGACTTCAAGAAGCAGCTGTTCGCCGACCTGGTCCGGCTGGCCCCCGCCCGGACGATCTTCCTCAGCTCCTCCTCGTTCATCCCGGCCACCGCGTTCGCCGCGGACGTCGAGGACGCGAGCCGGATCCTGATCGGTCACCCGTTCAACCCGCCGCACCTGATTCCCCTAGTAGAGGTGGTGCCCGGCGAGCGGACCAGTGACGAGGCCGTGCGGGCCGCCGTCGACTTCTACGAGAGCGTCGGCCGGGTGCCGGTCGTGGAGCGGGAGATCCCCGGCTTCGTGGGCAACCGGCTGCAGAGCGCCCTCAACCGGGAGGCCGCCTACCTCGTCGAACAGGGCGTGGTCAGCCCGGAGGACCTGGACAAGGTGGTCACCAACTCGCTGGGCATCCGCTGGGCCGCGATCGGCCCGTTCCTGGCCGGGCACCTGGGCGGCGGCCCCGGCGGCTACCGGCAGCTGATCACCCACATCGGGGCGTCGGCGAAGCAGGTACCGCCCGGGAGACCGTCGGAAGACACCGAACCGCTGATCGAGGCCGTGGAGAAGGCCTACGGGGTCGCCGACCACGGTGAACTCGCCGATTACCGCGACCGCCGCCAGACTGCGGTACTGAACGCATTGGAGGAGCTGTGATGTCCGAGGACCGGCTGATCGCGGATTTCTTCGACTACGAGTCGCTGCTGACCGAGGAGGACCGCCGGATCCTGCTCCGGGTCCGCGAGTTCATGCTCACCCAGGTCAAACCCCTGGCGAACGAGTACTGGGAGCGCGGTGAGTTCCCCACAGAACTGATCGACAGGTTCCGGGAGAGCGGGCTGACCAAGCTGTACGCGGACGCCGCCCTCAGCCCGATGCTGTCCGGCATGCTGAGCGTGGAGATGTCCCGGGTGGACCCGTCCTCCTCGGTGTTCTTCGGCGTGCACACCGGCCTGGCGATGAACACGATCAAGCTCGGCGGCGACGAGGCACAGCGCGAGCGTTTCCTGCCCGGCATGATCGCCATGGACAAGATCGGCGCGTTCGCCCTCACCGAACCGGAGGGCGGCTCCGACGTGGCGGAGGGCATGCGCACCACCGCCCGCCGCGACGGCGACAGCTGGGTGTTGAACGGCGCGAAGAAGTGGATCGGCAACGGCACCTTCGCCGACTACATCGTGGTGTGGGCGCGGGACGAGGCGGATGACCAGGTCAAGGCGTTCGTGGTGCACAAGGGCGCACCCGGGTTCACCGCGACCAAGATCCAGGGCAAGATCGCGTTGCGGATCGTGGAGAACGCGGAGATCACCCTGACCGACGTCCGGGTTCCCGAGGCCGACCGGCTGCAGAACATCGACTCCTTCCGGGACGCGGCGCACATCCTGGGCACCACCCGGGGCGGCGTCGCCTGGTCCGCCGTCGGCGTGATGGCCGGCGCCTACGAGGCCGCGCTGGAGTACGCGAAGAACCGGGTGCAGTTCGGCAGGCCGATCGCCGGATTCCAGCTGATCCAGGACCTGTTGGTGCGCAGCCTCGGCGATCTCACCGCGTCCTGGGCGATGGCGGTGCAGATGGCCCGGCTCAAGGAGACCGACTCGCTGCGTGACGACCAGGCGGCCCTGGCGAAGGCGTTCACCACCAGCCGGATGCGCGAGGTGGTGGCCCGCTGCCGGGAGATCCTCGGCGGCAACGGCATCCTGGTCGACTACGACGTGGCCCGGCTGTTCGCCGACGCGGAGGCGCTCTACTCCTTCGAGGGCACCCGGGAGATGAACACCCTCATCGTCGGCAAGTCCATCACCGGGCTCAGCGCGTTCGTCTGAGCAGCGCTACTCCTGCCGCGCGGCATCGGTCGTCAAGGCCTGCCGCGCGGCATCGAGCGCCAGTCCTCGCCACCGCTCGTAGTCCTCGTAGGCGAGGGCGTGCCGGGCGCAGAACTCCCGGACCCGGAGCTCGTCCCGGACACCCGCCAGCACGATGGTCAGCTTGCCCTCCGCCGTCAGACAGCCGTCCTCCGGCGTGGGAAAGGTCGTCACCGGCAGGTCGGGGAGATAGGCGATCCGCCCGCCGCGGAAGCTGAGCGCCGTCACCACCATGGCCGCGGCCACCAGGACGATGTCCTTGAGCACGTACTGCCCCTCCAGGGTGGGCGCGCCGTGCGGCCCGCCGAACAGGCGGTGGGGCAGCAGAATCAGCGGGGACAGAATGCCCGCCAGCTGGATGACCAGCAGGTACACCACACCCCGCAGCCCGACTTTGGTGAGCAGTGACAGCCCGATCACGCACTCCAGCGTGGCCACCAGGAAGAGCATCACCGAGCCGGGGATCAGGCCGAAGGTCATCAGCCGCACCGAGGTGAGCACCAGATTCTCTGCTGGGCTGAGACCCGGGAAGTACTTGAGTACCCCGAATCCCAGGAACACCGCCCCCAGACCGATCCGCAGCATCAACCCGCTGCGCCGGACCAGCCACTGATGGATCCTGGCTTCGACCGCGATCAGGTTCATGGCAGGCGTTCGTCCACGGTCGGCGCCCGGTTCCCTCCGGTTGCCGGAGCAAGGTTATTCGGGCCAGTCGTTGCCCAGGATGGTGTCGACGAAGTCCTCCCGGACGAACGACGGGTCGAAGTGGGCCAGCACATCGGCGTTGACGGTGCCGAAGGTGCTGTGCGGCCGATGCGCGACCCCCTGGTTGAACGCCGCGAGGATGCGTTTCTTGAACTCCGGACGCGGATGCGCCGCGGTCACCTCGGCGACCAGCCCGGGGTCCAGGTCGCGGTGGCCGATGCCCAGCACATCGGTCTCCACCCCGGCCGTGACCAGGGCGATCTCCGGCTCCAGGAACTCCGGCACACCCGGCGTGGTGTGCAGCGCGATGCCCAGCCACACCCGCCGGGCGGCCTCCTCGGACACGCCGTGCTCGACCAGGAACCGCCGCGCCGCGTTCGCGCCGTCCACCTCGAACCGGAGCTGCGAGGAGGCGTAGCGCTCGGTGAGACCCAGGTCGTGGAACATCGCCCCGGCGTAGAGCAGTTCCAGGTCCGGGTCCAGGCCACGCCGCCGGCCCTGGAGCGCGCCGAACAGGAACACCCGGCGCGAGTGGTGGAAGAGCAGGTCATCGGTGGCCGCCCGGACCAGCTCGGTGGTCGCCCTCACCAGGTCGGTATCCGGAATGGTCACCCCGGCGATCGTCTCCGTCATGGTCATCCCCTCTCTGTGTCGTCCCCGTTCATCCTCGGCCGGGTAGCCTGGCGACGGCCATGTCCGAACGGACAGCTACTCCACAGATACGGACATCCGATGCCCCACCGAGTCGGCGTGCTGGTCTTCGACGGCGCACAGCTCCTCGATGTCTCCGGCCCGGTCGACGTGCTGGCCGGCGCCGACTACCAGGTGAGCCTGATCGGCTGGCCGCACAAGCAACCGGTCACCTCGTCCGGCGTGCGCCTCCATTGCGAGGGCACCGGCGACCGGCTCGACACGCTGATCGTCACCGGCGCCGACGACCTGTCCCGGCTGCCCGGAGCGGCGGAGGCCAAGGCCCTGCTGAGCACGCTGATCGGACCGCGCACCCGCGTCGCCTCGGTCTGCACCGGCGCCTTCGTACTGGCCCGCGCCGGGCTCCTCGACGGGCATCGCGTCACCACCCACTGGCGGCACGCGGGCACCCTGGCCAGCCAGTTTCCCCAGGTCGACGTGGAAGCCGACGCCATCTACCTGCGCAGCGGACGGTTCTTCAGCAGCGCCGGGGTGACCGCGGGCATCGACCTCACCCTGGCCCTCGTCGAAGAGGACCACGGCCCCGGACTCGCCAGGGAGATCGCCCGGGAACTCGTCGTGTTCCTACGCAGGCCCGGCGGTCAGTCCCAGTTCTCCGTGCGCACCGAACTCCCGCCGATCCAGGACCCGCGCCTGCGCGAGGTCGTCGATCGGATCGCCGCCTCCCCCGCCGGCGAGCACACGGTCGAGTCGCTGGCGAGCGCCGCCACCATGACCTCGCGGCACCTGCGCCGGCTGTTCCGCGAACACCTGGGCACTACACCCGGCCACTACCTCGAACAGGTCCGGCTGGAAGCGGCCCGGGCCCACCTGGAGGCGGGATCCACCGTCACCGAAACGGCCCTGGCCAGTGGATTCGGCAGCGACGAGTCGCTGCGCCGCGCGTTCCACGCCACCTACGGCATTCCCCCGTCGACGTACCAGTACCGCTTCCGGAACACCGGGGATGCAACCTCCGGCCGAGCCGGCGGCGTGGGTTAACCCGTGACGAAAACAAAGATCGTTCTGCCGCTGCTCATCGCCGCCGCGGTCACCCTGGCCGCCGGTACCGCCGTCGCGGTCACCGCACCGAGCGCCGCCACCGGCACGGTCAATGCCACGGTCCCCGTGCAGTCCGACGACCAGGTCACCCAGTGCCTGACCGGCCAGGACGTGCCGAACCCCGGCGAGTGGCGGGCCGCCGCCAAGATCGACGCCGACGCCCCGACCGGTTTCCTGGTGATCCGCACCGACAAGACCGCCGCGGTCTGCGTGCTGGAGAACGGCAAGGGCACCGGCTTGATGGGCGGCTACAGCAAGGATCTCTACGGCAAGCTGACCCCGGAACGCCCCTTCAGCTGGTTCAACGCGATGAACTACGAGGACCACAGCGTCCAGTTCGGCATCACCACTCCCGACGTGGCCACCGTGTCGCTGATCGGCCCGGACGGCTCGGCGACGCCCGCCGTGCAGCCCACCGACGGCACGTTCATCGTGAAGACCCCGTTCGCGGAGAACAGCAATGACCCGTCCACCAACAAGGTCCGCGTCACCCTGCGCGACGGCAAGGTGATCGAAGGCCCGTTCCGCGGCTAACTGATGGTCTGGGCGTACCGGACGAGGAGCACGGTGGCCTTGCCTACGTCGGAGCGTTCGGCGACGTAGGCAAGGACGTGCACCTCACTGCCCTCCGGGCTGGCCACGAGCACCGTCTTGTTCCCCGCGGCCACCAGCACCGTGACCTTTCCGGCGGAGTCGGGGAAGTCCGTGGTCGTGACCAGCCGGTAGCGGGTGCCACCGAGCCACGCGGAGTCGGCCTCACCCGCGAGGAGCGCGTTGAGCGTCGCCGCCTCGTTGATCGTGACCGTCTCCGTGCCGCCGTCCTCGGTGGCGATCTCGGCCTCGTGGTCGTCCACCTCACGGAACGGCGAGATCTGTTCGGGATCGACGAGACCGAAGAATCGTGCCGCCGAGCTGTACGCGGTCGCCGCCTGGATCGGCTGCGGTTCGCCGTCGAGGTCCAGCTCCAGACCCACCCGGATGGACTCTGCCCATTCCTCTTCCACGATTTCTCCTTCGTCGGCGACGGAGTTGCGGAGGCGGTCGGAGTGTCGCACTCCGGCGATCACCCGGAGCCGGAGTTCAGCCGATGAGCCCAGCCTGTTCGACGTCGACGATCCAGGTGACGCCGAAGCGGTCGGCCAGCATCCCGAAGGCGGGTGCCCACTGGGCGGGACCGAACGGCTCGATCACGGTCGCGCCCTTGGCCAGGCCCTCCCACACCGGGGTGACCTCGTCGACGCTCGCGCCGCGCACGGACAGGAAGAACGGCTCGGCGGTGATCGTGGCGCCGTTCTCCCGGCGGGTGGTGGGCGCCTGCGAAGCGGCGGGCGTGTGCTCACCGGGCACGTCGTAGGCCATCACCCGGAAGCCGTTGTCGGCGATGACCTGGCCGAACACCACATTGGCGGCGCCGGGCAGTTCGGCGGGCATCCCGAAGTCCGCGTAGGTGGCGATGGACAGCCGCCCACCGAACACCGATCGGTAGAACTCGAGGGCCTCCCGGGCCTGGCCGTGGAAGTTCAGGTGGGCGACAGCGTTGAGCGACATGATGTTCCAGTCCTTCACGAGTGGGTTCGACAAAGCCCACACTGTCACCGGTACCGGACAGGGAACGTCCGCTACTCATGGCAGTCTGCGGATATGCCACTCGCCTCCTCGACGACGACCTCCAGCAGACTGCTGTCACTGCTGTCGCTGCTCCAGGCCCGCCGCGACTGGCCGGGTGGCCTGCTGGCCCAGCGGCTCGGCGTCAGCGACCGGACCGTGCGCCGCGACGTCGACCGGCTGCGCGAACTCGGTTACCCCGTGCAGGCGGTCAAAGGACCCGATGGCGGCTACCGGCTCGAAGCGGGGCAGCAGCTGCCACCGCTGCTGTTCGACGAGGAACAGGCCGTCGCCCTGGCGGTGGCGCTGCGGATCGCCGTCGGAACGGGCGCGGGCATCGAGGAGGCGGCGGCGCGGGCACTGGCCACCGTGCGCCAGGTGCTGCCGTCCCGGTTGCGGCACCGCGTCGACGCCCTGGAGATCAGCGCGGCGGGACGCGCGGACCTCCAGGTCGGCACCGATGTCCTGCTCACCCTGAGCGCCGCCATCCGCGCCGGCGAGGAGCTGCGGTTCGACTACGACTCGCCGGGTTCCGGGCCTCGCCGGGTACAGCCCCACCACCTCGTGTCCCGGAACGGGCGCTGGTACCTGGTCGGCTGGAGTCCCGAGCGCGAGGCCTGGCGGACCTACCGCGTGGACCGGATGACCCCGCGTATACCGAACGGACCACGGTTCCTGCCCCGCGAGGTGCCGGGCGGCGACGTGGCGGTTTTCCTGTCGGCCCAGTTCAAGGGCTCCGAGGGCGCGGACACCTGGCCCTGCCGCGGCGAGGTGATCCTCGACCTGCCCGCGACGGACGTGGCCCCGTTCGCCGGCGACGATGTCGTCGAGGACCTCGGCGACGGCCGGACCAGGCTGACGACGGGATCGTGGTCCTGGGCCGCCCTCGCCGCGTCCCTGGCCCGCTTCGACACCGAGATCGAGGTGATCACCCCGCCGGAGCTGCGGACGGCATTCGCCGACCTGTCCCGTCGCGCCGGCCGCTCCGCACAACTCTGAGCTCCGTTCCCTGGTTCAAGATATAGCGCGCCCGGGGGCTTGCGGCAAGGCCCCGGTGATCGCGCAGAATCCCTCTCCGAAGGTCGTAACCTGCGGAAATGGGGGCGCGAAGGTGCGCGTGTTGTTGTCGGCCTACGGGTCACGCGGAGACGTCGAGCCACTGGCCGGGCTCGCGGCACGGTTGCGGGAGCACGGCGCGCAAGTGCGGGTGTGCGCGCCACCGGATGAGGACATGGCACGGCGGCTGGCCGGCATCGACGTTCCGTTGGTGCCGGTCGGACCGTCGGTGCGCGAGCTGGCCAGGGCCCTGCCGTCGCACTCGTCCATGCCGCAGCGGATGGCCGAGTTGATCGCGACCCAGTTCGACGTGCTGCCCGCGGCCGCGCGGGGCTGTGACGCGGTGGCGGCCACCGGCGGGCTGCCCGCCGCGGCCGGCGCGCTGTCGGTGGCCGAGAGCCTGGGCATCCGCGCGGTGTCGGTGGCCTTCCAGCAACACGGACTACCGTCGCCCGATCATCGGCCACTGGCCTGGCCGACACGGCCGTTCCCGGCCGGCATCACCGACAACCGGGTGTTGTGGCAGCGGGTCGCCCGCGACTTCACCGAGATGTTCGGTCCGGCGCTCAACGCCAGCCGGGTCGCGGCCGGCCTGCCCCCGGTCGACGACGTACGCGGCTACGTCCGGGGTGACCGGCCGTGGCTGGCCACCGACCCGGTACTGGACCCGCTGTGGCGAAGGCCGGACTTGGCCGTCGTGCAGACCGGCGCGTGGATCCTGCCTGACGATCGCCCGCTTCCGGCCGCACTGGAGACATTCCTGGCGGCCGGCGAGCCGCCGGTGTACGTGGGCTTCGGCAGCATGTCGATGCCGGCGTCCACGGACCTGGCAGACGTGGTCATCGAAGCGGTCCGCGCACACGGCCGCCGCGTGGTGCTGAGCAGAGGCTGGGCGGACCTGACCGCGGCCCACGACGACTGTTTCGTGGTCGGCGAGGCCAACCACCAGGTGCTGTTCCAGCGGGTCGCCGCCGTCGTGCACCACGGCGGCGCGGGCACCACGATGACTGCAGCCCGGGCAGGCGCACCCCAGGTGGTGGTCCCCCAGGTGATCGACCAGCCGTACTGGGCCGGGAGGGTAGCCGAACTGGGCATCGGCGTGGCACACGACGGCCCGGTCCCGACCGCCGAATCATTGACCGCCGCCCTCGGCACGGCTCTGTCCGAGCAGACCAGCATCCGCGCGAGAACCGTGGCCGGCACGATCAACCCGGACGGCACCGAGGTGGCGGCAAGACTGCTACTCGACCCGATCGGCCGGTGAAGTGCTCACCGACCCCGAATCAGGCTCACCGCCAGGAGAACCACCCCGATACCGGCGACCGGATACGTGGCGAGTTCGATCAGTCCTCCCCCGATGTTCGGACCACCCCACTGATCGGGAAACAACGACCTGGCCAATCGGTTGACGGCGAAAACCAGGACGGCCGACAGGAGCAGAACAAAACCGGATACTCGCACTTTGCTCATGCGGAAATCCTATCAGTTTTCCTGCCGAGATTCGCAACCGCTTGATAGTAGGCCTCGGCCGCGTCATAACAGCCGTTCAGCCCGATTCCCGGTTCCCGGTATACATAGCGACAGTTCATCCCGATATCCAACCGGAATTCCTGATCGCACCGCTGCTTGTCCTCTTTCCTCTCATAGCACATGTCATGCATGGCACATGGTCCACGCAGGTCGACGCTGCCGTACCAGTCAGGCGAGTAAGAGCAGTAGTCGTGCAGATTACCGAGCGAGGGGTCATACACATAGCCCGCCGGCACACCGATGAATGGCGGGTCGGCAGCGAGTGCCGAACCCTGACCGAGAATGAACATTGCGAGAATCGCGCTGATGCCGACCGCGCATCGACGCATGAGTGACTTCATATGATCCCCAGTAGACCAACTATTCCCGCAGCGCACTACAGGAACTCCCCAGTGTTTCTCCTATAGTCCTGGAACAGCACACCCCGCGGTAGTCCTCGAAATGGTGAAATGCACGCCTGCGCTCAACGGAGCCTGCCCACGCACACAGTCGTGGGTATCACTCAACCGCGGGCTTCGCCGTGGCGGCAATGACCCGGCTCAGCACAGCGTGCAGTTCCTGGAGTTCGGCCACCTCCATACCGAGTTCCTCTACCACCCGGTAGGGGATCTTCTCAGCGTCCTGCCTCAGCGCCCGGCCCGCGGCCGTCAGCTCCACGACGAGTTCCCGTTCGTCGGACCGGTTCCGCCGGCGGGTGAGGTAACCGATCGCCTCCAGCCGCTTGAGCATCGGGGACAGGGTGGCCGGTTCGGCGCGCAGGGCCTGGCAGAGATCACGCACCGAGCGCGGCGAGCTTTCCCACAGGGCCAGCATGACCAGGTACTGGGGATGGGTGAGACCCATGGGCTCCAGCAGGGGGCGGTACAGCGCGATCACCGAACGCGAGGCGATCGACAGGGCGAAGCAGACCTGCCGGTCCAACTTGAGGGGATCCTCCCCCAGGTCGATCTGCCGCATAAGCTTCCTCACTCCCACCATTATTTAGTGCACTAACTGTTAGTGTACTTCACAGTCGAGTACGCATGGAGGAGCGATGGGAGCTGTACGCCCGAACCCGGCACAGTGGCTCTGGTACGCGGTCGGCGGTCGCCTGCCGGCGAGGTTCAAGGAGTGGGTGCTGAGAGACGTGACCTGCCGGAGCTGGGGCTGGCGACACGCCGGCCGCGCCACCCTGCTGATCGCCCCGCTCGCCCTCGGCATCCTGCTGCTGCCCCTACCGCTGGAGATCCGGGGATGCATGGCCGGGCTGTCCGCCATCGTCGGCTACTACTTCTCCTTCTCGTACCTGGAAGAAAGCTGCGAAGTGCGCGCTTCCAAGCACGGCCATCCCTACGGAGCTGCCGCCATGGTCCGCCAGGCCGCCGACGCGGAGGCCAACGCCGAAGCCCACGCCCGCTACATAGCCCGCTACCGCCAAACCGAAAGCCCCCAAGAGCAAACGAACTAGAAACCAGCCCCACCAAACCAGCCCCAGCCCCAAGGCAACCACGCTGGTTCAGGAAGCCACCGCACCGTGGGGGGCATGGGGGGCTCGGCCCCCCAAAATCATTCGAGCGAACCGGGGAGGCGCCGCCAGGCGCCGACCAGAAAACTGCTGAGCGAGTGGACGCAGAGGGATTTGAACCCCCGACCGCTCGGGTGTAAACCGAGTGCTCTTCCGCTGAGCTATACGTCCCTGTCGTGCCGGGAAATCTTAACCGATCACCCGGCAGACTCACGAATTACGCCAGTTCGGCGACGGCCTTCTTCCAAGCGGCCTGGTCACGGGCCTCACCGGGCTGGTTGACCTCGGCGAACCGGACGACACCCTCGGTGTCGATCAGGAAGGTGCCGCGGTTGGCCATGCCGGCCTTCTCGTTGAAGACGCCGTAGGCCTTGGCGGCCTCGCCGTGCGGCCAGAAGTCGGACAGCAGCGGGAAGCCGTAGTTCTGCTGGTCCTCCCACGCCTTGAGGCTGAACACGGGGTCGGTGGACACCGCGAGCACCTGGACGTTGGCGTCGGCGAAGGTGCTCAGATCGTCCCGCAGCTCGCACAGCTCACCGGTGCAGATGCCGCTGAACGCGAACGGGTAGAAGACCACCAGCACGTTCTGCTTACCGGCGAAATCCGCCAGCGCGACCGGCTGCTTGTTCTGGTCCGCGAGGGAGAACTCGGGCGCCTTGACGCCAACCTCGACCGACATGCAATCCCCTTGTCACCGCACTCAGCTCCAGGTCGGCGCACTCGAGAAGAGTGCGCCGACCTGCTGTCGGCTGTGAGCCTATCTCAGCGCTTGGCTTTCGCCGTCTTGGGCGAGACAAGGCGAATACCTGCCCAGTCGTCCGCGACGCTGATGTTGGAGGTCTGAGCGAGGCCCGCGGTGGGAACCGCTTCGGCGATATCGCTCGGCTCCACGTAACCATCACGGCCGGTCTTGGGCGTCAGTACCCAGATCACGCCGTTCTCGGCAAGCGGTCCAATGGCGTTGATGAGGGCGTCCACGAGGTCGCCGTCGTCCTCGCGCCACCAGAGGATGACGACATCCACGACCTCGTCCGCGTCCTCATCAAGGAGTTCGCCGCCACAGCGTTCCTCGATAGCGGCACGAACATCGTCATCGACGTCCTCGTCCCAGCCAAGCTCCTGGACCACCTGGTCCGGCTCGATTCCGAGCCTATCGGCGACACCGACTTTGCCGGTGTCTCCCGGGGCCACCACGGTCGTTCACTCCTCCATCTGCGGATAGCGGCGACCGAGAGTGTCGGGCGCCGCGACGCGGTTAAACAACTGTTGTCCTGCACTAGCGAACACCGGTGATGGCTACTACGCAACCGCCCACACCGGGACACGCCGTAGCAAACCATCTCTTGGGCCCGCGTGCTTGCGGACTTGCCATCGGGATCGCCCGAGCAGGCGACGGTGTTACTCGTCACCCAGCAGGTTAGGAACATGAGATTACAAGTTGTCTTCCACCACTTACCGACCGGTTCGCGCGCGCACGCGCGTAGGTATGTGGGAGTGTGGAGAGGTCCGGGCATCCTGCCCGGCCAACGACCTGAAGGAAGAGGCGAGGAGAACCCTTGTCCCCGCAGAATCTTGGCAGTGCTGCCGGCGGAATCGGGACACCCCAACGGGTGCCGGTTATTCGGGACGGAGGTGCCGCGCACCTTCCGGACATCGACCCGGTCGAGACCGCGGAGTGGCTGGAGTCGTTCGACAAGCTCCTGGAACACGCCGGTCCGCACCGTGCCCGCTACCTCATGCTCCGCCTGCTGGAGCGCGCCCGTCAGAGCCGGGTCGGCGTACCGTCGCTGACCAGCACCGATTACGTGAACACCATCCCCACCGAGGAAGAACCCTGGTTCCCCGGTGACGAGGAGACCGAGCGCCGCTACCGCGCCTGGATCCGGTGGAACGCCGCGGTGATGGTGCACCGCGCGCAGCGTCCCGGTGTCGGCGTCGGTGGCCACATCTCCACCTACGCGTCCAGCGCCTCGCTGTACGAGGTCGGTTTCAACCACTTCTTCCGCGGCAAGAACGACCCGTCCGGTGGCGACCACATCTTCATCCAGGGTCACGCCTCCCCGGGTATCTACGCCCGCGCGTTCCTCGAAGGCCGCCTGTCGGCCGACCAGCTGGACGGGTTCCGCCAGGAGCTGTCGCACGCCGGACCTGGCGGCGGCGTGCCCAGCTACCCGCACCCGCGGCTGATGCCGGACTTCTGGGAGTTCCCCACGGTGTCCATGGGTCTCGGCCCGATGAACGCCATCTACCAGGCACGATTCAACCGGTACCTGCACAACCGGGGGATCAAGCAGAACGACAGCCGGGTGTGGGCCTTCCTCGGCGACGGCGAGATGGACGAGCCGGAATCGCGTGGTCTGCTGCACGTCGCGGCCAACGAGGGCCTGGACAACCTGACCTTCGTGATCAACTGCAACCTGCAGCGCCTGGACGGCCCGGTGCGCGGTAACGGCAAGATCATCCAGGAGCTGGAGCGGTTCTTCCGGGGCGCCGGCTGGAACGTCATCAAGGTCGTCTGGGGCCGCGAGTGGGACTCGCTGCTGCACGCCGACCGGGACGCCGCGCTGGTGAACCTGATGAACACCACGCCGGACGGCGACTACCAGACCTACAAGGCCAACGACGGCGCCTATGTGCGCGAGCACTTCTTCGGCCGCGACCCGCGGACGAAGGAACTGGTCAGCGCCATGTCCGACCAGGACATCTGGAACCTCAAGCGCGGTGGCCACGACTACCGGAAGGTCTACGCGGCCTACCAGGCGGCCACCGAGCACGTCGGCCAGCCGACGGTGATCCTGGCCAAGACGATCAAGGGCTACGGCCTGGGCCCGCACTTCGAGGCGCGTAACGCCACGCACCAGATGAAGAAGCTCAAGCTGGACGACCTGAAGCTGCTGCGCGACACGCTGCGGATCCCGATCACCGACTCCATGCTGGAGAAGGACCCGTCGCTGCCGCCGTACTTCCACCCGGGACAGGACTCCCCGGAGATCCAGTACCTGCAGGAGCGGCGGCGCAACCTGGGCGGCTTCCTGCCCGAGCGGCGGAACAAGTCCAAGGCGCTCGCCCTGCCGGATGACAAGGCCTACGACGTCATCAAGCGGGGCTCGGGCAAGCAGGAGGTCGCCACCACCATGGCGTTCGTCCGGCTGCTCAAGGAGCTCGCCAAGGACAAGGATCTCGGCCCGCGACTGGTGCCGATCATCCCGGACGAGGCCCGCACCTTCGGCCTGGACTCGATGTTCCCGACGGCGAAGATCTACAACCCGCAGGGGCAGACCTACACGTCGGTCGACTCGACGCTGATGCTGTCCTACAAGGAGAGCGAGCAGGGCCAGATCCTGCACGAGGGCATCAACGAGGCCGGTTCCTCGGCGTCGTTCACCGCCGTGGGCTCCTCGTACGCCACACACGGCGAGCCGATGATCCCGATCTACATCTTCTACTCGATGTTCGGCTTCCAGCGCACCGGCGACAGCCTGTGGGCCGCGGCCGACCAGATGGTGCGCGGCTTCGTGCTGGGCGCCACCGCGGGCCGCACCACGCTGACCGGTGAGGGCCTGCAGCACAACGACGGGCACTCGCAGCTCCTCGCGGCGACCAACCCGGCCGTCGTGGCCTACGACCCCGCGTGGGCGTTCGAGGTCGCACACATCGTCAAGGACGGTCTGCGCCGGATGTACGGCGAGCAGGCCGAGGACATCTTCTACTACCTGACGATCTACAACGACCCGTACGTGCAGCCGGCCGAGCCGGAGAACCTGGACGTGGACGGGCTGCTGCGCGGCCTCTACCGCTTCCAGGCGGGCCGGGAGACCGACGGCCCGACCGTCCAGATCCTCGGCTCCGGCGTGGCCCTCCCGTGGGCACTCAAGGCCCAGCAGCTGCTCGCCGACGAGTGGAACGTGCGGGCGGACGTCTGGTCGGCCACCTCGTGGAACGAGCTCCGCAAGGAAGCGGTCGAGGTGGACCGGTTCAACCTGCTGCACCCGGGCAGCGAGCCCCGGGTGCCGTACGTGACCCAGGAGCTGGCCAAGGCGGCCGGCCCGGTGGTCGCGGTGTCCGACTGGATGCGTGCGGTTCCGGACCTGATCCGCCCGTGGGTGCCCACCGACATGGTCTCCCTGGGCACGGACGGCTTCGGCTTCTCCGACACCCGCCCGGCCGCCCGCAGGCACTTCCTGGTCGACGCCGAGTCGATCACGGTCGCCGCCCTGAAGGTGCTCGCCGAGCGTGGCGAGGTCGACCCGTCGCTGGCCGTCCAGGCCGCCGAGAAGTACCGGATCGACGACGTGCAGGCCGCAGGCCCGCAGACCTCCGACCCGGGCGTCGCCTAGCTACAGCACCTCCGAAGTTGGCGATGTCCGGGAATGCACTTCTCCCGAACATCGCCAACTTCGGGCCGATGAGTTTTCGCCCGCCCACCCGTCTACCTCCCAGACACCGACGAGGGAGTAGCCATGGGCCGGATCCACATCGAAATGTTCGCCACCCTGGACCTGGTCGGGCAGGCGCCCGGCGGTCCCGAGGAGGACCCGGTCGGCTTCCCGTTCGGCGGCTGGCAGGCACCGTTGATGAACGAGGTCACCGGCACGCAGATCGTCAACGCCTACGAGGGCACGGACGCCCTGCTGCTGGGCAGGCGGACATACGACATCTTCGCCGCCTTCTGGCCGCACCAGGACGACGTGTTCGGCAAACTCTTCAACCGCATCCCGAAATATGTGGCCTCCCAGGGCAAGCCCGACCTCTCCTGGGCCGGATCCACCCAGCTGGGCCCCGACCTGGTGAGCGCGGTGCGCGAGATCCGGGACCGGCACGAGCAGGTGACGGTCGTCGGCAGCCTGAACCTGGTGCAGACCCTGTTGCGGGAGAAGCTCTTCGACCGGCTCGACCTCTGGGTGCACCCGATCATGCTGGGCGTCGGGAAGAAGGTGTTCGAGGGTGGAGTGGTACCCACGAACCTCACCCTGCTCGAACCGCCGGTGGCGGGCGGGAAGGGCTCCGTGCTCCTGCGCTACGGACTCGTCGAGGGAACTCCGGCCACCGGAGACATGACCGCCATGTAAGACTCCTTGCCGACACAAGGGGGCAGTCATGCACGTGGTGATCGGTTACGGCCCGGCCGGCAAGGCCACCGCCCGGCTCTTGGCCTCGCAGGGACAGCAGGTCCGGGTGATCACCCGGACGGCCAGGCCCGCGGAATCCGGCATCGAGCACGTGACCGGGGTGTCGGCCGAGAACACCGGCGACGCCACGGTGATCTACGACTGCTCCGGCCTGCCCTACCCGCGCTGGGCGCACGACTTCCCGCCCCTGGCCGCCTCGGTTCTCCAGGCAGCCAGGGACGCCGGCGCGGTGCTGGTCATCCTGAGCAACCTCTACGGCTACGGACCGGTGGACACCCCGATCACCGAGGACCTGCCGTTGCAGGCGACCACGGTGAAGGGCCGCGTCCGCGCGGACATCTGGCAGCGGGCGTCCGGCTACGAGAAGGCGGTGGAGGCCCGCGCATCGGATTTCTACGGCCCGGAGATCGTCGAGGGCGGCCACCTGGCCGGGCGGGCCATTCCGCAGCTGCTGCGGGGCAAACCGGTGCAGTTACTGGGCGACCCGTCGCTGCCGCACAGCTGGACCTACGTCCCCGACGTCGCCGAGGCCCTGGTGCGGCTCGGCGCCACCGAATCGGCCTGGGGCCAGGCGTGGCACGTACCCACCCTGCCCGCGTTGTCCGCGCACGCCATGCTGGACGCCCTGGCCGATCACGGTGACCTGCCGCGGATCCCGGTCCGGCAGCTGTCGCCGTTCCTGATCCGCACCATGGGACTGGCCTCACCGCTGCTGCGCGAACTCCAGGAGATCCGCTACCAGTTCGACCGGCCCTTCGCGGTGGACTCCAGCCGGTTCACCACGGAGTTCGGCGTGGAGCCCACTCCCCTGGATCAGCAGCTGGCGGCGACACTCAGCTGGTGGCGGGCCAGGTAGCGACCCAGTCCAGCAGTTCCGGATCGGTCAGCGATCCGAGGACCACGTCCGCCGGGAACGCGTGCAGCGTGGGCACGGCGATCAACGGCACCCCGGCGGCCTGAGCGGACCGGCCGCCGGTCGGCGAGTCCTCGAAGGCCAACGCCGACGCGGGCGACACGCCCAGCCGCCGACAGGCCTCCAGATACAGATCCGGCGCGGGCTTCGGCGAAGCGACCTCGTCGGCGGCCACGCTGACCTCGAAGGAGAACCCGCCCCGGCCGAGGGCCACGTCCAGCATCGAGCGCACCGAATTGCTGGCCACCGCAACGGGAACCAGGGCCGACACCCGGGCGACGAGCTCGACGGCGCCGGGCAGCGGCTCGGCCTTGGCCGCGACGATCTCGGTGACCGCCCGCACCAGGTCGTCGGTCGCCTCGGCAGCGGATGCCCCGGTCAGCGAGGCGATCACCTGCCCGGCCTGCTCCACGGACTTGCCGATGACCAGCGCCTTCTGCTCGGGTCCGAACGGCAGGCCGTAGCGGGCGAACAGCTCGGTCTCCGCGATGGTCCAGCAGGGTTCGGTGTCCATCAGCAGGCCGTCGCAGTCGAAGACGACCGCGCGCGGCGGCCGCAGATTCCCCAGTGTCATACGGGCGACGATATCGGGAGAGCGAGCAGTCGCACCGCCACGGCGCAGGCGTGCGCATAGGCCTCGTCGAAGGTGTGCATACCGTCGGAGACGAGCGCGCCCTCATGCAGCAGCATGATGCCGCGCGCGGTGGCGCTCGGATCCGTCGTGCCGGCCGCGATGTCCGTGAACAGCCGCAGCATCCACGTTTTCTGCCCCACGATCACCTCGTAGGCGGGGTGGGCCGGGTCGCTGATCTCCGCGTGGGCGTTGATCATGCTGCAGCCCTTGCCGCTGTGCTCGGCCGCCCATCGCGCGGACGCGTCGAACACCGCGCGCAACCGCTCCGCGGGCTCCTCGCCCGCCGCGGCCAGGATCGGGTCGAGGAACGCTCGCCACCGGTGGTCCCGCGCCCTGAGGTACTCGACCACGAGCCGTTCCTTCGAGCCGAACCGGCCGTAGAGCGTTTTCTTCGTCACCCCGGCGCGTTCGGCGATCAGATCGACTCCGACCGCATGGATGCCATGCGCGTAGAACAGCGCGTCGGCAGCGGCCAGTACCGCACGCGCCTTGGGCGTCCACTCGATCACCGTGTCCATCTGTTGAGTATACCGATCTGTGTACTCTTGGGTCATGAGTAAACAGATCGGTATACCCCTGCGGCGGTCCACCCTCGTGACTCTCGGACTCGGCGCCCTGTTCGTCCTCTGCTGGTCCTCCGGATTCATCGGAGCGAAACTCGGGGCTACCGGCGCGCCCGTCACGACCGTCCTCATGTGGCGATCCCTGCCGCTCGCGGTGCTATTGGCGCCGTTACTGACCCGTCCGGGCCCCGGACTGGGGCGCCAGGTGGCGATCGGCGTCCTCTCACAGGCGGCGTACCTGCTGACGGTCTATTGGGCCATCGGGCTCGGCGTCAACACCGGCACGACCGCGTTGATCGACGGCATCCAGCCGTTGGTCGTCGCGGCACTGGCCGGCCCGCTGCTCGGGACCGCGGTGACCGGTCGCCAGTGGCTCGGGCTCGGTACCGGCCTCGCCGGCGTGCTGCTGGTGATCGTCGCGGACGCCGGCGCGGCGGGCCCGGGCACACCGTGGTGGGCCTACCTGGTGCCCTTCGCCGGGATGGGGTGCCTGGTCACGGCGACCTTCCTCGACCGGGGCGCCCGGCACCGTCCGTCGCCGGCACGAGCTCTCGCGATCCACTGCGCCTCGTCGGGCGTCGTGTTCACCGCTCTGGCACTCGCGGCCGGTGAGGCCGTGCCGCCGGCGGCACCCGGGTTCTGGATCGCCATGGCATGGCTGATCGTTTTCGCCACCTTCGGCGGCTACGGGCTCTATTGGCTGCTGCTGAACCGCACGGGTGTCACCACGGTGAACACGCTGATGTTCCTGATCCCGGCCGTCACCGCCCTCTGGGGCACGGCCATGTTCGGCGAACCCTTCACGGTTTTCACCGCCACCGGTCTGGCACTGGCGTTGCTCGCGACCGCGCTCGTCACCGCCCGCCCCGTAGGTACTTCGCCTCACAATCAGCCGGTGGAGCAATACACATAGATCCGACCAAGGCGGAATCCACTGAATGCAGGGAAAATGTCCGCTTTGTACACTTTCACCATAAACTGGGTTTCTACCCCGGATAGCTCGGTAATCCTGCCGCCGTCCCAGTCGGACGAGAAAAAGGAGAAACCGTGAGTTCGACATCATTCGGTCGCCGTTTTGGTGCGTTTGTCACCGCTTCGGCAATGGCCATCGGAGCATTGTTCCTCGCCGGAGCCCCGGCAACCGCCCAGCACAAAGCGGCTGGTGAGGACCTAGGCACCCTGGCCTCCGAGGTCGTGGGCAGCTTCACCGACAGCACCGGCGGCACGGGAACGCTGACCGGCGCATTCAACCCGACCGAATTCAAGAACACCCCCGACGGAATTGTCGCACTGGGTACTTTGACCGGTGATATGACCGATTCCACCGGCACCAAGGTCGGTAGCGTGTCCGAACCGGTGACCCTGCCATTGGACACCGCGACGTCGAGTAAGAGTTGCCAGATTCTGGACTTGGTGATCCGGCCCATCGATCTGAATCTGCTCGGCCTGAAGGTCCACCTGAGCAAGGTGCACCTGAACATCACGGCCAAGCCCGGACAGGGCAATCTGCTCGGTAACCTGCTGTGCGCGGTCGCCGGCCTGCTGGACAGCCACCGCAACGCGGAGGCGGCCACCACGCTGAACACCGTGCTGGGCCTCGTCGGCCGTAGCTGATCAGAGAACAAGGCAGGGCCCGGGCCACCGCCCGGGCCCTGCCCTCACGCGTAGCCGAGCCGGATGTCGCCGGTGCCGGACTTGGCCGAGATCGAAGCCTGCGCCGACGAATTCTGGTTGAGGGTCTGCTGAATCGACCCGGAACCGGCCTCAGTGGACACTCGATAGGTCCCGCCCTGCGGCACGTTGATCGTCACGTCCCCGGTGGAGGTCTCCGCCCGGACATCGGTGGGCCCGGCGGCGAACCGCAGCGCGGCCGAGCCGGTGGTGACCATGGCCTCCAGCGACGCGGCGCGCAGCCCGGTGCCGCTCAGCTCCCCGGTGTCGGTGCGCGCGTGTACCTGGGCGCCGCCCACGTCCGTCAGCCGGATGTCGCCCTGCCCCACATCGACCCGCAGCCCGCCGGACGACGCCCCCACGGTCACGTCTCCGACCCCGCTGCGTAGCTCCAGCACCGTGGACCTGGGCACCGTGAGCGTGTAGTTGATCTCGCAGGCCAGCTGGTCGCAGGGGTCGCCGACCACGGAGAACTCGTTGCCCGTCCAGGATTCGTGGTACTGCGGCCGTCCGAAGGCCCACACCAGGTCCCGCTCGACCCGCACCTCGCCGTCCACGCCGGGCCGCACTTGGATGGAGCCGACGTCCAGGTTGACCGAGATCTTGTCCACCTGCTGCCAGTACACCTGGGATTCGTGTTCGCTCTTCTTGCCGAGCCAGAACACCCACACCGCGCTCGCGCCCAGTAACACCATCACCGCGGCCAGCACGCCGCCGGTGATCACCCATCCCTTGCGACCCATCACGCGCCCTCCAGGAATCGCAGCACGGCCAGCACCCGGCGATGGTCGGCGTCGGCCAGTGGCAGATCCAGTTTGGTGAAGATGCTGGTGACGTGTTTGGCCACCGCGCTCTCGCTGATCACCAGTGCCCCGGCGATACCGGAATTGGACCTGCCCTCGGCCATCAGCCGCAACACATCGGTCTCACGTTCGGTCAGCCGGTGCAACGGTTTGGGCTTTCTGCGGATGAGGATCTGCGACACGACCTCCGGGTCCAGCACGGTCTGCCCGCCGGCCACCCGCTGCACCGCGTCCAGGAACTCCTCCACATCGGCCACCCGGTCCTTGAGCAGGTAGCCGACCCCGCTGTTCTCCCCGCTCAGCAGGTCCGTCGCGTACCGCTCCTCCACGTACTGGGACAGCACCAGGACCCGGACCCTGGGGTGCTGCTCGCGCAGCAGCAACGCCGCCCGCAGCCCCTCGTCGGTATGCGTGGGCGGCATCCGCACATCGGCCACCACCAGGTCCGGTTCCTCCTCGGACACCCGGGCCAGGAGCTCGTCGGCGGTGCCGACGGCCGCGATCACGTGCATCCCGGCGCCCTCCAGCAACCGCACGATGCCCTCGCGCAGCAGTACCGAGTCCTCGGCGATCATCACCCGCATGGCAGCTCCACCGTCATCACCGTTCCCCGTCCCTGCGGGCTTTCCAGACTGAACCGGCCGTCCACCGCGGCCACCCGGCCGGCCAGGCCACGCAGCCCGCTGCCGTCGGCCACGCTGGCCCCGCCGCGGCCGTCATCGGTCACCTTCAGCCGCAGTGTGCCGCCCGCGGTGCTGACCGAGATCCGCACCAGGGCGGCCCGCGCGTGCTTGGCCACGTTGGTCAACGCCTCGGAGACCACGAAGTAGGCGATCGCCTCCACCGCTTTCGGCGGGCGCACCGGCAGATCGACGCTGAGCTCCACTGGAACCGGCGACGCGGCGGCGATCCCGGACAACGCGGCGTCCAGGCCCCGATCCTCCAGCACGGCGGGATGCAGGCCGCGGACGAACTCACGCAGCTCGGTGACCGCCAGCTTGGCTTCCTCGTGCGCGGCGACCAGTGCCTGCCGGGTGTCCTCCGGCAGCTCGGCGGCGTTCCGCCGGGCCAGGCCGAGGTTCATCGCCAGCAGGGTGAGCCGCCGCTGCGCGCCGTCATGCAGGTCCCGTTCGATCCGCCGGCGTTCGGCGTCCACCGCCTCGACCAGGCCCGCCCGGCTGACCAGGAGCTCGTCCACCCGTTCCTGGAGTTCCTGGCGTGCGCTGGGACCGAGCAGGCCGATCGCCAGCCGCGCGTCCAGGAAGGCCAGGCCGCGGGCGACCCACGGCGCGGTGAACAACGCCAGCACACCGCCCAGCACATACAGAACACCGCTGCGGAGCCCGTAGGGCAGCAACACCAGCGCCGCGCCCCACAGGCCGGCCACCAGGGCGAAGCCGAGGGTGGACAGCAACGCGGAGAGCAGGTGGAAGGCCAGCTGCTGCCAGGTCGCGGCGTCGGCCACGGTGGCCAATACCCGGCGCCACCAGCGCGAATGCTCCGGCCGGGTGGGTGGCAGCACGTGCACGTCCAGCAGCGCGGCGAACCGGGCGCGCTGCGCGGCGGACAGCCCGTGCAGCCCGGCGAACAACGCGGCCAGGCTCAGCAGCGGCAGGATGACGGTGATCGCGGTGCCGAGGGTGAGGGCACCGAGTCCGACGATCAGCAGCACGCCGGCCAGCCCCAGCGGGAAGCCCAGCGCCAGGTGTGCGGTCGCCAGCCAGGTGGCACCGGAAATGGGTGCGCGAACCAGCGCCTTCAGCAGGCTGCGGAATTCCCCCGACATGGACACAGATCAACTCTAGAGTGCCGTCCCGGCGAAGGCCATGGACCGGGCACCCGATCCCTACTGCAACTGGCTACACCCCCCACTAATGAGGTTCCGGTACCGGAGGAAAAGGTGCTAGGTCGAGTGATTCGGGGCATTACCTTACGGTCTCACCAGAAATGTCACTGAGCACACCGCAGCCGACGACCATGCGTGCTGCAATCGGTGCCATAGGGTGAAAAGGTCAAGAAATACCGACGCCACCCTGAACATAGCGCCGAAGAACGTAAAGGCATACAGCGGAGACAATGGGTCCAGCACGTGCATGCACTGCTCTGAACAGGTGTTTACCGATGCATCGGATAACAATCAGGTAGCCCGTGTTCGCAGTTAGGGTGGATGTGTGCCGATACTTTCATCGGTGACTTATGCGTTGGGGGCGTAGTGAAGTTCCGCATTCTGGGTCCGGTGGAAATCATCCGTGACGGCACTCCACTGCCGATTGGTGGACCACGGAACAGGGCCGTACTGGCCGCTCTCGCCACCGATGTCGGCCGCGCCGTGAACACCGAAAAACTGGCCGGCGCGGTGTGGGGAGAACAGCCCCCGGCGACCGTTCGCGCACAGATCCAGATCTGCATTTCGGCACTGAGGCGTCTCGAACTTCCGATCACCTCCAGCTATTCCGGATATACCCTCGACGTTGATCCCTTTTCCGTCGACGCGACGCAATTCCACGCCCTCATCGCACAGGCCAGGGCCCTCTCGAAGGCCGACGGCTACCGGCAGGAGGCGGCCGACCTGCTGCGCTCGGCCGTCGACCTGTGGCGCGGCCCCGCGCTGGACGGCGTTCCCGGGCTGGCGGCGGAGGCCGCCCGGCTGGACGAGGCGCGGATCGCGGCCACCGGCGACCTGATGGACATGGAACTCCAGTTCGGCAGGCACAGCCACCTGATCAGCGAGCTCACCACGCTGGCGCGGGAGTATCCGCTCCAGGAGCGGTTCCAGGCCCAGTTGATGCTCGCGCTGTACCGGTCCTCCCGGCAGGCCGAGGCGCTCCGCGTCTACCGGGACCTGCGGGAGATGATGCACCGCGATCTCGGCCTGGAACCCGGCCTGGAACTCCAGTCCCTGGAGCGGCGGATGCTGATGCGCGACCCGGCGCTGGCCTACTCCGAGACGGTGCAGGAACAGCCGCTGATCATCGAGCAGGCGAACGCGCCGCGGCGCGAGCAGATCGTCCGGCTGCCGCCGGAGACCGGGGTGTTCACCGGGCGCAGCCGGGAGATCGAGCGGATCACCGAGCAGCTGCTCGGCACCGGATCGCCGGTCGTGCTGACCGGACCGGTGGGCATCGGCAAGAGCGCCCTCGCCGTGCAGACCGCCTACGGACTGAGCGGCCACTTCCCGGACGGCGTGCTGTACCTGGACCTGCGCGCGGCCGACCCCCAGGAGGCGGTCTCCCAGCTGCTCGGCCAACTCGGCGAGGACCCGGCGGGCGACCGGGACCGGTACGCGGAGCGGGTGGCCACCGGCCGGATGCTGCTGGTCTTCGACGGGGTCACCGACGAGGAACAGATCCGCGGGCTGCTGCCACGCACCATGTCCGCCGCTGTGCTGATCACCAGCCGGTCCCGGCTCACCGCGCTGGAGGGCTCCTGGCTCCTGGAGGTCGACCCGCTCGACGAGGACGCGGGCATGGACCTGCTGGGCAACATCATCGGCCACCATCGGCTGGCCGCCGAGCCGGAAGCCGCGCGCGCCGTGGTCGGGCAGTGCGAACGACTGCCGTTCGCCATCCGCATCGCGGGCGCCCGGCTACTGGCCAAACCGCACTGGTCGCTGACCCGGTTCGCCGGGAGGCTGGAGCCGGAGGCGACCCGGCTCGACGAGCTGGCCCACGCCGACCTGCGGATGCGCTCGGTGCTGGACCTCGAGTACACCGCGCTGGACCCGATCCTGCGCTGGGCGCTGCGCAGGCTGAGCCTGCCCCGGGTGCCGTACCTGCCGAGCTGGCTGGCCGCGGCGCTGCTGGACCTGAGCCTGCCGCAGACCGAGAACGTGCTGGAGAGCCTCCTGGACGCCCGGTTGCTGACCGCCGTGCCCGCGCCGCTCGGCGACGACATCCGCTACCGGCTGCCCAGCCTGGTGTGGCTGTTCGCCCGGGAACGCGCCCGCATCGAGGACAGCCCGATGGACACCGACGCCGCCCAGGACCGGGCGCGGTTGGCCGGGCTGCGGCTGATGGACGAACTGGGCTCCGAGTCCCCGTCCCTGGACCAGCTGGACCCGGCCCAGCGCGCCGCCGCCCTGGCCGACCCGGCCGGCTGGCTCACCGCCCACCAGGACATCCTCGGCTCCCTCACCTGCTGACCCACGGTCCCGAAGTTGACGATGTTCGGGCACGCCCTTCGCCCGAACATCGTCAACTTCGGGTAGAGGTACTACTCCCGGCTGCCGATGGCGTCGACCGGCCGGTCCCGCAGCACGTGCTTGGCCGGCAGGATCACCGCCAGCCAGCCCAGGCACACGGTGACCAGCACGATCGCCGCGTAACCCAGCGGGGGCCAGTACGGGAACGAGGTCTCCGTGCGCCCCATGCTGTACGGCACCAGCGTGGCGATGGCGATCCCGGTACCGAGGGCGATCGCGGTGACGATCAGCATCACCGACTCCCACCGCGCCATCCGCAGCACCTGGTCCCGGGTGGCGCCCACCAGCCGCAGCAGGGCGAACTCCCGCCGCCGCTCGGTGGTGGTCATCGCCAACGTGTTGATCATGGCGATGCCGGTGTAGAGCACGATCACGAAGGTCACCAGGAACGCGCCCCACTGGTTGGCCCGCTGGTCCTCGTCCCTGGCCACCAGCGCGGCCTGCGGGTCCACAACGGACAGTCCGGGATGCCTGGATCCCAGCGCCGCCAACGCATCGGCGGAGCCGCCCTTCACCAGCACCTGGTCCACCAGCCCGGAGGTGGTGTGCCCACGCAGCATGTCCAGCGGCACGGTGACATCGCCATAGCCGAGGCCCCGGCTGTAGATCGCCACCACCTTCACCGTCTTCGCGGTGCCGTCCGCGAGCCGGATCGGCATGTCACTGCCCACGTTCCAGCCCAGCGCGGTGGCCTCGGTCTGGGACAACGCGATGCTGTCCCCGCGTAGATCGGCCAGGTTCCCCGCGCGCAGCCCCAGGTCCACGGTGGACCCGAGATCGGTGGCGTCCACCGCCTGCGCGGGCACTGCCGACATGTCCGGCTCCGCCGTGGTGCCGGTCAGGATCTTGGTGCGCACCACCGCGGTGGCGGACTGGACGCCGGGCACCGCACGCACCTCGCGCACCACGTCCGGGGACAGCTGCCCGGTGATCACGTGATCGGCCCGGCTGCCCTCGGCGGCCTGGTCGGCCGCGGCCTGCAGCGCCGACGCGGGCAGGAAGATCTCGGTGCAGGCGAATCCGACGGCCAGCATCATCGGGATCACCGCGGAGCTCACCCGCCGGGTGTTGGACCGGCTGTTCGCCACCGCCAGATACCCGGAGCTGCCGGAGAACATCCGCACCAGCGCACCCAGCAACCCGCTGGCGATCCGCACGAGAACCGGAGCCAGCAACGCCAGCGTGAGCAGCAATGAGAACAACACGCCGAGCGAGACGCCCGCCGCACCGTCTCCGGTCACCCCGGTGGAGATGCCCATGACGACGACGCTGATCGCCGCGAAGGCGAGCCCCAGCACCAGCCTTGGCCAGCGCAGGATCCGCCGGTCGGCACTCGCCTCCGCAAGGGCCTCCGTCGGCGCCGTCTTGCCGGCCCGCCGCCCCGCCACGAAGGTGGCCAGCAGGGCGACCAGCACGGTGGAGCACACCGCGACCAGCACCGGCAGCCAGCCGACCCGCAGCTGCAGGCTGTCCGGGATCATGCCGTGATCGACGAACAGCGAACGCAACAGCGAGGCCAGGCCGATGCCCAGCAGCGAGCCGATCAACGCGCCGGGCAACGAGATCAGCAACGCCTCGGCGGCGATCATCCGGCGTACCTGTTTCGGGGTCGCGCCGACCGCGCGCAGCAGGGCGATCTCCCGGTGCCGCTGCTGCACCGACAGCACGAAGGTGCTCGCCACGACGAACAACACGACCGCCAGGCCGACGCCGCCGAACGAGCCGGACAGCGAGACCAGGTAGAACGCGCCGTTGCCGCCGTCCAGAAACTCGATCCGGCCGCGCTGTTCCCCGGTCAGCGCGACGAAGTCCTTCTCCCCCAACGAACCCTGAATGCTCGACGCCAGCGCCTCGGCATCGGTTCCCGGCCGGGCCAGTACCCCGATGGCGTCGACGGTGCCGGACCGCCCGGCCAGCCCGAGCGCGGCCTGCTGGCCGAAGAACACGGCGGACTGCTTGACCAGCGGCCGTTCGCTGTTCGCGATGCCGGAGACGGTCACCGTGCGCGGAATCCCCCGCACGGACACCGTGATCCGGTCCCCGACGTGCGCGTTCGCCTTACCGGCCAGGGCGTTGTCCAGCACGACCTCGTCGGACCGGACCGGTTCGTGCCCGCTGCCCAGCGTGAACGGGGCCAGTTTCGCCGAATCCCAGCCGTGGCCCCAGGAGGCGGGCCCGTCCAGGGGCTTCCCGTCGACGATCACGGTGGCCGGGAAGGACACGTCCGCGACGGCCTCCCGGACCCCGGGAACCGCGCGGACCTTGTCCAGCACCCCGGAATCGAGGCGGACCCGCTCGGTCAGCGGCGTGGACTCGCCGGTCCCCCCGTCCGGGTTCTCCGGATCGGCGGGCGCGTCGAAGCTCTGCTTACCCCCGACGACCACGTCGGCCGCCGCGTACCGCTCCGGCGAGGAGCTCGCCCGGACGCCGGATTCGAGGAGGATGCCGGCCGCCGAGACCACGGTGGCGGCCAGGAACAACGCCACGAACGCGCCGAAGAATCCGCCCTTGCGGGCCTTCAAGGTCTTGAGCGCCAGCCTGATCACGACAGCACCTCCTCGTCCTCCCACGCGCCGAGGTGGGTCATCCGCTCGGCGACCGCGTCGGCCGTCGGCCGGTGCAGCTCACCGACCAGATGCCCGTCGGCGAGGAAGACGACCCGGTCGGCGAAGGACGCGGCCACCGGGTCGTGGGTCACCATGACCACCGTCTGCCCGGCGGCGTCGACGACCTCGCGGAGTAAGGCGAGGACCTGACGTCCGGTGCGGGAGTCCAACGCGCCGGTCGGCTCGTCGCCGAACACCACGTCCGGCTTGGTGATCAACGCGCGGGCGATTGCCACGCGCTGCTGCTGACCACCGGACAGCTCGGACGGCCGGTGTTTCAGCCGCTCGCTCAGCCCTACCCGGCCGGCCACCTCCCGCACCCACGCGGAGTTGGCCTTCTTGCCCGCCAGCCGCAGCGGCAACGCGATGTTCTCCGCGATGTCCAGCGAGGGCAGCAGATTGAAGGCCTGGAAGACGAAGCCGGCCCGTTCGCGGCGCAGCTTGGTCAGCTCGTTCTCGTTCAATGTGGACAGTTCGACGCCGCCGAGGTGAACGGTGCCCTCGGTGGGCCGGTCGAGGCCCGCGGCGCAGTGCAGGAACGTGCTCTTGCCGGATCCGGAGGGGCCCATGATCGCGGTGAAGCTCCCCCGAGGACAGCCGAAGGTGACGTCCCGCAACGCGGTCACCTGGGAGTGTCCCTTTCCGTAAACTCTGCTCACCGTTCGCAGAAATACCGCATAATCGACATTTCCACTTTCTGCGATATTACCCCGACGTTGCACGACTCAAACCCTTTCTCTCACCTGCTCTGCATCGAGGGTTTCATGAATACGGTTTGATCTCGATCCCACCTGCTCCCGTCCGGGGGTGTACTTGACTCCACCCCTGCACTGTCATTCCTACCAGCCAGTACATGGCAAAAATGTGATGCCGCACACATATTTCGGCCGTGCTTGAAAAACGCAGGTAGTTGATTCATGAACAGGCTGCGCTGTTTTTGGAAATGATTGCACCCGCCACCTCCGTGTAGGTATAAATCGACACAGGGGGAACCATGAGAATACGAATATTGGGCGATGTAGAGGTAGAGCAGGACGGCAGACTGATGCCGCTCGGCGGCCCACGGCAGACGACGGTGCTGTGCGCCCTCGCGTTGAATCGGGGCCGGGCGGTCCCGGTGGACCGGCTGACCCAGATCGTCTGGGGAGACCAGCCGCCGAGCACGGCGCGCACGCAGATCCAGATCTGTGTGTCGAAGCTGCGCCGGGTGGTCGGGGTGCCCATCGAGTCCAACCAGGTGGGTTACACGCTGCACGTGGATCACCTGGATCTGGACCTGGCGCAGTTCGAGTCCCTGGTGACCCGGTCGCAGGCTCAGCCGTCGCCGATCCCGCTGCTGCGGCAGGCCCTGGAGCTGTGGCGTGGCCCGGCGCTGGGCGGCGTGGAGGCACTGCGCCCGCAGGCCACCCGGCTGGACGAGCTGCGGCTGCGCACCACGGTCCGGCTGATGGACGCGGAACTGGCAGAGGGCAGGCACCGCGAGCTGATCGGTGAACTCCGCGAGCTGACCCACCGGCACCCGCTGCACGAGTCCCTGCACGGCAGGCTGATGCTGGCCCTGTTCCGGGCCCAGCGACAGGCCGACGCGCTCGACACGTTCCGCACGCTGCAGAGCACGTTGAGCCGTGACCTGGGCGTCGAACCGGGCGCCGAGCTCCGCGAGCTGCACCAGCGCATGCTGCGCCGGGACCGCACCCTCGCTCCCGGCAGAGCCGTGCCGGAACAGCCACCGCGCCCGCCACTGGTCGGCCGCGGCGCGGCGATCATGCGCGTCGGCACCCTGCTGCGCGCGCAGCACCGCCGGTCCGCCCCGATCGTGATCGTCAGTGGCGCGGCGGGCACCGGCAAGACGGCCCTCGCGGACGAGATCTCCCGCTCCACCGGCGACGCCTTCACCGATGGCGTGCTGCGGCTGACCTTCGACGCGGACCTGCACGCGCACCACGCGCTGGGCCTGCTGCTGGAACAGACCTCCGTGCCAGCGCAGGAGATCCCGGTCGAACCCCGGCTGCGCCGGGAACTCTGGCACCGGATCAGCGGCAGGCGGCGATTCCTGCTGATCCTGGAGGACGTGCGGATGGAGTCCCAGGTCCGGCCGCTGGTGCCCGCCGCCGGGAGCGCGGTCCTGGTGACCAGCAGACGCCGGCTCACCGCGCTGGACGCCGACCTGGTCGAACTATCCACTTTGGACCTGGACGAGGGTGTCGCGCTGCTGGGCTCGCTGCTCGGTTCCCGCCGGGTGACCGCCGAACCGGAGGCCGCCCGGACGATCGTCACGCGGTGCGCCGGCCTGCCGGTGGCCCTGGTCGCGGCGTGCCGGCGACTACCCGCCGGGCGGTCGCTGACCCGGCTGGCGGACCGGCTGTCCGACGAGGGCGCCCTGCTGGACGAGCTGGGCGACGGGGTGCGCCGGCTGATCACCGAGACGGTGTTCACCGCCCCACCCGCGGCCCGGCGCGCCCTGCGGCTGCTCAGCCTGCGCGGCCGTCAGGAGTTCACCGAGCGGGAGGCCTCGATGCTGCTCCGCGAATGCGCCGAACCGCTGCTGGAGTCCCTGGTGGACGCCCGGCTGCTGGAGGTGCTCGCGGACGGCTACCGGATTCCGCCGCTGGTCCGCCTGGTAGCCAGGGAATTCGCGTTGGAGAACGCGCCCAGGCCCGTTTCGTTGCCCGTCAGTGTGTGAAGGAGCTGTGACATGACCATTCTGGCCACCCGCCTGGAAGCCGAACTGCATCGGCTCCGCGTCGAACTGGACCGGGGAGATCCCCTCGCGGAGACCGCCCTGGCCCTGGTCGAAGCCGCCGCCCTGGGCGTCGCCGCCGTAGAACGCGCCCGGCTCGGCGAGGATCCCCGGAGCTCACTTCTCCAAGCGGTGGGCGCCGCCCGCGCCGCCGTCGTCGCCGCCTCCTGGGCGGCCTCGGAAAGCTGAACCAGGCTCTGTGCCTAGGAACCTGAAGGGTGTCTTCGGTTACGTCAGGCAACGAAGACACCTTTCAGCGCATTCACGTATGCAAGAGGTTCCATCAAGTACTGTCCAACGCCGCCCCCACTGACCCGGAAGGGGCCTCTCACCCGAGCGACTAGCCAAGCTGGCACTATGGATCACCTCGGCAACAGGAGGCACAGATGTTATCTCCTCGCATACGGATATGGGCTGCCCGGGCGCTGGCAATCACCATCACCATCGGGCTGTCAATCTACCTATGGCGGGTGGGTCTGGATCGCGCCGACAAGCTGGGAAGCTCGATCAGTGCTGTGCTCGCCCTTGGCGCACTCCTATCGTCACTACTTCCTGCTCGGAATAACGATCCGATATTAACTGTGGCCGACACAACGAATGTGCAGATCAACCATGGCGGCGGCAACATCCAAAATAACTACCGCTCATGAGCGCGTACTACGACCTGAGTGGCACCCGCGATTCCCAGGTTAATCTGGAAGGCGGCAACACACAGAACATCTACATATCCGATCGCGAGATCGAATGGCCCGTTCAGATTGGCGTCGTGCCTCCACAGGCCACTGCCACCCAACGCCGTCAGGCCCTACGCAATGAGATCGAAGAAAATCGCGACACCATTCTCAGCCAAGTGTTAGGTGGCGAAGGTGGCGTGGGCAAAACCCAACTCGCAGTCGCGTATGCAACGGAAGCAGACACGGACCTGGTGGTATGGGTAGATGCTACCCAGGCGACTTCAGTAATCAGCCAATTCGCGGCTGCCGCGCAGCGTCTACGACTTCCTGGCGCTGCCGGGAAGAACCAGGACTCTGATGCCTGCACCTTCCTCGGATGGCTAGCGAGCACGCCAAAGTCCTGGTTAGTCGTGCTAGACAACGTCACCGACTCTGCAGCCCTCCAGGACTGGTGGCCCCGCAGCACCACAACCGGCCGGGTCTTGGCGACCACACGTCTACAACACAGCACTCTGTCCGGATCGGGACGTCAGGTGATCAGAGTTGGCCTATACACGGAACAGGAGTCGTTGGCGTACCTAAGTGAACGCCTAAACAAGGCCTGCCACTCGGAACTCTTCACGGGAGCGGCCGCTGAACTGGCCGAGGCACTAGGACGCCTGCCGCTGGCCCTGTCGCACGCTGCAGCTTACATGATCGACCAACAACGTAACTGTACCGAGTACTTGGCCCTATTCCGCGACCAACTCTCCCGGCTAGACGAGCTAATGCCTGGCAGCGCCGACGGTGATTCTCGAAATATCCGCACGACCCTGCTATTGGCTCTGGAGGCGGCGGATTCAGCCGAACCCCGCGGTCTGGCCCGGCCGGCAATGCATCTGGTGGCCTGCCTCAGACCGGAAGGGCATCCAGAAATTCTTTGGCAAACAAGCGCAATAGCTTCTTTTCTTGAAAAATACCGTTCAGGTGATTCCCAAGAAAATTCTCCCCTATCCCCAGGAGATATCCGCCAGGCGATTCTACTACTCCACCGATTCGGCCTGCTAAATTATGATCACCAAAAAGCTTCTGTCGCGATTCGTATTCACGCCCTCACCGCAAGAGCCACCCGAGAGGGACTAACAGAGGTCGAGCTAACTGAAGCAATCCAAACTAATGCTGATGCACTTTCCACCATTTGGCCGCAGTTCGATTTCCAAGACCTCGGCCTGGCAACCACACTCCGAGCCAATATGGAGGCACTGTGCGCGAATGACACTGACGCCCTCTGGGACGATGCCATGCACGATGTACTCATACGCGCAGGATTGGGTCTACACCAACTCAACGCACATAGCGCAAGCATTGCTTACTGGAAAAAACTCCTTGTCATTGCCGATAAAAAATTAGGACTTCGCCATTCGGATACTATCCTAATACTAGGGAATCTTGCTAGCGCGTACACCGAAGCAGGCCATATAAATAATGCAATATACCTCCAGAATCTAGTTTTCCAACACTGTGTCAGGATCCTTGGCCCCAAGCACCCCGAAACTCTCGGTAGCCTAAACAACCTTGCCGCTTCATACCTATGGGCAGGTAACAGCAACGAAGCCATTTCCCTTCTCTCGCAAGTCTTAGATGATCGCACACAAATACTTGGTGCTATGCACTCAGATACCATTACGAGCAGACACAATCTCGCCGCAGCCTACTCCCTAGCAGACCGCACCGACGAAGCAATCACTCTTCGAGAACAGGTTCTCGAAGATCGAATTCGCCTATCCGGCTCCGACCACGTCGAGACTCTCATCGCCAAAAGTAACCTCTCGACGTCGTATCACTACGCAGACCGCACCACCGAAGCAATCACTCTTCGAACAGAGGTGCTACAGGACTGCACCCGAATCCTCGGCGCCGAGCACCCTGACACCCTCATCGCCATGGGCAACCTCGCTACTTCCTACCTGCAAGCAGACCGCACCAAAGAAGCGACTGAACTGCTCAAGCACGGCGAGCGCGACAGCACCCGCCTCCTCGGAACCCGGCATCCCAATACCCTCACCATGCGGCACAATCTCGCCACCGCGCACTACAAAGCCGGACGGGTGCGGGAAGCCATTGAACAGCTTAAGCAGGTCGAATTCGACCGCACTGAGACTCTCGGAGTTACACATCCGCATACAGTTCTAACACGGAATGTACTTGCTGAATGGCAGATGTAATCCCGATCTAGACATAGCGGAGTCAAGACGACACCTCCTGACGAGTGGCCTGTTGATTGATCACCGGCGTGATAGTGGCAGATAGAGCAAGAAGGACCATGCCAGCGGTGATCACGGCAATGGTCCAGGTGACACCTATAATGTCCAATAGATAGCCACCGAGAAGCAACCCCAGCGGGATGGGACCGTATTCGATCAGAATGGCTGCGGCCGAGACCCGCCCCTGCATCCCGTCCGGAGTCAGAGAGAGCCGATAAACGTCTACGCCGATATTCCAGATCGGGCCAATAAACACGATCAGGGCGAGCACACAACCCAGAACCCATAGATCATCGGCCAATAGAGTCATTGGGACAAGCAGGGCCCAAGACCAATTCGCACCTATCACCACAGATCTTAGCGAAAGCTTGGCGTTCACTCTGGCCGCCAGTAAGGCTCCGATCGTTCCACCGATTCCGGCGGCCGCAAGAATCAAACCAACCTCTGAGTCGGAGTGGTCGGCTGTTTTGAGCTTCGCGATCACCGCCAGCTGGAGCGCCTGGAACAGCAGGTTGCTGCCGCCGACCAGGATCACCGTGGCCCGGATGAACGGCTGCCGGAACAACCACGCCGCACCTTCCCGGACGTCGTCCAGCATCCGCCCTGCACTCTCCGGGGCCACCCGCTCGGCCTGGAACGGCTTGCGGATGAACAACAACATCACCGCGGAGACCACTTTGGACAGTGCGTCGCCGAGGAACGGCACCCAGCTGCCCAGCCCGAGCAGCGCGGGGCCGAGCGGCGTGCCCATCAGCATCGCCGCCCGGTCCCGCATCTCGTTCTGCCCGTACGCCGCGGTCAGTTCCTCCGGCGATACCACGTTCCGCACGGCGGCGTGTGACGCCAGCCGGTGCGGCACGGTCAGCGCGCCCTCGACGAAGGCGACGCCTGCCACGTGCCAGAGGTTGAACCCGCCGTACAGCAACGCGACGAACACGCTGGCCAGCGCCACCGCCCGGCCCAGGTCGCAGACGAGCATGACCCGGCGCCGGTCGAACCGGTCGACCACCACGCCGGCGGGCAGCTGCAACAGCACGTTGGCCGCGGTGGCCAGCGCGCCGACCACCCCGGCCGCCGCGTAGGAGCCGGTCATCGCGATGATCAGCAGCGGGTAGACCACTGTGGACACACTGGTGCCCAGTGCGGACACCGCCGATCCGCTCCAGAGCAGGGTGAAATCGCGGTTGCGCATGACCACTCTCCTTAGTGGACCGGGAACCCGGTGTGGTCGCGGAGGCACCAGTCGAGGACCGCCAGGGCGCCGTTCAGCTTGTTCTCCGCCTGGTCGAAGGCCAGCGAACGCGGGCCGTCGAGGACCTCGGCGGTGACCTCCTCGCCGCGATGCGCGGGCAGGTCGTGCAGGAACACCGCGTCCGGGCTGGTGTCCAGCACGGCCTGGTTCACCTGGAACGGGTCGAAGATCTCCCGCCAGTTCTCGTCCGGTTTGGACGTTCCGGTGGTCTGCCAGCGGGTCGTGTAGATCGCGTCCACCGGCTTGGGCAGCGCGTCCATGTCGTGCTGCTGGACCACGACCGAACCGGACAGCCGCGCGTACTGCTGGGCCTGCGCCAGCACCGACGGATCCAGCCCGTAGCCGGGCGGCGTCCGCAGGTACAGCTCGGTGCCCTCGAAGCGGGGCAGCGACAACGCGAGCGCGGCCGCGGTGTTGTTGCCCTCCCCCACGTACAGCACCCGCAGCCCCTTCAGCCTGCCGAACCGGCGGGCCAGGGTGATCAGGTCGGTGATCGCCTGGGTCGGGTGCTCGCGCTCGCTCATCGCGTTGACCACCGACATGGTGTCCTGGTCGGCGAACGCCCGCAGTTCCTCGGTACTACCGGCGGTGCGGGCCACCAGTCCGTCCAGCATTCGGCTGAGGACCCTGCCGGTGTCCTCCGCCGTCTCGCCGGTGTTCAGCTGCAGATCGCCGGGACCGTAACCGATGATCCGGGCGCCCAGCCGCAGTGCGGCGGCCGAGAAGGCGGTGCGGGTGCGGGTGGACGTCTTGCGGAAGTAGATCCCGATGATGCTGCCGGCCAGGGGTTCGCCGAGCCGCTGGCCGCCGGCGTAGTCCACCCCGAGCCGGACCAGGTGCCGCAGCTCGGCGGTGTCCACATCGGTCAGTGAGACCAGGTGTCTGCGCAGTGCGCTCATGGGTTCACGCTCCCCATAGGAAGGAATAACTGCCAGGAAGAGACAAGAAGGTCGGCCAGCCGATGTACGTGTGGCGGGGTCAGCACACCCAGGTGATCGCCGGACACCCGCTCGGTGTGCAGCCCGCCGCCGGCGATCTCGGTCCACCGGTCCACATAGGACCGCAGGCTGAGGCCCTCGATGGCCTCGTGGCCCTCGGCTACCAGTTCGTCGCCGAGGATCAGGGTCAGCGGCAGCCCGGCGGTCCGGTACCGGTAGGACAGCGTCGCGTCGTGCAGCCGGGTCCACAGCCGCAGCCGCTCCAGCCATTCGGCGCCGATGGTGTCCTCGGTGATCTCCACCCCGCCATCGTCGTCCACGGCCCGGCGCAGCACCGGCGCCACCTCGGCCCGGATCTGCCGGGCCCGGTCCTCGTCGGTGCAGTCCATGAGCTCCTCCAGCAGCTCGGCACTGCGGTGGAACTCCTCGAGCAGCTCGGGCCGCTCGCCGCCACCGGTGGTGTCCACCGTGGGGTCCAGCAGCACCACGGATACCTCGGCGCCGCGATCCCGCAGCAGCTGGGCGAGTTCCCAGGTCACTGGGCCACCACCGCACCAGCCGAACAGCCGGTAGGGCCCCGCCGGCTGCACGTTCAGCACGGCTTCCAGGTAAATGGCCGCCAGCTGCTCGATGGGGGTGGCCGCAGCACCAGGATCGATCACCGCCGGGTGTTGCAGCGCGGCGATCGGATGTTCGCCGGGCAGCAGCGCGGCCAGTTCCCGGTACCAGTGCACGCTGCCGCCGCCCGGGTGCACCAGGAACAGCGGAGTGTCCACTCCGGACTTGCGGAACCAGACCACTGTGGACCCGGTGGCTCCGGCCTGTTCCCCGTGATCGAGGAAGGCGGCCAGCTCGCCGACGGTGCGGTGCCGCAGCAGCTGTTGCACAGTGACCCCACGGCCACTGCGCTCTTTCAGCACGGCGACACAGCGCACGGCGAGGAGGGAATGCCCGCCCAGCTCGTAGAAGTCGTCGGTGACCCCGACGCGCTCGGCGCCGAGCACCTCCTCCCACACGTCCGCGATGAGCTGCTCGGTGGCCGTCCGTGGCACCAGGTAGGCCTTGCGGATGTCGCGAGTGTCCACTGTGGGCTCCGGCAGGGCCTTGCGGTCCAGCTTGCCGCTGGGCGTGCGGGCCAGTTCGGGCACGAACATCAGCGAGGCCGGGATCATGTAGCCGGGCAGCCGCTCGGCCAGGAATACCCGCAGGTCATCGGCCTGCTCGCCGACCAGGTAGCCGACGAGTTGCCGGTCGCCGCTGGGCGCGGTGAACGTGGTGACCACGGCCTGCCGGACCGCCGGGTGCTCGTGCAGCGCGGCCTCGACCTCACCGAGTTCGATGCGGTGACCGCGGATCTTCACCTGGCTGTCCAGCCTGCCCAGGAAGTCGATCCGGCCGTCCGGCAGCAGCCGTACCCGGTCCCCGGTGCGGTACAGCCTCGCCCCCGGTGCGGCGCTGAACGGGTCCGGGACGAACCGCTCGGCGGTCAGGTCCGGACGACCCAGGTAGCCGCGAGCCACGCCGATGCCGCCGACCACCAGTTCCCCTGGCACGCCGGGCAGCCGGGGTTCCAGGTGCTCGTCGACCACATACGCCTGCGCGCCCAGGATCGCCCGCCCGATGGTGAACCGGTCGGTGTCCGGTTCCATTCTGTCCACTGTGGCCCAGACCGTGGTCTCGGTGGGCCCGTAGCCGTTGAGGAAGGTGGCGATGGACCGCCACCGCTCGGCCAGGGCCGGTGGGCATTCCTCGCCGCCGACGATGACCACACGCGGGGTGTAGCCGTCGGTGGGGATGAGCGCCAACGCACTGGGCACGATCGCCATGTGCGTGATCCGCTTGGCGCGCAACAGTTCCACGAGGGGCTCGCCGGGGGTGAGCTGTTCCCGGGGTGCGAGCACCAGGGTGGCGCCGTGGCCGAGGGCCAGGGTGATCTCGAAGATGGAGATGTCGAAGATCGGCGCGGCCAGTTGCAGCACCCGGTCACCCGGCTCGATGCCGAGGTACTGGGAGTGCGAGGCGGTCATGCTGGCCAGTCCGCGGTGTTCCACCACCACGCCCTTGGGCCTGCCGGTGGATCCCGAGGTGTAGAAGACGTACGCCGCGTCCCCGGGCAGTACCTCGGGCAGGTCCACAGTGGACGGAACCAGGTGACCGTCCACCAGGGTCACCTGCCGGCCCAGCGAGCCGAGGTTGCCGAAGACCTGGGTGGACATGATCAGCTGCCGCACCGAGGCGTCGTCCAGCACGTAGACGAGCCGGGCGGGCGGTTGACCGGGGTCGAGGGGCAGGAAGGCGCCGCCGGCCCTGGTGACCGCGAGTTCGGCCACGATCAGGTCGGCGCTCTGCGGCAGGCAGACTCCTACGACGCTGCCCCGGCCGATGCCCCTGGCCACCAGTTCCCTGGCCAGTTCGTCGACCCGGTCGATCAACTCGCGATAGGACAGCGTGCTGTCCTGATAGCTCAGGGCGGTGCCGTCCGGGGTGCGCTGCGCCCACTCGGCGACCAGGTCGTAGAAGGTGCGCGGGGTCTCGGCGGTGTCCAGGAAGCCGCCGATCAGCCGGGTCCTGTCCGCTGCGGGCAGCACCGGCGCGGCGACCGGGCCGTGTGGGTCGGCGGCCATGGCGGTGAGCACCGCGCCGTACACCCGGGCCAGGGCCAGGCCGTGCTGCTTGGCCACGTACCGCGCGTTGCCGACCAGGACGAGGCGGCCCCATTCGGTGGAGACGCCCCAGCCGACCTCGTTGGGGCTGTGGTCCACGGTGCCGGAGACGTCGACGGAATCCCGGTCCAGCACGTGGAAGTCCAGGAAATTGAAGCCGACGTCCACAAGGGACTCGCCGTCGCCGAACTCGCGGAGCATCGCGGCCATCGGGTAGCGGCGGTGCCCGGTGAGCGCCACCTCCTCGGCGAAGACCGCCCGCACCGCGTCCAGCCAGCTGCCAGTGAACTCGGGCGACCGGAACGGAACCACGTTGAGGTACATGCCGAACGTGCGATCGCCGTCGGCGGTCTCCGGCCGGCCGTTGGAGATGAGTCCGGTGAGGAATCGCGGCTGGTCGGTGGCCAGGGACAGCGCCCGCAGGTGCGCGGTGAGCAGCACGCTCTTGAACGAGACGCCGGCCAGCGTGGCCAGTTCCCTGAGCTGCTCCTCCAGGTGGCTGAACGGAACATGCAGGTCATACATCGGATCCGGACCCGGGTCCGGGTCCGCCCACACCTCGGGCAGCCGCAGTTTCGCCGCATCCTCCACTCTGGACGCCCAGAACTCGCGGTCCACTGTGGAGTTCAGTGCCCGCTGTTCGAGGGCGATGAAGTCGGCGTACCGGGTGGCGGCCACCTCGGCCTCCGGCTGCGGGGTGGCGTCCCGGTAGGAGCGGTACCAGGCCAGCAGCTCGGTGATCATCGAGTGGTGGCTCCAGCCATCGAGGATGGCGTGGCACTCGACCAGGGTGAACCGCCAGCACTCGTCCTCGGCGTACACCCGGAGTCGCCAGGTTCCGGGCACGGTCAGGTCGAACAGCTCGTCCCGTTCGGCCCGCATGTGGTCGTCGACCAGGCGTTCACAGTCCGCTGTGGACAGTCCACGCAGGTCGACCGGGCGGACCGGGATGTCCGCGTGCGGGTAGACCAGCTGCAGGGGCCTGCTGAACCGGGACAGCTCGAACGCGGTGCGCAGCACCTCGTGCCGTTCGACGATGGTGTCCACCGCGCGGCGCAATGCGGGCAGGTCCAGCGCCTCGCCGTCGCGAACCGTGTAGGTGGTGGCGTTGTGATAGGGCCGGAGTTCCTGGTCGGCCAGCATCTCGTAGATCATCCCGGCTTGACCCTCAGCCAGGGGATAGGCGTCGACGACCTCGTCGGGCAGCGCCGCCCGGTCGGCCGGATCGAGCAGCGCGAAGGGCGCCACCCGTTGCTCTGCCGAGCCGGTGGCCTCCGGAAACACGGCGGCCAGGTCGGCGATGGTCTGGCTGCGGAACAGGTCCTGTACGGCGACGGGGTAGCCGAGTTCCTTCATCCGGCCGACGACCCGCACGGCGCGGATGGAGTCGCCGCCGAGCTCGAAGAAGTTGTCCGTGCCGCCGACCCGCTCCAGGCCCAGTTCCTCGGCCCACACCTTGGCGAGTTCGCGCTCCACATCGGACGCGGGCGCGATGTACTCCCGTCCGGTGTCCAATCGGGACACGTCGGGCTTGGGGAGCGCCCGCCGGTTGACCTTGCCGTTGGTGGTCAGCGGCAGCTCTTCTAGGTGCACGAACACCGCCGGGATCATGTATCCGGGCAGCCGGCCGGCCAGGTGGGTGCGCAGCCCGGCGACTTCGGCGGTGCCGGACAGCACCACGTAGCCCACCAGGCGCTTGTCTCCCGGTGCGAATTCGTGGGCCACCACCACGGCGGCGTCGACCTGGTCGTGCGTGGTGAGTGCGGCCTCCACCTCACCGGTCTCGATGCGGAAGCCGCGGATCTTGACCTGGTCGTCGACCCGGCCGAGGAACTCGATCTCGCCGTCGGGCAGCAGCCGGGCCTTGTCGCCGGTGCGGTACAGCCGGTCCCCGCTGCGGCCGCTGAACGGGTCCGGCAGGAACCGCTCGGCGGTGAGCTCGGGCCGGTTCAGGTAGCCGTGGGCCAGGCCCGCGCCACCGACGTAGAGCTCGCCGGGCACGCCGATCGGCGCCGGGTTCAACGCACTGTCCACGACGTACAGTTCGAGGTCGCGCAGTGGCGCGCCGATCGGGCTGCGGGCGGCGCCGCCGTGCCGGGCGACGTCGACGGGCAGCACCTCGCGGTAGGTGACGTGCACGGTGGTCTCGGTGATGCCGTACATGTTGATCATCGCCGGGGCCTTGGCGCCGAGCCGGGCGAACCACGGTCCGAGCGCGGACACGTCGAGGGCCTCGCCGCCGAACACCACGGCACGCAGCGCGAAGTCCGGGGTGTCCTCGCCGAGCGCGCCGAGCAGGTTGGTGAACGCGCTCGGTGTCTGGTTGAGGATGGTGACCCGCTCGTCGACCAGGGTGTTCAGGAAGTCCTTGGGCGATCGGGAGATCTCGAACGGCACGACGACGAGGCGGGCGCCGTAGGTGAGGGCGCCCCAGATCTCCCAGACGGAGAAGTCGAAGGCGTAAGAGTGGAAGAAGGTCCACACGTCGTCGGCGCCGAACCGGAAGTCCGGGTCGGTGCTGGTCAGCAGCCGGACCACGTTGCGGTGGCTGACCATCACGCCCTTGGGCTTGCCGGTGGAGCCGGAGGTGTAGATGACGTAGGCCAGGTCGTCCAGCCCGGCGCGGATCCCGGGGTCCACAGTGGACCGCTGCGCGGGAACGTCCCCTTCGGTGAGGACCAGAGGGATCCCGGAGTCCTCGATCATGAAGCCGAGGCGGTCGTCCGGCTGGTCCGGATCGAGGGGCAGGTAGCCGCCGCCGGCTTTGAGCACGGCCAGCAGGGCGATGACCAGTTCGGCGCACCGGCGCATCCGGACACCGACCAGTACGCCGGGTCCCACTCCCTGCGCGATCAGCTCGTGTGCCAGGTGATTGGCGCGTTCATCCAGGTCCCGGTAGCTGAGCTCGGTGTCCCCGAAGGTGACCGCGACCTTGTCCGGGCGCTCCTGGGCGGCATTGCGCACAAGTCGATCGAGGGTGAGTCGGGCCGGCGACTGAAGGTCCCGAAGTTGACGATGTTCGGGCTCGTTCCTCGCGCGAACATCGTCAACTTCGGAGCCAGTGTGGAAGGGGAGCGCCCCAAGCGGAGTGTCCGGGTGCTCGGTGACGTGCTCGAACAGACCGATGAGGTGGTGGGCGATCCGGTCCACTGTGGATTCGTCGAACAGTGCGGTGGCGTAGTCGAGGTGACCCGCCAGGGAGCCGTCGGCGAGTTGCTTGATGGCGAAGGCGAGCTCGAACTTGGCCGGGGACCACGGCGTACGTTGCTCGGTGAGCGTGAGACCGGACAGGTCGTGGCTCACCGTGGCGTCGGCCTCGAAGGCGAAGCTGACCTGGATGAGCGGATTGCGGGACAGGTCCCGGGCCGGGGCCAGCTCGGTGACCAGGCGCTCGAACGGCACCTCGGCGTGGTCGAACGCGGCGAGCGAGGTCTCCCGGACCTGTTCCAGGAGCACGTGGAACGGCAGGTCCTCGCCCGCGTCGGCCCGCAGCACCAGGGTGTTGGCGAAGTAGCCGACGACCCGTTCAACGCCGGGCGCGGTGCGGGCGGCGATGGGTGAGCCGATGGCCACGTCCGGCTGTCCGGTGTGCCTCGCGAGGAGCGCCTGGATTCCGGCGAGGAGCACCATGAACGGGGTCGCGTCGTAGCGGCGGCCGAGCGCGGCGAGCCGGGTGGCCAGCTCGGCGGGCAGGGTGAAGTCCACCGTGGATCCCGCCGGATTCCACTGTGCCGGGTAGGGCCGGTCGGTGAGCAGTGGCAGCGCGGACAGCCCGGCCAGCTGCTTGGTCCAGTAGTCCACTCCGGACTGTTCGCCGGCCTTGGCCCGCTGCCAGCTCGCGAAGTCGGCGTACTGCACGGGCAGCGGTGCGAGCTCCCGTCCCCGGTAGAGCGCGGCCAGGTCCTCGGTCAGCACCTCGGCGGACCAGCCGTCGAAGGCGATGTGGTGCACGGTGAGCAGCAGCAGGTTGTCCTGCTCGGCCAGCCGGTACAGGGTGGCCCGCAGCGGATGCTCGGCCTGCAACCCGAACGGCTTCGCGCCCTCCGCCGCCAGCAACGCGTCCACTGTGGACGCGGGTCGGCCACGCAGATCGACCTCGGTGACCGGCAGTTCGGCCGGCTCGTCGATGAGCTGCACCGGCTCGTTGTCGATGTTCACGTAGCGGGTGCGTAGCACCTCGTGCCGCTCGACCAGCGCGGTCAGCGCAGCTCGCAGCCGGACTTCGTCCAGCGGCCCGGTGAGCCGCAGGGCCAGTGGAATCAGGTACTCGGCACCACCGGGGCGCAGCTGTTCCAGCAGCCACAACCGCTGCTGGGCGAAGGACAGCGGCAGTGGACGGCCCCGGTCGACGCGCGGGATACCCGTGCTCTCGGCGCTGCGTTCGCTGAGGCGCTTGCGGACCAGCTCGGCCCGCAGCGCCGCCATTCGATCGGTCATCGGTCTTCCCCCTGTTCGGCCAGTAGAGCCTCGATTTCCGCGTCGCTCAGACCGGCCACGGCCTGTTCGACGGCGTCGCGCACCACTTCGGCCAGCGCGGCGACGGTGGGCGCGGCGAAAAGCTGCCGCAGCCCGAGTTCGATGCCGAAGGAACCGGCGAGCATCAGGCAGGCCCGGGTGGCGAGGAGCGAGTGCCCACCGAGGTCGAAGAAGTTGTCCTGCCTGCCGATTCGCTCCGCGCCGAGCAGTTCGTGCCAGATCTCGGTGATCCGCTGCTCCACCTCGTCCCGGGGCGCCTGGTAGGCGGGCCGCAGCCCGGCGGCGGACAGGTCGGGGGCGGGCAGGGCGCGCCGGTCGACCTTGCCGTTGCCGGTCACCGGCAGCTCGTCGAGGAGCATCAGGTGGCTGGGCACCATGTGCGCGGGCATCCGCGCCGCCAGGAACTCCCGCAGCTCGGCCGGATCTGCCTGTCCACTGAGGACGGCGTAGCCGACCAGCACGTGGTCGCCGGGCCGGATCTCGTGGGCGATGACGGCGGCGGCGTGCACCCGCGGGTGCTCGGCCAGGACGCTCTCCACCTCGCCGGGCTCGATCCGGAAGCCGCGGATCTTGACCTGCCGGTCGACCCGGCCGTGGAACTCGATCACCCCATCCGGCCGTTGCCGGACCCGGTCACCGGTGCGGTACATCCGCGCCCCGGCCACCGAACTGAACGGGTCGGGCAGGAACCGTTCGGCGGTCAGGTCCGGGCGGCCGTAGTAACCGCGCGCCACCCGGCTGCCGCCGACGTACAGCTCGCCGATCACCCCGGTCGGCACCGGATTCCCCCGCTGGTCCAGCACGTAGAGCGGGGTGTGGGTCAGCCGTTTCCCGAGTGGTACCGCGGTCTCCGGCGGCGCCTGCTCGTTCACCACGTGGAAGGTGCAGGCGATGGTCGCCTCGGTCGGCCCGTAGGTGGCGCCGAACCGGGCGGGTAGCCCGGTGTCGGCCCAGCGCCGGGCGTCGGCGTAGGTGACCACGTCACCGCCGACGCTCATCAGTTCCAGTTCGGTCAGCTGTCCGGGCTTCAGATGGTCCATGAGTTCCCGGTAGTACACCGGGGTCACGTCGATGACCTGGACTTTCCGCTCGGTGAGCTCGACGAGCATCTGCGCGGGCAGGCTGGCCCGCAGATCGACGATCACCACGGCGGCACCGGCCAGCAGCGGAGCGGCGATCTGGTCCATGGCCGCGTCGAAGGTCGCGGCGGCCATCAGGGCGACCCGGCTACCCGGCCGCATCCGGTATGCCTGCGCCATGACCTGGCAGTGCTCCACATAGGACCGGTGCTCCACCATGACGCCCTTGGGCTTCCCGGTGGACCCGGAGGTGTAGATGACATAGGCCAGTTCGGACAGTCCACTCCGGACTTCCGGTGCGCTGTCCGCGTGCCAGTCCTGCCGGTCGATGTCCACGATGGACACTCCGGGCAACTTGTCGACATGTCGCTGCCGGGAGATCACCGTGTAGACGTGGGTGTCCCGGATGAGCCCTTGTAGCCGTTCCGCCGGATCGTCCACGGACAGCGGCAGATACACCGCTCCCGCCTTCAACACCGCGAGCAGGGCGATCACCAGGTGGTGGCCACGATCCAGGGCCACGCCCACCGTGTTGCCGGGCTGTACCCCGTGTTCCACCAGGTGCCGGGCCAGCCCGTTGGCCTGCGTCTCCAGTTCGGCATAGGTGAGGTCGCCGGTCGCCGAGGCCACGGCCAGCGCATCCGGTGTCCGCCGGGCCTGGTCGCCGATCAGCTCGTGCAGGCAACGGGTGGCCGGCTCGCCGGTGTCCCACTGCTGTTCGCGCAGCCGGGCGCGCAGTTCGGCGTCCCGCAGATCCAGGTCACCGATCGCCCGGTCGGGCTGGGCCACCAGCTGGCCGCACAGCGCGACGAAGGCGTCGGCGATCCGCCGCACGGTGTCCGCGTCGAACAACGCGGTGGCGTACTCCAGTTCGCCGTGCAGGCTGCCGTCGGGCCGGATCTCCACGGCGAGGGCCAGGTCCACGATGGCCGCCGGCGGCGCCACGGTGATCGGCTCGACCTCGACACCGTCCAAAGTGAACGGTGCCCGCCGGTCGTCGTGCAGCTGGAACATCACCTGGAACAGCGGATTGCGGGACAGGTCCCGCTCGGGCGCCAGTTCGGCGACCAGGCGATCGAACGGATAGTCCTGGTGCTCGTAGGACTCCACGGCCCGCTGGCGCACGGTCGCCAGCGCGGCGGCGAAGTCGGCCGCCGGATCCAGTTCGGCGCGCAGCACCAGGGTGTTCACGAAGAACCCGAGCAGCTCCTCCAGTTCGACCCGGTCGCGGCCGGCCACCGGCAGCCCGAGGGCCAGGTCGTACTGACCGGCGAACCGGCCGAGGACCGTGGCGAACACGGTGCACAGCGTCTGGAACGGCGTGGCGGTCGCCCCACGCCCCAGCTCCAGCAGCCCGGCGACGGTGGCGGGCGGCACGCTCAACCGGACCCGCTCCCCCACCAGATCCCGTTCCGCCGGCCGCGGCCGGTCGGTCGGCAACGCGCTCGGCGACACATCCGCGAGAACCCGGTGCCAGTACTCCCTGGCCCGCTCATCGGCCGGCAACGCGCGCTGCCAGGCCGCGTAGTCCGCGTACTGAACCGTCAGCTCAGGCAACCTAGGAGCCCGCTGCTGCCGGGCCGCCCGATACAGCTCGGCCAGGTCCTTCGCGAGGGGGTCCATCGACCAGCCGTCGCCGGCGATGTGGTGCAGGACCAGCAACAACACGTTGTCCACGGTGGCCAGCACGGCGCGCACCGGGTGCTCGGCGGCCAGGTCGAAGCCACGCTCGGCGTACGCCCGCAGCTCGGCTGCGGTGTCCACTGTGTACAGCGGCAAGCCGGCGGGCGCGTCGATGCACTGGACCGGGCCGGTCGCGGTCTCGACGATCCGGGTGCGCAGCACCTCATGCCGGGTGACCAGGCCATCCAACGCCAGTTGCAGGGCATCCAGGTCAAGTTCGCCGTGTACTTGCAGCGCGACCGGCAGCAGGTACTCGTTGCTGCCCGGGTTCAGCCGGTCCAGCAGCCACAACCGCTCCTGCGCGGAGGACAGCGCAAGGGGCACGTCCCGGTCCACAGGGGACAGCGCACTGTCCGTCAGGGATGTGCTGCCGTCCACAACGGACGCGAGCTCGCGGATGGTGGGCGCCTGGAACATCACGGTGCCGGGCAGGTCGGCGCTGGTCTGTTGCCGCAGCCGGGCCAGGATCCGGGCGGCGGACAGCGAGTCGCCGCCGATGGTGAAGAAATCCTCGTCGGCGGACAGTTCGGCAACGTCCCGGTCGAGTACCTGCGCCCAGATCTGCGCGATCCGGGTCTGGGTGAGTCCGACCGGCGTGACGATCTCCCGCTGGGTGGCCAGCGGCGCGGGCAACCGGTTCCGGTCGACCTTGCCGCTGGCGGTGACCGGGAATTCGGGCAGCACCACGTAGTAGGAGGGCACCAGTCCGGACGGCAACCGGTCGGCGGCGAACTCCCGCAGCTCACCGGGTGTCAACGGGGCCGTGGACCGGACGTAGCCGACCAGCGCGGGCACCCCGGACGGGCCGGTCCACGCGGTGACCACGCTCTCGGCGACCTGCGGGTGGGCGCGCAGGGCGGTCTCCACCTCACCGGGTTCGATCCGCACACCGCGGATCTTGACCTGGTGGTCGAGCCTGCCGAGGAACTCGAAGAGTCCGTCCGCCCGCCTACTGACCAGGTCCCCGGTCCGGTACAGCCGGGCGCCGGGCACCTCGGAGTACGGGTCGGGCACGAACCGGTCGGCGGTCAGCCCCGGCTGGTTCAGGTAACCACGCGCGAGTCCGGCGCCGCCGATGTGCAGTTCACCGGACTCACTGGGCTCTCCGTCGGCGTCCAGGATGATCGCGTGGATGTTGGTCAGCGGCTCGCCGATGGACACCACGGTGCCCGGCTCCCCGGGTTCGCAGAGTTTCGCGGTGACGTCGATGGAGCACTCGGTGGGCCCGTAGGTGTTGTACAACCGGACGTCCACCTTGGACAGCAGCTTGTCCACCGTGGACGGTGGCAGCGGCTCGCCGGCGCAGAACACCAGCCGCAAAGCGTCGCACTCTGCCAGCTCGGGTTCGGCGACGACCTGCGCCAGCATGGTGGGCACGAACTGCAGCACGGTCACCCGGTGCCGGGCGGCGGCCCGCACCAGATCCCCCGCGTCCCGCTGCGCACCGGCCGGCGCCAGCACCACGACTCCCCCGGCTACCAGGGGGCCGAAGAACTCCCACACGGCCGCGTCGAACGACACGGTGGTCTTCTGCAGCATCCGGTCGGTGGCGGTCAGCCCGATCTCCAGCACCGCCCACAACACCCGGTTCCGGATCCCCTCGTGCGGCACCGCCACCCCCTTGGGCCGCCCGGTGGACCCCGACGTGTAGATCACATACGCCAGATCCTGATCACTCCTGTTCCTCCGAAGTTGACGATGTTCGCGCGAGGCACGAGCCCGAACATCGTCAACTTCGGGCACAGCGCTGAGCCACTCGGAGTCGATGACCACCTTCGGCTTGGCGTCCGAGAGGATCCAGTCGATCCGATCAGCGGGATGGTCCGGGTCGAGGGGCAGAAAGGCGCCCCCCGCCTTCCACACCGCGAGCAGGCTCACGACCAGGTCGAACCCGCGCGGCAGCTTCACCGCTACCAGGTCATCGGCGCCGACGCCTTCCGTAACGAGTACCCGAGCGAGGGCCTCAGCGCGCCGGTCCAGGTCCACGTAGGACAGCTCGTCGTCGCCGTCGATCACCGCCACCGAATCCGGGGTGGCAGCGGCCTGATCGGCGACCAATTCGTGCAGCAACAGGTCGGTTCTGGGCAGGGCCGGGCCGTCGACCCGGCCGGTGCCCATGGGCAGCAGCGCGGTCATCGTGCGGCGCCCCGCAGGCTCGCCGGACGCATGTCCGTCCACACGCGACCGATGTGGGCCAGGCACTCCTCGCGGGAGGCCACTGTGCCCTCCTCCTGCCAGCCGTTGGGCAGGGCCTTGCCGACCGGCCAGATCGAGTACTGCTCTTCGTGATTGCGCACAACGCGGAAGTTCATGATCTTGTCCCCCTCAGGTTGGTGATTACGACAGGAATCCGTCGATCCGGACGCCCAGTCCGGTCTGCTCGGCCCGCGCGCGCACCGCGTCGCCGAGGGCCATGTCCAGCGCGCCGAGGCCGAACGGTGAGACCACGGTGACAACGCCGGCGTCGTAGTGGTTGCCGCCCGCGGTGAGCAGCTCGCCGATGCTGTGCGCGATGAAGTCGCGGTTGCCCGTCCGCAGTTCGGCCAGGTGAATGCTGGTGTTGGCCCGGCTCACGTGATCGGCGTCGTCGACCACATTGCGACTGTCCAGAATGGATTCCGGGGTGAGGTCGCGCAGCGAGATGTGCAGGACCACGCTGCCGGGCCGCACGTCATCCAGGTTGAGGTGCGGGTGGATCGCGGTGGTGGCCAGGGAGATCAGCCGGTTGTTGCGCAGCGCCACGGCCAGGTCGGGCTCCACGCTGATCGTGAGCTCCGGCCAGGCCGCGCCGACCTGCGCCCCGAACGCCGCGGCGCGCGCCGGGTCCAGGTCGTACAGCGCCAGCTTGCGCAGGCTGGGCAGCGCGATCCGCAGGTAGCGCAGGATCTCCAGCTGGATCGGCCCGGTGCCGATGAGCAACGCCTGCTCGGTGTCCGGCTCCGCCAGGGACCGGGCGGCCAGCGCGGCGCTCGCCCCGGTGCGCCGGGCGGAGATGTGGGTTCCCTCCAGCAACGCCTCGGCGCGGCCGGTCTCCATGCTGTTCAGCACCACCACGGCCGAGGCCCTGGGCAGTCCACTCGCGACATTGCCCGGGAAGGAGGCCACCCACTTGAAGCCGGCCACCGGACGCTCACCGCCGACGAAGGCGGGCAGGCCGATGATCCGGTTGACCTCGTCGTCGGGGAAGCGCAGGAACACCGAGTGCGGCACGCTGGTGCGCGCTGCGGCGTGCTGCACATAGGCGTCCGCGACGATGTCGAGCACCCGCTGGTCGTCCTGGTCCAGAATGGCCAGAACGTCCTTTTCGGACAGAATCAGCATGCGATCTTCTCCCTCAGATCCGCGGCCCCCAGGACCTTGTTGATGTCGGCCGCATCGACACCGAACTTCTCGGCCACCCAGTCGTCGGAATAGACGGTCGCCAGATACCGGTCACCGCGGTCCGGCAGCACCAGCGCCACCGTGGATCCGGGTGGGATCTCCGGGGCGAGCCGCAGCAGCGCGGAGACCACCGCTCCGGAGGAGCCGCCGGCCAGGATCGCCTCGGTCCCGACGAGCCTGCGGCAGCCACGCACGCAGTCCAGGTCGCTGATGTGCATGACCCGGTCGGCCAGTCCCTCGCCGAAGAGGGCGGGCACCACGGAGGCGCCGTGACCGGGGATGAGGCGGGGCATCGGCCGCTTGCCGAAGATCGCGCTGCCCTCGGCGTCCACCGCGACGATCGTGGTGTCCAGGTTCTGGGAGCGCAGGTATTCGGCGGTGCCACGCAGGGTTCCGCAGGAACTGGTGGCGCAGAACAGGTAGTCCAGCTGACCGTCCACTGCGGACAGGATCTCCGCCACGGTGCGGTGGTGCGCGGCGGCGTTGAGCGGGTTGGCGTACTGGTTCGGCCAGTAGGCGTGCGGGACAGTGGCCGCCAGCTCGCGTACCCGGCGGAGTCGCGCGGGCAGGTACTCGCCGGTGTCCGGGTCGACCTCGGTGACCACATTGACCTCGGCGCCGTAGGCACGCAGGATCGACAGATTCTGTTCCGTGGTGCGGGCATCCACGACGCAGACGAATCGCAGTCCGAAGTAGACGCAGAGCTGGGCCAGGCCGATGCCCAGGTTGCCGGAGGTGGATTCGACGATCACCGAGCGGCCGGGGACGAGCTCACCGCGCTCGATCAGCCCGCTGAGCATCGAGTAGGCGACGCGGTCCTTGATGCTGCCGCCCGGGTTGAGCGACTCCAGCTTCCCGTAGACGTGGAAACCCGCGTCCGGGATGAGTTTGTTCAGCTGGATCAGCGGGGTGTTGCCGATGGTGGCCAGGACCCCGGTGTCCTGGGTCGTTGTGGTGAGCACTGATGCGCTTCCCTTCCGTAGCCGCCGGCTCCCCCTTCGACCGGCCTCCATCAGCTTGTGGACCGGGGTTATCGGTGGCGGTATGGCGGCGGTATCGGGGCGCTATTGGTGGGCCATGTCTTTCAGCTGGGCTTGAATGAGACTGGTTGGGTCTGGTGGGGATTCGAAGGATGGCTTTGGAGGAGGGAGGGGGACGGGTCTTTCCTTTTGGGCTGTCTCGTTGTGGGTTTTTTCGGGGTTTCACGTGACTGTGGGGCGCCGGTTTTACACCCATGTGGGTTATCTTGCGGATTCGATATCCTCATTGCATGCGAGTAATATCGAAGACATGAGCGAGAGCCACGAGTACACAGCAGACGGGTTCGAGGTGCTGGTCAAACGGCACCGCAAAGACGCCGCTCTGATCCGCTCGTATGCGGCTCGCATGGCCGAGGAGCGCGGTGATTATGAGTTCGTTGCTGATGTGATCGGCGAGGTGTTGGGCATGTCATCTCGTCGTGCGGCGAACTGGCTGGAAGTCGCTCAGGCTCTGGATGGTCCATTGCGGTCCACGTTCGAGGCGCTGTTGGACGGGATGATCTGCGAAGAGCGGATGCAGGCCATCTATTCCAAGACTCAGTGGCTGGCGGCGGACAAGGTTCCGCCTGTGGAACAGATCGCGTTGGACAACGCTTTGTGGTCCTCAGGGCGAGAGCTCGCGGCGATCATGGATGAAGAGATCCTGCGTGTCGATCCCGATGGTTACGCGGACCGGAAGTCACGGCGGATGCATCAACGGAAACTGGAGCACCGCAAAGGATCCGACGGTGTCTCCACGTTGGCGATAACTGGCGATGAAGCAACCAATCACGCGATCACCCAGCATGTCGGCGCGCTCGCGAAGAAGTTGCGGCGTGAAGGCGATGAGCGCGAGATGGATCAGCTGCGTTGCGACATCTCGCAACAGTTGTTGCTGGGGACTTTTGAGGGCGCTGGGGATGTGAAGGCGGAGATCATCGTCCACCTGACCCCGGATGTTTTGGCGGGGTTTTCGGATGCTCCGGCGCAGGTGGCGGGAATGGGTCCGATCGCCGCGCAGGTCGCGAGGGATTATGCGGCGAAGGGTGATTGGTATCGGTTGGTCGAGGATCCGATCACCGGAGTGGGGATCAAGGCGGAGACCAAGTCACGGTTCCCGACTCCGGGAATGCGCAGACTGCTGACCTCAACCCACAGGACTTGTTCGGCGCCATTCTGCATGGCGGCGGCGGTTACCTGCGACATCGATCATTGCCGGCGCCACGAAGACGGCGGCAAAACCTGCATCTGCAACCTGCTCCCGCTGTGCCGACACCACCACCGCCTCAAGGATGAGGGCAACTGGAGCTACACCAAGAACGCGGATGGTTCGGTGAAGTGGATGACGAATGAGGGCCGAGTTCTGACCAAACCGCTGAGGCCCCACAAACGCAACTGAACCCACAACCAGAACCGGGGTGGGGCCGTACCCAACCCCGGCGTGTCCCCCACACACAAAGGAGACCTGATGTGTTCTCCCCATCATTCCGGGGGCAGCAGGGAAAAGAGAAGGGCCACCGGGGAGCAAGAGCGGATGGGGCGTGCGACTCCAAGGAGGTGCTGGGTCGGGGCTGTCAATCACAGCCAGAATCCCACAGCTGGGTTTTGACAGCCCCGGCACAGCGCCTCACGATCACAAGCCGCCCCACCCCGTCACAGCGCAGCCCGAATAGCCGCCCCAGCCTCCGAAGTAGACAAAGTCCCACCCAGATCCGGAGTAACCCGCACAGCATCAATGACCGACTGCACAGCCTTGCGGATCCCAGCAGCCTCAGCCGCAAACCCGAGCCGCTCGATCAACAAGGCAAGGGTGAGCACAGCCCCAACAGGATTGGCCCGCCCGCTCCCGGCGATATCCGGAGCCGAACCGTGCACCGGCTCATACAACCCATACCCGGTGTCCCCATTGATATTGGCGGAAGCCGCGGTCCCGATCCCGCCGGCCAACTCCGCCGCCAGATCCGACAAGATATCGCCATACGAGTTATTGGTGACGATGACATCGAAAGCAGTCGGATCCGACACCAGTTTCATCGCCGCAGCATCCACGTACAGATGCGAGGTCGCCAGCTCAGGGTGCTGAGCGGCGGCGGCCTTCCAGACCCGCTGCCACAACCGCCCGCCATGCTGCACGGCGTTCGACTTGTCGACCATGCACACCCCGCGACGGGCCACCGAGAACGCGTAGTCGATCACCCGCTTGACCCCGTGGTACGTGTTCACCTCGGCATCCACCGCGACCTCGTGATCGGTGTACTGCCGCAGCGCGCCACCGATCCCGGCGTACAGCCCCTCGGTGTTCTCCCGGATGATCAACGCGTCGATCTGCCGCCGAGCGGGATCACGCAGTGGGCTGAGCCGATCGTGGAACAGCACCGCGGGCCGATAGTTGACGTACAGATCCAGCTCGAACCGCAGCCGCAGCAGCACACCGCGCGCGTATTCCGGGTCGGTCACCCGAGGGTCGCCGACCGCGCCGAGCAGCGTGGCTGTACTGGATCGAACCCTATCCAGATCCCCATCAGACAGGGCCACCCCGGATTCCAGGAACCGGCTCGCGTTCACGTGGTCCAGCACGTCCACCTCGATACCGAGGTCCAGATGATCGAGAAGCAGCAGAGCCTCCCCGGTCACCTCCGGGCCGATGCCGTCGCCAGGAATGACGGTGATCATCACAACTCTCCCCCCGCCCGCAGGTGCCGCCGCGCGGCCTGCAGGGTGTCGACGCTCCGGTTGAAGGCGACCCGGACGAACCGGCCCGCACGATCTTCGTTCTCGACGAACAGTGCGCCCGGCACCACCAGCACAGCGCTGGAGGTGAGCAGACCGTGCACAAAGGACTCCGAGCCCTCCGTGGTCACCGGGCTGATGTCGGCCAGGAAGTAGCAGCCGCCCTGGGAGGGCAGCACGGAAAGGCCGAACTCGGTGAAGATCTCCGTCGCCAGGTCCCGGCGCTCGGCCAGTACCGGCGCCGGATCCCAGTTCCGGGTGCCGAAAACCCCGGCCTTGGCCGCCGCCAGTTGCAGCGGGGCGGCCGTGCCGTTGGTCGTCACCTCGTGGACCCGGCGCAGCACGGTGGTGCGCGCCTGGTCGGCGCGCAGGTAGCCGAGCCGCCAGCCGCTGACCGCGTGGCTCTTGGACAGCGAGCCGACCACAATGTTCCGGCCACGCAGCATCGGTACGTCGGCGGCGGACACGTGCAGCCCGCCGTCGAAGACGAACGGGGCGTAGACCTCATCGGAGATCAGCGTGACGTCCCACTGGACGCACAGCTCGGCGATCTCATCCCATTCCCGCAGGTCCAGTACCCGGCCGGTGGGGTTGCTCGGCGAGTTCACCACCACCGCCCTGGTGCGCGGGCCGAAGGCCGCCGCCAGTTCCGCCGGGTCGTAGCGCCAGTCCGGCGCGCGCATCGGGACGAACTTCGGGATACCGCCGGCCATGGTGATCGCGGACAGGAAGTTCTCGTAGAACGGTTCGAACACGATCACCTCGTCACCGGGGTCGATGCTCGCCAGCAACGCCACGCACAGGCCCTCGGTGGCGCCGACGGTGATCGTCAGCTCCCTCTCCGGGTCGGCGGGAGTGGGCAGCGATTCGGCGAGCCGGGTGCGCACCGTGAGGTCGCCGGACGGATCGGCGTACTGGTTCCGCCCGGACCGGATGGTCGCCACTGCCTCCTCGATCATCGCCTCCGGGGTGTGCGGCGCACCGGGGGTACCGACCGCGAGGTCGATCGCCTCCCGTTTGTGCGCCAGCCGCAGCAGATCCACCAGCTTGCTGCCGGTCAGTCCCGAGGCCCGGCTGGAGAATCGGGTTCTCGCGATCGCCGTCATGCCGCCCCGACCCTGGGTAGCCACGGCTTGCGCCCCGCCTCGAATCCGGTGATCAGCTCGTCGCGGCCCAGGGTGACCGCGATGTCGTCCAGGCCGTTGAGCAGCAACCAGCGCGGCCGCTTGTCGATCTGGAAGCCGTGCGTCAGTCCGGAAGCGCGGACCTCGCAGGCCTCGACGTCCACGGTGACCACAAAGGACGGATCGGCGTCCACCTTGGACGCGAGGGTGTCCACGACGGACTCCGGCAGCTGGACAGCGAGCACGCCGTTCTTCCACGCGTTGCGGAAGAAGATGTCGCCGAAGCTGGTCCCGATGACCACCCGGATCCCCCAGTCCCGCAATGCCCACACGGCGTGTTCCCGGGAGCTGCCGGTACCGAAGTTGTGCCCGGCCACCAGCACGCTGGCCTGCCGCCGGGCCGGGTCGTTGAACACGAACTCCGGGTCCTGCATCCAGGCGTGGAACAGCGTGTCCTCATAGCCGGACTTGGTCAGCCGCTTGCAGAACTCCGCCGGAATGATCTGGTCGGTGTCCACATCACCGCGCCGCAGGACCAGCGCGGTTCCACTGTGTTCGGTCAGGGGTTCCATCAGTGCTCCAGATCGGCCGGAGTGGACAGTCGGCCGGTGACGGCGGTGGCCGCGGCCACCGCGGGCGACACCAGGTGGGTGCGCGCCTGCGCGCCCTGCCGGCCCTCGTAGTTGCGGTTGGAGGTGGAGGCGATCCGCTGTGGACCCTGCACCCGGTCGGCGTTCATGCCCATGCACATCGAGCAGCCGGACAGCCGCCACTGCGCGCCCGCCGCTTCGAAGATCTCGTTCAGGCCTTCGATCTCGGCGGCCTGCCGGACCTGCATGGATCCGGGGACCACCAGCATCGTCACGCCCTCGGCGACCTTGCGGCCACGCAGCACGTCGGCCGCCGCGCGCAGGTCCTCGATCCGGCCGTTGGTGCAGGAGCCGATGAACACCATGTCCATCGGCAGGTCCCGCATCCGGGTGCCGGGCTCCAGGGCCATGTACGCCAGGGCCCGCTCGGCGGCGGCCCGCTCGGTTCCGTCGAATGTGGACGGATCGGGGACCACACTGGACAGTGGAACGGCCTGTCCCGGGTTGGTTCCCCAGGTGACGTACGGGGTCAGCGTGGACACGTCCACGGTGACGGTGCGGTCGAAGGTGGCGCCCGGGTCGGTGGCCAGCGAGCGCCAGTATTCGAGCGCCTGGTCCCAGAGGGAGCCCTGCGGCGCGTTCGGCCGGTCCTTGAGGTAGGCGAACGTGGTCTCGTCCGGGGCGATCATGCCCGCCCGGGCGCCGGCCTCGATGGACATGTTGCACATGGTCATCCGGCCCTCCATCGACAGCTGCTCGATGGCCTGGCCCCGGTATTCGATGATGTGCCCGTTCGCCCCGTTGGCACCGATCTGCGCGATGAGCGCCAGGATCAGGTCCTTGGGCGTGACACCGGCCGGAACCTCGCCGGTGAACTCCACCGCCATGGTCTTCGGCCGCACCAGCGCCAGGGTCTGGGTCGCCAGGACATGCTCCACATCGGACGTTCCGACGCCGAAGGCCAGCGCGCCGAACGCGCCATGGGTGGAGGTGTGGCTGTCCCCGCAGATCACCGTCATGCCGGGCTGCACGTATCCGCGCTCCGGGCCGACGACGTGCACGATCCCCTGCCGGTCGTCGCCCAGCTGGAACAGCTCGATGCCCTGCTCCGCACAGTTGGTGCGCAGCGCCTGAACCTGTTTGCTGCCCATCGGATCGGTGATCACCAGGGTGTTGGTGGGCACGTTGTGGTCTTCCACCGCCAGCGTCAGCTCCGGCCGTCTGGCCTGTCTGCCGGCCAGTCGCAGCCCGTCGAACGCCTGCGGGGAACTGGCCTCATGCACCAGGTGCAGGTCGATGTAGAGCAGATCCGGTTCGCCTTCGGCGGCGAGGACCACGTGGTCGGTCCAGACCTTCTCGATCAGCGTGCGCATCACGCGGCACCCACCGACTGGGACAGCCGGGCTTCGAGGATGGCCCGCAGCGTGGACAGCTCGATGGACCGGGCCTCGGTGCGACCGGCGATGTACTCCTCGTACAGCTCCTCGATCAACGCGAGGTCCTGGCCGACGCCCATCTCCTCCAGGAGGAAGCGCAGCACGTTGCGGCCGGAGTGCCTGCCGACGACCAGCGAACGCTCGCGACCGAACCGGGCGGGCTCGATGTACTCGTAGGTGATCGGGTTGCGCAGCATGCCCGCCTGGTGGATACCGGCCTCGGTGGCGAACGCGTTGATGCCGAAGATCGCCTTGTTCCGGGACGGGGTGAGCTCGATGATCTCGCACATCTGCCGGTAGGCGCGGTACAGGCCCTCGGTCTGGATCCTGGTGGTCGCGCCGTAGAGCTCGCTCTTGTAGGCCAGCACCGCGACGACCTCCTCCAGGGAGGTGTTGCCCGCCCGCTCACCGATGCCGCCCAGCGTCACCTGCACCTCGTCGGCGCCGTTCAGGATGCCGGCCAGGGTGTTCGCGGTACCCAGTCCGAGGTCCTCGTGGCAGTGGGTGGAGACGGTGACGTCGTCGGGCACCCAGGACCGCACGGCGGCGATCAACGCGCCGAACTCGGACGGCACCGAGTAGCCGGTGGTGTCGGCGACGGCGAAAGTGGTGGCGCCGGCTGCCATGCTCTCGATGACCAGCTCGCGCAGGTAGTCGTGGCTGCCCCGGCTGGCGTCCTCGATGCCCACCGAGATGTCGGTCGCGCCGAGGTCGGCGGCGAACCGGACCGCGTCCACCAGCTCGCGGACACCCTCGGCGCGGGTGATGCCGCGCTTGTGCTCCAGGTGCAGCTCGCTGCCGGTGGCCATGATCTCCACCTGGTGGTTCCGGGTGCCACCCGAGGCGATGGCCAGCTCCACGTCCCGGCGGTGCGCGCGGCTCAGCGTGGAGATCCGGGCCGTGCTCACCGCCTCGGCGATCAGCTGCGTGGCCTTGAAGTCGCTGGGCGAAGAGCTCGGGAAGCCGGTCTCGATGATGTCCACGCCGAGGGCTTCCAGGGTCAGTGCCAGCTCCAGTTTCTGCTCCGGCAGCATGGCGTTCCCCGGCGCCTGCTCACCATCTCGCAATGTCGTATCATAAATCGAGATCTGCTTCATGATAATCTTCCCCCTTAATAGATCTTATGATTTATATGAATCGCCTGAACTGCATCTTCACCATTCCAGTGTTGCGTCAGCGATGAATATCCGCCACGCTTTTCAGTTCCTCATGAAATACGCTGGCAGCCGTTTATGCGGAAATCAGTTCCGGGCCCCCGATGAGCGCGGCCCCCAAGGGGGTCAGCGTGTGCAGGACGGTGTTGCGGGAGCGGTGGGTGGAGATCAGGCCCGCCTCGCGGAGCACCGACGCGTGCTGGCTCACCCCCGCCGCCGAGATGCCGAGGCGCTCGGCCAGCTGACCGGTGGAGCAGCCGTCGGACAGCGAGGTCAGCACCGCCGCCCTGGTCCGCCCGACGAGCGCGGCGATGGCCTGCCGGTTGGAGCGCGCAGCGCCCCACAGGCCGGCCGCCCGCCCCCGGTCCGGCTGTGCGGAGAAGATCAGCACCGGGCGGCCGGTCTCCCGGGTCGCGTCGAGCAGGACGGCGTTGCCCTCCCTCAGGAACAGCGAGGGGCTGAGCAGCAGACCGCGGCCGCGCAGGTGCACATCGCGGTCCTCCTCAGCGGGCAGTTCCAGCACCGGAGACCGCCAGTGGATCTTGGCGGGCAGGGTGCTGAGCAGCTGCTCGACGCCGCCGCTCATCACCACCCGGCCGCGGGCGATCCGCTCGGCCTCCAGGTGGCCGCGGACGTTCTCCCAGAACGGCGCCACCGCGATCCGGTAGAACTCGGACAACACACCGGACAGCTGCCGCCGGTCCTCCGCCGCGAGCACATCGGTGCCTTGCCGGTCCAGCAGCCAAAGCAGATCCCTGGCCAGCGAAAAGGTGCGTTTCGCGGCGCGAATGGCATCCAGCTGCGGATCTAATCGGGCTCGAATCTGTTGTCGCCAACCGCCGAAAATCATCCCGCCCGCTCGTTCGAATACATCGAAGGCGAAAACGGTTTCGGCGATAGGGCCGAGAGTTCCGGTCAGATGTGTGCGGATGAGATCATCGGCGGCGAAATGAATTCTCAGCATACGCAATGTCCCCCCTTCGACCGACATCGCGATCGTGTCAAGGGGGGTTATCCGCAGCCATATGCGCCGAACATCGGCCTGCTATCGGCCGTCTATCCCAGGACGTGGATGCACCGCAGGGCACCGGCCGGGTGATGCGGCCGGTGCCCTGCGGCACGTCGGGACAACGGGGATCGGTTACATCCCGGAGCGGGTGGTGCTGCTCTCCTGCCGGGCGTGAGCCGCGGTCGCGGAGTAGTTGTCACCGGTCGCGGTGCGCTGCGACGGGGCGGACATCTCCTCGTCCATCCGGTTCAGCCAGCGCTCGGCGCGCTGCTGCATCGGCTTGATCATGCCGCCGCCAACGCCGACGATCAGGATGCCGCCGACGGTGGCCAGCACCGCGATCAGCACCGGCATGGTCACCGTGATGGCGATACCCATCTGGTTCAGCGCCGCGATGACGCCGAGGGCCACGATGAACACGTAGGCGATGGTGCCCAGCATCGGGGCGAAAGCCCGCTGGCCAAGGGCACTGGCAACGATGTCACGAACGATGCGGCCGACGTAGGCGGCGACCAGGACCAGCACGATCGCCACAGCGATCTTCGGCAGGAAGCTCACCACGCTGTTCAGCAGCTCGGAGACCGGGTTACCGGTACCGAAGGCGCTGAACGCGAACTGCAGACCGATCAGCAGCACGAAGTAGTAGACGAGCTTGACGATCAAGCCGCCCAGGTCCAGCTTCGACTCGGCCATGGCGCCTCCGAGACCGGAACGCTCGACCAGCTTGTCGAAGCCGACTCGCTTGAGGACCATGCCGATGGCCTTGGAGATGCCCTTGGCGATCAACCAGGCGATCAGCAGGATGAGCAGGAATCCGGCGAGCTTGGGAACAAACGTGGCGAAGGAACTCCACGCATTCTTCAGCCCGTCTTGCAATACGGTAGGCACGATCACTCCTCAATCAGACTCAGACACTGTTGTGCAAGTCACTTCTTATGATCGTTTCCCACTTGACAAACCATGGCAACTCGCCATGCGTCACTCGAATGGCGGATTCGAATTTGATTGGGCAAATACCAAATATTTCGGCGTGACATGCGATTCTTGTCCGCATGAGCACCGCCGCGACGAGCGAGCATGATCCGGAACTGTCCGCGCAGACCCTGCGCACCCTGGAGCGGGCGTCCGGAAACATCTCCACCTCCAGCCTGGCCGCCATGGAGCAGCGGCTGCCCTGGTTCCAGCGCCTGCCCGCCAGCCAGCGGGCCGGCGTGCTGCTGGTGACGCAGACCGGCGTCTCCAACTTCGTGTCCTGGCTGCGCGATCCCGCCCAAGGTGTGAAGCTCACCGCCCAGGCGTTCAACACCGCCCCGCGCGACCTGGCCAACTGGGTCAGCCTGCGCCGCACCGTGGAACTGGTGCGCATCGCCATAGACGTGTTCGAACAGCGGCTGCCGGAGTTCGCCGCCGACACCCAGGAGCGGGACCGGCTGGTGAAGGCCGTGTTGCGGTACGGCCGGGAGATCGCCTTCGCCGCGGCCACCTCCTACGCCACCGCGGCCGAGGCCCGGGGCGCCTGGGACGCGCGGCTGGAAGCCCTGGTGGTGGACGGCGTGGTCCGTGGCGACGCCGAGGAGGCTCTGCTGTCCCGCGCCTCCGCGCTGGGCTGGGACCCGGGCGTCGAGGCCACCGTGCTGGTCGGCAACCCCGCGTCCGAGGAACCGCCGAAGGTGGTCTTCGACGTGCGTTCCCGTGCGGCGCGGGTGGGCAGGCCGGTACTGCTGGGCGTGCAGGGCTCCCGGCTGGTGGTCGTGCTCGGCGGCCCCCTCGACGAGGCGACCGACCGGCAGGTGCTGGAGAAGATGGCCGGCGCCTTCGGTACCGGGCCGGTGGTGGCCGGTCCGACGATGACCAGCCTGGCCGAGGCGCACCGCAGCGCCAGCGACGCGTTGAACGGCCTGCGCGCCGTCGTCGCGTGGCCGGCCGCGCCGCGTCCGGTGCGCTCCGGCGACCTGCTGCCCGAGCGGGCCCTCGCCGGCGACCCGGAGGCCGAGCGTCAGCTCATCGAGCGGATCGTGCTGCCGCTGGTGGAGTCCGGCGGCAGCCTGCGGGAGACCGTGGAGTCGTTCCTTGAGGTCGGCGGCGTGCTCGGCGCGTGCGCGAAGGCGTTGTTCGTGCACCCGAACACCGTTCGCTACCGGTTGCGCCGGGTCACCGAGCTCACCGGCCGCAACCCCACCGACCCGCGCGACGCCCACGTGCTGCGCATCGCGCTAGCGGTCGGCCGGCTGGCCCGCTCCCGTGGACTCTGGTAGCCCGGCAGCCAGGTCCTGAACACCCGCCGCCCAGCGCTCGGCGAGCGTGTCCATCCCGGGGAGCGCGTTGTCGGTGACGAACTGCACCGACGTGCGCCCCCGGTAGGACAGGGACAGCGTGGCCACCGGATTGCCCGGCGGCAGGAACGTCACCGGATCCATCGCCACGACCGGGTCGGCGCCGATCAGCAGCGGGGCGCGCAGCACGAAATGCGAGGTCGCCACCTCACCCTGCGGCCGCTGCCCCCACTCGGCGGCCAGATCCGCCAGCCACTCCGACCGTTCCAGTGCCCGCTGCCGCATGGCCTCCCGGTGCCCGGGCGACCGCAGGACGGCGGTGGCCGCGACCATGGCGGCCATCCGCTCCTGCCAGGAACCCGGCGGCAGCGAGATCCCGGCCATCGTCACCAGGTTGCCGGGCACCTCGGCCTCGCCGGGGGCCCGGATGTTGACGGCGACCAGCACATCCGTGGGGCTCAGGGACTCGCCGGGCAACTGCTGCGCCCACCAGTCGGACACCGCCGACATCACTGCCGAGACGTAGACATCGTTGCCGGATCCGCCGTACGCCCGCGCGACGGCGCGCACCACCGCGCTGGGGACCGTGGTCCAGTGATGGGCTTGGTCGTACCCGTAGCCGTACTGCTTCGGCGGCCAGATCCCGGAGCGCCGGATCGACCGGTGCTGCATCCGGGCCGCCGACAGCCGCTCCCCCAGGGTCGGCGGCACGGGGGTCGCCAGTGAGGGAACCACCGCCGCCGATCCGGCGGCGTCGGGAGGCGTTTCGGCGAACAGCAGTTCCAGCACCCGGGCGATGGCGCCGAAGTCCTGCACACCATGGCTGGCGCGATAGAACACGGCATACCCGGGCCGGCCTTCCCGGCGGAGCAGACGGAGCTCCCACGGCGGCATGTCCGGCAGATACGGCTCGTGCTGCGCGGCGACCGCCGCCGCACCGGGATCCGCGTCCCCGGGCAGGACCTGCTCCCGCACCTGCCGGTCGATGTCGGGGCTGCGCCGCACCCATCGCGGACCCTGCACGTCCAGAATCGTGGACAGCGTGGCCGTCGCGCCGTGCCGGCCGGCGACCAGGGAACGCAGCTCGCCGATCGAGGGCGCCTGGCCGTCGCAGTGCAGGAGCGCGCCGATGGACACCCCGTTCAGGCCGACATCCGCCCACCCGGGCTGTCGCGGAACATGATTCACTTCGCCATTGTGGCGGTTGCCGGCGGAACTTCACCCGGTGGTCAACCTGCGGCAAGCAGGTGAAAAGCGCCGATAGCGTCACCGGTTTGTAGACAGTGCACAACGAAAGGCGTCCGACTTCGTGGGCGGCAACACCAGCGGACACAGACCCGAGCGTGTTGGGTGACAGCTGTGATCGCACTCCTCACTCCTGGGCAGGGCTCCCAGGCCCCCGGCATGCTCTCCTCCTGGCTGGAAGTCGCCGGTGCCCGCGAGCGCATCGCCGCCTGGTCCGACGCCACCGGCCTCGACCTTCTGCGTCTCGGCACCGAGGCCGACGCCGAAGAGATCAAGGACACCGCGGTCACCCAGCCCCTGGTCGTCGCGCTGGCGCTGCTGGCGCACGCCGAGCTGATCAACCGGATCGGTGCGCTGCCCGCGGACACCGTCGTCGCCGGGCACTCGGTCGGTGAGCTGGCCGCCGCCGCGGTCGCCGGAGTGCTGACCGAGGACGACGCCGTCGCGCTCGCCGCCATCCGCGGCGCGGAAATGGCCAAGGCGTGCGCCGTGACCCCGACCGGCATGGCGGCCGTGATGGGTGGCGACCCGGAGGCCGTCGTCGCCGCGCTGGCCGAGCTGGACCTCACCCCGGCGAACCGGAACGGCGCAGGTCAGATCGTCGCCGCCGGCGCCATCCCGGCGATCGAGAAGCTCGTCGGCAACGCCCCCGAGGGCACCCGGGTGAAGCAGCTCGCCGTCGCAGGTGCCTTCCACACCCACTTCATGGCCCCCGCGCAGGACGCGCTGCGCAGCAAGGCCGCGGACATCGCCGTCGCCGACCCGAGGCTGACGCTGCTGTCCAACGCGGACGGCACGCCGGTCACCACCGGTGCCGAGGTACTGTCCAGGCTGATCTCCCAGGTGACCAGCCCGGTGCGCTGGGACTCCTGCATGACCACCATCGGTACGCACTCCCCCGCACTCGTGGCCGAACTCCCGCCCGCCGGAACGTTGACCGGCCTGGTGAAGCGGGAGCTGAAGGGCACCGCCACACTCGCTGTGAAGACCCCGGCGGAACTGGACAAGCTGGTAGACCAGCTGAAGGAGAATCTCGCGTGACAGAGCTGAACCTGACCCCGTCCCGGACAGGCAGCCGCATCCTGGGTTTCGGCAGCTACCAGCCGGAGCGCCGGGTCACCAATGACGAACTCGCGCAGGAGATGGACACCAACGACGAGTGGATCCGCTCCCGGGTGGGTGTCATCGAGCGCCGGCTCTCCGAGCCGGGCCAGACCCTGGTCGACCTCGCCGTCGAGGCCGGCAAGAACGCGGTGACCGACTCCGGTCTCACCCCGTCCGAGATCGACACGGTCATCGTGGCCACCTGCACCATGGAGACCAACATCCCGAACGCGGCGGCGCAGACCGCGCACCGCATCGGCATCCAGGCCGCGGCCGCCTTCGACCTGAACGCCGCCTGCGCCGGATTCAGCTACGGACTGGGCACCGCCTCGGACTTCGTCCGGGTGGGCAGCGCGAAGAACGTCCTGGTCATCGGCGTGGACAAGTTCACCAACTGGGTGGACTACACCGACCGTTCCACCGCGATCATCTTCGGCGACGGCGCGGGCGCCGCCGTGGTCGGCCCGTCCGACACCCCGCAGATCGGCCCCGCGGCCTGGGGCAGCGCGGGCGACCTGGCCGAGATGATCTACGTGAAGGACCGCAACTCCTTCATCTTCCAGGAGGGCCAGTCGGTCTTCCGCTGGGCCACGACCAAGATCGCTCCGATCGCCCTCGAGGCGGTCAAGCGGGCGGGCGTGGACATCGCCGACATCGACGTGCTGGTCCCGCACCAGGCGAACCTGCGCATCATCGAGGCCATCGGCAAGGGGCTGCGCAAGCACGGCGCCCGAACCGATCTCAAGGTCGCGACGGATATCCAGTACAGCGGCAACACCTCCGCCGCCTCCATCCCGATGGCCATCGATCACATGCGTGCCGCGGGCGAGATCAAGTCCGGAGAGCTGGCCCTGCTGGTCGGCTTCGGCGCCGGTCTCAGCTACGGCGCGCAGGTCGTGGTCTGCCCCTAACACTTCCGGGAACGTTCCCGGACAGCTAGAAGCGTGAAGCAGCTACATGGAAGGCAAAATTGTGAGCGACAACGTTCTGCAGGGACTCGCCGAGATCGTCGAAGAGGTTGCCGGCGTGGAGGCTGCCGAGGTCACCTCCGAGAAGTCCTTCGTGGACGACCTGGACATCGACTCGCTGTCCATGGTGGAGATCGCCGTGCAGGCCGAGGACAAGTTCGGCGTGAAGATCCCGGACGACGAGCTGGCCAACCTGAAGACCGTCGGCGACGCCGTCAGCTACATCACCAGCAACTCCTGATCTGATCTGACGACATCCCACCTGAAAGCAGCAGGTCCTAGCGCGGAGGCGCAATGAGCACCGACATCGTCATCACAGGATTGGGCGCGACGACACCGCTGGGCGGCGACGCCACGTCCACCTGGGATGCACTCCTGGCCGGACGCAGCGGCGTCGCCAGGATGGAAGACGAGTGGCTGGAGAAGTTCGATCTGCCGGTGCGCATCGCCGCGCGTCTGGTCGTCGAACCGACCGAGGTACTCCCGCGAGTCGAAGCACGTCGCATGGACCGCTGCGAGCAGGTAGCGGTGATCGCCGCCCGGCAGGCTTGGGCGGACGCTGGTCTTGGCGAGGACGGCGTTGAGAAGGAACGTCTCGGCGTCGTCCTCGGCACGGGCATCGGTGGCGCTGTCACCCTGCTGGACCAGGATGATCTGTTGGAAACGGCGGGCCTGCGCAAGGTCTCGCCGCTCACCGTCCCGATGCTGATGCCCAACGGCCCGGCCGCGCACGTCGGCCTGGACCTGAAGGCCAGGGCGGGCGTGCACTCCCCGGTCTCCGCCTGCGCCTCCGGCGCCGAGGCGTTGGCCTGGGCGTTCAAGATGATCAAAGCCGGTGAGGCGGACGTGGTCGTGGCCGGCGGTGCCGAGGCCTGCATCCACCCCCTTCCGCTCGCGGGCTTCTCCCAGGCTCGCACCATGAGCACCCGCAACGACGAGCCGGAAAAGGCCTCGCGTCCGTTCGACGTGAGCCGGGACGGCTTCGTACTCGGTGAGGGTGCCGGTGTGATGGTGCTGGAGCGCGAGGACTTCGCTCGTGCCCGCGGCGCCAAGATCTACGGCAAGCTGGCCGGTATCGGCACCAGCTCCGACGGTTACCACATCACCGCCCCGGATCCCGAAGGAAACGGCCAGGCACGCGCCATCACCGCGGCGCTGCGGGTCGCGGGCATCGACAAGGCGGACGTGGGCCACGTGAACTGCCACGCCACCTCCACTCCGGCGGGTGACGTCACCGAGACGGTGGCCATCCGCAAGGCGATCGGCGACCACCCGGTGCTCACTGCGCCGAAGTCCTCGTTCGGTCACCTGCTGGGTGCGGCCGGCGCGGTCGAGGGCCTGGCGACGCTGCTAGCCGTCCGGGACGGCATCATTCCGGCCACCCTCAACCTGGACGAGCTCGACCCGGGCGTGCAGCTGGACGTGGTGTCCGGCGAGCCGCGCAAGGTCGAGCTCCAGGCCGCGGTCAGCGACTCCTTCGGTTTCGGCGGCCACAACGTGGCCCTCGTCTTCACCAAGGCCTAGCTCTCAGCTCCGAAGTTGACGATGTTCGGGCTCTTTCCCGAACATCGTCAACTTCGGAACGCCTTCAGCTGCCGTTGATCAACGCGGTGGCCAGGCGGGGATCGAATGTCCCGCTCGCGACACCGGTGACCACGCCGACGGTGCCATCGGACTCCCCCGGATGCTTGATCCACAACAACGCGTCGCAGCCGGTGCCGTCGTTGACGATCGCCGGATGGGCACCCAGTTTCCGGCCGGGCGGGTTGCACCACCAGTCGGCCGGATGCGCCGCGATATACGAGTCCGACGGCCGCCCGTTGCCGTTGCGCGCCGTGTCCACCACGTACCGGACGCCGTGGATTCCGGCCTGATCGCCCAGCAGGCCGATGAGCTCGGCGGCGTACTTGTGGCAGGTCGCCAGGTCGGAGAAGTTCGACACGTTCACCGAGAAGCCCCGCACCCCGGCGATACCCGCACGGACGAGAGCCAGCGCCAGCGTCGCCGGATCGTGGTTGGGCGCCTCACCGGCGTCCAGGTAGACCGCCGTGTTCGACGCCAGCCCGGTGAGCAGGCCGACGGCCGCGTTCAACGCACCGAACCGGCCGCCTTGATCCGGCAACGGCAGGCTGGGCGCGTGGATCAACGCGTCGGGTTCCAGGATGACCGCGGCCGGCGCGTCGCCGATGGCGTTGGCCAGCGTCACCAGATCCTGCAGGTAGGCGGAGATCGAGGCCGCCCCGCCCTTGGCGAAGTTCCCCAGGTCCCGGTTGGGAATGTCGTACATGACCAGCACGGGTAACTGCCTGGCCGCCGCGGCGGCCGAGGTGTAGCTCCGCACCCAGCCGGTGATGTCGCCGCCCGCGGTCCACCGGGCCTGCGGCACCCCGGTGATCTGCTGTCTGATCGCCGCGGCCGCCGGATTCTGCGGGTTCTCGTTCACCCAGCGCTGCGCGTTGGTCTCCGTGTCCACATACAGACCACCCGGCACCATTCCATACGGATCGCCCATGATCACCCCCCCGTGTTCAGGCGAAAACCCCAGTTGATCGCCAGTGTCCTCAGCCCCGATCACGGCGTCAATCGGGCCTCACCGGAAGCAGACACGGTTGGGTGGCTTTGGGTGGATTCGACCGAATAGCGCGCAATTCCCGCCCGTTCGGACCAGTAGCAGATCTACCGTCCACAAAGGACAATCAACAGGGTGACTTCGCCGCGCTACCGCTGGTCACGCTGTCCAGCCGCAGGCCGGCGGCGGTGTCGATCAGGCTGTACACGGCCCGCCACTGCAGGCAGGTGTACTGCGCGTCGGGTGGGGCATGCGCCAGATCCTGCGTGCTCACAAAGGACAGCATCAGCCGCAGGGCGCCACCCTGAGCGGCCTCGACCCGGTAGAGGTTGACGGTGCCGTCCCTGCTGGTGCTGAAATCGCCCAGCCACTTGCCCCTGGGGTACTCGGCCACCCGGCGCGGCACCACGGTCGACGCCCACGCGTCGTAGTTCCTGGTGTTGATCGCGGTGAAGTGCCTGCCCAGCAGGTCGACCAGTTCGTCCCGGCGCGAATTCAGGTCCACGTCGGCCGTCGTCCAGATCTTCAGCTCACCGGGCGGCTCGCCGACCATGGTGGGCGGGGCGGACTCAGTGCCGGCCGAGGTGAGGCCGGCGGGCCGGTAGACGTCCCTGGCCAGAAGTCCCAGGCCGGTGGCGGCCACCAACGCCAGCACCAGGATGCCGGCCACGGCCGCCATCCTGGTGAAAAGTCCCTCGTGGACCTCGCCGTCCCCACTCACCTGCCAAGGGTGCCACAACAACTACCCCACGCGGTGCAGCCACGTGACGGGCGCCCCATCACCGGCCCTGCGGAACGGCTCCAACGCCTCGTCCCAGTTGGTGCCGAGCAGCTCTTCCAGGCGATGGGCCAGAGCCTCCGGCGCCCGGTACTTGGCCGCCAGTGTCCGGATCTGGTCCTCGGACACGACGATGTCGCCGTTGGCGCTCGTGTTGGCGCGCCACAGTCCGAGACCGGGCACGAAACAGAAGCGCTGCCCATCCAGGCCAGGGCTCGGTTCCTCGGTGACCTCGAACCGGACCATCGGCCAGGATTTGAGCGCGCTTACCAGCCGGGCACCTGTGCCCGGCTCAGCTGACCAGCTGCATTCTGCGCGCAGCTGACCTGGCGCCGCGGGCTGTGCCGTCCACTGCAGGTCGGCACGAGTACCCAGGGTGCCCGATATGGCCCACTCGACGTGCGGACAGACCGCAGATGGCGACGAGTGGACGTAAATCACGCCACTGGTGCTTCCACGGGTGCTCACTGCTGACCTCCGCTACTCGACGAGGCTCGTCTTCCCCTACGGCCTGTCTCACAGCGTTGGCAACACCCGTTGGGCCACATTCTGCACGGTGCGGCGCCTGTTCGCCATACGAGAAACAAGCGCATTTACCGCCGTTGAGACCTTTCATGATCTTGACATATAGCCCCCGGGCACTTTCACAGACCCTCCCATACCAGGGAAGGGAATCCCGCGAGAGGATCACCACTACCGGTGGCCCGTATACCGCCGGGGATCACGATCTGATTTACCTCTAATCTGAAGATGCCCAACCCGGTAAGCCCCGAACTCGACGAGCCCGCGCTCGGAGGTGTTGCACGTGCGACTGGTCCGGCTCGCCGACCCACCTGCCGCCATCAGCAGGGATATCCGTGCCGCCCTACTGGGCCTCGGCACGGGGGCGGACAAGCTCGGCGGTGTCGCACTGCTCGGGCACCAGCCCGAGGACGCGGCCACGCCCATCGAGGCACTGATCATTCTGCCCACCGGCATCCTGGCCGTGGTCGGCATCGACCTGCCCGAACCCGGCCTCAAGGTCACCGCCCCGCTGGACGGACAGTGGCTGGTGGACGGCTGGCCGCTGGTCTCCGAGGACGGACCGGCCAACCCGGCGACCGACGCGATGCGCCGGGCCGAGGAGGCCCTCGACCAGATCGCCGCGCTCACCGATCTGCCGCGCGGCATCATCCTGGCCATCGGCCCGTACGCGGAGAAGGTCGAGCAGCCGGACGAGGACCGCAGGCGCGGCGTGCGCATCCTGCACCCGACCGCGATCTCGCTGACCGCGGCCGCCGGGGAACTCACTCCGCGCGGCGGCGCCCGCTCGGTGGAGGAGATCCAGAAACTGATCGACACGATCAGTCCACAGTGGCCGAAGGTGTCCACCGCGGACATGGTCGGCGAGGGTTTCACCGACGCGGTGACCGGCGAGGTCGCCTCGGCGTCGACGGTGCACCTGAAGCGGTCCGAACTAGCCGTCCGCCCTGGCGCTCAGCCGGTGGCGGTGGTGAAACCCGTGCCGAACAAGGAGAAGACGGGCAGGCACAACCTGCCGTCCACCTTCTCGGTGACCAGGCAGGGCGCGATCGTGCTGACCGTGCTGCTGGTCCTGGTGATCACCCTGTTGATCCTCGCGCTGACCGTCGGCCTGAGCCAGCGGGACAACAATCCCGGCCCACTGGGCGCCCCGGACACCACGACCACGCAGGAGACGACCGATCCGCCGGAGTCCACGGTGGACGGGATCACCTATGAGCGGATGGCGCTGGTCAAGGACGACGACTGCGTCGGCCACGCCTACGGGGATCTGCAGCAGTGGCTGGGCAGCCACCAGTGCACCGCACTCAATCGGGCACTCTTTCGCGCGACGCAGGCGGCGATCAGCGTTTCGGTGATCACCATGCCGGACGCCGCAGCCGCCGAGGCCTTACAGAAGGTGGCCGACCAGAACGGCACCGGCTCGGTGAACGACCTGGCGAAGGACGGCAAAGCCTGGCCGGGCGGCCCGACCACGTTCGACAACGCCGCCTACGCCAGCAGCCGGGACAGGGACTCCGTCCGGATCGTCCGCGCTGTCTGGCTGGGCAAGCCCTCGTCGGCCACGGACCCCAAACTTCGCGATCAGGCCACCCGGGCGTTAAAGCTCTCGCTGTCCTAGGTCCGTTGCGTCTGGGTTGTTGGGGGAAGATGGCTTTGGAGGGGGAGACGGGTGGGGTTGCCGGTCTTTCCTGCCGGCGTGTTGGGTGGGGGCACGCCGGTCTGACTTTTCGGGCTTGATCACCTTCGGTGCGGACTTGCGCGGGGCTGGTGGGGTTGTTGGGGCAGGTGGGGTTCTTGTGGGTGAACTGGGTGGGATTGTTCCTGGTTAAAGACCTATTTAGGGCCCTAAATAGGTCTTTAACCAGGAACAATCACCGTGTCCACAGTGGACTCAACACCGGTCTTCGGATCTCGCGCCACCCGGCGCGGGCATGATCGCCACAGACCGTGAACACCGCCCCCGCGGAGCCTCGCCAACCAGACCCAATCGCGTTCCTCGGCCACTCCGAGTCACCCCGACCCGACAATGCCCACCCGACCGCCAGTCCGGCGTGCCCCCACCCAACATGCAGGCAGGAAAGACGCCCCCCGCCGCCCATCTCCCCCTCCAAAGCCATCTTTCGACAACCACCAGACCCAACCCCCACCCGCCAAAAACATGAAGCTTCTTCACAAACCCACCGGCTGGCTATAGCCTGGCAGTCATGTGGTCCCCGACACATCGCCTGAAGGCCCTGTTCGCCGCCGGTCTCGTCACCGCGGCAGTGCTGGTCGTGCCCGTCGCGCAGGCGAACGGGCAGAGTTACCTGGTCGGCCGCGGCACCGCCGACATCACCGGTGAGGTCGCCGAGGACGGCATGCTCGGCTACGCCCAGCCCACGCAGACCACGCACGGCATCCACCTCCGGCAACGCGCCCGATCGTTCGTCATCGCCGAACCGAACGGCGGCAAGCGGGTGGCGATGACCGTGACCGACACCGGCATGATGCTGTCCGGCGTCCGGGACGTGGTGCTGAATCGGCTACGGCAGAAGTTCGGCGACGCGTACACCGACGCCAACGTGCTGCTGTCCGCCACGCACACCCATGCGGCGCCCGGCGGGTTCAGCGACTACACGCTCTACAACGTCACCACACTGGGCTTCCACCGCAAGACCTTCGACGCCCTGGTGGACGGCATCGTGGATTCGATCAGCGCCGCCGACGCCGACCTGAAGCCCGGTGGCGTCACGGTCAACCGGGGCACCCTGACCGATGCCGGCGTGAACCGGTCCCGGCGGGCCTTCGACCGCAACCCGGCGCAGGACAAGGCCGTCTTCCCGGACGCCATCGACCCGGTCAGCACCCTGCTGCGCCTGGATCACGACGGCAGGCCGGTGGGCGCACTCAACTGGTTCGCCACCCACGGAACCAGCCTGACCAGCGACAACCTGCTGATCAGCGGGGACAACAAGGGATACGCCGCCTGGGCGTGGGAACAGCAGCAACCCGGTTTCGTGGCCGGATTCGCGCAGACCAACCCCGGTGACATCTCGCCGAACCTGGCACTCAAGCCGGGTACCGGGCCCACCGAGGACCAGGTGCGCAACACCGAGATCATCGGCAGGCGCCAGCTGGACTCCGCGCAGTCGCTGGCCTCGGGCGGGAATCCGCTGTCCGGCGGCATCGACAGCCGGATCTCCTATGTGGACATCAGCAAGACCACTGTGGACGGAAAGTTCACCCCGGACGGGAAGCAGCACCGGACCTGCAACGCCGCCATGGGCGCCAGCTTCGCGGCGGGGTCCACTGAGGACGGACCGGGCCCGGCGATCTTCCACGAGGGCGCGGGCAGCAATCCGCTGATCGAGCAGATCTCCAAGCTCGCCTACACCGCGTCGCCGGAGTTGAAGGCCTGCCAGGCCCCGAAGGACATCCTGCTGCCGGTGGGCGACATGGGCTGGGTGGCGACCACGCTGCCGGTGCAGCTGCTGCGCATCGGCGAGCTGTACATCGCGGGCATCCCCCAGGAGCCGACCATCGTGGCCGGCCTGCGGCTGCGCCGGACCATCGCTGCGGAGCTGGGTGTGCCGATGGAGAACGTGCTGGTCAACGGCTACGCCAACGACTACGCGGGCTACCTGACCACGCCGGAGGAGTACCAGCAGCAGGACTACGAGGGCGGCCACACCATGTACGGCCAGTGGGAACTGCCCGCCTACCAGCAGGAATTCGCCCGTATCGCGGCCGACATGCACGCCGGGCGGCCCAGTGCCTCCCCACAGGCCAGGCCCCAGCACGGTGATCCCCTGGCGCTGCAGCCCGGCGTGGTGATGGACGCCCCGCCGCTGGGCCAGAACTTCGGCGATGTGCTGCTCGCCCCCAAGGCCGAGTACCGCACGGGCGAGACGGTGCGGGCGCAGTTCGCGGGCGCGCATCCGAACAACGATCTGCACCGTGGCGGCGGCTACCTGGAGGTACAGCGCCGCGAGGGCGACGGCTGGCGGACCGTGGCCAAGGACGGAGACTGGTCGACCACCTTCCGCTGGGCGCGGCTGGGCATCGCGGCGTCCACCGTCACCATCGACTGGACCATCCCACCGGGGACGCAGTCCGGCGATTACCGGATCGTCTACCACGGCGACGCGAAGCCGCTGCTGAACGATCGGGCCTTCCCGATCACCGGCAGCACCGGGCCGTTCCGCCTCCGCTGACCCCCTCCGCCGGAGTTGACGAGTTTCGGGGCCCCGGAGCTCACCCGAAACTCGTCAACTCCGGGCCAGGATCGCCGCCCGGAGCCGGTGAAGCGAGCAGCGCGAAACCATGACGCGCCCAGTCGTTCCGAATAAATAACGGAAAGGCCTTGCATTTCCCCATGCGGAAATGCGCGTCAACCACAGACATACAGCAATAAGAACACATCGCCTGAACCCTATGGCGTGCCGAGATTGGTTTTTCGGGTTCCCATAGGCGAATCTATTAACCAATAGAACGTCTGCACAGCACGGACATTCTGCCGAACCGCTCCCCCGATCTCGGCAGCCAGCCGCCGTCCCGGCCGATCCGCAGCTAGTGCATTCCGAGCCGGTCGGCGCGCTCCACAGGCCGCGCCGACCGGCTCCCCCGGGGCCGATTTCCACATTTAAAGCAGGGAGCACGTACCCCTCCCCGGTACGTGCTCCCTGCGCGTATTCAGCAAATCCTTGAAATTGCGTTCACAGTTAATTCACCGATCCGTCTTACGGCGGTGAAAACTTTCTGCGCCAGTAAATCCGACGATGCCGGTCCGCACATTTACCGGAGCCGATCGGTAACAGGGTGATCACGGAGCGACACCGGTGCGCGGCGCGTTCAGGCACCCTGAGCAGGAAGAACATCTTCACTTGATACCGTTTGAACATGGCAGAGCTGATCATTAACGCACCGTTCCCCTTCGCGGACAACGTGTTCCCCGCGGAGCTGGGTGCGGTCGTGCAGCGCTCGGTGCTGGATGGCAGCGAACCGGCGCTGTTCGTGGCGCACACCGAGGACAACGCGTGGCTGGTCGGTGACGGTGTCTCCGACCCCAACATCGAGGGCGCGTGCGTGGTCGCGCCGATGGTCGATGTGCTGGCCAAGGACGAGAAGGTGACCGAGGTCGCCGACCTGCCCGTGGGCATGGCCGCGTACCGGGACAGCGCCGACGAGCCCTGGCAGCGCGAATCCTTCACCTGGGCCGAAGAAGGCTGAGCAGGTCGCGAAGCCGGCGAGGTTCGGGCTCTGGCCGAACCTCGCCGGCTTCGCGGACGGTCGAACTCAGGCGGCCTGGCGTGAGGTGACGAACGCGGCGATGTCCGCGCTGGCCCTGCGGGCCTCCGGGGTGAGGCCGACGGCGGTGAACGCGTGCACCACGCCCTGCCAGATCTGCAGGATGCACGGCACTCCCGCGGCGGCCAGTTTCTCCGCCATGGCCTCCGCGTCGGCCCGCAGCACCTCACTGCCGCTGACCTGGATCAGCACCGGCGGCAGCCCGGCCAGCTCGCCGTGGATCGGCGCGGCCAGCAGGTCCAGCGGCTCCGGGTGGAAGAACAGCGGCGTCAGGTTGTCCAGCTTGCGGACGGGGATGTAGGCGTCCCGCTTGTAGTTCACGTGCTCCGTGCGCACCGAGTTGTCCAGGTCGACCAGCGGCGAACAGACCGCCAGCCCGGAGGGCATCGGCAGCCCGGCCTTGCGGGCCTCCAGGGCCACCGCGAAGGACAGGTAACCACCGGCGGAGTCCCCGGCGAACACGATCGACTCCGGCTTGTGGCCACGGTCCAGCAGCCACTGGTAGGCGGCGATGCAGTCGGCGATGGAGCCGGGGATTCCAGTCTCCGGAAGCTGGCGGTAGTCCACCGACAGCACCGGTAAGCCGGTCCGCCGGGACAACGAGGACGTGAGCCGGCGATGGGTGCCGGGTCCACAGGCGACGAAGCCGCCGCCGTGCATGTACAGGATCGCCCCGCCGGATTCCGGCCAGTCCTGGGTGGCGGTGGTCAGCTCGCCCTTGAAGCCGTCGGCCCGGACCTTGGTGATCAGCACCCGGTCGTCCTTGGGCAGCAGGCGACTGGCGGCCAGCTCGAGCAGCGGGAAGAACCGCATGGTGAACGGGTTGATCGGAGCGACGGTGAGCACCGGGCGGACGAAGGTCTTCGCGATGACGAACAGCACCTTCGACTGCCAGCTACGGCCGCCGATGCGCTGGGTTCCGCTGGCAGATCTCGGTGAGCGGGCCGGTACGTCGTCGGGTTCAATCGGGGGGATCGACCGCAGCGCCATGCTGGTCACCTCCGAGCCACAGTGATTTACATTTCATTAACTGAACCAAGTGGTTCCCCGAAACGCAATAAGGCATCGCACGGTCATCACCCGTTCACGTAGCGGACCTTGCCAAATTCGTGAATCTTCTTCATATTATGACCCGTGTCACATATCTCCCGCCGGGGCATGCTCACCGGAATCGCCGCCATGATGGTCCCCGGCCCAGTGCTGCGCACGGCCGCCGACGCCGCGCCTGACCTGGTGCGAGGGACGACCTTCCCCGAAGGTGTGATGGCCGGTGTGCCACGCACCGACGGCGCCACGCTGTGGACCCGGGCCACGCTCGGCCTCCTGCAGAACAGCGGCAAGCTCGCGCTGCTGGTCTCCCGCAACGAGGACCTGAGTTCACCGGAGATCGTCACCGAGGTGACCGCCGAAGCCCAGTGGGACGGGTGCATCCACTACCCGGCGACCGGCCTGCGCGCCGGGGAGCAGTACTTCTACCAGTTCCGCGGCAAGGACACCGAGTCCCCGGTCGGCCGGTTCCAGACCGCCCGGCCCGCCGACTCGCAGGCGCCCACCCGGATCGGCTTCTTCACCTGCCAGGGCTTCACCGAGGGCTACTACGCGGCGCACCGGCACCTGGCCGCCGAGGACCTGGACCTGGTGGTCTGCCTCGGCGACTACGTGTACGAGGCCTCGGTGCCCGGGGTCCGGGGCATCGACCTGAACCTGTATCCGCAGGTACTGCCCGCGATGCGGGCCAAGTACGCGCACTACCGCACCGACGAGAACCTGCGGGCCATGCACGCCCGGCACGCGTTCCTGCCGCTGTGGGACGACCACGAGTTCCGCAACGACTACACCAAGAACCGCTGGACCCTGGGCTGGGAACCGCTGTTCGCCGCCAAGCGGAGCGCGGCCTGGCACACCTGGTTCGAGCGGATGCCGGTCCCCCGGTTCTACCCGGACGACATGACCCGGACCTACCGCTCGGTGCGCCTGGGCGGGCTGGCGGAGATCCTCACCGTGGACAGCAGGCAGTACCGCGACGACCAGCCGTGTGGCGACGGCGCGGGCGTGGTCTGCGCCGACGCGGACAATCCGGCCCGGGAGTACCTGGGCGCCGCACAGAAGGCCTGGCTGCTGGACTCGCTGCGTGGCTCCACCGCGCCGTGGAAGGTGCTGGCCAACCCGAACATGCTGATGGGCATGATCAGCGGAGCCCAGGGCGAACGGGCTTTCCTGGACAGCTGGGACGGTTACGGCGCCGACCGCACCGAACTGCTGTCCACGATCGCCTCCTCGGTGGACGACGTGCTGGTGGTGACCGGGGACGACCACAACTCGTTCGCCGGCGAGCTCTGGGACACCGGCTTCTCCCCCACCGTCCCGCAGGGCACCGCGCAGCCCAATCCGGCCGGCTCCCGGCGGGCGGGCGTGGAGTTCGTGGTGCCCTCGGTGAGCTCGCCGAACAACGGGGACGTGGAGGGCGCCGCCAAGGCGGGACAGTCCGCGCGGAACCGACTGGATCGCAACGATCACCTGAAGTACTGCGAGATGGTGCAGCACGGCTACGGCGTCCTGGAGCTCACCCCGTCGGAGGCGCAGTTCCGCTTCCGCGCCGTCGACAAGCTCGACCCGCACGCCGGCGTGACCACCAGCGCCACCTTCACCGTCTCCCGGGGAGCCCCCGTGCTGCGGAGTTGACGAGTTCCCGGTCGGCGGCGCCGGTCCGGACATTGGACTGCCAGGGCAGCCGGGTGCCGTGCACGGCGGTGATCAGCGACTGGATCACCACCACGTACATCAGCTGCCGGTACACCAGCTGCTGCAACGGATACGCCCACAGGTGCGCAAGTCGCTCGCCGTCCAGCCGCAGCGCATACCCGGCCGACACCGTCTGGATCAGCAGGAACGCCAGCCAGATGAACACCGCCATCGGCGCCTCGGCCAGGAACAGTCCATACAGGACATACACGTCCAGCACCGGGGCCAGCAGGGGCAGCAGCAGGTGGAAGGCGCCGACGTAGAGCAGGCCGTACCGGCCCATCCGGCCGCTGGCCCCGCTCTCGGTCAGCGACCGGCGGTGCTTCCACACCGACTGGAGGACGCCGTACGACCAGCGGTAACGCTGCCGGTACAGCCCGCCGAGGGTGGACGGCACCTCGGTCCACGCCCGGGCGAACGGCTGGTAGGTCACCCGCCAGCCCAGCCGGCTGATCGCGATCGTCAGATCGGTGTCCTCGGCGAGGGTGGCGGTGGCCAGGCCGCCCGCCGCCCGCAACGCCGCCTTGCGGAACGCCCCGACAGCGCCGGGCACGGTGGTGATGCAGCCCAGCGCGTCCAGGATCTGTCTGTCCAAACTGGATCCGGAGCAGTACTCCAGGTGCTGCCAGCGGCCCAGCACGCCCTTGCGGTTGCCCACCTTGGCGTTGCCGGACACCGCACCCACGGCCGGATCCGCCAGCGGCTGCACCAGCTGTCGGATGGTGTCCGGTTCGAACACCGTGTCCCCGTCGACCATGATCACGATCTCGTGCCTGGCGTAGCGGACGCCGGTGTTCAGTGCCAGGGGTTTGCCCGCGTTGGGCTGGCGGACCACGGTGACGCCGGGCAGGTCCAGGGCGGCCACGATGTCGCCGGTGCCGTCGGTGGAACCGTCGTCCACCACGATCACCTCCACCTCGGCCCGGTGATCACTGTCCACCAGCGACCGCACGGCATTGGCGATGTTCGCCGACTCGTTGAAGGCCGGGATCAGCACGGACACCGGCGGCGCGTACTCCGGCGGCGGGTCGGCGGCCCGTTCGGCGCGCAACCTGCGGGCGGTGTGCGCCAGGCCCAGCTGCATGATCGAGCGCAGTAGCGCGAGCAGTGCGATCAGGCCGATCCCCGCGTTCAACAGCACGATCAGCGTGCCGCCATGGCGTTGGGCCACGCCGAGGAAGGATCCGAGCAACCGGCTGAAGAGCCCGGCCGCCGAGTGGGTCGGGCCACCGGCGATGGGCTCGGAGACCGTGGTGAACCGAAATCCCTGCGGCTCCAGCACGGTCAGCATCCAGCGCACCGCGTCCGCGTCGACGCTGCCCCGGTCCCGCACCCGGATCACCGCACCGGAGGCGAGCTCGGCGGCCAGCTTTCCGGTGGTCGCCGCCTGATCCTGGTGGTCGTCCGGCCTGCTCGGCAGATCACCGCTGTCCCGGTCCGGGGTGACCAGCACGTAGCCGTCCCCGGCGATGTCCGCCATGGCTTCCCGGGGCACCCCGACGGGCGCGCCGAACAGTCCGGTGTGCACACCGGCGGCCCCGGCCAGCGCGCCCTGCGCGAGGGTCAGTTCCAGGCCACGCCGGAGGCGGCTCACGGTGGTCGGATCGGGCTCGCGGAACCCGGCGATGGCCACCTCGTGGCCCTCGGCCACCATCCGGCGCACCAGGTCCGGCTGCTCGTTGACCCGGGTGCCCTGGACGAAGAAGGTGGCGTGCGCCCGCCGCTCCCGCAACAGGTCGAGGATGCGCGGTGTCCACTTGGGATCCGGGCCACCGAAGAAGGCCAGCGTCACCGTCTTCGGTGGCATGCGCCGCATCCGCTCCCCCAGCGACGCGTTCCCCTGGGCGAGCGGACCCTCCTCGCGGGCCTCGCCCAGTGCCCTCGAGGCGGGCAGGTGGCTAGGGGTGGCCGGCGCGGAGGCCGCGTAGGCGTAGAACCCCAGCACCGCCAGCAGCAGCACCAGGCCCGCGCACAGGGTCACCCAGTGCACCCAGGGGCCGCGGGCCGTCCGGCTCATTCCTTGTGCGCCGCCGTCCCGACGTGGACCCGGTCCCAGCCGGGCGTCTTGGCCTGTGCCGAGTCCAGCAGGGCGACCGCACCGATGACCAGGCCGGTCACCAGTACAGCCGCGAGGCCGACGCCGACCAGGGCGGTCACCGTCCGGCGGCGGCCTACGGAGTCGACGAAGACCGGGGTGTGTTCAGCGGGTAAATGGGCGCGCGCGAGTCGCACCGTCTGGTGTGCGTGCATGGTGTGGAGATCCCCCAGAGAACGAACGAAGCCACAGCATGTCATGACCGTCCGACACCGGCCGGGTCATTTCGCCTGCCCCGGTACATACGCACCAGCCGCACCGCGCAGACCAGCACGGCGCCCGCCGTCGCCGACGCCATCACCGGGAACGCCTTGATGTAGAGCGGAACGGCCGCTGCCAGCAAGGACTTCGGCACCCACGGCTCGGTGAACAGGACCTGGCCGCCGATCAGCAGCAGCACCGCGATCGGCGCGGCCACGGTGAGCAGCCACAACCCGACCCGGCGGACCAGCGCTGTGGTGAACATCGCACCCACCACCAGCCAGGACCCGGCCATCCAGCCCTGCCCCGAGGCGTCCAGCCACCGACCGACCCCGCCGAACACCAGGAGCAGGGTGAAGGCGGCCAGGGTGGGCAATTGCAGCAGGTCGATGGGGCGAAGTACGGGCGCGGCTGTGCTCATGGACAGGTATTGTCCGTGACGACTTGGGGGAGGCACAGTGCGCACGACGCTGCTCGTCGGGCTGCGCGCGATCTGGATCGTCGCCGCGGCGAGCCTGCTGATCGCCGCCGGGACCAGCTGGACGGTGTTCCGCGACCTGGACGACGGTCTGGAGCGATCCGCCGCGCTGCACGGCGGCCCGAAGTCGGCGGACGGTTCGCTGAACATCCTGGTGATGGGGCTGTCCACCCGGCTGGACCGGACCGGCGAACCGCTGCCGGACGACGTGCTGGAGCAGTTGCGGGCCGGGGAGAGCGACCGCGGCGGCTACAACGCGAACACGCTGATGCTGGTGCACGTGGCTCCCGGCGCCGCCCGCGCGGTCTCGCTGTCGATCCCGCGCGACTCCACGGCCGGCTTTCCGGGCGGCGCGGAGAGCGGCAAGATCAAGGAGGCCTACGGCCGGGCGAAGGCAGCCGAGGAACGCAGGCTGATCGACTCCGGGGTGCAGAACCGGCGGGAGCTGGAGTTTCGCAGCCGGGAGGCGGGCAGGCGGGCGCAGGCCGAGGTGGTGCACGCGGTCACCGGCCAGCCGATCGACCACCTGGTGGAGATCAGCCTGGTCGGCTTCTTCCACATCGCGCAGGCCCTGGACGGGGTGGACGTGTGCCTGAACCGTCCGGCGCGGGACCCCTACTCCGGAGCGGATTTCCCGGCCGGGCGGCAGACGCTGCGCGGCGCGGACGCGTTGTCCTTCGTCCGCCAGCGGCACGGCCTGGCCAATCAGGACCTGGACCGCACCAGGCGGCAACAGGCCTTCGTCACCGGGGTGATGGCCCGGCTCAAGGCCAGGGGCGCGTTCAGCGACCCGTCCGTGCTCAATGGACTGTTCACTGTGGCCAAACAAGATCTCGTTTTGGATGAAGGCTGGGACATCCTGGGTTTTGCGAACCAGGCGCCGGCGCTGTCCGGTGGCAAGATCGCCTTTCACACGTTGCCACTGACCGATTACACCGATGCCAAGGCCCGACGGACCATGCAGGCCCAGATCAGCGGCCTGCTACACCCCGCCGTCGAGCTCAAGGCGAACACCGTAGATGGGGTGCCCTGTGTCGATTGACCGTCCACCATGGCCGATTCCGGTACCGCACGGCGGCGCGGCCGCCGAGGGCTTCGTGGCCGTGGACGACGCCCGGCTGTGGTTCTGGGACACCGGCGGCTCCGGCGCTCCCGTGGTGCTGCTGCACCCGGCCACCGGCAGCGGGCTGAGCTGGCCCTACCAGCAGCCGGTGTTCGCCGAGGCCGGCTTCCGGGTGATCTCCTACTCCCGGCGCGGCCACCTGGGCTCCACGCCGGGCGATCCCGGTGAGCCGGGCACCATGGCGGGTGACCTGTCGGCCATCGCCGACCACCTGGACCTGGACCGATTCCACGCGGTCGGCTGCGCACAGGGCGCCCTGGTCGGGCTGGACTTCGCGCTCACCTTCCCGCACCGGCTGCGCAGCCTGGTGCTGTCCGGCACCTACCTGGGCGTCGAGGAACCCGCGTACCAGGAGCTGATCGGCAGGCTGCGGCCGGACGGGATGCCCGCGGAGTTCCGCGAACTGGGCCCGTCCTACCGGGCCGCCGATCCGGAGGGCGTCACCCGCTGGGTGGCCCTGGAGAAGCGGGCCGTGCCGGTCAGGGTGAACCAACCGGGTGCGGCGAAGCGCACCTGGGCCGCGCTCGGTGAGCTGACCGAGCCGATCCTGCTGATCGGCGGTGACGCGGACCTGTACGCACCGCCGGAGGTGCTCCGCACCCTGGCAGCCCACCTGCCGAGCGCCGAGACCCTGGTGATCCCGGAGTGCGGCCATTCGCCGCACTGGGAGCGCCCCGACCTGTTCAACCCCACAGTCCTGGACTTCCTCCGCGAGCACTGATCCGCGGGCTTCCGGAGTTGACGATTTTCGCGCGAGGAACGAGCCCGAAACTCGTCAACTCCGGGCACCGTCGGCCGTTAGGGTGGCCGTATGTTCCCTGCCACCTGCGAAGACACCATCGGGCCGTACTACCCGTACTCGTTCACCGACACCGATCGGGATGACCTCACCGTGGTGCACCCCGGCGTGGTGCTGCGGCCGCAGGGCGAGGCCATCGAGCTCCGCGGCCGGGTGCTGGACATAGACGGGAAGCCGGCCCACGGGGTGCTGCTGGAGTTCTGGCAGGCCGACGCGCAGGGCAGCTACCGGGACTCGGCGGATCCGCACTTTCGCGGGCTGTCCCGGATCCATGCCCACGACGGCGAGTTCCGGCTGCGCACTATCAAACCGGGTGCCGAACCGGGCCGTGCGCCCTGCATCACCGTGACGCTGTTCTCCGACGGCTTCAGCCGCCTGGTCACCCAGTTCTTCCTGGAGGACACGGCCGATCCGGTGCTCGACTCGGTACCCGCGCACCGGCGAAACCTGTTGGTGCCGAAGCAGATCCGGCCCGGGGTGTACACGGTGGACATCGTGTTGTCCGGAAAGGACGAGACGCCGTTCTTCGAGGACCTGCACGAGACCCCGCGGGTCCACGGCATCGGGCCCACCGACCGCACCTCGGAGCAGCGCACGCCCCGGGAGCGGCTGCTGCCCATCCCGGCCGTCGGCCTGGCCGGCTTCACCCCGCTGCACACCGAACTGCCCGCGTTGCGCGCCGGGGAGAACGACCTGACCCGGCTGTCGGCGGGCAGGCAACGTGCGGCCGGTGAGGCCATCGAGATCATCGGCTCGGTGCGAGACGCCGCCGGGAAGCCGCAAGCCGGCGTGCTGGTCGAGGTGTGGAACGCGAACAGCTTCGGCCGGTACGCGCACGTCGCGGACGACCACGACTATCCCCTCGATCCGCTGTTCCTCGGCGAGGGCCGCGGGATCACCGGACTGGACGGCGGATTCCGGTTCTGGACGGTCATGCCCGGCCACTACATCGCCCGGCCGGACATCAATCGCTGGCGCCCGGCGCACATCCACTTCTCGGTGCGCGGTGGCGGCAGCAGGTTGATCACCCAGATGTACTTCGACGGGGACCCCTACAACGACACCGATCCGATGCGCGTGCTGATGGGCGCCGACTTCGTCCGGCAGATCGGGGTGCCCAGCCTGCCGTCCAGCCAGGAGGTGTCCCGCGCGTTCCGCTTCGACATCGTGCTGGGCCGCACCTACTTCGAACAGCCCGCGTGAAACAGCAGGACACAGAGTCCCGAACTTGACGATGTTCGGAACCAAGCTCGGCAGACGATCTTGCCTGAACGTGGCTTTCGGGCCGCCTGGCTGGATGAAACCACATCCAACGGTCCCGAACTTGACGATGTCCGGAAGCGTTCCTCCCCCGAACATCGCCAACTTCGGAGGGCGCGGACAGCACTGAAGGGCACCTCCGATGCGGAGATGCCCTTCAGGGAGTTCGTCTTACGGGATGACCAGCGTCTGGCCAGGCTGGATCAGGTCCGGGTTGGAGATGCCGTTGGCGTCGGCGATCTTCTGGTAGGCGTTGCCGTCGCCGTAGAACTGCTGGGCGATCGCGGACAGGCTGTCACCGGGACGCACGGTGTAGCTCTGCTGCTCCGGAATAGCGGCACCGCCGCCACCGCCGCCGTTGCCACCCTGGTCGGCGCCCGCGACACGGGTGCCGGTCTCCCACAGGGTGCCCGCGTCGTCCTTGCACACGACAACGTTGCCATCGTTACCGACCACGACGTACGCGCCGTCGTTGCCGTTGGTGTTGGACGACCACTTGGCGTCGTCACCGTCCGCGTAGACCACGAAGTTGCCGTCGCCCTGCATCTTGGCGGACTTGCCGGAGCCGTTGGTCTTGGACGACCAGATGGCGCTACCGGAGTTCAGGTCCGCCAGCACCAGGTTGCCGTCGGGCTGCATGGCGAGCCGGAACCGACCGTTGTCCGACACGATGTTCTGGTCGTCGCGCAGTTCCTGGTTCGCGCGCAGAGTGTTCCCCACTGCCCCTCCAAAGCTGATTTTTTGCTGGAATAGCTCGCAAAGAGCCGCCACCGAGGGCGGTCGAGCGAACCGTAACCTTGATCGTTGCGGGTCGCTTGCCGAGGCTCACCACTCCCACGCCATAGGCCCAGCTCAACGAGGGTTTACCTTCACCCTTTCGGGGGTTTCCGGTTTAGCCTGCCACGCGATCACTCAGCGGGTGAATCCACGGATTTCACCGTGTCGTGGCGCACAGGACCACGCACCATGGCGATCATGCGTGGATTGCGTCTGCTCCCCGTCGTCCTGACCGTGACCGCCGCCTTGCTCACCGCTCCGGTGGCGGGTGGTTCGGAGGATCAGCAGATCCTCGTCATGAAGATCGACAATTCCAAGGCGGCCCGGCCACAGACCGGAATCGCCGCCGCCGACCTGATGTACGTGGAGCCGGTGGAGGGCGGGCTGTCCCGGCTGATGGCGGTGTACTGGACGAACACGCCGCAGGTGGTCGGCCCGGTGCGCAGTGCCCGCGAGTCGGACATCAACCTGCTCCAGCAGTTCGGCCGCCCGGCGCTGGGCTTCTCCGGCGGGGCGCCCGAGGTGCTGAACGCCTTGGGCCAGGCGGACATCAGCCTCGTCAACAAGGTCGCCGGCGGCTACGTCCGGCACGGCGACCGGCCCGCGCCGCACAATCTCTACGCGGATCCGGCCAAGCTGCTGCAGGCGGCGGACGCCAATTCCCATCCGCCCGCCCTGGCCAGGGGCTCGGTGCGCCCGGACGGCGTCTCGACGGCGAGCTTCGACACCAAGGTCGCCGCCACGCCGATCACCGTGACCTGGGACGACACCAGGTCCCGCTGGATGATCGCGATGGACGGAGCACCGCTGCTGGACACCGCGGGCGGTCAGGCGAGCGCGGGCACGGTGATCGTGCAGCAGGTCCGGATCACCGACTCGGCGGTGCACGACGTCGCCGGGGTTCCGTCGCCGATCGCGGACACCACCGGCGGCGGCAAGGCCACGGTGCTGCGCGACCGGATGCGCTTCGACGGCAACTGGACGTGGAACGCCGACCGGCGGATCACCGAGTTCAGCACGGACGACCGGGAACCGATCCCGCTAGCCGAGAGCGGCCCCGTCTGGATCCTGCTGGCGAAGGCCTGACAGCAGCGCCAGCACCACGATCGCCACCCCGAACCCGGCCAGCATCCACCAGACGCCGAGCGCGGCATGGGTGAACTCCGCGCCGTGCGCGCCGACGGCGGAGCCGAGGATGGTGCCGGCGATCGCCACGCCGAGCGCGGCGCCGGTCTGCCGGCCGGAGGAGGCCAGTGAGGCGGCCAATCCGGCCATGGCCCTGGGCATTCCGGAGACCGCGGTGTTGGTGATCGGTGTGTTGATCATGCCTTGGAACAGGCCGATCAACAGATAGATGGCCAGAATCGCGGGCAGCGGCGTGGCCGGGCCGATGTACAGCGAGGCCACGCTGCCGACGATCAACGCGGTGCCGGAGATCAGCAGGGGTAACAACGGTCCACGCGCGGCGACCATCCGCCCGCTGAGCTGCGCGGTCAACACGACCACCGCGCCCAGCGGCAGCAGACACAGACCACTTTCCAAGGGCGACAGTCCGCGTACGTCCTGCAGGTACTGGGTGTTGACGAACAGGAACGCGGCGAACGCGCCGAACCCGCACATGGCCAGCAGGATCGCCGCACTGAACGGCAGGCTGCGGAACAGCCGCAGCTCCAGCAGCGGTTCGTCCCGCCGCGGCTCGTAGATCAGGATTCCGGCCAGCGCGAGTACCGAGGCCACCAGCAGGCCGATCACCAGCGGGGATCCCCAGCCGAGCCGGTGCGACTCGATGATCGCGTAGACCACTCCGCCGAGCAGCACGACCATGAACAGCTGGCCGATCGGATCGGGCCGACGGGCATGCGGGGCACGGGATTCCGGCACGAACAACGCGGCGCCGATGATCGCGGTGAGCACGATCGGCACGTTGATCCAGAACACCGCCCGCCAGCCGAACGCGTCGACCAGCGCGCCGCCCACGATCGGGCCCAGGGCCAGGGCCAGCCCGGACATCGAGGCGAACACGCCGATGGCCTTGGCTCGTTCCCGCGGATCGGTGAACGTGGTGGCGACGATGCCCATGGCCACCGGGTTGAGCATGGTGCCGCCGACGGCCTGCACCACGCGGGCGGCGATCAGCAGGCCGATGGTCGGGGCGAGGCCGCACAGCAGTGAGCCGATGCCGAAGATGGTCAGCCCGATCTGGAAGACGCGGCGCCTGCCGACCCGGTCGGCGGTGGATCCGGCGAGGACCAGGAAGCCGGCCAGCACCAGGGTGTAGGCGTCGATCACCCACTGCAGGCCGGTCACCGTGGCGCCCAGATCGGTGCGCATGGACGGCAGCGCGACGTTGACGATGGAAATGTCCATCACCACGACGACCAGGGACAGGCAGCAGATGGCGAGCACCTTCAGGCGCTGTCGTCTGGTCAGTTCACCGGCGGGGTTCTCGGTCAGCGGCAGGGTTGTCACCGCTCAACGGTAGACGCTGGAGCACGCTCCAGGTCAAGCGCTTTCCAGCAGGTGAGCACTGTGTGCTCTCATCTGTCTCTCATGCCGTCCTGTCAGGTTGGCGGCCATGCGCAGAATGAATTCGATACTGGTGACAGCGATCATCACCGCACTCCTCGGCGGTTGTGATTCGGCCACGCCGCACACTCCAGCGGCGAACTATCTGTATACCTCCATCGGGGAATTCGACGAGCAGGCGAAACCGCTGCTGGACCGGCCCGATATCCAGGGCGTCCAGGTCGTGGTCCCGTGGGCGATGCTGGAGCGGGAGCAGGACAAGTACGACTTCTCCGAGTTCGACCAGGTCGTCAAGTATGTCGAGTCGAAGCACAAGAAACTGTTCCTCCAGTTACAGGACCGCTTCTTCGAACCCCCGGCACGAGTGCCCACATACCTACTGAACGATCCGAAATACGCGGGCGGGGTCGCCGAGCAGAAAAATGAGGACGGCCCGGTTCCCGGTCCACCCGGATCCGTCGCCGCACAGTGGAACAAGCACGTGCAGGATCGGTGGCAACGCCTGGTGACGGCCCTCGCGGGCAAATTCGACGGCCGGATCGAAGGCATCAATCTGCCGGAGAGCGCGGTATCCATCGATACTGACAAGGACAAGTCCGGTTTCACCTGTGCGAGGTATTTCGACGCGACCCTGGAGAACATGGCCTTCACCAAGAAGGCCTTCACCAAGAGCCACGTGGTGCAGTACATCAATTTCTGGCCCTGTGACGACCAGGGTGGCGGCACGAAGAACCTGGAACGGTCCTTCGCCTTCGCCAAGGAGCACGGCGTCGGGGTCGGCGGTCCGGATCTGGTCCCTTACAACGAAGCCCACATGGACAACGGCTACAAGTTCTTCAACCGGGACAAGGGCAACTTCAGCCTGGTGGCGATCGCCGTCCAGGAACCCGACTTCGAATACACCAGCCCGAAGACGGGGCAAAAGTACTCAAAACAGGAATTCGTCGACTTCGCCAACGACTACATGGGCGCGAACATCATCTTCTGGGCACTCAATTCCCCGTGGCTGCACGAGAAATGAAGCCGGCCGCAATGCCCAGGTGGTCACTCCCCCTGGCCGGTAACGTGTCCGAGTAAACAGCGGTCAAGCCCCGGCTCAGCAGGTGATCGGGCCGGGTCACCGGAAACGCGGCGGGCCAGGTGAAGCCGAAGCCGGTACCCGCTTCCCGCTGCGCATTCCGGTAACCGGTGAACAGGTCGAACGCCCGGTCGGTGCTCGCGGTGTTGAAGTCCCCCGCCACGAGCACCGGACCGGGTGGCTCGGCAGCCAGAAGCCCGGCCAGCGCCCGCAGACCGGCATCCCGGTCCACGGTGGCGCCCGGCCTGGCAGATGGCAGGTGCACCACGTACACGGTGATCGCACCGCGCGGCGTGGTCACCGTGGCCCGCAGCGCCCGTGGCCAGCCCAGCCCGAGCTCCAGCGGCGTGCTGCCGGTGATGGGGAACCTGCTCCACAGCGCGACGGTGCCCTTGCGGACCTGATGGGGAAGATCCATGTCACAGCCTTCGGAACGACCGGTGAGTTCCTCCACCGCGATCAGATCGGCGCTGTCCCGACCCAGCTCCCGGAGCGCGCCGCACGGGTCCGGGTTGGCCGCGTCCAGGTTCTGGCTGATCACCCGCAGCTCCGCCGTCCCGGAACCCTGCTTCGGCCACACCATCGGACCGAACATGATCAGCCAGATGACCAGCGGGACCGCCAGCACCGCGAGCACCGGGCGCCGTCCGGGGAACAACGCCACGACGATCAGGACCAGGATGATCAGTCCGCTCCACAGTAGGACGCTGTCCAGCAGGGTGCCGATTCCTTCGGCGGGCACCAGCCGGTGCCCGGCCAGCAGAATGGCTACGGCCAGCGCGAACGCGCTCAGCCAACGTGATCCGCTACTCATGACACGAACGGTGACAGAGCCCGGTGAGAGCCGGATGAGAACACTAGGCTCGGTACGTATGCGGGTGCTGGTGGCCGAGGACGATCCCCGGGTGCGGGACGCGGTCGTGCTCGCCCTGCGCACCGAGGGCCACACGGTCGAGGTCTGCGGCGACGGCGCCACCGCGCTGCGGCTGGTGCGGGACCTGCGGCCGGACGCGATCGTGCTGGACGTGCAGATGCCCTTCCTGGACGGCCTCACCGTGTGCAGGCGGCTGCGAGCCGACGGCGATCGCACCCCGATCCTGATCCTGACCGCCCGGGACGCCCTCGCCGACCGGGTCGAGGGCCTGGATGCCGGAGCGGACGACTACCTGGTCAAGCCGTTCGAGCTGGACGAACTGCTGGCCAGGACGCGGGCGTTGCTGCGCCGGGCGTTCCCCGGGGAACCGGCCGTGCTGCGGTTCGCCGACCTGGTCATGCGGCCCGGCGAGGGACGCGTGTGGCGTGGCGAGGAGGCCATCGAGCTGACCAGGACCGAGTTCGCGCTCCTGGAAGTGTTGCTGCGCAACGCGGAGCACACGGTCAGCACGGACACGCTCACCGACCGGGTGTGGGGGTACGACTTCGAGCCGACGTCCAACGCGCTCGCCGTCTACATCCGGTACCTGCGTCGGAAACTGGAGGCGGACGAGCGACCGCGACTGATCCACACCGCGCGCGGTATCGGCTACCGGCTCGGCCGCTCATGACCGGCCCGTCCCTGCGCAGACGCATCGTCGTCACGTGCGCGCTGACCATCACGCTCGCGCTCGCCGGCATGGCGGCGGCGGCATTCCTCGTGGTGCGGCACGAGTTGTACCGCTCCCTCGATCTCGAACTCGGCAGGCAGGTCACCGCGGTACGGAGCGGTCATGGCTCCTCCGGCCAGTGCCAGTACCTGGTCGAAGCAGCCTGCGTGCAGACGCTCGACAGCTCCGGCACGGTGTTGTCCCCCGCCGATATCCGGCTGCCGATCGACGCCGGTGCCCGAGCGGTCGCGTCCGGGGCCCAAGCCACCTCGTCCGTCGACATCACCGTCGGCGCCTTCCGCTACCGGGTGCGCACCGAACCCCTGCGACCGGAGGGCGCGGTCCAGGTCGCGCTGCGTACCGACAAGATCGACGCAAGCCTGCATCGCCTCGCCCTGGCCCTCGGGCTGACGACCCTGATCGGCATGGCCATCGCCATCGCCGCCGTTCTGGCGGCCGCCAGGGCCGGGTTGCGGCCGTTGTCCGCGTTGACCCGCACCGCGGAACAGGTCGCCGTCACCGCCAATCCCGATCAGCGGATCGAGGTCAGCGGCCGCGATGAGATCGCCCGGCTCGGCCGCAGCTTCAACACCATGCTCGCCGCGCTCCGGTCGGCCATGGACGCCCAGCGCCGGTTCGTCGCGGACGCGTCGCACGAACTTCGGACGCCGCTCACCGCACTGCGCACCAACGTCGACCTGCTGGACCGGCTGTCCCCCGCCGACCGCGCGGCCACCATCACCACGCTGCGCGGTCAGGCGAGCGAACTGACCGGCCTGGTCACCGACCTGATCGAGCTGGCCCGCAGCGACGATCCGCAGGCACCGCCGGACGAGTCGGAGCCGATCAACGTGGATCAGCTCGTGCACCGCTGTGTGCGGACCGCACAGCGGAGCTGGCCGGCCATCACCTTCGACACCGACCTGACGCCGACCGAGTGGATCGGTGTGGCCCCTCGGCTGGCCCGGGCGATCAGCAACCTGCTGGACAACGCGGCCAAGTTCAGCCCAGCCGGATCCGCGGTGCGGATCACCCTGCGGGGCGGGGAGTTGACCGTCCGCGACCATGGCCCGGGGATCCCGGCGGAGTCGTTGCCGCATGTGTTCGACCGGTTCTACCGGGCGGTGCAGGCGCGGGACTACCCGGGATCGGGGATCGGGCTGGCGATCGTGAAGCAGGTGGCGGACGCGATGGGTGCGACGGTGACCGTCGAGTCCCCAGCCACCGGCGGGACGCTGGTCCGGTGGTCCCGAAGTTGACGATGTTCGGGGCTCGTTCCTCGCCGCGAACATCGTCGACTTCGGAGCGCGACTACAGGGCGCGCCAGGCCTGACGGCGGGCCGCCTGCACCACCGGATCGGCCACCGGGGCGGCCGCGATGAGCCGCCGGGTGTACGCGTCCTGCGGCGCGTAGAGCACCGACGCGGTGGGCCCGGTTTCCACGATCCGCCCGTGGTGCATGACCACCACGCGGTTCGCCAGCCGTTCGATGACGGCCAGGTCGTGGCTGATGAACAGGCAGGCGAAGCCCAGCTCGTCCTGCAGGCGCAGGATCAGCTCCAGCACCCTGGCCTGCACGGACACGTCCAGTGCGCTGGTCGGTTCGTCGGCGACCAGCAGGTCCGGGTCCAGGGCCAGCGCGCGGGCGATGCAGGCCCGCTGCCGCTGGCCGCCGGACAGCTCGTGCGGGTACCGGCGGCCCAGCGCCGGATCTAGCTGCACGGATCGCAGCAGGTCGGCTACCCGATCCTCCAGCGCGGATCCGCTCAGCACCCGGTGCAGGCGCAGCGGCTCGGCGATGCTGTCGCCGATGGTGGCCCTGGGATTCAACGCGGACGCCGGGTCCTGGAAGACCACGCCGATGCGTCTGCGTAGCGCCTTGTCCGCCCGGTTCATGTCCGATCCGTCGAAGTGGACGGCGCCCGCGGTGGGCTTGACCAGCCCGGTCACCGCACCGGCCACTGTGGACTTGCCGGAGCCGGATTCGCCGACCAGGCCAAGGATCTCGCCGGGGGCGATGTCGAAGGACACGCCGTCCGCCGCACGCACCTTGCCGTACACCACGGAAAGGTCCCGCACCCGCAGCACGGGCTCCGCCGCGGACTCGACGGTGTCGATCTCCATCGGCTGGGCGGACAACGCGATCACCGAGCCGAGCAGGTCGCGGGTGTACTCCTGGCTGGGCGCGTTGAAGATGGTGTGCACGTCGCCCTGCTCGATGACCTCGCCGTCGTGCATCACCACGACCCGGTCGGCCAGGTCGGCGACCACGCCCATGTCGTGGGTGATCAGCAGGATCGCGGTGTCCAGCCGGGATCGGAGGTCCCGCAGCAGCTCCAGGATCTCCGCCTGCACGGTGACGTCCAGCGCGGTGGTCGGCTCGTCGGCGATGAGCAGCTTCGGCTCGTTCGCCACGGCCATGGCGATGACCACCCGCTGCAGCTGACCACCGGACAGCTCGTGCGGGTAGCTGCGCAGCACGCGCGCCGGGTCCGGCAGTTCCACCAGCCGCAGCAGCTCGGTGGCCCGGTCCCTGGCCTGTGCCCTGCCCAGGTCCCGATGCACCCGGATGGCCTCGATGAGCTGGTCATCGATGCGCAGCACCGGGTTCAACGCGCTCATCGGCTCCTGGAAGATCATGCCGATCTCGTTGCCGCGCACCCGGCGCAGTTCCTCGGCGGTCAGTCCGTAGAGGTCCCGGCCGGCCAGCACCGCCCGGCCGGAGACGGCCGCCGTGCGGGGCAGCAGGCCGAGCAGGGACATGGCGGTGACCGACTTCCCGGAACCGGATTCGCCCACCACGGCGAGCACCTCCCCGGCGGCGAGTTGCAGGTTCACCGAGCGGACGGCGTCCACCGCGCCGCCGCCGGTGGCGAACCGGACGGCGACGTCGGTGAGTTCCAGCAAGGGTGCCCCGCCGGCCAGTTCCGCGGCCGGCGCTCCGGCCGGCAGGGCCCCACTCACTTGGTGAGCCCGAACACGCGGTAGTCCACATAGGACGGGTAGTCGCCGATGACGACGTTGCCGACCTTGGAACCGTGCAGGAACGAGTTACGGGTGTAGATCAGCGGGACGACGGGCGAGTCCTCCAGGATCCGCTTGTCCACGGCGGCCCACTTCTTACCGGCCTCGACCGGGTCCACAGTGGACTGGGCCTCGGTGATCAGCCGGTCCACCTCGGGATTGCGGTACCGGGAGCTGTTATACCGGCCGCCACCGATCTCCGAGGACTGGAACAGCGGCTGGATGTTGCCGTTGGCCGAGGGGATGTCCGGCTGCCAGGACGTCAGGTCCAGGTCAAAGGTGGGGTTCGCGGCGTTGATGGTCTCGGCGTAGTACGCCTCTTCCTCCAGGGTCTTGAGGGTCACCTTGATGCCCGCGCGGGCCAGCCCAGCCTGGATCGACTGGGCCTTCTCCGGGTAGCCCTGCTCGGACCTGGTGACCAGGGTGAGTTCGAGGTTCTCCGCCCCGGCTTCCTTGAGCAACTGCTTGGCCTTCTCGGGATCACCGGCAGCGGGCGCCTTGTAGAGGTCGAACTGGTCGCGGCCCTGGATACCCGGGGTGATCAGCGTGGTCGCCACGTCACCGGCCAGTTCGGCGCCGCCGGCGCTGGCCACCTGGTAGGAGGCCTTGTCCACCGCGTACTGGAAGGCCTTGCGCACCTTGGGATCGGCGAGCTTGCCGCGTTCGGTGTTCAACGCCAGGTAGGCCAGCGCGCCGCCTTTGGAGGTCACCAGGCGCTTCTTGGCGTTCTCGTTGCGCTGGATCTGCGCCAGCTGGGCGGGCGAGGCGAACGAGGTACCGAAGGCGTTCTTGTCGTCGCCGGAGTCGTCGATCAGCCGCTTGGAGATGACGCCGGTCTGCTGGCCGAGGACGTAGGTGATGGTGTCCGGGTAGGCCTTGCGGCTCGGGTCGCTCGCCGCGTCCCAGTTCGGGTTGCGGGTCAGCTTCGCCTCGACGCCCCGCTTGTAGCTGTCGATCTGGTACGGCCCGGAGGCCAGGGGCTTCTCGCCGTAGTTGGCCTCGGTTCCCTTGCCCTTGGGTACCGGGGCGAAGGCCGGGGTGCTGGCCACCCAGTTGAAGTCACCGTAGGGCCGGGTCAGCTTGAAGACGATCGTCTTGTCGTCCGGCGTCTCGATGCTGCTCAGCTCGGTGCCCTCGAAGGGACCCTTGTACGCGTTCGACGCGTCCAGGAGGTCCTTGTGATAGGCCAGCCCGGTGGCGAACGTCGGCGAGTAGGACCGTTCCAGGCCCCACTTGATGTCGGCGGACTTGATCACCGTGCCGTCGTTGTACTTCTGGTCGTCCTTCAGGGTGAAGGTCCAGGTCTTACCGCCGTCGGAGGCCTTGCCGGTGTCGGTGGCCAGGTCCGGGACGATCGTGGTGGTCTTCCCCGGTGCCACGTCCCAGGAGGTGAGCCGCCGGTGGATGAGGCTCAGCCCGGTGACCACCAGGCTCTGGCTCTTGGCCGGGTCCGCCTGGTAGGTGGTCTTGTCGTCGAGCAGCCGCAGGTCGCCGCCCTTCGCCACGTCTCCCCCGGTTGAGCCGCTGTTCGCCCCACAGCCGGCGAGCACCATGGTGATCGCGAGTACAGCCGTCGCCTTACTTTTCATTGCTTGTGCTCCCCTCATTTCTCACAGCAGTCGCGCACGCGGATCGAGCGCGCCGTAACACAGGTCCACCAGGAAGTTGGCGAACGTGATCAGGAAGGCGGAGAACAACGTCACGCCGAGCAACACGGGCAGGTTCAGCTGCGCGGTGGCGTCCACCAGCAGCTTGCCGACCCCGGCCATGCCGAAGATCCGCTCGGTGATCACGGTTCCCGCCAGCAGGGAACCCAGGTCGATGCCCAGCAGCGTGATCACCGGCAACAGCACGTTGCGCAACGCGTGCTTGCCGATCACCTTCTTCTCCGGGAGTCCCTTGGCCCTGGCGGTGCGGATGTAGTCCTCGCCGAGGGTCTCCAGCATCTGGCCCCTGGTCAGCCGGGCGTACAGCGCGGCGTGCAGGAAGGCCAGCACGAACCACGGCAGGACCAGATGCCAGGCCCAGTCGAGCGGGTTCTCGGCGATCGGGGTGTAGCCGCCCTTGGGCACCACGTCCAGCCAGAAGGCGAACACGGTGATGCCGAGGATGCCGGCCAGGTACGCGGGCATGGACACCCCGGCGATGGCCCCGGCCATGGTGATCCGGTCGACGGCGCTGCCGCGCTTCAACGCGGACAGCACGCCGAGCCCGACGCCGATGATCAGCCACAGCACGGCGGCGCCGATGGCCACCGAGAAGCTGACCTCGACCCGCTCGCCGATCAGCGTGAGCACGTCGACGTTGTCCTGGAACGAGTAGCCGAGGCAGGGCGCCGCGCAGGTGATGGCGGCGGCGCCGGTACCGAAGGTGCGGCCAGCCACGATGCCGTACAGAAAGTTCCAGAACTGCTGGTACCAGGGCACATCCACGCCCATGAAGAGCCGGGCGTTGGCCAGCCCCTCCGGTGAACACGGTCGCCCGCAGGCCAGCCGGGCCGGGTCGGCGGGCAGCAGGAAGAAGACCAGGTAGGAGATCAGCGTGACCACCAGCAGGACCAGCAGCATGCCGGCCAGCCGGACGGCGGCGAAGCGGAGCAGGCGCATCAGATCCGGCCCGCCGATCGGGGGTCGATGGCGTCGCGCACACTGTCGCCGACCACGTTGAACCCCAGGGTGACCAGGAACAACGCCGCGCCCGGGAAGATCAGGTACAGCGGGTCGACCTCCACGTAGTCGATCGCCGTGCTGATGGTGCGGCCCCAGCTCGCGGTGGGCGGCTGGATGCCGACGCCGAGGAAGGACAACGCCGCCTCCAGGCCGATCATCGACGGGATGGACAACGTTGACACCACGATGACCGGCGCCCAGAGGTTCGGCAGCAGCTCGGTGCGGAACACGTGCCACGGCCCGGCGCCCATGACCCGGGCGGCGGCCACGAACTTGCGTTGGGTGAGCGTGAGCGTCTGCGCCCGGACCACCCTGGCGATGCGGGGCCAGCCGAAGAAGCCGAGCACGATGACCAGCAGCAGCGGCTTGGGCACGCTGGGCGGGGTGACCGCGGACAACGCGATCAGGAAGATCAGGTACGGGAAGCCGAAGATCACGTCGGTGGTCCAGCCCACGATCCGGTCCCACCAGCCGCCGAGGTAACCGGCGCTGGCCCCGATCAGCAGGCCGAGGAGCACGGCGACCACGGTGGCGGCCAGCCCGATCAGCAGCGAGGTGCGGGCGCCGTGCACGACCAGGGCGAACAGGTCGATCCCGGTGAGCGGCTCCACGCCGAACCAGTGGTCGGCGCTGGGGCCTTCGGCGGGCAGGCCGGTCGGGCCGAGCACGGAGGTGTCCGGGCGCAGGCTCTGCCCTTCGAGGGAGACCAGCAGGTCGGCGGCCAGGGCGAGGCCGATCATCAGCAACACGGTGAGCGCGGACAGCCGCGTCCACCAGTCGGCCCAGACGGCGCGGCGGACCGTGGTCGCCAACGGATCAGACATGCGTTCTCACAGGCTGGAAGGGCAGGGTCGCCAGGGAGCCTAAGCGAACTCACGTCCCGGCGCTGCCACCTGTGAGATCTATGTTCTGCGGAATAGGACTTTCGGGTTTTCGCTGGTTAGACCGGTCGGCCCAACTTTTCGGGTGAACCCGGCAAGTTAGGGTCTGACGTATGAGTTCCCTGTCTCCTGATCAGCACTCTCACGCGCTGGCCGCGCGTTTCCTCGCTCAGGACGATCCGACCGGCTGGTTCGAGCCGCTGTACGCGCAGGCCGCAGCGGGCGAGGCCCGGTTGCCCTGGCACCGCGACGAGGCCAATCCGCTCCTGCAGGAGTGGATCGCCGGCCGCTCCGGTGCGGGCAAGAGCGCGGTGGTGATCGGCTTCGGTACCGGAGCCGACGCCGAGCACGTGGCTTCCCTGGGGTACCGCACGACCGCGTTCGAGATCTCGCAGACCGCCGTGGTGACCGCCCGCGAGCGGTGGACCGGTTCGCCGGTGGACTACCTGCGGGCCGACCTGCTGGACCTGCCGGAGTCCTGGCACCACCGCTTCGACCTGGTGGTGGAGATCCTCAACGTGCAGGCGCTGCCGCTGTCGTTGCGCGCCGAGGCCACGGCGGGCGTGCGTTCACTGGTGGCCCCCGGCGGCACGCTGGTGGTCATCTGCCGGATCCGCGCCGACCACGACGTCGAGCCGGATGGCCCACCGTGGCCACTGTCCCGCCAGGAGATCGAGGCCTTCGGCGAGGACCTCACCCTGATCAACCTGGAGACCGTCGGCGACGGCGGCTGGTGGCGGGCGGAATTCACCCGTTAACAGGGTGAGAGTGGGAGCATGGGCACCTTTCTCGCATCCAGTGAGAGAGAAGCGCCCATGCTCCTGTCCGGTTTCAGCCAGTGATGTACAGCTTCTGGGTGAACACGTCCGCCGTGGCCTCACCGTGTACGGCGAAGTTGCCGTTCAGGGAGAGCGTGGGGGCGCAGCCGGTGTCACTGGGGCGGGCGGCGTCCAGGGTCAGGACGGCGTTCTTCAGCTGGGCCTGAAGGTCGTCGGTGGCGGTGACGGGACGGGTGGCGTTGTCCCGGTTGTAGAGGGCGAAGACGATCCGGCCCTTGTCACCCGCGCCACCGTAGTAGCAGCTCAGCGTGCTGCCGGTGCCGCTGGTGGTGGTTCGCAGCTGGACTCCGGACGCGTTCAGCACGCCGTCGGCGCCGCCGGCCTTGGCGTACACGATGGACGCACCGGCCCAGGGCAGGCCCAGGTCCCAGACGATGGTGCGGCCCGCCGGGCTGGTCGGGCAGGATTCCTCGACGGTGTCGCTGGTGTCCTCGATCAGGGTGTCGACGATCGACGCGGTAGCGCCGTCCGCGGTGCTGGTGCCGTCGAATGAGGCGTCGTTGCAGCTCGCCGTGGTCTTGCCGGCCAGGGTCAGCGCGCTGCCCTTGATCACGTCGACCTCGAACTTCCCGGCGTACGCGGCGCCGGTGGCGGTGTCCTTGTGCAGGGCGGTGCCCGCGGGTCTGGCATGTGCCACTCCGGCACAGAGCAGCAGCGCGGCGCCGAGCACAGCGATCATGGTTCTGTTTCGCACAGGGTTCTCCTCGATAAGCGGGAAAACAGCTGAGCACTCTCCGGGAACCGAAGTCCACGACCTGTCCCGTTATGGACATAACCGCAGGTCAAGACGCTACGAGCCGGTAAAAGGGTAAAAGTTAATCGTGTTTTGGCAAGGAAATGGTGAACGTGCTTCCCTCGCCGAGAGCACTGCGCACGCTGACGTCGCCGCCATGCGCGCGGACCAGTTGGCGGACAATCGCCAGGCCGAGTCCACTGCCGCCGGTCGCCCGGTTGCGGGACTTCTCCGCCCGCCAGAACCGGTCGAAGACGTGGGGCAGGTCCTCGGCGGCGATCCCCGGCCCGGAATCGGCCACCTCGATGCTGACCCGGTCGCCGTTCTCCTTGGCGCGCAACGTGATCGGCGCGCCGTCCGGGCTGTACCGCACCGCGTTGGTGACCAGGTTTCCCACCACCTGACGCAGCCGGCCGGGATCGGCGAACACCCTCGGCTCCCCGCTGACCCGCACGGTCACCTCGGCGTCCGGTGAGGCCATCGCCGCCTGATCCAGGACCTCCCGCACCAGCACGTCCTGCCGGTGCAGCGGCAGCCCGCCCGCGTCGGCGAGCGCCAGGTCCTGGAGGTCGTCCACCAGCCTGCCGAGCAGCATGGTCTCCTCCAACAGCGACCGGGTGAGCCGGGGCGTCATCTCGGCGACCCCGTCTTCCACTGCCTCCAGCCAGCCGCGGATGTTGGACAGCGGGGAACGCAGTTCGTGGGACAGGTCGCTGACCATGCTGCGCCGCAGGTCGGCGAGCTTGCCCCGGTGCTCGGACAGCTCGTTCAACGCGGCGGCCAGTTCACCGATCTCGTCCCGGGACCGCACCGGGACCGTGGTGGGCACGTCCTCCCGCCGCATGCGTACCGCGGCCGAGGTGAGCTCGCGCAACGGGCGGGTCAGCCGAGTGCCGATCAACACGGTGACGCCGCCGGTCAGCAACAGCACGATGAGCGCGGTGAGCACCAGGTTCGCGGTGCCCACATTGGACAGTGGGTAACCCGGACTGCGCTCCGGATGGTTGATGAACAGCAGCGCGGCCGGGGCCACCGACGGGGTGAGCAGCTGCCTGCGCGCGGCGGTCAGGCACTTCTGCCGCCCTGGACCGTCCGCTTTGGACAGCAGGCCGTCCGCGCTGGGTTCCAGGGTGTAGGGCCGGTAGTCCGGATCCGCCAGGCACTGCTGCACGTAGCGGTTGAGCAGTTCCAGCGCAGCGGCCTCGGTCGGTGTCGCGGCCTGGAGGGCCTTGCGATCCGCCGTGCACTGGGTGACGCCGGTGCCTCGCACGTAGGGGTGCCGGTTGGGCGCGTAGTCGATGGCGACGTCCTTGCCGAGGCACTCGCGGACCCGGGCCTCCTGGGCCTCCAGCTTGCGGCGCTCCGGCTCCGGCAGGGTGAACGGCCCGGTGGCCCGGCGGTCCACGCCGTCGGTCCCGGCGTTGGCCGAGGAGCTGACGTCCACGGCGAGGGGGTCGATGTTGGCGGTGGGGGTGGCCGTGAGCGGCGTGCCCGAGCTGCCCGCCGACTGGAGCATGACCTCGCGCTTGTCGGTGGCCAGGATGATCCGCTTGCCGGTCTGCCTGCTCAGCTGGTCGACGAGGGCCTGAGCGCCCGCCCAGGTGGAGTTGACGGACGCGTAACCCAGCAGTTCGTCGTAGATCCGGTTGTCGGTGCCGAGTTCCTTGCCCTGCTCGGTGCGGATGGCCCCGGAGGTACTGCGCGAAGCCAGCCACGCGGTGGCCGCGATCGAGCACGCCGCCACCGCGATGGACCCGGCCAGTAGCCGGAAGACCAGGGATTTTCGCCGATCAGGCCGGTCTCGCACTGAGTTTGTACCCCACTCCGTACACAGTGGTCAGATAGATCGGATTGCGTGGGTCCGGCTCGATCTTCTTCCGCAGGTTCATCACCCGCGCGTCGACGGTGCGCTCGGTGATGAACCCGTCGAGCCCGTAGGCCTGTTCCAGCAGCTGGCGCCGGGTGAACACCCGCTCCGGCTGCGCGGCCATGGCCAGCAGCACCTGGAACTCGGACGGCGTGCACTCCACCTGCCGGTCGCCGACCCGCACCTCGTGCCGCACCGGATCCACCGTCAGGTCGCCGACCAGCAGCGGCCGCTCGCCGTCCCGGCTCAGCTTGCTGGCCCGGCGCAGCAACGCCCGCACCCTGGCCATCAGCTCGCGGGGGCTGTACGGCTTGGTCAGATAGTCGTCGGCGCCCAGATCCAGGCCGAGCAGCAGGTCGTCCTCGGTGGACCGGGCGGTGAGCATGAGCACCGGCACCCGGTTGTCCTCGGCGCGCAGCACCCGGCACACGTCGAGGCCGTCCACCTTGGGCATCATCACGTCCAGCACCAGCAGGTCCGGCCGTCCTGCTCTGGCGTGTTCCAGGGCGGCGCGGCCGTCGTGCACCACGGTCACCTGGTGGCCTTCACGTTCCAGATACAGCCGGACCAGTTCCGCCTGCTTGCTGTCGTCATCCGCGACCAGTACCTGCGCACCCACCGCTCACACCTCCCTGACCCGGCATTATCTCCATCCCTGCCCGACCGTGCCCGGCGGCGTACCCGGTCGGCAAGCGCATCACCGAACGCGAACCCCATGCGCACAGGATCATCACAAGTCAGGGCGACGATGCTGAACTAGTGGACCGGGAGTTCCCGCCCGGTCCACCGGCTGAAAAGCGGCCATTCGCGCGATGAATGTGCCCATTCATCGCATTCGGAAAATCATGACGCGAATGGCGTTACGGAGTGGTCACAGATTCTCTGTTAACTCTCAAAAAGAGGCGCTTTGAAGGTGCATTCGGCTGATCGACCACCCACAAAAGCCGATCGATACTTGCTCCATGAGACGCCCCTTCCGTGTTTTCGCAACAGTATTCGCCAGCGCTTCGCTGGCCCTTCTCGCCCCGCTGTCCGCACACGCGGCGTCCGGCGAGTTCCTCTACCAGGTCAACTATCAGCAGCAGACGCTCGAGGACCCGGCGGGCGGCCGCTGCTACAACGTCGGTCAGGCCAACGGCTTCCTGCAGAACCGGACAGACAGCGACGTGCGCATCTACAAGGAGGCGCGCTGCCGGGGCACCTACACCATCGTTCCGCGCGGTGGAACCCACATCCTGCAGTTCCAGAGCGTCCGGTTTGCCGACTAGTACCCTGCCCCCGGTGCCACCTCCCAGCACCGGGGGCGTTCCAGATCGATCACATAGCTGGGCAATCGAGTCGGTGACCGACAGCATGATCAGGTGGATTTGATCACGCTGAACGAGGTGTTCGGGATCTCCCGGACGGTGCCCGCCAACTATGTGGAGCGCACCGACGTGGAGCTGCGGTTCCTCCAGGCCCTGGGCCGGGGGCAGCACGTGGTGCTGCACGGCAGCTCCAAACAGGGAAAGACCTGCCTGCGCAAGTGGATGCTGGCCCGCGACCAGCACATCGTGATCACCTGTGCGAACCGCTGGACGCTCGGCGACATCCACAGCGCCATCCTGAAGCTGGCCGGCTACACCGTCGAGCAGTCGACCAGCCGGACCAGCGGCGGCGAGCACAAGATCGTCGCGAAGTGGGCGCAGGCCGCCGAGATCGGTAGCGAGCGGGTCATCGGGCAGTACCGGGAAGTGGTGCGGGCACCGCTGGAACTGGATCCGTTCGACGTTAACGACATCATCCGGGCACTGGCTGAAATCGGATTCAACAAATACATCGTGCTGGAGGATTTCCATTATCTTCCGCATGAGGTCCAGCAGGACTTCGCTGTAGCCCTGAAAGCGTTTCATGAATCCGCCGACCACTGCTTTGTGGTGATCGGTGTCTGGCTCGAGGCCAATCGGCTGGTGCAGTTCAATGGGGATCTGACCGGCCGGGTGCAGTCGATCGACGCCGACGCCTGGACCAGGGAACAGTTGCGGCAGGCGATCACCAACGGGGAACGGCTGCTGAACGTCGAGTTCCCGGCCCACTTCGTCGAGGAACTCCTGGACCACTGCTGCGACAGCATCTGGGTGGTGCAGGAGGTCTGCCGCACGGTCTGCGAGCTGGCCGGCGTACTGGCCACCCAGACCGAGCCGCTGCCACTGCGGCCCAGCCGATCGGTGCCGGACCTGGTCCGCATGGTGGTCGACACCCAGACGGCCCGGTTCGCCACCTTCGTCTCCGGCTTCGCCGCCGGGTTCGGCAGCACCGACCTGGAGATGTACAAGTGGCTCCTGGCGGCGGTGCTGGTCAGCGAACCGGAGATGCTCACCGCGGGGCTGACCTACCAGGACTTGAAACGCTTCGTCGAGCAGCACCACCCGCTGCGGCCGATCAATCCGGGCAACCTTACGCACGCGCTCAAGTCGGTCACCACCCTGCAGGTCACCCGCTGCATGATCAATCCGATCGTGCTGGACTACGACCAGAGCCTGCGCAAACTCACCGTGGTCGATCGCGGTTTCCTGATCTGGCTGGGCAGGCAGGACATCGAGGACCTCCTCGATCAGGCCGATCTGCCCGCCGCCTTCGTCCGTGACTGGCGGCGTGGGCGGACCATCGGTGCGCACGCGTTGCCGGCAGGCGGGAGAATGGCGACGTGGACGCCGCAACCTGGGATGACCGCTACGCCGCCACCGATCAACTCTGGTCGGTGACCCCGAACCGTTTCGTCGAAGAGCAACTGGCCGGCCTGCCGCCGGGCCGGGCACTCGACCTGGCCTGCGGCGAGGGGCGCAACGCCGCCTGGCTGGCCGACAAGGGCTGGCAGGTGACCGCCGTCGACTTCTCCGCCGTGGCCGTGGACCGGGGGCGTACCGCCCGTCCCGGCGTCGACTGGCAGGTCGCGGACGTGCTCACCTATCGGCCGCAGGAGTCGTTCGACCTGGTGTTGATCGTGTACCTGCAGCTGCCGGAAGCCGAGCTCGCCCAGGTACTCGGCACGGCGGCCCGCGCACTGTCCCCGGGCGGAACGCTGCTGGTCGTCGGGCATGACCGGGACAACCTGGAGCATGGCACCGGCGGGCCGCAGGACCCGGCCGTGCTCTACACGGCGGCGGAGATCACCGCGGCGCTACCCGGCCTGCGCGTTCTCGATGCCCGCCAGGTCCTGCGGCCGGTCGAGCCGCGATCGGCCATCGACACCCTTGTCCGGGCCGTCGCCGGTTGACCGGCTGAACACAACACCGGCACTGGCGATCACCACGAGCCCGATCGCGACGAGCTCGATCGGGTTGAGCCGCTGGTCCAGGATGAGGAAGCCGGCGGTGGCAGCGACCGCGGGCGCCAGGCTCATCAGCACGCCGAAGATCGTCGATGACAGCGTGCGTAAGGCGAGCAGCTCCAGGCTGTACGGGATCGCCGAGGACAGCAACGCCACGGCGGCACCGATGCCCAGCACCCGCGGTTCGAGCAACGCGCTGCCCGCCGAGGCGATGCCCAGCGGCAGGCTGATCAACGCGGCGAAGGTCATCGCGAACGCGAGGCCGTCGACCTTGGGGAACCGGCTACCGGCCCGCTGGGACAGCAGGATGTAGAAGGCCCAGCATGTCCCGGCGACCAGGGCGAACAGCACGCCGGGCAGGTTCAGGTCGTGCATCCCGCCCCGGCCCAGCAACGCGACCCCGGCCAGAGCCAGTCCGGCCCACAGCCAGCTGTCCGCCCGCCGTCCGGTGATGATCGACAACGCCAGCGGCCCGAGCACCTCCAGGGTCACCGTCGCGCCCAGTGGGATCCGGGAGAGGGCTTCGTAGAACGTCATGTTCAGCGACCCGAGGACCACGCCGAAGGCCACGGCGACGGCCCAGTCGGCGCGGCTGTAGCCACGGACGCGGGGCCGCAGGATCACCAGCATCAGCACGGCGGCGATCGCCAGCCGCAGGGTCACCGCGCCGATCGGGCCGACCATCGGGAACAGTCCCGCCGCCACCGCGGAGCCGAAATTGAGCGAGAACGCCCCGCCCAGTACCAGCGCCACCGCGCCCAGCCGTCCCTGTGTCATGCGCACGACGCTAGGCGGCTTCCGTTCATCGGTGAAATAGATACTTCCCCGTGGTTATGCTTCTCACGAATGACCATCGAGCTGCGACACCTGCGGGCCTTCCTGGCCATAGCCGAGGAGGGCACGCTGACGCGCGCCGCCGGCCGGCTGCACCTGAGCCAGCCCGCGCTGTCCCGGACCCTGCGCCAGCTGGAGGACCACCTGGGTGTCCGGCTGGCCGACCGGTCGACCCACCACCTGGAGCTGACCCGGGCCGGCCAGGCCTTCCGGCTGCGGGCCGCCGCCGCGATCTCCGCGGTGAACGCGGCGCTGGACCCTCGCCTGCTGGCGACCTGGCCACTCCGGCTGGGCCACTCCTGGTCCGCCTTCGGCGCGGACACCACCACGCTGTTGCGGCGCTGGCAGGACGAGCATCCGGATGTCGGGCTGGAACTGCTGCGGGTCGACGACCGCACCGCGGGTCTGCTGGCGGGCAAGGTGGACGTCGCGGTGCTGCGCGGACCGGTCACCGGGGTGGAATCGGTGCTGCTGCGCGAGGAGGCCAGGGTCGCGTGCCTGCCGGCCGATCACGCGCTGGCCGCGCGCGAGGTGCTGACGATGGCCGATCTGGCCGGGCAGACGATCGTGGTGAACCCGGTCTCCGGCATCACCAGCGCGGACCTGTGGTCCACGTCGATGAGCACGTTGCCGGTGGCCAACACCGACGACTGGGTGGCCACCATCGCCGCGGGCCGGGGCCTCGGCGTGACGACGACCGCGACACCGGACCTGTATCCGTATCCGGGCGTGGTCTACCTACCGCTGTCGGACGGCCCACCGGTACCGGTGCACCTGGCCTGGTGCGCGCCGCCCAGCCACCCGTCGGTACCCGACCTGGTGGAACTGGCACTGACCCTGCTCCGGAGTTGACGATGTTCGGGCGCCCTCGCCGTCCCGAACATCGTCAAGTTCGGAACACTCGTTCCCCGAACATCGCCAAGTTCGGGCGCTCTCGCCGTCCCGAAGGTCAGCGGGCCTATTTCTGGTGATCCAGCAGGCGCAGGATCTCGTCGGCGATGATCTGCGGCTGATCGGTGGGCACCATGTGCCCGGCCCGCTCGGCGACCACGTGCCGCCCGCCCGCGCACCGCGCGGCGCGGTAGCGGTGCGAGATGTCCGCCTGCTCCCGCACGTGCTTGCTCATCCCCGCCGAGGTCCGGCCCGCGGAGATCACCGTCACCGGGATCTCGCCCAGGTCCAGGGGCTGGTCCAGCAGCTGCTGCAGGTCGGTGACCACCGATTCCAGTTCGGCGGCGCGGGTGCGCATGGCCTGCCGGGTGAAGCCCTCGGCCAGCATGTCGGCGCGCGCGTCCGCGGGCAGCGCGGCCAGCAGTCCGCCGTACAACCTGTGCAGCAGGCCGAACCGGGCCAGCAGGCTGCTGGCCACCTGACCGATGCGCTCCGCCCGGCGCATCGACGGGTGGAACAGCAGGTCACAGGCCTCATCACTGGGGTCGACCAACACGAGCCCGGCGACCCGTTCCGGCTGTACGGCGGCCGCGACCCGGACGATCGGGCCACCCCAGCTGTGTCCGACGAGCAGGAAAGGTCCCTCGCCCAGCTGGTCCAGCAGGCCGCTCAGGTCGGCGGCCAGCCGGGGCAGGCTGCGCCCGCCCGGATCCGGTTCGCTGCGCCCCAAGCCGCTGCGGTCGTAGACCACGGTGGGCGCCCGATCCGCGACGAGGACCTGCACCGCGGCCCAGTAGGACCGGTTCGCTGCGAGCCCGCTCTCAAAGACGACGGTCGGCACATCGGCGACACCGTTACGCCGTTGGAAGTACAGCGTCCGGCCGTCTGCGGTCAGCGCGGTCGCGGGGATCCCTTGGCTGTGCATTGTGGACACATCATCGAGGCTAGCCCGAACCGATCAACGAAGGTCGGCCGGGGAAACGGAATTCACAAGGAGTCCGTCCATGTCACGCGCTGTCGGCGAGATCCTCATCGTGGGTGCCGGAGTCACCGGTGCGGCCCTCGCCTACCACCTCACCCGGCTCGGCCATGACCGGATCACCGTGGTGGACGCCAGGGACCGGCACACCCTGTCCGGATCCACCGGCCTGGCACCGGGATTCATCGGCAGGCTCAGCGGCAGCCCCGGCCTGACCGAGCTGGCCATGGACAGCGTGGCCACCTACCGCGAACTCCCCGGCCCGGTGTTCCGGCCGGTCGGCAGCCTGCAGATCGCCACGTCCAAGGCCCGGCTGAAGAAGGCGCACAAGGAGGCCGAGCGGGCCGCCGACCTGGGCATCGAGGCCACGGTGATCGACGGCGAGCAGGCGGTGCGGCTGGCCCCGGAACTGGTCGACCCGGCCCACACGCTGGGCGCGCTGCACGTCCCCGGTGACGGCGCTGCCGATCCGGTGGCGCTGACCCACGCGCTGGTCACGGCGGCCGAGCAGGCGGGCGCGGAATTCCTGTGGAACACCCCGGTGCGTGACCTGGAGATCGTCGGCCGCCGGGTGATCGGCGTGCGCACCGGCGAGCGGAACACGTTGCGCCGGGCGAAGAAGGTCGTCCTGGCGGCGGGGATCTGGGGGCCGGTCCTGGCGGCGAAGGCCGGCATCCGGCTGCCGATGGTCGCGGTGCAGCACCCGTACGTGTTCACCCCCGACCTGGACACGCTGGACGACACCCCGATCGACGAGCCGATCGTCTTGTACCCGGACGAGCACGTCTACACCCGCAGGCACGGCACGCGGTACGGCCTCGGCAGCTACGCACACCGGCCGCTGCCGTTCACCCCGTCCACGGTGCTCAGCGCGGAACTGCCGTTCGACCACGCCGATTTCGGCTCGGCGATCGAGGACGCCACCCGACTGATCCCCGCCTTCCGCGGTACGCCACTGGGCCGCAGGCTGAACGGCGTCTACGCGCTGACCCCGGACGAACTCCCCATCGCCGGCCCCGCCACGGGCCTGCCGGGGCTGTGGTTCGCCGAGGCCTGCTGGGTCACCCAAGCCGGCGGCGTCGGCAAGTACCTGGCCGAACTGCTGCTGGACAAGCGCGAACCCCTGGCCTCGCTGGCCCCGGAACGGTTCGACTCGTGGAGCGCCGACCGCGTCTGGGACACCGCCCTGGAGAACTACGCGGGTTGACCTTCACACCAGTGTGAGCGTCCTAGCGTGGCGGCATGTTCTTCGACTACAGCCCGATCACCGAGCGCCCACCGATCAGCTGGCCGGGCGGCGCCCGGGTGGCCGTCTACGTGGGCCTGAACATCGAGCATTTCCTCATCGACAAGCCGTCGGGCGCCATCCATCCCGGCACCTCCCACCTGGTGCCCGACCCGCTCAACCACGGCTGGCGGGACTACGGGGTCCGGGTGGGTATCTGGCGCACCATCGAGAGCCTGGACCGGCACGGGTTCCGGGCCAGTGCCCTGATCAACTCGATGGTCCCGGAACAGTATCCGCAGATCATCCGCGCGGGCCTCGACCGGAACTGGGCCTGGCTGGCACACGGCCGGACCAACTCCGAGTACCACAGCGGCTTCGAACGGGAGCGGGAACGCGAGGTGCTCACCGAGATCGTGGACACCATCGCCGCCGCCACCGGGACCAGGCCGCAGGGCTGGCTGGGCCCCGGGCTGACCGAGACGTTCCACACCCCGGAACTGCTGGCCGAGCTGGGACTGAGCTACGTGCTGGACTGGACGAACGACGACCAGCCCTACCGGCTCAACGTCCCGGGCATGCTGAGCGTCCCGTACACGGTGGAGCTCAACGACCTGGTCATCTTCAGCAGGGTGCACACCGGTCCGGAGTACCTGCAGATGGTGATCGACCAGTACGAGCAGCTGCGCGCCGACTCCATCCACAGTGGACGCGTGATGTCGATTCCACTGCACCCCTTCGTGATCGGCCAGCCGTTCCGGGCGAAGTACCTGGACCAGGCGCTGGAATTCCTGGCCGCGCAACCGGATGCCTGGATCACCACCAGCGACGAGATCGCCGCCCACTACACGAAGATCACGAGTTGATATCTTGGCCCGACCATATGCAGCAGTGGGGGTAGGCCAATGGCAGGACAACGCCGTGCACTGATCATCGGCTACTCACGTGGTCCCGAGGATCTGCGACAGGTCACCGACGACGCCAACCGGCTCGCCCTGCTGCTGCGACATCGGCGCATCGGCCGCTTCGCCTCGGCGAACGTCCTGCTCCAGCCGGACAGGGCCACCGCCGAGCGCGCCCTGGAGCGCCTGCTCGAGGGCTGCCAGGCCGAAGACACGGTGCTGGTCCACGTGATCGGCGAGCTGCTCGCCACCCGCAGGCAGAACGACCGGTTCTACCTGCGGGTGGCGGACACGGCCCTCGACCAGCCACAGTCCACCGCCCTCCCGGACGTGCGGTTGCAGGAGATGCTGGACCGCTGCCAGGCGAGCCGGAAGGCGGTCTTCCTGGACTGTGTGCTGCAGGACCTGGACCCGCCGGTGGGCATGGCGCCCGTCACCGCGGTGCCGGACCTCGGTGACGCCACCTTCCTGACCGCGGCGACCGGCCGGTTCAGTCCCGCTCAGGCTCCGGTGACCGCGTACGACCATCCGTTCACCGCGGCGCTGGCCGACGTGCTCCGGTCGGGCAGCAACACGCCGACCACGGCGGCGGATCTGGTGCGGCGGGCGGCCGGCCAGGTCTACGAGCAACCAGTGGGTTCGGCGCACACCAGCGGCCTGTTCACCATCGCCGAGGCCCGCCAGCCCCTGCCGCCGCAGACCTGGCGACGGCCGACCGTGCTGGAGCTGACCGGCGGTCCGTGGACCGCGGACCGGATCGGCCGCAAGCCCGGCTACCGGGTCCCGATCGGCGTGAACCTCATCGGCCAGCCGGTCATGCTGGACCTCACTCCGGTGTTCCGGCACGGCGACGGCCCGCACGGCCTGATCATCGACCGCACCGGCGATCGCTGGGTGGGCGTGCTGCGCGACATCATCGGCGGGCTGATGGCGACGCACTCGCCGGAGGACCTGGAGTTCCTGTTCCTGCACGCCGGAGCGCCCACTACCTTCATGAACGTGGCCCAGCTGCCACACGGCATCGCGACGATCGACGCCACCGACCAGCCCGCCCGGGTGGCCGATGAGCTGTGGGCCGAGCTGCGCCGACGGCAACGGATGCTGGAACAGGCCGGCGCGAAACACGTCGACGACTACCGGCAGCGCCGGGCCGGGGACCCCGGACTCCCGGCCATCCCCGAGCTGGTCGTGGTGCTGGTGCAGGCGGATCGGTACGCGGGTGGTCCCGAATTGCGGGAGACCCTGTTCACCCTGTGCCGGATGGGGCGTTCGGTCAACGTGCACCTGCTGTTCGAGATGGCCGAGCCGGACGCGGTTCCCGGACTGGACGCCTACTTCGCCTTCCGGATCGAGGTCGACCGGGACCAGGCCCGGCTGACCACGCAGAACCAGGGCACGACCAGCTATCTGCCGCTCGGCATGGTCCCGTTCCAGCAGTGGGACGAAATGATCGTCGCGATGGCCGAGGCCGGCTGGCTCACCCCCATCACGCGCACCGAACCCCCGCGCAGGCCCATCCCCCTCGGCACGACCGAGGACGGCGGGCGGATCGAGGTGGACTTCGCCGACGACCAGCATCTGTCGATCTTCGGAGACCGGGAGTCCGGCAAGACGACCCTGCTGCGAACGGTGATCAAGGGCATCACCGGGCAGTACACCCCGGAGCAGGCGATGTTCCTGGTACTCGACCCGCACCACTCGCTGTCCGGCCTGGTCGACGAGGAGCACCTGCTCGGTCACGCGGTCACCACGAGGTCGATGGACCACATGCTGGGTGACGTCATCACGTCGCTGCGCAAACGCGTGCCGGGGTCACACATCACCCAGCGGCAGAGCCGCAACCAGGCCTGGTGGACGGGGCCGGACGTGTTCGTCGTCGTCGACGACTACGAGCAGCTGATGAACGGCTTCCAGCAGCAACTGGCGCCGCTGGGCGAGATGCTCGGCCTGGCCGGCAGCATCGGCCTGCACCTGATCGCCGCGTGTTCCGCGGAGGCCGCGTACAAGCAGCTGTACGACCGGGTGCTCGGTGCGGCGCGGGAGCGCTCCCTCGCGATCGTGCTGCCCGGTATGCCCGGCGGTGGCAGGCTACCCGATTCGATCGAGGTCTCCGAGGGCCCGGCCGGTCGGGCCGACCTGGTGCGTCCCGGCGGTGGCGAACCGGTTCGCTTCCAGGCACTGGACACCCCTGACCCGTCCGAACCGGCGGCTGCCGGGGCGACGACCGCCACCACTCCCCCGCTGAGCCTGGAGCATCACCTGCTGGCCTTCGGGACCAGCCTGTCCGAGCACGCCGCGCTGCTGCGCGCGGCAATCAGCGGCATTACCCAGCGGTACACCGCGGCGGAAGCGCTCATCCTGGTGCTCGACGGCGAGAACACCCTGGGAGGCGCCGTCCCGGAGGACTATCTGCTGGCGTATCACCGCAGCGATGACGAGCTCGAAACGACGCTGTCGGACGTGGCCAAGTCAATGGAACACCGCGTGCGCACCGCGTGGCGCGGTCCGAAACTGTTCATCATCGTCAACGGCCTGCCTAACTATCGGCGGCTGGTGCAGTGGGAGCCGTTCCTGCCGCACGCGCGGCACATCGGCCTGCACCTGATCGTCACCGCGCGCCCGGAGGCGTTCCACAGTGCGCGGCACGCCCAATTGCTGGGCGATCTCAGGCAGCGTCGTATCCCGACGCTGCTGCAGGCCGGCTACCCGGTGCACTACCGGCCGAGCAACATGAAACCGGACATACCGGGGGAACCCGCCCTGGTGCTGGAGCAGGGTCGCCAGGCCAGGATCGTGGACCTCGGCTTCCCGGATACCGGGCGGCGCATCGCCATCGGCACCGGCGAGGACGGTGGGCCCGTGGAGGTCGATTTCAGCATCCACCAGCACCTGATGGCCTTCGGTGCGGCGAAGACGGGCCGGTCCACGTTGCTGCGCACCGTCATGAAGGGCATCACCGAGCGGTACACCGCCCAGGAAGCCCTGATCGTCGTGATCGACTATTCGGGGTCCCTGAGGGACGTGGTCGACGGAGAACACCTGCTGGCCCATGTCGGCGAGCGGGACGACCTGCCCTCGATTCTGCCGGACGTGATCACGAGTATGACCAAGCGGCTGGCCGGTCCATGGACGGGTCCGGAGCTGTTCCTGGTGATCGATGACCTCCACGCTGTACGGGAGCCGGAGTCCCCCATGGCCCAGTGGCCCTTGGAACCACTGCGCTCGGTCATCCAGCGGGCAGCGGAGGTCGGCCTGCATCTGGTGACCACCGATCGGACCGCCACGGGTGGCAAGCACATCGAACACTGCACCGTGCTGTCCGCCGTGAAGCGGGCGAGCAGCCCGGCGGTGTACCTGCCGTGTGGCGAGAACGAGGGCCGGTGGCAGGACGTCCCGGAGTTCTCCGGCGAGCCGGGTCAGGCCGTGCTGTCCCGCTGTGTCGGCGTCTCGACCCCGGTCCGGCTGCACGACACCCCGCCCGCCGGATCGGCGGACGGGGTGACCGGGTGATCGATCAGCAGTCGACGAACTTCCGGTACTTCCAGCCGTAGCCCCAGCTCTTCTCCTCACCGCGGTTGAGCGACTTGCACGCGCCGGCGGTTCCGTCGGTGTACTCCGCCCGGATCCGGATGGTGTAGTCGCAATAGGAGTTCCTGGCCCAGACATAGAGCTGGTTGTTCGACCGGGCCGTGCATTTCTCCGCATTGCTCTGCACACCGGCAGGCTCGGCAGTGGCCACGCTCGTTCCCAGAAAACCGAGCGCGACGACAATTCCCAGAATGGTCTTCCGATACATGTTCCTTCTCCCCTGTAGGACGAGGAGACCAGCGGACCACGACCCCCATCCCGCCGGAAGGCGTCGCCCTGTCCAGGCATGCGCCGGACAGTCCGGCGACACGCCTACCAGCTACAACGCCTGCCCGGCCACGGCGACGAGCCCGCCGTCCACGACGAGGTCCTGACCGTTGACATACCCGGATTCCACCGATCCGAGAAAGCGCACGACATTCGCCACCTCCTCGGCGGAACCGATCCGGCCCGCCGGAATTCCTTTCACCACGGAGGCCGCGGTATCGGCGGACACATTCGCCGTGTACATGGGCGTTTCGATGTAACCGGGACTCACCGAATTGACCCGGATACGGCGGGGCGCCAATTCGGCGGCGAGGGTGCGGGTGAGGTTGTGCACGGCCGCCTTGGTCGCCGAGTACAGCGAGCCGCCGTCCAGGCCGCGGTGCAGGGTCCAGGACGCGTTGATCACGATCGAGGCGCCGTCGGCGAGCAGTGGAAGGGCGCGCTGGATGGTGAAGTAGACGCCCTTGAAGTTGATCCCGGTGACCCGGTCGAACTCGGACTCGGTGACCTCCGGCATCGGCTGGAACGACGCCACCCCGGCATTGGCGAACACCATGTCCAGGTGCCCGGCCCGGTCCCGGACGACCGTCATCAGCCGATCGATGTCCGCCAGGTCCGCCACGTCCCCGGGGACCGCGATCGCCCGCTCCCCCAGTTCGGCGGCCGCCTTGTCCAGCCGTTCCCGGTCCCGGCCGGTGATCACGACGCGGGTGCCGTCGGCGACCAGCAGGCGAGCCAGCGCGAGGCCCATGCCGCTGCCGCCGCCGGTGATCAGTGCAGTGCGTTCACTCATGGCACCAGCCTGCGTCGAACCGGCGATACCCGGCAGTGCCTGGTTATCCGGGGACCGGCACCACCACGCTGGGCTGATAGAGCTCCAGCCGCCAGTCCGGCTGGCCGGGCACCACCAGGGTGGTCACGTCGAACGTCAGGCCACCGGCCACCCGCTTCACCGCGCGGGCGTGCGTGCCGACCTCGTGCCGGTCCCACAACCGGGCGAACTCCGGGCTGCGCGCACCGAGTTCGGCGGCCAGCCGGTGGTATTCGGGATCGTCGGGCGACTGCGCGGCGAGGGCCCGGTAGCCGGCGACGACCTCGGCCGCCGTGGATTCCCGGGCGTCGCGGAAGTTCTCGCTGGTGAAGAAGGCGACCAGGCAGTTGGTGTCCCCGGCCCGGTAGCCGAAGATCGTGCGTGCCGGCTCGTTGACCGCGAGGAGGTTCCAGTAGCGGTCCAGCAGCAGCGCCGGGTTGGGCGCCCAGCCGTCGACCAGGCGGCGGATCTCCGGCGGCGGCGCCGCGACGCCGGGTGGCCGGAGGATCGGCGGGTTGAGCCCGGCCAGCAGGTACAGGTGCACCCGTTCCGGCTCGGTCAGCCGCAGTGTCCGGGCGATGGCGTCGAGCACCCCGGCCGACACGGTGATCTCCCGGCCCTGTTCCAGCCAGGTGTACCAGGACACGCCGACCCCGGCGAGCAGCGCGACCTCCTCGCGGCGCAGCCCCGGCGTGCGCCGCCGGGTACCCGGTGGCAACCCGACGTCCACGGGCATCAGCCTGGCCCGTCTGCTGCGCAGGAACTCCTGCAACTGCTCCCGTCGATCCCCCATGCCGGCACCATAACGGACGGGGAATCCTGACACGATCTGTCAGGGTTCACGCCCAGGGTGTCCGATATGGACACGAACCTGAACGGCAAGGTCGCGGTGGTGGCCGGCGGAACCCGGGGCGCCAGCCGGGCCATCGCGGTGGAACTGGGGCGCGCCGGGGCGACCGTGTACGTCACCGGGCGCAGCAGCGGAACGCACAGGTCCGAAGTGGACCGTCCGGAGACCATCGAGGACACCGTCCGGCTGATCACCGAGGCGGGCGGCACCGGAATCGCGTTGCGGGTGGATCACCTGGAACCGGACCAGGTCCGCGGGCTGGCGGCGCGGATCGACGCCGAGCACGGCGGGCTGGACATCCTGGTCGACGGGATCTGGGGCGGCGATCACCTGATGGAGTGGGCCAAACCCGTGTGGGAGCACTCCCTGGACGCCAGCCTGCGGATGATCCGGCTGGGCATCGACGCGCACATCATCACCAGCCATGTGCTGCTGCCGCTGGTGATCCGCAAACCGGGTGGTCTGCTGATCGACCTGACCGATGGCACCGCCGAGTACAACGCGAAGTTCCGTGAAGGCTCATGCCTGGCCTACTACCTGGCCAAGGTCAACGGCAATCTGCTGGCGATGGCCCAGGGGCACGAGACGAAGGAGTACGGCACCACCGCGGTCGCCGTGACCCCGGGCTGGCTGCGTTCCGAGGCGATGCTGACCCACTACGGGGTGACGGAACAGAACTGGCGGGACGCGGCGGCCAAGGAACCGCATTTCGTGATCTCCGAGTCCCCGGTGTTCGTCGGCCGCGGAGTCGCCGCCCTGGCCGCCGATCCGGACCGGGCGCGGTACACCGGCCAGACACTCAGCAGCTTCCAGCTGGCTCAGACCTACGACATCGACGACACCGACGGCAGCCGTCCGGATGCCTGGCGGTACATCGCCGAAGTGGAAGCGGCGGGGAAACCCGCGGACGCCACCGGCTACCGGTGACGGTCGGCCATCCGCCGTGCGAGGTCGGCGAACTCGGCGCGCACGGCGGGTGGCGACAGGATCTCCACCCCCGCGCCGAGCGGCAATAGCTGGTCCGCGGCGATGTGCGGCTCCTCCAGGCCCAGCTCCACCTCGATCCACCCCTCGGCATCGGGCGCCCCGGCCCCGGCCAGCGCGACAACGGCTTGGTCGGCACCCAGCACGGCGGGCAACGTGCGCACCCCCTGGGGGCTGAGCCGCACCAGCACCCGGGTGCGCACCAGCGATTCGGCGAACTCGGCGGAGGACCGCGCCCACCATCCGGCCAGGTCGAAATCGGCCGGCCGGTCGAAGTGCTCGTCGAGGGGCTCGGCCCACTCGACCCGGCCGACCCGGTAGGTCCGCACGGTGTCCTCGACCCCGGCGACCAGATACCAGCTGCCCGCCTTGAGCACGAGGCCCAGTGGTTCCAGCTCCCGCTCCTTTCCCCGGTAGCCGACCAGGACCCGGTGCTGCTCCCACACCGCACGGGCGAGGACCGCCAACTGCTCGGTGGAGTCCGGATCGCGGAACCAGCCCGGGGCGTCCAGGTGGAACCGCTGCGCCAGGTGTTGTGCCTGGTCCCGCAGCGCGGCGGGCATGGCGGCGGCCACTTTGGCGTGCGCGGCGGAGACGGCGGTGCCCAGCCCGAGCTCGGTCAGCGCCCGGGGCACACCCATCGCGAAGATCGCCACGGCCTCCCGGGAGGTCAGCCCGTCCAGCCTGCTGCGCCAGCCGTCCACGAGGCGGACCCCGCCGTGCCTGCCCGGCTCCGTCCACAGTGGAACCCCGGCGGCCTGCAACGCCGCGACGTCCCGGCTCATCGTCCGCTCGGACACGTCCAAGGCCTCGGCGAGCTCGCCGATCGTCGCGCTGCGCCTGCTCTGCAGGGTGAACAACAACGCCACCAGCCGCTCCGCTCGCATACCGATCACCGTACTGGCTGGTTAGGCTGGCCTCATGGGGATCATCTGTAACGTGGGGGAACTCGAAAAGGCCGTGGGCAGCAGGATGCTGCCAGTCATGATGAAGTCGATCGACCGGCTCGACGAGCACTGCGAGCATCTGCTCTCGCTGTCGCCCGCCATGGTGCTCGGCTATCTCGACGGCGACGGCAGGCCACGAGCCGAGGTACTCGGCGGTGCCGTGGGCTTCGCCGTCCCGGAGAGCCCGACCAGCCTGCCGCTGCCGCTGCCCGCCGACGCCGCACCCGGAACCGGCGCCGCGTTGCTGGTGCTGATCCCCGGCTGGCGGGAGACGCTGCGGATCAACGGAACGGTGCGGGCCGGCGGCTTGACCGTCACCGAGGCGTTCCTGCACTGCGGCAAGGCGGTGCTGCGGTCGAATCTCTGGTCGCCGGCCACCCCCTCGGCGGCGGACACGGCCGAGGAGGGTCTCGGTGCCGCCGCGACCGCGTTCCTGGCGGCCGCCCCCTTCACGGTGATCACCTCGCGGGACGGCGCGGACAACGCGGACGCCAGCCCGAAGGGAGATCCGCCCGGCGTGATCCGGCCGATCGGCCCGACGACCGTCGCGATCGCCGAGCGGCCGGGAAACCGCCGGACGGACACCTTCCACAATGTGCTGGAGCACCCCGAGGTGGCCGTCGTGGCACTGTGCCCCGGCGACGACCGGACCCTGGAACTCAGCGGCACGGCGTCACTGAGCACCGACCCCGAGCTGCTGGAATCCATGGCCGAACGCGGGAAGGCCCCCAAGGCGGTCCTGCTGCTGGAGGTCGTGCACAGCCGGCTCGCGGTGAGCGCCGCCATCCGGGACAGCCGGCTCTGGGACACCGACCGGCATGCCGATCCCGCACAGCTGCCCCGGGCGTCGAAGGTCTGGGCGGACCACATGAAACTGAACGAGACCACCGGCTTCGCCGCCAAGCTGATCCGCGGCATGAGCAACGAACGACTGCTCCGCGCCGGTGTCGAGATGGACTACAAGCAGAACCTGTACTAGCCCTCCGGGTAGAAGACGAACAGGGTGCAGCCGGTCGCGGTCTGCGGCACGTGCCAGGACCCGGCCGGAGCGTGCAGGAAGGTCCCGGCCGGGTAGTCCCGCGCGCCGTCGTTGAAGGTGCCGGCGGCGACGTAGACCTCCTCCGGGCCGGGTGTGTGCTCGTCCCGGTGCGGCCAGCGGGCGCCGGGATCGAGCTCCAGGAGGTTGGCCGTGGCGCCACCGGTTCCGGTCCACAGCAGGCGATGCCGGACCCCGGGGAACAGCTCGCGGGCCGGGACATCGGCGGGCGAGACGGAGACGTAGTCGCGCTGAGCGAGGATCTCTGGGTTCATATCTCCACCTTGCCGATCACCCGATACGGCGAGACAGTGTCAAGAAAGACACCCTGGGGTACTTTTCTGCCATGCATCGCGTGGTGGCCGTGGTCCGGCCGGTACAGTCGATCTTCGAGCTCGCTTGCGCGTCCGAGGTGTTCTCCCGTGAGCCGCCAGGCACACAGCGGTACTACGAGTTCGAGGTGTGTACCGAGACGCCCGGCTCCATTCCGACCACGGCCGGGTACGACATGTCGGTGACGCGCGATCTCTCGGCGCTGACCAGCGCAGACACCGTGCTCATCCCGGGCTGGCAGCCGAAGAACGCCCCACTGCCGGGTGAACTGCGCCGGGCCCTGCTGGCCGCCCACTCCCGGGGTGCGCGGCTGATCACCATCTGCTCGGGGGCGTTCGCACTGGCCCAGACCGGCCTCCTGGACGGCCGCCCGGCGACCACCCACTGGGCGGCGACCGCCGAACTGGCGGCCGCCTTCCCCCAGGTCCGGGTGGAACCGGACGTGCTCTACGTGGACAACGGGGACGTCGCCACCAGCGCGGGAGCGGGCGCGGGCATCGACCTGTGCCTGCACCTGGTCCGCCGGGATCACGGCGCCGCACACGCCGCCCTGGTGGCCAGGCACCTGGTCATGCCGCCCCACCGGGAGGGCGGCCAGGCCCAGTACGCACCGCCGGCACCACCCGGGGACGCGCTCGACGGCCTGCTGACCTGGGCGGGCGAGCGGCTGGGCGGCACCCTGTCGGTCACCGAGCTCGCCGACCGGCTGAGCATCTCCCCACGCACCCTAGCCAGGCGTTTCACCGAGCAACTGGGCATGAGCCCCGGCGCCTGGCTGCTGTCCCGCCGGATCGCCGAGGCCCGCACCCTGCTGGAGACCACGGATCTGCCGGTGGAGGCGATCGCCACCCGGGTCGGTCTGGTCTCGCCGGTGAACCTGCGGCGCCGGTTCCGCGCCCAGGTCGGCACCACTCCCGGTGCCTATCGCCGGGCGTTCCGGATGCGGTAGCTGGTCTGGCCGTGGGGTTGTTTGGCGAAGGCCAGCACCTTGTCCGGCTCCACCCGGAACAACGCGGCGACGTTCTCGTCATCCGGGTGGGTGAGAACTCCGTCGCCGGCGGTGAAATTCCAGGGCTCGCCGTACTTGTCCAGGTAGGCCCCGGCGACCTTGTGCAGCGTCGGCCGGTCCTCGATCCGCCGGGCCGTGCCCTCCACGACCACATCCAGCCCGGCGGCCCAGGAGTTCCCGCCGGTGGTGATCGCGACCTGGGCGGCGTGCGCCAGGTTGCGGGTCTTCTGCTCGTCGAGCCCGGTGCAGAAATGCACCGCATCGTCGACGAAGACTCCGATCAATGGGGTGACGTGTGGCCTGCCGTCGGCACGTACCGTCGTGAGCCAGTACAGCTGCGCCGCACGCAGCACCCGTTCGGTCTCGTCCCACGGCGTGGCCACGGCACTGGGGTCACTGAATCGCCGGTCAAGATGAATGGTCATACCGGGACTGACCGTCCGGGCGGTGTGAATTCATCGGTCGCCCGGGTACAGCGCAGTTAATTGGTGGGGAAGGTGGGGCTCGAACCCACGACCTGACAGATTATGAGTCTGCTGCTCTGACCAGCTGAGCTACTTCCCCCGGTACGGGAAACCCTACTGGATGACCACGGGCGGGATCATAGCCCTAAGACACTTTTTTGATCTTCCCACCCACACGAATCGATCAAGAAAGCCCCCATTCCTCCCACCGAATAACCCAACCGGAGGACAGAAACCCAGAGGTCAAGACCCAGAGAGCACCACAGCCCGATGAGCGCCCGCCCATTCCCCCATAACCACCAGAAGCCCCCGAGCAAGATGGCGTCGGGGGTCCAGGGGGCCGAAGGCCCTCCTGGCTTGGGGCGTGGGGCGAGAGCCCCACAAAACACAGAGGAAAGCCCCCGTCTACGCTATTCGTAGACAGGGGCTCCCTAGGCTTTCCGCTCCTCCTACTGGACTCGAACCAGTAACCCTTCGATTAACAGTCGAATGCTCTGCCAATTGAGCTAAGGAGGAAGGTCTGTAGTTGTCAGAACCGGGGCTGTGAGGCCCGCTGCCCTGTTGAGAAGAACTTTACAGCATCCCGGAAGCACGTTTTCACCACCCCCCTGTTTCGATGTTCCGCCGAGGGTTGCGGTGCGCCAGGATGGGTATGTCCTGGGGGAGAACGCGAGGAGGTCGCCATGCTGAAACTCCTGCTGGGAGTCGCCGTGGGTTATGTACTCGGGGCGAAAGCGGGTCACGAGCGCTACGAACAGATCATGAAGCTGTACCGCCAGGTCGCCGACCACCCCGCCGTGCAGGGTGCCGCCGGAGTGGCGCGGGCGAAGGTCAGCGAGTTCGTTCCGGGCACCCTGGAACACGACATGACGGTGCCGGAACCGCGGGACACGGTGATCCGCTAGACCTTGCGGCCGACGGCGAAGACCCGGCGGAACGGCAGCCAGGTCGTCCCGTCGGACCGGACCGGGTATTCCTCCCGGTACCGGGGTGCCAGCTCGGCGGTGAACCGGGCCCACTGCTCGTCGTCCAGTTTCGCCCGGATCGGCCGCAGGGCTGTGCCACTGACCCAGTGCAACACCGGATCCTCGCCAGTCAGGCGGTGCACATAGGTCGTTTCCCAGACGTCGGTGGCCATACCGGCGACGGCCAGGATGTCGCCGTAGCGGGCCGCCGCCGGCACACCCCGTTCCGGGCGGAACCCGTCCAGCAGACCGGACCAGCGCTGGGTGGCCGCCAGTTCTCCGATGATCTGGTGCGTGCGGTCGCCGTGATTTCCCGGCACCTGCAACGCGAACCAGGCTTCCGGGGGCAGCGCGGCCACCCAGCCCGGCAGCAGCTCCTCGTGTTCCGGAATCCACTGCAGCACGGCATTGCTGATCACCACATCGGTGTCGGCGGCCGGCTGCCATTCCCGGATGTCGAGCACCCGCGCGTTCAGGCCGCGCTCCCGAGCCTGGGCGACCATTTCCGGCGAGGAGTCGAAGGCCTCCAGCTCGGCCTTCGGCCAGCGCTCGGCCAGCAACCCGGTTACATTGCCCGGGCCGCAGCCGGCGTCCACCACCCGGCGCGGATCGACGGCGCCGACCCTGGCCAGCAGATCATGGAACGGCCGGGCGCGGTGGTCGGCGAAGTCGAGGTAGGTCGTCGGATCCCACATGAGCCCTCCTTAGCAAACCGTACGTACGTACTTTATGCCGATCGAGGGCCGAGGGAAAGTCCCCTGCCCGGGTCAGTGACCGAGTTTACGAGCGACCTCGGCGGCGAGGTCGGCGACGACCGCCGGGTCCGTGCCGGGGTCGGGGCGGACCTGGAGGATCACGCCATCCCGGCCGGGGACCTTGCGCTGCACGAACCAGGCCGCGCCGCCGGGCAGTTCCTGCCGGTGGGTGGACCGGATGGATCCGGTGACCCGGTCGTACACCGCCTTGGGCAGCGTGCCCGGCTGGTCGAGGGGATACCGCCGCACCGCGCGATCGGTGAGCAGTACCGCCGCGCCCAGCTCGCCGGTCTCGTCGGCGACGGTCAGCTCCAGCGCACCGGACCGCCACTCCGCCTTGCTGATCAGGTGCCAGCCGGTCCGTCGCGGCTCCGGCTCGGTGCCATCGGTGATCCACAGGCCGTACTGGGTGGCGATCAGGTGCCTGTTCCCGGACCGGGCCTGCGCCACCACGTGCTCGTCGTCGGTCAGCGGCAGCCGTACACCGTCCGGCAGCAGCGGGCGACCGGTCAGCACGGCGCCGAGCCTGCGCAGGAACGTGGCCATCAGAGGGCGCCCATCGCCTGGGAACGCAGCGCCGTGCGGTACTCCTCCATGGCCACGAGATCGCCGTAGATCGCGTAGTACTCGTCGCGATCCTCCAGGGGGTTGACCCGCTGCAGCTTGGACTTGATGTCGGCGATCTGCTTGCCCACGAGGGCCTCCTGCAGGCCCGCCAGCACGCTGCCGACATACCTGCTGTCCGGCTCTCCCCTGGTCGGCAGGCCCTCGACCGCGAGCTCGGTGACCAGCGAGCGCATGCTCTGGTACTGGATCCGCTTGCTGACCGCGTCGACCAGCCCCGGGCCGGCCAGGCCGGAGGCGGTGCCACCCGCCGCGAGGATCGCCTTGTGCACCAGCAGATAGGCGGGATTGTCGAACGCCTCGTCCGGCAGCGAGTCGTACACCGGACCGGCGAACGCCGGGTACTGCAGCGCGACCTTGAGCGCCTGGCGCTGGGAGAGCAGCCGCGGGTCGTTGCGCCGGGGCGCCGCCGGGCCGTCGACCGCGACCTCCAGCGCGTGCTGGTTCGGGTCGACCAGCTGACGGCGCGGCTTGGGCGCGGGTTCCCCGCCACCCATGGAGATCTGCCGGACCCGCTTCACCACTCCGCTGACGTCCTCCCAGCCGACCCAGCCGGCCAGCAGCCGGGCGTAGTCGTCCCGGAGTGAGATGTCCTTGATCTTGGCCACCTCGGGGACAGCGAGGCGCAGGGCGTCGACCCTGCCCTCCGCGGTGTCCAGGTTGATCTGCTTGAGCATCGACTTGATGGCGAACTCGAACAGCGGGGTACGCCGGGCCACCAGGTCCTTGACCACCGCGTCACCCTTGGCCTGCCGGAGCTCGCAGGGATCCATGCCGTCCGGCGCGATCGCGATGTAGGTCTGGGTGGCGAACTTCTGGTCGTCCTCGAAGGCCTTCATGGCCGCCTTCTGCCCGGCCGAGTCCCCGTCGAAGGTGAAGATCACCTCACCCCGGTACGACGCGTCGTCCATCAGCAGCCTGCGCAGCACCGAGATGTGGTCGGCGGCGAAGGCGGTGCCACAGGAGGCGACCGCGGTGGGCACACCGGCCAGGTGCATGGCCATCACGTCGGTGTACCCCTCGACGACGACGGCCTGGCGGCGCTTGGCGATCTCCCGTTTGGCCAGGTCGAGGCCGAAGAGCACCTGCGACTTCTTGTAGATCGGCGTCTCGGAGGTGTTCACGTACTTGGCCTGGATCGGGTCGTCCTCGAAGATCCGCCGGGCGCCGAAACCGACCGTGTCACCGGACAGGTCCCTGATCGGCCACAGCAGCCGCTTGTGGAACCGGTCCATCGGCCCCTGCCTGCCCTCGCGGGACAGGCCGCACTTGTACAGCTCGTCCACGGTGAAACCGCGGCCGATGAGGTGCTTGGTCAGCCGGTCCCAGCCGCTGGGCGCGAAGCCGCAGCCGAAGGTCGCCACGGCGTTCTGGTCGAAGCCCCGCTCCTCCAGGTACTTGCGGCCCAGTTCGGCCTCATTGGTGACCAGCTGTTCCTGGTAGAAGAGCGCGGCGACCTTGTGCGCCTCCAGCATCCGGATCTTGCTGCCCCGGTCCCGCTGGATGACGCTCTTGCCGTCCCCGCCCTCGTAGGTGAGCTGGAGGCCGATCCGGTCGGCCAGCCGCTGCACCGACTCCTGGAAGCTGAGGTGGTCGATCTTCTGCACGAAGGCGATCACGTCGCCACCCTCGCCACAGCCGAAGCAGTGGAAGGTGCCGTGGGACGGCCGCACGTTGAACGAGGGCGACTTCTCGTCGTGGAACGGGCACAGGCCCTTGAGCGAGCCACCGCCGGCCCTGCCGAGGGTCACATGGTCGCTGATGACCTCGTCGATCCGGACGCGATCCCGAATCGCCGCGATGTCACTTTCCCGGATCCGTCCTGCCACGTCCGTCAGTTTAGGCCTGTGCACCGACAACCCCGGATGTGCCCGTCGGTTTACGAGCCGGGATCTTGACGACGGCCATGGTCTGGTCCACTTTGAGAGGGCGCGCTCCCCCGCCGGACCGCCGTGGTCTCTCCCTGCACTCCACCGGCCCCAGCCGGTGGGCCACGCGGCGCCGCCTGTCCGGCCGGTGAGTGCGCGGTGGAAAGGCGCCATCATGCGCAGACTTCGCTATGCCCTGATATCGGCCGTCCTGGCGGCCTCGGCACTGGTCACCGCCCAGCAGATCGGCCAGTCCCCCGCGGCCCATACGGCCGCGGCGGTGGATCCGGTGATCAACTCGCCGTACATCTACCTGGGGAACTGGGTGAAGCCCGACATCCCCAAGCTGGTCGCCGCGACCGGCGTCAAGTCGTACACGCTGGCGTTCTTCACCGACCCCGGCGGCAACTGCAGCCCCGTGTGGGCCAACGGCGGCGGCACCACCCCGGAACAGGTGATCAGCGCGATCCGCGCCTCGGGCGGTGAGATCACCGTGTCCGTCGGCGGTTACAGCGGTGAGGGTGTCCGCGACAAGCTCGGCCAGAACTGCGCCAGCGCCACCGCACTGGCCGCCGCCTATCAGAAGATCGTCACCAGCACGCGGACCGTGGCCCTCGACATCGACATCGAGGACAAGGAGGTCCTGGACAAGGCGGCGCGGGACAAGGTCGTCGCGGCGCTGAAGATCGTGAAGCAGAACAATCCCGGCCTGCGGACCGTGGTCACCTTCGGCAACCACCTCGACAGCCTGCCGACCGAGAACGTGGACATGATCTCCGTGGCCGCCGCCACCAGCGCGAACATCGACCTGTTCACCCTCATGCCGTTCGACAACGGCAACGCGGGCACCGACATGTTCGCCCTCACCAAGACCAGCGTGGACCGGTTGAAGGAGGCGGTGAAGGGCTCGTTCAAGCTCACCGACGAGCAGGCGTACCGGATGATCGGCCTGACCTCGATGAACGGCATCACGGACAAGCGGGAGAAGGTCTCACTGGCCAACTGGAAGCAGATCATCGCCTGGGCCAAGGAGAAGCACCTGAGCCGGGTGAGCTTCTGGTCGGTCAACCGCGACTACCAGTGCGCGGGCGGCGAGACCGGCGAACTCAGCGCCACCTGCAGCGGCGTCGCCCAGCAGGACTGGGACTTCACCAGGGCACTCGCCTCCTTCAACGGCTGACCGAGCGAAAAGGCACAAGACCATGCGCAAGCTCCGCTATGCCCTGGCGACCGCCGCTCTGGCCGGCGCCACCCTGACCGCGACCCACCAGGTGCACCCGTCCCCGACCGCGGCGACGGCGGCGGTGGACCCGGTGATCAACTCTCCGTACCTCTACCTGGGGCTCTACGCCCAGCCCGATCCCGCCAAGATCATCCCGGCCACCGGCGTGAAGGCCTACACCATCTCGTTCATCAACAGCAGGACCAAGGGCACCTGCGATCCCACCATCGAGGTCAACAGCGGCCCCAACGAACTGACCGGCGCCAAGCCCCTCGTCGACCGGATCCGCGCGGCGGGCGGCGACGTGATCCTGTCCGTCGGCGGATGGGGCGGCAACAAACTGGGCGAGAACTGCACCACGGCCGAGGCTCTGGCCGCCGCCTACCAGAAGGTGATCGACGCCTATCAGCTGAAGGCGCTCGACATCGACATCGAGGACCAGGAGATAGCCATCCAGGCGGCCAGGGAGCGGGTGGTGGCCGCCCTGAAGATCGTCAAGCAGAAGAACCCCGCGGTGAAGACCGTGGTCACCATGAGCAACGCCAAGGACGCGCTGCCCGCCGTCGCGCAGGCGCTCATCACCAAGGCCAGGGAGACCGACGCGGGCATCGACGTGTTCACCCTGATGCCGTTCGACAACGGCAACGCGAGCACCGACATGGCCGCCTTCACCAAGACCAGCGTCGACCGGCTCAAGGAGGCGGTGAAGACCGCCTTCGGCCTCACCGATGACCAGGCCTACCGGAAGGTCGGGCTGTCCTCGATGAACGGCATCACCGACCCGCCCTACCTGGAGAAGGTCACCCTGGACGCGTGGAAGCAGATCGTCGCCTGGGCACAGGAGAAGCACCTGGGCCGGGTGAGCTTCTGGTCGGTCAACCGCGACTACGGATGCGGCGCGGGCCCGACCTGCAGCGGGATCCCGCAGAACGACTGGGACTTCACCAAGGTCCTCGGTACCTACCAAGGATAATAACGTTATACCGGTTGGCCGTAGGTGCTATGACCCTGCGGCCAGCCGGTATATGTCAGTTGTCTTGACGACGCCATTGGTCTAGTCCACTTTGGAGAGGCGCGCTCCCTGCCGAACCTGCGTGATGACTCCCTGCACTCCACCGAACCCGACGGTGGGTCACGCCGGTGCCGCCTTCTCGGCGTTGTGGCGCGCGAGTCGAAAGGCGTATTCGTATGCGCAAGCTTCGCTACGTGCTGGCCTCGGCCGCCCTGGCGGGTGCCGCGGTGCTGACGGCACAGCAGATGACCGTCGGTTCCGTCGCCCAGACCGCGGCGGCCGCCGATCCGGTCCTCAACTCCCCCTACCTCTACCTCGGCGACTCCGCGCCCACCGACATCCCGGGCCTGATGACGGCCAGCGGTATCAAGTCCTTCACCCTGGCCTTCGTGATCAGCGGCGCCACCTGTGCTCCCATCGTGGACGGTGCGGGCGGGACCTTGGACGGCTTGGCGAAGGTGGTCGGCACCATCCGCGCCGCAGGTGGTGACGCGACGGTCTCCATCGGCGGCGCCGCGGGCAAGAAACTGGGTGACACCTGCGCCGACGCCACGGCCCTGGCCGGCGCCTACCAGAAGGTGATCGACACGACGAAGGTCACGGCGATCGACATCGACGCCGAGGGCACGGAGTACAAGACCGCGGCCATCCGCGACAAGATCACCAAGGCCCTGAAGATCGTGAAGGACAAGAACCCCGGCCTGAAGACGGTCATCACGCTGCCCACCGCCGCCAGCGGCCCCATCGAGGGCGGCAGCGACTACATCCAGAAGGCGAAGGCCAACGGCTCCAACATCGACCTGATCACCGTCATGCCGTTCGACTTCTACGACGGCCAGACCAGCAATATCGCCGCAGCGACCCGCACCGCGGTGGACGGGCTGAAGAACCAGGTGAAGGCGGCCTTCGGCCTGACCGACGCCGAGGCCTACAAGCGGGTCGGCTTCTCCGGGATGAACGGCTCCGACGACGAAGGCAAGATCACCGACTTGAACGGCTGGAACCAGATCCTCGCCTACGCGAAGGAGAAGCACGTCGGCCGGGTGAGCTTCTGGTCGGTCAACCGCGACCACAAGTGCACGGGCCAGGACCCGACCGGCAACTCGTGCAGCGGCACCGAGCAGACCGACTGGGCCTTCACCAAGGCACTCGCCGGCTTCCAGGGCTGATAGGTATGCGGAAACTCCACTACGCCCTGGCATCCGCGGCCCTGGCCGGCGCCACCCTGTTCACCACGCACGAGGTTCGGGTCGGCACGGTGGCCCAGACCGCCGATTTGGTGCTGAATTCCCCCTATCTGTACTCCTGGAGCGATGGCAATCCACAGGACCCGGTCGCGGTGATGAACACAACCGGGATCAAGGCGTTCACGCTGGCTTTCGTGGTCGCGGACCGAGACCGTCCGGTGTGCGAACCCACTCTCGACGGCGCGGACCGGCTGGACCGGGACGTCACCCTGGTGCAGAAGATCCGGGCGGCCGGTGGCGATGTCACCTTCTCGATCGGCGGCTGGGCGGGCAACAAACTCGGTGAGTTCTGCTCGACTCCGCAGGCACTGGCGGATGCCTATCAGAAGGTGATCGACACCTACCGGCTCAAAGCGATCGACATCGACATCGAGGACCGCGAGTTCACCGAGCAGGCCCAGCGAGACCGGGTCGTCGAGGCACTGAAGATCACCAAACAACGCAACCCCTCAGTACGGACCGTGATCACCTTCGGGAATCACCTCGACAGCCTGCCCACCGAGGCCCAGGAGATCATCACCAAGGCCAAGGAGATCGACGCGGGCATCGATCTGTACGCGTTGATGCCCTTCGACAACGGTGACCCTGCCACCGACATGGTCGCCCTGACGAGGAACGGTGTCGACCGGCTGCAGAAGGCGGTGAAGACCACCTTCGGCCTCACCGATGACCAGGCCTATCGCAAGATCGGCTTCTCGTCGATGATCGGCCTCACCGACAGGTCCGAGGTGGTGACCCTCGACGGCTGGAACCAGATGCTGGCCTACGCCAAGGACAAGCACCTTGGCCGGGTGAGCACCTGGTCGGTGAACCGGGACTACCCATGCCCAGGGCAACCGACGGGCAACTCCTGCAGCAGCATCGACGCCCCCGCGTTGTCCTTCACCAAGGCACTCGCGTCCTTCCAGGGCTGATGACGGTGGGCGCCCCTGACAGGGCGCCCACTTCCCCTGCCGATCCGCCGTGGTACCTCCCTGCACCGAAAGGCATCCACCATGCGAAAGCTTCGCTATGCCCTTGCCGCTGCCGCCCTCGCGGGAGCCACCGTCATCACGACCCAGCAGATCCAGCTGAGCCCGGTGGCGCAGACCGCCGTCGACCCCGCGCTGAACTCGCCGTACCTGTACGACTGGGAGAACAAGCAGGACCCGGTGAAGGTGATGGCCGCGACCGGCATCAAGAGCTTCACCCTGGCCTTCATCACCGACAAGCCGAACGGCCAGTGCACCCCGGGCTGGGACAACACCGGCGACCTGACCCGGGACGTCGCCAAGATCGCGGCCATCCGGGCGGCCGGCGGTGACGTCACGGTGTCCATCGGCGGCGCGACCGGGCCGAACATCCAGAAGAACAAGCTCGGCGTCAACTGCGCCGACGCGAACGCCCTCGCGGCCGCCTACCAGAAGGTCATCGACACCCTGAAGGTCACCGCGATCGACATCGACGCGGAGAACGAGGAGTACAAGGACCTCGCCGTCATCGACAAGATCACCAAGGCCCTGAAGATCGTCAAAGACGACAACCCCGGTCTGAAGACGGTGATCACCGTGCCGACGACCAAGAACGGCCCCATCGCGGGCGGTACCGAGTTCATCAAGAAGGCCAAGTCCAACAACTCGAACATCGACCTGATCACCGTCATGCCGTTCGACTTCTACGACGGCACCAGCGACATCCCGGCAGCGACCAGGACCGCGGTGGACGGGCTGAAGAAGCAGGTCCAGGACACCTTCGGGCTGACCGACGCCGAGGCCTACAAGCGTGTCGGCTTCTCCGGGATGAACGGAAAGGACGACGAGGGCAAGATCACCGACCTGAACGGCTGGAACCAGATCCTCGCCTACGCCACGGAGAAGCACGTCGGCCGGGTGAGCTTCTGGTCGGTCAACCGCGACTACACCAGCGGTAGCGGTGTCCCGCAGACCGACCTGGCCTTCACCAAGGCCCTCGCCGGTTTCACCGGCTGATAACCGCAGTTCGGCGGGCACCACGCGCCCGGTGCCCGCCGGACGGCACTATGGGTGGTTGCTGCTGGCGCAACGCGGCCTAACATGGTGGACTAGGCCGTCCTGGGGAGCACTCAAGGGGGAACACCGTGCGCGACGCGGCCATCCTGCAGCGCCGTTTTCAGCAGCTGACGACGAACATCGAAGACTTCATCCACGGCAAACCCGAGGTGGTGAAGCTGGCCGTGGTGTGCCTGCTCGCGCAGGGCCACCTGCTGATCGAGGACGTGCCCGGCGTCGCCAAGACCTCCCTGGCGAAGGCCATCGCCCGATCGATCGCCGGCGCCACCGTGAAGCGGATCCAGTTCACCCCCGACCTGCTGCCCTCGGACGTGACCGGCGTGCAGGTGTACGACCAGTCGACCGGCGGTTTCGAGTTCCGCCAGGGCCCGGTGTTCACCAACATCCTGCTCGGCGACGAGATCAACCGGGCCTCACCCAAGACGCAGTCCGCGCTGCTGGAGGTCATGTCCGAGTACCAGGTGACCGTGGACGGCGAGCCGCTCGGCGTGCCGTACCCCTTCCTGTGCGTCGCCACCCAGAACCCGGTGGAGTACCAGGGCACCTACGCGCTGCCCGAGGCACAGCTGGACCGGTTCATGATGCGGATCAACATCGGCTACCCGGAGAACCTGGAGGACGAGGTCCGGATCCTGGCCGACGGCGTCGCCCGGCGGAAGCCCGAGGAGCTCAAGTCGGTGATGGAACTGGACGACCTGCGGCTGATGATCCAGGCCGTCCAGGGTCTGCACATCGCGCCCGAGCTGCAGAACTACATCGCGACCATCGTCCGGTCCACCCGCAGCCACAACGACGTCCGGCTGGGCGCCAGCCCGCGTGGTGGCATCGCCCTGGCCGCCGCCGCGCAGGCCTACGCGGCGGGTTCCGGCCGGCCGTATGTGCTGGCCGATGACGTGAAGGCGGTCGCGGTGCCGGTGCTGAACCACCGGCTGCTGCTGACCGCGGAGGCCCGGGTGCAGCAGCAGACGCCGGAGTCGATCGTCCGGGAGATCCTCAAGACCACCCCGGTGCCGCGCCAGCCGATGGACTCCTGACCATGCTGACACCGACCGGATGGGGCATCGCCGCCTCCTCGGCGGTCCTGCTGGCCGCGGGCTTCGCCGCCGACTACCCCGAGCTGGTGATGATCGGCATCACCGGCGCCGCCCTGCTGCTGCTGGCCTCGCTGTGGCTGCTGGCCAAACCGGAACTGTCGGTCAGCAGGCAGATCAGCCCGGAACGGATCTTCGAGGGCACCGAGGCACGCGGCAGGCTGACGGTGACCAACACCGGCCGCCGGCGCACCCCACCACTGGCCGTCGTGGAGGAACTGGACGGCACTCGCAGCACGGTGTGGCTGCCCGACCTGGCCACCGGAGAGAGCTGGGAGACCGACTACCCGCTGCCCACGACCAAGCGTGGCCGGTACGCGATCCCGGCGCCGATCGTCGGCCACACCGATCCGCTGCGGCTGATCCGCCGTGGCCGGGCCGCGGGCGTGGACAGCACACTGCACGTCTATCCGCAGGTGCACGAACTGCGCACGGTGTCCCTGGGCGGCCCGCAGGACGAGGAGGGTCCGACGTCCAGCCTGGCCCCGCAGGGCGGCGTGGCGTTCCACAGCCTGCGGGAATACGAGCCGGGCGACGACTGGCGGCTGATCCACTGGCCGTCCTCGGCCCGCACCGGCATGCTCGTCGCCCGGCACACCGTCGTCCCGGATCAGCCACGTCAGCTGGTACTGCTGGACACGTCGGACGACCGGTCCTTCGAGGACGCCGTCCGGGTCGCCGCTTCGCTGACCGTGGCCGCCGAGCGAGCCGGCCATCCGGTGGAGCTGCGCACCACCGCGGGCCAGACGATCACCGGCGACATGGCGACCGTGCTCGACTCGTTGTCCACGGTCACGCCCTCGGCCGAGGATCGGGGCACCGACGTGCTGCTGGACGTCGCCTCCGCGGATCAGGGGGTGGCCCTCACGGTGATCACCGGCGATCCGGATCCGACGAAACTGGAGTCCCTGGCCATGGTCCGGGGCCGGTTCCTGAACATCACCGTCGTCCACTTCGGACAGCCGCGCACCGCCCCGGGGCTCACCGTCATCCGCGCGGAATCCAGCGAGGACTTCGCCAGGCAGTGGAACAACCTGGTGCTGAGATGATCCGGACCGTCGGCACAACCCTGCTGTGTGCGACGGCCGCCGCCTCGTCCGCACTCTTATGCCCGGCGTTGTTCGGCGATCGGGGTTACGTTCCGCTGCTGCTGATAGCCGCCGTACTGTCGGCGACGCTTCCGCTGCTGGGCCGCTGGGCGCCTGTGCCGGCCCTCGCCGGTCTGGTCGTGTTGCCCTGGCTGACGAACAACCCACTGTCCGCGCTGCTCACCGGCTGGGCCCACCTGCTGTCCGTGGGCCTGCCCACGGATCCCGCCGGGGATCTGCTGTTACCACCGGCCGTCCTGGTGTGGACCTCGGGATTCCTGGGTTCCTGGCTGACCCGCCGCCGCGCCCGGCCGCTGCTCGCCCTGCTTCCCGCCGTGCTGGCGTTCATCGCGATGTTGCTGCTTGTCGGCGAACAGCCGGGCGCTCATCCGCTGGCGGCCCCGGTGCTGACGGCGACCTGCCTGCTCCTACTGCTTCGTCCCACCCCGACCAGCGCGGGCGCACTCCTGGCGGTCACCGGCCTGGTCGCCGGGTTGCTGCTGGCTCCTACGCTGGTCACCGGTGAACACCGCTTCGACCCGCGCCGGTTCCAGCCCGGCCCCACGATCATCGCGGACACGGTGACCCCGCTGTCCACCGTCACCCGGCAACTCAAGATCGCCCCACCCGTGGATCTGTTCCACGTGCGCATCGCGCCGGAACAGGCATCCCGGGTCGACCGCATCCGCATCGCCGCGCTGGACCACTACGACGGTGTGCTGTGGGCCGATTCCAGCCACTACCGCCCGGTCGGCAGGCGTGTCCTCGACGAACAACCCCAGGGCGGACAGTTCGAGGCCCTCGTCGACGTCCATGGCCTCACCGGCCCCTATCTGCCGCTGCTGACCGGCACCAGCCAGGTGGATCTGCCGGAATCCGCGATGGATCCACTGAAATTCGGTAAGACCAACGGCAATCTGGTGGTCAGCGGCCCCCGGCCCGCCGAACTGAGCTACACCACACATGGCACCCTGCCGCCGCGGCAGGATCAGTTGACTGCCGGGACCGTGGTCCGGCAGGTTGGTCCACCGCCCGGAATTCCGGTGGATCTGGCGGCCAAGGCTCGGGAGTACGTTCCCTCGGACAACCCGGGCTACCCCGCCCTCAGCAGCCTGGCGGCAAAACTGCGGTGGGCAGCCTCCTCCACCCGGGTCGATTCCGGTCAGTCCTACGCGGATATCAAGCAACTGGTGAGCACCGGCAACGGCGACGGGCCCGAGCCCCGGGTCTCCGGCTTCGCCGTTCTGGCCCGCTCACTCGGCCTGTCCGCCAGGGTGGCCGTCGGCTACCGCCTGCGCAGCTACCACCAGGATCACTTCGCGGTCACCTCCGCCGACGCGCAGGCCTGGCCGGAAGTGCACTTCGCCGGCCTCGGCTGGATTCCGTTCGATGTCACGGATCCCCCGTCCCCACCGATCGACCAGACCGTCACGGAGATGGTCCAGCCACCGGCCGGCGGCGATGGCACCACCTCGGCACCGCAGACGCGTCCCACCGACCTGCCGCAGGGCCGGCCGGACACCGATCCGTCACCGATGACCGCCACCGGGCCGGCCGGTGCCGCTTTGCTGCTGGTGCTCGCGCTCAGCACAGTTCCGGCGGTCAAGGCCATCCGCCGGCACCGGCGGCGCTCCCGGCCCGGCCCGGCCGGACAGATCATGGGTGCCTGGCTGGAGATCTGTGACCGGCTGACGGAACGCGGCCTGCGGGTCACCGTGTCGATGACCGCACACGAGATCGCCACCCGGGCACGTCCGCTGGGGATCACCCTGTCCGAGGCGGCCGACGCCGCCGACGCCGCCGTGTTCGCGCGGGTCATACCGGCATCCGACGCCGTCGCCCGGGTCTGGGAACACGAAGCACAGCTGAGGAAGGCCTCGTATCAGGACCGGATCCGCGCGTTGTTCGATCCGCGTCCGCTGCTGAACCACCTGGGGAGACGGAGATGAACCGACGCCGGACGGCCATCGGTCTGGCCATCATCGGCTGCGTGGCGGCCGCGCTGCTCACCGGAATCGACATGTCGCCTGCGGCACAGGTCCGGCTCCGTACCGGCGCCCTCTGGCTGGCGTCCAACCAGACCGGCGAGCTGACGCTGGTGAGCGGTGGTGCCGCCACCGTCGCCGCGAAGGTCCAGGTGGCTCCGGCCGGCACCTCCATCGAATCCGGGCAGCTGAGTGACACCGGCTACGCGTTGAACAGGAACGACGGATCGATCACCCGCATCGACCCCGCGACCCGGCGTCCCCTCAGGTCCACCATCAGCGCGCCGGGCGCCACCCACCTGCTGGCCGGCGATCGGACGGTCTACGCGGTGAATCCGGATCGTGGCACGGTCACCGGTTTCGATCCCGCACGGCTCACCCCGACGACCTCGGGGATGCCCTCCGCCGTCGGTGAATCCCTGCTCGACGGGCGCGGACACGTCTGGACCCTGGACCGGAGCAACGGGTCGCTGATCTGGTTCGACACCGGCACCCGGCACAGCAGGCGGTCAGCGGGCACGCCGGGGCGCTCGGCGCTGGCCATGGTCGACGGCAAACCGGTCATCGCGGACGCCGGACGTCAGGTGATCGAGTCGGTGAACCCGGATTCCGGCGATGTCGAAAGCGGCATGCATTGGGCCGCGACGGACTCGGGTGAGATAGCGGTGACCGGTTCGGCGGGCCGGGTGTCGATCAGTGCCGGAGACCGGTTCACCAGCTGCGACCTGGGCGCACAGCGCTGCGCGGACCCGATCGGGCTGGGAGGCCGGCTGGGTCCGGCGGTGGTGGTCGGGACCAGGGCGATCGTGCCCGATCACCAGTCCGGCCAGGTGACGATCATCGATCTCTCCGGCATGCGGGTGGTCGGAACCAAGCGGCTGTTCGACCGGCCGGTGCGGTTCGAACTCCGCGAACACGACGGGTTCGTGTTCTACAACGACCCGGACAGCGCCCAGGCCGGTGTGCTGGACGTGAACGGCTCCGTCACCCCCATCACCAAATACGACTCCCCCACCAAGGGCCCCGACGCGACCGTGATCGCGGGCGAGGTCGCCAAGTCCGGGCAGGAACCCGGGACCGGAACGCGTCCCGGTCCCGGCCCGGTCGCCGGCCCGCAGACCGGGCTGCCGGGCCCTGGACGTCCTGGCGATCCGGCCGGCCTGTCCATTGCGGTCTCGCCGCAGGCCTTCGGTCTGGTCGGCGACCAGCTGCGCTTCTCGCTGCGCGGAGCCGACGTCCCGGCGGACACCGCGCAGTGGACCTTCGGCGACGCCGGGCGGGCCACCGGGGCACAGGTGACCCACAGCTGGAACAACCCCGGCACCTTCCAGGTCCGGGCGGCGCTGGGCTCCCTGGTGGCCCAGACCTCGGTGGTCATCGACCGGCCGGGAGCCAAACCGGAGATCGCCACGCTCGACTTCTCCCCCGCGCGACCGGTGATCGGCCAACGGGTGCGGTTCACGGCCGGCCTGCGCGGCGGCGTGGCGGAACACGGCATCTGGACCATCAGCGGACACGGCGATCCGATCACGATGACGACCAAGGACATCGGAACACTGGAGTACGCGTTTCCCGCCTCCGGTCAGTACACCGTCACGGTCACCACCACATCCGCCGGCCAGAGCGCCAGCCGGTCGGTGGACCTCCCGGTGCGGGCGGGACGGGTCACCGCCTGGACCGGACTGGATACCGTCCCGGAACAGGGCCTGCCACCCGAGGTGGCCGGCGGCGTGGTGGCCATCTCATCCGGGAGCGCGCACGACCTCGCGTTGAAAGCCGACGGCTCGGTGTACGCCTGGGGAGAGAACGGCCATGGCGAGACGTCGGTGCCCGACGCGGCACGCCGCGATGTGGTCGCCATCGCGGCCGGCGATCTGCACAACCTGGCCCTGTCCTCGAATGGTGTCGTCACCGCTTGGGGGCAAGGACCAGAAGGCCAGGTGCCCGCACAGGCGCAGACCCAGGTGAAGGCCATCGCCGCCGGCTCGGGTTTCAGCGTGGTGCTCAAGGCGGATGGCACGACCATGAGCTGGGGCCGGAACAATCGGGTGAACTCGCCGAACGCCAACGGACCGGAGACCGATTTCGACCATGTCATCGCCATCGCCGCGGGCGTCGACTTCTACCTGGCGCTCAAGTCCGACGGGACCCTGGTCGGCAAGGGCCGGGCGCCGGTAGAGAACCAGCCGGACAGCGGAATCGTGTCGCTGAGCAGCGGTGGTTTCTCCACCATGGGTACCGGGCGGGACGGTTCGGTGCACGCCTGGGGCCGCTACTCGATACCGGAGGGGCAGAACGTGCGGAGCGCGGTTGCCACGGCGAACAACGGCAAGGCCTACGTGGCCATCCTCGCCGATGGCTCCTGGGCGTGCTGGGGACCCCAGCGATGCGTCGCACCCGCCGTGCGTCATCCGCTGGCGGTGTCCGGGCGGTACACCCATCTCCTGGTGATCGACTAGAGATAGCGCCCCTGCAAGGTCTCGTCCAGCTGCCGCCGGGCGGCGACCACCGCCTGCGGGTCGCCGTCGAACGCGCCGTGCCGGAGCAGCGGTGAGTCCGCGCCGAGCCGCAGGTTGAGCCGCTGCGGCACGGTGCTGGCCCCGGTGTGCAGCTGGTAGGCGAACTCGCCGAGCGAGGTGAACGCGCCCTGGTGCAGTTCCAGCAGGCTGCGCAGGTACTCGTACTCCTCGAAGGCGTTGTCGTACTCCGCCTCCAGCAGCACCGGGTTGAACACCTGGCGGAGCACCCGGTGCAGGTGCCTGCTGAGCGCGTGCCGGCTCCGGTGTCCGCCCCATTGCGGGAACTCGGCGGCGTGCTGGGGATCGATCACATGGCGCAGGGCGAGCGCGTGCAGCGCCGCCTCCTCCCGCCTGCCCGCCCGGATGGAGGTCGAGGTGAGCATCCGGTAGACGAGGTCCTCCCGGCCGGCCGACATACCGGCGATGCCGACCGTGTAGGCCAGCAGCAGGGCCGGATACGACTCGGCCCGTAGCCACACCTCGCGGGCCGAGCTGGGCGGCGCCGAGGAACGGCGGTTCGCGATCCGGTTGATCAGGCTGATCCACAGTTCGTCGTGCCGGTTGCCACCGAAACAGGCGCCGACGGCGACCAGCCGCAGCAGCTGTCCGAGGTCCCGCTCGTAGCCGGTCAGCCGCTGTTCCAGCACCGCGGGGACGTCCACCCCGGACATGCTCACCGGGTATCGATGCTCGCCGATGGCCTCCACCGCCTCGGCCGCCGCCAGGTGCACGATGTCCTGGCCGACCGCCTTGCCGCCGGGGTCCACCAGCGACTGCCGCAGCCGGGTCACCTCGCTGCGCAGTTCCCCTTCGACCTCGGGCGCCACCGAGACAGAGGGCGCGGGGCGGGTGCTCGCCGTGGGCACGGTCAGGCTCGGCACCAGATCGGTGAGCTCGTCCAGCAACCGGGTCAGGTCGAAGTCGTCGCTGCGGTGATGCATCCGCAGGTACTGGCAGCGGGCCAGCCGGGTGATCTCCGGGGGCAGGTCGGGTTCGATGAGTGGCGGGATGCCGTCCAGCAGCACCGGGATGACCCGGATGCCCCGGTCGAAGGCGGCCGAGACCTCCCGGCGCACCCAGTCCGTCGGGCTGTCCAGCCTGCGGCCGCCATTGCGGTCCTGCGCGGTCAGCCAGCGCGGCCCGATGACCGCCAGCAGCACGTCACTGCGCCGCAACCGGGACTCGATCTCCTCGGCGAAGTCCTCGCCGAGCCGGATCGACTTGCTGGCGTAGAACACCTTGTCCATGCCGAAGTGGCTGCCGAGCTCCCGCTTGATCAACGCGGCGGCCCACTCACCATCACCGGTGCGGTAGTTGATGAAGACCCCGCTCATACCCTGAGACTGGCACGTGGTCCGACCGGGTGACAAGTTCAGCGAGCGCACTACTGGATCGGCACGTGCAGCGCCGCCGACAACCGCTCCTGCAAGATCCGGACTTCGCCGTGGTTGTGCCAGCGGGCCAGGGTACGGGCCAGCCTGCGCAGATCGGTGCGGATGGTCGCGGAGTCCACCACCTCGGCCGAGTTCAGCACGCCGTGGGCCAGCCCGCAGGCGTGGTCCACCTCGCCGGCCGAGGCGTGCGCCAGGGCCTGCCTGGTGCCGAACCGGGCGTGTGCCCGGAGCGAGTCGGCCGGGATGCGGGAGACCTGGTCGTCCAGGATCTCCGCCGCCTCGCCCGGCCGGCCGAGGTCGTGCAGGCACCAGCCGGTGACCATGCTGGTCAGGTCCGTCACGCTGGACTGACCGAGTGCGAGCTCACCGGGCTGTTCGCCCGCCGCCAGCAGCACCGCGGCCCGGTCCAGCGCCCGCCGGCACGAGTCGTAGTCGCCCGCCAGGGCGTGTCCCTGGGCCTCACGCAGCGCCGCCTGTCCCCGGGTACGGGCGGAGGCGCGGTTGCTGGCCTGCGCCTGGGCCGCCAGCTCGATCGTCTGCCTGGCGTCGTCTCGGTACAGCGTGATCAGGGCCCGGCGAATCAGGCCGTGCGCGGCCAGATCCCGGTCCTCGGCGGCATCGGCCAGATCCACCGCCGCGTTGGTCCAGTTCAGCGCCGCGCGGTCGTCGCCGGCCTCCTGCGCCAGCCAGCCCGCGTACTCCTGGTAGCGGGCGGCCAGCCGTAGCAGCTCGATCTGTTGCGGCCCCGACGCGCTCTTCGCCATGCCGCGGACGGTGTGTCCCTGGGCGACGACGGTGGGCAGCACGATGCCCGGGCTGGCCATCTGACCGAGTTTGCGGGACTGGTTGAACAGCTGTTTAAAGGCGGCGATGGTGGATTCCTGGCGGGCTCCTGCGGGCAGGGCGCCGGGAGTCAGTTTGGTGGCCATCAGGGACACGGCGCCCGCGGCCAGTGCCTGGCGGCGGTTCATCGGGACCAGCCAGCTGGTCCCGTCCGGGGCGAACGTCATCATCAACACCTCGTCGTCGGCCTCGGCGACCGGGGCGGGTGACGACGGTTCGACACGGTCCTCAGTGACCATGGCGGCTAGTTCGCCACCCGCGTCCAGCGCCGCATCGCAGAGCCGGGCGAGGTCGATTCCCGCTCGTTTGTCCCCAGTCTCGATCTTTCCGAGGTGGCCTTTGCTGTAGTGGACCAGCTCCGCCAGGCCGGTCAGCGACAAACCTGCCGCCAACCGGTAGCGCCGCAGCTCCCTACCGAAGAGTGTGGACGAATCGGTCATGTCTCCCCCAGGTGTCTCCCGTCGTCTCCAGCCGAGGACGACGGACGAACACTGTTGCCGGAGTGGCTACCCCGGCAAGCTGAGTTTTGCGAGCGCAGGGCTCGCACTGAGCAGGTTACGCGGACTTCCACTCCCCCCGGGAGTCCGCGTGACCGCGGGGTGCGGCGAGTCGGGGCTACCTGGGGGTGCTCCGAATCGCCCACCCCGCCGCTGTGAAGCGGATCCGCATCGGCGTTAAATGGACGATGTGACGATCGGGCTGGACGAACTCGCCAGGGATTTCACCGCGCACCGCAGCCATCTGATCGGTGTCGGCTACCGGCTGACCGGGACCGTTTCCGACGCCGAGGACGCCATTCAAGAGGCCTGGCTACGGCTCTCCGCACTGGATGAGACCGACCGGGACCGGATCCTGGAACTCCGCGCCTGGCTGACGACGGTCGTCGCCCGCATCTGCCTGGACCGGCTGCGGTCCGCGCCGGTCCGCCGGGAGAAGTACGTCGGCCCCTGGCTTCCCGAACCCCTGGTGACCACGTCCGGGCCGGATCCGCTCGACGACCTGGTCGCCGATGAGGGTGTGCGGATGGCCGCCATGGTGGTACTCGACCGGCTCGGTCCCGAACAACGCGTGGCCTTCGTCCTGCACGACAGCCTCGGCGTGCCGTTCCCGGAGATCGCGTCGATCCTCGGCTGCGAACCGGCCGCGGCACGGCAGTACGCCTCCCGGGCCCGCAAGCTGGTGAACGACGCCCCACCGAAGCTGCCGGCCGCCGAGCAACGACAGCTCATCGCCGATTTCGTGGCCGCCCTGACCTCAGGCGACGTGCTGGCGGTGGCGAAACTGCTGCATCCGGATGTGGTGGCGCTGGGCGACGGCGGCGGCAAGGCCTCGGCCGCGCGGGTTCCGCTGGTGGGTGTGGAGAAGGTCGCGACCTTCATCCACGGGCTCTACACCAAGTTCGCCAAGAGCCAGGCCGAGATCACGCCGGTCGTGGTCAACGGCGAACCCGGCCTGTTCATCCGCGCCGAGCGCAAGGTGCGGGACGGGGTGGCGGTGGACAGCGCCACCTCCACCTTCGTCGTCCGGGACGGGCTGATCATCGGCATCTACAACGTGGTCAACCCGGACAAGCTCACGCGCCTGCCCCGGGAACTCGGTGAGCGCGAGGAACCGGATTACCTGGTGGGCTCCAGTGAGGTGTAGGCGCACTCGACCGAGGTCATCGTCCCGGTCTGCGGCGCGCTCTCCTTGACGACCTTGCCGTCAACGGTGATCTTGCAGGCCAGTGGGCCGTCGCCCCCGCTGCGGATCGCGTTCACCGCGAAGGCGATGCCCTTGACCTTGACCTCTTTCTTGAACGGCAACGGAGCATCGGCCGCCGCCGATGCCGAGTCCAGGTCACCTTCGGTGAACCCGATGTTCGCGCTACCGGCTCCGATGACCTCGTACACCACGGAGTGCTCGGCGTTCAGGTCGTTGTTGACCTTGTTGGCGATCGAGCCGACCACGACGGCGCAGCCGACGAAGAACAGGATGATCACCCCGAGGACGGACAGCAGCACCCACAGCCAGACCTTGCTCTTCTTCGGCGGCTGACCGAAGGGCGGTTGGCCATAGGGCGGCTGCTGCCCCGGGAACGGCTGTCCCTGTGGCGACTCAGCGGACGGCGGGTAGGTCATGAGAACCCCAGTTCTGATCGGGTGAAGCGACCAAGTCAGGGACTTGATCCCAGAAGATGAGGTTTTTGTTAGCTTGATCAGGCACGCGTCACTTCGCTGTGACGCATCCGGTCACCCATTGCGACCAATTGACCAGGCCGCACGATCGATGGCGTACCGGACTCCGCCCTGATCGCCACCCTCAAGATCACGCATCCAGTCCCCGTGGCCGACGCGCCGGAAGGTCAGTCCCGACTTCTCCATGACCCGCCGGGATCCGAGGTTCGCCGCCATGGTCCCCGCGAACACCTCGTCGGCGCCGAGCTCCGCGAAGGCCTTGTCCACCAGCGCCCTGGTGCCCTCGGTGCCATAACCCTGGCCCCAGGCGAACCGGTGCAACCGGTACCCGACCTCCAGCTGACCCGGCCGGGGCTCGTCCTTGTCCGGGCGCAGCAGGAACCAGCCCAGGAACCGCCCCCGTTCGTCCAGAGCCGCCCAGTATCCGGTCTGCTGTCCGAGGGCGTAGTACGCGATCATGTTCCGCAGATGGACGCGCACCTCGTCCTCGGTGGGCATGACCGATTCCAGGTAGCGCATGACCTCGGGGTCGGTGTGCAACTCGGTCAACAGCGGCAGATCCTCGGCGGTGAGTTCCCGCAAAGTGAGCCGCTCGGTCTTCAGATAGATCTCCATGCGGCCATCCTCCGGCCACGGTCAATCGGTTATGCCCATCCGGCTACCGACCCGATAGGCGCTGATCAGCATGCGCACGCAGTAGGACACCAGCGCGTCGCGGCCGACCGTCAGCCTGCCGTCCACGTAGGCCAGGAACAGCGACTGCAGCGCGCCGAGCACCGCCAGCGCGCCCATCTCCCGCTCCTGAGCGCTCATCGAACCCGGCGCCTGCCCCTGCACCACGCTGATGAACCGGGGCAGCAGTTCGGTCTGCCTGCGGGCCAGCGCCGGCTCGCTCAGCGGGGCGGCGAGCAACACGATCCGCCGGGCCGGGTCGTCCACGATGAGTTCGACGAACGCGGCCACCGCCGCCTTGGCCACCGCCTCGGTGCCGCCGCCGATGTCCGCCGCCTCGAACAGGGCGACCGCGGCTTCGGCGGAGACCTGGTCGAACACCGCGACCAGCAGTTCCTCGCGGTCGGCGAAGCTCTCGTAGAAGTACCGCTCGGTGAGCTTCGCGGTCCGGCACACGGCCCGCACCGACACCCCGGCCATGCCGGCCTCACCGACCAGTTCGAGGGCAGCGATCAGCAACTGCTGCCGCCGCACCGCCTTCCGATCGGCCAGCGTGGTGCCGCCCCAGGTTCGCCCGCTCACTCATATTTCCTTTATTGACTACGACTGTTGTCAATCCTACTCTGACAACAGTCGTAGTCAGTTTCTCCGCGCGCGGAGGTCCTTTCATGTCCGAAGCACTTGCCGAGCCGCAACCGTCACCGGAACCGCTGGGGCCCGACTCCCTGACCTGGAAGTACTTCGGCCAGTGGAGCGGTTTGATGGTGGGCCTGTGGGCGGGATCCATGCAGAACATGCATCCGGGACTGGGCGCCGCCGTGGAGGAGCACTCCGAGTTCTTCACCGAGCGCTGGGAGCGGCTGCTCCGCTCGCTCTACCCGATCACCGGCGTGGTCTTCGACGGCGAACGCGCGCCCGAGACGGCGTTGAAGGTGCGCGGCTACCACAACATGATCAAGGGCGTGGACAAGCAGGGCCGCCGCTATCACGCCCTGGACCCGGACACCTTCTACTGGGCGCATTCCACGTTCTTCTACGGCATGGTCCGCTCGGCCGAGCTCCTGCACGGCGGGGTCACCCTGGAGCAGAAGCGGCAGATGTTCGACGAGCACATCCAGTGGTACCGGCTCTACGACATGAGCATGCGCCCGGTGCCGGCGAGCTGGGAGGACTTCGAGCGGTACTGGGATCACATGTGCCGCGAGGTACTGGAGATCAACAAGGCGACCCTGGACGTGCTGGACACCCGCGATCTGCCCCGGCCGACGCACTGGTGGTGGCTGCCGAACGCGGTGTGGCCGCTCCTGCGCCTACCGGTCACCCGGTTCCAGCTGTGGCAGACCAACGCGCTGTACGACCAGGCCATCCGGGACAAGCTGGGCTGGAAGTGGACCGCGCTGGACGAACGGCTGTTCCGGCTCTACGGCAAGCTGCACCACCGCGTCTGGCAACTGGTTCCGCACGACTGGCGCAGGCACCCCCGCGCCCGGCAGGGCTGGCGCCGGGCCAGGGGCCAGATCCCCGCCGACACCCCGCTGCTGGAGACCCCGGCCCGGAACCTTCCGCCGGTGCACCGTCGCCACCTGCCGATGCACTACTCCCCCGACGTGTAAGAACGTGGCATGGGAACAGTGATCGTCACCGGCGGCTCCCGGGGCATCGGCGCCGCCATCGCGCTGCTGCTCGGCGAGGCCGGCCACCAGGTCTGCGTGAACTACCTGAGCAACGCCGAAGCCGCGGCCTCGGTGGTCCGGCGGATCACCGAGGCCGGCGGCACGGCCCTCGCCGTTCGGGCGGACACCAGCCGGGAGGCAGAGATCGAGGGGCTGTTCGCCGAGGTGGATCGGCGAATGGCCCCGCTGACCGGGCTGGTGAACAACGCGGGCGTGCTGGACCGGCAGTGCCGGGTGGACGAGATGGATGAGGATCGGATCAACCGCATCCTGCGGACCAACATCACGGGTCCGCTGTTGTGCGCGAAGCAGGCGATCCTGCGGATGTCCACCCGGTACGGCGGGCAGGGCGGGTCGATCGTGAACATCTCCTCGATCGCCGCCCGGCGCGGCGGTGCCGGGGAGTACGTGGACTACGCCGCCTCCAAGGGCGCCGTCGATGCCCTCGGCAACGGGCTCGCCCTGGAGGTCGCGGCCGAGGGGATCCGGGTGAACACCGTGCGGCCCGGGTTGATCGACACCGAGATCCACGCCGAGGGTCGCCTGGACCGGCTCACCGGCGCGATTCCCCTCGGCCGGGCCGGACAGCCGCATGAGGTGGCCGAAGCCGTGCTGTGGCTGCTGTCCGACCGGGCCTCCTATACCACCGGGGCCGTGCTGGACGTCGGCGGCGGCCGCTAACAGGCGCAGGCGAATCCGGGCGGCGCGGTGAGCGGGTCGGCCGGCCGCCGGACGGTGCCGTCATCGGTGTCCACCGGGAGCCCCTCCCGGATCCAGTACTCGATGCCACCGAGCATCTCCCGCACCTGGAATCCCCGCCGGGCGAGGTCGAGCGCGGCCTTGGTCGCACCATTGCAGCCGGGTCCCCAGCAGTAGGTGACCACCGGGACCGCCGGATCCAGGTCGGCGGTCTCCAGCCGCACGGCGCCGGGGATCCGGCCCTGCGTCCAGGCCTGCGCGTTGCGGGTGTCGAGCAGGACGAATCCGGGTTCGCCCGACTCCATCGCGGCGTGCACGTCGGACACGTCGGTCTGGAACTCAAGGCGGGCGGCGAAGAAGTCTGTGCTGGTCAACATGGGTACAACGCTAGATCGACAGCCCGAGATGGAACACAGATAATCCATGTCATTTCCTGGATTCGATCATGGATTCCCTGGTATTCATCGCGTATGACCGAGGTTTCCCTGGACAACACCGACTGGCGCATACTGGAAGCCCTGCAACGGGATGGCCGGATGGGCTACGCCGAACTGGCCCGCACGGTGGCCATGTCACCGAGCGCGGTCACCGAGCGGGTGCGCAGGCTGGAAGAGCGCGGGGTGATCAGCGGGTACACCGCGACGATCGACCTGGAACGCCTGGGACTGAACATCCTGGCCTTCGTCCGGCTGCGCTACCCGACGAACAACTACCGGCCGTTCTATGACCTCGTCGACGGCATCCCGGAGATCCTGGAGGCCCACCACGTCACGGGCGAGGACTGCTTCGTCCTGAAGGTGGTCGCCAGGTCGATGCGACACCTGGAATCGATCAATGGCAGGATCGCCGGACTGGGGTCGATCACCACCACGGTCGCCTACTCCAGCCCACTCGCTCGACGTGAAATCCGCGTCAGTTCTACTGACTAGGCTGAACATATGCAGTGCATCCACGCCGCCGAGGTGGTGCTGCCCATCATCGGCGATCCGATCACCGACGGTGCGGTGCTCATCGACGGCGACCGGATCCTCGCGGTCGGACCGCGCGCACAGCTGGTCGCGGAACACCCGGGCACCCGGGTCCGCCAGTGGCCGGGCGTGCTGACCCCGGGGCTGGTGAACGCGCACACGCACCTGATCTACTCCGACCTCGCCGACATGGCGACGCTGGACCTGCCCTTCCCGGAGTGGATCAGCCAGTTCCCGATCCGCCGTAAGGGCCGCACCGCCGTCGAGTGGCAGGCGAGCACCCGGCGGGGCATCCACGCCGCGCTGACCACCGGAACCACGGCCGTCGCCGACATCGCCGAAGGCCCGTCCCTGGCCGCGGTGAGCCGGGCCGGTCTCCAGGGCATCTCCTACCTGGAGATCATCGCGGACGGCGCGATGTGGCTGAGCGATCAACGGGCGAGGCTCCAGCGGGACCTGGCGGCGGCCCCGGCCGGGCGGATCATCGGCCTGTCGCCGCACACCCTGTACACCGTGGACATGACCATCTGGTCGGACGTGGTGGACCTGGCCAGGCGGCAGTGCCTGCGCCTGCATCCGCACCTGGCCGAGAGCCCCGCCGAAACCCAGTTCGTGCTGGACGGCACCGGACAGTTCGCCGAACTGAACGCCACGCTGGGCATGTCGATGGAACTGATGACCGGCGGCTGCGGGGCCTCACCGACCAGGCTGATGGCCCAGTTGGGCGCGCTGGGACCGGCCACCCACGTCGCACACGGCGTGCACTGCGATTCGGTCGACCGGAAACTGCTCCGCCAGTCGGAGACCGCCGTGGCGCTCTGTACCCGGTCCAACCGGATCCTCCAGGCCGGTGAGGCACCGATCGCCGCCTACCTCCAGGAGGGCAACACCATCGCGCTGGGCACCGATTCCCTCGCCTCCAGCCCGGACCTCGACCTGCTGGCGGAGGCAGCCGCCGCGCGGGACCTCGCCAGGGCACAGGGCTACACCGGTGACGATCTGGACCGCAGGCTCGTGGAAGCGGCCACCCTCGGTGGCGCCCAGGCCATGGGGCTCACCGAGATCGGCGCACTCGCCCCGGGCCTGCGCGCCGACCTCGCGGTGTTCGCGGTCCCGGTGGACCGCGACCCGTACTCCTCGTTGATCGACCACCCGGGATCGTGTGTGGGCACGATCCTGGGTGGCCGGTTGTTGCACCGGCGCCGCTAGCCCGGGTCGGTCACCCGGGCCAGGAAGTACACCGCGCCGGTCCCCCGGTGGCGGATGAGCAGCAGGAACGGCCGGTCCACCCGCACGGTGGCCACCGGCCGCGGTTCCCGGAACATGGCCAGCCGCATGCCGAACGCGGTGGCCGCGGCCCCTTCCAGACCGTCTTCGTCCAGCTTGAGCACCGACTCGTGGACGGCGTCCGACACGTACAGCGCGGCGTCGGCCAGCTCGCTCAGATCGGCGTTCTCGGTGAAGAGCTCGTCCACGCCCAGTGCCCGCAGCGCCGGGATCAACTCGAACCGGCTGGACACCGACAGCCGGGGCAGCCGCAGCTCGATCTCCTGCCGGTCCACCTCCAGCAGCGCCTCGTCCACCGCGGACTCGTCGAGTTCGCCGTCGGGCAGCAGGATCGTCGCGACGACGTCACCGGCGGCCGGCAGCTCGACCACCTGCCATCGGTCCCGCCTGGCGTAGCCGACGGTCTCGGTCAGCACCATGGTCGGCACCTCCCGATCCCCGCCCGGCGCGTGGAACACCGCCTGTGTGGTCTTCGGGAACCGATGCCGCCAGCCGACCTTCAGATAGAGCGCGTTGACCAGCATCGCCATGGTGGCCGGATGCACCGAATCGAGGAGCTTCGGGATGAGGTCCCTGGTCGTCCGGGCGATGTCGGCGTTGATCAGATCCCGGGCGCCGTCCGGGTCGGTCGCGAACGGTGCCTCCCGCAGTGCGGCGCCCGGCCGGTCGGCCAGTTGCCGCAGGTAGTCCTGCCGCACCGGAAGGTCGGGCCGGATCCACAGCGAGTTGGCCACCGCGAGCACCGCATTGTCCTCGTCGTACGGCCGCGTCGCCTCGGCGAGCAGCGCGGCATGGGCGTCCAGGCCACCGAGCGCGGCATCCACCTCGGCGCGGGTGCGACCACCCGCCCCCATACCGACCAGGCCCAGGGCGCTGGCCACGGATACCGGGGAGACGCAGGTGGGCTGGTCGACCGGCACGCCGAGCGCCCGGTGCAGGTGGAGGGCGAAACGCAGATGTCCGGTGAAGGTGGAGGTAGGCAGGGCAACTCTCCTAGCGTCGTGGATCCGCCGTCGTGATCGTTTCCTCGGATACGGGAAGCGGCCGTGCGCCACCGCCCGCCGTGGGACCGGACGGCCCGGGCCGTCGCGGCTCGCGGACGCCACTGGCGCCGCCGTCACCTGGTTTACGACCGGCCACGCCCGCCGGTTCACGGCGCCGGGTCAGTGCCCGGATGAGCGCGGCAACGGCACGACCGAACCGTTGCATCATGTACCCAGTGTGCGCCCAACCGACCCATGATCGCCGCTCCGTCAGCCGGCCAGCCGTCCGTGCCAGGACAAGGCCTGCGCGTCGGTCAGTATCGCCACCTGGTCGATGACCACCCGGAGGCGCTCCGCCTCACCGTCCGCCCGCTGCCACGCGGGCTGGAAGGCCGGGTCCAGCTCACCGGGCGCGCCACGCAGCAGAGCGTCCACGAGTTCGGAGATGACCACCCGCTGGGCCTTCTGCATCCGGCGCCGCTCCGGATCGCTCATCACGTAGCGCAGCGCCATGGCCTTGAGCACGGCGACCTCGGCCTGGATCCGCTCCGGCACGACCAGGTTCGCCTCGTACCGGCGCAGCGGCTCCGGCCCGTAGGCCTCGCGGGTACCCGAGACGGCCGCGGAGGCGAACCGGCCGACCAGCTCGCTGGTCATCCGCTTCAACGCGACCTGCGCGGTGACCGAGCCGTCGTGGCTGTCCTCGGCCAACGCGGCCACGACCTCCAGGTCCAGCAACTGCTTGGCGACCTGGGCGAGCGCCTCGACCGGCTGGTCGGTGAACCCGGCCGCCAGTTCGGCGATCGCGGTGCGCTCGGCGGAGTCGGTCAGTGACCGCAGTTCGATCCGGCCGGAGATCACCGCGTCCTCCACGTCGTGCACCGAGTAGGCCACGTCGTCGGACCAGTCCATGATCTGCGCTTCCAGGCACTGCCGTTGCCCGGGAGCGCCCTCGCGCAGCCAGTGGAACACCGGCAGGTCGTCGGCGTACACGCCGAACTTGACCTGCCCCGGCTTGCGTGGCCAGGGGTACTTGGTCGCCGCGTCCAGGCTGGCCCTGGTCAGGTTCAGCCCGTGCTCCAGGACCTTCGGCTCCAGCCGGGTCAGGATCCGCAGGGTCTGCGCGTTGCCCTCGAATCCGCCACAGGCGACGGCGGCCTCGTTCAACGCCCGCTCGCCGTTGTGGCCGAACGGCGGATGTCCGATGTCGTGTGCCAGCCCGGCGGTGTCAACGATGTCGGGATCGGTGCCCAGCTCGTCGGCGATGCCCCGGCCGATCTGGGCGACCTCCAGGGAATGGGTCAGCCGGGTGCGGGGCACATCGCCCTCGCCGGGCCCGACGACCTGGGTCTTGGCGGCCAGCCTGCGCAACGCCGCGGAGTGCAGCACCCGTGCCCGGTCCCTGGCGAACGGCGACCGCCCACCGGCTCCCGGCGTGCCGAATCCGGCCTGCTTCGGGGCCTCGGCGGACAACCGCTCGCTGTCCGCCGCCGAGTATCCGGTCATCCGACGCCGACCCCGCTGTTCTCCGAGGTCTCGTCGGCAGCCACATGGGTCAGCCGGTAGTAGAGCAGCGCGCCGGTCTCCCGCACGATGTACCGGATCTGGGTTGACCTGGTCTGCACGATCGGACCGCTGCGCACCGGCGAGGCCCAGGCGTCCAGGCCGGCATCGCGGGCCATGGTGCGCGTGCGCAGCGAGTGCCACGGGTCGCTGACCATGATCGCACTGCGCCAGCCGCGCCGCTCGGCCTCGGTCGCGACCGCCCTGATGCTGCCCAGGGTGTCCCGGCCTTCGGCGACGGTGACCACCGCACTGGCCGGTACCCCGTGCTCCACCAGCCAGTTCTTGCTGGCCTCCGCCTCGGTGAACTTGTCACCGGGCTGCTTGCCGCCCACGGTCACCAGCACCGGGGTCGCCTGCTCGCGGTACAGGTTCAACGCGTGCTGCAGGCGCCATTTCAAGACGTCGGTCGGAGTGCCATTGTACTGCGCGGCCCCCAGGACGACGGCGATGTCCGCCCGCGAATGGTCCTCACTGCGGGCCACCTGCCAGACGCGAAAAACCGTGCCGCCCAGTATCAACAGGCCCATCAGCACGGCGCCGACCAGCAATCGACCCATCCAGCGCACCACAAGCGCTCCCGTCCTCACTCCAACTGGCATCCATCGTCGCAGACGTGCCGAGTGAGGGCTCGGTTGCCTACCCGGTGGTGGGTCTCACCGATGCGGGGTCCGATCCGCGGCACTTTGTGCGCTGAGCGCCACATCGGCGTCGGGATGGCGGTCGGCGATCAACGTCAGCACCCAGTGCACCAGCGGATGCCGGTCCCGCTGCGCATGGATGTGCTCGATCACCTCGATCTCGGCGCCATCCGGTACGCACTCCCCGAAGAGCGTGCCGACACTGCTCGGCTCGGCGGCCAGCCCCGGCGTGGACAACAGGTCCAGCAATAACCAGGCCAGGTCGTCGGCGGTCGGCCGCAGCTCCGGCAGCGCGTCCGCCGGTCGCCGGCCGGCGGCGAAGTTCAACGCCAGCAACGCGTGCGGGCGGATCGTGCGCACGCCCAGGCTGTCCTGCCAGATCGGCCGCAGGTCCGCGCCGGTGGACATGGCGACCGCTATCGCCCGCACCCGGTCGGCGGAGTCGCCCACCGCACCGGCGGCGATCAGCTGCCGCGCGGCCTGCCGGGGTTCCCGCGCGCCCAGCCACAACGCGATCTCCGCGTCGGCCTCCTCGTTCTCCATGTCCCGCACCGCGTGCAGCAGGTCGACCGCGGACATCCGCTCCGGGGCGGGCAGCAGCAGCATCTCCACCCCTTCCCGGCCGTAGGCCTCGCGCATCGCGGACAACGCCAGCGGGGTGATCCGCGCGCGACAGCCGTCGAACTCCGCAGCACCGTGATCGACAAGCGCCAGGAAGAAGTCGCACACCACGGCCGGATAACGCAGTGCCCAGGTCTCCCAGGCGGTCCGCCGCTCCGCGCGCGGCAACGCGCCGGTGGCCAGTTCGAACCCGGCCTCCACGGCGGCATCCACCGTCAAGCCGTTCTCCCGGGCGATGACCAGCTCGACCATCGCCTTCTCGTGGAAGTAGTCCAGGTCGAGCGGGGATTCCGGTTGTCCACCCGGTGGGGTGCGCACGATCAGCAGGGACAACGCACTCGCCCAGGCGTCCAGCACGAAGTCCGGGTCGGCCATCCGCCACCGGCCGAGGCTGTCGGGGCGCATGCGCAGCAATCCCCGCGCGTGCTGGGTGAAGGTGAGGCTCGACGCGATCGCGGCCAGTCGCTCCAGGTCGTCGCGCGTCACGTCCAGGTCGTTCGCGGCCTCGACCGCGTCCGCCCAGTTCAGCACGCCGTCCCGATCGCAGAGCCGGCCCGGCCCGAGCCACCCGGCGAACCGCTCCACCATTTCCAGCAACGGGCTGGACCTGGCCAGGCAGACGAGCTCCGCCCGATCCGGCAGCCGCACCGGAGGTAACTGCTGAGGCAGCCCGAACTGGGCGGCGTAATCGCTCACCCCGACCCGGTCCAGCCTGGAACGCAGCATCTCGAACCAGTAGACGAGCGCTTCCTCTTCGTCCCGATCCAGCTCCTGGGCCGCGAGCAGGGCGTGTCCGGCGGCCTTCGCCTCGCCCCAGTACTCCGGGTTCAGCACCAGCTCGGACAGCAACGGCGCGCTGTAGTCGATCTCCAGCTGCATCCGGTCGCCGTCGGCCTCCGACAGGCCTTCCGCTACGAGGAAGCGCACCAGTTCCCTGGCCACCGGGATCACGAAGATCAGAAAACGTTCGTCCTGGAGCAACACGAATCGCGGATACAACTCCTGCAGGAGCTCACGCATGTGCCCGGGCCGGAGCTCCCGGAGATCCGTCAGCCGAAGCCGGTCGTGGACCAGCGAGATCATGACCTCGGCGTTCTTCCGCGTCACATCGCAGATGGGACGCATGCGCTGCGCCCAGTCCAGGAACTCGGCCATGCTCCGCTGCCGCCGTCGTCTCCCCACGTGTCAGACCGTAGTGGGTTTTGTGCGGAGCGCTACAACCAGCCGCGTTCCTCAGCGATCCGGACGGCCTCCGCGCGGGTCCGGGCGCCGGTCTTGCCGATGGCCGCGGAGAAGTGGTTGCGCACCGTGCCCTCGGACAGGAACAGCACCTTGGCCACGTCGGCGACGGTTCCGCCGTCCTTGGCCGCGAGCAGCACCTCGCGCTCCCGGTCGGTGAACGGGCTGGAGCCGCTGGACAGCGATTCGGCGGCCAGCGCCGGATCCACCACCTTCAGCCCGGCGTGCACCCGGCGCACCGCGTCCACCAGCTGCTCCGGCGGCGAATCCTTCACCACGAAACCGGCGGCGCCCGCGGACATCGCCCTGGTCAGGTAGCCAGGCCTGCCGAAGGTGGTCAGGATGATCACCCGGCAGCCGGGCAACGCGGCACGCAGCTCGGCCGCCGCGGTCAGCCCGTCCTTGCCCGGCATCTGCACGTCCAGCAGTGCGACATCCGGTTTCACCTGGGTGGCGGTCGGCACCACGTCGTCCCCGGTACCGACCTGGGCGACGACCTCCATGTCGGACTCCAGTCCGAGCATGGTGGCCAGTGCGCCCCGCACCAGTGCCTGGTCGTCGGCCAGCATCACCTTGATCACGCAGGAACCTCCGCCCGGATCCGGAACCCGCCCTCGGGCCGGGGTCCGGCCAGCAATGATCCCTTGATACCGGACAACCGCTCGCGCAGCCCTTCCAGACCGTGCCCGTCGGACGCCTTCACCGGGCCCTTTCCATCATCGCTGACCTCCAGGAACGAGGGCCCGAAGGTCACCGTGCAGTTCTTCGCCCCGCTGTGCCGCAGCACATTGGTCACGCCCTCACGCAGCACGTACGCGAACACCGGCTGGACCTTCTCCGGCACGTTGTCCACTGCGTGCGGCATGTCGGCCTGGATGCCCGCGGATCCCAACGCGACCCGGGCCCCCGCCAGTTCCGCCGCGAGGGACGCCTCCCGATAGCCGGACACGGTCGCCCGCACCTCGGAGGTCACCTGCCTGGTCAGCCGCTCGATGTCCGCGATCTCGGCGAGGGCCCTGGACTGGTCGGCACCGGTCTCCAGCAACCGTCGGGCCAGGCCCGCCTTGACGGTGATCGTGGTCAGACTGTGTCCGAGCACGTCATGCAGGTCCCTGGCCACCCGGGAGCGTTCCTCGGCGACTGCCAGCCGGGCGATCTCCTCGTTAGCGTGCTGCAACTCGATCCGGGTCCGGATCTGCTTGCCCATCACGGTGGTCATCAAGGTCACCGAGGTGACCACCAGGGCCAGCGTCCACCAGTTCTCCGAGAATGGCTCAGGGTGAGCGATCAGCACCAGGGCCAGCACCCCGCCGTTGAGCGGCAGGCTCCATCGCGACGGGAGCTGCATCGCGGCGACGACCATCGCGTAGAGGTAGGCGAACTGCGCGCCCCGGTTCTCCGAGACCGCCTGGTTCACCGCGGCGCAGCCGAACAGCCAGCCGAGGACCACCAGCTTGCGAGGCAGGCTCCAGCCGAAGGAGAAATACGGCAGCAGGATGTACGAGACGCCATAGATGATCGTGACCGACAGCGCGACCACGACATGGGAGGTCGAGCTGTCGGCCTTGAACTCGTCCACCAGCTGCGCGCCCTGGTAGAGCACGTAGAAGAACCCACCGGTGAACCAGTTGCGCCTACCGCTGCGGCTCGCCGACCCCCACGTTCCGGACGTGGGAGTCACCTGCTGCGAAGTCATACCTGCCACGGTAGATCAGACCCGCGCCGTGGCAGCCCGGAACCGCCGCATGACGGCCAAGCCGAGGATCACAGTCCACGCCACCAGCACGACCACTCCCCGCTGGGCGAAGTCACCACCGAAGGCCACCGTGCGGCCGAACTCGCCGAGCCAGTAGCTGGGCAGCGCCTTGGCGACGGTCAGCAGCCAGGCAGGGTCATCGACCTGGAACCAGAGACCACCCAACAAGCTGAGCAGCATCAAGGTGGCCGGGGCGACGGCCTGCACGCTGGTCGGACTGACGACCTGGCCAAGGAAGACCCCGATCATGGCCAGCGGCAGCACCGAGATCCAGCTGACCAGGAACAGCTCCACCCAGGTGCCCGCGCTGAGGTGTACATCCTTGACCAGTGCGCCCATCAGGTAGACCAGCAGCAACGGCACGGCCGACACCAGCATGCCGGTGAGCACCTTGGCGCTCAGGTAACTGAAGCCGGACAGCGGGGTGAGGCGCAGCTGCCGCTGCCAGCCGGAACCGCGTTCCAGCGCGATCCGGGTTCCGGTGGAGACCGAGGAGGACACCGCGCCGAACCCGGCCATGCCCACCATGAGCGCGGGGACGATCTGGTCAGCGTGCTCCCCCTTCGCGATCAGCGTGGAGAACAGCAGGAAGTACACCACCGGGAAGCCGACGGCGAACATCAGGAACCGTGGGTTGCGCACTGTGCGCTTCAACTCGAGGAGCAGATACTGCAGATTCATCGGGAATCTCCGTTCTTGCTGGTCAGAGCCAGGAAAGCGTCCTCGAGCCCCATGCTGTTCACCTCGATGTCCCGCGCCTGCGGGAAGGTCGCGAGCAGCGCCCGCAGCGCCGCGTCGGAGTCGGCGCAGACCAGCTCGACCTGGTCACCGCGCACCGAGAAGTCCCGCACTCCAGGCAGGGCGTCCAACACGGGCGCCCCCGGAATCACCGCGCGGATGGTGCGCCCGGCGACCGTGTTGCGGATCTGCGCCACCGAACCGTCGGCGACGATCTGCCCGTCCCGCATCAGCACCACCCGGTCGGCGAACTCCTCGGCCTCCTCCAGGTAGTGGGTGGCGAACAGCACCGTGCGGCCGCCCTCGGTGTAGGTACGCATCGACCCCCAGAAACCGCGACGCGTCTCCACATCCATGGCCACCGTCGGCTCGTCCAGCACCAGCAGGTCCGGGTTGCTGACCAGCGCCATGGCGAACCGGACCCGCTGCTTCTGACCTCCGGAGAGCTTGGTGCACCGACGGTTCGCCAGGTCGGCGACGTCCGCGGCCGCCAGGGCCTGCGCGACGGTCATGGGCTGACGGTGCAGGGCCGCGATCAGGCCGACCGTCTCGGCGACGGTGGCGTCGTCCAGTAGCGTGCTGGTCTGCAACATCGCGCCGATGGTGCCCGCCCGGACCGCCTCCGCCGGGGTCTGGTCGAAGACCCTGATCTCGCCGGCGTCCGGCTTCGTCAGGCCGAGCAGCATGTCCACCGTGGTCGATTTGCCCGCGCCGTTGGGCCCCAGTAGTGCGACGACCTCACCCGGCGCGATGGTCAGGTCCACCCCCTGTACGGCGTGCACGTCACCGTAGCTCTTGTGTAGTCCGCTCAGACCGACCGCGGCGCCTGCCACGATTCGGGAGCGGGTGTCCGTCTGTGTTCTCACGAGAAGAACTCTGCCGCCCGGAGCATGCCGCGGCGCAGGCCGAGCGTCATGTGCCTGCCATGACAGCTGTCATGTCGGTTATCCAGTGGTTGTCCGTCCTAGGCTCTGATCATGACTGCAGAACAACCGACCATTCTGGCCACCTCCGGAGGACTCAAGTTCGGCGAACGCACCCGCCTGGAGTTCGGCCCGCTGCTGCACTACGCCATCGATCTGGCCGGCGTCACCGGCCGGGCACCGAAGCTGTGCCACCTGGGCACCGCGGGCGGCGACCAGCGGTCGTTCAACGCCGAGTTCTCCGACGCGGGCCGGGTCGCCGGCGTCGAGGTGAACCACCTGAACCTGTTCACCATGCCTCCGGTGCGGGACGTCGCCGAGTTCGTGCTGTCGCACGACGTCGTCTGGGTCGGCGGCGGTTCGGTGGCCAACCTCCTAGCCGTCTGGCAGGTGCACGGCATCGGCGAGATCCTGCGGCAGGCGTGGCAGGCCGGGGTGGTGCTCAGCGGGGTGTCCGCCGGATCGATCTGCTGGTACCTGGGCGGGAGCACCGACTCCTTCGGACCGGAGCTTCGGGTGGTGAAGAACGGACTTGGCCTGCTGCCCTACGGCAACGGGGTGCACTACGACTCGGAGGCGGCGCGCCGGCCCACCGTTCACGCCGCGGTCGCCTCGGGCGAATTGCCGCTCACCCACTGCACCGATGACGGCGTGGGCCTGCTGTACCGGGGCACCGAGCTGGTGGAGGCCGTCACCGAGCGCCCCGGCGCCTACGGATACGTCGTGGAGCGGGACGCGAGCGGCGAGAGTGTAGAGCGGAAACTGGAGACCCGGAGCGTTCGCTGACCGAGTTGTCCACAGTTGGGGCGGCTATCCACAGAAGTCGCTGAGCTGGGCTTACGGCGTCGCCGGCTCCCGCAGGATTGCGGCATGCGAACGAACACCGCACACCGGCTCCCCGGGTCACTCCTTGACTTCCCACACGGAGTGGCCCGGGTGTCCGACCTCGAAACCCACGGCGTGCACAACGCCTGGCGACACTGCGGCCCCGAGGGCCCCTGGCAGCGCCTGCTACCCGGCATCGTCGCCTTCACCACCGAACGGCCCACCCGCGACCAGCGACGGCAGGCAGCCCTGCTGTACGCCGGCGAGGGCTCGATGCTCACCGGCCGGAGCGCCCTCGACCTGTACGGGCTGCTCCGCGTGGAGCGGTCCGTGCACGTCCTCATGCCGATGGGCAGACGACGGCACCTCAGCGATCCCATCTGCGAGGCGACGCGGCGATTACCCACGCCCGTGATCCGGCACGGCTTTCCGTTGACCGGCCCGTCCCGGGCCGTCGCGGACGCGATCAGGCTGGACAACGCGTGCGCCCCGCATCTGGTGCCGCTGGCCATCCGTGTCCTGGACGTCTCCCCCGAGTCGATCATGGCGGAGCTGGACCACGGTCCCCAACGTCTGACCGCCGACCCCAGGAGGTACCTCAGATCACTGTCCTGATGACTGCGTCACCGATCTTTGACAACTCCACAGTGAAAAGCCGGAACACTTTCTGCAGAAATTGCGCCCGTGCGGGGGCCACCACCGCACGGGGCAATTTCTGCAGAAAGTGCTAGCAGCCGATCAGCCGGGCAGCCAGGTAGGACTCGATCTGGCTCATCGCGACCCGCTCCTGGGTCATGGTGTCGCGCTCGCGCACGGTGACCGCGTGGTCGGACAGCGAGTCGAAGTCGATCGTCACGCAGAACGGCGTGCCGATCTCGTCCTGCCTGCGGTAGCGACGGCCGATGGCGCCCGCGTCGTCGAACTCGACGTTCCAGTGCTTGCGCAGCGCGGTGGACAGGTCCTTGGCCTTCGGCGACAGCTCCGGGTTCCGGGACAGCGGCAGCACGGCGACCTTGACCGGCGCCAGGCGGCGGTCGAGGCGCAGCACCACGCGCTTGTCCACTCCGCCCTTGGCGTTGGGCGCCTCGTCCTCGACGTAGGCGTCCAGCAGGAACGCCATCAGCGGGCGGCCGACGCCGGCCGCGGGCTCGATGACGTAGGGGCGGTACCGGGTGTTGGAGACCTGGTCGAAGTAGGACAGGTCGACACCGGAGTGGTTCGAGTGGGTGTTCAGGTCGAAGTCGGTGCGGTTCGCGACGCCCTCGAGCTCACCCCACTCGGAGCCGCCGAACTGGAAGCGGTACTCGATGTCCACGGTGCGCTTGGAGTAGTGGGACAGCTTCTCCTGCGGGTGCTCGTAGATCCGCAGGTTGTCCTTGTTGATGCCGAGGTCGGTGTACCACTGCATCCGCTCGTCGATCCAGTACTGGTGCCAGGTCTCATCGGTACCGGGCTCGACGAAGAACTCCATCTCCATCTGCTCAAACTCACGGGTCCGGAAGATGAAGTTGCCGGGAGTGATCTCGTTCCGGAAGGACTTGCCGATCTGGCCGATGCCGAACGGCGGCTTCTTCCGCGAGGTGGTCTGCACGTTCAGGAAGTTCACGAAGATGCCCTGCGCGGTCTCCGGACGCAGGTAGGCCAGGCCCTCCTCGGACTCCACCGGGCCGAGGTGCGTCTTGAGCATCATGTTGAACTCACGCGGATCCGTGTACTGGCCACGGGTGCCACAGTTCGGGCACGGGACATCGGAGATGTCGTCCTGGCTGGTCGCCTTGCCGGTACGCGTCTCGTACTCCTCGGCCAGCTGGTCGGCCCGGAAGCGCTTGTGGCAGCTGGTGCACTCGACCAGCGGGTCGGTGAAGGCACCGACGTGGCCGGAGGCGACCCAGACGTCGCGGGGCAGGATCACCGAGGAGTCGATACCGACGACGTCCTCGCGGCTCTGCACCATGTACTTCCACCACTGGCGCTTGATGTTGTCCTTCAGCTCGACGCCCAGTGGACCGTAGTCCCAGGCGGACCTGGTACCGCCGTAGATCTCTCCGCACGGGTACACAAAGCCGCGGCGCTTACAGAGACTGACGACGGTTTCGATCCGATCGGCGGGCACAAGTTCTCCTGGCGGATTTCAATGAAGGATCAACTAAGCAGGTACCAGCGAACGTGCCGCTGGGGTTATCAGAGTAGCCAGCGACCACACGCCACCTGAAACCGGTTATCCGTAGAGGCACCGAAGTTGACGAGTTTCGGGCAGAGAACGAGCCGGAAACTCGCCGACTTCGGGCTCTGTCCTCAGTCCCGATCGGTCTCCCGGTCGGACATGGCCAGCGCCGCACGACGGCGGCGGGCCAGCATCACTCCGGACACGGAGCACACCACGGCTCCACCTACAGCCAAGCCTGGTGCGACCCAGCCGGACTCCTCCAGGGCGACGGCCATGGCGGACCGTCCGTCCGGACGGACATCGAAGTCATCGGCCATCGCCATCATGGGCAACAAGGTCAATCCCAGCGCGATCGCGCCGGCGCCCAGCATTGCGGTCAAGCGGTTCATCTCACCTTCACCGGCCCCCATGAGGCAGCACTCAGCCGCCACATCTCGCCCTTGATCTGAAGACAAGACGCATGTAGCGCCCGTCAGGTTGGCGCCCCCGCACACCCTGTGGCCGTCGACTATCGCAGCCGTCGATCGGCCGAACAAGCACAGAATATTGAATTCGGGGTCAAGACTAAGCCCCCAGCGTTCACAAAAAATGACCCATTCGGCGTAAGCAGGTCGACTCACACTGCGATGCACGGATGCGCATACAACCCTGTGTTGCGTAGCCGGCCGACACCTCGCAGAGGCGCGGCCGACCCTCAATACAGGAGGCATTCATGACCAGCGTCGACCACCGGCCCGCGGAGACGCACTCGCACACTCACGGCCCGGGCTGTGGCCACGAGAGCGTCATCCACCTGGATCACGTGGACTACATCCACGACGGGCACGCGCACCGCGCGCACCACGAGAACGGCACCGTGCACTACGACGAGTGCTCGACCTGTAGCTGTGGCAACTGTGGTGGCGAGCCGTGCTCCATGTGCACCTGCGCGAACTGCAGCTGCCCCAGCTGCAATCACGCCACCTGCTCGTGCTCGAACTGCGGCGGCGACGCCTGCAGTGACTGCAAGTGCGCCGACTGCAGCTGCGCGACCTGCGCCCACGCCGGTTAACAGCTAACGCGTGCTCGTGGACGGCCCGGCCGCCTCGCCAAGGCGAACGGTCCGGCCGTCCGCAGCGAGCACACTCCGCTGCTCGATGCTGGAGCCGTCCACGGCACTGACCACCAGCTCGTATGCGGCAGGTTCGTCGGCGAGCGCCTCGGCCAGCAGCGGGATGACCTCTTCGCGGACCGGGAAGGGCGACAACGCGCGGCGATACGCGACGATCGAGTCGAACCGCACGCTCAACACCCAGCGATCATCCGCCTCCGTGGCACGGCCGAGGTCGGCACCGGAGCATCCCGGACCGGCCGTGAGCAGCTCGACGGCACGGCGGGCGCGGGCGAGGAACGCCTCGGTCTCGGCGGGCGGGACCACGAATCGGCACACCAACAGCACAGGAACCTCCTCTACGATGCCTTCCACTATCTCGCGCCGGAAGGCAGGCTCGATCGTGACCTCACCCAGCCACAGCACCCGTCGGCCCTTGATCCCCGGCACCGGACCACTGACCAAGGTCCCGGCGGGCGTGGCGTTCTTCGCGGTACTGATGATGTTCGGCCTGGGGGCCTGGCTGGGCGGAATCGCCGGGCTGGCGGTACTGCTCTGCCTCACAACCGCATTGGCTGTTCTCCTGACTGCTACATGGCGCCTGCTGACTCCGCAGCAACGGGCACTTAGACTGCTGGTGATTACCATTGTCATTATCGTCGCGGTGAACGGCCTGCACTGAACATCTGACGATCGGCCTTACCATGGATTGTCGCGTGGTGGTCGGTGGAACACGGTTCAGTGACTGGCCACGCGCCGCCGAGGCACAGGAGATGAACATGCCCGCCGCAGAACATCAGGACGCCGCGCAGGTCCGCCCGGTGGGTGACGAGTACGAGCACTCGATCGAACGGGACGCCCCTGTCGCCGCACCGGTACTGTCGCCGAAGACCCTGACCTCGGCCGGAGACCTGCTCCGGGCACTGGCCGCGCCCGTGCGCATCGCCATCGTCATGCAGCTGCGGGAGTCCGAGCGCTGCGTGCACGAACTGGTCGAGGCACTGAACGTGGCACAGCCGCTGATCAGCCAACATCTGCGCGTCCTGAAGTCCGCCGGGGTCGTTTACGGCGAGCGGCATGGTCGCGAAGTGGTATACCGACTCGTGGACGAACACCTGTCGCATATCGTTGTAGACGCGGTCGAACACGTCCAAGAGACCTCTGGTCCGCATAAGCACCTGCAGTCCCTGCATGGAACGGAGGAACCGTGACCGCCCCCTCATCAGCCGCGAACGCGTCGACCTCGGTGCCGGGTGTGCGTGCCACCCGGCAGCGGGCGGCGGTGGCTCGGCTGCTGGACCAGCTCGATGACTTCCGCTCAGCTCAGGAGATCCACGAGGAACTGAAGCGGCGTGGCGAGGGAATCGGTCTGACAACGGTCTACCGCACCCTGCAGACGCTGGCGGACGCCGGCGAGATCGATCTGCTGCGCACCGACTCCGGTGAGGCGATCTATCGGCGCTGCTCCCAGCACCACCATCATCACCTGGTCTGTCGCGGCTGCGGCCGCACGGTCGAGGTCGAAGGCCCCGCCGTAGAACGCTGGGCAGAGAAGGTAGCCGCCGAGCACGACTTCTCTTCGGTCAGCCACACGGTGGAGATCTTCGGCACCTGCCGGGCCTGCGCGGAAAAGCGCTGACGGCAATTTCTGCAGAAAGTGCGTCTTTCACTTTCTGCAGAAATTGCTCACCAGCTGGTACTCAGAACTCGTACGGGTCCCGCGGCGTCTCGGTCGCCACGATCTCGTCCACCTTCAGCGTCGGCGTGTAGTTGTTCGCCTCCGTCGCACTGTTCGGCACCAGCGTGCCGACCACCTGAACCCAGGCGTCGTTGCCGTACTGCTCGACCCCTTCGCCCTGTACGGCGACCTTGACCGGCCGGGCGTCAGCCGCACAGCAGGCGATCATCAGCCGGGCGACATAGGCCTGTCCGGCCTGGTTCCGGGCGATGAACCCGACCAGGGTGACCTGCTTGCCGTTGAGCGCACCGGTCTTGTCCCACACCGCCCTGGTGACGAAGTCGCCGATCTTCAACCGTGGCTTGTCCCCCGGCGGGATGTCGGTGAACTGGCTACCCGCGTCCGGCGGAGCCTGATCGGCGACCGATGAGGCACCCGCCCGGTTCACCGAGTCGGCACCGAGTGCGGGCGGAGCGATCAAGAAGATCGCCAACACCGGCAGCAGCAACATCCAGGGACTGCGGGTTCCGTGCTGGTGATCATGTCCGTGATCATCGGCGTGGTCATGATCCTCAGCGCCCTCGGCGCTCCGCTGACGCAGGTCGGTGACCACCGACCAGACCGCGAGCAGGATCATCACCGCCCCGGTGGCGATCAGGAACCAGAACAGGCTCGGCTTGACATAGCGCAGGTAGGTGCCGTTCAGGGTGATCTTCAGCAGCGCGCCACCCAGCAACAGCAGCAATACGTTCTGCGTTTCGCGCTTCATACCAGTCCTCCCAGGACCAGGAATCCGGCCAGCACACCACAGACGATCGCCACCACGAAGGTGAGTGGGGCGAACCGGGCGGCGAAGCCTCGGCCGAAGGCTCCGGCCTGCAGGGCGATCAGTTTGATGTCCACCGCGGGCCCGACCACCAGGAACACCAGGCGGGGGATCAACGGCAGCATGGACAGCGGGGCCACCACGAAGGCGTCCGCCTCACTGCACAACGCAAGGACCACGGCGAGCAGCGCCATCAACAGGATGGCCAGCACGAACTGCCCCTTGAGCGAGTCGAACCAGCTGGCGGGCACGACGACGCGCAACACGGCCGCGGCGAAACCACCGAGCACCAGGAATCCCCCGGCCTCCACCAGATCGTGCCGGGCGGTGCCGAAGAAGACGGACAACTTGGACTGGCCCTCATTGGCCTGCACCTTGGCAAGCGCGCGTTCGGCAATCCATTCGCCCTTGCCGAACCGGGCCCACAGCCAGCCGACCACAATGGCGGTGGCCAGCGACCCCAGGAACCGGGCCAGCACCATCTCCGGCTTACCGGGGAAGGCGACCGCGGTGGCGGCCAGCACCACCGGGTTCACCGCGGGTGCGGCAAGGAGGAAGGTCAGCGCGGCGGCGGGTGCGACGCCCTGCTGCATCAACCTGCGGGCCACCGGCACGGAGGCACATTCGCAGCCGGGCAGCGCGACACCGGCCAGCCCGGCGGCGGGCACCGCCAGCGCGGCCCGCTTGGGCATCGCGCGTTCCAGGAAGGAAGCGGGCACGAATGCCGCAATCGCCCCGCTGATCAGCACGCCGAATACCAGGAATGGCATGGCCTGCACACAAACGGCGACAAAGATGGTGGAGCCGGTTCGGACGGCGGGCGCGTCCAGCAGGGAGGTCAGCTGGTCCTGCAGAAGCAAAGCTGTCAGCAGGAGCGCGCAGAGTACTTCCAGCGAGCCGATACGCCAACGACCAGCGGACCCGTGGCCAGGCATCTGCGGCTTGGCCTCGTCAAGGGTGGTCACGTCGCAATAGTGCCAAACGGGAATTGCAATGAACAGCAGTGGGCAACAAATTCGGATATTCGCATACATCCCACACGCGATACCTATCGAATGCCGACGAAAATCGTCGAAATCCGATGACCCCGACGTGACGATACCGGCACAATTCTCTGCCGGGGAGTGCACTTCCGGCTGCCGGTCCAGACACTGTGACGCCGCCACTTGCCGGATGCCAGGCTGCCAATGGCAGGTTAGCGTCAGCATTGTGCGTACCTACATCGACAGTGAATCGAAGTTCCGTGGCTTAGCCACCCTGGCCGTGCTCACCTGCGCCGCCCTGTTCCTGCCCGCCGCCGCACAGGCAGCCGACGAACCCACCGACGAGATCACCACCGTCCAGCGTGCCGACGGCCGCATCGACCAGTTCACCACCGACACCGCGCCGGCCCCCCAGAACGGCAGCGTTGTCCTACACCGGTCCCAGCCGGCACCAGGAGCGCCCTACGGCCCCTGGGAGCAGCTCGGGGAGAACAAGACCCCCGGCCGGAATCGGGTGATCGTCCCGATCGAGAACGCCGATGGCCGCCTTGAGGTGTTCTGGCACAGCCAGGGAACCGTCCTGACCGCCTCCCAGGTGACCAAGGACGGCGCGTGGACTCCGGCTGCCGGCTTCGGCCTCGGCCCAGCTCCCTGGCACGGCTCGGTGATCGCCTCCGCCGAGAAGGATGGTCGCTTCATCACCTTCGCCGTCGATTCCTCGGGCAACAACGTGCAGTGGCGCGAGCAGGACGGCCCATCCGGAACCTGGCAGGACGTCGAGGAGCTGACCGGCCCGGAGGATGCCTCGACCGGTATCCAGCAGCCGAAGGTCACGACCCTGCCGGACGGCGGCCTGCAGCTGACCGTGTTCAAGTGGAGCTTCCCCGCCACCGAGGGCTCCTCCTACTACCGGATCACCCAGCAGGGCCCCTTTGGACCGTGGGGCACCTGGGAACACTGCAGCACTGTCCGCTGCGCCTGACGAACTGAAGCACTGGTGCCCTGGCTCACAGTCGCGATACCCTTGACTTAGTCAACGAATTCGTTGAGGAGGTCAAGTGAGCACGGAGCACATCACCGAGGTCCGGGCGTTCAACCGGATGTACACGCGGGTCATCGGGGTGCTCGACGAGGAAATGGTCGGCACCCCGTACTCGCTGAGCGAATCCCGCGTCCTGTTCGAGCTGACCCAGGCGGACCGGGTCGAGGTGACCGACCTGCGCCGCATCCTCGGCCTGGACGCGGGATACGCCAGCAGGCTGCTGTCCCAGCTGGAGACGCGCGGCCTCATCCAACGGGATCGATCGCCACAGGACGCGCGCCGGCAGGTGGCCTGGCTGACGCCGGCCGGTCGCGCGGCGCAGGCGGAGCTGGACAAGACGACCAACGACCTGATCGGCGGCCTGCTCGACCGGCTGGCCGAGGAGGACCAGAACCGGCTCGTCGGGTCGATGCGCACCATCTCCCGATTGGTCGAGCGCAACGGCGAACGAACCGTCGTGCTGCGGCCACCCCGGCCCGGAGACCTGGGCTGGGTGGTACACCGGCACGGTGTGCTCTACAGCCGGGAGTACGGCTGGAACGCACATTTCGAAGCCCTGGTCGCCCGGGTCGTGGCCGCGTACCTGGACGGCACCGACCGCACTCAGGCCGGATGGATCGCCGAGGTGAACGGAGAACCGGTGGGCAGCGTGTTCTGCATGCCGACCGGCGATCCCGGAGTGGCCCAGCTCCGGCTGCTGCTCGTGGAGCCATCGGCCAGGGGCCTGGGCGTCGGCCGGCGGCTGGTGCAGGCCTGTCTGGACCACGCTCGCGGCTCCGGTTGCCGGTCCCTGGAGCTGTGGACCATGTCGGCACTGGCCGCGGCTCACCGGATCTATCAGCAACTGGGATTCGAACTCGTCCGGGAGGAGCGGGAGAACGGATTCGGGCCGGAGCTCACCAGACAGTTCTGGCGGCTGACCTTCCCCGGCGCCGACCGATAGTCCGGACGACGGGCTGCGGCCGGTGACACTGCGCTGGAGCACGCAGGTCACCGACCCGACCGCCTACGGCTGAGCCGATATCAGTCCAGTAGCTCGTCGCGCAGCTGGGAGGCGGTGGACACCACCAGCATGAGCAGCGTGCCGAGCGGTGCGTTACCCATTCCCTCGGCAGGGAAGGCATACCGCAGGGTGACGTCCATGCCGGACGGTGAGCTCACCACACCCAGCGTGCCGAACAGGCCGTCGCCCGCCCGATGGGTGAGCTTGGCCGCCAGCTCGTCACTGGCGGGCAGATCCCAGGCGACAACGCAGGTCATGCTCAGCATGGTCAGGCCTTCGACCAGCTGAGTCGCCTGCACCGCGCACGGGACACCCTTGTGCTGGAAGGACAGCGCACCGTCGTCGTCGGTGTGCACCTCCAGATAGGTCTCCAGGGACCGCTTGGCGGCGGACAGCAGGTCAGCGGTGTTGAGTGCGGCGGATGCCATCCTCGTCCTCTCGGTAATCCGGCTTTGCGGTTCAGTTGCCCGGCTCGGCGGCGCCGGGCTTGTCGATCGCGCCGCCGTAGCGGCGGTCCCGCTTGGCGAAATCCTCGCAGGCCTGCCACAGGTGCAGCCGGTCGAAGTCGGGCCACAGGATGTCCTGGAACACGAGCTCGGCATAAGCGGACTGCCAGAGCATGAAGTTCGAGGTGCGGTGCTCACCGGATGGCCGGATGAACAGGTCGACGTCGGGCATCTCCGGCACGTAGAGGTGCCGGGCGAGGGTGCGGTCGTCCACCTTCTCCGGATTGATCTTGCCGGCTGCGGCCAGCCGGGCGATCTCCCGGGCGGCGTCACCGAGTTCGGCCCGGCCGCCGTAGTTGATGCACATGGCCAGGTTCAGCACCGTGTTGTCCTGGGTGCGCTCTTCAGCGGTCTCCAGCGTGCTGATCACGCTGCGCCACAGCCGCGGCTTACGACCGGCCCAGCGGATGCGGACACCGAGCTCGTCCAGCTCATCGGTGCGGTTGGCGATCGTCTCCCGGGAGTAGCCCATGATGAACCGGATCTCCTCCGGGCTGCGCTTCCAGTTCTCCGTGGAGAAGGCGTAGAGGGACAGCCACTTCACCCCGAGCTCGATACACCCCTTGGCGACCTCGACCACCTGCTGCTCACCGCGCCGGTGGCCTTCGATCCGGGTCAGGCCACGCTGGTTGGCCCACCGGCCGTTGCCGTCCATCACCAGGGCGACGTGCTGCGGCACCAACTCGGCCGGGATGACGGGCGGACGGGCACCACTGGGGTGCGGCTCCGGCGCCTTAACCGTCTTCGGGCGCTCGGGCGAGCTCGCCCTCTTCGTGGACCGCTTGCGCAACACTTGCGCTACCTCCCAGGGAACCGCTGATGGTGGGGACCGGGCCGGCTGCGCTCACGGCGCGACGCTCGACCAATGGCAACGAGCGTAGCTGTCGCTCCAGATGCCATTGCAGGTGAGCGGCAACCAGGCCGCTGCCCTCCCGCCTGGCGGCAGGTGACCCCTGGTCCGCGACCTCCCAGTCACCGTGCAGCAGGGCACGCATCAAGCGCAGGGTGTCGATCGAGGGGCTGGCCGATCCGGGTGGCCGGCACCGCAGGCAGACCGAGCCACCCGCCGGGACGTTGAACGCCTGGTGCGGGCCGGGAGCGGCGCACTTGGCGCACTCCGAGATGGCCGGGGCCCAACCGGCGAAGGACATCGCCCGCAGCAGGAAGGCGTCCAGCACCAGCGAGGCGTCCCGTTCGCGGTCGGCGAGCGCCCGCAGCGCGCCGACCACCAGCAGGTACAGCCGGAGCACCGGTTCGCCCTCGTCCAGGGTCAGCCGGTCAGCGGTCTCCAGGATCGCGCAACCTGCGGTGTAGCGGCCGTAGTCGTTCACGATGCCGACCCCGAAGGCGTCCAGGGTCTGCACCTGAGTGATCACGTCGAGGCTGCGCCCCTGGTAGAGCTGCAGGTCGACATGCCCGAAGGGCTCCAGCCGGGCACCGAACCGGGAGCTCATCCGGCGCACACCTTTGGCGACCGCGCGCACCTTGCCCGTGCGCCGGGTCAGCAGGGTGATGATCCGGTCGGCCTCGCCGAGCTTGATCACCCGCAGCACCACGGCGGTATCCCGGTATGAACTCACCGGACCATGGTCTCACCACGCACCGACAGCGCGGTGACCTCACCGGCAGACCGGGTCAGTTCGTGCGGTAGAGGACGCTCAGCCCACCGCCGACGACCACTAGGAGCACGACCAGCAGCCAGGGCACGATCGCGGCGATGGCCGACCACAGTGCCCACTTCTTCGCCTGCTCGGCACTCTGCTGGGCCAGGTCGAACTGGCCCATCGCCCAGAGCGTGTTGACCTGTGAGGCCTTCACGATCGACACGATGCCCAGCGGCAGGCAGCACAGAATGGTGGTCAGAATGCCCCAGACCAGGCCGCTGTCCGGCGGCGGAGCGGCATAGCCGGGCTGCGAGGGCGCGCCGTCCAGGGGCGGCTGGGTCATGGAGACCTCCACTGTCACTGCTGGTTCACGAACTGCCCAGATCCTGGCACCGGTACCGGGTGCCCGCCAATCAGGCGACCGCTCCCGGCGGTTGCTCCGCCTGGCCGCGTACCGAGATCACCACGGTGCCCGCGGCCTGGTCATGCCAGCCCTGACGGCGGCGCGAGTCGAACAGCGGCGACAGCATGACGACGAGCACCATCAACGCGCAGAAGTACGCCGAGCCGTGCAGCACGGCGACGCGCACCGCGGCCCGGCTGTAACCGGCCTCGCCACCGGTCCGCTGGTCGAGCACCCGGATACCCATGAGCATCTTGCCCAGGGTGGCTCCCCTGGTGGCGACCATCAGCCACTCGTACAGCGGCGGAATGACGGCCATGATCAGCAGAAGGGTGATCGCCAGGGCCACTCCGATGGAGAACCGGGGAATGAAGGCCGATTCGTCCTGCCGGAGGTCGAAGAGCCGGTCGGCGAATGCCAGGTACAGCACGATCAACCCCACCGGCAGAACGGAGGTGATCAGGCCGTCGATGAGCCGGGCCACCAGCCTGCTCCCCATGGATGCCAGCCGCACATCTCCGGCCTCGGGAAGCCGGAGGCGTTCACCGGGCACGATGACGTCGTGGTCCGTGCTGGGGAACGGCTGCCCATAACCCGGCGGAAACGGCTGCTGGGCCTGCGGACCCGGGTAGGCCGGATACGGCTGGGGCACGCCGGACGCCGGGGCCGCCGGCATCGGCAGAACGGGCCCCTGCGCCGCAGGAGGCGGCGGCGCGGGCGGGAACGGGGTGTTCGGGTCCTGACTCATGTCGTCTCCCCCAGGCATCCGTTGATCAACCGGGGTGAACGTACTACACAGGGACCCGATCAGACGGCGATGACCACCGTGTTCGCCGCCCTGTCATGCCACCCCTGGCGCAGCTCGGCGTCGAACACCGGCGAGAGATCCACCAGCCAGCCCACCGGGAGGAACACACGCGCGGCCAGCAGCATGGCCGATCGGCCCAAGGCCTGACCGATACCGGGGCGGCTCCCGGTCCGGAGATCCAGCACGGTGAGCCCCAGGATCCGCTTGCCCAGGGTCGCACCGCCGACGGCGAGCATGACGACCTCGTAGCAGAACGGGCCGAGCAGCAACAGCGGTACCAAGAGCATGGCGGCGACATCGATCGCGGTGTCCAGCAGATTCGTGGCCGGGCGATCTCCCAGCGCCACGAGCAGCCCGACCAACAGGAACACCACGCCGGCGGTGAGCATGGTGTCGATCAGCCGGGCCAGGAACCGACTCCCCAGCGGGGCCAGCTGGGCCTCGCCGGTCCGCGGCAGCACGATCGACTGACCGGGCACCAGGACACCGGTAGCCGAGAGCTCATAGCCTGGAACCGGCTGGACCGTCGGTGCGTCGACCGGATACGGCGGAAACGCTAGGGGAGTCATCTGGTCTACCTCTGGTTCTCCTCGACAGGGCGAACCAGGCGGCCGGTCGGCAACGCGCACGGCACAGCCGGCAGCGCCGCGAGCGCGGCGACACAGTCATGTGACACCGCCACATGACACGGAAGTTCCGGCTTGCGCCGACGTGTGACCCCAGTCCCCAGTTCGGAACGGAGATTACACGTACAGGCCGTTGAACGGCCCGAACGGCAGATTACGAATCACAAACCACACACCGGTCACCACCAGGACGACCGCCGGGGTCAAGCGCCACTGCAGCCAGGTGCGCATCGGGCGGCCGGTGTACCTGGACCGCAACCAGGCCACCCAGGCCCAGGCGAGCAACGGCAGCAACACCAGGGCGACCGCGTTGTAGTGCAGCGCGTCCATCAGCCTGCCGTGCAGCAGGCTGTACACCATGCGCAGACCACCACAGCCCGGGCAGTCGATGCCCAGCAGGGCCTTGGTGGGACACAGCGGCAGCGGACCGCCCGGCGTGGTGGGGTCGCCGGCCGCCACGGCCAGGCAACCCACCGCGGCGACGGCCAGCACGCCCAGGGGCGCGCCAAGCCTGCTGTGCCGGCCGAGGAAGCTCGGCCGAGTCACGGTCCGCATGCCTGATGTCTACCTCAGAAACCGAGCTTGCGCAGCTGCTTGGGGTCCCGCTGCCAGTCCTTGGCGATCTTGACGTGCAGGTCCAGGTAGATCTTGGTACCCAGCAGGGCCTCGATCTGCCGGCGGGCGGTCGCCCCGACCTTGCGCAAGCGTTCACCGCCCTTGCCGATGATGATCGCCTTCTGGCTGGACCGCTCGATGTAGAGCGAAGCGAAGATCTCCAGCATGTCGTCGCGGCCGTCCTTGGGACGCATCTCCTCGATGGTCACCGCGATGGAGTGCGGCAGCTCATCCTTGACGCCGTCCAGCGCGGCCTCCCGGATCAGCTCGGCGACCAGGGTGTTCTCCGGTTCGTCGGTCAGCTCGCCGTCCGGGTACAGCTGCGGACCGGCCGGGAGGTTGCCGACGAGCAGGTCGGTCAGCGTGTCGATCTGGAAGCCGTCGACCGCGGAGCACGGCACGATCTCGGCGAAGTCCATCACCTTCTGCAGGGCGAGCAGCTGCTCGATCACCTGCGGCGGCTTCACCAGGTCGGTCTTGGTCACGATGCCGATGATCGGCGTCTTCCGGGAGACCTTCTCCAGCTCGGCGAGAATGAACTTGTCGCCGGGGCCGACCTTCTGGTCGGCGGGCACGCAGAAACCGACCACGTCGACCTCCGCCCAGGTCTCGTGCACCAGGTCGTTGAGCCGCTGGCCGAGCAGGGTGCGGGGTTTGTGCATGCCCGGGGTGTCGACCAGGATCAGCTGCGCGTCCGGACGGTGCACGATGCCGCGGATGGTGTGCCGGGTCGTCTGCGGCTTGTCCGAGGTGATCGCGACCTTGCTACCGACGAGGGCGTTGGTCAGGGTCGACTTGCCCGCGTTCGGCCGGCCGACGAAACAGGCGAAGCCGGACTTGAACTGTGGCTTATCCCCTGGGGCGGGCTTGTTCTCACTGCTCACGGGTGTAGCACCTCAAGAACGTCACCTTTGCCGTCGGCGAACAGTACGTGCGCGCTGGGGCCCAGCTCGCGCACCGCGGCCAGGGACAGCGGGTCGACCTCGTCCTTACCGGTGACCACCGCCGCGGCCTCCAGGCCCTCGGCACCGCTGGCCACCGCGGCGGCCACGGCCGCCTGCAGTGCGGTCAGCTGCAACGAGGGCAGTGCCACCGTGCTGGCCGCGTAGGTCCGGCCGTCGGTGTCCCGCACCGCGGCACCCTCGGCGGCACCGGTACGGGCGCGGGTGGACCGCGCCAGCACGATGATCTTGTTGTCCTCGGGGTCGAGGTCGGTCGAGCTCGGCTCAGTCACGCCGTTTCTTTCCCTCCTGCCGGTCCCCCACCGTCTCGGAAACCCGGCTGACCAGCACTGTCGTAATTCTCATCCGGCCGCGGTTGTCCTTGCCACCCTCGGCCTCGAGCCGCAGGCCGTGTACCTCGGCCTCCGCGCCGGGGAGCGGAACCCGGCCCAGGGCCTGGGCCAGCAGGCCACCGACCGTCTCCACGTCCTCGTTGTCCAGCAGGGTGCCGAACACCGCGCCGAGATCCTCCACCGGCAGGCGGGCGCTGACCCGCGCTGAGCCGTCCGGCAACTGCCGCACCGGCGGGATCTCCTCGGCGTCGTACTCGTCGGCGATCTCCCCGACGATCTCCTCGAGAATGTCCTCGATGGTCAGCAGGCCCGCGGTGCCGCCGTACTCGTCCACCGCGATCGCCATGTGATTGCGGGAGACCTGCATCTCCCGCAGCAGCGAGTCGAGCCGCTTGGAGTCGGGCACGAAACCGGCCGGGCGCATCAGCTTGGCCACCGGGATCTCCCGGTGGTCGCCGGTCGCCTGCCGCTCCATACCTGCACGGACCAGGTCCTTCAGGTTCACCACGCCGACGATGTCGTCCACGCTCTCGCCGATCACCGGGATGCGGCTGAAGCCGGTGCGCAGGCACAGCGCGAGGGCCTGGCGGACCGTCTTGTCCTGCTCGATCCACACCACCTCGGTGCGCGGCACCATGACCTCGCGGGCGATGGTGTCGCCCAGCTCGAACACCGAGTGGATCATCTCGCGTTCGCCGGCCTCGACCACGCCGCGCTCCTGCGCGAGGTCGACCAGCTCGCGCAGCTCGACCTCGGAGGAGAACGGGCCCTCCGGGAACCCCTTACCCGGGGTGATGGCGTTACCGATGAGGATCAGCAGCTTGGTCAGCGGGCTGAGCACCCGGCCCAGCAAGGCCACCGGGATCGCCGCGGCCAGGCCCACCCGGTACGGGTGCTGACGGCCCAGGGTTCGCGGACCGACACCGACCAGTACGTAGGACACGACCAGCATGCCGAACGTGGCGCTCAGCAGCGCCAGCCAGGCCGGGGTGATCAGGTGCAGGGCGGCGACGGTGACGAAGACGGTGGCGGCGAGCTCGCAGCCCAGCCGGAGCAACAGCAGCAGGTTGACGTGCCGGGGACGGTCGGCGAGCACCTGGGCCAGCCGGACGGCGCCGACCCGGCCGAGCCGGACCAGTTCGTCCACCCGCGCCCGGGAGGCGCTGCCCAGCGCGGCGTCAGCGGCGGCGAACAGGCCGGCGGCCAGCACCAGGGCAACGGCCAGCAGCAGCTGAGTGGTCGCGCTAGGCATGGTCACTCATCACGGGGTTCACGCACCGCCGTCGCCGGGCGCGTCAGCCTTGGCCTCGGCCTCGGACAGACCCACGACGCCGAGCACCTTCTCGTCCGCGGCGCGCTGCTGTTCCACCAGGTCCGCGGAGCGCCGGGCCTCCTGGTACTCGCCCAGGATCTTGTTCTGCAGACCGAACATCTCCTTCTCCTCCTCCGGCTCGGCGTGGTCGTAGCCGAGGAGGTGCAGCACACCGTGCACGGTGAGCAGGTGCAGCTCGTCCATCAGAGCGTGCCCGGCCTTCTTCGCCTGGTCCTTGGCGAACGCCGGGCAGAGCACGATGTCACCGAGCAGCGCGGGGCCGGAACTGGAGGCGTCCGGACGGCGGGCGGAATCCAGCTCGTCCATCGGGAAGGCCATCACATCGGTGGGACCGGGCAGGTCCATCCACCGCACGTGCAGCTCTTCCATCGCGTCGAGTTCGACCAACATGATCGACAGTTCCGCCAGCGGACTGACATCCATGCGATCCAGCGCGAAACGCGCCGCGGCCACGATCGACGTCTCCTCGACCGTGACTCCGGATTCATTGGCGATCTCGATACTCACCGCCCCAGCTTAGTTGGCCCCTCCCCAGGAGCTCACGTCGAGCCTAGAGCTGCTTGTAGTAGAAGGTCGTCGCGGACAGCCTGCCGTCCGGGGTCAGCGCGAAATCCGGGATCGTGCCGACCTCCTGCCAACCCCAGGACCGGTACATGTGCTCGGCCGGGCTACCGGTCTCGGTGTCCAGCACCAGCAGGGTCCGGCCCAGTTCCAGCGCGTGCTTCTCCAGCGCGGTCATCAACGCCCCGGCGCAACCCCGGCCACGGGCGTCGCGGTGCACCATCAGCTTGCTGACATCGGCCCGATGAGACCCGTTCGGATAACCGGCGAGCACCAGCCGGACCACGCCGAGGATGCGCCCGGAGTTCTCCCGGGCCACCCAGGTGTGCGCCGCCGCGTCACCGGTGGCAGCGCGCCACCAGTCCCGGGCCTGTTCCGGCGTCAGCGAATCCTGGAAACCGAGACTCGCACCCCCGGCGATGCAGTCCACCAGCACGTCCGCCAGATCGTCCAACGCGGCTTCGACGCCCTCGGCCGGCAGCAACTCGACTCGCATTCCCCACCCCATCGCTCGACTTGCGTGCCCCATACATATGCGATGAGCGCTCAGATCACCAAGGACCCCTCCCTATGGAGGAACCGACCCGTCATCGTTGTCATCTACTCCATTCAGGCGGGCCGGACCGCAAAGCACCCCGGGAAGCAGATCCGCGTCCTTAACTTGATGACGTGTCCACCCATCGGGGCGGCGAAGACGACGGGGTCTTGCGAACAGCAATCTGACGGGAAGCTCAATGGCGATCAATGGCAACGTGCTCATGCGCGTGTTCGACGAAGTCGCACATTTCGCACGGCCCCAGTCACCCACTGCACTATGCGGATTTGAGTTTCCACCCGACCAACACGGCCGCAGCTCTGTGAGCAAGCGCCAGTGCACGGGATGCGGCCAGGAACTACGACGTGGGATGCCTCCGATACCGGTCTCCTACGGGTGTCCCACAAGGTCACGGCCCGTTGTGACCGGTATGCACCACGCCTCGAACAGGGATGGGTCGCGGGGGAGGCTTCAGGAACGGTTCCAGGAGGCATACGACCTGGATCGGAACGACGGAGAGGAACGAAGCAATTCTGTCCGAACCGTCAGCGGTGGCCTTCCCTCCTGACCACCTGTCGCGGCTAATAGACACGACAGGTGCCACTTGTCGTGGGAAGAAATCGCGACAAGTGGCACCACGCAGTCAGCGCCTGCGGTTCCGATTGACCTGATCGGCCATCGGATGCCGCCGGGAGTGCCGGTTCTGGTACATCGGCGCCTCCTGTTCGGCCTCCTCGGCTTCGGTCCAGCGCTCGTAGGCGTCCACGATGTCGCCGACCAGCTTGTGCCGCACCACGTCGTGGCTGTTCAGCTGGGCGAAGTGCACATCGTTCACGCCGTCCAGGATGTCCCGGACCACCCGCAGGCCGCTGCGCACGCCGTTCGGCAGGTCGACCTGGCTGATGTCGCCGGTGACGACGATCTTCGAGCCGAAGCCGAGCCGGGTGAGGAACATCTTCATCTGCTCGGGCGTGGTGTTCTGCGCCTCGTCCAGGATGATGAAGGCGTCGTTCAGCGTCCGGCCACGCATGTAGGCGAGCGGAGCCACCTCGATGGTGCCGGCCTGCATGAGCTTCGGGATCGACTCCGGATCGAGCATGTCGTGCAGCGCGTCGTACAGGGGCCGGAGATAGGGATCGATCTTCTCGTTCAGCGTGCCGGGCAGGAAGCCCAGTCGCTCTCCGGCCTCCACCGCGGGGCGGGTGAGGATGATCCGGTTGACCTGCTTGGCCTGCAGCGCCTGCACGGCCTTCGCCATCGCCAGATACGTCTTACCGGTACCGGCAGGGCCGATACCGAAGATGATCGTGTTCTTGTCGATGGCGTCGACGTAGCGCTTCTGATTGAGCGTCTTGGGCCGGATCGTCTTGCCGCGCCGGGACAAGATGTCCAGGCTGAGCACCTCCGCGGGCGACTCCCCGGTACCCGCGGACAGCATGGTGATGATCCGGCGCACGGTGTCCGGGCCCAGTTGCTGGCCCCGGTTCACCAGGGTCAGCAACTCGGTGAACACCCGCTCGGCGAACGCGACGTCGGAGGCGGCACCGGTCAGCGAGAGCTCATTGCCACGTACGTGTACGTCGGCCATCAGCAGCTGTTCGGCGACGCGCAGGTTCTCGTCGGAAGATCCCAGCAGCCCCAGTACGGCGCTGTCCGGAACGGCGATCTTGGATTGGGCGTGCGGCTCGTCGATGTCAGCCTGCGGCGCAGGTGAGATCTGCTGCCGGGCGACGACCGATCGAGTCTTGCCCTCGTTGGCGTTGTCCGAACTACGGGGCACTGGGCCTCAGGCCTACCTTCTGCGCCCGACGGCGCGGTCAGCACGACTGGTGACGAGGTCGATATTAGTCGCCCGCACCCGTCCAGCGCACCGGATAAACCCACCCAGGCGAGGCATGTCGTTCAGATTGCAACCATTGGGCCAAGGTTCTTGCCCCCCAGGACGTGCAGGTGAACGTGGAACACGGTCTGCCCACCGTCCTCGCCGGTGTTGAACATCAACCGGTATCCGCTGTCCGCGATGCCCTCGGATTCGGCGATCTTGCCGGCGAGCCGGATCATGTCGGCGGTGAGTTCCGCGTCGGCGTTCGCCAGTGCGGCGGCGTTCGGATAATGCGTCCTGGGCACCACGAGCACATGGGTCGGCGCCTGGGGATTGATGTCCCGGAACGCCAGCGCCCGCTCGGTCTCGCCGACCACAAGTGCCGGAATCTGACCATTGACGATCTTGCAGAACAAACAGGACGAATTCGCAGCTGCGTCACTCACGATCACAGGTTACCGGGAATTACCGCACCGGCTTTTGCCGCACTCGATTTTTAAGGAGCTGCGGCGAGACCTGGGGGTCGCCCCGCCGCAGCTCGTCCACCGGACCGAGGGGGGAGGTGTCCGGCGGGAAACGGATGCACAGCACCCGTAGCCTGTGTGGACCGTAGTCTTTGTGAAACTGTCTTTTCGAAGCCGAGATTAGTCCCACCAGACTCGGTCGTTCGGACTCCAGAGTAGCCCTGTCGTGGCTGGTGCGCTAGCACTCATTCATATGCTTTAGCCCAATGTCACCGATGACAGCGTTTACTGTTCACTTTTCCGACGATCGGCCTAGCCGGCCCAACGTCCGGTGAGCACGCCGATGGCGCCGAGCGCCACGGCACCCGCCGTGGATGCCCGGAGTACCTCGGGTCCGAGACGGACCGCGACGGCCCCCGCCTCGACCAGATCGGCGACCTCACCGTCGGACAGCCCGCCCTCCGGACCCACGACGAGCAGCACCTCACCGTCGGCCGGCCAGTCGAGGGTGGCCAGCGCACCGGTGGCCACCTCGTGGAGAACCAGTGCCACTCCCCCGGCGGCGACCACCTCGGCCACCTGGGCGGCCAGCTGCTTGGTGCTCAGCGGCTCGGTGACCTCCGGGATCCACGGGCGCCGGGCCTGCTTGGCCGATTCGCGGACCGCCGACCGCCACCTGCCGAGAGCCTTGGCCCCGCGGGGGCCGTCCTCCCAGCGCGTCACGCAGCGGGAGGCCCGCCAGGGCACGATCCGGTCCACGCCGGCCTCGGTGGCCTGCTCGATGGCCAGTTCGGCGCGTTCGCCCTTCAACAGGGCCTGCACCAGGGTGACCCGCACCGACGGCGACTCGACCAGCCAGCGTTCACCGATGCGCAGTTCCAGGCTGTCCTTGGCGGCGGCGGTCACCCGGCACTCCGCGAGGGAACCACGGCCGTCGGAGATCAGCAGTCGCTCACCGATCCGCATCCGGCGGACGGCGGCGGCGTGCCTGCCCTCCGGACCGTCCAGCACCAGCTCGGCCGCGAACGGCAGCTCGTCGACCAGGAACACCGCCAGGCCGTGGGTATCCGCCTCGCTCATCGGTGCTGGAAGCTGTCCCTGATCCGGGAGAACAGGCCGGAGCGACCGTTCTCGGCGACCTCGGCACGGTCCTCACCACGCAGGTCGGCCAGCTGACGCAGCAGATCGGCCTGCCTGGCGTCCAGTTTGGTCGGCACCACCACGTCCAGGTGCACGAACAGGTCGCCGTGCCCGCTGACCCGGCCGGTGGACCGGAGCTTGGGCATGCCCTGCTCCTTGAGCGTGAGCCGGGTGCCCGCCTGGGTACCGGCCTCGATCTGCAGATCGGCCTCGCCGGTCAGGGTATCCAGCTTGATCGCGGTGCCCAGCGCGGCGGCGGTCATCGGCACCCGCACCGTGCAGTGCAGGTCGGCGCCGTCCCGGGTGAAGACCTCGTGCGGCTCCTCCTCGACCTCCACGTACAGGTCGCCGGCCGGACCGCCACCGGGGCCGACCTCGCCCTGGCTGGCCAGCCGGACCCGCATACCGTCGCCGACGCCCGCGGGAATCTTCACCGTGACATCGCGGCGGGTACGCACCCGGCCGTCGCCACCACACTTCTGGCACGGGTCGGGAATGACCTCGCCGAAGCCACGGCACACCGGGCAGGGCCGCGCGGTGACCACCTGGCCGAGGAACGAACGCTGCACCGACTGGATCTCGCCACGACCGTCACAGGTGTCACAGGTGATCGGCCGGGTGCCCGCGCGGCAACCGTTACCGTCACAGGTGTCGCAGAGGATGGCGGTGTCGACGGTGATCTGCCTGCTGACCCCGGCCGCGCACTCCTCCAGGGTGAGACCGAGCCGGATGAGCGCGTCCGAACCGGGCTGGACCCGGCTGCGCGGCCCACGGCTGGTGCTCTGGCCGAAGAAGGCGTCCATGATGTCGCCGAGACCGAACCCGGAGAACGGGTCACCGCCGCCCGCGCTGCCACCGCCACTGCTCAGCGGGTCACCGCCGAGGTCGACCATCTGCCGCTTCTTGGGGTCGGACAACACCTCGTAGACCGCGGTCACCTCGCGGAAACGTGCCTGGGCCTCGGGGTCCGGGTTGACGTCCGGATGCAGTTCCCGGGCGAGTTTGCGGTAGGCACGCTTGATCTCCTCAGGAGTGGCGCTCTGCGCCACCCCGAGCGTGCCGTAGTAGTCCCTGGCCACGTTGCTCCCAGCTGTCACTGCGCTCTATTCCTCACTGGCCACGACCTCTTGATTCACCGAACCAGGGGTCACACATCATGATGGTGCATCAGCTCCCCCGCTTTGACACCACCCACACAATTACCGGGTCGACCGGCGCCTCATCGGGCGCCCAGGATCTGACCCACATACGCTGCAACGGCGTGCACCGCCGCCATGGTTCCCGGGTAATCCATCCGGGTGGGACCGACCACACCCATACCACCGAGCACCGTGCCGTGCGCGCCGTAACCGATGGAGACCACGGACGCGGTCCGCATCTCCTCGGCCTCGTTCTCCTCGCCGATGTGCACGGTGACGGTGCGCTGATCGCGGGTCGCGGCCAGCAGCTTGAGCACCACGACCTGTTCCTCGAGCACTTCCAGCAGGTCACGCAGCGCGTTCGGGAAGTCGGCGACGCTCCGGGTGAGGTTGGCCGTGCCACCCAGCACGAGGCGTTCCTCGGGGTGCTCGACCAGCGATTCGACCAGGACGGTGCACACCCTGGTCACCGCGTCCCGCAGCTCGTTGGGCACGTGTTCCGGCAGTTCGGCCACCCGCGCCGAGGCGTCGACCAGCTTCTGCCCGACCATCGCCGTGTTCAGCAGCGTGCGCAGCCGGGAGACCTCCTCCTCGCTGATCACGTCGCCGAGCTCGACCATCCGCTGGTCGACCCGGCCGGAATCGGTGATCAGGATGAGGGTCAGCTTCGCCGGCGTGATCGGCACGACTTCCAGGTGCCGGACGGTGGACCGGCTGAGTGTCGGGTACTGCACGACGGCGACCTGCCGGGTCAGCTGCGCCAGTAGCCGGACGCTGCGGCGCAGCACGTCATCCAGGTCGACGGCGCCGTCCAGGAAGTTGGTGATGGCCTTGCGCTCGGCCCCGGACAGCGGCTTGACCTGGTTCAACCGGTCGACGAACAGCCGGTAGCCCTTGTCGGTGGGAATCCGGCCCGCGCTGGTGTGCGGCTGGGTGATGTAGCCGTCCTCTTCCAGGCTGGCCATGTCATTGCGAATGGTCGCGCTGGACACACCGAGCTTGTGCCGCTCCACGATGGCCTTGGAGCCGACCGGCTCCTGAGAGGACACGTAGTCGGCGACGATCGCACGCAATACCTCGAACCGGCGATCCTCCGCCTGCATGTCCGGCCCACCTCCATCGCAACGTAACCGCAGCAGCCTACGGTCAAGTTTAAGCTGTTCGACGAGTGGTCGGTTTCGGTGGAGGATGCGTGATCTTCAAGGACGTCCGGGACGGTCGTCCCTACCCTGATCACGGACTGTCCACCCGGGACTGGTCCAAGGTGCCGCCGCGGCAGGCCGCGCTCAAGGACCTGGTCACCACGACCAAGGTGCTGCAGCTGGATCGGCTGCTCAGCGAGGACTCCACGTTCTACGGTGATCTGTTCCCGCACGTGGTGCAGTGGAACGGCGAACTCTTCCTGGAGGACGGCCTGCACCGGGCCGTCCGCGCCGCGCTGCAACAACGCACCGTGCTGCACGTGCGGATCTTCGAACTGGACGCTCTGCGCTGAATTCCCCTGCGTCAGCTCTCGAAGGCGAAGGCGTAGTCGGCCGGGTTCGGCGGGATCTCGTTGATCCCCCAGGCACGCAGGTCGGCCGAGCTGAAGACCAGCCCGGAGCGCTCGCCGAGCAGGTGGCAGAGCAGCGTGTCCAGCACGGTCACATGGGCCGCCCTGGCCCGGCCGTTCAGCTCGGTGATCTCACCGGAGGCCTGGTAGACGGCATGCCGCAGGCCGCTCTCCTCCAACTCCTGGATCAGCAGGGTGGCATCGGAGAATCCGGACCAGGGAGTGCGGGCGGCGAGGCAGGAACGCGCGGTGCTCTGGAAGAGCAGGCCCAGGGTGCCGCTCCATCGGCGCAGGTCCACGGCGAACAACGTCTGCAGGCCATCGAACAGCTGCATCCGGTACGCGCGCAGATCGGCGTCGTACGCCGACGGCTGGTCGCCGTAACCGTCGGCGTTGTCCGGATGGGCGGCCAGATACGCCTCGATGAGTGCTCGGCGGTCGTACTGGACGTCCCCAGTGGGATCCATTGGTTCACCTTATGTGCCAAGACAATTGGCGGCGAACCTGTGCCTTCCACGCTATGGCAGGAGGTTATGCACGACACGGTCCGCCAGCAGCCGGCCACGCCGGGTGAGCACGCAGCGGCCATCGGCCAGCGCCGCCCGTTCCAGCAGCCCATCGGCGGCCGCCTGGGCAGCCCGCACCCGGCCCTGCGCGTCAAGGGTGGACAGCGGCAGCCCGTCCCGCAGCCGTACCTCCAGCAGGACCCGTTCCACCCGCCGGTCCTCGCCGGACAGCAGTTCCCGGGCGGCGGCGGGCGCCTGCCCGTCGGACAACAGCTGCGCGTACCTGGCCGGGTGTTTGACGTTCCACCACCGGGTGCCGCCGACGTGGCTGTGGGCACCGGGACCGGCACCCCACCAGTCGCCGCCCTGCCAGTAACCCAGGTTGTGCCTGCACCGGGCGGCGTCCGAAGCCGCCCAGTTCGAGACCTCGTACCACTCCAGGCCGGCGCCGGTGAGCGCGTCATCCAGGAGTTCGTAGCGATCGGCCAGCACATCGTCGTCCGGCATCGGCAGCTCACCGCGACCGATACGCCGGGCCAGCGCCGTGCCGTCCTCGACGATCAACGCGTAGGCGGAGACGTGGTCGACGCCGGCCTCCAGCACGGCGTCCGCCCCGGCCTTCAGGTCGGTGTCGGTCTCGCCGGGGGTGCCGTAGATCAGGTCCAGGTTGACGTGGGCGAATCCGGCGGCTCTGGCCTCCTTGGCCGCCTCCACCGCCCGTCCCGGGGTGTGCTTGCGGTCCAGGATGCGCAGCACGTGCGAGGAGGCGGACTGCATGCCGAGCGACACCCGGGTATACCCGGCATCCAGGATGCCGGCGAAGAACTCCGGCGAGGTGGACTCCGGGTTGGACTCGGTGGTCACCTCGGCACCGGGCGCGAGCCCGAAGGAGGCCCGCACCGCGTCGAGCACCTGACGGAGGCCGTCGGCGCCGAGCAGCGACGGGGTTCCGCCGCCGACGAACACCGTCTGCGCGGCGGGCGCGGAGCCCAGTACCCGCGCACCGAGGTCGAGTTCCCGGCGCAGACCTTCCAGCCAGGACTCCGGTGACGCGGAGCTGCCGAGCTCGCCGGGGGTGTAGGTGTTGAAGTCGCAGTAGCCACAGCGGGTGGCGCAGAACGGCACGTGTACGTACACGCCGAAGGCACGCGTACCCAGCCCGACCAGGGCCGATTCCGGCAGAGAGCCGTCGGCGGGGGCAGGTTGTCCATCGGGAAGTACGGAAGGCACGGCATCCAGTGTTGCAGGAGGGGGCAGGGTGAATTGACACACACCCGTCCACTCGTTCACGATATGGTTATCCGTTACCGGCGGTTACACCCAGCCAACGTAATCCGACGCTGTGGAGCAGAAAAATGGGTTTGCTGCATGAGTTGCGCACTGGCGCCAGTCGGCTGTGGCACCGGACCCGTCGGCACACATCGGATGCCGTAGAGGGCATCCGGGCCGACGCGGAGGACGGCATCTCCCGCCTCTCCGGCCGAGCAGGTCACTTCGCCGATCAGGCGGGTGACTGGGCTCAGGAGCGGGTCACCGACGCCGGAGTCAAGGCCGCCGATCTGGTGCAGCGCACCAGCGTCCGGGCCGCCGAGATCGCCCAGCAGCTGACCGCCAAGGCCGGCGACAGCGCGGTGAAGATCGGCGAGACCCTCACCAAGCCCCCGGCCAAGAAGGACGACACGCCGGAGTAGGCCTACAACCCGCGCAGTGTTCCCAGCAGTTCCCTCAGCACGATCGTGAACGGGTAGGGCCTCTCCACACCGAAGGTGTCCTCCGCTTCGAAAACGGCCGACTCGTGGTACTGCCCGGCATCGTCCAGCCGCAACTCGACGATGCCGGGTGCGAGCGGATCCACCACCCAGTAACCGGGCACGCCCATCCGCTGGTAAAAGAGCTTCTTCTTGTTCAGGTCGCTGAGCATCGAACCGGGCGAGAGGATCTCCACCACCAGCAACGGCGGCCCGAACGCACACCGCTCGTCGAGGTCCTCCTCCCGGACGACCAGCAGGTCCGGCTGCACCTCGTTCCGGAAGTCCGGCCGGTACGCGAACGGCGCGGCGAACACGTGCAGCCCAGCTGGACAGGCTGCTTCCAGTAGCGCCCCCAGGCGCATCGACACCTTCTGGTGCTTCGTACTCGGCGCCGGGCTCATCAACAGCTCCCCGTCGATGAGCTCGTACCTGTGTCCGTCATCGGGCATCCCCTCGAGATCCTTGACCGTCAAGGAACCCGAGGTACTGCCGATCTCCACCATGAGCGTCATGGTGCCCCCTTTCTCCCTGCCAGGCCACTGTGGCAACCAGGTCCGACATGAGGAGCACCGGAACCGAGGATCCGGTCAGGACATCGACCGAAGGTGTGAACATCACGAGTCCGTGCACGCTGACAAGTCCGCGGGAAAGTCACAGACCGGCCTCGTGACGATCGACCATCTGGCGGTTGAACGGCTCCCAAACTGGCTCTGCCTGCGCGGATAACGGTCCGATATCTCGGCTGGCAATAGCGTCAAGCCCCTCACCTGCGCTTATTCCCCGTGGTGATGCGGATCCCAGACTGCTAACAGCGGTAGACCGGCAAGAGTTTCCGTGTAATCGTGGTCGCATGACCACGTCTGGGATCCCGCTGGTGAAGCGTCACCATGTGGATCTTCAGCGTGTCTCCAGTGCGACGTGTCGGCGGATGAGGTAGTCCGCCGCCGTATTTCTCTGTCCAGACGGCGCCGGGCGCGCCGCTGGACACCTCCCTCCCGAACGGGGTGCGTAGCGGCGCGTACGAGCGCCCAGCACGTCCCGGAGGTCGACGGAAATGACTCCGCCCGCGAACGCAGCGGCGCGCGCTCCCAAGCGGCGCCGTGGTGAAGGGCAATGGGCACTGGGTTACCGGGAGCCGCTCAACCCCAACGAGCGGTCCAAGAAGGACGACAACCCGCTCAATGTGCGCCACCGCATTGAGACCATCTATGCCCCGGGTGGATTCGACTCTATCGACCCGGCCGACCTGCGTGGACGTTTCCGCTGGTACGGCCTGTACACCCAGCGCAAGCCGGGAATCGACGGCGGCCGCACCGCGACGCTGGAACCGGAAGAGCTGGACGACCGCTACTTCATGCTCCGGGTGCGCATCGACGGCGGTGCGCTGACCACCGAGCAGCTGCGGGTGATCGGTGAGCTGTCCCGGGACCACGCCAGGGACACCGCGGACATCACCGACCGGCAGAACATCCAGTACCACTGGATCGAGATCGAGGACGTCCCGCACATCTGGGAGCGTCTGGAAGCCGTCGGACTGTCCACCACCGAGGCGTGTGGCGACTCGCCGCGTGTCGTGCTCGGCTCCCCCCTCGCCGGGATCGCCGATAACGAGATCATCGACGGGTCGCCCGCGATCAAGGACATTCTGGACCGCTTCATCGGCGATCCGGCGTTCTCCAACCTGCCGCGCAAGTTCAAGTCCGCAGTGTCCGGGCTGCAGGACGTGGCGCACGAGATCCACGACATCGCCTTCGTCGGCGTGGTGCACCCGGAGCACGGCCCCGGCTTCGACGTCTGGGTCGGTGGCGGGCTGTCCACCAACCCGATGCTGGGCCAGCGGCTGGGCGTCTGGACTCCCCTGGAGGAGGTCGCCGACGTCTACGGCGCGGTGATCAGCGTGTTCCGCGACTACGGCTACCGGCGGCTGCGGGCTCGGGCCCGGATCAAGTTCCTGGTCAAGGACTGGGGCGCGGAGAAGTTCCGCCAGGTCATGGAGGACGAGTACCTGGGCCGCAAGCTGATCGACGGGCCGGCACCCGAGGTGCTGGACCAGACCTTCGACCACATCGGTGTGCACCGGCAGAAGGACGGCAACTTCTACGTCGGCGCCGCGCCGATCGCCGGCCGGGTCTCCGGCAGCACGCTGATCTCGGTGGCCGAGGCCGTCGAGCGGGCCGGCTCGCAGCGGGTGCGGCTGACCCCGCTGCAGAAGCTCGTCGTGCTGGACGTGGCCGAGGACAAGATCGAGCCGTTGATCGCCGAACTGGCCGGGCTCGGCCTGGAGGTGCGGCCGTCCGTCTGGCGGCGGGCGACCATGGCCTGCACCGGTATCGAGTTCTGCAAGCTGGCGATCGTGGAGACCAAGGGCCGGGCCAAGGTCCTGGTGCCCGAGCTGGAGCGACGCCTCGAAGACGTCAACGCCGAGCTGGACAAGCCGATCACCGTCAACATCAACGGCTGCCCGAACTCCTGCGCCCGGGTCCAGGTCGCCGACATCGGCCTCAAGGGCCAGCTGGTGACCGACGACGACGGGAACCAGGTCGAAGGATTCCAGGTCCACCTCGGCGGTGGCCTCGGCCTGGACGCCGGATTCGGCCGGAAACTGCGTGGCCACAAGGTGACGGCGGAGGAATTGCCAGATTACATCGAACGCCTCACCCGGCTTTACCTCAAACAGCGCACCGCGGGCGAACGATTCGCGCAATGGGTTACCCGCGCGGAAGACGGTGACCTTTCGTGAGCTTTTCAGATTCGGGAACAGGTCAACGGGCGGTGCCGTTTTACTGCCCATATTGCGGGGATGAGGACCTGCGACCGCACCCCGAACCGCACGGCGCCTGGCTGTGCGGCGGATGCCGACGTGTTTTTTCGGTGAAAATGGCGGGTCTTTCCCTGTCCGATAAGGACCTGGAGGTTTCCGGCTGATGACGCACACCACCACGAACGATCACCGCGAACTCGCGGAGCGGGCAGAGCGGGAACTGGCGAATGCCAGCGCAACCGAGGCGCTGGAGTGGGCTTTTAACACGTTCGGCGATGACATCATCGTGGCGTCCAACATGCAGGACGCGGTGTTGGTTCACCTCGCTTCGCAGATCAAGCCCGGTGTCGACGTGCTTTTCCTGGAAACCGGCTATCACTTCGCCGAGACAATCGGCACCCGTGATGCTGTGGAACACGTATATGACGTATCCATTGTGAACGCCATTCCACAACAAAGTGTTGCGGAACAGGATGCGGAGTACGGCAAGGATCTATTCAGCCGAGATGCAAACCAGTGCTGTTTCCTGCGCAAGGTGGTACCGCTTCGTTCGACTCTGGCGAAATATAACGCCTGGGTCACCGGCGTCCGCCGCGTCGAAGCTCCGACCAGAGCCAACACTCCCATCGTGACCTGGGACGACCGAAACGGCCTGGTGAAGATCAATCCGATCGCCGCCTGGTCGGACGCGGACATGGACAAGTACATCGAGCGGTACGGGGTGCTGGTGAATCCACTCGTGGATGCCGGTTACCCCTCCATCGGCTGTGCGCCCTGCACGTCCAAGCCAAAGCCCGGCGAGGACCCCCGCAGCGGCCGATGGGCTGGTCAGGGCAAGACCGAGTGCGGGCTCCACGGGTAAAGGGGAACGGCATGTCACTACTGACCGACGCGCCACTGCGAACGGACAATCTGGACGCCTTGGAGTCCGAGGCGATCCACATCTTCCGCGAGGTGGCGGGCGAGTTCGACCGCCCGGTGATCCTCTTCTCCGGCGGCAAGGACTCCACGGTGCTGCTGCACCTGGCGCTCAAGGCCTTCTGGCCGGCGCCGGTGCCGTTCGCGCTGCTGCACGTGGACACCGGACACAACTTCCAGGAGGTCCTGGACTTCCGCGACGACGTCGTCCGGCTCCACGACCTTCGGTTGGTGGTGGCAGAAGTCCAGGACTGGATCGACGACGGCAGGCTGCAGGAACGGCCGGACGGCACCCGCAACCCGCTGCAGACGGTTCCGCTACTGGACACCATCAACGAGCGCAAGTACGACGCGGTGTTCGGCGGCGGCCGTCGCGACGAGGAGAAGGCCCGCGCCAAGGAGCGGATCTTCAGCCTGCGCAACGCCTTCGGCCAGTGGGAGCCACGCAGGCAGCGGCCCGAGCTGTGGAACCTCTACAACGGGCGCCACAAGCCGGGCGAGCACGTGCGGGTGTTCCCGCTGTCCAACTGGACCGAGCTGGACATCTGGCGGTACATCCAGCGGGAGAGCATCAACCTGCCCTCCATCTACTACTCGCACCAGCGCGAGGTGTTCCTGCGCGACGGCATGTGGCTCGCCAGCGGGCCGTGGGGTGGCCCCCGGGACAACGAGACGGCCGAGCTCAAGACCATCCGCTACCGCACCGTCGGCGACGGATCCTGCACCGGTGCCGTGGAATCCGAGGCGACGTCCATCGAGGACGTCATCGCCGAGGTGACCGCCAGCAGGCTCACCGAGCGGGGTGCCACCCGCGCCGACGACCGACTGTCCGAAGCCGCGATGGAAGACCGGAAGCGCGAGGGCTACTTCTAATGACCGATCTTCTCAGGCTGGCGACGGCGGGCAGCGTGGACGACGGAAAGTCCACGCTGGTCGGCCGGTTGCTGTACGACACGAAGTCGGTGCTCGCCGACCAGCTGGACGCCGTGCACCGCGCGTCCGCCGACAAGGGACTGTCCACTCCGGACCTGTCCCTGCTGGTGGACGGGCTGCGGTCGGAACGCGAGCAGGGCATCACCATCGATGTGGCCTACCGCTACTTCGCCACCCCCAAGCGCAACTTCGTCCTGGCGGACACCCCGGGACACGTGCAGTACACCCGCAACACCGTCACCGGTGCGTCCACCGCGCAACTGGCCGTGGTGCTGGTGGACGCGCGCAAGGGCGTGATCGAGCAGACCCGCAGGCACATCGTGGTGCTCGCGCTGCTGGGCGTGCCGCGACTGGCCCTCGCGGTGAACAAGATCGACCTGGTCGACTACTCCGAGGCCGTCTACCAGCAGATCGTGCAGGACTTCCACGCCCACGCGCACGGTCTGGGCTACGCGGAGGACGCGCTGGTCACCATCCCGCTGTCCGCGCTGGTCGGCGACAACGTCGTCGACCGGTCGGCGAACACCCCCTGGTACGAGGGCCCCACGCTGCTGGAACACCTGGAAAGCGTTCCGGTGGACGCGGATCCGCGCGACGTGCCGTTCCGCTTCCCGGTGCAGTACGTGATCCGGCCGCGTACCGAGGACTTCAAGGACTACCGCGGCTACGCGGGCCAGGTGGCCGCGGGCGTGGTCCGGGCGGGCGACGAGATCGTGGTGCTGCCCGGTGGCCGGACCACCACGGTGGTCAAGATCGACACCGCCGACGGTGAGCTGGAGGAGGCCACCGCGGGCCAGTCGGTGACGCTGCTGCTGGAACACGATCTGGACATCGCCCGCGGCGATCTCCTGGCGACGGCGAACGCCCGGCCACGGCTGACCGACGAGCTCGACGTGACGCTGTGCTGGTTGTCCGACAAGGAACTTCGCGCCGGCGCACGCGTGTTGATCAAGCACGGAACCAAGACCACCCAGGGCATGGTTGTCACGCTGCGCTCACGTTTTGATGAGCAATCACTGTCCACTGTGGACGGTCCGGAGTCGTTGGGGCTTAATGAAATCGGACAGGTTTCACTGCGCACCGCCGAGCAGCTTCCGGTGGACGACTACTCGCAGAGTCGGCGCACAGGAGCCTTTCTGGTCATTGACCAGGCCGATGGCAGCACTCTTGCCGCCGGCCTGGTGGGAGCGCCATTGCCCATTCTGAATGGCGCGCAATCCCCCACGCCCTCTGACGGCCACGGCCTGGTGAACCCAGGTCCGTAAGGCCGCACCCGAAAAACGCTGGAGGACTACAACCGTGAACACGTTCATGCGCAGAGCGAAGGCTCTCGCCCTGGTGGTACCACTGATCGTCACGCTCGGAGCGTGCTCACGGGCCGCGGAGACCACAGACGCGGCGCCCAAGGGAGAGGGCCCGGCCAGCGAGGTCCGGCTGGGCTTCTTCCCGAACATCACCCACGCCGCCGCGTTGATCGGCGTGGAGCAGGGCACCTACAAGAAGTACCTCGGCGAGAAGACCAAGCTCACCACGCAGACCTTCAACGCCGGGCCGGCCGAGGTCGAGGCGCTGCTGGGCAACTCCCTGGACGTGGGCTACATGGGCCCCGGCCCGGCGATCAACGCCTTCACCAACTCCAAGGGCGCGATCCGGATCTACGGCGGAGCCGCATCCGCCGGTGCCCAGCTGGTGGTCAAGCCGGAGATCAACTCGGCGGCCGATCTGAAGGGCAAGACGATCGCCGCGCCGCAGCTGGGTGGCACTCAGGACATCGCGCTACGTGCCTGGCTGAAGGACAAGGGCTACAAGACCGACCACAACGGCGGCAACGACGTCAAGATCCAGGACCAGGACAACGGCGTCACGCTGGACAGCTTCAAGAAGGGCGGGCTGGACGGCGCCTGGCTGCCCGAGCCGTGGGCGTCCCGCCTGGTGCTGGAGGCCGGCGCCAAGGTCCTGCTCGACGAGAAGTCGCTGTGGCCGGACGGCAAGTTCCCCACCACGGTGATCGTCGCCCGCAAGGACTTCGCCGACAAGCACCCGGAGACCCTGGCCGCGATCCTCAAGGCCAACATCGAAGCGGTGCAGCTGAGCAAGGGAACCAACTCCGCCGACGCCAAGAACTCGGCGAACAAGCAGCTGGCGACACTGTCCGGCAAGGGCCTGTCCGACGCGGTGCTGCAACGGGCCTGGTCGAATCTCGAACTGAGCAACGACCCCCTCGCGAAGCAGTTCGCCAAGCAGGCGAAGGACTCGGTGAAGGCGGGCACGCTCACCTCGGAGCCGGATCTGACCGGGATCTTCCAGCTGGACGCGCTCAACAGGGCGCTCAAGGAACAGGGCCTGGACCAGACGGTCTCCTCGGACACCGGGGGCAAGTGATGACCGTGTCCCTGGAACGCACGCACGTCTCGCCCTCGGCGCAGCAGGCCGTGGTGCGGTTCGCCGGAGTGCACAAGGTCTTCGGCCAGGTACCGGCACTGTCCGGTGTGGACCTGACCGTGGCACCCGGTGAATTCGTCTGCCTGCTCGGCGCTTCGGGCTGCGGCAAGTCCACCTTGCTCAATCTCATCGCGGGGTTCGACCAGCCCACCGAGGGAGTGGTCACAGTGGACAGTGGCCGTCCCGCCGTGGTCTTCCAGGAGCCGGCTCTGCTGCCCTGGCTGACCGCGGGGCGCAACGTGGAGCTGCCGCTCCAGCTGGCCGGAATCGGCCGGGCGGAGCGCCGCGCCAGGGCATCGGAACTGCTGGAACTGGTGCGGCTCAAGGACGCGGCCGACAAACGACCGCACGAGTTGTCCGGCGGCATGCGCCAGCGGGTCGCGCTGGCCAGGGCGCTGGCCATCACGCTGGGAATCCCCGGCGCCACCGGCAGCCCGCTGCTGCTGATGGACGAGCCGTTCGCCGCGCTGGACGCCATCACCCGGGACGTGTTGCAGGCGGAGCTGTACCGAATCTGGCAGGAGACCGCGACCGCCGTCGTCTTCGTGACGCACGACGTGCGGGAGGCGGTCCGCCTCGGCCAGCGGGTGGTGCTGCTGTCCTCCAGACCCGGCCGCGTAGTCAAGGAATGGACCGGGGTGACCAACAGCCCGGAACTCACCCAGGAGATCACCGGAGAGCTGCGGGAGGTGATCAGCCGTCATGCCGCTTGACGCAGAACCCCGGCTGAAGCTGACCGGGGACAGCCTCGACACGGCGGTCGCCGGACTGGACGCGCTGGACGCACCCCGCCTCCAGGAACGGCGGCACATCGGTCGCTGGCTGCTGACCGTGTTCCTGCCTCCCGTGCTCACCCTCGGCGTCTTCATCGGCATCTGGCAGGCACTGTGGGCAGCGGCCATCTGGCCCGAGTTCCAGTTGCCCGCACCCGCCGCGGTGTGGCACGCGCTGATCGACGCGGGCGCCTTGCCGACGACCACCGCGGCGATCGTCTGGAACTCGATCAGCCGGGCGTTCATCGGCTTCGTCGCCGCGACGATCGTGGCGGTGCCACTCGGTCTGCTGGTGTCCCGGGTGCCGTTCGTTCGCGCCGCGATCGGACCGCTGCTCCAAGGCCTGCAGGCCATGCCATCGGTGGCCTGGGTGCCGGCCTGCATCATCTGGCTGGGCACGAACGACCAGACCATCTACGCGGTGGTCCTGCTCGGCGCCGTGCCGTCCATCGCCAACGGCCTGGTGGCCGGGATCGACCAGATCCCACCGCTGCTGCTACGGGTCGGTCAGGCGCTGGGCGCGGACTCCTGGCAGCGGATCCGGCATGTGCTGCTGCCCGCCTCGTTGCCCGGCTTCCTGGCCGGCATCAAGCAGGGCTGGGCGTTCTCCTGGCGGTCGCTGATGGCCGCTGAGCTGATCGCCTCGTCCCCGCAGCTGGGCATTGGAATCGGTCAGTACATGGACAACGGCCGATCACTCGCCAGCATGGCGACCGTCATCGCCGGCATGGTGATGATCCTGGTGATCGGCATCGGCATCGAACTGGCCATCTTCAAACCGCTGGAACGCCGGGTACTGCGGGCCCGTGGACTGGGTGCCGCGCTGTGAGCAGGGCCCTTCCTCCGCTGGTCGCGGTTGCCCATGGCAGCCGCGACCCGCGGTCGGCCGCCAGCGTGAGCGCGCTGGTGGCCGGTCTGCGCCGCCGGAACCCGGGGCTGACGGTGCGGCTGGCGTTCCTGGACCTGTGTGCGCCCCGGGTCGTCGACGTGCTGCGGGCACTGCACGGCGAGGGCCACCGGCGGGTCGTCCTGGTCCCGCTGCTGCTGACCCACGCGTTCCACGCGAAGGTGGATGTGCCCGCGCTGGTCGCCGAGGCCGCCGTGGCGTGCCCGGCGATGGAGATCGACATCGCCGCGGTGCTCGGGCCGGATCAGGCCCTGGAGGACCTCGCGCTGCGCCGGGTCATCGAGGCCGGTGCCCGGCCCGGTGACGAGGACCTGGGCGTCGTGCTCAGCGCCGCCGGGTCCTCGCAGGCCTCGGCGAACGCCTCGGTGCAGGCGGTCGCCGAGCGCATGGCGGCCCGCACCGGCTGGCGCACCACCGCCGGTTTCGCCTGCGCGGCGCAACCGGACATCACCACGGCCATCGAGCGGCTGCGCGCGCAGGGGGCGCGCCGGATCGCCGTGGCCTCGTGGTTCCTGGCTCCGGGCAAGCTCCCGGATCTCGTCGTCCGCAAGGCCCGTGCCGTCGATCCGGACGTGGTCATCGCGGACGTGTTGGGCAACGACGCCCAGCTCGCCGATCTGATCGTCCGCCGCCACCTCGCGGCCGTCGATCGATGTACGGCGTCGCTTCCCGCGTAGTTCCCCTCCCCCTCGCTGCTAGGAACCGCTATGAAGATCAGTCTCGATTGGTGGTCCGTGATCGTCGCGGGCGCCTTCGTCGTCCTCGCCCTGGCCGGCCTGCTGCCGAAGATCGGCTGGTGACCGGATGACCGTCACCGAAACCCGGACGAACTACCTGGTCCGCGTGCTACCCGGCCTGGCCCTGCTGCTGGCCATCGGCCTGCTGGGCAAGTGGATCGAAGGGGCCATCAAGAGCCTCGGCACCGCGACGCACACGGCGCTGCCCAATATCGAGTACGTGCTGTGGGCCATCCTGATCGGCCTGGTCATCAGCAACACCATCGGCGTGCACCCGATCTTCCAGGCCGGCGTGGACACCTACGAACTGTGGCTGAAGATCGGCATCGTGCTGCTCGGCGCCCGCTTCCTGCTCGGCGACGTGCTGAAGCTGGGCGGGGTGAGCCTGGTGCTGGTGTTCATCGAGATCGCCGTGGCCATCGGCATCGTCACGCTGCTCGGCCGCTGGTTCAACCTGAACGGCAAGCTCGTCTCGCTGCTGGCGCTCGGCTCCTCGATCTGTGGCGTCTCGGCCATCATCGCCGGTAAGGGCGCCATCGACGCCGACGACGAGGACTCCGGTTTCGCCATCGCGGCGATCCTGGCCCTGGGCGCGGTCGGCCTGTTCAGCTACCCGGCCATCGGCCACGCGCTGGGCATGACCTCACACGAGTTCGGCCTGTGGGCGGGCCTCGCGGTGGACAACACCGCGGAGACCGCCGCCGCGGGCGCGTTGTACTCGGACGAGGCCGCCAAGGTCGCGGTGCTGACCAAGAGCACCCGCAACGCGATGATCGGCTTCGCAGTCCTGGGCTTCGCCCTCTACTGGTCGGCCAAGGGTCAGGCGCAGGCGATCACCGGCGGCCTGGCCGGCCGGGCGGCCTTCGTGTGGCAGAAGTTCCCCAAGTTCGTGCTGGGCTTCCTGGCGGTGTCCACCTTCGCGACGCTGGGCTGGTTCGGCAAGGGCGACGTCGCCAGCCTGGCCAACCTGTCGAAGTGGGCGTTCCTGCTCTGCTTCGCCGGGGTCGGCCTGCGCATCGACTTCCGCGAGATGCGGCGCAACGGGATCCGGCCGTTCCTGGTCGGCGCCTTCGCCGAACTCACGATCACCATCGTGACGCTGGGCCTGGTGCTCGGCGCCTCCAGGCTGATCGGGCTATAGGCACAAACTGTGGAATATGGCCGGGATCGGCCTCCGTGCTGATCACCGGCCATATTCACCGACGTATGGATTGTCGGCCTCTGTTAACACCGGAACGCTGGATTGCGTCCTGTTTCCGCAAAACAGAAGGACGGATCCGTGTCGATCGGAAAATCCCTGCTGGGCGCGCTAACGTTGGCCGGACTGACTGCCGCCGCGACGCTCATTCCCGCCTCACCCCTGCACATCTCCCCCGTGGCCGACATGACCAAGACCGTGACCACGCCGTACAGCTGCCGGCTGAACACCCCGAACGGCCCGGTACCGGGCGTTCCGTTCGGGACCACCGGTGAACACACCACCCCGGACGCCGTGAAGGTGGGCGACCAGTTCGAGGTGACCTTCGACGCGCTGCCGGCCGATGTGCCGCAACTGCTCAAGGAGTACCGGAACACCTGGATCAAGGTGCCCGCCGCCACCGGGAACGTCACGCTGAAGAGCTGGCGGCTGACCGGCGGCAACGACAACCTCGGCACCAAGCCCACCCTGGAGCTCAAGGGCGGTGATCTGTACCTGATCATCCCCGGGCCGACCACCGGGCACTACGACATCCCGGCCGTGCACCTGACGTACCAGGCCGACAAGGCGGGCACAGTCGACTACCAGCCGGTCGGCAAGAGCTACGACGATCCAGGCTCGAAGACCGAGTGGGTGGGCATCGACGGCAGCGTGACACCCGCCGACTGCTACCCCACCGACCCGAAGCCCTCGCTGGGTAGCACCGTGATCAAGTAAGCACAATGTGGTTGTGTGGTACCTCGCGTACCACACAACCACTTCATATGCGGATTATCGCGAAGTAGGGTGCAGGCATGACCGATGAACTCGTGCATTACGAGGTGAACCGGGGCATCGCCACGATCACCCTGGACTCCCCGCACAATCGCAACGCGCTGTCCAAGCAGCTCATGCGGGAGCTGCGCGATCACCTGGCCACCGCCACCGGCACCGCCGAGGTGCGGGCGATCGTGCTCACCCACACCGGTCCGGTGTTCTGTTCCGGCATGGACCTCAAGGAGGCGGCCGCCTCCGCGGGCAACATCGACGACCAGGGCGTGAACGCGTTCCCCGAACTGCTGGAGAACATCTGGACCTGCGACAAGCCGGTCGTCGCCCGGCTGGCGGGCCCAGCCCGCGCGGGCGGCATGGGCATCGTGGCGGCCTGCGACATCTCCATCGCGGTGGACAGCGCCAGCTTCGCGCTCACCGAGGTGCGCATCGGTCTGGCCCCGGCGATCATCTCGGTCACCCTGCTGCCGCGGCTGCTGCCGCGCGCGGCCCACGAGCTGTTCCTCACCGGTGAGACCTTCGACGCGGCCCGGGCCAAGGACGTCGGCCTGCTGAACTCGGTGGTCCCCGCGGATCAGCTGGACGCCGAGGTCACCCGGTACACCGACATGCTGGCCAAGGGCTCCCCGGTGGCGCTGGCGGCCACCAAGGAGATGCTCACCCGCGAGCGGTCCACCAACCTCAAGGCCGAGTTCGCCGAGATGCAGGCCCTGTCGGCCAAGCTCTTCGCCGGCCCGGAGGCCCAAGAGGGCTTCGCCTCCTTCATCCAGAAGCGCCCCGCCTCCTGGGTCCCCCAGGACTAGCGCCCTCCGAAGTTGACGATGTTCGGGCGCTCTTCCCGAACATCGTCAACTTCGGAACGTCATTTCTCGGTCAGGACCACGCTGAACGAGCGGCCGTGCTCGGTGTAGTCGGCCGCGTCGGACAGCACCTCGCAGAGGGCCGCGTAGGAGTCGGGCTCGGCGCCGCGCAGGGCCTTGTGACCGGACCAGATCAGCACGTGATCGCCGCCGGGCAGCCAGTCCAGGTCGGTCAGCAGGTCGTGCAGCGCGTCCAGGTTCTTGCCGAAGTACTCCGGGAAGTCCAGCGCCGTGGCGATCGCCGCGTAGAACTGCTGCCGGGTCCGTACCTTCTGACCGTCCAGTACGTGCGGATGCGCGCCACGCGCCGTCGCCTGCTCGGCGATCTGCGTGGCGGTCTGGCCGGAGGCCCGCTGAATCATCCCGTTCCCCTGGTGTCGACGACAACGAACGACGCGTAGTGGTCCTGGGTGAAGTACAACTCGGATTTCTCGCCGGTGATCAGCCGACGCGCCCCTCGGTCACTCGAACCGGGGGTCTCCACGGTGAACTCGTGGTAGTAGCCGCCGCGCTGCTTAGGCAGCCGCTTCTCCCGGTTCTCGAACACGATGCCGTCCCGGCCGTACTTGTACGGCGGCCCCTTGCGGATGGCGGCCCAGGTGTTCGCCGCCTCCTTGGGCAGCTCGGCCAGCTTGCGGACCTGCAGGCCGGAGTCCGAGCCCGGCAGCGGGCCGTTGGACGGCGGCACGGACACGCTCACGGACGTACTCACCGACGGTGGCGAGCCGAGCGAGGAGACGCCCGGGTTGTCCTTGTACAGCCAGCCGGCCACCACGAGGGCGACCAGACCGACGAGGGCGTAGGTGATGCGTCGGCGAGAACTCACGCGCTCAGCCTACGAACCCTGTTCGTCCTTCCGCCGCGCGGGCAGTGCTCCGGCCAGGTTGTCCACGCCGCGGTCCAGCACGGCGGCGATTCCCCAGCACGCGGGCAGCAGCACCAGGATGACCAGCGCGATCTGCACCGGGAACCACAGCTGCACGATCCACAGCTCGAAGCTGTCCCACTGTTCGGCTATCCAGTCCAACACACGGCAGAGCCTACGCGTCCCCGCCAGTGGTGACCGCCATCACGGGCGAACCGGGCTACTCGTCGGTAACCTTCCGGGCATGTTCGCTGTCTACGCCGCCGCGCCGAACCCCGAAGACCCCCTTGCCGGCCTGGTGGTCGGTGAACGACCCGACCCGGTGGTACCCGAAGGCTGGGTGCGGGTGGCCGTGAAGGCGGCCAGCCTGAACATGCACGACCTGTGGACGCTGCGGGGGATCGGCATCAAGCCGGAGAACTTCCCGATGATCCTCGGCTGCGACGGCGCCGGGGTCCTCGACGATGGCACCGAGGTGGTGCTCTACCCGCTGATCGGCGACCCGCCGTGGCTGGGCGACCAGGTCCTCGACCCGGCTGCCGGCATCCTCACCGAGAAGGACGACGGCGCGTTCGCCGACTACATCGTGGTGCCGAAGCGGAACGTGCTGCCCAAGCCGGCCGCGTTGAGCTTCGCCGACGCCGCCGTCGCCGGAACGGCGTGGCTGACCGCGTACCGGATGCTGTTCACCAAATCGGGGCTGCAGCCAGGCCAGACGATGCTGGTGCAGGGCGCCTCCGGTGGCGTGGCGACCGCGTTGATCCAGCTGGGCAACGCCGCGGGCATGCGGGTGTGGGCGACCGGCCGATCCGAGGAGAAGCGCGCCCTGGCGGAGCAGCTGGGTGCGCACGCCACCTTCGAGTCCGGTGCGCGGCTGCCGGGCAAGGTGGACGCGGTGTTCGAGACCGTCGGCGCGGCGACCTGGTCGCACTCGATCCGTTCGCTGAAGCCGGGCGGCATCGTGGTGATCAGCGGCGCGACCACCGGCGACGCGTCACCGGCCGAGCTGGTGCGGATCTTCTTCACCGAGCTGCGGGTGGTCGGCGCCACCATGGGCACCCGGGTGGAGCTGGCCAACCTGCTGTCATTCCTGGAGACCAAGCAGATCAAGCCGCACATCGGCCTGGAGCTGCCCTTGGAGGACGCCCGCGAGGGCTTCGCGGCCATGCTCGCGGGCGACACCGTCGGAAAGATCGTCTTTACCCGATAGCGGCGAGGACCTTGTCCAGCCGCTCCAGCCCGGCCGGTTGCAGGTCGGAACGCGCGGCGGACATCTTGTCCAGCAGCGAGCGGTCGCCGGTGGCGAACCGGAAGTGCTCGGCGATGGTCAGGCCGTGCTCCGGGGTGTCCAGAACCCGCATCCGATCGCCGGCCTGCACCAGTCCGGGCTGTTCGACGGCCAGGAAGGCGCCGGGCCGCGCCACCTCGGTGAACAGCTTGACCAGCCTGGGCTGTTCCCAGAACGAGGAGAAAGTCCGGCACGGGATGCGCGGCGAGGTGACCCGGACGATGGCCGTGCCCAGTTGCCAGCGCTCGCCGATCACCGACTCATTGACGTCGTAGCCCTCGATGGTGACGTTCTCCCCGGCGTTGCCCGGCACCAGTTCGCGGCCGACCTGCTCCGACCAGTACGCCAGGTCCTCGGCGTTGAAGGCGTAGACGGCCTGGTACTCCCCGCCGTGGTGCACCCGGTCGATGATCACGTCATCGGCGACGCCCGGCGTCTCCAGCCGGATCGGCCCGTCGACCGGTCGCTTGTCGATGCCGGTGCGTCCGTTGTTCTGCGCGGTCAGGAGGTCGGTCCGGAGGTGCCCGAGGTTAACGCTCACTACAGAACCCATGTGCCCACTGTACGACGGGTTCCGGGGACTCACATACCTATACGTCGGGTGGCCTTCAGCAGGGCGTCCCCGCACTCCGCGGTGAGCCTGGCGATCAGCTCGGCCGCCGGGAGCTCGGGTGCCAGGGAGTAGGTCTGCCCGGCCCACAACGACATGGCCTCCGGGTCCTGCTGCTTGGCCGCGGCCGCGCGCAGTGGCCTGGTGATCTGGTGGATCTGCGGATACGCCGACGGCGCCTCCGCCGAGTTCTCGTCCATGAACCGGTTGACCAGCCCGCGCGCCGGCCGCCCGGAGAACGCCCGGGTCAGGTCGGTGTCCCGGTCCGCGGCTGCCAGGGCCTTGCGCTGCGCGGGCTGGGTGCCCGCCTCCGGGCAACGGAGGAAGGCCGTGCCCAGCTGAGCGGCCACCGCTCCCCCGGCGAGCACGGCGGCGATGTCGGCCCCGTGCACCAGCCCTCCGGCCGCGATCAGCGGCAGATCGGTAGTCCCGGCGATGAGCCGCAGCGCGGCGAGCAGCCCGTACAACGGACCACCACCGGGCAGGTCCTGCTGGTCGATGAAGGCGCCCCGATGCCCACCGGCCTCGAAGCCCTGCACCACGAGCGCATCCGCCCCGGCCGCGGTGGCCGTGGCCGCTTCGGCAGGCGTGGTCACGGTGATCAGCACCTCGGTGCCGACGGCCTGCAACCGCCGGACGTCCTCGGCAGCCGGGCAGCCGAAGGTGAACGAGACAACCGGAACCGGCCGCCCGACCAGCAGGTCGAGCTTCGCCGGGTAGTGGTCGTCGTCCGCCCAGTCCGGGGTACCCAGGGTCGCGCCGTACCGCTCGGCCTCCGGTTGCAGCCGCCGCACATAGGCGGAGAGGTCCCGCTCCGGGGTGCCGGCCCCCAGGAACAGGTTCACTCCGAACGGAGCGTCGGTCAGCTTCCGGAATTCGTCGATCTGGCTGCCGAGCGCCTCGGCGGTCAGATAACCGGCGGCCAGGAACCCGAGTCCACCGGCATCACTGACCGCGGCGGCCAGGGCGGGCGTCGACGGGCCACCGGCCATGGGCGCGGCGATGACAGGGACACGCAGGCTTCCGATCACCACCCCAGGCTAGGCCGTTTCCCAGGCCTCGCAATGTGACCCGAGGCTCGCCAGATCACTCACTGGCGTAGCCGGGTGAGGAACCCGCCATCCGGTCTTCGCTCGGTCACCGTGTCGTAGGTGTGGATCGCCGTGTGGTGATGCCCGCAGTACAGCCCACAGTTCTTCAGGTTCGTGTCCCCACCATGTGCCCAGTGCACCTCGACATGGTGCACATCGCAGTACTTGGCGGGGGCTTCGCAGCCGTCCCAGGAGCAGTGCTCGTCCCGCAGACTCAATGCCCTGCGCAGCGCGACGGGAGCGACCCGGGTCGAGCGGCCGACATCGAGGACCTCGCCTTTGGGGCCGAGCAGGATCCGGGAGACGTTGCAGTCACACGCGATCCGCCGCAGGGTCTCCGGGTCGATGGCCCCGACCCCGTCGATCACCGCCTGCCCGGTGAGCGCCCCGCGTTCATCAGCTCCGACAGGGTGCAGGTGATGTTGACCTGAGCCCGCTGCCCACCACTGGAGGGCAGCGAATCACCACGCAAAGCCCGATCGCACACCTCACCCAATGCGTCCGCTCGTCGCTGCGAGGCGGTCCGTTGGTCATCAGCGGCCGGTGGTTTCATCACCGCGTCGATGGCCGCCTTCACCTTCGCCCCGGTGACCGAATCATCATGCCGACGGTGAAGATCGTTAGCCAATCCCTATCGGGTGATGCTGGTTCGCTCCCAGCGAAGGCCCTATCAAGGGCCCCGAAGTTGACGATGTTCGGGGCTCGTTCCTCGCCGCGAACATCGTCAACTTCGGAACTCACAGCACGAAGAACCCGAACGAAGAGGCTGGCGTGCCCCCACCCGACACGAAGGCAGGAAAGACAAGGCCCCCAGCCCGTCTCCCCCTCCAAAGCCGCTTTCGCCAACAGCAAAGACCCAGCCCCAAAAGGGCCTATTCCATCCGAGACATCACATGCTTCACCTGCATGTAGTCATCCAACCCATACCCAGCCTGATGCGTAGAGGAATGCTTGAACCCCCCAATAGGCATCTCCGCCGCCAGCATCGCGTGGGTATTGATCCACACACACCCGGTCTCCAGATACTTGGACATCCGCAACGCCCGCGCGTGGTCCGAGGTCCACACCGAGGCCGCCAGCCCATACGGCACGTTGTTGGCCATCCGCACCGCGCCGGCCTCATCGGTGAACCGTTGCACGGTGAGCACCGGGCCGAAGATCTCCTGCTGGACGATCTCGTCGTCCTGCCAGACCTCGCTGACCACGGTCGGCTCGAAGAAGTAACCCTGGTCGCCGACCTGATTGCCTCCGGTCAGCAGCGCGCAGTGATTGGGCAGCCGCTCCAGGAATCCGGCGACCCGGCGTAGGTGCGCGGAGCTGTTCAGCGGGCCGTAGAACGCGGAGGGATCGCTGGGCGGACCGGTATGGATGCGCTCCAGCCTGCTCAGCACGAGCGAGACCAGCCGGTCGTAGACCGAGCTCTGCACCAGCACCCGGGAGGCAGCCATGCAGTCCTGGCCCGCGTTGAAGAAGGCCGCCATGACCAGGGTGTCGGCGACGGCCTCCAGGTCGGCGTCCGGGAAGACGACGACCGGCGCTTTGCCGCCGAGTTCCATGTGCGTGCGCTTGAGCCGGGTCGCCGCGGTGCGGGCGATCTCGCGGCCGGCGGCGATGGATCCAGTGACGGTGATCAGGTCCACGCCGTCGTGATCGACCAGGTTGCCGCCGACCTCGCTGCCGCCGCAGATCACGTTCACCACGCCGGGCGGCAGGAACTCGGCCGCGATCTCGGCGAACATCCCCGCCGTGGCGGGTGTGGACTCGGCCGGCTTGAGCACCACGGTGTTCCCAGCCGCGAGGGTGGGCGCGACCTTGCGCAGCAACAGCATCAGCGGATACCGCCACGGCAGCAGGTGCGCGACGACGCCGATCGATTCCCGCCTGGTCATCGACGTGTGCCCCGGCAGGTACTCGCCGCCTGCCGGGCTCTCCCCTGCTCGGGTGGCGCCGGCGAAATAACGCAGTACGTCGATGGCCGGTTCCAGCTCGATGCCTCTGGTGGGAGCCAGCGGCTTACCGGTGTTCCAGGACTCGGCGGCCACCAGCCGGTCCAGGTTGTCCTCCAGGGCGTCGGCGATGCGCAGCAACGCGCGCTGCCGGGTGGCCGGAGTGCTGTCCCGCCAGCCCTCGAAGGCATGGGTCGCGGCGGCGACGGCGTTGTGCACGTCGACGGCGCCGCTCGCGGGAGCGGTGGCGAACACCCGGCCGGTGGCCGGGTCGACGACGTCGGTGGTCGCCCCGTCCCTGGCGCCGAGTGCACGGCCGTCGATGAAATTGCTGTAGAGGGGCTTTTCGCTCATTGGCCTGTCGCTCATCGGTCGATCAACCCGGCGATGGGGTTGAGTACAGATAGCGACACTATCCAGTTCACTGTTACAACGTCGTCCGGCGAACGCAGCAACTGGGGTGAACTCACCCGGACCAGCCTCCCGCTCTACAACATGGGCGTCACATCGTCGTCTGGCCAGCTGACCTGCACTCGCCGCTGCCGGTAACCGAGCGCGTCCATCACCGACATCCGCAGCTTGTGCTCCACGGCGACCATGGCGGTGCCACCGTCGAGCTGGATGACCAGCCGGGTGGTCGGTCCGGTGTGGATCACATCCCGCACCGTGCCGAGCATGGCGACCTCTCCAGTTGCCAACGGCTCACCAGGCGAACCGATGCGGATTTTGTCGGGTCGGATGTCCAGCAGGACGGGCTGCCTGGCCGGAGTTCCCAAGTAGGCAGCGACATAGGCCGCTTGCGGATACTCGATGATCTCTGCCGGGGTGCCGATCTGCGCGATCCGGCCCTCCTCCAGCACTACCACCCGGTCGGAGAGCGCCAGCGCGTCCTCATGATCCGTGGTCGCCATCAGCATGGTGGTGCCCAGCTCCCGCTGCACCCGGCGCAGTTCGGCGCGCATCTGCGTGCGGGACGCCTCCGGCAACCTGCCGAACGGATCGTCCAGCAACAGCACCCGTGGCCGCAGGACCAGCGCCCGAGCGAGGGCGATCAGATGCTGCTCACCCCCAGTGAGCTCATCCGGCCGCCGATGCTCCAGCCTGCTCAGGCCGACGGCCTGCAACACCCGCTGCACGCGTCGGCTCCGCTCCAGCCTCGGAATCTTGCGAATCTGCAGCGGATACTCCACGTTCTGCGCCACGGTCAGTTCCGGGAACAGGGCAAAGCCGCCGAACACCGCGTTCACGTCGCGCATGAACGGCGGGAAGGCCGTCACCTCAGCGGCGCCGAGCCGGATGCTGCCCGCTGTGGCAGTGTCATAACCGGCAATCAGTCGCAGCAAGGTGCTCATGCCGGAATCGGCCGGCCCGAGCAGGGTGACGAACTCGCCGTCCGCCACGTCGAGGTCGATCCCGTGCAGCACGTCGATGCCGCAGACGCTCCCGTACAGGTCACGCAGCGAGATCACCGCGTCCCGGCTGCCCCGGGGTGCCGGCCTGCGAACGTCCTGAATTGTCACTATGCGTCCTCCAGGTCTGGGTAACGCTGAAATTAGGTCCCGGACCTGCGAGTTTCCATGTGCGAACGGCTAAAAGATGCCGGTCCGACTGTGCGGACGTACAGTGCCGCCATGCCGGTGACCCTGCAGGATGTCCTGGATAACCCGAACCTGCGCCTTCGCCTGCGAACAGGGAAAACGCAGACCAGACGGGCCATCCGCTGGGTGGCCGTCACTGAAGTGGGTGACCCCAGTCCGTTCCTGGAAAGCGGGGAGCTGGTACTCACCACCGGACTGACGCTGACCGAGGAGAACGTGCAACGCGGGTTCGTGGAGCACGCCGCCTCCCGGGGCGCCGCCGGCCTGGGCTTCAAGCTGGACGTCCGGCACCGCGCGGTCCCGGAGACCATCCTGCGCACCGCCCAGGATTTCGGCCTGCCGGTGCTGGAGGTGCCGTTCGAGACCCCGTTCGTGGCGATCAGCAAGTTCGTCGGCGAACGCATCGCCCAGGAGCACTCGGCACAGCTGCGTGAACTGCTCACCGACCACGACCGGCTGGCGGGCGCCCTGCTCTCCGGGCGTGGCCTCCAGGCGATGACCGATCTGCTGCGCACCATCACCGGCGGCTCGGTGGCGGTGATCGACTATCACGGGAGCCTGCTGGCCAGCACACCGCGCACCACGCACTGGCCGGTGGACCGGATCCTGCGTGGCGACCTGCCACCGGATGGCGAGCTGGCCGCCCGCCCGATCGAGGTGGCCGACGCCGTGGTCGCCTTCCTGGTCGACCGGGCCAGTGAGCACACCCAGGTGTTGCCGTACGCGGTGAACCTGATCGGCCTGGAACTGGCCCGGCGGCAGGCCGTGCTGTCCGGGCAACGGGAACTGGTCGGCCAGCTGATCGAGGACACCATCAAGTCCCGGGTCGCGGCCGGCGACGCCCAGCAGCGGCTGGCCGGCTTCGGCATCGACGTGCGCCGCGGTCACACCATGCTGGTGGCCACCGTGAACGGCGGCACCGGCGGAATGCGCCGCAGCCCGTGGAGCATCTATCCGCTGTCCGAGGACGGTCAGGAACCGGTGATCACCGCGGTGATCGACGACCAACTGGTGGCCATCGCCGCGGACACGCAGGCACCTCGCACGGTGGCCAACCAACTGCTGGAGTTCATGGCGAAACTGGGACCGGGGGCCAGGGTCGGTATCGGCGGCAGCTATCCCGGAGTGCCTGGCCTGCGGTGGAGTTTCTTCGAGGCCAGGTCGGCGCTGGACAAAGGCCCGGGAATTCACGAGGGCGATCCGCTGAACCTGCCCCGGCTGCTGTTGTCGAATCCGGATCTGCCCTTGCGGCAACTGTCCGCGGAATTGCTGAAACCGCTGCTGGAATTCGACAAGGCGAATGACGCCGCACTGGTGAACACCCTGCGGATCTGGCTGACGGCGGACTGCTCGGTCGCCGACACGGCGGAGACCTTGTTCGTACATCGCAACACGGTGCGCTACCGGCTGTCACAGATCGCCGAGCTGACGAACCGGTCGCTGACCAGCATCGAGGACAAGGTCCAGCTGTGGCTGGCGCTCGTCGCCCTGCGGCTCACCGAGGACTAGTCGGGCAACTGGAGCCCGCGCAGTCTCCCCTGCAATTCCCCGGGCACGACGCGAACCGGAAATGGCCACCCGGCCTCGAATACCTCGCCCGGCCCGACCTCGGCGACCTTGTCATAGGAGCCATGAGCGTCCAGCTCGAAGGCGACCAACCTGGGTTCGGCCGGCTCGATCACCCAATAACCGGAAACCCCGACTCGCTGATAGAGATCCTTCTTCCTGGAGAAATCGGTCACCGACGAACTGGGCGACAACACCTCGACGGCGAGCACCGGCGGGGCGATCAGCTTCTTCACCGTCACATCCCCGATACGGGCCACCAGCAGGTCCGGTTGCACCTCGGTATGCGCGTTCGCCTGGAACGCGTAGGGCGCGGGCAACACGACCAGTCCGTCCGGGCAAGCCTGGTCCAGGGCGGTGAAGAGCTTGCCCACCGCGGACTGGTGATAGGTGCCAGGCGCGGGGCTCACCAGTAGCTCCCCGTCGATGAGCTCGTACCGACGTCCGTCATCGGGCATCCCCTCGAGGTCCTCAACCGTCAAGGACCTCGAGGAACGACCGATCTCCATTTCCATGAGCATCATGGTGCCCCCATTCCGCAGGTCCAGCCAGCATCTCAGCCGGCTCCGACAACCCGAGGACCCGGAATGGGGATGCAGGCGGCGCATCGCCCGAAGGTGTGATGCAGGCTAGGGTCGACCGGTGATCATCGAGTGGCTGCGCACGGATTTCGGCCTGTCCATCGCCGATCTGGAACCAGTCGTCGGGGGCGCCGACGCGGCAGCCGAGGTCTGGCGGGCCCAGGCCGACGACGGCACCGGCTACGCGGTCAAGTGGTCCGCCGGCGGATCCACCGCTGCCCTGGTGCTGTCCGACCGGCTCGGCCTGTCCGGCGTGCCTCGTCCGCTTCGAACGATCACCGGTGAGCTGTGGAGCGACCGAGACGGCCGCCGCCTCTCGGTACTGCCCTGGGTTCCCGGGCAGAACGGCTGGCAGCGCCCGCTGACCAACGAGGGCTGGCAGGCATACGGCGCGCTCCTGGCCGCGGTCCACCACAGCAGCGTGGATCCGGGTCAGCTGCCCGTCGAGGAGTACGACCACGCGCCGTTCGCCCGGCAACTGGCCGACACCGAGTACCGCGACCACGAGCTGCTCCGGGAGCTGCTGAGGCACGCCGACGGCCTGGCCGGGGACCTGCGTGCCAGGCGGCCTCCGCTGGTGCCGTGCCACGCCGATCCGCATCTGGGCAACCTGCTGGCCGACGGCACGGCCGTGTCACTGATCGACTGGGACGACGCGGTCCTCGCCCCCCGGGAACGGGACCTGATGTTCGTGCTCGGCTTCGAGGACTTCACCGCCGAGCAGCGCGACCGGTTCTTCACCGGCTACGGACCGGCGGCGGTCGATCGGCCCGCTCTGGCCTACTACCTGTGTGTCCGCGCGGTGCAGGATGTCGCGGAGCTCGCCTCGAATACCGCCGACATCCTGTCCCCCACCGGTTTCGCGCGCCGGGCGCTGGCTAGCGCGGAGGCTTGCCGCAGTTGATGGCACCGTTGGTCACCTGCACGGTGGTCACCGTGTCGCCGTCGGTGCTGAAGTAGTAGCGCCACTCGCCCATACCGGGCACCGGCGTGCTGAATTGGTTGTCCAGCACCTCGTCGATCTTGCCCTGGTAGGTGCTGAGCAGCTCGGCCACGGTGGCGCCCCTGCCGATGCCTTCCTGGCTGTGCATCCCGGCCGGCAGCGAGATGGCCTTCAGCCCCTGCGGCGCGATGGTCACCGAACCCTGTTCGGCCAGCGTGCGCATTCCCTTGTCCAGCACGGCGTCCTGCCCCTGCAACGCGCCCGCGGCCTTCCCGGTCGCCAGCTGGTTCAGCGTGCCGAACGCGTCCAGGGTGGCCTTGTCGAATGCCGGAGCGCCGGCGAACTGATGCTCGGTGCAGCCATTCCCCAGCTGCAGCAGCTCGGCCTTCTTGATCTGCCCCGAATCCAGGACCTGCTGCCTGCTCATCTCCAGGCTCAGCCCCTGGAACACATACGACCCGCTCTGCGCGCCGGTGGTCTCCTGGCAGGCCGTGAGCAGGGCTGTGGCCAGAACCGCAGGCAGGACGCGTCGCATGGTGAATCCCCCGTGTGCCGTCACGCCGTAAGACTGGGTGACGGCACCGAGGCCGGGAACACCACTAGGGAGGTGCTACTACTTCTTCTTCTTGTCGCCCGACTCATCGGTCGACAGCGCGGCGACGAAGGCCTCCTGCGGGACCTCGACCCTTCCGACCATCTTCATCCGCTTCTTGCCTTCCTTCTGCTTCTCCAGCAGCTTGCGCTTACGGCTGATGTCACCGCCGTAGCACTTGGCAAGCACGTCCTTGCGGATCGCGCGGATGTTCTCCCGGGCGATCACCCGGGCACCGACGGCGGCCTGGATGGGCACCTCGAACTGCTGCCTCGGAATGAGCTCCCGCAGCTTGGTGGTCATCTTGGTGCCGTAGGCGAAGGACGAATCCTTGTGCACGATCGCGCTGAACGCGTCGACGGCCTCGCCCTGCAGCAGGATGTCCACCTTGACCAGGTCGGAGACCTGCTCACCCGCCTCCTCGTAGTCCAGGGAGGCGTAGCCGCGGGTGCGGGACTTCAACGCGTCGAAGAAGTCGAAGATGATCTCGCCCAGCGGCATGGTGTAGCGCAGCTCGACCCGGTCCTCGGACAGGTAGTCCATGCCGCCCAGCTGGCCACGCCTGCTCTGGCACAGCTCCATGATCGCGCCGATGAACTCGGACGGGGCGATCACCGTGCACTTGGTGACCGGCTCGTGGACCTCGGAGATCTTGCCGACCGGCCAGTCGGACGGGTTGGTCACCACGTGCTCGCTGCCATCGTCCAGCACGACCCGGTAGACGACGTTGGGCGCGGTGGAGATCAGGTCCAGGCCGAACTCGCGCTCCAGCCGGTCCCGGGTGATCTCCAGGTGCAGCAGACCGAGGAAGCCGACGCGGAAGCCGAAGCCCAGCGCGGCCGAGGTCTCCGGTTCATAGGTCAGCGCCGCGTCGTTCAGCAGCAGCTTGTCCAGGGCGTCACGCAGCAACGGGTAGTCCGAGCCGTCCATCGGGTACAGGCCGGAGTAGACCATCGGCAGCGGCTCGCGGAAGCCCGCGAGTGCCTCGGTGGCACCCTTGTTCGCCGAGGTCACGGTGTCACCGACCTTGGACTGACGCACATCCTTCACGCCGGTGATGAGATAACCCACCTCGCCGACGCCCAGGCCCTTGGTCGGCTTGGGCTCCGGGGAGATGATGCCGACCTCGAGCAGCTCGTGGGTGGCGCCGGTGGACATCATCTTGATCTTCTCGCGCGGCACGATCTTGCCGTCCATCACGCGGATGTAGGTGACCACGCCGCGGTAGGTGTCGTAGACCGAGTCGAAGATCATCGCGCGGGCGGGGGCGTCGGCCGCGCCGACCGGCGGCGGCACGTCCCGCACCGTGCGGTCCAGCAACTCGGACACGCCGAGACCGGTCTTGCCGGAGACCCGCAGCACGTCCTCCGGCTCACAGCCGACGATGTGCGCGAGCTCCTTGGCGTACTTCTCCGGGTCCGCCGCAGGCAGGTCGATCTTGTTCAGCACCGGGATGATCGTCAGATCGCGCTCGAGCGCCATGTACAGGTTCGCCAGGGTCTGCGCCTCGATGCCCTGCGCGGCGTCGACCAGCAGGATCGCGCCCTCACAGGCGTCCAGGGCGCGGGAGACCTCATAGGTGAAGTCGACGTGCCCCGGAGTGTCGATCATGTGCAGGACATAGTCCTGGTCCTCGATCTTCCACGGCAGGCGGACGTTCTGCGCCTTGATGGTGATGCCGCGCTCACGCTCGATGTCCATCCGGTCCAGATACTGGGCGCGCATGTCCCGTGCCTCGACGACACCGGTGAGCTGCAGCATGCGGTCGGCCAGGGTGGACTTGCCGTGGTCGATGTGCGCGATGATGCAGAAGTTCCGGATCAGCTCCGGCGGTGTGAAGGTGGTGTCGGCGAACGTGCTCATCGAGTCCCTTGGCCAAACGTATGGGTGAGACACCATCGTCCCATGCTGGCTGGCGAGTTTCGAAACCGCGCCTGCCACTGGGCCGTTCGGCTCATCGTCCGGAGCATCCGGGTGGGACTCGTCAAGATCACGTAAAACGGCCCACATCGGCTGGACCCGATATCGATTCGCCGCTTATATTCTTCGACGGCCCTACGAAGGGTCAGCCGAATTCAGAACCCGGGAAGCGAGGTGAGCGCCACATGTCCGGTGACAGTCACAGTCGACCTAGGCCGCTCCCTGCCGGAGCTCCCGCGTAGTTCGACCCTTTCACCGCATCTGTGACGCGCACCCCTGGACCACCAGGGAGTTGTGATGTTGAAGCACACCCAGAACACGAAGATCAACACGACAGGCCACCGGCTCCGCGCGAACTGGACCGTCACGCACGACGACCACGGCCGCCGAGCCATCACCATGCGCTGGACCGTGGGCGCTCCCCAGGAGCCCTACCGCTACCAGCGCCCGGCCGCCTGACGGCCGCCCTGGACCGCACCTCCGGAGCCCCACCCCGTATCCGGAGGTGCGGTTCCAGGGAATCAGCGGTGGTGCCCGGAACGGGGGCTGAACCGCCGTCCCCGCTCCCAGCCCTCGTCGGCGTAGTCCTCGGCCTCGTCCTCGGCGTACTCGACCTGGTCCTCGACGAACGTGTACTGCTCCCGCACCACCGTCGCCACCCGGCAGGACTCGTCACAGGCGGGGACCACGACCGGATGCCGGGGAGCGGGTACCTGCACCGGCTCCAGCAAGGGCACCGGGTCGGGCTCCGGCTCGACCAGCAACGGAACAGGCGCCGGGGAAACCTCGATCGGCGGCCCGTGCCCGGTCGAGGGCGCGGACAGGATGGTGCGCGGGTGCGGCGATGGCGACGCGATGAAGACGAACAGGGACAGCACGGCCATGCCCACCGCCGCCGATCCGGCGATGCGACCGCTGTACGGCACACGGTCCCAGGCCGGGTCCCGCACCTGCTCGACCATTGTCAGCTCCACCCTGTCGAGGCATCTCTCACGTGATCCCGACTACAGATGGTGGACATCAAACCGTTAGAGCCGACGCATGTCCACCCTGATCGGGTGATCCTCGGGTACCTCCACGATCACCAACCGGACGCCGTCGGGGTCCGCGATCCACATCTCGTGCAATCCCCACGGCTCCGTGCGCGGCTCCCGCAGGATGCGCACCCCGGCCACGGTGAGCTGTGCGGCGACCGCGGACAGGCTGCGAACCTGCAACCAGATCGCCAGGTTGCCGGCCGCCTCGCCGGTACCTCCCCCGCTGACCTCCAGGTATCCGCCGCCGGCGAAGAAGACGGTGCCACCGGGGAACTCACGGGCGATGGCCAGGCCCAACGTGTCCCGGTAGAACGCGGTGGTGCGCTGTGGATCGGCCGCGCGGAGCAGGATGCGACTGCTGAGTACCTCCATGGATCAAGTCCTACCATCCGCCTTACGATCTGGCCCCGTGCAGCATGATGAAGACGCCCGCCCCGAGGGCCGCGCGGTTCACCAGATTCCGACCGTCGACCACCCCACCGAGCTCGTGTACGCCCCGAGCCTGGACGGCGACGCCGATCCCGGTGAGGTCGTGTGGTCCTGGGTTCCGTTCGAGGAAGACCCCCAGCGCGGCAAGGACCGGCCGCTCCTGGTGATCGGCCGCCACGGCACCAGGTTGCGGGCGATGATGCTCACCAGCAAGCTGCCGGACGCCCGTCACCAGCAGGACTGGCTGGAGCTCGGCGCCGGGACCTGGGACAAGGACGGCCGTGTCTCCTATCTGCGGCTGGACCGGCTGTTCGAACTGGGCGAACACGAGATCCGCCGCGAGGGCGCGATCATGGCGAAGGCCCAGTTCATCGAGATCGCCGAGGTACTGGCCAAGCGATACGGCTGGCGCTAGCGCGGCCGTACCACCGCCATCAACTCCGGTCCCCACCTGGTGATCCGCCGCTGGGCGAACACCCCGCACCGCCACGCGGTGACGGCGCCCAGCGCGATCCCCACCGGAATCGCCAGCCACCGCAGCACCGGTAGCCCGGCGAACTCGCCGATCAGCAGCAGTGCCAACGGCGGCAGCAGCAACACCAGCTGAGCCACCGACAACCCGAGCTGCATCAGGCCTTTCGCACACCCGGCGTTGTTGTTGCTCGCGAACGGATTCCCCTGCCGCTGGGGCACCGGGAACGGCGCCAGCACCGACAAGAGCACCACCAGCCCGGCGCCGGCGCCGAGCAGCGTGCTCAGGAAGGCCAGCACCCACGGACACAGCCCGGGATGCCCGGTGACACCGGGCAGGATCAGTCCGGCGAGCAGGGCCGGCGGGGCGACGAACACCAGCCACGCGAGTTGCCTGCCCCGCACGTCGGCTCGCGCCGCGTCCGGGGTGACCAGGGTGTGCCACAGCGCGGTGCCGTCCATCCCGTACAGGTTGGCCGAGCCGAGGGTGCACGTCCACACGAGGCTCAGCCCGGCGAACGGCACCATGAACGTGAAGTTCCCCTGCAGCGCCGGGAAGATCGGCATCGCCAGCCCGACCAGCACCATCGGCAGTAGTGCCGCCCGCCGCCTGCTGTCCCGCCACCACATCCGCAGTTCCTTGACCAGCACCGCCCCCAGCGGCGTCGGCGGCACGATCCGGCCGAGCAGCCCGCCCATCCGGTCGCTCCGCGGGCCCGAGGAGGCCACTCCGGGAGGCGAGGTCATCCGCCGCCGCCGCAGCAGGAACGCCCACATCCGCCACATCCCGAAGATCAGCACCGCCAGCCCGGCCAGCGGCAGCACGGCGAACAGCCAGTCGCCACGCGCCGCGGCGTCCACCGCGTACGGCGCCCAGCCGGACGGCGCGACCAGCAGCACCGTGGCCAGCGTGGGCGGCACCTGGTGCATCAGCATCGGCCCGAGGTGCTGGATCAACAGGTTCGCCGGGTAGTAGGCCAGCCCGGCCAGCGCGGCGAACAGCACGGCCAGGTCCTTGCCCTTGCGAGACCGCATGGCGGCACCGATCCAGCCCAGTACCACCCTGGACAGCAGCACCACGAACGCCAGTTGCAGCAGCGCGCCGAGCACGCCGACCAGCGCGGGCACCGGACCGAGCAGCACGCCCCGCACCGCGAGCCCGCCGAAGGCGATCAGGTTCACCACGGGCGCCGCGCCGGCGAACCCGGCCGCCAGCAGACCGGCGGCGAGCCTGCGGTGGTCGATCGGCAGCAGCCGGAATTGCTCCGGTTGCAGGGTCTCGTCGCTGCTCCCGGTGACGATCGGACCGAACAGCCAGCCCAGCGTCCACAGCCCGAACACCGCGGCCGTCGCGGTGGTACCCAGTTCCAGATCGCCCGTGCCGGTCACCCGCACGATCAGGGCGACCGTGCCGAGCGCGGCGACCACTCCGAACACCAGGCCCAACGCGAACAGCACGCCCGTGGTGCCGGTGCTCAAGGTGCGGCGCAGCAGGTGCAGCCGCATCCGGATCAGGATGCCAACCATGACAGTCCCTCCGCGCCGCCGACCCGGCCACCGACCAGGCGGACGAAGGCCTCCTCCAGGGTGTGCGGCCCACGCACCTCGGCCAGCGTGCCCGCCGCCACCACCCGGCCCGAGGTGATCACCGCGACCCGGTCGCACAGGTTCTCCACCAGCGCCATGACGTGGCTGGACAGCACCACCGAGCCGCCGGCGGCCACGAACCGCTGCAAGATCGTCCGAATGGTGGTCGCCGAAATCGGGTCGACCGCCTCGAAGGGTTCGTCGAGCACCAGCAGTTTCGGTGCGTGCAGCAGCGCCATGGCCAGGCCGATCTTCTTCCGCATGCCGGCGGAGTAGTCGATCACCAGCGTGTGCCCGGCATCGGCGAGTTCCAGCACACCGAGCAGCTCGGCGGTGCGCTCGGCCACGACGTCGGCGGGCAGCCCACGCAGCAGCCCGCTGTAGGTGAGCAGTTCGGGACCGGTCAGCCGTTCCGGGACGGCGAGACCGTCCGGGAGCACACCCACAGCGGCCTTGGCCCGCGCCGGATCCGCCCAGACGTCCACGCCGAAGATCTGCGCCTGCCCACCGTCCGGCCGCAGCAGGCCGACGGCCATGGACAACGTGGTGGTCTTACCGGCGCCGTTCGGCCCGACCAGGCCGAAGAACGAGCCGGGCGGCACATCCAGGTGCACGTCGTCCACGACCCACGGCCCGCCGAAGCCCTTGTACAGCCCGGTCAGCCGCAAGGCAGAAGGTTGAAGATTATTCACGATTTTCCTCCCCCAGAAACTGCTCCGACCAGGGTATACCCGGGCGCATGACTGGCGCACCTGCTAGAAAAGTGATATCAATTTGCTAGAGACCGCGACGTGGATCGCGGCGAAGCGCAAGGAGTGCGTGATGTCTGTTTCTGGGGAATTCAAGGAGCGCCTGATCTCGCCGCGATCCGGCCTGGGCGCGGTGGCGCTGGCCGCGGTGTTCGCACTGCTGGCCATCGGATCGATCATTCTGGTGGCCGCGCAGGAACAGCCCGGCTGGCTCGTCGCCACCGTGCTGCTGGCCCTGGCCGCGATCCTGACCATCGGCGGGGTGTTCATCGTGAACCCCGGCGAGGCGCGGGTGGTGCAGTTCTTCGGCCGGTACGTCGGCACCGTGCGCGAGCCGGGCCTGCGCTGGGTGAACCCGTTCACCAGCAAGCGCAGCGTGTCGACCCGGATCCGCAACCACGAGTCGGCCGTGCTCAAGGTGAACGACGCGGACGGCAACCCGATCGACATCGCCGCGGTGGTGGTCTGGCAGGTGGAGGACACCGCGCAGGCGCTGTTCGAGGTGGACAGCTTCATCACCTTCGTGGAGGTGCAGACCGAGACCGCGATCCGGCACATCGCCAACACCTACCCTTACGACAACCACGGGGAGCGCGGCCTGTCGCTGCGGGAGAACGCCGACGAGATCACCGAACGGCTGGCCGCGGAGATCACCGAGCGGGTGCGCTCGGCCGGCGTCCGGGTGATCGAGTCCCGCTTCACGCACCTGGCCTACGCGCCGGAGATCGCCCACGCGATGCTGCAGCGCCAGCAGGCCAGCGCGGTGGTCGCCGCCCGCACCCGGATCGTGGAGGGCGCCGTCGGCATGGTGGAGCTCGCGTTGCAGCGACTCGCCGAGCAGAACGTCGTCGAACTGGACGAGGAGCGCAAGGCGGCCATGGTGAGCAACCTGCTGGTGGTGCTGTGCGGTGATCGGTCCACCCAGCCGGTGGTCAACGCCGGATCGCTGTACCAGTAGGGAGCGGGCTTGTGGCTGAACGCAAGAGCTTCTTGCTTCGCCTGGACCCAGCTGTGCACGACGCACTGGCCAAATGGGCCGCAGACGATTTACGGAGCACCAACGCTCAGATCGAGTTCCTGCTCCGCAAGGTCCTGATCGAAGGGGGCCGGCTACCCCGGGACGCGGGCAAGCCGGCCCGCCGGGGCAGGCCACCCAAGAAGGACCCCGAATAGCAGATTCTGCAGAAAATGCGCCCTGTGCATTTTCTGCAGAATCTGCTTCTCCTCAGATCCCGAGAAGCGCCCGGCCGCCGAGGGTGACGATGAGGCCGCCGACCACCACCAGGAAGACCTTGCGCACGAAGGACGACCCGTAGCGCACCGCGATGGCCGAACCGACCATTCCCCCGGCCATGTTGCACACGGCCATGCTGATTCCCAGCCCCCAGAGCACCTTGCCGGCCACCGCGAAGTAGAGCAGGCCACCCAGGTTGGTACCGAGGTTGATCACCTTGGTGGCGGCGGATGCCCGCAGGAACGCGTACCCGATCACGCCGACGAAGAAGAACACCAGGAACGAACCGGTACCCGGCCCGAGCGCGCCGTCGTACAAACCGATCACCAAGCCGGCGGCGCACATGGCCGCGATCTGCCGCCGCGGTGTGAGCTTGTCGACCTCGAGCTCACCGAGGTTCGGCTGCCGCCAGGTGTAGATGCCCACACCGACCAGGGCGACCATCACGAACACCTTCAACACATCGGCGGGCAACATGTCCGCGACCGCCGCGCCCCCGATCGAACCGGCGAAGGCCAGCACGGCCATCGGCGTCGTGCGGCGCCAGTCGATGTCCACCTTGCCCGCGTAGGTGCGCAGGGCCGCAGCCGTGCCGGAACCCGAGGAGATCTTGCCGACCGCCAGCGAGTAAATCGGGTCTCCACCAGGGAGAACGAGCAGGAGGGCGGGCAGTTGGATGAGGCCGCCCCCGCCACAGACCGCGTCGACGAGTCCGGCCGCGAAGGCCGCCACGCACAGGAAGATCAAACCGGCCAGGGTCACGTCCGCGAAGCCCGGCCACCCCAGTACTGTTGTCACAGATCCGACCCTAAGGTCGACCATCCATCGTGGCGTGAGAGAATTAGTCACACTCCGCCTGCCCACAGCTGCGTTCAACGTCGGAAATTTGGGCTGACGGAACCAGCTGTTAGGATATCCAGTCGTGCCACCAGGCGCGCTGCGCTGTGTGCGGACCCGCGCACTGGCACACAATCTGAACCGAGACCGAGGGCGTTCGCGTGGCCAACATCAAGTCCCAGATCAAGCGGATCAAGACGAACGAAAAGGCTCGTCTGCGGAACAAGTCCGTCAAGTCGGCGGTCAAGACCGCGATCCGCAAGTTCCGTGAGGCTGCGGAGGCCGGTAACAAGGAGCAGGCCGTCGAGCTGGCCCGCACCGCGGGTCAGAAGCTGGACAAGGCCGCTAGCAAGGGCGTGATTCACGCCAACCAGGCCGCCAACAAGAAGTCGGCGATCGCCAAGGCTGCTAGCCAGCTCTGAAACACCCGGTCCACGTAGACCTAGCTTCGGCTCCCAAGGCCGCCCGGTAGTCACCGGGCGGCCTTGTTGCATTCCGGATGCGCGGCCCACCACACCCTGCAGCTAGCGGAACACCGAACCGGATGTCCTTGACAGCGACGGACATAGGTGATCCACGCCTCACTCGATCTCGTGAATTTCTCACGGCCCGCCCTCTTCAGGATTCAACGAATAACAACCGGGCCACCGAACCCGGCCCGACCTCCCGGCCGCCGGAAGGTCGACCAGAATCCATCTCAAAGCCAATTCGCGTACTTACGCTGCGTGCATACATCGCCCACGCAAGGCTTTTCTGCGATCTTCGGAGAATTTTTTCAACTCGACCGTGAGCACCCCGGCCGTCGCCCGTACACCTACTGGAAGCGCCGCTGCGGTCCGTCGACAGCCGGCCAGCAGGGAAACCCGCTGTCGAGATCACCGGGCGCGCGGCGTTGCTCTCCATCCGGCCCGGACACGCAGGACGATCCCTCTGTCCAGGGACTAACGGAGAGCCGAAGGCTGATGGCCGCGTCGATACCGGCGCCATCGCACCGCCTCCATCAGGGGATGGAGGAATCAGCCACGGGCGCCTCGCCGGAGCAGGGCCGGCGAGGCGCCCACTTCCCTTTCCGGACCCTGGATCCACCAACAGTGACCGTCATCACGAATTCTGATATCCAGCCGCAGATGTACTTACACCAGTTCCCTGAGGTGCGAAATCAGTTCACATCCAGTGGTCCACAAGGGTTAAAACAGCCCGGGAAGTACACGCAGTGGTAACGCCACAGCAACGAATCACGATGAAACAGTGATCAGGCGAAGCCGACCCGTTGCACACCCCACGCGACGAACCGTGTACTCTCGACATCGAAAGAGAGCACAGAGCGCTCCTCCAAGCGGAGTCGAAGCGCATGGCTCTCCGCCCATACCTGGGGCGCCTCGCCGGAGCAGGGCCGGCGAGGCGCCCCTTCCCTTTCCCGAGGTCTGCTTGTTCGCTTCGCTCACTTCGCCTACTCGGGAAGGGGCATTGTTTTGGGGCTCTCGCCCCAAACCCCAAGGCAGGGGGCTTCGCCCCCTACGACCCCCTTCGGGACATCGCTTCGCTCGTCCCATGACGCGGAACTTTGGTGCAGGGAGCTTTGGTGGGCGGGGAAGGAGCTTCTTTCCGTTGTTACCTGGGGGTAATGGGCGGCGTCGCTTCGCTTGCCGACCGGGGCGGGGGGTTCGGGCCTTCTGGGCGTGTCTGGATCGTTGGTCGATGGCGGCCGGGCGCGTTCCCTACTGATTTCTTCGGGTCTCTTGGCCGGCCTTCAGGCGGGCATTCGGTGGGGTGTAGTCGGGCTGCATCATCGCTAGTTGCTCGGCGCTCGACCCACTGACGCCACGCCCTGCCTCTCGGCACGCTGGCTCCTGGCTCGGCTGATCTGCATCCAGCACGGCCCTGTGCCTTCTGGACCTGCGCCGCTCGTCTCCACGCCTTTGGGCTCCGGTCGCCCGGGCCCGCAGTTGAGCCCTTACCCCTCTGGCCCCTGGCTCTGGCTCTGGCTCTGGCTCTGGCTCTGGCCTCTGGCCTCTGGCCTCTGGCCCTGGCCCTGGCCCTGGCCCTGGCCCTGGCCCTGGCCCTGGCCCTGGCCCTGGCCCTGGCCCTGGCCCTGGCCCTGGCCCTCGCCCTCGCCCTCGCCCTCGCCCTCGCCCTCGCCCTCGCCCTCGCCCTGAGGATTGTCATTGCTCATCTGGGCTGGTGCGGCGCTGGGGTGGTCAGGGGTGTTGGCGGGCGGCTATCAGGCGGAGGACGGCGTGTTCCAGGGCGTAGTCCGGGGAGGCGGCGGCGCCCTTGACGTCGGCGTTGACGTCCGCGACCACCTGCATCGCGGTGGCCAGGGAACCGGAGTCCCAGCCTCGGGCCTGTGCGAGGGCCTTCTTGACCTTCCAGGGCGGCATGCCGAGCTCACCCGCCACCGAGAACGGGTCGACGCCGCGGATATGGGAGACCTTGGCGATCGTGCGCACGGCATCGGCCAGTGCGTCGGCGATCAACACGTGCGGGACACCCAGGTGAGAGGCCCAGCGCAACGCCTCCAGCGCGCCCGCGCGGTCGCCGGTCACCGCCTTCTCCGCGACCGCGAAGCCGGTGACCTCGGCCTTACCGCGGTGGTACCGGCGCACCGCGTCCTCGGTGATGTGCCCACCGGTGTCGGCGACCAGTTGCGCGGTGGCCGATGCCAGCTCACGCAGATCCGAACCGACGGTCTCGGTGAGCGCGGAAATGGCCCTGGGGTCGATCTTGCCGCCGGCGCGCTTGGCCTCATCGCGAACGAACGCCTCGCGTTCCTGGGGCTTGGTCAGCTTCTTGCACTCGGCGACCCTCGCCCCGGCCTTCTTCAGCTGGGCAGGCAGCTCCTTGGCGTGCTTGGCCCGGCCACCGCCGGTGTGCACCACGACCAGGAAGATGCCCTCCGAGGGCTGCTTCACGTAGCCGGCCACCGCCTCGGCGAGCTCCTTGCCGATCTCCTGCGCCCCCAGCAGCGCGACCACCCGGCCCTCGGCGAACAACGACGGACTGAGCAGTTCGGCGAGCTCAGCAGGGGTGATGTCACTCACCTTCACCCGGCTCAGATCGGCGGTCGGATCGACCTTCCTGGCGACATCCAGCACGCTGGTGACCGCGCGGTCGACCAGCAGTTCCTCATCGCCGAGAACCAGATACAGCGGGCTGGGGCCATCGTTCGCCGGACTCACAGGGGAATCCTCGCATGCGGTACCGACACCCCGTTCCCGGCAGGTGGGAGGTTTCCAAAACCGCGGGTTTTGTCGTAGCGTGGAGTCACAACCGAATACAGCTCATCCAGAGGGGTAGAGGGAACGGCCCTACGACACCCCGGCAACCGGCGATGATGACCTACCTGCGATTTCTCTCGCGAGGACGTCTCGATCACGGTGCTAACTCCGGCCCGCGCAGCGGGAAAGATGAGGAGAGACTCGCGATGACGGTTACCGTCGGTGCGCCTGAGGGCGCCAACAACACCACGCTGAACCTCGGCAACGCCAAGGCGCTGTCCTGCCGTGAATGTGGACACCAGGTCCCGCTCGCTGCCGAATTCGCCTGCGCGGAGTGTTTCGGTCCGCTGGAAGTGGCTTACGAATTCCCCAAGATCACCCGCGCGGACATCGAAGCCGGCCCGAAGTCCATCTGGCGCTACAAGGCGCTGCTCCCGGTACCGACCGATGTGGACACCCACCCGAACCTCCGGCCCGGCGGCACGCAGCTGATCAAGGCCGACCGGCTGGCGAAGGCACTCGGTGTCAAGACCCTCTGGGTCAAGGACGACACCGGTAACCCCACCCATTCCTTCAAGGACCGCGTGGTCGGCGTGGCACTGGCAGCGGCCAGGCAGCTCGGATTCAAGGTGCTCGCGTGCCCGTCGACCGGCAACCTGGCCAACGCGGTCGCCGCCGCGGCCGCCCGGGCCGGCTGGGACTCGGTCGTGCTGATCCCGTCCTCGCTGGAGCAGGCCAAGATCCTGACCACCGCGGTGTACGACGGCTCGCTGATCGCGGTCGACGGCAACTACGACGACGTGAACCGGCTGGCCACCCAACTCGCCGCGGAGCACGACGACTGGGCGTTCGTGAACGTCAACGTGCGCCCGTACTACGCGGAGGGTTCCAAGACCCTGGGCTACGAGGTCGCCGAGCAGCTGGGCTGGCGGCTGCCCGACCAGATCGTGGTGCCCATCGCCTCCGGGTCCCAGCTCACCAAGGTCGACAAGGCCTTCCGTGAGTTCACCGAACTCGGACTCGTCGACGCCAAGGACTACAAGGTCTTCGGCGCGCAGGCGACCGGCTGCTCACCAGTGTCCGCCGCCTTCAAGGACGGGCACGACGTGGTCCAACCGGTTCGCCCGGACACCATCGCGCGGTCGCTGGCCATCGGCGCACCCGCCGACGGCCCCTACGTGCTCGACGCGGTGCGCCGCACCAAGGGCGCCATCGAGGACGTGACCGATGACGAGGTGGTCGAGGGCATCCGGCTGCTCGCCCGCACCGAGGGCGTGTTCGCCGAGACCGCCGGTGGTGTCACCGTGGCCACCTTCAAGAAGCTCATCGAGACCGGCCAGATCGACACCGAAGCCGAGACGGTGCTGCTGATCACCGGTGACGGCCTCAAGACCCTGGACGCCGTGCAGAGCAAGATCGGCCCCAAGGCCACCGTGCCGCCGTCCGCCGAGGCGGTCACCAAGGCCCTGGGCCTGTAGACGACCCGGCATCGCCCGGCCCGTTCCGTCCATCCACTATGGACGGAGCGGGCCGTTTGCCGTACCTCCTGTCTACGGTTCCCGCGTGGATCTGACAGCACTGACAGATCGGCTGGAAGCGGTATCCGCCTCGTACGCCGACAAGTTCTGCCAGGTGTTGCTCCTCGCACGTCATCACCGGGTCGACCTCGACGCGGCGGTGGCGGCCACATGGCTGGTGTGGGAGTCCCCCACCGCGACCCACTCCGGTGAGTCCACGTCCAGGAGCTGACGAAGCGCCGATCTGATGACCCTGATGTTCTCCTCGGTGAGCCGGGCCGGGTGCGGCTTGAGCAGGCGATCCGTGCTGATGGACTTGACCTGGTCGCACATGGCGAAACTGGGCTGCCCGAGGTCCACCGCCGGGTGGATCGGCAGGCCTCGGTCCCGCGTCGTGCACGGCAGCACGGTCGCCAGCTCATTCGGTAATCGGCAGGCCAGCGGGCTACCGATCACAATGGCCGGCCGTACACCGTCCTGTTCCCGTCCACGGTGCGGGCTGAAATCGGCCCACCACACCTGCCAGGGCTCGATGTGCTTGGTCACCCGGAGACCGCCACATCGGTGTCAGCCATCTGTGTCTCCTGTACAGATCATGCTTCGGTCGGCTGGGGTATCCGCGCGACCTTCGGCGGCGCGCGGGCCGACCGGGTGGCGACGGCCAGTTGGTCGCGGTGGGCCAGCACCGCTATGTCGGTGGACTGATCGGTGCGCAGGACGCGGGTCCCCAGCTCGCCGAGCCGCCGGAGAATCCCCGGATTGGGATGCCCGTAGTCGTTACCCGCGCCCACACTGACCACGGCGATCCGTGGCCGGACGACGTCCAGGAACCGGGGGTCGGTGAATCGCGAGCCGTGATGCGGCACCTTGAGCACATCGGCGCGCAGGTCGATCCCGGCCGCCAGCAGATCCGCCTGGGCGGACAGCTCGGCGTCCCCGGTCAGCAGGATGCGCCCGGCCGGTACATCCGCCCGCAACACGACGGAGGAGTCGTTCACCGCCGTCGAGTCCCGCTCGGTGCCGGTGTCGTAGGCATGCCGGGGTCCCAGTACCTCCAGGCGCAGTCCGGGCCAGGTGAACCGATCTCCCGGCCGCACCGTGATCACCGGTGTCCCCGGCGCCGCGCGTCCGAGCTCGCTCCGGATCCACCGCTGCCCTGCCGAGGCCCCGACCGCGATCGCTCCCACCGGACGCCCGCGTATCGCGCCGGGCAGACCATCCGTGTGATCGGCGTGCCGATGGGTCAGCACGATCATCGCGAGCCGGCGAACGGCAAGCCGGTTGAGACAGGACGCGATGGCACGTTCGTCCGGTCCGGCATCCACCAGGACCGCTCGCCCCGGCTCCCCCGTGGCCAGGACTCCCGCATCCCCCTGTCCGACGTCGCAGGCGACGTAAGCCCACCCCGTCGCGGGCCAGGAATCGCGCACCAACCGGATCGGGAGCAACGCGAGCACCAGGCAACCGAGCACCAGGAACGCCACCCGGCGCAGGCGCCTACCGGACAACGCCGCCACGACAACGACCAGCGCCAGCACACACAGCACCGCGCCCAGGAGACCCGCCGGCCAGCGCAGCACTCCCATCTCCAGGGGTGCGAACCAGCGAGCCACTCGAATCAACCAGTGCACCGCGGGCGCGGCCAGCCACACACACCAGCCGGCCAGTACCGGATGAATCGGGTGAAGCAGCACCGCCATCAACCCCAACACGGTCGCCGGTGCCACCGCCGGAGCCGCCAGGAGATTGGCCGGCACGCTCAGCAGGTTCAGCTGCCCGCTCAGGGCGACGATCATCGGCGCGGTGGTGAGGCACGCCACCCCGGCCACCGAGATGGCCTCTGCCAGCGCCCGGGGTACCCGTCTGGCGACCAGCGCGGAGCGGACGGGCCCGGCGAACAACACAAGGCCGGCGGTGGCCAGCACCGACAAGGTGAATCCGGGGCTGATCGCCAGTGCCGGGTCGTACCAGAGCAACGCGATCACCCCGGCGCACAACGCGGAGACCGCGTTGCCCGGCCGGCCCAGACCTAGGGCGAGCAGGGCGATCGCACCCATGACCGCCGCGCGCAGCACGCTCGGATCGGGCCTGGCCAGCACGACGAACAGCACCAGTCCGAGCATCCCGGCTGCCGTGCTCAGCCACGGGCGGAGCCCGAGAAGCCGGCAGAGCACGAGCACCGCCCCGCAGGCGATGGCCAGGTTCGCACCGCTGACCGCCATCAGATGGGCCAGCCCGGAGGCACGGAAGTCCTCGGTCAACGCCGGAGACATCCCACTGGTGTCCCCGATGACCAGGCCCGGCAACAACGCACCGGCATCCGGACCGAGTACCGCCGCGGTCTGTCGCAGTGCCACCCGTTGCCGCTGGATCCCGTCGAGAATGGCCGACGGCGGGCGGACCGCCTCCGGTGGTCCACGGACCGAAACCACGGCGACGAGTGGCTCCGGGCCGGTGGATCGGGCCAACAGGCCACGACACCGCATCTCCTGACCGAGCGTCTGCCCCCGCCAGTCCGCGGAGGCCAGCAACAGCACCTCACCCGATACCGGGTGCCGGGCTCCGTCGAGGACCGCACCGAGGAGCCGGGCTCGGATCGCGACCCCGCCCGACCGGCCGGACAGCGGCCGCGGATCGGAGCTGAGCCGGACCTCCAGTTCGGCCGGCATTCCCCGTGCCGCCGCGACGTGCACCGGATTCGTCTCGATGCTCTGTAGCCGCAGCACGAGGCCGAGCGCCGCCACCGAACTCGCGACGGCGACCAGCAGGATGCCGGGCACCAGGCGACGGGCCGGGAGCAGACGCCACAGCACGAGCGCGACGACCGGCACGGCTGCCAGACACCAGTACAACCCGGCGGTTCCCCGATACAGGCCGAGCAGGGTGACCAGCCAGACGGCGACGGCACTGGGCAGCAGCCGGGCGTCCGGCCTGCGGGGCTGGGCGGTCACACCGACACCTGCTCCCGCAGCGCATCGAGCCTCTGCCTGCCGACGCCGCCGACCTGGGTCAGCTGATCCACACTGGTGAACCGGCCATGTTTGGTCCGCCAGTCGATGATGCGCTTCGCGGTGGCTTTCCCGACGCCGGGCAGGACGTCCAGTTCCTCGGCGGTGGCCGTGTTCAGGTTGACCCGCCCGGTCGCGGATCCGGCCGGTGTCGCAGCGGGCACGCCGACCACGACCTGCTCCCCGTCGGCGATCCGGCGGGCAAGGTTGAGCCCGGTCAGATCGGTGTCCGGCAACGGACCGCCGGCAGCGCTCAACACGTCGGCCACCCGGGCGTTCTCGACGACCGAGACGAGGCCCGGTCTGTGCACCCTGCCGACGACGCTGACCACGACCTGCGGTCTGGCGGCCGGGGCGGAGGTGGCGGCGGCGAGCACCGGAACGGGTTCGGCGGGCCGGCCCGGACTCCAGACGGCGAACGCGATTCCCACACAGGCCAGCAGGCCGATCACGATCAGGCAGAGGACACCGCGCGGGCCCGGATCCCAGCGCATTCCGGCCGGGAACCAGCGGTCGGTGAAACGCGACCACGAACGGCGCAGGAACCACTGCGCGCGCGTGGGTTGCCGGGTGGATTCCGGCGGGTTGGCGATGGCCCGCATGGCGAGGGTGGAGAGCCTGCGACGGGCTTCGTCACGGCTGTGGGCTTGATGGCGAGGAAGGGTTGTCATGCCCGCAACGCTAGGCATGGTGGTGGCGGTGGGCGGGCGGGCGGACGCCGGCTGTGGATAACCGCTCCGGAGCGGGTCAGGCTGTGGACAAACCGCCGGGTAGCACCACGACACCGACTACACCTGGTCCCGTGTGCGCGCCGAGCACAGCGCCCAGTTCCGCGATCACGCAGCCGGTCGCGCTGGGCAACCGGTGACGCAACAGGGTGGCCAGTTCCTGGGCCCGATCCGGTGCTCCCAGGTGATGCACGGCCAGGTCCACCGGACGATCACCCGCCTCCTGAGCGGCCAGTTCGACCAGCCGGTTCAGGCCGCGACCGAAGGTGCGGACCTTCTCCAGCATGGAGATCCGGCCATCGGCGACGTGCAGGACCGGCTTCACCGCGAGCGCGGTGCCGACGATGGCGGCGGTGGTCGAGATCCGCCCGCCTCGCCGCAGGTACTCCAGCGTCTCCAGGCAGAAGAAGGTCCGGGTCCGTTCCACCGTTTCCATGGCCCGGCGTTCGATATCGGCCGGATCCACCCCGTCGGCGGCGGCCTGCGCGGCGGCCAGCACCGCGAAGCCCAGGCCCATGGCGGCGGACCGGGAGTCGATCACCCGGATTTGCTCCGGGCCGAGCTGCTGGGCGGCCAGCCGGGCGGCGTCCCAGGTGCCGGACAGCTGCCGGGACAGGTGCACCGAGACGATCGACTCGAACCCGTCATCCAGCAGCCCACGGTAGAGCTCGGTCAGTTCAGAAGGGGTGGCCCGGGATGTGCTCACCGGCTGCCGGTCCATCATCGCCCGGGCCAGCTCGGCCGCGCCGACGTCGACGCCGTCCCGGCGGGCCGTCCCGTTGACCGAGACGTGCAGCGGAACCACCCGGATCCCCCAGCGGGCGGCATAGCCGTCTGGCAGGTACGCGGTCGAATCGGTGACGATGGCGACGGACACGATTCTCCACCCTACGACCCCACTCCGGGTCACGCCGAAACAGGACCGCTTCTGCCGTCCTCGGTCACTTCGCGGATCAACGCGGCACACGCCCGGCCGACGATCTCGTGGCCCGCCCATCCCCAGTGCATACCGTCCGGATTTCCCTGGCCGGACAGCACATGGCCGCCGATGAGTGCCGCCAGATCCAGCAGCGGAACCCGGTGATAGTGCGCCCAGCGCTGGATGGCCCGGCGCTGTGGCAGGTACCCGGTGTGCACGCCGGCGTACGCCGGAGCCCGGTGGACTCCGGGCAGGATCGCGATGACCCGCAGGTCCGGCCGGACGGCCAGCAACGCGCTGCGGCAGTCCTCCAGGTACCGGACGCTGACCCGCGGCGGCAACGCGACCGGCCGCCCGCCCCAGGCCTTCGCCAGCCGGGGCTGGGCCCACAGATAGGCCTTCCTGCCCCAGCGACGTAGCCAGTCCGGACGCAGGTAACGCAGGCCCTCCCGCAGATAGCTGGGCAGCGGCGAGGGCAACGTGTCCATGTTGCCCACGGCGAGCACGACGACGGAGGCGTGCGGCAACCGGGCCCACAACCGCGGGTCCTTGGTCAGCGCCCACCAGGCATCGCGCGTCGTCCAGCCGAATCCGGCGAACAACTCCGCCGCACAGCCGAGCTCCGCGGCCGCGATGTTGCACCACAGCCGGGGCTCGTCCGCAGGCATCGCCTTCGCCGGGCCGTGAAAGGCCAGCGAATCAGCCAGCACCAGCAGACTGGTCGCCCCTGTCTCCATGAACACCCACGTTATAGCTGATCAGGCGCCAGGTGCCACCGGTATCGGCGCGGCGCTCCAATACCGTCCAGTGACAGTTCGACAGGCCACCCAGCTGCGGCCAGAAGTCGCTGGGCAGACCGAGCAGCCGGCCGGTCAACGAGCTGAGCAGGCCGCCGTGGGCGCAGATCAACGCGGTGCCGCCGAACAGCTCGGCGTCCAGCTCGCTGATCACCTCGTGGCCACGGTCGGCGACCTCGATCCGGGTCTCCCCGTCGGGTGGCGCCCAGGTCGGATCCTGCCGCCAACGGGTGAAACCGCCCGGCCAGCCCTCCTCGACCTCGGCGTGGGTGAGCCCCTGCCACTGGCCGACATAGGTCTCGCGGAGCCGCTTGTCGAACCGGATCGGACGACCGGATAACCGGGCGAAGGCAGCGGCGGTGTCCGCCGCGCGCCGCAGGTCGGAGCTGACGATGACCTGCGGATTGAAGCTGGACAGCAGCGGAGCGGCCGCGGCGGCCTGAGCCACGCCCTCCGGCTTCAACTGCACATCCAGATGTCCCTGGATGCGCCCGGTGGCGTTGTACTCGGTGACCCCGTGCCGCCACAGCACCAGCCTGTCGAGACTCACCTAAGCAGTGGCTTCCTCATCCGAGGGCACACCGGCATCGGTGAACTCGATCTGCGGGCAGTCCTTCCACAACCGCTCCAGGGCGTAGAAAGAGCGCTCCTCGGTGTGCTGGACGTGAACCACGAGGTCCACGAAGTCCAGCAGTACCCAGCGGCCCTCGCGGGCGCCTTCACGGCGCACCGGCTTGGTGCCCTGCTCCCGCAGTTTCTCCTCGACGAACTCCACGATCGACTCGACCTGGCGCTCGTTCGGCGCGGACGCGATCACGAAGCAGTCGGTGATCACCAACTGGTCGGAGACATCGAGAATCACGATGTCATGCGCCTTCTTGTCCGCCGCCGCCTGTGCGGCGACGAGCGCGAGCTGACGCGCGTTCTCGGTGGCTGTCACCTTGCTCCCTTCCTGACTAACTCCCCCGGAAGGGTACTCGCCGTCAGGAGGCCGTCACGCCACCGTGCACCCGGCGTCCCTGTGATGTGGGCACGAACAGCATGACCGGCGAGCACTGCATGGCGCCGGAGCACAAACCGTTGATGTTGGAAGTCGGCGCGGTGAGCCAGCAACTCACCGCCTATGTCATCGCCCTGCTCGAGGGCATACCGATCACCGAGCTGGATCAGCGTGCGCTGGGCGTACGGCTGCACGAACTGGCCGATCGGGTACTGGAGGCGGCCGGGCAACCACCAGTGATCAACGGCTAGGGCTTGCGGTACAGATCCCGCTTGGAGATGTACTGCACCACGCCGTCCGGGACCAGGTACCAGACCGGCTCCCCCTCGTTCACCCGCGTACGGCAGGCGGTGGACGAGATGGCCATGGCCGGTACCTCGACCAGGCTGACCGCGCCGGAGGGCAGGTGGTCGTCCTCCAGCTCGTAGCCGGGCCGGGTGACGCCGATGAAGTGGGCCAGGTCGAAGAGCTCCTCGACGCGGTGCCAGGAGAGGATCTGGTCCAGCGCGTCGGCGCCGGTGATGAAGAACAGGTCCCCGTCCGGGTGCAGTTTCTTCAGGTCCATCAGGGTGTCCGCCGTATAGGTGGGACCGGCGCGGTCGATATCGACCCTGCTGACCGAGAAACGTGGGTTCGAGGCGGTGGCGATGACCGTCATCAGATAGCGGTCCTCGGCCGGGCTGACCCGGGTCTCGGACTTGTGCCAGGCCTCACCGGCCGGCACGAAGATGACCTCGTCCAGGTCGAACCGGGCGGCCACCTCACTGGCGGCGACCAGGTGCCCGTGGTGGATCGGGTCGAAGGTCCCGCCCATAACTCCTAGTCGGCGCATGGCTCCCATGTCGGAATAGTACGTCCCCTCTGATGGGTCTCGCCGCTCCCGAGACGAGACCCACCAGCGGGTTTTCCTGGCGCGCGGCGGGGGCAGCCGGCGCGCCCTACGCGAGCGTGGTCCGACGGTGGCGGGCCGCGAACCGCTCAGCGGTGCGTAGGACGCCCCCCGCGGGTGACCTACGCGGTAACTACATGGCTTTGCCGTTCACCCCTGACGCAGTTGTCACCCAAAAGAGTGAGTAGTGCCAGTATTGGTCGTGGTATTCGGACGCTTCTGTTCGCTAACGGGTCACTGCATACTCGACTGGGTGACGAACTGGACTCCAAATCACGGACAGAACTACGACCCAGTGCCGTACCGACCGGCTCGCATCCCCGCGGAGCAGGCCTTGGAGACCTCCGCGAGCCTGCGCGCGCGGATGGACGAGCGCCGCACGGTGCGCGCGTTCTCTACCGACCCCGTCCCCGAGCAACTCGTCCTGGATGCGATCGCGGTGGCGTCCACAGCCCCCTCCGGCGCACACCAGCAGCCATGGACCTTTGTCCTGGTCACCGATCCCGACGTGCGGAAACAGATCCGGGAGGCGGCCGAGGAAGAGGAGCGGATCTCCTACGCCGGCCGGCTCGGCGAGGAGTGGCTGGACGCGCTGCGCCCGCTCGGCACCGACGACGTGAAGCCGCACATCACCGACTCCCCTTATCTGATCGTCGTTTTCCAGCAGCGGTTCTACATCGAGCCGGACGGCAGCACCCGCAAGCACTACTACGTGGACGAATCGGTGGGCATCGCGGTGGGCATGCTGCTGACCGCCCTGCACCTGTCCGGGCTGGCCGCACTGACCCACACGCCGAGCCCGATGCGATTCCTCGGCGAGGTGCTGAACCGGCCACGCAACGAGAGGGCCTTCGCGGTGATCCCGGTCGGCTATCCCGCGGAGGACTGCTCGGTACCCAACCTGACCCGAAAGTCACTCGACCAGGTGATGGTCCGGGTCTGACATGTCCGGCAGGGGGCCGTTGACACAGAAGGCCCCCTGCTGGAGTCGGTCAGAGTCCGTACCAGTTCTGGTTGGACCGGCCGTGGCAATCCCACATGATCAGATGGGTGCCGCGACTCGGATTCGCTCCCTGAACGTCCAGACATAGGCCGTTCAGGTCGCTGTGCAAGGTATTGCCGACCTTGTACCACCGCTGATTGGCCTGGCCATTACAGTTCCACACAATGACATGCGTTCCGGGCTGCGGATTCACCCCTTGCACGTCCAGGCACTTACCATTCAGATCGCTGCGAATGGTGCTGCCCCACCAATACCACCGCTGATTGGCCTGACCATTGCAGGTCCAGGTGATGACATGCGCGCCGGGACTCGGATTGGCACCCTGCACATCCATGCACAGGCCATTCAGTCCACTGACCACGGGTCCGCCCAGGTTAATAGCGCTGGCAGCGGTTGCGCCACCGAACGCCATCGCGAGCACAGAACCCAGAACAACGAGCATCCGAGAAATCTTCATACCTACCCCCGTGCAAAATCGGACAGATTTCCTGAATCCAGAACAATTTATTCTTAAATTGCCCTGACGTGACGAGGAAACGTTAATTCAGCGCCGACACGGGGTTCAATGAATCGACCAGTTCAGGCCTTAGGACGAATGTGTCCCTCGCCCCAGACCACCCACTTCGCCGAGGTCATCTCCGCCAGCCCCATGGGACCGCGGGCGTGCAGTTTCTGGGTGGAGATACCGATCTCCGCACCCATGCCGAGCTCGGCGCCGTCGGTGAACGCGGTGGAGGCGTTGACCATCACGGCGGCGGAGTCGACCTGGGCGACGAATCGGCGGGCGGCGGACACGTCGGCGCTGACGATGGCTTCGGTGTGCCCGGAGCCGTGCTCGGCGATGTGCCCGATCGCGGCATCGAGGGAATCGACCACGCCGACCGCGATGTCCAGCGAGAGGAATTCGACGTCCCAGTCCTCGGCCGTCGCCGCCTGCACCCCGGGACGCAGCGCACGCACCCGCTCGTCACCGTGCACCGTGACCCCGGCAGCGGTCAGCGCGTCCACCACTCGCGGCACGAACTCGTCGGCGATCTGTGCGTGGACCAGCAGTGATTCGGCGGCGTTGCACACGCTGGGCCGGCGGGTCTTGGCGTTGAGCACGATGCTCTCGGCCATGTCCTGGTCGGCGGCGGCATCCACGTACACATGGCAGTTGCCCACGCCGGTCTCGATCGTCGGCACGGTGGCCTCGGCGACCACGGACGAGATCAGCCCGGCGCCGCCCCGCGGAATCACCAGATCGACGAGGCCGCGGGCCCTGATCAGGTGCCGCACGGTCGCCCGGTCGGTGGCGTCCAGCAACTGCACGGCGTCGGCGGGCAGCCCCTGCTCGCTGAGCGCGTCCCGCAGCACCGCGACCAGTGCGGCGTTGGACTTGGCCGCACTGGAGGATCCGCGCAGCAGTACGGCGTTGCCCGCCTTCAGCGACAGTCCGGCGGCATCCACGGTGACGTTCGGCCGAGCTTCGTAGACCATGCCGACCACGCCGAGAGGAACCCGGACCTGACGCACCTCCAGGCCGTTGGCCAGCACGTTTCCCCGCAACACCTCGCCGATCGGATCCGGCAGACCGGCGACGGTGCGCAGGTCGTCGGCGATGCCGTCGATCCGCGCCTCGGTGAGGGTGAGCCGGTCCAGCAGCGCCTCGGTCAGCCCGTTCGCCCTGCCATCCGCGCGGTCCTCGGCATTCGCGGCCAGGATCTCCGCCGAACGCTTCACCAGCGCGGCCGCCATCGCGTGCAGGACGGCGTCCTTGACGGCCCTGTTCGCGACCGCGAGCTCGGTCGCGGCCACCCTGGCTCGTCTCGCGGCGGCGTGCACCGCGTCGCGAAGGGCGTCGTCCGAGGTCTGTGCGGGAATGGCTGTGCTGGTCACCCCGCCGAGTTTAGTGCCTGTTGCCGGACTGTCAGGGCTATAGGGCACAGTGGGGGGCGTGGACGAACTCGCACTCCGGGAACTCGCCGAAGCCCATTTGCGCGCGCTCGCAGGGGAAAACGCGAAGCTGCGCGACGACCAGTGGGCGGCCATTCATGCCCTGGTCGCCGAGCGCCGTCGCGCCCTGGTGGTGCAACGCACCGGGTGGGGCAAGTCGGCCGTGTACTTCATCGCCACCGCCTTGCTGCGGGAACTCGGCGAGGGCCCGACGGTGATCGTCTCCCCGCTGCTGGCACTGATGCGCAACCAGGTCTCCGCCGCGGCCCGGGCGAACGTGCACGCCGCGACCATCAACTCGGCGAACGTCACCGAGTGGGAGGAGATCCAGGATCGGGTCATCGCCGGCGAGATCGACGTGTTGCTGGTCAGCCCGGAACGGCTGAACAACCCGGACTTCCGGGACAATGTGCTGCCCGAACTCACCGAGACAGCGGGCCTGCTGGTGGTGGACGAGGCGCACTGCATCTCCGACTGGGGCCACGACTTCCGGCCGGACTACCGGCGGCTGCGCACACTGCTGGGTGAACTGCCCGAGGGCGTGCCCGTGCTGGCCACGACGGCCACCGCGAACGACCGGGTGGTGCGCGACGTCTCCGAACAGCTGGAACTGGGTGGCGGGCAGAACACCCTCGTCCTGCGCGGCACCCTCGATCGGGAGAGCCTGCACCTGGGCGTGGTGCAACTCCCGACCATGCAGGCCCGGCTGGGCTGGCTGGCGGACCGGCTCGGCGAACTGCCGGGCAGCGGCATCGTCTACACGCTGACCGTCGCGGCGGCCGACGAGGTGGCCGGTTTCCTGCGGGATCGCGGCTTCGAGGTCGCCTCCTACACCGGACGCACCGAGCCCGCCGAGCGCGAGCAGGCGGAGAACGACCTGCTGGACAACAAGGTCAAGGCGTTGATCGCGACCTCGGCACTGGGCATGGGCTTCGACAAGCCGGACCTGGGTTTCGTCATCCACCTGGGCGCACCCGCCTCGCCGATCGCCTACTACCAGCAGGTGGGTCGTGCGGGTCGTGGTGTGGAGCGGGCCGAGGTGTTGCTGCTGCCCGGTCATGAGGACAAGGACATCTGGGCCTACTTCGCCTCGCTGGCCTTCCCGCCGGAGCCGGTGGTACGCCAGCTGCTGTCCGTGTTGGGCGCAGCGGACGGACCGGTGTCCACGGCGGCCCTCGAACCGCGGGTCGAGCTCAGCCGATCCCGGCTCGAAGTGGTGCTGAAGGTCCTGGACGTGGACGGTGCGGTGCACCGGGTCAAGGGCGGCTGGATCGCCACCGGCGAAGAGTGGAGCTACGACGCCGACCGTTACGGCCGGATCGCCGAAGCCCGCAGGTCGGAGCAGCAGGCGATGTTGTCCTATGTGGACACCACGACCTGCCGGATGGAGTTCCTGCGCAAGCAACTCGACGACACCGAGGCGGCGCCCTGCGGCCGGTGCGACAACTGCACCGGGCAGCGGTGGTCCACCGAGGTCTCCGACGCGGCGGCCAGCGCGGCGCGCAACCGGCTGGAGAAGCCGGGCGTCGCGGTGGAACCACGCAAGATGTGGCCGACCGGCATGGACAGTGTCGGCGTCGAGGCGAAGGGCAAGATCCCGGCGGACCAGACGGCCGGCATCGGCCGGGTACTGGCCCGGCTCACCGACATCGGCTGGGGCAATCGCGTGCGATCGCTGGTCGGCCCGGGCACACCGGATCAGCCGGTGCCCGAGGACGTCTTCCGCGCCTGCCTGACGGTGTTGAAGGAGTGGGACTGGGAGCAGCGGCCGGTGGGCATCGTGGGCATCGACTCGCGCACCCGGCCACAGTTGATCGCCAGTCTCGCCAAGAATCTGTCCACGGTGGGCAGGCTGCCGTTGCTGGGCAGGGTGCGTTATGCCGGGTCGAGCGCTCCGGCGAACGCCAATTCGGCGACCCGGCTGGCCGGACTCTGGAATGGGTTCACCATCGATGACGCGCTGATCACGCAGTTGTCCGGGCTGCAGGGGCCGGTGCTGCTGATCGATGATCGGATCGACACCGGCTGGACGATGACCGTGGTGAGCAGGCTGCTGCGGCAGGCCGGCGCGCCGGGAGTGCTGCCGTTCGCACTGGCGAGCTCTGGCTGAGGTTCCCCGTTTCCGCGGAACCCCAGCCAAACGCCTGAGCTAGATGCACTCGCCCCCGGGGCTGATCAAGCCCTGGGAACTGACGCTGCCGAGTTGCGCGGTGAAACCGCCGACAATGCCGGAGTTGTGGCCCCAGGTAGGGCCTTCATGTCCGAAGCCGAGACCGACTTCGGGATGCAGTGGACCATGGCAACCGGCGCCGGGCGGGAAGTGGTCGTCGATGCCGGAGATCGCGGAGAAACCACTGACATCGGGATGTGGACCGTCATGGTCCGCCAAAGCAGATGGGGCACTGAGCACGCCGAGGGCTGCGCTCATGGCGAGGATGGTCAAGGTGCGTTTCACGGTCGGACCTCCCGGTTCGGGCGATGGATCTCCCCATGCGATGGGAACACCGTGATCCGATACCGGCAACGCGACTGATCACCCCGGCGAGTGACTCAAGATCCACTAAATCTGATGATCAAATTCACTGAGTGATCACTCGCCAGGCGTGTCTCACGCTTGTGATGATCAACCGGGTGATCATCTATGTCACGCGGCAGGTTCGCTCGATCGTGCAGCGGCGACGAAGGCGCGGATCTTTCCGTGGTCCTTCACCCCGCGGCTGGACTCCACGCCGCTGGAGACGTCCACCCCCCACGGCCGCGCCACCGAGATCGCCGCGCGCACGTTCTCCGGCGACAGGCCACCGGCGAGCAGCCACTTCCCCGTCGGCCGGGAGCCGTCCAGCCGACCGAGGTCCCACCGCTCCCCCGATCCGGCGACTGGCGAGTCGAGCAGGAACAGCTCCTCGCCGTAGGCCCCGGTGGCCAGGTCGGTGTCCGGCTTCAACGAGGTGGCCCGAATGAGCCGCCGGCCGCCCAGCGCGGCGAAGTCCGCGCGGGTGTAGTCGCCATGCAACTGAAGTGCTGCCACCCCGGCCTCGTCGGCCAACCGGCCCGCGTCCTCGGCGGTGATGCCTCGCACAACGCCCACCGTGAGTACGTCACCCGCGATGTCCTTGATCAGCTCGCGAACGGCGGCGGAGTCGATCTGACGAGGGCTTTCGGTGAGCACGAAGCCGATCGCATCCGCACCGGCCTCGACGGCGACCGCCACATCGGCCGCGGTCCGCAATCCACACACCTTGACGAACATGACGCCGAGCCTAGGCGTCGGTAGCTTCGGTGAAGAGACTAGGGGGCGTTGCCCCGCATCGGCTGAGAAAGACGGCCCCCCGAGGCAGGAAGGAGCGTGATCAGGCCAGCGGCACCAGGTCGTCGGCATGAATGACCTCCCGGCGCTGGTCGGACGGCAGATCGCGTGTGGAATGTCCGATCATCTGCGGCAACTCCACCGCGTCGTAACCGATCAACCCCCTGGCAACGACGACACCATCCGGGTCGAGCAGCTCGACCACGTCACCGGCGTCGAAGTTCCCGGCGACCGCGGTGATCCCGGCCGCGAGCAGTGAGCGGCGCTTGCCGACCACCGCCGCGACCGCTCCCGCGTCCAGGGACAGCCGTCCGTTGGCGTCGGCGGCGTACCCCAGCCAGAACCGGCGGGCGGACAACCGGGACGGCGCGGCCGCGAATGCCGTGCCGACGTCGGCATCCCGCAGAGCCTGCCCGGCCTGCGGGGCGGAGGTGAGCAGTACCGGGACACCCGCGGCCGATGCCAGCCGCGCGGCGCTGAGTTTGGAGGCCATGCCACCGGTTCCGAGCCCGGAGGCGCCGGTGGTGCCGGCACGTACGCCGGCGATGTCCGTGGCATCCCGGACCTCGGCGATCAACTGCGCGCCGCCGAGCCGGGGGTCACCGTCGTACAGACCGTCCACATCGGACAGGAGGACCAGGGCGTCGGCGCCGACCAGATGGGCCACCAACGCGGCCAGGCGGTCGTTGTCGCCGAACCGGATCTCGTCGGTGGCGACCGTGTCGTTCTCGTTGACCACCGGCACCACGCCGAGGGCGAGCAGCCGGTCGAAGGTGCGTTGCGCGTTGCGGTAATGCGAGCGGCGCACCACGTCGTCAGCGGTGAGCAGAATCTGCCCGACGGTCAGCTCGTGCCGGGCGAAGGACTGCGCGTAGGCGTGGGCCAACTGCTGCTGGCCGACGCTGGCGGCCGCTTGGGCGGTGGCCAGATCCTTGGGCCGGCCGGTGAGGCCGAGAGGGGCCAGGCCTGCGGCGATCGCACCGGAGGAGACCAGGACCAGCTGGCTTCCGGCCTTGCGGCGGCCGGCGACGGCATCGACCAGGGCACCGAGCCGGGCCGGGTCCAGGCCGCCGGCGGCCGTGGTCAGTGAGGAGGACCCGACCTTCACCACCACCCGCCGGGCAGCGGCGATGGAGTCTCGCGCGGCTGAGCGGGTGGTGGCAGTCATACCTAGTCCTCGTCGAAGTCTTCGTCGGCGTACATGTCGGCGGGCTTGTAGCCCTCCGGGGTGAGCACGGTGCCACGGCGGGCCTTCTTCGCGGCCAGTCGCTCGGACGCGTCGGGCCGGTCGACCTGCTGCAGACGTGGGTCGGCGCCACGGGTGTGCATGGTGAGCGCGATGCCGGCCGGGGTGGACGGCTCCCACTCGAAGGTCCAGTCGCCGATGGTGACCTCGCAGCCGGGGACCGCACCCATCTTGATCAGCTGCTCTTCCACGCCCAGGCGGGCGAGACGGTCGGCCAGGTAGCCCACAGCCTCGTCGTTGCTGAACTGGGTCTGCAGGACCCAGCGCTCCGCACGCTTGCTGTGTACCAGGAAGTCGCCTTCGCTCTCCGGGTCCGGAACGATGGTGAATCCGGCGTCGTCGACGGCGGTGGGCCGCAGCACGATGCGGGTGGGCTCCAGGATCGGCTGAGCGGCGCGGTGCTCCTCGACGATCTCGGCCAGGGCGTAGGTCAGCTCGCGCAGACCTTCCCGGCTCGCGGTGGAGATGGTGAACACCGGCCAGCCGCGGGCGGCGAGGTCCTGCCGGACCATCTCGGCCAGGTCCTTGGCGTCCGGGATATCGATCTTGTTCAGCACGACCACGCGTGGGCGGTCGGCGAGGTCCGCGGACAGGGCCGGGATGTACTGGGCCAGCTCGGCTTCCAGCGCGTCCACGTCGGCGACCGGGTCACGGCTGGTCTCGTAGGTGGCGCAGTCGACCACGTGCACGAACACCGCGCAGCGCTCGATGTGCCGCAGGAAGTCGAGGCCGAGGCCCTTGCCCTGGCTGGCGCCGGGGATCAGGCCTGGTACGTCGGCGACGGTGAAGACCTTCTCCCCCGCGTTGACCACGCCCAGGTTCGGGACCAGCGTGGTGAACGGGTAGTCGGCGATCTTCGGCTTGGCCGCGGAGATCACCGAGATGAGTGAAGACTTACCGGCGGAGGGGAATCCGACCAGGCCGACATCGGCCACGGACTTGAGCTCGAGGACGAGGGCACGCTCCTCGCCGGGCTCGCCGAGCAGGGCGAATCCGGGTGCTTTGCGGGCCTTGGAGGCCAGCGCGGCGTTGCCCAACCCACCGCGACCGCCCTCGGCGGCGATGAACTGGGTGCCGTGACCGACCATGTCGGCCAGCACCTCGCCACCCTCGTCCAGCACGACGGTGCCATCCGGCACCTTCAGCACCAGGTCCTGGCCCTGCGCGCCGTCCTTGTGCGAACCCTGACCCTGCTTGCCGCTCGTGGCCATCAGGTTCGGGCGGAAGTGGAAGTCGAGCAGCGTGTGCACCTGCGCGTCGACCTGCAGGATGACGTTGCCGCCATTGCCACCGTTACCGCCGTCGGGGCCACCGAGGGGCTTGAACTTCTCCCGGTGCACCGACGAACAGCCGTGACCACCGGTGCCGGCCTTGGCCTGGATGACCACGCGGTCAACGAACTTGGACATCAGTACTCCTGGGGATAGACGCAGAAAGGGGACGGGCCGGTTACAGAAACCGGGCCGTCCCCTTCTGGGTAAAGCTTGTTGGCTCGGCTGCCTTAGACGGCGGCCGGGACCGGAACAATGTTCACGGTCTTCTTGCCACGCTTCTCGCCGAACTCGACCGCACCAGCAGCCAACGCGAACAGCGTGTCATCGCCGCCGCGGCCCACGTTCAGGCCGGGGTGGAACTTGGTGCCCCGCTGACGGATCAGGATCTCACCAGCGCTGACGACCTGGCCGCCAAAGCGCTTGACGCCCAGACGCTGAGCGTTGGAATCCCGGCCGTTACGGGAGCTGGACGCACCCTTTTTGTGTGCCATTATTCAGCTCCTACTTCGAGATCCCGGTGACCTCAACGCGGGTCAGCGGCTGGCGGTGACCCTGGCGCTTGTGGTAGCCGGTCTTGTTCTTGAACTTGTGAATGCGAATCTTGGGGCCCTTGGTGTGCTCGACGAGCTTCGCGGTAACCGCGACCTTGTCGAGGGCCTTCGCGTCGGCGATCACGGTGCTGCCGTCAACGACGAGCAGCGCGGGGAGCGTCACCTCGGCGCCAGGCTCGCCGGCGAGCTTCTCGACCTCGACGACGTCACCGACAGCCACCTTGTACTGCTTGCCGCCGGTCTTGACGATCGCGTACATGGTCCGTCTCTCTTCCACATGGCAACCAGCCCATGAGGGCCGGTTTCAGGCTGCTGGCGTCGGCGGCAACTCTCGCCGGATACTTCCCCGGCGGTCGCGCGACGCATAAGTTCGCCCGCCAGCGGCGGGCTGTCCACTAGGTTACGCGGGAGCGCCGATCAGGGTCAAACCGGGGTCGGTTGTGCTGCTCACACCGCCTCGAAGCTGCGGTGTTCGAGCACCCGGTCTATCAAACCGTGATCCCCGTCGAGGAACCCCGACCCACTCGGTTGCGTCTTCCGAGTGAACGGAATGGGGGCCCTGCAGCAATGTACCCGTACGACGATGCGACCGCGCCGATCTCGTTGCCACAGCGAGGACCACAGCGAGGGCGAGAGCGTAGACGGTGGCCGAAGCGGATGGCCAAGTTCGCGGTGGCCACGGTGTCCGCGCTGGTGCTGGCGAGCACCGGATACGCCTGGGCGTTCTATGCCGGCTTCACCGGCGGACTGACCCACTCGGATGCCGCGTCCCGGGCACCCAAGTCCAAGGACGGTTCGACCAATATCCTGATCATGGGCCTGGACAACCGGCTCGATCAGCAGGGCAATCCGCTGCCCAAAGAGGTCTACCACGCGATGCATGTGGGCACCGAGCAGAACGGTGGCTACAACACCAACGTCATGATGCTGCTGCACGTGCCCAAGGACGGCAGCAAGTCCACCCTGATCTCCATCCCGCGCGACGACTACGCGACGCTGGACGGCAGTCCGCACGGCGAGAGCCGCAGCAAGCTCAAAGAGGGTTACGGGCTGCGCAAGGCGGCGAAGGAGTCCGAGCTGGTCCAGCAGGGCACCAGCGACCGGCCGACGCTGGAGCGGCTCGGCCGGGAGGCCGGCCGGCAGCAGACGATCACCGATGTGAGCCGGTTCCTCGGCGGGGTGCCGATCGACCACTTCGTCGAGGTCACCCTGGTCGGGTTCTACGACCTCGCCCAGGCGCTCGGGACGATCAAGGTGTGCGTGTCCGGCGACACCGAGGACCTGTACTACGCCAACCTGAAGCTGTCCAAGGGCACCCATGACCTGACCGCGACCCAGGCCCTCGCGTTCGTCCGGCAGCGGCGGGACAAGAACCAGGCGGATTTCACCGATCTGGATCGTTCTCGCAGGCAGCAGGCCTTCCTCGCCTCGGCCGCCTTCCAGCTGAAGTCGGCGGGGACGCTGGCCAACCCGGTCAAGATGCAGGGCCTTGTCGAGGCCGCGCAGCGGAACATCGTGATCAGTTCCGGCTTCGATCTGCTGGGGTTCCTCGGTGAGTCCAGTGGCCTGGCCAATGGCGGGATCAGCTACCACACCCTGCCGATCAAGAACTTCGCGAAGATCGACGGCGGCGACGTCAACGTGGTGGACCTGCACCAGATCCGGACGATCACCCGGGAACTGCTGGGCATCAAGAAGCCGCCCATCACCACCCTTCCCGCCGGACCCGTGGACGTGGTGAACGCGAGCGGCGCCCAGGGCCTGGCGGCGGCGCTGAGCGGCGCGCTGGTGGCCAAGGGGATGACCGCCGGACTGACGAGCACGGCGGCGCCGGTCCAGCTCTCCTCGATCAGCTACGGGCCCGGAGCCGAGCAGGCGGCCAGGGCGGCCTCCGAGCTGCTGGACATCGACGACGTGCAGCCGGGCAGGTCGGTGCCCGCCGGGCGCGTACGGATCACCCTGGGCGGGGATTTCGGCATGCCTGCCGAGCTGGCGCCGCCGGCCGACAAGCCCGCGCCGGGCACACCGGTGCCGCCTCCTGTGCCGTCCGCCGACGCGCCGAAGGGGCCGGAACCCATCCAGGGCGGCTCGATTCCCTGCGTGAAGTAGAGCGGACCGGAATTGTCGTAGGCAGGTCCTAGTGTTCTCCCCCGACAGCTGAAACGAGCCTGGGGGAACCTGATGAACAGCAAGAACAGCGCCGCGAGCCCCATCCCCGCCGGGTACCACTCGGTGACCCCATGGATCATCTCGCGCGATGCGGCAGGCGTGATCGAGTTCCTGAAACGGGTCTTCGACGCCGAGGAACTGGGCGAACCGGTGTACGCCGAGAACGGCAGAATCGGGCACGCCGAGGTCCGGATCGGCGATTCCGTCGTCATGCTGTTCGATGCGCGGGACGACTGGGTGGACACGCCGGCCTACCTGCGGCTGTACGTCGCGGACAGCGACGAGACGCAGCGCCGGGCCATCGAGGCGGGCGCCGAGGAGGTCACCCGGCAGACCGAGCTGTTCTTCGGCGACCGGGTCGGCCGGATCAGGGACCCCTTCGGCAACCTGTGGTGGATCCAGACCCGGGTCGCGGATCTCGACTGGCCAGACATGGAGCGCCGGATGAACGAGCCCGGGTACATCGAGGCCATGCGGTACGTCGCGAGTGCGGACATCATTCCGAGCCGGCACTGATATGCCGAAGGGGCCGCTCTCCGGGTGGAGGGCGGCCCCTTCGGGGTAAGGCTTAGTTGCCGGCGCTCGGCGGGCCTGCGGCCCGGCGGACGGCGCGGCGTGGGCCTCGGCGGGCCGGAGCGGGCTCCGACTCGGCTTCCGGGGCACTGGCCTGCGACGGGGCCGGGTCGACCTCCGCGGTGGCGTGGTGCTCGGCGGAGCCGTTCACGGGGAGCTCGGTGGCTTCCGTTGCAGTGCCTGCCGGACACCAATCACTGTGCTCCGCAGCAGACTCGTCATTGTCGTCGCTGCCAGGCTCAACCGTGTCACCTTCGCGAAATCGGTAACCGCTGAGGTCCTGCACAGCCTCCTGCTGCGTCGGCTCGGTCACCACCACATCGCCGACCGGAACGGTCGTGTCATGGGTGGCCTCCTCGGGCGCCTCGGCAGTCTCGGCGGCGGGGGCGGTCTCGGTGACCGTCTCCTCGACGAGGGCCAGCTGCTCGGCGGGCTGCTCGGTGGACTCGGACTCGACCTCGGTGTCCGTCTCGGAAACCGTGGCCAGCGCGGAGGCACCCGCGTTGCGGTTCCGCTGGCGGGACCGGCGACGACCGCCGCCGGACGAGGAGCCCTCGGCCGCCGGGGCGCTGCCGTTCGCGTTGTGCCCGTTGCCGTTGGAGGCCGCCGTCTTGAGCGCGGCCGAACCGTTCGCCAGCGCGGAGGCCGCGGTGATCGGGGCCGCTTGCTGCTGGCCGGAATGGTGACCACTGACCGGCTCGGTGGACACCATCAGGCCGCGGCCCTTGCAGTGCTCACACGTGCTGCTGTAGTTCTCCAGCAATCCGGTGCCCACGCGCTTCCGCGTCATCTGCACCAGACCCAGCGAGGTCACCTCGGCGACCTGGTGCCGGGTGCGGTCGCGACCCAGGCACTCGGTGAGCCTGCGCAGCACCAGGTCCCGGTTGGACTCCAGCACCATGTCGATGAAGTCGATGACGATGATGCCGCCGATGTCGCGCAGCCGCAGCTGACGCACGATCTCCTCGGCCGATTCCAGGTTGTTCCTGGTCACGGTCTCTTCGAGGTTGCCGCCGGAGCCGGTGAACTTACCGGTGTTGACGTCGATGACCGTCATGGCCTCGGTGCGGTCGATCACCAGGTAGCCACCGGAGGGCAGCCAGACCTTGCGGTCCAGCGCCTTCAGGATCTGCTCGTCGATCCGGTGCTCGCTGAACGCGTCGGTCTTGCTGCCGATGTGCTTGCGCAGCCTGCCGACCAGGTCGGGCGCCACGTGGCTGACGTAGCCCTCGATGGTCTCCCAGGCATTGGTGCCCTGGATGACCAGTCCGGAGAAGTCCTCGGTGAACAGGTCGCGGACGACCTTGACCAGCAGGTCCGGCTCTTCGTAGAGCAGGCTCGGCGCGCCGGCCTTGGGCTGGCCGTCACCGCTGGCCTTACCCTTGATGACCTCCCACTGCGCCTGCAGCCGGCGGACGTCGCGGCCCAGCTCCTCCTCGTCGATGCCCTCGGAGGCGGTGCGGATGATGACACCCGCGTCCTCGGGGACGATCCGCTTGAGGATGTCCTTCAGCCTGCGTCGCTCGTTGTCCGGCAGCTTGCGGCTGATGCCGGTGGCACCGCCGCTCGGCACGTAGACCAGGAAGCGGCCGGGCAGCGAGATCTGCGTGGTCAGCCGGGCACCCTTGTGCCCGACCGGGTCCTTGGTGACCTGCACCAGCACGCTGTCACCGGTGGACAGGGCCTGCTCGATCCGGCGTGCCTTGCCCTCCAGGCCGGCGGCGTCCCAGTCGACCTCACCGGCGTAGAGCACCGCGTTGCGGCCCCGGCCGATGTCGACGAACGCCGCCTCCATGCTGGGCAGCACGTTCTGCACGCGGCCCAGGTAGACGTTGCCGACCAGCGAGCCAGAGCCCGCGCTGGTGACGAAGTGCTCGACGAGCACGCCATCTTCCAGCACCGCGATCTGGGTGCGGTCGCCGTTCTCCTTGACCACCATGAGCCGGTCCACCGCTTCGCGGCGGGCCAGGAACTCGGCCTCGGACAGCACCGGAACCCGGCGGCGACCGGCTTCCCGGCCGTCCCGGCGACGCTGGCGCTTGGCCTCCAGACGCGTGGAGCCCTTGACCGATCGCACCTCGTCGTCGGAGGAGGTGGTGGACCGCTCGTTGCGGGTCTCCCGCACGTGCACGACGGTGTTCGGCGGGTCGTCGGAGCGCGGCGAACCTTCCTCCTCACCACCGCCCTTGCGGCGACGGCGGCGACGGCGGCGGCGGGTGCCGTCGGACTCGTCCTCCGCGGAGGTGTCCTCCGCGCCCTGCTCGTCGGAGTCCTCATCGTCGTCGTTGTTCTGATCGTTCGTGGCGCCCTTGCCCCGGCCACGGCCACGACGGCCACGACGCCGGCGGCGGCGCAGGCTACCGTCCTCGTCGTTCTCGTCGTCGTAGCCGCCATCACCATCGGCGTCGGCGTCCGTGTCCTCCACGGCGGCGGTGGTGGTCGTCTCCTCGACAACCTCCTCCGCGGGCGCGGCGGTGTCCTTCTCCTTGCGGCTCCGCGTGCGGGTACGCCGGGTTCCCTCGGCCTTCTCCGGCTGCTCGAACGCGGCGGCTGCCGGAGCGGCAGGCGCCGCGACCGGGGCCGGCTGGAACGCGGCGGGGACGGCTGCGGGTGCCGGGGCGAACACGGGCGCGGCGATGGGCGCGGCGGATTTACCCGCCGCGGTGTTCAGCGCCGGCGCCGGGTTCGACCAGGTGGTCTGGCGCGGGTCGTTCCACGGCGGGCTCAGCGCCGAGTTGGTCTGCGACGGCGGCTCTGCGGCCTCCGGCTGCTCGGCCACGGGGGTCTCCGGCTGTTCTGTTGCCTGGTCCTGCTCGGACTCCTGCGCGTCGAGTACCTCGGGCTTGAGTGAGCGCACCACGTGCAGTGCCAGCCCCTTCGCCACACTCGACTGCGGGCTGCTCACCGCTTGGCCGATGTCGATGAGGGAGGCGATGACCTCCCGGCTACTGACACCGAGCAGTTTCGCGAGGGTGTGCACCCGTACTTTGGCCGGTAGCTCTGCGATGAGAGCACTGACAGGTGCGGCGGTATCCCCGCCGGCTGTCCCAGCGGGTGTTTCGCTGTTCAACATGCAACTCCATTCACCCCCGGGCGCGTCCTGAGAACGCGGCCACGCAGGGGCCCTCCAACGTTTCCGACGCGATCCGCGGCGGTAATCCTGTCTGGACCATCCGGTACCTGAGCTCAATGTTCAGACGCTCGGAAGGCCACTTCATGACGACGTGTCGCACCCGGCTCCGTTTTCCGGTTCGGATCCCTGTCCGATCGGTGAAGCCGTAACCCGGTCCGCTGCAAGGGGATCGACGAGGCCTCCGAAACCCGCCTTGCCACTACTCTCGTCGAGTCGTCCTTGCGCTAGCCGAGTTGCCCTTGCGGGCGCAGGCAGCTCCAGGCTTGCGACCGCGCAGAGGGCGTTCAGCACGTCATCTGGACGTACGGCAGGGCTTGTCTGCCGCACAACCACGGTAAGTATCCCATACGGCCCGGCCAATCCTGGACACTCATGCCGTTGAGTAGCCGGTTGGGCATCCTGAGCTGCTAAACAATCCTGTTTTTCGCTCGTCCGGGTGACTGCGGCACTGACAACCGCAGCCCGGGCGTCAATCGTTCGTTTGCCGTCCTTGGTCAGACGTTCAACCTCGACCCGGTCGGCGGCCAAGAGCTTCTCCACCGCGACGGCCAGCTGGTCCTCGGTCACCCCGGGGACCTCGATCCGCCACTCGCCCGCCTCGATCCGGTCCGGCAGCGAACCGCCACCGGCTCCGACCGGCACCCCGACGGCCTCCAGCACGTCAAGGCCCGGCGGCAGTGCGTTGTTCAGCTCCTGGCGCAGCAGCTCCGTCGGCAGTTCGCGGACGACCGAGATCTCCACGTACTCCGCCTCGCTGGCCACCCCGGTCGGCGTCGCGCCGACCCAGGAGACCTTGGGCTTCGGGTTGAAACCCTGCGAGTAGGCCATCGGCACGCCCGCCCGGCGCAGCGCACGCTCGAAGGCGCGGGCCACATCGCGATGCGATGCGAACCGCAGCCGGCCGCGCTTGGTGTAGCGCAACCTGATCTTCTGCACCGCAGAAGCCGATGGGTTGGGCTGATGCTGGCTCAGGACTGCTCCTTGGACAGTGTGGTGGCTGACGGAAACCGTACCGCCTCCCGCCGACATCCCGGCGAGCACCACGCGCGTACCGGCGGAGTGACATGGGCGGCGAGATCGACTTCGACCGGGCAAGGTTACGAATACCAGGATTCCAGGGAGGACATCCATGCTCAGGGCAAACCGCCTGTCCATCTCAGCGTTGGCGCTGGTGCTGGCCGGTGCAGCGGTCACCGCGCCCGCCGAGGCCACCGCCTCCGAGCCGTGTGGCGGGGGCACCTCGTATCGCTATGTGGTGCTGTTCGACCCGGCGACCGGACAGGACGCGGCGGGCCGGGAGGTCACCGCGGCCTGCGGAAAGGTGGAGACCTTCTACCCGCAGATCGGCGTGGCGGTCGCCTCCTCCACCGATCCGAAGTTCGACACCCGGATGGGCGTCGACCGGGCCTACAGCGCGGGCAGGGCGGCGGCGACTCCGGGCTCGGCGAGCAGGGAGAAGTCCGTCGTCACCGCCGAGGACGAGGTCGGCGACCTGTCCGCGCAGTCCTGGGACATGCGGGCCATCCACACCGACGAGGCGCAGAAGATCACCCAGGGATCGCCGAACGTGGTGGTCGGCGTGCTGGACTCCGGCGTGGACGGGGATCACCCGGACCTGAAGCCGGCCCTGCGCCGCGACCTGTCCGTCGGCTGTGAGACCGGAACCCCGAACCCGGACCCGGCGACCTGGTATCCGCAGGGTGACCACGGCACCCACGTGGCCGGCACCATCGCCGCGGCCAAGGACGGCAAGGGCATGACGGGCATTGCGCCCGGAGTGGGACTGGCCTCGGTGCGGGTGATCGAACCGCACGGCTACATCCTCCCGGAGGCCGCCGTCTGCGGTTTCGTCTGGGCGGCCGAGCACCACTTCGCGGTGACCAACAGCAGCTGGTTCGCCGACCCGTGGGTCTTCTGGTGCACCGACAAGCCCGGCGAGAAGGTGGGTTACGAGGCGATGGCCCGTGCCATCCGGTACTCGACCAAGCGTGGTGTGCTGAACGTGGCGGCCTCCGGCAACTTCGGTACGGACATCAGCAAGCCGGTTAAGGACTTCGCCAAGGACCACCCGGTGGACGCCAATTGCAAGGTGGTGCCCGCGCAGGTGGACGACGTGGTGAGCGTGTCCGCGGTCGGCTACGGGGGCTACCTGTCGTCGTACAGCGACTGGGGCAAGGTGGACATCGCCGCGCCGGGCGGTGACCGGGCGCAGACGCCGCCGGAGGGCCAGGGAGCGGGCTGCCCGCTGTCCACGTTGCCGAGCGGCAAGTACGGGACGATGTGCGGCACCTCGATGGCCACCCCGCATGTCGCCGGTGTGGCGGCGCTGCTGGCCTCGAAGAACCAGCGGTACAAGGGGCGGACGCTGCGGAACCAGCTACTGGACCGGGCGGTCGAGCTGAAGTGCCCGCTGGGGCAGACGCCCTGTCTGCAGGGCGAGCACAGCAACACCTACTACGGGCACGGTCTGGCCGACGCGTTGGCCGCCGTGAGTTAGCCGCAATACCCGGAGTTGACGATGTTCGGGCTCGTTCCTCGCGCGAACATCGTCAACTCCGGAGGAACCGCTAGGTCAGGGCGGGGTTGGTGACCGGGGTGCCGGGGGTGACCGGAGTGATCGGGATCAGCACCTTGCCGTTGGTCGGACCGACCTGGATGTCCGTGTTCATCGCCGGGCACACGCCGCAGTCGAAGCACGGGGTCCAGCGGCAGTCGTCCTGCTCCTGCTCGTCCAGCGCGTCCAGCCAGTCCGCCCAGAGCCACTCCTTCTCCAGGCCGGAGTCCAGGTGGTCCCAGGGCAGGATCTCGTGCTCCTCCCGTTCCCGGGTGGTGTACCAGGAGACATTGACGCCCTGCGGCTCCAGCTCGGCGACGCACGCGTCGATCCACCGCTGGTAGGAGAAGTGCTCGCTCCAGCCGTCGAACAGGCCACCTTCGCGCCACACCCGCTCGATGACCCGGCCGATGCGCCGGTCACCGCGGGACAGCAGGCCTTCGATCAGGCTGGGCTTGCCATCGTGGTAGCGCATGCCGATGTTGCGGCCGAGCGACTTGTCGGAGTTGACCTCCGCGCGCAGCTTCCGCAGCCGCTCGTCGATGGTCTCCGGGTCGCATTGCGCGGCCCACTGGAACGGGGTGTGCGGCTTGGGCACGAATCCGCCGATGGAGATCGTGCAGCGCACGTCCTTGCGGCCGGAGGCCTTGCGGCCCTCGCGGATGACGTTGTGCGCCATGTACGCGATCTGCAGCACGTCATCGTCGGTCTCGGTGGGCAGGCCACACATGAAGTACAGCTTGACCTGCCGCCAGCCGGCCTCGAAGGAGGCGCTGACCGTGCGGATCAGGTCCTCTTCGGAGACCTGTTTGTTGATGACCTTGCGGAGGCGGGCGCTGCCGCCCTCCGGGGCGAAGGTCAGACCGGAACGGCGGCCGTTGCGGGACAGCTCGTTGGCCAGGTCGATGTTGAACGCGTCGACCCGGGTGGACGGCAGGCTCAGGCCGGTGTTGGTGCCCTCGTACCGGTCGGCCAGGCCCTTGGCCAGCTCGCCGATCTCCGAGTGGTCCGCCGAGGACAGGCTGAGCAGGCCGACCTCCTCGTAACCGGAGGCCTCCAGGCTGGTCTGGATCATCGCGCCGATGCCCTCGATGGACCGCTCGCGCACCGGGCGGGTGATCATGCCGGCCTGGCAGAAGCGGCAGCCACGGGTGCAGCCGCGGAAGATCTCTACGCTGGCCCGCTCGTGCACGGTCTCCGCCAGGGGAACCAGCGGCTGCTTCGGGTAGGGCCAGGCGTCCAGGTCCATGGTGGTCCGCTTGAACACCCGGTCCGGAATCCGCTCCCGGTTCGGGCTGACGGAGTCGATCTGGCCGTCGCTGTCCCGGAAGGTGACGTCGTAGAACCGGGGCACGTACACGCCACCGGTCTCGGCCAGCCTGGTCAGGATCTCGTCCCGGCCGCCCGGGCAGCCCTCGGCCTTCCAGTCCCGGATGATGTCGGTGATCTCCAGGACGGCTTCCTCACCGTCGCCGAGCACGGCGGCGTCCAGGAAGTCGGCGATGGGTTCCGGGTTGAACGCGGCGTGCCCGCCGGCCAGGACGATCGGATCGTCGATGGTCCGGTCCTTGGCGTGGATGGGGATGCCCGCGAGGTCCAGGGCCGCCAGCAGGTTGGTGTAGCCCAGTTCGGAGGCGAAGCTGACGCCGAGCACGTCGAAGGCCTTCACCGGGCGGTGCGCGTCCACGGTGAACTGTGGGACGCCGTTCTCGCGCATCAGTGCGGCGAGATCCGGCCACACCGCGTAGGTGCGCTCGGCCAAGACGTCCGGAACCTCGTTCAGGACCTCGTAAAGGATCATGATGCCCTGGTTGGGCAGGCCTACCTCGTACGCGTCCGGGTACATCAACGCCCAGCGGACGTTGGTCTCTTCCCAGGGCTTCAGGGTGGCGTTCAGCTCACCACCGACGTACTGCACGGGCTTGGATACCCGGGGCAGCAGCGGCTCCAGCTGTGCGAACACCGACTCGACAGTCACCTGGCCCAGGGTAGTTGCTCTGCCCGGGTGACCTGAAATCGCCGGTTCACCGCCGCTGTTGCTGGCCCCCGCGGAAGCCGACGCCGTTCAGCGTGCCACCGGCGATACCCAGGCCTCCCTGACTGACATTGCCCGCCAGGCCCACGGGGCCGGACGGCCGCGCGCGGCTCGAACCGGGGGCCGCACTCGGCTCCGGCTCCGGTTCCGCCGAGGTGGACGGCGGCTCGGACGGCGGCGACGGCGGGGCCGCCGACGGCGCGGGAGCAGGTGTGGTGGTGGAGGTAGGCGTACTCGTGCTGGTCGGGGCGGTGACCTGCGGCAACATCGGGGCCTTCGCGGCCTCGAGGGTGGGCGAGTCGCTGTCGGCGAACAGCCCCGGTAATCCGAAGCCACCGAACACCACACTCGCACCGACGGCCCCGGACGCGGCCACGACCGTCAACGCACCGGCCAGGGTCCAGGCGCTCTTCCGGTTCATCACACACTCCTCGTCGCGAGAACGGTTCACGCTGTATGACGACGAGAGCGCCGGATGGTTACTGACCGGACCTATACCCGGTGATCGCTTCTGGCGGTTGTCGAAAGATGGCTTTGGAGGAGAGGACTAGCTGCGCGCAGTCTTTCCTGCCTGGCTGTTGGGTGGGGGCACGCCGGACTGGGCGGCATGGAGCAGGTCGAAGTGACGACCGCCCCGGCGGCGGTGAGTCCACTATGGAGCGAGTGGTTGTTCCATCTTCAAGATGGATTTGGGGCCCCTGCTCGGCAGCCTGCAGCAGAGCCACGCCACCACC
>QZFT01000011.1 GCA_003600225.1 Pseudonocardiaceae bacterium YIM PH 21723
ATGTTCGGGACAAAAAGCATCCCGAACATCCCCAACTCCGGAGCAAAGACAGCGGAAGGGGCACGCGAAGGGCACGCAACAGAAGGCGGAAGGGGAAGGGGCGAGCGAGCGAGAAACCACAACCACCAGAACCAGCCCCGACAAGATGGCGTCGGGGGTCCGGGGGGCCGAAGGCCGCCCTGGCCTGGGGTCTGGGGCGAGAGCCCCAGAAAACGCCGAGAGCGATCCATATCGGCGCTTTCTGCCGATATGGATCGCTCGGATCGATCTCGTGGGCCTAGGTGGATTTGAACCACCGACCTTTGCATTATCAGTGCAACGCTCTAACCAACTGAGCTATAGGCCCCAACGAGGAGAAACATTACAGCACGCCTGAGGCGGTTCCCAAATCGGGTGGTCATCCACGGGTTTGCCCAGGTCAAACGACGAAGGCCGGGCTCGGCTGCACGCCGGCCCGGCCTTCGGTGAAGATCGACTACTACTCGCGTTCGGAGAGGGTCAGCTCCACGCCGCCGACCAGATCGGCGGCCACGTTGTAGATGAACGCTCCGACGGTGGTGAGGGCGGTGAACAGGACGATGTTCACCGCACCGACCAGAGCGGCCACACCGAAGACACTGCCCGCGCTGATCAGTTCGGGGCCGTCCCCGGTGGACGCCAGGTCGGTGTACGCGCCGTTGAGCTGCTTCCAGGTACCCATGCCGTCCAGCACGCCGTACAGCACGCCCACGGCGACCAGCCAGACGAAGAACAACGCGACGGACAGCACCAGCGAGAGCTTCAGCACCGACCACGGGTCGACCCGCTTGATGTGCAGGCTGGCCCGGCGCGGACCGCGGCCCGGGCGGCGCAGTGAGGTGGCAGCGCCACCGACCCGCTCGCCAGGGCCCTCGGACAGCGTGACGGTGGCCCGGCCGATGTGCGCGGTGACCGGCGGGGTCTCCGCGACCCTCGGCGCCTCCGGAACGGCCGTACCCGCCGCGAAGGTCGGCATCTGGTAGCCGCCGTGCGGGGTGATGGTGGCCGAATCGGGTTCCGGGCTGTTCATCGCGGCGGACCAGGCCTGGGCGAACTGGCTGGGCACCGACAGGTCGGGCCGCTTGGTGATCGCCGTGTCCTCGGCGGAGTTGTCCACCTCGACGGGCTGCTGCTCGTCGGGGACCTCCGGGTCGTCCACGTCGATGGGCGTCGCGTCGATCGCCGACCGGACCGGCTTCTCGGCGGGCAGGTTCTTGGCCGCCTCGGCCCGCTGCCACGGCGGCACCGCGGCCGGGGGCGTCGCCGGCTTGGACTGCGCTTCCTCGGCGGGCTGTACCTGCTCGGGAGCAGCCTCCGACTTGGCCTTCTCCGCCGGAGTCTTGGGGAGTTCTGCGGTCTGCTCCACCGCGGGCACCTTCTCTGCTTCGGCCGAGTTCTCGGAACGGCCGGCCTTGGCCGTCTTCTCGCGAGAGAACTCGGGTTCGTCGTCCTTGCCCGCGGTCTTGTCCTCCACCGCGGGCATGGTCACCGTCTGTTCGGTGGGCTGCTCGGCGGTGGCCTTGTCCTTGGCCACCGCCTTGCCCTTGCCGTCAGCCGGGGACGACCCAGACCTCTGTTCGGCCGGCCCGTGACCGTTCCCGGCAGCACCGTCCACCGGCTTGCCGGTGGTGTCGGTCTGCTCGACGTCGGTCCCCTCGGGGAGGCGCTCGGTCCGGTCAGAGGCTGTCACGATCGTCCCTTCGCTGACGTTGCCGGTTAGTTCTCAGGCGTGGTGTCGCCGTCGGCCACGGTCTCTGTCTGAGGCTCGGTCGCCTCGACGACCTCGTCTCCTTCGACAACTTCTCCTTCGACGACATCGAGCTCTTCGGCGTCCTCGGCGGCTTCGGCGCTGCGCGCCACCGCGATCAGCGTCGTCTCTTCGCCCAGGTTCATCAAGCGGACACCCTTGGTCTGGCGTCCCGCCTTCCGGACCTCCTGGGCCCGGGTGCGGATCACACCGCCGGCCGAGGTGATCGCGAAGATCTCGTCCTCAAGATCGACGATCAGCGCGCCGACGAGCCTGCCACGACGCTGGTCGTACTGCACGGTCAGCACGCCCTTGCCGCCACGGCCCTGCACCGGGTAGTCGTCGATCGGCGTCCGCTTGGCGTATCCACCGTTGGTGGCCACCAGGACGAACTTGTCCTCCTCGAGTACCCCGATGGACAGCAGCTCGTCACCCTCGTTGAACCGCATGCCCTGCACACCGGAGGTGTCGCGGCCCATGGGACGCAGTGCCTCGTCGGTGGCCCGGAAGCGGATCGACTGGCCGAGCGCGGAGACCAGCAGCAGGTCCTGCTCCGCGGAGCAGAGCACCGCGCCGACCAGCTCGTCGCCGTCCTTGAGGTTGATGCCGATCAGGCCGCCGCTGCGGTTGGAGTCGTAGGCGGGCAGCTTGCTCTTCTTGACCAGGCCCTGCTTGGTGGCCAGCACCAGGTACGGCGCCACCTCGTAGTTGGCGATTTGGATGACCTGGGCGATGGCCTCGTCCGGCTGGAAGGCGAGCAGGTTGGCCACGTGCTGGCCACGCGCGTTGCGGTTGGCCTCCGGCAGCTCGAACGCCTTGGCCCGGTACACCCGGCCCTTGTTCGTGAAGAACAGGATCCAGTCGTGCGTGGAGCAGACGAAGAAGTGCTCGACGATGTCGTCCTGCTTGAGCGCCGCGCCCTGCACGCCCTTGCCGCCACGCTTCTGCGCGCGGTACAGGTCGGTCTTGGTGCGCTTCGCGTAGCCGGTGCGGGTGATCGTGACGACCACGTCCTCCACCGCGATGAGGTCCTCGATGGACACCTCACCGTCGAACGGGATGATCCTGGTCTTGCGGTCGTCGCCGTGCTTGTCCACGATCGCGGTCAGCTCGTCGATGATGATCCGCCGCTGCCGCTCGGGCTTGGCCAGGATGTCCTCGAGGTCGGCGATGATGACCTCGATCTCGGCCAACTCGTCGATGATCTTCTGCCGCTCCAGGGCGGCCAGCTTGCGCAGCTGCATGTCCAGGATGGCGGTGGCCTGCAGATCATCCACATCGAGCAGCTCGATCAGGCCGCTGCGCGCCTGGTCCGCCGACGGGGACCGGCGGATCAACGCGATGACCTCGTCCAGCATGTCCAGCGCCTTGACCAGACCGCGCAGGATGTGGGCGCGCTCCTCGGCCTTCCGCAGCCGGAACTTCGTGCGCCGCACGATCACTTCGATCTGGTGCTTCACGTAGTGCCGGATGATCTGGTCGAGCCGCAGCGTGCGGGGCACGCCGTCGACCAAGGCCAGCATGTTCGCGCCGAAGTTGGACTGCAGCTGGGTGTGCTTGTAGAGGTTGTTCAGCACGACCTTGGCCACCGCGTCGCGCTTCAGCTCGACCACGATGCGCATACCGGAGCGCTTGTTGGACTCGTCGGCGATGTTGGAGATGCCGGTGAGCTTCTGGTCACGGACCAGGGCGGCGATGTTCTCCACCAGGTTGTCCGGGTTGACCTGGTAGGGCAGCTCGGTGACCACCAGGATGGTGCGGCCGCGGGAGTCCTCCTCCACCTCGACCACCGCGCGCATCCGGATCGAACCCCGGCCGGTGCGGTACGCGTCCTCGATGCCCTGGGTACCCAGGATGAGGCCCTTGGTCGGGAAGTCCGGCCCCTTGATCCGCAGCAACAGCGCGGCGAGCAGCTCGTCGTCGTCGGCCTCGAAGTTCTCCAGCGCCCAGATGACACCCGAGGCGACCTCGCGCAGGTTGTGCGGCGGGATCTTGGTCGCCATGCCGACCGCGATGCCCTCACTGCCGTTGACCAGCAGCTGCGGGATACGGGCGGGCAGGACGTCCGGTTCCTGGGTCTTGCCGTCGTAGTTGTCGGAGAACTCGACGGTGTCCTCGTCGATGTCCGCGAGCATGTGCATGGCCAGCGGCATCAGCCGGGCCTCGGTGTACCGCATGGCCGCGGCCGGGTCGTTGCCCGGCGAGCCGAAGTTGCCCTGGCCGTCCACCAGCGGATACCGCAGCGACCACGGCTGGGCCAGCCGGACCAGGGTGTCGTAGATCGCCGAGTCACCGTGCGGGTGGTAGTTACCCATCACATCGCCGACGACGCGAGAGCACTTCACATAACTGCGCTCGGGCCGCAGGCCGGTGTCGTACATGGAGTACAGAACCCGGCGGTGCACTGGCTTGAGGCCATCGCGGACGTCGGGCAGCGCACGTCCCACGATCACGCTCATCGCATAATCGATGTAGGAGCGCTGCATCTCCTGCTGGATGTCGATCGGTTCTACCCGATCATCCATCGGGGGCAAGGTGTCCGTCACGACGTCGATTCCTTTCGGCCACTACAGCCTTTCCGCCACTCCTCGCGTCAACCGGTCGGTGGCCGCGCAAGGCCACGCGAAACCGGGACACAGAGCTTCGACTTGCCATCCTATCTGCACGAAAAGCTTGTGCTCACCTGACGCGGCCAAGCTGTGGACAAGTCTGCGGATTAATCCGGTCGGGGTGTGGGTAATGCGATGAGTGGCCGCATCGGGCGGCTGTACCTACGCTTCGGCGAGACGACCGGAAACGAGGGGGTCCAGTGCTGCGGACACTGCGGATCACGGCGGTGATCGCGCTGGTCATGGGCGTGCTGACCGGTTGCGCGGGGCTCAACTCGATCTCGAAGGTGGAGTCCGCGCTGTCCGAGGCCGGCTACCGGACCACCAGCGCGGGGCAGAAGGTCGACAACGGGCACTACACGCTGGAACTCACCGTGGACAGCCCGGACAAGCGGGCGACCGCGATGAAGCAGCAGGAGATCGTCCAGATCATCTGGACGCAGTACCCGACCCGCATCGACACGCTGGAACTCACCGTCGACAGCCAGACGCGGGTCATCCAGCGGTCGGAGATCGAACAGCGGATCGGACCGCGTGATCCGGAGCTGGACGGTGGGGTGGGCTTCCTGTCCACGCTGATGTTCGTGGTCGGCGGCCTGCTGCTGCTCTGCGTCATCGCCCTGGTGCTGATCGTCTGGCTGGTGCGGCGCAGGCGTGCGCACCCGGTGGCTCCCGGTCACCCACAGCCACCCGCCTAGGCGCGTTCGGCGGATTGCCGCTGTTCGGAAGCGGACCTACAGTCCAGCGCGTGATGCGACTGTCGGTGATCCTCGCCCTGCTGACGCTGCTCGTCGGCTGCGGCACGGTTGACCCGACCGCCGAGCTGCGGCGGGAACTGGACTACGCCGGTTACCAGGTGCAGAACCTGGCCCTCAGTGCGAACACGCTGACCGTGGCGGTGGACCGCAAGACGGGCCAGGCGACGCCGCAGGACCAGCTGGACGTCGCGCAGCTGGTCTGGCGGAAGTATCGCGGCCGATTCGGCACGTTGACGCTGACCGTCGCCGGGCACCAGGCCTCGGTCACCAGCGGGCAGCTGGAGATGGAACTCGGCAAACGGGACGCCGACCTGGAGTCCCGCCCTGCCGCGCGCTGGTCGATCCCGCTCGTCGTCGGAGCCGCGCTGCTGGTCGGCCTGCTGCTGTATCTCCGGCTGCCGCGGCGGCGCGCGCCGGGCGGCGGGCGTCATCCCTCGGTGCAGCTGCAGAATCCGCCCGCGTCCTAACTGCAACCGAAATTCCCCGGGTTGCCCGCTGCGGCGCGGATCGGCCTGTCCCTAAGCTGCCGGGAACGCCGATCGCGAGGGGGACGCGATGCGCAGATCTCTGTCATTCATTGTGGTGACCACCCTGGTCCTGGGCCTGCTGTCGGGATGCGCCGGTTTTGACGCGATGTCCACGGTGCACAGCGAGCTCACCACCGCCGGCTATCGGGTCCAGGGCGTCAACCAGCAGGTGACCAACGGCCGCTACTCCCTGGACCTCCAGGTGGCGACGGCCGATGGCGTGGTCACGCCGGAGGAACAGAAGGACGTGGTCCGGATCGTCTGGACCCGGTTCCCGAACAAGATCGACGTCCTGCGGGTGCAGGTGGACGACCGGGTCCAGGTCGTCCAGCGCAGGGACATGGAGGCGCAGTTCGGACCGCGCGATCGCGGGTTGGACCAGGACGCGGGCTTCGTCACCTCATTCCTGTGGATCATCGGCGGGTTCCTGGTGTTCTTCGTGGTTCTCCTCGTTGTGATCATCTGGCTGGTGCGCGCCCGCATGCACCGGCAACCGCAGCAGTGGGGTCCGCCGGGGGCCGGACCGCGTTATGAACCGCCACCCGGTTTCCCGCCGCCGAACAGCTAGATTCGGGCGCATGGACCACCCACCGGAGATCACCGGACATCTGCGTCGTCCACTTCGGACGGACATCACCCGGGTCCACGCCCTGGTCACGGAATCGCTGGATCAGCTGAGTCCGTGGCTGGACTGGTGCGCGGACGGATACGACCTCGCCTCGGCCACCACGTTCCTGGACTACGCGGATGCGGGCTGGCTGACCGGTCAGGCGTACACCTACGCGATCACCGACGGCGGCGAGGTCGTGGGCATGTGCGGCCTGGAGCGGCGGATCGGCCCGCTGGGCCTGGAGATCGGGTACTGGCTGGGCCGCGACCACGTGGGCCGTGGCCTGGCCAGCGGGTCGGTCGCCACCTTGCTGCCGGTGGCGTTCGGGCTGCCCGGGATCAACCGGGTGCAGATCTGGCACGACTCGGCGAACGTGCGCAGTGGCGCGGTGCCGGCGCGGCTGGGTTTCACCGAGATCGACCGGCGAACCCCGCCGCGTGACCCGCTGACCTCGGGCGAGGACGGCGTGGACGTCGTCTGGCAGCTGACCAGGGATCAGTTCACAGCTCGTTCGCGATCGTCTTGATCAGGGTCATCGAGTCCTCCCGGTCGAGCGCCTGCTCGGACAGCGTCTCGAAGCACAGCTTGCACGCCTCCACCTGCCAGGACTGCTGGACGTGCATCGCGCCCCAGGAGTTCTCCAGGTAACCGATGTCCGGCCGGCCGTCGTCGAAGCGCAGGATGGTGAACGCGCCGTCCATCGCGATCGACGGGCCGAGATCGGCGGGCAGGACGCGCAGCGAGACCGAGTCCAGCTCGGCGCATTTCACCAGGTGCTCCAGCTGCGCGCGCCGGGAGATCTCGTCGCCCACCGGCCAGCGCAACGCCATCTCGTGCACCACGGCCTCCAGGCTGAGCGGCCGCTCGGCGTCCTTCAGCCTGCGTTGCCGCACCATGCGCATCGCGAGTTGCATCCGGTGTTCGCGGGGCGAGCGCGGGACCATCGACGCCTTCAGCACCTCGCGCGCGTACGCGCCCGTCTGCAGCAGGGTGGGGATCGTGGTGATCTGCACGTCCCACACCCGCCGGGCGGTGGCCTCGAGTTCCTCGTAGCGGCGGTTCTCCCGCAGCCCGGCGAAGAGCTCGGGATTCGTGACGTTGTCCACCGTGGGCGGCCGGTCGTACAGATCGGTCATCGTCTGCACCAGATCCGCGGGGATTCCGGACTCGCCACGCTCGATCCGGCCGATGGTGCTGGCCGACATGTCCAGTCCCTGGGCGGCGTCCTTCAGGGTCATCTGGGCGTCATTGCGCAGCTGACGGAGCAGCCGTCCCAGTTGGGCCTGCTTGATCGTGGGGCCAGCCCCCGAATTCATAGAGGACCTCCGTGGCTGTGTGACCACTGAGAGTGTGCACCCTCGCAGATGTTGATCACTGGCCACCCCTGCTCCGTTCGGCGGCCTACCCGATCGCATGATCCCCGAAGGGATTGCGCTCCGTGCTCAGCGGCGGTTTTCCCGATAGGCATGCGGCCATGCGCGCCCCGATCGCACTCGCCCTGCTGCTGTTGCTGAGCGGCTGCACCACCAGCTCCCCCGGTACGTCCACAAAGGACGTGACCTACAACCCCGGCTGCGGCAGGGAGATCACCGCCGGACCCGGCCTGTGGGACGCCGCGGCGTTCCAGGGAATGTCCAGGCAGGCAGCGGAGATCAGCGTCAGTTCACTGGCCTTCGACATCTCCGGCTGCGGCAAGCGCGCCGCCATCGACGAGTTCCCGATCGACTGCGGCTCGGCCACGCTGATCTCGCCCCGGGTGCGCGGGGAGTTCTGGGGAGCGGGCGCGAAGAAGGTGGCCACAGTGCGGGTCAGGCTCGGCGACGCGGAACTGACCGAGGTCGCGGTGCTGCCGGAACCGGTGATGGCCGCCGAGCTGATCCGCTCCGCGGAGCGGGAGACGAAGAGGTGCGGCACCAGTTCACTGGTCGAGCAGGACGGCCGGCTGCTACGCGCCCATGTGCGGGCGAAGGGCCGGACGCACGTGGTGTCCTACGCGGGTGGCCGGCTGCTGGTGTTGAGTTTCCCGGCGCCGACGATGACGGATGCGCAGATCGACAAGCTCACGTTCAGCGCGGAGCAGCGCGCGGCCCAGTTCGGCTAGCGGGACCCGGAGTTGGCGATGTTCGGTAAAGAACGCCGAACATCGCCAACTTCGGAGTCAGGAACTCAGACGTCGAGGAAGCGGACGTCCTTGGCGTTGCGGGTGATGAAGGAGCGGCGAGCCTCGACGTCCTCACCCATCAGCACCGAGAACAGCTCGTCGGCGGTCGCGGCGTCGTCCAGCGTCACCTGCATCAGCAGCCGGTTGGCCGGGTCCATCGTGGTCTCCCACAGTTCCTCGGCGTTCATCTCGCCAAGACCCTTGTACCGCTGGATGCCGTCGTCCTTCGGCAGCTTGCGCCCAGCGGCGGCGCCGGCCTGCAGCAGGCCGTCCTTCTCGCGCTCGGTGTAGGCGTACTCCGCCTCGGCCCGCGGCCACTTGATCTTGTACAGCGGCGGGCGGGCCAGGTAGACGTGGCCCAGTTCGATCAGCGGGCGCATGAAGCGGAACAGGAACGTCAGCAGCAGCGTGCTGATGTGCTGACCGTCCACGTCGGCGTCGGCCATCAGCACGATCTTGTGATAGCGCAGCTTGGCGGCGTCGAAGTCCTCGTGGATGCCGGTGCCCATCGCGGTGATCAGCGACTGGACCTCGGTGTTCTTCAGCACCCGGTCGATGCGGGCCTTCTCCACGTTGATGATCTTGCCTCGGATCGGCAGGATCGCCTGGTAGAGCGAGTCCCGGCCCTCCTTGGCCGAGCCACCCGCGGAGTCACCCTCCACGATGTAGAGCTCGCACTCCTCCGGCTTGTTGGACCGGCAGTCCTTCAGCTTGCCGGGCAGGCCGCCGATCTCCAGCGCGCTCTTGCGGCGCACCAGTTCACGGGCCTTCCGCGCCGCGATCCGGGCCTGCGCCGAGCCGAACGCCTTGTTGATGATCGTGCGGGCGTCGGCCGGGTTGCGGTCGAACCAGTCGGGCAGCCACTCGTTGCAGGTCTTCTGCACGAAGGACTTGGCCTCGGTGTTGCCCAGCTTGGTCTTGGTCTGGCCCTCGAACTGCGGCTCGGCGAGCTTGATGGAGACGATCGCGGCCAGGCCCTCCCGGATGTCGTCACCGGTGAGGTTGGTGTCCTTCTCCTTGAGGATCTTCTTCTCGCGCGCGTACTCGTTGACCACCCGGGTCAGCGCGGCGCGGAAGCCCTCCTCGTGGGTACCGCCCTCGTGCGTGTTGATCGTGTTCGCGAAGGTGTACACGGACTCGGAGTAGCCGGTGTTCCACTGCATGGCCACCTCGACGGCAAGGCCGTCGCCCTCGGCTTCGAAACCGATGACGGTGCTGTGCGCGGCCTCGCGGGTGGCGTTGATGTGCCGGACGAAGTCCTCCAGGCCACCGGGGTAGTGGAAGGTGCGCTCCTTGCTGACCGCCTTCTTCCCCTCGGCATCCTCGATCTCGTCCACCTCGCTGGCGCGCTCATCGCGCAGCTGGATGGTCAGGCCCTTGTTCAGGAAGGCCATCTCCTGCAGCCGGCGGGCGATCGTCTCCAGGTTGTACGTGGTGGTCTCGAAAATCGTCGGGTCGGCCCAGAAGGTGACCGAGCTACCGGTGCGTTCGGTGGCCTCGTGCTTCTTCAGCGCGTGGATCGGCTCCTGCTTCTCGTAGCGCTGGGTCCAGCGGAAGCCGTCCTTGAAGATCTCCACCTCGAGGGCGGTGGACAGGGCGTTCACCACCGCGGCGCCGACGCCGTGCAGACCACCGGAGACGGCGTAGGACTCACCGTCGAACTTGCCACCGGCGTGCAGCGTGGTCAGCACGACCTCGACGGCCGGACGCTTCTCCACCGGGTGCATGTCGATCGGGATACCGCGGCCGTCGTCGACGACCCGGACACCGCCGTCGGCCAGCAGCGTGACCTCGACCTTGGTGGCGTGGCCGGCGAGGGCCTCGTCCACCGCGTTGTCCACGATCTCCTGAACAAGATGGTGCAGGCCGCGCTCGCCGGTGGACCCGATGTACATACCGGGACGCTTGCGGACGGCTTCCAAGCCTTCCAGGACAGTGATGGATGACGCACTGTAGTTCTTGTTCTCTGTCACTGTGCTGGATTCTCCTGTCGTCCGAACACCGCGCCTCGCGGCGCGGTCAGGCAGGGATGGAGACCATCGCCGGAAAGCCTGTCCTCAGTCTACTGCCCCAGGCGTTCTCAGGTGCATCAAGGGCACGCCTGATTTACTCACAGAGCCGCGATTTTCGGGTGGCTCGGGTGCGGGGCTCAATTTAGCCGATCCGTAGATCGTTGGCGCGCTCAGCCGTACGTATCCCTGGGGCCCCTGCCCTGCACGGTCCGCGGCCCTTTCTTCCAGCTCGGCGCCGTGGGTCCCTGGATCTTCAACTTCTTCACCACGCCATTGCCCACGCCGGCGGCGATCCGGCTGAGCAACTGCTTCTGCAGCAGCCGCAACTGGGTGGCCCACGCGGTGGAACTGGCCTGTACCTGAAGCTCGCCGTCCTTGAGGCTGATCGGCGTCGAGTGCTCGGCGACCTCGGCTCCCACCAGGTGCGCCCACCGGCTGATGACCACGCCGCCGGACAGGTTCTCCCGCCAGCCCCGGTCCATCGCGATGCGCGAGGCCAGCCTGCCCAGCGGCTGCGGATCCCGCTGTTCGTCCGCGCCCGGCCCTGACCAGCGGCGGCGGAGCCGGCTGCCGCGCCGGTTGCCACCGGTTCCGGACACCCCGGTTCCGCGACGCTGAGTAGTTCCCTTAGACTTTGCCTTGTCGCGAGCCGCCTGCAGCGCCGCGCGTGCCAGGTCAGAACCCTTGAGTGGCTCTCCTTGCGAGCCTTGACCAGGTGCAATCTTTGAAGAAGCGTCACCCGTCTGTGGCATCAAGTTGCCAGACTGGCTCTGCTGAGTAGGCGAGTGTCCGGGCCGTCGCGCTGAGTTATCCACACTATCCACAGGTTTGTCCCCAGTTGCGTGACGTCGCAACTGGTTGTCGTTTACCCAGTGTTGTGGTTTTGAGACCTGCCGGTGCTCATGATCGTTATTCGGCACGTGTTATCTCCCCGCCCGCCACGCGATACTTGGCTCCGGTCAGTTCCCGCGGCACGTCCTCTTCCACGGCGGCGGTGACGAAGACCTGCTCGGCTCCCACCGCCATCTCCGCCAGGCACGTGCGCCGCCGCCGGTCCAGTTCGGCGAACACGTCGTCCAGGATCAGCACCGGCTCGATGCCGTCGGCCCGGAGCACCTCGCAGGACGCGAGCCGGAGCGCCAACGCGAACGACCAGGACTCGCCGTGACTGGCGTAGCCCTTGGCCGGGTGATCACCGAGGACCAGTTCCAGCTCATCGCGGTGCGGGCCGACCAGGCACACCCCGCGATCCAGCTCCTGCTGCCGCATCTCGCTGAGCCGCTGGAGCAGCAGTACTTCCAGCAACTCCAGGTCGGCGCGCTTTCCGTCCGGCACACCGAACTCCGGTGGCAACGCGTCTCCGAGGCTGCTCTTGTACTTGATCGTGGCCGGTCGTGATTCCGGCGCGACGCCCGCATAGGCGGCGGTGAGCCGGGGGCCGAGGTCGGCGACCAGGTCCAGCCGGGCGCCGAGCAGTGCGGCACCGTGTTTGGCCAGGTGACCGTCCCAGACCTCCAATGTCGACAAGTCGGCACTGGAACTGCCCCGCCGCCCACCGGCGGACTTCAGCAGGGCGCCGCGTTGCCGCAGCACCTTCTCGTAGTCGGCGCGCACCCCAGCCATCCGGGGCATCCGGGTCACCAGGGCATCGTCCATGAACCGGCGGCGTTCGCCGGGATCGCCACGCACCAGGGCCAGATCCTCGGGCGCGAACAACACGGTGCGGATGATGCCCAGCACTTCACGCGGCCGGGGCATCTGTGCCCGGTTGATCCGCGCGCGGTTGGCCTTCCCGGCGGTGATCTCCAGTTCGACGAGTAGTTCCCGGCCCTCGTTGACCACGGCGGTGCGCACCACGGCGCGCTGCGCACCCTGCCGGATCAGCGGGGCGTCGGTGGCCACCCGGTGCGAACTCAGGGTGGCCACATAGCCGATGGCTTCGACCAGGTTGGTCTTGCCTTGTCCATTGGCGCCGACGAGAACACTCGGACCAGGTTCAAAGGCAAGATCCGCCTGCGCCCAGGAACGAAAGTCGGTCACCTGCAGGTGACGGACGTACACGTTTGTCCTTTACTCAGCGGCTTTCTTGACGGCGTGCCCGCCGAACTGGTTGCGCAGCGCGGCGACCGCCTTCATCGCCGGCGAATCATCCTGCCGGGAAACGAATCGGGCGAACAGCGCCGCGGAGATCACCGGCGCCGGAACGCGGTGGTTGATCGCCTCTTCGACGGTCCACCGGCCCTCACCGGAGTCCTCGACATAGCCGGAGATCGCGGCCAGCTTCGGGTCCTCGTCAAGGGCCTTCACCAGCAGGTCCAGCAGCCAGGACCGGACGACGGTGCCTCGCGTCCACGCCTTGAGCACGCCCGGAACGTCATGCACGTTCTCGTTTGCGGACAGGAGTTCGAAGCCCTCCGCATACGCCTGCATCAGGCCGTATTCGATGCCGTTGTGCACCATCTTCGAGAAGTGGCCCGCGCCCACCGGACCGGCGTGCACGAATCCTTCTTCCCGCGGGCCCTCCGGGCGCAGGGCGTCGAAGATCGGCATGAGCTTCTGCACGTCTTCGCCTGAGCCACCGACCATCAGGCCGTAGCCGTTGTCCTTGCCCCAGACGCCGCCGGAGACGCCGCAGTCGATGTAGCCGATCTGCTTCTCGGCCAACAGCTTCGCGTGCACCTCGTCATCGGTGAACCGCGAGTTGCCGCCGTCGATGACGATGTCGCCGGGCGACAGCAGCCCGCTCAGCTGCTGCACGGTCTCCCGGGTCGGGTCGCCGGCCGGGATCATCACCCAGATCGCCCGCGGTGCTTCGAGCGCACCGACCAGGCTCTCCAGCGAATCCACATCGGTGTTGTCGCTCTGCGCGTAGCCGATGACCTCGTGACCGGCGGCGCGCAGCCGGTCACGCATGTTGCCGCCCATCTTGCCGAGGCCGATGAGTCCGAGCTGCACAGTTTTCCCCTTAGATTCGCAAGACGCAGGTCGTCTAGCCCGGCAGACGCACGGGCATCAACAGGTACAGGTAACCAGGAATGACCTCACCCGCGTCGTTCACCGGCTTGATCAGCGCGGGACGACTCGGGGTGGTAAACGACAACTGGGCGCGGTCGGTGCGCAGCGCCCCCAGGCCGTCCAGCAGGTAGGCCGGGTTGAAGGCGATGGTCAGCGGGTCGCCGGAGAGCTCGACGGGCAGCTCTTCCTCGGCCGAACCCTCATCGTCGCCACCGGCGGACAGCCGCAGCGAGGTTTCGGTGAACTCCAGCCGCACCTGGGTGCCGCGCTCGGCGACCAGGGACACGCGCTTGATCGCCTCGACCAGCGGGGCGACGTCGACCACCGCCGCGGCGTTGTGCTCGGCGGGCAGCAGCTGGCGGTACTTGGGGAACTCCGCGTCCAGCAGCCGGCTGGTGGTGCGCCGCCCGGAACCGGACAGGCCGAGCAGGCCGTCACCGGAGCCGAGGGAGATCTCCACCTTCGAGCCGGAGGAGCCCAGGGTCTTCGCGGCGTCGGACAGGGTCTTGGCCGGGACCAGCAGGTTCGTGTTGCTGACGGTGCCGGTCGGCTCCCAGGACAGCTCGCGCATGGCCAGCCGGAACCGGTCGGTCGCGACGAGGGTCAGCTTCTCGTCCTCGATCTCCAGCCGGACGCCGGTGAGCATCGGCAGCGTGTCGTCCTTACCCGCGGCGACGGCGACCTGGCCGACCGACTCGGCGAAGACATCGGGGGCGACCGCACCGGCGAGCTGCGGCATGTCCGGCAGTGCCGGGTAGTCCTCCACCGGCATGGTGGGCAGGCTGAATCGCGCGCTGCCACAGGTGATCGTCACCCGGGCACCCTCGACGGTGAGCTCCACCGGGTGGTTCGGCAGCGACTTGGTGATGTCGGCCAGCAGCCGGCCGGAGACCAGGGTGCGCCCGGCGTCGGCGATGGTGGCGGCGACGCCGCACTGCGCGGAGACCTCGTAGTCGAACCCGGACACGGTCAGCGTCTCGCCGGTCTCCGCGTCCAGCAGCACCCCGCCAAGAACGGGCACCGGCGGGCGAGACGGCAGGCTGCGTGCCACCCAGGCAACGGCCTCGGCGAGCCCGTCACGCTCGACACGGATCTTCATGGAGGTGTCCCTTCCGACGATTCGACAGCACTAGCCCCGAGAAGGGGCAGTGACTTCGAGCCAAGACCACGGCGGCGGTCAGCGCAAAAGATCCGCGCCTGGGTTCACCGCTCGGTGGTTGGTGCTCGAACACCGTAGAACCTCCCGGGGGTCCACGTCATCTCGGCCCCGTCCCTGCCGCCCGAGCCGTCTTGGACCGGACAGGAGGCTGTCCATCCACGTTGTGCACATCCCCAACTTTTTCTTTGTTTTTTCTTTTATAAGAGAGAAAAACAGGACTAGTAGTAGGGGTTGTGGGTTGTGTGGACAGAGCCTAAAAGCCCAGGTAGCCCCGTTGCCACTGATGTGGACTGCACAGCCTGTTGATACGTGGACAACTCGGGCCGCCGGTGGACAACTTTTCGGGGACGGTGATCCGTCCACAGTTGCCCCCAGTTGTACACACAGTTTTCCACTGATCCGCCCACACCCGCGCCCACACCACCGCCAACAGGCTGCACACAGGCTGCCCCCAAGTTGTCGACAGGGTTACCCACAGAATGTGGATGGTCCGCGATCTTGTCCTTTCATCCCATTGAGGCCGAGCCCACATCTGCCCGTGTCCGATTCGTTCAAGCCACGGCGGGGCGCACGCTCCTACCGTGCGGGGCATGACGATCGCAGCCGCAACACCCTTCATCTGGCAGAGCGCCCGCGTCCTGGAGCAGCGCCGGTTCCTGGCCCTGTTCGCCGACGGCCCGGTCGAACCGGTGCTGACCTGCCTGGATGGCTATCGATGCGTGGACGGAGGCTACGGTTTCGCCCTGGAACCGGACGGCCGGGGCCCGGGCAGCCAGCCGGTCGCCGCGTTGTTCGCGCTGGCCATCGCCGAGCAGCTCGGCGGTATCTCCAGGGTCGCCGAGCGGTTGGACGGCTACTTCTCGTCCGTGACCTGCCCCGATGGCGGTCTGCGGTTCGTGGACCCGGCCATCGACGGTTATCCGCGGGCTCCCTGGTGGCAGTTCACCGAGGAGCCGGTCGGCTCGCTCATTCCCACCGCGAACATCCTCGGGATCCTGCATCGGGCGGGCGTGGAGCAGAAGTGGATGGACGCCGCCACCGAGTTCTGCTGGGCCGCCATCGACCGGCTGACCAGCACACATCCCTATGAACTGAATGCCTGCGTGCAGTTCCTGGATGCCTTCTCCTCGGATCGCGCCGTCGAGGCGGCCGCGCGACTGGGACGGATCTGCCGGGAGCAGGAGTTGGTCGCGTTGCCTGCCGGTGGCGGTGAGGTGCCGGGCGGCACGCACGAGGAGAGGTTCTTCCCGCATCTGTACGCGTCCTCGCCGGTCAGTCATGCCGCCCGGTGGTTCAGCGCCGAGGAACTGGCCTGGTCGCTGGACCTGCTGGCCGCCGAGCAGCAGCCGGACGGTGGTTGGCCGGTGCCGTGGGCGGTGTGGACGCCCGTGGTGGAGCACGAATGGCGGCCGGTCCTGACGATCGACGCCCTGTGCACACTTCGCGCCTATGGACGGGCGATCTGACTGTGGGCGGAGTTGTCCACCTGTGGGTAGAACCTGTGCATAACCGCTCTGGCCTGCTGTGAGTTCTGCCCGGGGTGTGAACTACCCGGATGCGGCTTGTGGAGTCCTGAGTTGTCCACCGATGTGGACAGCTCAGGAAGTTATCCACCTTCCTGGCAGCCGGGAGGGGTTGTCCCCATTGTGGATCCGTTGCGGCACAGGTCGTCTACATCGGACAAGTCGGTTGCGGATCACCGTTCCAGCAGGCGATTTTGGAGGCATGGATCTCCTGCAGGCCTTCGAAGGCATTGGCACCTGGTCGCCACACATCGTCGCCACGGTGAACGACACGGACGTGAAGATCGTCGAGCTGGACGGCGAGTTCGTCTGGCACTCGCATCCGGAGACCGACGAGCTCTTCCTGGTGCTGTCCGGCTCGCTGACACTGGAACTGGCTGGCCGCGAACCGGTGGTGCTCGGCCCGATGCAGCTGTTCACCGTCCCCCGCTCCGTGGAGCACCGCCCGGTCGCCGCCCCCGGCACCCGGGTCATCCTGATCGAGGCCGGCGGCACCGTGAACACCGGCGACGCTCAGGATCCCCGGTTCCGGCCCACTACCGGCACTCCGCTGTGAATTCCTGCTTTCTCCCCAACTTGTCCACAGCAATCCACACTGTCCACAATTTCGGCTACATGCCCACTGACCTGCGCATTCCCCGGGTAAATTCCGTAGCGTTGGAGAGGTCAGCCCCCTGGGAGGGCGGGGCCTGTGTTCTGGGCGGGAGAGTTGATCTTGCTGGAGTGGGGATGATCGGGATCTGAGTTGTGCACAGGGTGTGTGCACAGGCTGTGAACAGCGGTTATGGGGGTCAGGACTGTGGATTGGCTGGGGTTCTGCTGTGGATGAGAGCCTGGGTTGACAGGCCGCTGAAGGTGCGGGTGTCCCGGCTGAAATGGGCCTGGTCGGCGTAGCCGGTTCCGGCCGCCACCTCCGCCAGTGGGCGGCCGGATTCGGCCAGCTGCAGGGCACGCCGGAAGCGCAGGATGCGGTGCAGCGTCCGGTAGCCGTATCCGAAGGCCTGGGTGCACCGGCGGTGCAGGGTGCGCTCGGTGATCCCCAGTCGGTCGGCCATGGTGCTCACCGGCGCCGCTGTGCGGGCGATCAGTGCGATGCCGGGGTCGACCTCGGGGGCCTCGGCCAGCAGCCGCAGTACCGCCGACTCGAGCAGCTGACAGCCCTGTGCGAGCGAGCGCGCCTCGGCCAGTTCATCGGTCAGGTACTTCGCCGGGGTCCACAGCTCCGTCGCTGCCGGACGTTCGTTGCGCAGCTGGTGTCCGGGGATGCCGAGCAGTGTCGGGCCGATGCCGGGCTGGAAGCGGACACCGAGGAACCGGGTGCCCGGTGTCGCCGAGGTGAGCCACGCGCCGGTGTCCGGCCCGGCCAGGGTCAGCTGTTCACCGTCGAAGATCAGATCGGTGCGGGCATCCGGCAGGATCCGGGTGGGCTCGGTGGCGATGTGCAGCCAGAAGCAGTCGATGATCGGAGTAAGCCGCGGCCGGGGCCGCCACTCCCGGTACATCAGCCGCGGGCGCGCTGCTTGATCCGGGAGGTCAGCTCCTGGACCTGGTCGTAGACCCGGCGCCGCTCGGTCATCTCCTTGCGGATCTTCTTGTCCGCGTGCATGACCGTGGTGTGGTCCCGGCCGCCGAAGGTCTGCCCGATCTTGGGCAGCGACAGGTCGGTCAGCTCCCGGCAGAGGTACATGGTGATCTGCCGCGCCTGGGCGAGCGCCTTGGTCTTACCCGGGCCGCACAGGTCGTCGATGCTGACACCGAAGTACTCCGCGGTGACCGCCATGATCGTGGAGGCGGTGATCTCCGGTACCTGGGAGTCGGGGATCAGGTCACGCAGCACGATCTCGGCCAGCTGTACGTCCACCGGCTGCCGGTTGAGCGAGGCGAACGCGGTGACGCGGATGAGCGCGCCTTCCAGCTCGCGGATGTTGCGCTCTATACGGGCGGCGATGAACTCCAGCACCTCGGCGGGCGCGGCCAGCCGGTCCTGCGCGGCCTTCTTGCGCAGAATCGCGATCCGGGTCTCCAGCTCTGGCGGCTGGATGTCGGTGATCAGGCCCCACTCGAACCGGGTACGCAGCCGGTCCTCCAGGGTCTCCAGCCGCTTCGGCGGCCGGTCGGAGGACACCACGATCTGCTTGTTCGCGTTGTGCAGCGTGTTGAAGGTGTGGAAGAACTCCTCCTGAGTACCTTCCTTGCCCTCTAGGAACTGGATGTCGTCGACCAGCAGAACGTCGACATGTCGATACCGGTTCTGGAAGGCGACCTTGCGGTCATCACGCAGCGAGTTGATGAAGTCGTTGGTGAATTCCTCGGTGGACACGTAGCGCACGCGCATGCCGGGGAACAGCCGCTGGGCGTAGTGCCCGACCGCGTGCAGCAGGTGGGTCTTGCCGAGCCCGGACTCTCCCCAGATGAACAGCGGGTTGTACGCGCGGGCCGGCGCCTCGGAGACGGCGACCGCCGCCGCGTGGGCGAACCGGTTGGACGCACCGATGACGAACGTGTCGAAGGTGTACTTCTCGTTCAGTCGCGTCTGTGAGCTGGGCCTGCCACCGGCCGGCGCCGCGTGACTGCCGCTGAACGTCGGCCAGATCTCCTGGGCGGTGGCGAGCGCCTCGCGCTCCTCGTCGACCTCTTCGTCGTCCTCGGACAGCACGGCCTCCACCGAAGGGGCGGCGGCGTCCATGGCGGGCGAGGTCATCTTTGCCAGCTCGGTGAGGTCCAGCACCTGGGTGGGCGCGTCGTAGTCGTGCACCGGCGGTTTCGGCGGCTGAGGTGCCTTCGGCTCTTCGTCCAGCAGGCTGGGCTGGTGGCCGGGGATGTTCGAGCGCACCTGGCCGACACCGGTGACGGGGTGGTGATTCGGCCGTTCGCGGGGTGGCTCCGGCCGGGAGACGGGCTCCGGCGGCGGAGGGGGCGGCGCCATGCGCTGCTGCTGGGGCTGCGGCTTCGGCGGCGGGTTGAACGAGGCCAGGGAGACCTTGGACAGCGGCGCCAGCGGGTTCGGCGCGCCGACCAGGGGCGTGGTGTCCACCTTCACCGCGAGCGAGACCCGGCGGCCGAGCCTGCGGGACAACGCGTCGGTGATCGGGTCGCGCAGCGTGCGCTCGATGGCCTCTTTGGCGAAGTCACTGGGGGCCGCGAGCAGGGCCGTACCGTCCAGCAGACCGATCGGCCTGGTCACCCGGATCCACGCGCGTTGCTGAGGGGTGAGCTCGTCAGAGGCGGCGGACAGATCGTTCACCACCTGCTCCCAGACCAGGGCAAGTTCATGATCGGGCATGCTGCGGCTTCCCTCCCCTCGTTACGCGGATCTAACGTTTTCGTCGCCTATTGGATCTTGTCAGATCCGAATACGGCGGATGTTCCCTCAGATGTGTGAGGTCGATCAGGTGATCTAGGCGTACCCGTGTCCACAAAGTTGTCCACACCTGTGTATGAAGGTACGCCAAGACGATCCCGGTGCCCCCGGTGCCCCGTGCTGTTCACCAGCCGTCGTCACCTGCGACTGGCGTGGTGCCGACGCGGCGGCCGTGCCCGATGTCGGAAGAGGAAAACTAACAAGGGTGGCGTCCTGCCACAAGATGACGTTGGCGCGCAAGGCGAGTCATGCCTCTGGCGTGTCGCAAGTGATGCCTGCCCGTCACCGGTGAACCGGACCCTGATTTGTTGAACGGGGCTCCCAGTGCGTACCCTCGTACGGTCTCCCGTTTTTACCGGCGGGCGTATCGCTGTGCTGCCAGCGGGTAGGTCTACCCGCGACACACCACGTCGCAGCCTCCGCTGCTGCGCACAGTATTACTCCCGACGAGCCGGTAGCCAAGTACGCCACGCGTGCAACCTTGGTCGCGGAAGACATACCAGCAGACCTCAAGATTGATACGTACGGGAGCCGACCGTGGCCAAGGGAAAGCGCACATTCCAGCCCAACAACCGTCGCCGCGCCAAGACCCACGGGTTCCGGCTGCGCATGCGTACCCGCGCCGGCCGCGCCATTCTGGCTGCTCGCCGTGGCAAGGGTCGCGCCAGCCTGTCCGCCTGATAGGGCTGACGCCGTGTTGCCCGCGGCTGCTCGCCTGCATCGACCGGCGGAGTTCAGTCAGGTCGTCCGTGGTGGACGACGTGCCGGACGCCAGCGAGTGGTCGTGCACGCACTGATCCGCAGGGAACCGGCGGGCGAGCTGCACTCGACAACACCCACCTGGGACGCTTCAACGTCCCGGGTGGGTTTTGTCGTGAGTAAGGCCGTCGGTGGAGCCGTGATCCGGCATCGGGTGACCCGCAGACTGCGGCACCTGATGGTGGACCGGCTGGCCGGGCTGCCGGCAGGTACGCAAGTGGTGGTGCGGGCGTTGCCCGCGTCCGCCGCAGCCAGCAGCGCCGAACTCGGCGCAGACCTGGATTCCGCACTGCGCAAGCTTCTCCGGGGCAGCTCATGACCTGGTTGCTCTTGTTGCCGGTGCGGTTCTACCGCCGGTTCATCTCACCGCTCTTGCCACCGAGCTGCCGGTTTTATCCAACGTGTAGCACCTACGCGATGGAAGCGCTCACCGTCCATGGCCCGTTGCGCGGCTCGTACCTCACGGTTCGCCGCCTGCTCCGTTGCGGTCCCTGGCACCCTGGAGGTCTGGACCCGGTCCCTTCGCCCAAGGGCGAGGCAGGGAAAACGGAACGGGTTCCCACTACCCCTGCCGAGGAGTAGGTCTTGCTGAATTTCGTCTACTACCCCGTGTCGGCCATTCTGTGGTTCTGGCACATGGTGTTCGGGAAGCTGTTCGGCCCGACCACCGGTATCGCCTGGGCGCTGGGCGTGGTCTTCTTGGTCTTCACCCTGCGCGCGCTGCTGTACAAGCCGTTCGTCGGCCAGGTCCGGTCGATGAAGAAGATGCAGGAGTTCGCCCCCGAGATCAAGAAGCTCCGGGACAAGTACGGCAACGACAAGCAGAAGCTCGCCCAGGAGATGCAGAAGCTCCAGGCCGAGCACGGAGTGAACCCGCTCGGCGGCTGCCTGCCGATGCTGGTGCAGATCCCGGTGTTCATCGGTCTGTTCCACGTGCTGAAGTCGTTCAACCGGGTCGAGACGCTGCACATGACCGTGGAGCAGAACCGGAACACGGCCAACTACGTGTTCAGCCCGGCCGAGGTCCAGTCGTTCCTGGACTCCCGCCTGTTCGGTGCCCCGCTGTCCTCGTTCATCACGGAGACGAGCAAGGCGCTTGAGGTGTTCAACCCGCATGTGGACCGCACCTCCATCATCATCGTGTCCATCCCGCTGATGATCATCGCGTCGATCGCCACCCACTTCACCGCGCGGCACTCGGTGCAGCGGCAGACCGCCGCCGCTGCGGACAACCCGCAGACCGCCATCATGAACAAGCTGACCATGTACATCTTCCCGTTGGGTGTGCTGGTCGGTGGCTTCTTCTTCCCGATCGCGATCCTGATCTACTGGCTGTCCAACAACATGTGGACCCTCGGCCAGCAGTACGTCGTCTATCACAAGATCGACGCTGAGGAAGCGGAGAAGAAGGCCGTTGCCGTAGAGGCACGCAAGACCCTGGCGCCCAAGCCCGGTCAGAAGCCGACGCAGTCCAAGGGCAAGCGTCCGGCGGCCGGCGGTACCAAGTCCTCCAATGGTCAGGTCGACGCCTCCGTGGTGGAGGACGGCGAGACCCCGGGCCTGATCGAGGACAACTCCGCTCCGGGGAAGCGGAGCAAGAAGCGTAGCTAGGGCCGGCAGTGAGTGGGATGCCGTCCGTAGCGGTGAGAGGAGACAGTGTGTCTGAGACAGTGCAAACCAAGGCAGTGGAAGTCGAAGAACCGGGTGAGGCGACCCGGGACCGTGACCTCGAGCAGCTTCTGGTCAATGAAGGCGATGTCGCCGGTGACTACCTGGAGCGGCTGCTCGACCTGCTCGACTACGACGGCGACATCGATCTGGATGTCGACGCCGGGCGGGCGATCGTGAGCGTGGACGGCGGAGACGACCTGGAGAAGTTGGTCGGCCCTCGCGGCCAGGTGCTCGAGGCGTTGCAGGAGCTGACCCGGCTGGCAGTTCAGCAGAGCACCGGTACTCGCAGCCGGTTGATGCTGGACGTGGCCGGCTGGCGTGCGGCTCGTCGTGCGGAGCTCAGTGAGATCGGCACGAACGCCGCGGAGAAGGTACTCAGTGCGGGCTCCTCGGTGCGGTTGCAGCCGATGACCCCGTTCGAGCGCAAGGTGGTGCACGATGCGGTCGCCAAGGTGACCGGTGTGCAGAGCGAGAGCGAGGGCGAGGAGCCCAACCGCCGCGTGGTGGTCTTCAAGGCCAGCTAGTCGCGTGACAGTTCTAGGGGCCGGATCTTCGGATCCGGCCCTTTGTCGTTTCCAGGGATCGCGTTTCACGTGAAACGGGATCTGGGGCAGTTCTCGGCCGGAGATCGATACTGAGGCGCCGAGTCTACGGTGCTCGGCCAACGGATCCGCGGTGCCACCGACTCCCCTACCGATGCGGATCGGGTCGACGAGGAGGAAGTCGGGTTCGACCCATCAAGTCGCAGAGACCCGCCGCCTGGCCGTCGATCTCAATGCTGTGCCCCCAGCGCGCCGTGGAGCCAACTCGCTCAACAACGGCGCCCGATCCGGTCGCCCGGCGCGAATCTTCATGTCGGCCCGAGCGCACGACGGCCAATCGATTTTCCCTCGATCTGCTCCCACCCACGGGGTTCGGCTGCCTCGGGCTAACCGAATAGACAACGCTCCCCCAGCGGCATCCGAGGCTCAGCCCCTCCGGTCGCACCTGAAGCCAGAAGCTTGTGCGTCCGCCCCCGAAATCGGTCCCCCTTAAGCCGCGCCCCAATCCCGATGCTCCTCCGGCCGCAGCCGAACTTGATCTCCCACCGCACGTCCCCGCCCTAACCGGGGGCTGACCACCCACCAGGAGGGGTGAGGCCACATTAGCGGGGGTGAGGGGGGTGTCAAGGGGCGTTGGAGGTGAGCTGTGGATGGGTGGGCCGGCTGTGGATGGTGGGGTTAGTGGTTGATCTCTTCGCCGAGGAGGGCGACGCCGACCAGGGCGGCCAGGAGGTGGCCGGTGAAGCGGACGGCGGTGTGGGCGCCGGAGGCGAGGGACTTGGCGCCGGTGATGGCGGCGGCGACTGGGTGGGTGGGGGCGGGGATGGTGCTGGCGACCATGGCGGCTGTCCTTTCGAGTGGCTGCCGGTCTCCCCGGCGATGGCTTAAGACTGCCGGGCCGGGGTCTGCGGTCGCGTCAGCTTCCGGGACAGAGTGGAGTGAGCGCCGGGAAGTATTCGGGGAGAGATCAACTCATCCTCGGGGATGAGCCGCCTCAGGGTCGGTGGTCAGGTTTCACGTGAAACGTGGCCGGGGTTCGTAGGGTCGTGGCGTGGACGACTTACATAGGGACCGGGCGCTGGCGGGGTCCTTCGGATCAGCGGCGTGGCGGTATCACCGGTATCGGCCGGAGTACCCGGTGGACCTGGTGGCGGATCTGGCGGCACTGACTGCGGGGCCGGTGCTCGATGTGGGGTGTGGGACCGGGAAGCTCGCGGTGCCCTTGCGGGAGCGTGGGCTGGCGGTGCTGGGGGTGGATGTCGATGAGCGGATGGCCTCGCTGGCACGTGGGTACGGGGTGCCCGTGGAGATCAGTCGGTTCGAGACGTGGGCGGATGCCGGGCGGCGGTTCCAGTTGGTTGTCTCTGGGGAGGCGTGGCACTGGATCGACCCGGAGGCCGGCGCGGTGAAGGTGGCCCAGGTGCTCGTGACCGGTGGCTGGTTTGCCCGGATCTGGATCGCCCGGGAGGTGTCCGCTGAGGTGGGTGCCGCGCTCGACGAGGTCTATGACCGGGTGGAGCCGGAGCTGACTCGGATGTGGCGACTGCCGGGCGGTCGGCGGACGGCGGTCGATCCTGTTGTCGCTCGGCCGGAGTTCGGGAGCGTGCGGGAGCTGAGCTATCGCTGGGAACGGACGCTTGGCGCCGAGGAGTGGTGGGGCATGGTCTCGACAGTGAGCGATCACCTTCGGTTGAGTACGGCTCGGCGAGATGCTCTGGAGAACGCGGTGCGTGCCTGTCTCGGTGACTCCGTCGTTGTCCGGGAGGAGGCGACCGTACTGCTGGTTTCACGTGAAACCGCGAGGAGTTCTGTTTCACGTGAAACACCGCCGAAAAGCAGAAGCGTCGGAGGCCCTTGATCGGGGAGACTGTGCAGGTGCTGATCCGTGTCGAACTTCCTCGGGATGAGGACGCGATTCGTTTGGTGCATGCCAGGGCGTTCCGGCGCCCCGAGGCAACGGACGAGGAGCCGATTGAGGCTCGGCTGGTCGACGATCTCCGAGACAGCCCGGAGTGGATCCCGGAACTGTCCATCGTGGCGATCAATCGAACCGACGTGGTGGGGCACGTGGTGTGCACCCGCGCCTACGTCGGAGCCGACGCGCATCCGGTTCTGGGACTCGGGCCGCTCGGTGTCAGTCCGCGATGGCAGCACCAGGGCGTCGGCTCAGAGTTGATGCGCGCGGCGATCGCGGCGGCGGATGCGCTGGGTGAGCCGTTGATCGGCCTACTGGGCTCCCCCGACTTCTACGGTCGCTTCGGCTTCGTCACGTCGACCGATCACGGGGTGCTGGCTCCCGAGCGTGGGTGGGGCAAGCACTTCCAGGTTCGGGTACTCCGCGCGTACTCCGCGGCGGCCCGTGGTGCGTTCCGGTACGCGAAGCCCTTCGACAGTGTGTGATTCGTCCGGCGTTTCACGTGAAACATGCCGAACACCCATTGGCATGAGTGACAGTATTTAGTTGGATATGAGCCGTGCCTCATCCGAGCGAGTCGGGCGAGCGCTGTTTCACGTGAAACGTATCGAGAGTCTGGTGTGTATGACCGAATCCTCCGCTGCGCCGGTCTTGTTGGAGCCTGAAGCCGCCCAGCGCGTGTTCGGTGATCGCCTCCCGTTGGCTCGCCGGTACACCGAATTGCTTGCGCAACACGGTCCGGAGCGTGGCCTGATCGGCCCTCGGGAGATCGAGCGACTCTGGGATCGGCACATCCTGAACTCCGCCGTCGTGCAGTCCGCCTTTCCGGCCAATGCCCGGGTGATCGACGTGGGATCCGGCGCTGGGCTGCCGGGCATTCCCCTCGCCATCGCCCGGCCGGATCTGGAACTCACGTTGCTGGAGCCGATGGAACGCCGAGTCGCCTGGCTCAACGAGGTGGTCGCAGACCTCGGTCTTCCGGTCAACGTGGTGCGTGGCCGCGCGGAAGAACCGGCGATCCGGAAGCAGTTGGCCGACTGGGACGCGGTCACCGCCCGCGCGGTGAAGTCGCTCTCCCAGCTGGCTCAGTGGTGTTTTCCCCTGCTTCGTCCCGGCGGTCTGCTGGTGGCGTTGAAGGGTGCAAGTGCGGAAGAAGAGATAACCCGGGATCGCAAGGCAATCAGCGCGGCCGGGGGCTTGGAACCAAGAATCGTCAGCTGTGGGGCTGACGTTCTCACCGTCCCGACGACCGTGGTCGTGATCGAGCGTTCTCCCCACGCTCGACGCGCAAACTCCGGTCGCCGTCAAAGGAAGGACCAGTAGTCGTGTCTCGCAAGTCGCAGAACGGTGCGCCGGACGTTTCACGTGAAACGACCCAGGACGCACAGGCCGGACAGGTCTCTGGCGGCGCTCGGAAGGTAGCTCCGGACGAGCCGTTCTGGACGCCGATCGCCGATGAAGCCGCGCGTGCCACCAAGGTGCTGCACCCGGAGAACATGCAACTGCCCGCCCCCAGCCACCGCCGCATCATCACCGTGGCGAACCAGAAGGGTGGCGTCGGCAAGACCACCACGACCGTCAACATGGCCGCGGCGCTCGCCATCCACGGCCTCAAGGTTCTGGTGATCGACCTCGACCCGCAGGGCAACGCCAGCACCGCGCTCGGTGTGGAGCACCGCTCCGGCACCCCGAGCGTCTACGAGGTGCTGATCGGTGAGATCTCCATCAGCGAGGCCGCCGCGCAGAGCACCCAGTCGGACAACCTGGTCTGCGTCCCGGCCACCATCGACCTGGCCGGCGCGGAGATCGAGCTCGTCTCCATGGCCAGCCGGGAGGCCCGGCTCAAGGAGGCGCTCTCCCCCGAGTCGCTGGACCAGTTGCAGCCCGACTACGTGTTCATCGACTGCCCGCCCAGCCTCGGCCTGCTGACCGTCAACGCGATGGTCGCCGCGCAGGAGGTCCTCATCCCGATCCAGTGCGAGTACTACGCACTGGAGGGACTCGGCCAGCTGCTGCGCAACATCGAACTGGTGCAGGCGCACCTGAACCCCTCGCTGCACGTGTCCACGATCCTGCTCACCATGTACGACGGCCGGACCAAGCTGGCCGACCAGGTGACGAATGAGGTTCGCCAGCACTTCGGCGACCACGTGCTGAAGACGGTGATTCCCCGTAGCGTGAAGGTCTCCGAGGCTCCCGGCTTCGGCCAGACCGTCCTGACCTACGACCCCGGTTCCCGTGGCGCCATGAGCTACCTCGATGCGTCCCGTGAAGTCGCCCTGCGAGGCGCGAAGATGGAGACACGATGACCAGTGCAAGCAAGGGGGGCCTCGGCAGAGGCCTTGCCGCTCTGATTCCGCAGGGTCCGCCGCCGACCGCGCCTGCCGCACCGCGATTGGTGAACGCCACCGCGGTCAAACCCGGCGAGTCCGCCCCCGCGGTGAGTGGCACCGTTGCTGGCGCTGTCTACAAGGAAATCCCGCTCAAGGCGATCACGCCGAACACCAAGCAGCCGCGCCAGGTCTTCGATGAGGAGGGCCTGGCCGAGCTGGAGCACTCGATCCGCGAGTTCGGCCTGATGCAGCCGATCGTCGTCCGGGAGACCGGGACCGACGAGTACGAACTCATCATGGGTGAGCGCCGGTTCCGGGCGACCCAGCGCGTCGGGCTGAAGACCATTCCGGCGATCGTCCGGCAGACGCCGGACGAGGACATGCTCCGGGACGCGTTGCTGGAGAACATCCACCGCGTTCAGCTGAACCCGCTCGAAGAGGCGGCGGCGTACCAGCAGCTGCTGGAGGAATTCGACGTCACCCACGACGAGCTGGCCGCTCGCATCGGCCGCAGCCGGCCGGCGATCACCAACACCATCCGGCTGCTGAAGCTGCCGCTGCCGGTGCAGCGCCGGGTCGCGGCGGGCGTGCTGTCCGCCGGTCATGCCCGGGCGTTGCTCAGCCTGGACGAGCCGGGGCAGCAGGAGGACCTGGCCGCGCGGATCGTCGCCGAGGGTCTGTCGGTGCGCAACACCGAAGAGGCGGTCACCCTGACCAAGCGAGAGGCGCCGGCCAAGCCTAAGGCCGCCCCGCGCAAGCAGCTGCAGGCGCCCGGTTTGCAGGACCTCGCCGAGCGGCTCTCCGATCTGTTCGACACCCGGGTGAAGGTCGATCTGGGTCAGCGGAAGGGCCGGATCGTGGTCGAGTTCGGCTCCGTTGACGATCTCGAGCGGATCGTGTCGATCATGAAGCTCGATTCGGGCAAAAGTGACTAAATAGGGGCCTATCCGGACATACAGGCCCGTTTCGTCACGGTGACAGACGAAAAAACGACCCCCGTTTCACGTGAAACGGGGGTCGTTCGATATTCGGGACTCAGCCGCGGGCGATGGCCCGATCGATCAATCCTGAATAGATCTCACCGAGGTCGCCCCCGGCGGTCTCGACCGCCGACGGCAGCAGCGAGGTCTCGGTCAGTCCGGGCGAGACGTTCACTTCCAAGAAGTACGGCGTGCCGTCCGGAGTCACGATCGCGTCGGTCCGCGACACATCGCGCAGCCCGAGTACCCGGTGCGCGGTGACGGCGAGTTCGCCGACCTGACGCTCCTGCTCCGGAGTCAGCCGGGCCGGCGAGTGGTAGTCGGTCAGGCCGGCGGTGTAGCGGGCCGTGTAGTCGTACACACCGCCCTGCGGCACCACTTCCACACTGGGTAGGGCCCGAGGGCCGTCCGGGCCCTCCACGACGCTCACAGCCACCTCGACACCGCTGATGTACTTCTCCGCCAGCACGGTGTCCCCGTAGGCCAGCACATCCATCATCGCGTGCGGCAGATCCTCTTCCCGGTGCACCACCTTGGCGCCCAACGCGGAGCCGCCCTCGTGTGGCTTCAACATCAGCGGCAGGCCTAGCTGTTTCACCAGTGCTGCCAACACATTCTGCGCACCCAGTTCGCGGAAGGTGTTGTGCGGCAACACCACGCTGTCCGGAGTGGACAGACCGGCGGCCTTCAACTCCGCCTTGGCGGCCGGTTTGTCCCACGCCAGCCGGCAGGCCCGGGAACTGCTGCCCACGAACGGAACGTGCAGCAGTTCCAAAATGGACTGGACCGCTCCGTTCTCGCCTTCGCCGCCGTGCAACGCGACGACGACCGCGTCCGGCTTGTGGTCCTCCAGTTTGGACAGCAGGGCCGCGTCCGGGTCCCACACCTCGACGGTCAGCCCGGTTTCCTTGAGCGCCACGGCCAACCGGCGTCCGGAGCGCAGCGACACATCGCGCTCATGGGACAACCCGCCGGCCAGGACGGCGATCCAACGATCAGACACGGTGACTCCTAAGCCAGATCCGGGGACGGGGACTGCGGGCCGCCGGTGTTCGAACGGCCGCCGGTGCCGAAGGTCTGCATCAGGTCCAGCTCGGCCTCGAACACGCCGGACAGCCGGTGCACACCCTCGCGGATGCGATCCGGTGTCGGGTAGCAGAAGGACAACCGCATCTGCCGGTGCCGCTCCTCCCCGCCCAGCGGGCTGCCGTAGAAGGCGGTGCCCGGCACGAAGGCGACCCGGGCGGTGACCGCACGCGGCAGCATCGCCTTGGTGTCCATCCCCTCCGGGACGGTCAGCCACACGTAGAACCCGCCGTCCGGCCTGGTCCAGGTGCAGCCGGCGGGCATCAGCTCGTCCAGCGCGGACAGCATCGCGTCCCGGCGTTCCCGGTAACACTCGCGGTAGGTCTTGATCTGGCCCATCCAGTCGTGCTCGGCCAGGTACCGGCTGATGATCATCTGGTTGAACGCCGGCGGGCAGAGCGTGGCGGACTCGGCGGCGAGGGTCAGCTTCTCCCGGACGCCGTGCGGTGCCAGTGCCCAGCCGACTCGCAGGCCGGGGGCGAAGGTCTTCGAGAACGAACCCAGGTACACGACGTTGTCGGCGTCCATCGACCGCAGCGCCGGATAGGCCTGGCCGTCGAAGCCCAGCAGGCCGTACGGGTTGTCCTCCAGCACCATGATGTCCGCGCCGCGGCAGATCTCCAGGATCTCCGCCCGCCGGGACACGGCCAGGGTCACGCCGCCCGGGTTCTGGAAATTCGGGATCGTGTAGAGGAACTTGATCCGCTTGCCCTGCTGGCGCACGGCGGAGATCGCCTGACGCAACGCCTCCGGTTGCAGACCCTGGTCGTCCATCCCGACGTGCACGACCTCGGTCTGGAAGCTGGCGAACGTGCCCAGCGCGCCCACGTAGGACGGGGACTCGGCGAGGATCACGTCACCCGGGTCGCAGAACACCCGGGTCACCAGGTCCAGGCCGGACTGCGAGCCGACGGTGCACACGATGTCGTCCGGGTGCCCCTGGATGCCCTCCAGACGCATCACCTCACAGATCTGCTCCCGCAACGCCTCGATTCCCTGCGCCGAGCCGTACTGCAGAGCCACCTGGCCCTGCTCGGCGATCAGGTCGTGTACGTCACGTGCCAGGGAGTCCAGCGGCAGCGCGGCGAGGTAGGGCATGCCACCTGCCAGCGAGACCACCTCCGGGCGGGAGGCCACGGCGAACAGCGCGCGGATCTCCGATGCGGTCATTCCGGCGGTACGCTGTGCGTAACGGCCCAGATGAGGGTCTAGACTCCGGTGTGAGGCTGGTGAATCTGCTGGTTTCATAGGTGCTGGCTCCGTCGGTGCTAGTTTCAAGCGGGCAGCCGGTACCGCCGGTAACGTGCAGTTATAATGCGCTTACTGGGCGTCCCCCGAACTGGGGTCTGTCCCTGTTGGGACCGCTTGCTATAGCTCTACTCTATGACTGGTTTCCCGCCCGGAAGGCGCGGGTACTGGCGTTTGTCGGGAGGTCGTAGGTGTCGCGACGCGTTGTGAGCGTCACGCTGGATAACCTGGACCATCTGCCTCGGCGATGTCGCGGATGCGTGTTCTGGGAACTCGCGCCGCACATCAAGGAACAGGCGGAGGAGTTCGGCCAGACCGAACTGGAAAAGGAAGCCTGGCTGTCCAGCGTGCTGCTGGAGTGGGGTTCCTGTGGCCGGATCATCTACGCGGACAATGTGCCCGCGGGCTATGTGCTGTACGCACCGCCTGGAGCGATTCCTCGCTCGGCGGCGTTCCCCACATCCCCGGTCAGCCCGGACGCCGTCCTGCTGACTTCGCTGTACGTCATGCCCGAGTTCGCCGGTGGCGGCATGGGCCGCATCCTGGTGCAGGCCGTGGCCAAGGACCTGACCAAGCGCGGCGTGAAGGCGATCGAGGCCTTCGGCAACGCGTCGGTGGAGTCCACCTCGACCTGTGTGGTGCCGGCGGACTTCCTGGTGAGCGTCGGATTCAAGACCGTTCGCCAGCACCCCAAGTGGCCCCGGCTTCGTTTGGAACTACGTACCGCGTTGACCTGGAAGGAAGACGTGGAGGCGGCGTTGGAGCGGTTGCTGAGCTCGGTGAGCATTCAGGCCACCGCGCCCGTCGAGCCGGTTCTGCGTCCCGCGTAGGTCCACACGCCCCATTTTTGGGGCGTGTTGGCCGCTACTGTCGTGTACCGGTCAGGCTACGATCTGTGAGCAAGTCGCTCTGTAGGGGGATGACCATGAGACGAGCCGTGACGGGTGCCCTCGTCATGGGCTTGGTCGCTCCGTTGACCGCCTGTGGCGGAGCCGAGCTGCCCACGGGTTCCGAGGCCACGCTGTCCACCGCCCGGGTGGCCAAGCGAGTGAGCCCCGAAGTCTGGACCGCGACCGTGTGTGAGTCGCTGGACGACTACCGGGACTCCATGCTGATGAGCACCGCGCAGCTCGCCGCGGCGAGCCCGGAGGGTGGCGCCGCCAAGAAGAAGATCATGCTGCGCCTGCTCAACGAGCTCGAGGCCGTCTATCAGCACGGCGGCGATCAGCTGAACACGGTCGGCCCGCCCGCGCTGGACGGCGGCGAGAAGCTGCAGCGCGCACTGCGACACGAGATCGATGAGGCCATACTGGCCCTCCAGGACCTCAGGCGGACCGTGCAGGGCGTTGCCGACGCCGAGCCCACGCTGGACGAGAAACTGGCCCAGATCCGCACCAGGGCCGAGGATGAGGGTTTCCTCCGGCTGGCCGCATTCCTGCTGAACAACGAGCAGCTGCGTCCCGCGTATGACGCGGCTCCGGAGTGCGACAAGGCCCGTAAGCAACAGGCCAGCCGTACCCCGGAGCCGGCTCCAGAGGCTAAAGAAGACGCTTAGGCGCGGTATCCGGCGGCACATGCCGGGCGCTTTCGGGCCCAGGCGGCGCCTCGGCTCCCGGGGTGCGGGGTGTCCCCGCAAGGCAGAGCGTCTCGACCGAAGGTCGTCGTTCGCCAGGCCACCGCGGACCTTGCTGAATGTGGCTTCCTTTCGGTCTTGTCGACCGGAAGCCACATTCACCGGTCTCTACCGAAGGAAAGCCACATTCACCGGGGTTGGCTTAGGCGGTCTCCGCCTTGGACAGCTCGTACGCGAGCAGGTCCTGGAAGGTGAAGGTCCCGGTCGGCTGGTCGCCGTCACCGAGCAGGTAGAGCCGCTTGACCGCGATCAGGATGCCCTCGGCGACCACGTCGCGGAACGCCGGGTCGAGCAGCCTGCGCCGGTCCTCCGGGTTGGTCAGGTAACCGACCTCGATGCGCACCGCCGGGCACTTGGTGAGCCGGAGGATGTCCCAGGTCTTGGGCATGATGTGGCAGTCCAGCATGCCGGTGCGGGCCACCAGCTCGCGCTGGATGAAGCCGGCCAGCATCTCGCCGACGCTCGACGTGGTGGTGCCGTTCCCGTTGCCCCAGTGGTAGCAGGCGACGCCGCTGGCCTGCGGCGACTCGTGCGCGTCCACGTGCAGCGAGATGAACAGGTCGGCAGCGGTCTCGTTGGCGAACATGGCGCGCTCACCGTCGGCCGGGCAGGCCTGCGCCCCACGGGAGAGCAGCGCCTCCATGCCGGTGGCCACCATCCGGCCTTCGAGCCTGCGGGCCAGATCCCAGGCGATGTCCGCCTCGGCGACGCCCGCGGCCATCACGCCGCGATCCTGGCCACCGTGGCCCGGGTCGATCACGATGCGCTTGCCGCGCAGCCGTGGACCCGCGCGCCGCACCGACTCCTCCTCGCGGAGGAACACCGGGCGGCCGCCGCGCACCTTGGGCGCCAGCTGCCGCAGGGCACGCAGGGTGGCCGGGCCGCAGATGCCGTCCACGGTCAAGCCGTACTCGCGCTGGAAACTCCGCAGCGCCTGTTCGGTCTGCCTGCCGAAGATGGCATCCGGGCGGCCGGCGTCGTAACCCAGCTCCAGCAGGCGCTCCTGCAGGGCGAACACGTCGTCGCCGGTGAGCTGGTTGGACATCAGATAGGCCAGCGTCCGGTCACCGAGCTTGCGCCGGGCATCGGTCAGCGCCCGGTAGGTCGCCGGGCCGACAATGCCGTCGCTGGTCAGGCCTCGTTGTTGCTGGAAGGCGCGAACCGCGTGTTCCACGGGCAGATCGAAGACAGGTTCCCCCGTGGAGGTGCCATTTCGGTCTGCGAGCAGTCCCAGCGACCCCAGGGTCGCCCGGATTTCGGCTACGGCCGGACCTGTGTCGCCGCGGCGCAGCAACTGCATGCATCCCTCGCTCGTCTCGGGCGTCGGCAGAACGAGTGCCGACGCGGATTGTGACGCCTTATTGTGCACTGCCGTCCGTCGGCCATCGTTTCTGGCCATCCAGAGGGATCTCTGCTTACTCAGAGACGCACGACCCCACTGATTAGACACTTCCGGGTGACTTAACTTACGCCGGTTCGTCCTCGAATGTGGACAGGGGCGCAACTGGTGATCAACACCAGCTACGCCCCTGCGGTTCTACGATCTTCAGATGTGCTCACCCAGGTCGTTGAGCAGCGCGGCCTTCGGCTTGGCGCCGACGATCTGCTTGACCGGCTTGCCGCCCTTGAACAGGATCAGCGTCGGGATGGACATGACCTGGTAGTCGCGCGCGGTGCTCGGGTTGGCGTCGATGTCCAGCTTCGCGACGGTGAGACCGGGGTGCTCCGCGGCGATCTCCTCCAGCACCGGGGCGACCATCTTGCACGGCCCGCACCAGGTGGCCCAGAAGTCGACCAGCACCGGCTTGTCGCTCTGCAGCACGTCCTCCACGAACGACTTGTCGGTCACCACAACGGTGTTCTCGGCCATGCTCTCCTCCTGTGATCAGAAATTCTGTTACGCCTGTGCGGCGGTCAGTGGCTCTTCGGCGTGCTCGGCCAGCCAGCGCTCGGCGTCGATGGCCGCGGCACAGCCGGAGCCGGCGGCGGTGATCGCCTGGCGGTAGGTGTGGTCCACCAGGTCGCCGGAGGCGAACACCCCGGGCAGCTTGGTGTAGGTGGACGGCTGCTGGACCTGCACGTAGCCGCCCTCGTCCAGATCGACCTGGCCGCGCACCAGTTCGCTGCGCGGGTCGTGGCCGATGGCGACGAACATGCCGCTCACCGGGAGCTCGGTGACCTCGCCGGTCCGGGTGTCCCGGACCTTCAGCGCGGTCACGCTGTTCTCCCCGATCACCTCGTCCACCGCCGCGTTCAGCATGAACTTGATCTTCGGGTTGGCCTTCGCCCGCTCCAGCATGATCCGCGAGGCGCGGAACTCCTCGCGCCGGTGGATCAGCGTGACCGACTTGGCGAACCGGGTGAGGAAGGTGGCCTCCTCCATCGCCGAGTCACCGCCGCCGATCACCGCGATGTCGTGCTCCCGGAAGAAGAAGCCGTCGCAGGTCGCGCAGGAGGACACACCGCGGCCGAGCAGCTCCTGCTCGCCGGGGACGTTCAGGTAGCGCGGAGCGGCGCCCATGGCCAGCACCACGGCCTTGGCCCGGTACACCTTGCCGTTCACCGTGACGGACTTGACCGGTCCGGCCAGGTCGGCGGTCTCCACGTCCTCGGCGCGCAGCTCGGCACCGAACCGCTTGGCCTGCTCCCGCATCTGCTCCATGAGCTCCGGGCCCATGATGCCCTCGCGGAATCCGGGGTAGTTCTCGACCTCGGTGGTGGTCATCAACGCGCCGCCGAACTGGGAACCCTCGAAGACCAGCGGGTTGAGCTGAGCGCGGGCGGCGTAGACCGCTGCGGTGTAACCCGCCGGCCCCGACCCGATGATGATGAGGTTGCGCACCTCGTCTGTCTGCTGCTCAGTCACCGTGACCCTCTCCTTGAATCCTTAGTGGATCCCTACCGGACCCAACGCGATCCTAGGCGGGGCCATTCCCCGCGGTGACGCGCCTTACGGGCATTCGGCCGGAGGCAGCAGAAGGTTCAGCCGACGATGGTGTCGGAGATCGTGTCCGAGGTGCCGGGCCCGCAATCCGGGCCGACCACCAGCACGCGGTACCGGCCCGCGGTGCCACCGGGCAGGATGAGGATCACCGCGCGCTTGCCACCGTCCAGCACCGCCTGCCGGGTACCGAGGGGCTTACCGGACGCGTTGTTGGCCTCCAGGCAGCCGGTGAGCTTGTCCTGCACCGGGCCGGGGTCCGTCACGCCGAGGACGCCTGCGGGCACCGCGGATCGCAACTGGGCGCTGTTGAGCGCCAGTGGCTGGGAGCTCGCCGCGCCCGGAGTGGTCAGGCCCTGGGTGCTGATGACCGCGATGGCGGCCGCCGCGGCCGCGACCGCCAGTACGCCGGCGCCCCACTTGATCCCGCGCCGGGAGGCCAGGTCGACCACGTTCGACTTCGGGGCGGCGGACTTGGCCAGCGCGGCCTCCAGCCGGGCGGCGACCTCGGTGGGCATCGGGATCAGCGGCGCCGCCCCGAGATGTTCCGTGGTGGCGTCCAGCGCGGCCAGTACCGCACTCGCGGCGGGATCCTGGGCCATCCGGGCGCGGAGTTCACGCTCGACGCCCGGCTCGAACAGGCCGGCGTGCAGGTCGGCGATGTCGTCCTCGGACCAGGGCGGACCAACCGGTGGCTGCTGGAAGCCGGTCATGGTCCCTCCACATGGTCGTACTTACTCGGGTGTCGTATCTGGTGGGACGTCCCCGGGCTCGCCCTGGTTCCGTAGATGGCCGAGAAGTTTGGCGAGTTTCAGCCGTCCCCGGGAGCAGCGACTCTTCACCGTACCTTCGGCGATACCCAGAAGTTGGGCCGTTTCAGCTACCGAGTATCCCTCGATGTCAACGAGCACGATCGGTCCACGCTGCTCGTCGGGCAGTTGCCGCAGTGCGGCGTCCACCACGAAGCGCATGTCCCGCTCGGCCGTCCGGTCGCCGACGATGGGCTCCACGTGCGTGGCCTCTTCCAGGGAGACCGCCGGGCGGACCATCTTCTTGCGCAGCCGGTCGTAGCAGGCGTTCACCACGATGCGGTGCAACCAGGTACTGACCTGCGATTCCGCCCGGAAGGTGGCGGCGCCGCGGAACGCGGAGACCATGGCGTCCTGCAGCGCGTCGGCCGCCTCTTCCTGGTCCCGCATGGTGCGCAGCGCGGTCGTCCACATCCGGTCCCGATGTCTGTTCACCAGGTCGCTGAACGCACGGGGATCTCCGGCCGCGTGGGCGGCCATCAACTCAGCGTCCGAACGCGCGGGTGCGGTCACGAAAGTGACCCTATCGGGACCTTCTTACGCGGGTGAGGCGGACCTGAATACCTTGATCTCGCCGATCTCGGTCTGGTACTGCCCCTGACCGTTCTTCCCCTGCTGGACGATCCAGATCACCAGGTACTTCACCTGGTCCTTGGCGTCGATCGGAATCTCCAGGGTGCCGCCGCCCGCCGTGCCCTCGGCCAGCTTCCTGGTGCCGTCGATGCCGCCGGGACTGGCCGAGTCGGAAGACCGGATCTCCACCTTGGTGTCCTTGGTGATGCCCTCGAGGGTCACCTTGGACAACGAGCCGGCGTCCTTCAGCGGGATCAGGAAACCGATACCCGGCTTGGAGGTGGGCATCGGGTCGAGGAACCACTGACTGACCCACTTGGTGTTGCTCTTGCCATCGATCAGCAGGGGCAACTTCTCCGGGTGTTCCTTGTCGTCAGTGGCGATCAACGCCGGGGCACCGAGGCCCACCTGGGCGCCGGGCTGCGGCTGGTTGCTCGCGGGCTGGTTGCTCGCCGACGGGTTGTCGCCGCCCAGCTTGGGGCCGGTCCAGCCGCTACCGCTGCCGGTGACCACGCCGACCACCTGCGCGCCCAGCCACAGCAGCACGATGCCGGTGGCGGCGCCGAGGGCGGCCATGCCCATCCGCAGCTTGCGCTTCTGCTCGCCGTCCGGCGTCGGGTCCTCGTCCCGCCACAGCTCCTGCGGGCGCGGCTGCTGGGCCGCTCCGTTGCCGCCGGGCAGCTGCTGGGTGGGCAGCGGACCGGTGGGCGGGGACTGCGAGCCGGCGAGGGCCTGCGGGGCGATCCTGGCCAGTACGTTCGTGTGTGTCTCGTCGGTGCCGGTCTGCTGCAGGACCTGCAGGATCGCGGCGCCGGTGCGGATACCGCCGCCGGTGGTCTCCGAGACGGAGTCCGGGGACAGGCTGCGCACCGCGACGGTGGACAGTTCCAGCGGCACGGTCGGGCGCAGCGTGCGCGGCGCGACCACGGTGCCGTCCGGGCCGACCGGTGCGGCCCGCAGGCTGCTCGGTCCGCCTTCGAGGGCCCAGCGGCCGGTCAGCAGCAGATACAGCGAAGCGCCGAGGCCCTTCACGTCATCGGATTCGGTGGTCTCCGGCCGGGGTCCGGGGAACGCCAGCCGCAGGTGCCCTTCCGGGGTCACCCGGATGCGCTGCGGGTGGTCGGTGCCCAGCACCAGTCCGGCCCGGTGTGCAGCGTCCACCGCGCCCGCGAGGGGCTGCAGCAGCTGCGCCGCGGCGGCCGGTGGCAGTGGTCCGTCGCCGACCAGGTCGACCAGGTCGGTCCCCTTGGTCCACTCGGCGACGACCATGCCGAGCACGCCCTCGGTCTCACCGACGCCCTGTCCGAAGACCAGGACGTCCAGCACCCTGGACATACCGGGGTGGGTGAAGCCGGCGGCCTGCATGGCTCGTTCCAGGCTCTTGTCGGCCTTACCGGCCTTGGATTCGGCGGGGGAACCGACGAACACGGTCAGCGCGACCTCGCGCCCCAGTGCCGCGTCCCGCGCCCGCCACAGCTGAGCTTGGCAGCGCGCGTCGATTCCCACGAACGACAGCAAGCGGTATCGGCCTTCGCCCAGCACTCCGCCCGGAACGAGGGCAGCACTGTGCCCTGCGTTGTTGCTTAGCGCGGTGTCTGTGACATCACCGCGATCCGGCGCCTGAGACTCCATGGACCTTCCGCTCACCTACTGCCTGCCAACTCGGCTCGCCCATCCAGCAGGACGCCCTCACGTAGCAACGACGTCACCACTGTGGCGTTACCTACCATTCTCGTGTCCGAGCGTACGTGAAACTGAAGGTCAGCGGCGGCTCATGCCACCGGCGATCCTGGTCACTGCTCGATCGAATTCGACCACCCGCAGCAGTCGGACCGGGCGGAAAGCAGCCATTCCGCCCAGTGACAGCCCGGCGATCGGGGGAGGTCTGACCAGTCCGGGCAGCGGCGTGTCGGCCGGTGGTAGGCCTGCTAGCAGCGGCGTGCGCCCCATCACCTTCGATGGCAGCCGGATGGGGCTATCCCTCCGTATTGCTCACCCACAGCAACATCATAGATGTACCCGAACGGACTAATATTCGTCGCGGCACGATTAATCAACGATCCTGACACGGCTCGATCTACCCGCGCCGCACCAGTCCGCTGATCTTCGCCATCACCGGGTCCAGCTCGGTCACCTTGAGCATGCGCATCAGCACGAGCACCACTCCGCCACCGACGGCCGTGCCGACGATGATCCGCGCCCAGGAGGTCGCCAGCGTGGTGTCCGAGCCGATCAGCAGGTTCAGCCCGGTGACGACCACCAGGATCGCCACCGCGCCACCCAGGCTGGCCGCCGAGGTGCGCAGCACCGTGTTCAGCACCTCCCGGGTGCCGAGCGCGCCGATCCGGGCCCGCAGCCAGAACTCGCCGACGACCGCGCCGATCACGAAGGCCAGGCCGAAGATGAAGCACAGCGCGTAGAGCACCCGCTCGCCGGTGAAGAACGCCGGCACGACGGCGAACGCGGCGATCCGGAACACGTTCATGATCAGGTTGATGATCGTCGGTGTCCGGGCGTCCTGTGTCGCGTAGAAGACCCGCATCTGCTGCATGGTGACCTGGAACGGCAGGATGCTGAACGCCAGCCAGGCCAGCGCGAAACCGATGCGCAGCCCGTTCTCGGTGCTGCTGCCGCCCCGGAGACCGAATAGGCCCGCACCGATGCTCGGGCCCAGCACGGTCATGATCATGCTCAGCGGGATGAGCGCCACCGCGGCCAGCCTGCTGCCCAGCGACAGGTCCCGGACCACGCCCTCGGTGTCGCCGTCCGCCGCCGCCCGGCTCATCCGGGGCATGATCGCGGTCAGCAGCGCGACGCCGATGATGCCGGCGGGTACCTGGTGCAGCAGCCAGGCGCTCTGGAAGAAGGTGATGTTGCCGTCGGCCGCCTTGGAGGCGACCCGGGTCAGGATCGCGAAACCGGCCGCGCTGATCCCGGCGTAGAGCACCGCCCAGCCGGCCAGCCCGCCGAACTGCTTCAGCCGGGGATCCCAGCCCCACTTGGGCCGCAGCGAGACGCCCGAGCGGCGCAGCGCGGGCACCATGACCATGGCCTGGAACGCGATGCCCAGCGTGGTGCCCAGGCCCAGGACCAGCACCTTCGGCTGCGTCATCTGTACCGGGTTCAGGGTGATCTCACCGGGCAGCAGGGCGAAGACGCCCAGCGTGGCGATCATGATGATGTTGTTCATCACCGGCGCCCACGCCGGGAGGCCGAACACGCCCTTGGTGTTCAGGATCGCGGAGAACAACGCGCCGAGTCCGAAGAAGATGATCGCCGGCAGGATCAGGTAGGAGAAGGCGGTGGCCAGCTCGGGGCTGGTCTTCTTGCCCTCCTCCAGGTAGATCGAGACGAGCAGCGGGGCGAGCGCCACGGCGACGGCGGTGGCGATGGCCAGGTAGACGACGCTGAGGGTCACCATCCGCCGGACGAAGGCCTCGCCGTGGTCCGCGTCCTCCTTCTCCGCGCGCACCAGCACCGGGATGATCACGCTGGTCAGCACGCCGCCGATCAGCAGCTCATTGATCACCGTGGGCAGGGTGAAGGCGACGAGGTACGAGTCCGAGGTGACCTTGGACGCGGCGGCGACCACCACGACCAGCAGCACCGTCCGCAGGAAGCCGGTGAGCCGGCTCGCGAGGGTGGCGATCGCCATCGAGCCCGTGGTCTTCGCCAGCGACGGCTCGGCCGGTTCCTCGCGGACCGCCGGGATCACCGCGGTGCTGTCCAGGTCGGGCAGCCGGATGGGCGTCGTCGGCGGATCCGCGAGTGGAATCGGTTCCGTCACCGGGTCCTCAGGACTTGATGACCGGAGCGGAACCGGAGAGACCGGCGAGATCCTCGGCTCCGTCTGCTCCGGTGGGTGGTTCGGCGGTGGTGACGTCACCTTGCTCCACTTTCGTCTGCGCCGTCTTCCGCTGGCCTGTCTTGATCCGCCGCCAGATGCGGCGGCCGACCAGGAGAGCGAGTGCGGCGGCCGCGGTGCCGGTCAGCACCAGGGTGATCGTGCCGTATGCGGTCGACTGCACCAGCAACCGGCTGGTGCCACCGAGCCGGGTGCCCTTGGGCGTGGTCAGCCAGGCATCCACGCCGAACTGGCCGGAGCGCAGCACCTCGGCGGAGATCTTGACCGTCTTCCGGCTGTTGCTCGGCAGCTGCTCGACCGCGACCTCGTCGGTCTTCAGCCCGAAGGTGTTGGACAGCACCACCTTGACGTTGACCAGCACCGGAAGCTTGTTCCAGATCGTCACCAGCAGCGGGCTCTTGTCCGAGGCCAGCGAGTACGGCGTACTCGGCTGTACCACGGTGATGCCGTTCTGCAGCTCGGTCAGGTCCTGGTCGACCTGGCTCGCGGTGCGCTCGGCGCCCGCCGGGTCGCCACGCCACGCCCCGGAGGCCGCCCGCAGCAGCGCGGTGCGCACCGGGTCCATCAGCTGATCCGGCCCCTTGTTGGTGGCCGGATCGAGCTCCATCGCACTCTCCAGGGCCTGGATCGTGGTGTGCGAGGCCTGGATCTCGGTGATGACCTGCGGCTGGACCTCGGCCGCCGCCGCGGTCGGCGGGTAGCTGACGGTCACCCCGGACTGGCTGGGGGGCGCCGCGTACAGCTCGGCCAGCGGCTTGGGGACCGCCGCCTGCTTGCTGAACAGGAACTGCACGCTCTGCAGGTACTGGTCGTACTCGGTGCTGGACTGGGCGAACACCCACGGCGGCGTGACGATCATCGTGCCGCCGGCGATCCCGCCCTGCTCGAACCAGGAGCGGAAGGCCAGCGCGCCGAGCGCGTCCTGGCTGCCCATGCCCAGCGGGGAGCTGAACGCCCCGGACTGCAGCGGGTCGAGGCGCAGCGCGATCGGACCGTTGTCGCCGTCCGCGCTGCTGCCCAGCAACTTCACCGGCTGGGCGTTCTCCGGCTTCGCGGACAGTGTGTGCGGGTCCAGCAACAGGGCCTTGGTCCCGGAGTTGATCAGGCTGGTCAGGGTGCGGCCGTCCAGCTGGCCGTTGATCGGCCAGAGGAAGCTGGGCAACGGCTGGGCGCCCAGGATCCGGTTGATCTCACCGGACATGCTCACCGCCTTGGCCAGCAGGTCGTTCAGCCCGGCCCTGGACAACGCCACCAGGTCGGCGTCGGCGGCGGGGATCGGCACCACGCAGTGCGACTTGGCCTGTTCGCCCAGCTTGGCCAGCCAGGCGGTGGCCGCGGCCTTGCCGGTGCCCGGTGCCGGGCCCTCCGGTGTCCGGAACTGGTAGCCCTTGGCCATCTGCGAGACGGTGCTCAGCAGGTCGGGGTCGATGGCCAGGCACAGCGCGGAACCCACCGGAGAACCGGCGCCCGCGTTCGTCTCCACCGCTTTGACCAGGTTGAACAGCCTGCCGCCCGAGGCCAGCGAGGTGGCCAGGGAGTCATCGGCCAGCAGCAGCTGGTCGCCGAGCGCGTTGGACAGGCGCTTGGGCTGCTCGGAGATCGGCCACAGCAGCGTCAGCCCCGGGCCCGGGGTGGTCTTGGGCTTCACGTCCGCCGGGTTGCTGCCCGGCAGGCCGAGCACCGGAAGCAGGAAGCTGCGCGCGCCGACCCGCGCCGGGCCGCCGAAGTCCGGCGTGGCGTTCACGTTGACCAGCAGCGGGTAGACGCCCGGGTTGGCCAGCCGCAGCGAGTCGGCACCCGCGCCCTGGAACTTGACCTCCAGGGTCACCTGCTTGCGCTCGCCGGGCTGAAGCTCGCCCTGGACGCGGGTGAATCTGGTGGTGACGGACTCGGTTCCCTGGCTGCTGCCGACCGCGTCTCTCAGGGAGTCCTCGCTGGTCAGGGCGTTGCCGCGCTCGATGCGCACGTTGATGTCGGAGAGCTCGCGATCGCTGGTGTTGATGATGTCCGCGCTGACCGTGAGGTGGTCGCCCGACTCGGGCGTCACCAGGGTCGGGCCGAGCGAGGTGACGTTGACCTGCGCCCTGAACTGGGGCTCCACCGGCTGGGCGGACAGGGGGCCCGCGGTGGCGGCGGCGGACAGTGCGATCACACCGAGCAGCGCTCCGCCGCGCGCGAGTAGGCGGCGCGAATACGGGGGAATGCTGGACAGCTTCATGCTGATTCCGGTTTTTCCTGCTCGACTGCGTCGGAAATGGTGGTCAATACCTCGGCGGCGCGACGTACCAGTCTGCGCTCATCCGCGTATGCCAGAAGGCTATCCAGGTCCGCCAACGACACCCACGCCACCTCGGTAACTTCAATGTCCTCATCGGACAGTTCGCCGCCGACGGCCTCCATCAGGTAGTGGTGCACGGTCTTGTGCACCCGCCGGTTCTCGGCCACGAACCAGTAGTCGATGGTGCCGAGCGAGCCCAGGACCCGTCCGGCTATCCCGGTCTCCTCGCCGACCTCCCGGACCGCCGCCTGCTCCGGGGTCTCCCCCTGTTCCAGGTGCCCCTTGGGCAGGGACCACAGCAACTGCCCCTTGCGGTCCAGCCGGCCGATGACGGCCGCGCTGCCGTCGAGCAGGTCGACCACCAGCCCCCCGGCGGACACCTCCGCCACGGTGCGCATCCGGCCACCGCGCCGCCCACGCCGGCGCACTGACTTCCGACCGGACGAGGCAGACATATCTCCGATGGTAGACGTCCATTAGGCTGGGGTGTCCTGTCCCGGCGTTTGAAATCCCAGGTGAAGAACTTCGTGCTCGCCCAGCAGAATGCAGTCGTGGAACTGGCACCCGCCGCCGAGGAACTGGCGGCCAAGTTCGCAGCGGCCGGGCACGAGCTGTACCTGGTCGGCGGCAGCGTGCGCGACGCACTGCTCGGCCGCCCCAGCAATGACCTGGACTTCACCACCGACGCGCGCCCCGAGCAGATCCTCGCCCTGCTGAAGCCGTGGGCGGACGGCATCTGGGACGCCGGCATCGCCTTCGGCACCGTCGGCATCACCAAGCACGGCAGCACCATGGAGATCACCACCTTCCGCGCCGACGTCTACGACCGGGTCTCCCGCAACCCCGAGGTCCGGTTCGGCGACACCGTCGAGGGTGACCTGGTGCGGCGCGACTTCACGGTGAACGCGATGGCGGTGAAGCTGCCGCAGAAGCAGTTCATCGACCCGCACAACGGCCGTCAGGCCCTGGTCGACGGCCTGCTGGACACTCCGGCCACCCCGGAGGAGTCGTTCAACGACGACCCGCTGCGCATGCTGCGCGCGGTCCGCTTCGTCGCCCAGCTGGGCTTCACCCCGGCGCCCCGGGTCCTGGAGGCGCTGACCGAGATGGCGCCGCAGCTGCAGCGCATCACCAGGGAGCGGGTGCAGGCCGAGCTGTCCAAGCTGCTGTGCGGCGCGTACGCCCGGCGCGGGATCGAGCTGCTGGTGGACAGCGGGCTGGCCGAGTTCGTGCTGCCTGAGCTGCCCGGGATGAAGCTGGAGATCGACGAGCACCACCAGCACAAGGACGTCTACCAGCACTCCCTGGTGGTGCTGGACCAGGCGATGGACCTGGAGGAGGGCGAGCCGGACCTGGTGCTCCGGCTGGCCGCGCTGCTGCACGACATCGGCAAGCCGGCCACCCGCAAGCACGAGTCCGGCGGCGGCGTCAGCTTCCACCACCACGAGGTCGTCGGCGCGAAGATGACCCGCAAGCGGCTGCGCGACCTGAAGTACTCCAAGGAGATCATCGACGATGTCTCCCAGCTGGTGTACTTGCACCTGCGCTTCCACGGATACGGCAAGGGCGAGTGGACCGACTCCGCCGTCCGCCGCTACGTCACCGACGCCGGCCCGCTGCTGTCCCGGCTGCACAAGCTGGTGCGCGCCGACTGCACCACCCGCAACCGGCGCAAGGCCGCCCTGCTCCAGGCCACCTACGACGACCTGGAAGAGCGCATCGACCGGATCGCCGCCGCCGAGGACCTGGCACGCGTCCGCCCGGACCTGGACGGCAACGCGATCATGGAGCTGCTCGGACTGCCGCCCGGCCCGCAGGTGGGACAGGCGTGGAAGTACCTGAAGGAACTGCGCCTGGACCGGGGGCCGCTGTCCCGGGAGGACGCCGAGGCCGAGCTGCTGGCCTGGGCCGAGCGCGAGGGGCTGCGGTAGTTCCTGGGGGTTTGGGCTGGGTCTGGCCTGTCGTCGAAGGATGGCTTTAGAGGGGGAGACGGGCTTCGGGCGGCGTCTTTCCTGCCGGGCTGTCTGGTGGGGGCACGCCGGTCTGTGCTTTCGGGCTTGGTCGGGTGCCGGTCGCTTCCGGGCTTTGTTGCGCCTCGATCGTTTCCGCAGCCGACCTGCGCGTTACTGATGAGGCCACAGCGACCACTGGTGCCCCTGTGGGTGAACCGGTTGGCAATGTTCCATCTTCAAGATGGATCCGGGGCCCCAAATCCATCTTGAAGATGGAACAACCCCACGCTCCACTGTGGACCAAGGGAGTTATCCGTCTTCAAGACCGAAAAGCACCCTGTTTTCGGTCTTGAAGACGGATAAACCAACGCCCGTTCACTCACAGGGGCACCGCCGGCACCAGTGGTCACTTCAGCCACGTGCGGGTCCGCACGGTCCCGCGCAGGACGCCATCAAGACCCGAAAGCCCAGACAGGCGTGCCCCCACCCAACGGCCAGGCAGGAAAGACGCAGCCCGAAACCCGTCTCCCCCTCCAAAGCCATCCTTCGCCGAACAGCCCAGACCCGACCCCGGCAACAGCCCTAGGCCGGCCGCCGATCGATCACCAGGTACGCCGGAATCCCCAGCAGGTACACCACCGCCGCACCCACCAGCAGCGGGTAGGAGACACCGTTGTCAGGCAACACGAGGGCAGCCAGCGCCGCCGCGGCCACCTGGATGACGTTGAGCAGCGTGTCGTAGAGGGCGAACACCCGGCCACGCAGCTCGTCGGCCACATCCCGCTGCACCGCCGTGTCCACGCAGAGCTTGATCACCTGCCCGGTGCCCGCGATGACGAACGCGCCGGCCAGCAGCAGGGGCAGGTACGCGGGGACCACCAGGACGAGCTGGGCGACGGCGGACAGTCCGAGCGCGCCGCACAGCATGATCCGCTGGCCGAGCCGGTGTTGCAGCCACGGGGTGACCAGCGCCGCGAGCATGATGCCCGCCGCGGCGAACAACAGGACCTCGCCGACGCCGCCCATGCCCGCCCGCCAGGGGCCGGAGTCCGTGAAGTAGTTCCGCATCATCAGCAGGCCGGCCACGATCATCGCGCCGAAGCTCAGCCGGTGCATGATCAGCGCGACGAAGCCCGCCGCCACCGAGGGGGTACGGGCCGCCGCGCGGACGCCGTCGCCGAGGCCGTGCGCGATTGCGACGACCGCCCTGGCCGCCTCGTGCACCTCGTCCGGGCCCAGCTGTGAGCGGCGGAACGACAGGACTGCCCACACCGCCAGCGCCGAGCCGACCGCCGAGACGACGGTGACCCAGCCGGAGCCCTGGTTGCCCGCGCCGACCAGGCCGCGCAGCAGGATGGCGCAGCTGCCGCCGACGACCGCGGTGATCGCGCCGATGGTGGCCGCCGCGGCATTGGCCTCGACCAGGTTCTCCCTGGAGACCACGTGGGGCAGCGACGCGGACAGCCCGGCCAGGATGAACCGGGTGGTGCCCGCCGCCAGCAGCGCGGCCGTGTACAGCGGCACTCCGCCGTAACCCAGGCCGACGGTGGCCGCGACCAGCAGCACCATCGGGATCCGGATCAGGTTGGCCACCAGCAGCACCTGCCTGCGGTCCCAGCGGTCCAGCAGCGCGCCCGCGAACGGGCCGATGACCGAGTACGGCAGCAACAACACGGTGAACGCGAGCGCCACCGCCGTCGGGTTGGCCTCCCGCTCCGGGTTGAACACCACCGCGCCACCCAGGCTGGCCTGGAACAGGCCCTCGCCCCACTGCACGGCGATCCTGGCCAGGACGAGCTTGCGAAAGTCCTTATTCACCGCGAGTTTGCGCACGCCGACCTTTTCGACGCGGTCGGGCTGGGTACTCGCGGCAGTCATCACCACACGAGCCTACGACTCCGTGTCCTGGCGTGGAGTACCGCCCGCAGAGGAGTCCGCAGTGGAATCATGTGCGACGTGGAATCCGAAGACGCGGACGCGGTCGTACCGGGCTCGTTGCTGGTCGCGACGCCGAGCCTGAAGGACCCCAATTTCCAGCGCACGGTCATCTACATCATCGATCACCGCAGTGAGGGCACGCTGGGGGTCGTGCTGAACCGGCCCAGCGAGGTCGCCGTGCACGACGTGCTGCCCGGCTGGGGCGAGCACGCCACCCGGCCGCAGGCGATCTTCATCGGCGGGCCGGTGGAGCAGAAGACGGCGTTGTGCCTGGCCGCGCTGCGCAACGGCAAGCACATCGACGAGCTGCCCGGGCTGATCGCGGTGAACGGCCCGGTGGCGCTGGTGGACCTGGACGGCGATCCGGAGGAGCTCGTGCCGTGGGTGCGTGGGCTGCGGGTGTTCGCCGGCTATTCCGGCTGGGGAACAGGACAGCTCGCGGGGGAGATCGACCGGGGAGACTGGATGGTGGTCTCGGCGCTTCCGGACGACGTGCTGGTGCCCGCCACGATCGATCTGTGGGGTCGGGTACTGCGTCGGCAGGGGATGCCGCTGGCCATGATGGCCACCCATCCCATTGATACGGAGCGAAACTAGTTCCCGTTGCAGATAAGGGTTTCCCAACGGTGTAGCGCCGCTTTGGTGTCTTGCATTGATTCAGAAGTGCCGGTCTCAGGAGGCTGGGGCCCGACTGATCGGGCGTCCGTTGGGGAACGGCGCGAGGGGACTATGAAGTGAGGCATCGTGCTTGCTCAGAACGCCGCGTCGCCTGCGGACCTGGACACCGGCGACGAGGGGTCATCCACAGCGACCGTCCGACTCGATCAACCGATCCAGATCCTGCCCAATGTGCTGTCCGCCGAGCAGCTGACGGCTGCGCGTAGGCGACGGGAGAAGGCCAGCGCCCGGGCGACGACCGCCAACATCGCCGCCATGGCCGTGGCGGGTGTCGCGGTCCTCGGCTTCCTCGGCTTCGCGGGCCTGTTCTCGCTGCCCAAGGAGCAGATCTCCCAGGAGCAGAACCACGTCAGCGGGCCGGCACCCGCGCAGGAGCGCCCGGGAACGACCAGCTCGTCCGGTCCCGGCCTGCCGCTGGGCACCGTCGACGGTCAGGTGCAGATGATGCCTGCCGCGCGGACCAGCTCGCTCCGCCCGACGAACTCCGTCGCGCCCACGACCAATCCCGCACCGACGACTCAGCCGGGCCGGGACAGGCCACCGACGACCGGGTCGTCGTCCAGTTCCTCGGTCTCCACGCCACCGGTCGTCACCACGACGAGCGTGCCGGTGCTGACGGTGACCGACACACCGGCTAAGCCGTAACGCCCTCGGCCTTGCCGCACAGCGAACCGCAGCAGCCACCGGCGCATCCGCCGCGCGCCGGTTCCGGCTCGTCCGGGACCAGCGCGGCGGCCTTGGCACCCTGAACGCCACCGGCCACGGCCACCAGCCCGGCGGCCACGATGCCGACCAGCAGCACGGTGAGCGCGACCGAGCTGCTGCCGACGAACAGGCTCAGCACGCCGACCAGCAGCATCACCACGCCCGCGACCAGGTTCGGCAGGCCGGCCACCTGGTTCGCCACGGCGAAGGCGTTCTCATTGCGCAGGGTCTGCTCGGTGCGCACCCCGAAGAAACGGTTGCGCGGCAGCGTGCGGCGCAGGCCGCGCCATCCGGCGTAGCCGATCGCCATGCCGAACAGGATCGCGGCACCGGACAACACGGGAAGGGCGATAGTCACCGCTCCAGAGTAAAACTCCCGGCGGTGATCTACGGCAGCAGGGCCAGCCGAGCCTCGCGGAAGTGCACCTCGAGCCCCCGCTCGCCGCTCATCGCCACCGCTCCCGGCAGCCCGGCGAAGCTGTCGGTCAACCCGATCGCGACCTCGCCCGGAGGCACCGGCATGCCGCCGGACCAGCGCAGACTCCAGTCGGCGCCCGCGCCGGTGAGCCGATACTGCCGAGGCCCCTCGGTGATCGTCCGGGCCACCCGGAACTCCGCCAGGGGATCCCAGGTGAGCTTGCCCACCGCCCAGCGCCCCGCCGGGTGCCGCATGGTGAGCCTGCTGGCCAGCGCGCCGAGCAGGCGCATGGCGTCGGGGTGCATCGCGGGCACGGTCGCGCTGACCTGCGTCTCGATGCTGGTCAGCCGGGCGGACCGGCTGGCCTCCAGCCACTCGGTGGGCGGGGAGATCCGGCGGGCCCGGGTCGGCGCCACCCGCAGCAGCGCCCGGCTGGGCGGATGCCGGAACACGAAGCCGCCGCGTTCCTCGTCGGTGCGCATGGGCCGCAGCCCGGGCAGGCCGAGGTGGCCGTCGTCCCCGGGCAGCAGCAGCCGGACCACCCGCTGCGGGTCGTCGGTCAGCAACACGAACTCGTCGAAGCGCGGGGACAGCACCAGGCCGGTGTTCAGCAGGCCGGACAGTCCACAGTCGATGACCGTGCCCGACGGATCGTTGTTCAGCAGCAGTACCGCGAGTAGAGCCCGGAGTCTGCGCTGGCTCTCGGAACACGTGTCGAGCGGCGTTGTCGTGCCGCCGCTACGTAACGCAGCGGCGGCATCAACCTCTCGCTCGCCGGTGTAGGACGCGCGCAGCGAGGCGGTCGACCCGCGGAGGTCGGTGCCCAGAAGGTGCGGCATGTCGGCCTTGGGCTCACCCGTCATGGTTACAAGCCTGCCACCCACTCCCCCCGTTCGGGCGAGTGGGGGTTGGGACTAATCGCCGAACGGTCGGATTGTTTATGGGCTACCGATCAGCTTGGCCGAAGTCAATTGCCTCGACGCGCAGGTTATGCTGATGACATGAGCGCCGTTCTGCTCCTTAGCCCGCCGCGCTGATCACCGATCGGACCTGATCATCAGCGCGGCCATCCCCTCATGTCCTGTTCCGGACTGAGGGGTTTCGTATTTCACGGGGCATGAGTTGAGCGGAACAACATGAGAGGGATTTATCCGATGAGCGAGGCGACCACTGTCGAGGCGGTACCGGCATTCCGGTACACCGCCGAACTGGCCGGAGATATCGAGCGCAAATGGCAGGACGCCTGGGAGAACCAGGGCACCTTCCAGGCGCCGAACCCGGTGGGCCCGCTCGCAGCCGACGACCCCCGCGCCGGGCTGCCGAAGTCGTTCATCATGGACATGTTCCCGTACCCGTCCGGCGCCGGCCTGCACGTCGGCCACCCGCTGGGCTACATCGGCACCGACGTTCTGGGCCGCTACAAGCGGATGACCGGCCACAACGTGCTGCACACCCTGGGCTACGACTCGTTCGGCCTGCCCGCCGAGCAGCACGCGGTCGCCACCGGTGAGCACCCGCGGATCAGCACCGAGCGGAACATCGCCACCTACAAGCGGCAGCTGCGGCGCATCGGCCTGGCGCACGACGACCGGCGCTCGGTGTCCACCACCGACCTGGACTTCTACCGCTGGACCCAGTGGATCTTCCTGCAGATCTTCAACTCCTGGTACGACGCCGACGCCGGCAAGGCCCGGCCGATCGCCGAGCTGGAGGCGGAGTTCGCCCAGGGCAAGCGCCCGGTGCCGGGCGGCCGCGGCTGGTGTGAGCTGACCTTCGTCGAACAGCGCGCGATCATCGACGACCACCGCCTGGCCCAGCCCAGCGACCAGCCGGTCAACTGGTGCCCCGGCCTGGGCACCGTGCTGGCCAACGAGGAGGTCACCGCGGACGGCCGCAGCGAGCGCGGCAACTTCCCGGTGTTCCGCCGCAACCTGCGTCAGTGGATCATGAAGATCACCGCGTACGCGGACCGGCTGACCGATGACCTGGACCGGCTGGAGTGGCCGGACAAGGTCAAGACCATGCAGCGCAACTGGATCGGCCGCTCCTACGGCGCCCAGGTGCGGTTCGACGTCCCGGCCGCGGACACGAGCTTCGAGGTGTTCACCACCCGCCCGGACACCCTGTTCGGCGCCACCTACGCGGTGCTGGCTCCGGAGAGCCCCCTGGTGGACAAGCTGATCGCCGCCGAGTGGCCGTCCGATGTGGACAGTCGCTGGACCGGCGGCGCGGCCACCCCGGCCGAGGCCGTCGCGGTCTACCGGCGCGCCGCCTCACTGAAGACCGACCTGGACCGCCAGGAGAACAAGGAGAAGACCGGCGTCTTCACCGGTTCCTTCGCGGTCAACCCGGTCAACGGCGCGCAGGTCCCGGTGTTCATCGCCGACTACGTGCTGATGGGCTACGGCACCGGCGCGATCATGGCCGTGCCCGCGCAGGACACCCGGGACTGGGAGTTCGCCGAGGCGTTCGGCCTGCCGATCATCCGCACCGTGCAGACCCCCGAGGGCCACGAGGGCGCCTTCACCGGTGACGGGGCCGCGATCAACAGTGGCTTCCTGGACGGCATGGACGTCGCCGAGGCGAAGAAGACGACCATCGCCTGGCTGGAGGAGCAGGGCAAGGGGCACGGCACCACGCAGTTCAAGCTGCGCGACTGGCTGTTCTCCCGGCAGCGGTACTGGGGTGAGCCGTTCCCGATCGTCTACGACGAGGACGGCGTCGCGCACGCGCTGCCGGACAGCATGCTGCCGGTGGCGCTGCCCGAGGTAGCCGACTACGCGCCGCAGACCTTCGACGCCGAGGACAGCGAGAGCGACCCGGCGCCGCCGCTGGGCAAGGCCACCGAGTGGGTGCACGTCGAGCTGGACCTGGGCGACGGTGTCCGCAAGTACCGGCGCGAGACCAACACCATGCCCAACTGGGCGGGTTCCTGCTGGTACCACCTGCGTTACCTGGACCCGAACAACAGCGAGACCTTCTGCGCCCCGGAGAACGAGCAGTACTGGCTGGGCAAGGACACCGCGACCTTCGGCGCCAAGGACACCGGCGGCGTCGACCTGTACGTGGGCGGCGTGGAGCACGCGGTGCTGCACCTGCTGTACGCCCGGTTCTGGCACAAGGTGCTGTTCGACCTGGGCCACGTCAGCTCGGAGGAGCCGTTCCGCCGGCTGTACAACCAGGGCTACATCCAGGCCTTCGCCTACACCGACGAGCGTGGTTTCTACGTTCCGGCCGAGAAGGTCGAGGAGTCCGGCGGCAAGTTCTTCTTCGAGGGCGCCGAGGTCAACCGCGAGTACGGGAAGATGGGCAAGAGCCTGAAGAACTCCGTCTCCCCGGACGAGATGTGCGAGGCGTACGGCGCGGACACGCTGCGCGTGTACGAGATGTCCATGGGCCCGCTGGACACCGACCGCCCCTGGTCCACTCGGGACGCCGTCGGCGCGCAGCGGTACCTGCAGCGGTTGTGGCGCAACGCCGTCGACGAGACCTCGGGCGAGCTGCGGGTCACCGAGCAGGCACCGTCGACCGAGGACCTGAAGGCGCTGCACAAGACGATCGTGGGCGTCCGCGAGGAATACGAGAACCTGCGGTACAACACCGCGATCGCCAAGCTGATCGAGCTGAACAACCACCTGACCAAGACGTACCAGTCGGCCGAGGGCACCCCGCGTGAACTGCTGGTGCCGCTGGTGCTGATGACCGCGCCGGTGGCCCCGCACATCGCCGAGGAACTGTACGAGAAGCTGGGCAGCACCGGCGGCATCGCCTACGCCGACTTCCCGGTGGCCGACGAGCAGTACCTGGTGGAGGACACGGTCGAGTACCCGATCCAGGTCAACGGCAAGGTCCGGGCCAAGATCCAGGCGCCCGCGTCGGCCGGCCAGGACGAGGTCAAGGCCATCGCACTGGGTGACGAGCGGATCGTCGAGCTGCTGGCCGGCGGTACGCCACGCAAGGTGATCGTCGTCCCCGGCCGCCTGGTCAACGTGGTCCTGTAGTCGTCTCGCCGAAGTTGGCGATGTTCGGGCTCTTTCCGAACATCGCCAACTTCGGGACCTACCTGGTCCCGGTGGTTGCTTCTGGCTGTCGTCGAAAGAGGGCTTTGGAGGGGGAGACGGGCTCTGGGCCGCCTCTTTCCTGCCTGGCCGTCTGGTGGGGGCACGCCGGTCTGGCTTTTCGGGTTTGTCGGGCTTGATCGCTGCTGGCTCGGATCTTCGTGCAACCAGAGTGGCCGCTGTGGCTAGTGGTGTTCTTGTGGGTGAACCAGGAACAACCCCGCAGTCCACAGTGGACTCAATGTCCGCTCGCCGGTGCCGTTTACTCTCACTGGGGAATGATCGCGACGCACCGTGATCCGAGCTGGTACCGCACCCCCAAAGCCAGCCCGACCGTGCTCGCCGACCACCCTGAGTCACCCCGAGCCAGACGGCCCGGCCGGAAAGTCGGGCCCCCAACCCGGCTCGTCCTCCAAAGCCATCTTTCGCCAACCGGCCAGACGCAACCCCGGCCGGCTCAGCCGCTTACCCCGGTGGACTTGGCCAGGTCCTCCAGCAGCGTCTCGAACAACGCCTCGGAATCCGAGAGCGCGAACGGGAATGCGCCGAATACCTCCAGTGCGACATGGCCGTACAACCGCACCCACCACTGCAGTGACAGGTGAATGACGGCCAGGTTCAACGGGAATCCGCGTATCTCGGCGCCCATTTCCTCCAGCACCTCGCGCAGCACGTACTCGTACTCGCGCAGGTCATCCACCAGATCCGGCGGAACCCAGTCAATGGACTGACCCTCGGTATCCACAATTCCGCCGGTTTCGGCGAAGAATCGGGCCATCAGGCCGAGGAAGACCCTGGCGAACGGATCGTCCGCCGGATGCCATTCGGTGCGCAGCGCGCTGGGTTCCTTGGGAGAGCCGAACACCAGCGAGAACTCCTGCGGGTGGGCCAGTGACCAGCTGCGAAAGCTCCGGCAGATGGCACTCACCCGGCCGGGACCATCCGCCGCGGGCACGTTGTCCATGGCCAGCTGCGCCGTCGCGGTGAGATCCGCGCAGACATCCCGGCACAGTTCCTGGAGCAGGGCATCCCGTGACGCATAGTAGCGATATAGCGCCGGAGCGGTAATTCCCAGTACTCGGGCAATAGCACGCAGAGTAACGGCTTCCCTGCCTTGCTCAACCAGAAGTTTGTGAGCCGTATGCCTGATATCCCGTTCGGTATCCGCACGTGCGCGGTCACGGCGCGTGACATCAGTCATAAGTTTCCCGCTTTCAGTGCCACTATGGCGTAATGATCTCGAACCGCGTGCGTTGTTAACTTTGTTCACCACTTTGTGGCGAGCGTCAACGAAACGTAGCGCCTAGACCCGGGTGTTTCCAGCATGGAAGGGGCCAACGGTGTTTGTTTCCCTCGGTAAATGGGTGTACCGAGCGCGCAGGACAACCCTGACGGTCATGTGGATCGCCTCCGTAGCGGCCGGCATCTGGGGTCTCGGCGTGTTCGGCCAGCTCGGCCAGGGGGGATACGAAGACCCGGGGAGCGCCTCCAGCCAGGCCGCCGCCGAGATCGAACGCACGGTCGGCGCGCAGAGCGGCGATGTGGTGGCCATCTACACCATGCCCGAGGGCAGGACGGTCGCCGACCAGCAGCTGAGCCGGGACATCACCGCCAAGCTCGCCGCGCTACCCAACTCCGACGTGCTCAAGGTGCAGTCCTACTGGAACACGCCCGGCCCGCAGTTCGTCAGCCCGGACAAGCGCAGCGGCGCGGCGATGATCACCCTGGCCGGCGAGACCCAGACCGAGCGGGCGAAGTCCTACGCCAGGATCAAGGACTCCCTCGGCGTGGACGGCGCCGCCCTCCGGCTCGCGGGCTCCTCGCCGCTGCAGGACGAGTTGAACCAGGTCAGCAAGCAGGACATGGTCACCGCCGAGGCGGTCTCCATGCCGATCACGCTGATCCTGCTGGTCATCATCTTCGGCGGCCTGGTCGCCGCCAGCCTGCCGGTGATCGTCGGCGGGTTGTCCGTGTTCGCCTCGCTGGGCGTGCTGCACCTGCTGGCCCTGCACTCGGAGGTCAGCTCGTTCGGCGTGAACGTCGCCTCGTTGCTCGGCCTGGCCACCGCCATCGACTACGGCCTGTTCATCGTCGGCCGGTACCGGGAGGAGATGGAGGCGGGCCACTCGCCGGAGGATGCCGTGTGGCGCACGGTCGCCACCGCCGGCCGGACGATCGCCTTCTCCTCGACGCTGCTCATCGTGGCGTTGTCCGGGCTGCTGTTCTTCCCGCAGGCCTTCCTCAAGTCGCTGGCCTACGGCGGCATGTCCGCCGTGGCCATCGCCCTGCTGCTGTCCCTGACCCTGCTGCCCGCGCTGCTGGGCCTCCTCGGCACGCGGGTGGACAAGCTGGCCATGCCCTGGCGCCGGCACCGGGGCAGGCACGTGAAGCCGTCCGCGGGTGACGACGGCATCTGGGCGTTCGTCGCCCGCAAGGTGATGCGCCGGCCGCTGCTGGTCGCGGTGCCGATCATCGCCGGGCTGCTGCTGCTCGGCACGCCGTTCCTGCACATCAAGTTCGGCCAGGTCGACGAGACGGTGCTGCCCGAGGGCAACCAGGCCCGGCAGTCGGTGCAGTACGTCAAGGACAACTTCCCGGCCCTCGGCGCGGACGCCATGCAGGTCGTGGTGCGCGGTAAGGGCGAGTCCGCTCCGGGGCAGCAGGCGCTGCTGAACTACACCGACCAGCTCAAGAAGATCGACGGCGTGAAGACCGCCGTCCCCGTCCGGGTCGTGCAGAACGTCGCGTTGATCAATGTGCTGCCGGAGGACAAGGCGCTCGCCGACAAGACGAAACAGGCCCTGGCCGACATCAAGGCACTGCCCGCGCCGGACGGCTCCGAGGTCCTGGTAGGCGGCATCACCGCCCGTGTCTCGGACAGCATGACCGCGATCCGCACCCACCTGCCGAGCATGATCGCGGTGCTGGTCGGCGCCACTCTGCTGCTGATGTTCCTGGCCTTCGGCTCGGTGATCCTGCCGATCAAGGCGGTGCTGATGAGCGCGGCCAGCCTGTCGGCCACCTACGGCACCCTGGTCTGGATCTTCCAGGACGGGCACCTCGCCTCCTGGCTGGGCATCACGCCGAGCCCGCTCGAACCGGGTGTGGTGGTGTTCCTGGGCGCCGTGGTGTTCGGTCTGTCCACCGACTACGAGGTCTTCCTGCTGTCCCGGATGGTCGAGGCGCGCAATGCCGGCGCCTCCACCCGCAAGGCGGTGGAGATCTCCGTCGGCCGCACCGCGTCCATCATCACCGCGGCCGCGCTGCTGCTCATCGTGGTGACCGGCGCGTTCGCCTTCTCCGGAATCTCGATGATGAAGTTCACCGGCGTCGGCATGATCTTCGCGTTGATCCTGGACGCGACGATCATCCGGATCCTGCTGGTACCGGCCACCGTGCGGCTGCTCGGCGACCTCAACTGGTGGGCTCCCGGACCGCTGCGCAAACTGCAGGATCGCATCGGACTGCACGAGTCCGGCGATCTTCCGGACGCCGAACCGAGGACACGCGAACTCGCCACCGTGAGCTAACTCTTCCCCGAGTCCCTACGCTTCCACCCGTGGCAGACATCCTCGTCGTCGGCTCCGCGAACGCCGACCTGGTGGTAGAAGTCGATACCAGACCTGGGGCCGGGGAGACCGTCCTCGGCTCTGACCTGCGCACACTCTCCGGCGGAAAGGGTGCGAACCAGGCGGTCGCCGCGGCGAAACTGGGTGCCTCGGTCTCGCTGCTCGCCGCCGTCGGCGCCGACGCGCACGGCCGATTCCTGCTCAGCGAACTGGATTCGGCCGGGGTGAACATCGCCGCGGTGCGCGAATCCGACCGGCCGACCGGCGTCGCGTTGATCACGGTCACCGAGGACGGTGAGAACTCCATCGTCGTGGCGCCGGGTGCCAACTCGGCTCTCTCCGTCGCCGATGTGGACGCGCAGGCCGCCGAGATCGGCGCGGCCAAGGTGCTGCTCGGCTCGGCCGAGGTACCCGCCCGGGTACTCGAGCACGCGGTGGACCTGGCCGTCAGCGCCGGCGTGCGGCCGGTGCTGAACCTGGCCCCGGCGACCGCGCTCTCCGGTCCGACCCTGGCCGCGCTGGATCCCCTCGTGGTGAACGAGCACGAGGCGGCCTGGCTGCTGTCCCGGCACACCGGCGCCGACCTGTCCGCGGACCCGGAGGAGCTGGCCAAGGGGCTCGGCAGGCTCGGGGTCCGATCCCTGGTGATCACCCTCGGCGCCCGGGGCGCGTTGATCGCCGAGGGCGGCCGCTGCCGGGAGATCCCCGCGCCGCCGGTGCGAGCGGTGGACACCACCGGCGCCGGAGACGCCTTCTGCGGCGCGCTCGCGGTGCGGCTGGCCGCTGGTGCCACGCTGGCCGACGCGGCCGCCTATGCGGTCCGGGTAGCTGCGATTTCGGTGACCAGGCCGGGTGCCCAGTCCTCCTATCCACGAGCTGAAGAACTTTCATAACGATCTCCGAAATCCGGTGAATCGCGAGGTATGGTCTAGACCATGGGTGGCAAGCAACTGGGTGGCGTCGGCGTCAGTCCGGGCCGGGCCGTCGGCCCCGTGGTCAAGGTCGCCGAAGCGCTGGTGGAACCGGCGGTCGGCGGCGCGGTAACCGATATCGATGCGGAGGCCGGGCGGATCCTGCCCGCGTCCGAAGCGGTGGCCGCGCGGCTGCGGGCCAAGGCGGAGACCGTCGAAGGTGAGTCCCGCACGCTGCTGGAGACCACCGCCGCGATGGCCGCGGACCCCTCACTGCTGAGCCAGGCCGAGCAACTGGTCAAGGAGCGCGGCCTGCACGCGCCCCGCGCCGTATGGGAGGCCGCCGGCGGATTCGCCGAGGCACTCACCGCCGCCGGTGGCTACCTGGCCGAACGCGCCCAGGACGTCCTGGATGTGCGGAATCGGATCGTCGCCGAACTGGAAGGCCTGGAGCCGCCCGGTGTCCCGGAGCTGACCGAGCCGAGCGTGCTCGTCGCCAAGGACCTGGCTCCCGCCGACACCGCGGGCCTGAACCCGGAACTGGTGCTCGCACTGGTCACCGAGGAGGGCGGGCCCACCAGCCACACCGCGATCCTGGCCCGCTCCCTGGGTATCCCGGCCGTCGTCGCCTGTCGCGGCCTGCTGGCCGTGGAGCACTTCGACAAGCTGATCGTGAACGGGCAGACCGGCCAGGTCGAGCTGACCGGCGCGGACACCGCGACCGTGCGCTCGCAGGCCTTCGACGGCCAGCCCACCTGGTCCGGCTCCGGCGTCACCAAGGACGGCCACCGGGTCAAGGTGCTGGGCAACGTCGGCAAGCCCGCCGACTCGCAGGCCGCCGCGGCGGCCGGAGCCGAGGGCGTCGGCCTGTTCCGCACCGAGTTCTGCTTCCTGTCCGCCACCGAGGAGCCCAGCGAAGAGGAGCAGCGCGCGGCCTACGCCGCGGTGCTGGCGCCGTTCGCCGGCAAGCCGGTCACCGTCCGGACCCTCGACGCGGGCGCGGACAAGCCCCTGGCGTTCCTGAGTGTCGAGGGCGAGCCGAACCCGGCTCTCGGCGTACGCGGCATCCGGCTGTCCATGGCCAACCCCTCGGTGCTGGACCGGCAGCTGGCGGCGATCGCCGCGGCCGCCGCGGACACCGGCGCGGATGTCCAGGTGATGGCCCCGATGGTGGCCACCGCCGAGGAGGCCTCCTGGTTCGTCACCCGGGCCCGCGCCGCCGGCCTCGCCCGGGCCGGCGTGATGATCGAGGTCCCGGCGGCCGCGCTGGCCGCCGCCTCACTGCTGCCCGAGGTGGACTTCCTCAGCCTGGGCACCAATGACCTGGCCCAGTACCTGTTCGCCGCCGACCGGATGCTCGGCGCGGTCGCCCAGCTGAACAACCCGTGGCAGCCGGCCCTGCTGGAACTGATCTCCATCGTCGCCGACCGCGCGGCCACCGCCGGCAAGCCCGTCGGCGTCTGTGGCGAGGCCGCCGGTGACCCGGTCCTGGCCTGCGTGCTCACCGGCCTGGGCGTCACCAGCCTGTCGATGAGCTCCGGTGCCCTGGCCCCCGTCGGCGCCACCCTGGCCCAGGTCTCCCTGGACGACTGCCAGCTCGCCGCCCGGGTCGCGAGGCACGCCGCCGACCCGATCGCCGCCGCCACCGCCGCCCGCACCGCCCTGGGCCTGTCCTAACGACCCTGGGCCTGTCCCAACCATCCACAGGCGGAGCGGTCATCCACAGGATCCCGCTCCGCCCCGTGTGGATCTTCGTTCCCGACTAAACTGGGACGGGGACGCCCCCCTAGGGAGGGCGGGGGACTGTGATCAGTGCTCGTCCAGGCCCCGCTCGATCGCGTACCGGGCCAGCTCGACCCGGTTGTGCAGCTGCAGTTTGCGCAGCGTGGACTGCACGTGGTTCTCCACCGTGCGGTGCGAGATGACCAGCCGCTCGGCGATCTGCCGGGCCGACAGGCCCTTGGCCACGAACCGCAGCACCTCGGTCTCCCGGTCGGTCAGTTCCGGCCGGTCCGGCTCGTCGCCCGGGCCCGCCGCCATCCGCCGGTACTCGCCGAGCACCAGCCCGGCCAGGCCCGCCGTGAACACCGCGTCGCCGGAGGCCGTCGAGCTGACGGCGGCGATCAGCTCGTCCACCGAGGCCGACTTCACCAGGTAGCCGGACGCGCCCGCCTTCACCGCCTCCAGCACATCGCTGTGCTCGCCGCTGGCGGACAGCACCAGGATCCGGGTCTCCGGCAGTTCGGCCGCCATCGAGGCGATCGCCGTGACCCCGGACGTCGTCCCCAGATTCAGGTCCATCAACACCACGGCCGGGCGCACGGTCTTGGCGATGCGCACCGCCGACTCCGCGTCCGCCGCCGTCGCCACCACCTCGAACCCGCGCTCGGACAGATCACGGGCCACGCCGTCGCGCCACATCGGGTGGTCGTCGACCACCATCACCGAGATCGCGTTCATCAGTTGGCCCCCTTGATCCGTGGGATGTGCACTTCCCACTCGACACCTTCAGCCGGCGCGGTGTGCAGTTCGACGCGGCCACCCAGTTCGCGAATCCGCCCGCGGATGGAATGACGGACTCCGATCCGGCCCTCCTGCTCGGCTTGATCCAGTCTCCCAGCCCGCATGCCGATGCCGTCATCCCGGATGCTCAGCACGACCTCGTCGCCCAGATCCTCCAGCAGCACCCAGGCCTTCGCATCGATGCCCGCGTGCTTGTCCACATTGGCCAGCGCCTCCACGGTGATCGCCACCAGTTCCGCCGCGGTGCCGCTGGGCAGCATCACCTGCGTCGCCGGCACCGAGACCTGGAACCGGGACGTGGTCAGCAACTGGAGCCTGCCGCGCAGATCGGTCTCGCCCTCCTCGTTGCTGTCCGCCGGGGCGGCCGCCACCAGCGACCGCAGCGCGATCTCCTGCTCGCCGGCCAGCTTGGCCAGTTCCTCGGCCTCGCCGCCCAGCTCATTGCCCCGGCGCCGCACCCTGGCCAGCACCTGCAGCACGCTGTCGTGGATCTGCCGGGCCAGCCGTTCGCGTTCCGCCGTCGCCGCCTCCGCCCGCAGCGCGCGGTGCAGTTTCTCCGCCGAGTCCCGGGCGGTGTCCGCGCACATGCCGAGCAGGAATCCGACGCCCATGAGCAACACGGTGTCCCGCAGCAGGTCGGTGTGCAGGTTCCCCCGGATCACCCAGTTCGTCAGCGCCATCGCCGCGCCGCCGCCGATGCCCCAGAACCGGCCGCCGAGCACCGCGCTGGCGCTCACCGCTCCGGCCACCCAGATGGTGGTGATCAGCGGGAACTCGTCGGTGAACTGCTTCTCGCTCATCACCGCGAGCGAGGTCAGCATCAGGCCGCAGCTGACCGCCAGATCGATCAGTACCACCGGCTTGGTGCGGAACCTGGACCGGCGGTACCAGTAGAAGGTGACACCCGTCCACACCGTCATCACCCCGAGCACAGACCACGCCAACCAGGGACGCATGTACTCGTTCGAGTGAACTGCTGCGATGCCGATCGCGAAGACAAGCGTCACTATGCGTAGCCACGCCGTGCCCCGCCAGAGTGGGGTGATCGTTGTCGCGGTGGCGACCGCCGGCGAATCAGCACCGGTCCTGGACACCGTATCCCCCGTTCTGAGCACGTCCGCCCTGCTCATGGCCGACGTGCGCATTGTTGTGCCCGGTCGCTCTGTGCACCACCCGGTGCATCACTGTGTGTTCATGCGGAACCGCCCAGCCATGGCGGCTGGCAGGATCAAGGCATAGTTTCATGGCCGTAAGCCCCTATTTAATGGCACGGGCATCACTGATGATCCTCCTCCCCGGGGGAAGGGCAGGACTTGCGTAACTGGCCTCTGCTGCGCCTACGAGCGCCGGCGCTGATCTACTGGCTCGCTGTGGAAGCCGCGGCTGTGGTCGCGGTGATCTTCGTCGTGCAGCAGGCCAAGCCGCCGTCCGGGCCCGACCTGGAGAAGTTCGCGACGATCGCGACCACCTCCGCGGTGGTGATCGTCGGTACCGCGCTGGCCATCCAGGTGCGCCGGGAGACCCAGCGCAATCCGTGGGCGATCCACGTCAGCTACATCATCGCGGGCACCTTCACGCTACCGGTGGGCCTGCTGGTGCTCCTCATGCTCGGACCCGCGTTGCAGGGCGTGCTCGGACCCCGCCCGGACACCCATCGCTGGGTCTTCAACACCGCGTGCACCACGCTCGCCGGGCTGGCCTGCCGGGCCGCCGCCGGCTGGGACGTTCCGCAGTGGGACGCCGCCTCGCTGATCATCTCCGGTGCGGTGCTGCTCGTCGTCCGCGCGATCCTGGTGGCCATCGGGCTGCGGCTGCGTTCCCCACTGGGCGGCGCGGACGAGGTGCTCGGCGACCCGATCGACGTGGTGCTCGGCATCGTCGCGGTGAGCATCGGCGCCATGATGGCGATCTCCGCGAAGGACGTGGCCCTCTACGCGCTGCTCGCCGGGCCGCCGATGGCGTTGCTGGAACGGGCTGGCCAGATCCCGCAGTGGCGGCGGTCGGCGCAGCGGGATGCCAAGACCGGCTTGGCCAACGCGTTGCACTGGGATCGGATGGCCCGCGACGAACTGGTCCGGGCCCGCACCAGGAAACTGCCCACCGCGCTGCTGCTCCTGGACCTGGACCACTTCAAACGGGTCAACGACGAGGTCGGTCACCTGGCGGGCGACGCCGTGCTCGCCGCGGTCGCGGTGATGTTGCGGGCCAGCGTGCGCCGCGCCGACCTGGTCGGCCGGTTCGGCGGTGAGGAGTTCGTGGTGCTGCTGCCGGACGCCTCCCCGGAGGTCGCCACCAGCGTCGCCCAGCGGGTGCGCATTTCGGTGGCCAGCCTGCGGGTGCCCGCCACGGCCTCCGATGGCCGGGCCTGTGAACTCTCCGGGCTGACCGTCAGCATCGGCGTGGCCACCTCGGAACGCTATGGCTACGACCTGGCCACCCTGCTGGTCGCCTCCGACTCCGCCCTGCTCGCCGCCAAGGGCGCGGGCCGCAACCTCGTCACCATGGCATAGAAAACCCGGCCGCCCCCTGGGGGACGGCCGGGCCGACGAGCAGTTACTTCTTCTCCGCGGGTTCCGCTTCCTCGTCCAGCTCCACGTCCTTGGCGAGCGGCGCCTTCGGCTCCGGCTCTTGGAAGAACGAGCGGATCGCCGAGTTGAGCACCGCGACCAGGGGCACCGACAGCAGGGCGCCGACCACACCGCCGAGCACCAGGCCGACCGCGATGGCCAGCACCACGGCGAGGGCGTGCAGCGCGACCGCGCGGCCCATCAGCAGCGGCTGCAGCACGTGGCCTTCCAGCTGCTGGATGGCGACCACCACCGCGAGCGTGAGCAGCGCGGTGACCCAGCCCTTGGCGACGAGCGCGATCAGCACCGCGATCAGGCCGGACAGCAGCGAACCGATGATCGGGATGAACGCACCGAGGAACACCAGGGTGGCCAGCGGCACCGCCAGCGGGACGCCGAGGATGCCCAGCCCGATGCCGATACCGACACCGTCCACCACGGCGACCAGTGCGGTGGCCCGCACGTACGCGACGAGCGAGGCGAAGCCCCGCTGCCCGGCGGTGTCCGTCCGCTCCCGCACCCGCTCCGGCACCAAACGCATCAGGAACTTCCAGATCCCGGGGCCGTCGTACAGGAAGAAGATCAGCGTGAACAGCACCAGACCGAGTCCGGTCAGCAGCTCACCCACGGTGGACGCGGTGGCCAGCGCCCCGGAGGTGATGGTCTCCTGGTTCTCCTTGATCTTGTCGATCAGCTTGTGCAGCGCCTGCGCGTAGTCCGCCTGCTTCAGGTTGAACGGCGGACCCTGCAACCAGCCCTGGATCGTGTTGATCGAGTTCTGCAGTTGCTTGCTCAGCTCCGGCAGGCCCGAGTTGAAGGCGTTCACCACGAAGGTCAGGACCCCGCCGACGACGGCGAGGCCGGTGATCATGGTGATGGCGGAGGCCGCGCCACGCGGCACGCCCAGCTTGGTGAGCCTGCTCACCAGCGGTCCCATCAGGGCGGCCAGCAACAGCGCGATGGCGACCGGGATGAACACCGAGCGCAGCGCCGAGAAGACATAGCCGAGGATGTAGAGCGCCCCGGCCAGGACCAGGAAACGCCAGGACAGTGCGGCGGTCACCCGAAGGCCGTAAGGAACAGCCTCGCTGACCCGATCAGCGGTATCGCTCGTGTCGGTCACGCGAGTGACCATAGACGGTGATCACGCGATACGTGTGACGAAAGCCCATCCGACCCCGTTCAATGTGAGTGTGTCCCTCCCTGTGGAAGAGCTCACCGAGGTCGAAAGCGCTGTTCTGCGCGCCTTCGCCGCCGGTACCGAGGTCAATCGCGCGACGCTGGCGATGCACGGCATCACCGATCAGCAGCCGGAGGTGCGCGCCGAGGCGTTGATGGGCATGCTGATCGGCCTCTATCCGATCGAGCCCGTCGCGGTGCCCGCGCTGCGGCTCAAGGGCTGCCGGATCACCGGGGTGCTGGACCTGGAGGGCGCCACGGTCGGCGCGTTGATCTCGTTCACCGACTGCGTGCTGGACAAGGCACCCATGCTGCGGATGGCGACGCTGGCCGGTCTGCGGCTGCGGGGCAGCCGGATGCCGGGGCTCCGCGGCCGGAACCTGCGGGTGGACTCCGACCTGGTCCTGGAGGCCGGGTTCTCCTGCGCCGGGCCGCTGGATCTCACCGACGCCCGGGTGCAGGGCACACTGCGGCTGGCCGGATCCGTGTTGAAGGACCCACGCGGGCACGCGTTGCTGGGCGCCCGGCTGCACATCACCGGCTCGTTGCAGGGCACCGCCATGCGCACCCAGGGCGAGGTCCGGCTGCGGGGCGCGCAGATCGGCGGCAGCGTGCACCTGGGCGGCGCGCAGCTCAGCCATCCCACCGGCGACGCGCTGGAGGCCTCCGGGGTGGTCATCAGCGGCAACCTGTTCTGCGACGGCCACGGCGGCCGGTTCACCGCCGACGGGCGGATCGTGTTGCTCGGCGCGCGGATCGGCGGCGACGCCGTGCTGTCCAGGGCCCGGCTGCGGCAGGCGACCGTGACCCGGCAGGAACTGGTGATGTCCGAGTGGATGGTCGACGACCGGGCGACGCTGGTCGCCGACCGGATCCGGGTGGAGGGCAACCTGCAACTGGACGACGGATTCGAGGCGGCCGGCACGGTGCGGCTGCCCAACGCCCGGGTCGGCGGCTACCTCCGGCTGTCCGGCGCGACCCTGTGCAGACAGGAGACGACCGACGAGCTCCTGGCGACGGAGGGTGACCGGAGCACGCGCAAGGTGCCGGTGGCGTTGCTGGCCGACGGCATCCACATCGCCGGCGACCTGGAGGCGCGGGCGCGGCCGAACGGCTCAGGGCACTCGGGGGTGTTCACGGCCTATGGACAGGTGCGGCTACTGGACGCGGAGGTGCGGGGCAGCGCTAGCCTGGGTGGCGCGCGCCTGTACGGCCCAACGCTGGATGTGCTGTTCGCCGACCGGCTGCGCGTCGGGGGGACGCTGTTCCTGCGCAAGCTGATGGCCCGTGGCTCGGTCCGGCTGCAGAACGCGCGCATCGGATCCACGCTGGACTGCAGTGGTGCGGTGCTGGTTGATCCCCGTACCCGCCCGGATGGCTCAGTGAAGCCGTCACTGGACGCGCGGGCCATCGGCGTCGGTAAAGACCTTTTGTGTGGCTATGGATTTACCGCCGCGGGTGGGGTGCGGATCCGAATGGCGGAAATCGGAAAAATGGTCACGTTCGTCGATGCGGTACTGGGCGCGGAGAACTGCCCTATAGCCCTGAACGCGAATGGGATAGACACCCAACAGCTCGTATTACGGTTCGGCGACAAACCCGCAGGTCGGGTCATTCTGAGTCGCGCGAAAGCGGTTTCCGTCGAGGATAACGAGAACCTCTGGACGGCCACCGGAGGGCTGGACCTCGAGGATTTCACCTACGAGTCGCTGGTCGCCACTCCGGATATCGACATCCGAACTCGACTCACATGGTTGCACAGGGCGCTGCCGGCCTTCGTGCCGGGTCCCTACGAGCAGCTCGCGGCGATGTACCGGGACACCGGTGACGAGGAGCGTGCCGAGCACGTCCAGTTGGCGAAACTCCAGCGACGGCACCGGAGTCAGGGTCCGGCGAGCCAGCTGTGGGGCAACGTCCAGATGTGGACGGTGGGGTACGGCTACCGGCCCTGGCTCGCGGTGCTCTGGCTGTCCGTGTTCTGGGTCGGCGGAGCCCTCTGGTTCAGCGAACATCGCCTCGACAAATTGGATACCGATCAGAATCCGGTATGGAGCCCGTGGGTGTTGTCCGCGGATCTGCTTTTGCCGATTGTGAACCTCGGTCAGGACGGCATGTGGCGGATCACGGGTAGCTCCCAATGGATAGCTGAATTACTCACTGCGGCGGGGTGGATTCTCGCCTCAACGGCGGCAGCCGGCGCTACCAGAGTCCTCAAGCGTGCGTAAAGAAAACGCGCCGAAGTGACGCGAGCCACAAGATTTATTAGCCCGATCAGGGGATATTTCGCTTCCGGAGGTGCGAACGAACCTCTTGACCTGAAAGGGTTTTCGCTGTCGCAGACGGGTGGTCGGTCGATCGCGGATAGTGACGACCGGCGAGCTCAGTCGTTTGTCTCGGAAGGACCTGTAAGTGCCTCACGTCGATCAGCGAGTAGGGATGGGGGTCGGACGCATGCGTCGTCTGTTCACCCGAATCCTGCTGATCACCGGTGGCACCCTCGCGGTCACCGCCGCGGGCTGGTTGCTTACCTCGCCGACGGCCAGCGCACAGGAAGTCACTCCGGCCCATCTGGACCCCTCGCCGGGTGCGGGTGGATCGGCTCCGGCGCAGCTGCCTGATCTTGCTGACTCGAACGGTGGATCTTTCACCCGGTCAGTACTTCCGAACGTCACGCAAACGTCCAACACCGAATTGCTGACCGCTGCTCATGGCACGTCTGGCAAGGACATCGCGACGAAGATGACCAAGATCTTCGTCGTGCCGGCCTCCGGCCCGCGTCCTGTCGATGCCGATCACTCGGCCGCTCGCTCAAAGCCGGCGCCAGCAGCTCCCATCGCCGGTTCGGACGGCGCGGGCACCATCTCCGGAGCGATGCACAAGATCGCCGCGGAGTTACCGGTGTCCGATTCGCCAGTGGACTTTGACGCCGACACCCTCCGCTCCCTCGTTCGGGGCGGGCTGGGGTCGGCGATGTCGACGTACTCGCCCTCATGGCTGCCCCCGGTTGTGTCCGGGCCGGCTCCCGATGCGACGACCTCAGATTTGATCCAGTCGATGGCCGGCACGGCGGCTGTCGCTGGATCTGGTGAACTTGTTGATCACAGCCACGGACTCGCCGGGCTCGCTTCCCGGAAGTTCACGATCAACGAGGCGGTACAGAACGCTCCATCCGTTCTGACGGTGCGTGAATGGCCGCTAGAACCGTTCACCCCATCAGGCTGCCTGTTCCTGGGCAAGTGCCCGGGGCACCCGGATGCACCGACCTCGTCTGGTAACCAGGTGCTCGGGTACCTCACCTCTTCGAGCAGGCTTGCCTACTTCACCCAGGGACCGGCGACCCACGCCGATTCCCCGGTCATCTGCGGGACCCTTACCCGGCCGCGGAAATTTCCTGACTGACAGCACACGCGCAGTTGCCGATGGCTCTGAGCGATAGTGGGGTACTGCCCCACGCGCTGGAGCATCCGGTAGCCGCGCTGTCACCCCCCAAGTGCGCGCGGCGCCTCCTCGCTGAGAGATCGCGCGCTCCCTGAACGGGTGGCCGCTGCCCCGAGATTTTTCCGGCGGTCGCCCGAAACCCCCCTTACACAGGGATTCGGAAGAAGGAGATTCAATGCAGACCTGGGCGAAGCGCAGTATGCAAGCTGCGCTGGTCACGGGTGGGATGATGATGCTCGGAGCGGGCATCGCATCCGCGGCAGAGACATGCCCCGATCGGCCGGCTACCCCGCTCGGCGGATCGACCAACCCCCTCGGTGTCAGCGTCGACGTTCCCCTCGACTTCGAGGACAACGCCGTCGGCACCCCCTTCGGTCAGTGGGACGCCCCCGAGTTCCACGAGCGTCTGAGCACTGACGACCTCTACAACAAGGCCGTTCCGGCTGAGCTGAACGCTCCGCTGACCCAGGCCCTCGCTCCGGTCCGTGACGCCATGTCCCCGGTGTCCCACGGACTGCAGCAGTACGGCGGTCACCACTTCCAGGGCGACCCCGCCCTGGGCAACCGCGCCGAGCTGAACGTGCTCGCGCCGATCGAGGCCTCGGGCAACGCCCTGGCCCTCGGCGGCCCGGTGCACGTCGAGCACGACGGTCACCACGACTACCACCGCGACTCCGCGCTGAGCACCAACGGCGACGGATCGCTGATCGGCGGCAACGCCGCGGCCATCAACTACGTGGCCCCGATCCAGGCCAACGGCAACGCCCTCGGCCTGGGTGGCGACGCCTCCTCGGTGAACAACTCCTCCACGGACGCGTCCATCGACGGCTCCACCCGCACCAGCGGTGACGGCAGCCTGGCCGGCGGCAACGTCCTCGGCCTGCCGCTGTCCACCCCGATCACCGGCAACGGCAACGCCTTCGGTGTCCTGGGTGACGCGTGGACCAAGAACAACTCCAGTGTCAACGGCTCGGTGACCGGCAACTCGGCCACCAGCGGTGAGCACGGCGTGCTGGGCGGCAACTACGCGGGTGTCCCGCTGGGCCTGCCGATCGCCGGCAACGGCAACGCCTTCGGCGTGCTGGGCAACGGCGACGCGCACAGCAAGTCGCACGAGAGCGCCTCCGTCGGCGGCGCCGTGCACAGCAACGGTGAGCACGGCCTGGGCTCCGGCAACGTCAGCCAGACCCCGATCGCCGGCCCGCTGGGCCTGAACGGCAACGCCACCAGCGCTCTGGGCGGTTCCTCCGTCAAGGGTGGCGACGCCAGCTGCACCGACGCCGGTTACGGCGACCAGTCCAGCTCCGGCCAGCACTCCATCCTGGGCGGAAACCACAACAGCAACCCGATCGCGCTGCCCGTGCTGGGCTTCGGCAACGCGACCGCGGTGGGCGGCGACGCTGACGCCGACTACAACAACGCCGTCTCCTCGCACGCGGGCAGCAATGTCTACGGCGACGGAAACGACTCGCTGCTCGGCGGTTCCGTGCTCAGCACCCCGCTGGCCGGCCCGTACGACGCGTTCGGCAACGCCACCAGCGCGCTGGGCAACGCCAACTCCACCTCGCACAACGACGCCGAGGTGACCGCGGGCAACACCGTGGACACCCGCGGCTGGGGCTCGCAGCTGGGCGGCAACGTCGGCTCCGTGCCGATCTCCGCGCCGCTGCAGGCGTTCGGCAACGGCACCGGCGCGCTCGGCGACGCCAACGCTAAGTCGGTCAACAACAAGGTCTCGCAGGCCGGTGGCTACACCTCCTGTGAGGACGACGCGGGCCTCGGCGCCTGCAACGTCGCCGCTGTTCCGGTCTCGCTCCCGGGCGAGGTCTACGGCAACGGCACCGGCGTGGGCGGCAACGGCTCCGGTGAGGCGAACAGCCACACCTCCGCCAACGCCGGCGGCGAGACCGTCGCCACCGGTAAGGGCGGCACCGGTGCGGGCAACGTGGCCTTCGTGCCCGTCGCCGGCGCGCTGCAGGCCATCGGCAACTCCACCTCGGCCATCGGCAACTCCCACGCGGGCGGCCACGGCCACACCGGCGCCAACGCCGGTGGCGACGTGCGCTCCGACGGCTCGGACGGCAAGCTGTCCGGCAACGTGGCGGGCGTTCCCGTGGGCCTCCCGGCCCAGGCGTTCGGCAACGCGCTGACCGCGATCGGCACCGCCGACGCGGCCGGCAAGAACAAGGCCGACATCAACGCGGGTGGCGACACCCGTACCACCGGCCAGGACGGCCAGGGCTCGGGCAACGTGCTCGGCGCTCCGATCAACGTCATCGGCCAGGGCTTCGGCAACGGTCTCGCGGCGATCGGCCAGGCTGACGCCCGTGGCGCCAACCACCTGAACTCCAACGTGGGCGGCAACACCAAGACCAACGGTGCCAACGGCCAGGGTTCCGGCAACGTGGTGGCCGCTCCGGCCGCTCTCGCCGGCCAGGTCTTCGGCAACGCCGGTGCCGTGTTCGGCCGCGGCAACGCCGAGGGTCTGAACTCCACCGCGCAGAACACCGGTGGCGACATCCGCACCACCGGCGATGACTCGCAGCTGGGCGGCAACATCGTTTCCGCGCCGGCCGGCCTCATCGGCCAGGCGTTCGGCAACGGTCTCGCGGGTGGCGGCGACGCCGACGCGTACGGTGCCAACTGCATCGAGCAGCACACCGGTGGCGAAGGTGTCACCGGCGGTGCCGGCAGCGCCCTGGGCGGCAACGTCCTCGACGCTCCGATCGCCGCTGCGGGCCAGGTCTTCGGCGAGAGCGGTGCCGGCTTCGGCAACGCGAACGCCGCGGGCGACAACGCCGTCGAGCAGCTCGCCGGTGGTGGCATCTTCACCAACGGCCAGGCGGGCCAGCTGGCCGGCAACGTGGCGCAGGTTCCGGTCGCGCTGATCGGCCAGGAGTTCGGCGACGCCGGCTCCGTGTTCTACGGCCACGCCAACTCCGTCGCGGGCAGCAACTCTGTCCAGCACGCGGGTGGCTCGACCACCACCAACGGCACCGACGGCAACCTGTCCGGGGACTTCCTGGGCCTGCCGGTCGCGGCTGACGGTGCGGGCTTCGGCAACGCCGGTGGCCTGTTCGAGAGCGCGATCTCTCGCGCTGTCGCGGGCAACAACACCTGGCAGGCTGCTGGCGGCGACGTCAACACCGCCGGTGAGAACGGCCACGGCGCGGGCGACATCTTCGAGATCCCGGTTGCGGCTGCGGGCCAGTTCTTCGGCAACGGCGGCGCCATCGGTGCCATCGCCGACGCCACCGCTGCCAACTACCAGAAGACCCAGGCCGGTGGTACCGGTTCCACCGACGGCGAGCACCGCGTCGGCTCTGGCTTCTCGGAGATCCACGGCCTGCCGCTGCAGGGCCAGGTCTACGGCGTTCCGTTCGAGATCGCCGGTGAGGCCCTGGCCTCTGCGACCAACGCCACCCAGGTGACCGCTGGTTCGCAGGACGCCATCCCGTTCGTGTTCGACGGTGCCGGGCTGCCCGGTGCGTCCGACCTGCCCCAGATGCCGGAGTTCGTGCCCTCGGTCTCCAGCATCGACGTGACCAAGATCGGCCACGACGCCCGTACCTCGCTGCCGGGCGTCTCGGCTCTCCAGGGTGTCCCGGCGCTGCCGGGTATGCCCAGCGTTCCGGGTGTCCCCACCGGCGCCAGCCTGCCCAACCTGCCGAAGCCGTCGGTGGACCAGCTGGGTGGAATCGCCGACAAGGCCCGCGCCGCCGCGCCGAGCCTGCCGGGTGCTTCGGTCCCGTCCCTCCCGGGTGCGGACAAGCTGCCGTCGCTGCCCAAGCTGCCGGGTGCGGACAAGCTCCCCTCGGTTCCGGGTGTCGACCAGGCTCCGGTCTTCGGCCGCAACACCCTCCACACCATGGGTCGTTCCGCTTCCACCCCGCAGCTGCCGAGCCTGGACACCGCCGGTGACCTGAGCAAGGTGCTGCAGGTGAAGCCGAACCTGCCCAAGCTGGGTGCGAACCTGCCGGGTCTGGACAAGCTGGGCAAGTAACGCCCCGGTCTAGTGCTTCGTCACTAGGCGCTTCAACCTGCTAGGTGCAACGGCGGGCCGGACGAGTTCTCTCGTCCGGCCCGCCGTCTTGCGTGTCCGTTGTCCCGAAGTCCACGATGTCGGGGATAGATGTCCCGGACATCGCCAACTCCGGCGCCGCCCTCGGCGAGCGTTGTCCCGAAGTCGGCGATGTCCAGGCCGGCAAGCGTCCCGGACATCGCCGACTTCGGAGCGAGGACCTACCGCCGTTTCCGCTGCACCGGTACCGCGGCGGGGGCGGCCGCGCGGAGGCGTTGTTCGGCGGAGTCGAGCATGGACAGCACGCCCACCTGGCCGTCACTGGTCACCCAGGAGAGCTGGAAGCGCGCCTGCAACGTGTGCTGGTTGACCACTAGGGGGATCTTCGCCAGCTCGTGTACCCGTGTGGCGATGGTCTCGCCGGTGCCACGGGGGTGTTCGGCGATCACCGCGAACTCGTCGCCGCCGTACCGGGCGACGGTGTGATCGGCGCGCAGCCCGTCCCGCAGCCTGGTGGCCAGGCTCTTGAGCAGCTGGTCGCCGGTCTCGAAGCCGTAGCGGGAGTTCACCGATGCCAGCTGGTGCACGTCGATCAGCAGCAGGCTGGTCAGCGTGCCCATGGTGCGTGACCTGGTCAGCGACTGGTCGAGCCGGTCCAGCAGCAGCGCTCGGCCGGGGAGTCCGGTGAGCGGGTCGACCAGCCCGGTGCTGTGCGAGGCGTCGGTGGCCACCGGTTGCAGCATGACCATCAACGCGGGCCGGCCGCGGTGCGCGGCCGGGTGGTACGTCGCCCACAGCCGGGAGGCCGGACGACCGTTTCGCATGATCACCATCGGCACCGTCAGCTGTGTGCCGGTGCGCAGTACCTGTCGCCCCAGTTCGGTCCGGTCCGGCAGCGACGCACCTGAGTCGTCGCAGGCCAGCCAGCCTTCCGGGCGGACGCCCGCCAGCAGGTCCTCGCGTTCGAGGCCCAGCAGCTCCGCCGCCCGTTCGTTGGCGGCGAGTACTTCGCCGCCCTCATCCTGTAGCACCACACCCGTCGGCAGCTCCGCGACCAGTTCGGCCCAGACCGTGCCGCTGATGGTGGGTGCCGCTATGTCCGCGACACTCACCTGCGTACCACCCTTCATTGTCGGTGGTTTCGATCGGTGGGCGGCACTGCCACAGCCAGAGAATCCCGACGCCCACACGCTCCGGCCGTCAGCCTCTCTCCGTAACGGGCCGAGATCAAGAGGACGGCGGCCACCTAGATTGGTGATTCCGCAAATAATCGATATACGCAGAGATACATCCGTGATCGGCATGACCCTGGTAAATAGGGTGTCGTTCGCACAGGCCAGGCCGCTACGCGGATTGTTCAGACCAATTTTCGAACCCCGAATATATACGCAGCGTGATCATCGCCAGCCCCGATCTGGAAAGCGATTTCCAGGCGCGCTCGCCCCGACCGGAACCCGGAATTCCCGGTGCTGGTACCCAGACGGGCCCGCATAGCCACCCGGCCGCGTGGACGGTGGGTAACCGAAGCGCATGGCGGGTAGCTCGGCCTGCCACTCGATCCGCTCCACCTGTTCCTCCACCGATCGGTGACCGGCGAACCCGATCAGCAGCCCGATCAGTCCCATGACCACGACCGCGCACACCGCGGACAGGCTCACCGAGGCGGTGGCGTTGGCCCAGTTGCCCGCCTCCCAGTCGCCGCTCCTCGGCCCAGCGAACCCAGCCGCCCCAGTGATCCCAGACGCTTCAACCGCCCCGGTGGTCGCATCCCGCACCACCGCTCCGCCCGCCACCACCAGCACCAGCAGCCACACGGCCCCCGCACCCATCAGGTTCAGCATCGAGAACCGGGGCCGCGGCGAACCGTCCCGCCCGTCGAGCACCGCCAGCGCCACCATGGTCACCGTGGCGACCAGCAGCACCCCGCCCAGCACATCGCTGAGCCGATGCCAGCCGGAGGCCACCGTGGCCGTGCCGACCAACGCGGTCCACCCGGCGCCCAGCGCGGCGACATACGGCCGCAGCCTGGCCGGCATGACCAGCAGCAACGCCACCGTGGCGCCCGCGGCGAGGGTGACGTGACCGCTGGGAAAACTGTTGTGCATCGAGCCGTGTCCCACGTTCAGGTCCGGCCGGTTCAGCACCTGCACCTTCAGCACCTGGGCCAGCGCGCTCGACCCGCCGAGCACGCCGAGCGCGGCACCGGTCCGCCAGATGACCTGCCGGGCCACGCCGATGACGGCGACCGCGGCCAGCATGACCACCAGCAGCATCATCGCGCTCGCCTGTTGCAGCCCGGTGAGCGCGGCGGCCGCGCCGGTCAGCTCGAACCCCTGGCCCCGGCCGTGTACGCCCATCAACGCGGAATCCTCGAACCGCTGACCCGCCTCGGTGCGCACCAGCTGGTCGAAGGTCAGCCACAGCAGGGTGCAGAAGCCGGCCGCTGCGGCCAGGAAAAGGGGTCTGCGGATCGTCATGCCACTACAGTGCCGGTGCGATATCCGCAGGCCTTCCGTGTGAGGTCATGGTTCTGTCACAAGGGGCAGCTGGACGCTTCCCCGGGGATTCCACTGATCTTCATCCGGACCGACTCCGCCTTGTACGCCTTCGCGGCGCGCAGGGTGCAGGCGACCTGCTGCCGGGCCGTCGCGGAGAACCGGTAGTTCTTGGGCAGCGGCAGGTAGACCTCGACCGTCAGCGGAGTGGCCGACTCGTCGATGAAGACGTCACCCGGCTTGACCTCGCTGAATGTGGGTACCTCGGTGGTGTAGCCGGCCGCCTGTTCCTGCGCGCTGAGCGGTCGCAGGAGCGCCAGCATCGCGAGGTCGGAGCCCCGCCGCTTCAGGCCGGGCCGGTCCACCGCCGTGGGTTTCCCGCCTTTCAGCAGGTAGACGATGGGGCCGGCCTTCACTCCCTTGGCCGCGTCGCCCATACCGATCACCTCGGTGTTGTTCACGCCGCAGCCGGTGAGCGCCAGTGCCAGCAGCGGGACAAGCCAACGGGTCATGAGCCGCGGCAGGTTCGCTGCACGACCGTCTGCCCGTTGAACACGATGACGGCCGGCCCCCGGTCTCCGGTGTTGTCGGTCTGCAACGCGGTGCACACGATCTGCTGGATGGCCAGGTCGGACAGGTCGGCGTTGGCGGGTGAGCCGTTCAGCTTCACCGTCTTGGTCCGGGAGTCGAAGGCGGCCGCGGTCCGGAGCGGCACCTGCGAGCTGAACCCGTCCTTCCGCTCGGTGTCGGACAGCGGCTCCGACAGCAGCGCGGACAGCGAGGCGTCCGCACCACCCTGGCCAGGCCGGCGTACCGGGAGGGCGATGCCGTTCGACACGAGGTAGACCAGCGTCGATGCGGACGAAGGCCTGGGGAGGGAGGTGCTGGGGCTGCCCTGGCTCATCCGCACGCCCCTGGCCGGATCACCCATGTTGATCACCTCGGTGTTGTTCACCCCGCAGCCGCTGACCAGCAGCAATCCGCACAACAGCGCGGCTCGTCGCCTCATGGTCGCTCCTCCTTGGGCGGACGGGCCTGCAACGGCAGGTACAGCACGAACCGGGCGCCGTTCGGCTGCACGTTGTTCGCGGTGATCCGGCCGCCGTGCAGCATGGCGTTCTCCAGCGCGATGGCCAGGCCGAGGCCGCTGCCCACCGAGCGGGTCCGGGCCGTGTCCGCCTTGTAGAACCGGTCGAACACGTGCGGCAGCACCTCCTCGGACATGCCGGGGCCGTTGTCGGTGACCGCGAACTCCAGGTACCGGCCGACGACCCGCAGATCCAGGTGTACCGGGGAGCCACCGTGCTTGAGCGCGTTGCCGACCAGGTTCGCCACGATCACGTCCAGCCTGCGCCGATCGATCTGGGCGATCACCCCCGCCGGGAGCGAGCCGACGACCTGCTGCTGCCAGCCCCGCACACCGAGCGCGCCCTTGATGGCTTGCGCGACGTCGCACTCCTCCAGCCGCAGCGCGGCCGAACCCGCGTCGAACCGGGAGATCTCCATCAGATCCTCGACCAGCCGGGCCATGTTCTTGGTCTCCCTGGCCACCAGCTGCGCCGATGCCTGGGTCTCCGGTGGCAGCCGGGGATCGTCCGTCTCCAGGATCTCGGTCACCGCCACCATCGCGGCCAGCGGCGTGCGCAGCTCGTGGGAGACGTCGGCGGCGAACCGGCGGGCACCCGCCTCCATCCGGCGCAGGTGCTCGACGTTGTACTCGAGGGTCTCCGCCATCTCGTTCACCGTCCGGGACAGGTCGGCCAGCTCATCGGAGCCCCTGACCTGCATCCGCGCGGACAGGTCACCGTCGGCCAGCTCGTTCGCCACCTGGCGCATGGCGCGCACCGGGCGCAGCACGCCCTGCGCGGCCAGCAGCGCGAGCAGCGCGGCGATCAACGTGGTGATCAACGCGGTCTGCAGTGAGGTGGATGCTACGCCTTCGATGGTCCCGGCCACGTTCTCGCTGCGCTGGTCGCCGACCCGCAGGCTGTGCAGCGTGTAGACCTCGATGCCGGTCGACTGGTAGTCGTCGGACTGCAGGGGCATACCGATCACCAGCCGGGGCACGGTCGACGTGCCGACCCGCTGGAAGTACGCGAAGCCCCCGCCGCCCACCGCCTGTCGCATATCGCCGGTGACCTGCTCGTTCACCCCGCCGCTGTCGACCTTGAGGTCCTTGTAGACCACCATCACCTGGGTGTTCGGCGCCCCGGAGAGCACGGCCTCCTGGATCGTGAGCAGGGTGTCCTCGTTCGGCGGGTAGGCAATGGTGCCGGCCACCTGATTGAGCTGCTGGCGTACCGTCCGGACCGCGTTGTTCTGCGCCTGTTGCAGCAGCGTGTCCTTGGTCCTGCTGTAGTTGACCAGCGCGATGGTCGCGGTTCCGCCGACCGCGATCAGCAGGAAGGCGGCGATCAACCGGCCGCGCAGGCCCAGCATGCCGCGCAGCCAGTCCGGCACCCAGCGCTTCACCGGTTACACCGGTCCGAAGCGATAGCCGAACCCACGCACGGTCTGCACGTACACCGGCTTGGCCGGATCCGTCTCGATCTTCGCCCGCAGCCGCTGCACACAGGCGTCCACCAGCCGTGAGTCGCCCAGGTAGTCGTGTTCCCACACCGCGCGCAGCAGCTGTTCCCGGCTGAGCACCTGGCCGGGCGAACTGGACAGCTCCAGCAGCAGCTTGAGCTCGGTGGGGGTGAGGCTGACCGGGGTGCCGCCACGCCGCACGGTGAGCGCCATCCGGTCGATCTCCAGCCCGCCGTACTGGCTGTCGTTGGCCGCCGGCTTCGCCGGCTGGGTGCCACCGCCGCGGCGCAGCACCGCGCTGATCCGGGCCTCCAGCACGCGGGGTTCCACCGGCTTGACCACGTAGTCGTCGGCCCCGGCCTCCAGCCCGGCGACGATGTCGAAGTCGTCACTGCGCGCGGTGAGCATGATGATCGGCAGGTCGTCGTAGGTGGACCGAACCCGGCGGCACACCTCGAACCCGTTGATTCCCGGCAGCATCAGGTCCAGCACCACGATGTCCGGCAGATCGCCGGTCGCCAGCAGCTGCAGACCGACCTCGCCGCTGTCCGCCGCGCTCACCTGGTGCTGGTTCCGACCGAGGGCGAGGCGCATACCCTCGCGGACCGCCGGGTCGTCTTCGATCAACAGTACGTGGGCCACAAGGGTGATTATTGGCCCTCTGAGCAGCAAATGCACGAGTTTCCGCCGCTGTTACAAAGCCCGGACATGATTCGAACACGGCTCGGACGGGCTACGGACATCGGCGGAGCACGGTTAACCCATGCGAGTGACCCTGTCGTCCAGCCGAGGACGTAAAGCGTTCGGCCTGAAGCTCATCGCCCCGCTGACCCTGGTCGGCCTCTTCGTCGCAGGCGCCAGCCTGGGCTACCTGAAACTGGATGGCATCGTCGCCAGTGGCTTCCAGCCCAAGGCGGATGCCCCGCTGAACCTGGTGCTGATCGGCTCGGACGGCCAGGGAGCCGGTGACCGCGGCCGGTCGGACACCACGATGGTGGTGCACGTGAACAAGGAGCGCACCCAGGCGACCGCGGTGAGCATCCCGCGGGACACCCTGGTTCCGCTGCCGGAGTGCGCGGGCGGTGACACCGGGATGTTCAACTCCGCCTTCGCGAAGGGCGGCGCCGACTGCACCCGGCAGGCGGCGGAGAAGGTGTCCGGGCTGAAACTGGACCACTTCCTGCAGGTGGACTTCACCGCGTTCGAGAAGGTGATCGACGCGATCGGTGGCGTCGAGGTGACCACCGACAAGGCCATCGACGACACCTTCAGCGGGCTGCACCTGAAGCCGGGCACCCACACCCTGATGGGCGAGCAGGCGCTGGCCTTCGTGCGGACCCGGCACGGCGTCGGCGACGGCGGTGACCTGGGCCGGATCGAGTTGCAGCAGCAGTTCATGAAGGCCCTCGCGGCCAAGCTGACCGCGACCCGCAACCCGGCGACGATCGCCACGGCGGTGTCCGCGATCAGCACCGACGAGGGGCTGAGCCTGATCGACCTGGCCACGCAGCTGTCCGGGCTGAAGCCGGAGCAGGTCACCTTCCGCACGCTGCCCACGAAGCCGGCGACCAGCGACCGCAACCGGTTGGAGCCGAAGGAGCCCGCGGCCGGGCAGCTGTGGCGGGACCTGGACGGCGCCGCGCCGCAGACCTCCGAGGCGCCGGAGAACACCATCACCCAGGCGCCCGTGCCCACGCGGAAGCCGGCCCCGAAGCCCTATCCGACCCACACCAGCGACGAGTACGACTACCCGACCTCGTATGACGATCTGCCGAATGACGGCAGCTGGAACTACCCCACGGAGTAATCCCATTAGCCCTGTTACAGAACCCGGACATATCCGCGACACGGCTGGCACGCGTCGCGGATATCGGGCGCGCATGGTGGAGGTATGCGTCGAAGACCTCTGCACCTGCGCCACCGTGCCCGCCGCCGGAATTGGATCATCGCCATCGGGCTGGTGACCGCGGTGGCCACCGGAGGCCTCGGCTACGCGTACCTGAATCTGGGCGACAACATCAAGTCGGTCGACCTCAATGAGGCACTCGGCCCGGACCGCCCGCCCGCCACGCCCAGTGGGCCGCTGAACCTGGTGCTGATCGGGTCGGACACCCGCGGCGCCGACGACCCGGGCCACTCGGACACCACCATGGTCGTGCACCTGGACCAGGACCACACGCACGCCACCGTGGTGAGCATTCCCCGGGACACCCTGGTGCCGATGCCGGACTGCGCCGGCGGCCGCACCGCCATGTTCAACAGCGCGTTCGGCCAGGGCGGCGCCACGTGCACCATCAAGACCATCGAACAGCTCACCGGCCTGCGGATGGACCACTTCCTGCAGCTGGACTTCCAGGGCTTTCAGCGGGTCATCGACGCGGTCGGCGGCGTCGAGGTCACCACCGAGCAACGCATCGACGACAAAGACAGCGGCCTGCACCTGGCCGCCGGCAGCCACACGCTGAGCGGCGAGCAGGCCCTGGGTTTCGTGCGCACCAGGTACAGCATCGGCGACGGCAGCGACCTGAACCGGATCAAGCAACAGCAGCAGTTCATGAAGTCCCTCGCGGCCAAGCTCGCCGCGACCCGCAACCCGGCCACCCTGTACTCGATCGCCGAGGGCGCGACCTCGGCGATGACCACCGACAGCGAACTGGCCTCGGTGGGCAAGCTGGCCGACTTCGGCCGGGAACTGTCCGGGCTCAAGCAGGACCAGATCACCTTCGTCACGCTGCCGGTCAACCCGGACACCGCCGACCCGAACCGCGTCCGGCCGGACGCGGAGAAGGCGGCCGAGCTGTGGCGGAGCCTGGGCGGGAACCCGCCCGCGCCGACCGCCGACGTCCGGAAGAACACCAAGCCGACGCCGACCCAGCGCTGGAAGCAGACCCGCGACGGAACGTGGGTGCTGGCCGACGGCACGCGCTGAAGGTTCCACGTGGAACCGTTTTGTACTTACCCGCGCAGATAGGCGAGCACCGCGAGCACCCGGCGGTTGGTGTCCTCATCGGGCGGCAGGTCGAGTTTGGCCAGGATATTGCCCACGTGCTTGCCCACCGCTGCCTCGGAAATGGTCAACCGGCCGGCGATGGCGGCGTTCGACCGCCCCTCGGCGACCAGGGCCAGCACCTCACGCTCCCGGGCGGACAGCCGGCTGAGCGGATCCCGCTGCCGGGCGAGGAGCTGCCGCACGACCTGCGGATCCACCACCGTGCCGCCGGCCGCCACCTGGTGCAGGACGGCGGCGAACTCCTGCACGTCCACCACCCGGTCCTTCAGCAGGTAACCGACCCGGCGGCCGTCCCCGGAGTCCAGCAGCTCGGCGGCGTAGCTGCGCTCCACGTACTGGCTGAGCGCCACCACGGCGAGCTCCGGATTCCGCTCCCGCAGCGCGACGGCCGCGCGCAGGCCCTCGTCGGAGAAGCCGGGCGGCATCCGGATGTCGGTGATCACCAGCTGGGGCCGGTGCTCGGTGACCGCGATCAGCAGCTCCTCGGCGGTGCCTACGGCGGCCACGACCCGGAAGTCGAACCGGTCCAGCAGCGCGATGAGGCCCTCGCGCAGCAGTACCCCGTCCTCGGCCAGCACTACGTCCACGGGAGCTCCACCTTGATCACCGTCGGCCCACCTTCGGGGCTGTACAGGGACATCGTCCCGTCCACGGTGGCCGCCCGGTCGGCCAGCCCGAGCAGTCCGGTTCCGGTGCTCGGGTCCGCGCCACCGGTGCCGTCGTCGGTGACCTCCAGGTAGAGCGTGGCGTGTGGCCGGCACACGGTCACCGTCGCCGCCGACGCACCGCTGTGCTTGGCCACATTGGTCAGCGCCTCCGCGGCGATGAAGTAGGCGGTCGACTCGATGTGCCGGGGCGGCCGCTCCGCCAGGTGACTGTGCACGCTCACCGGGATCGCGGACCGGTCGGCGAGTTCACCGAGCGCCGCCACCAGCCCCTTGTCGGTGAGCACCTGCGGGTGGATGCCCTGCACCAGCTCGCGCAGCTCGGACATCAGCACCTTCGCCTGCCGGTGCGCCTCCTCGATGTTCTGGTACGCGGGCGAATCCGGCGGAGTGTCCATCTTGGCCAGGCCGAGCCGGACGGTCAGGTTCACCAGCTGGGTCTGCGCCCCGTCGTGCAGGTCCCGCTCGATCCGCCGCCGCTCGGTCTCGTGCGCCTCCACCAGCCGGGCCCGTGAATCGGACACCTCCAGCAGCTGTTCGGCCAGCTCCTCGTCCTTCGCGTGCAGCAGCGTCCTGGTCACCGCCCCGTGTGCCGCGGCCGTCAGCGGGCAGACGTACAGCAGCACCGGAAGCGCCAGCAGACCGGCCAGGGACCAGTTGTCGAAGAGGAGCGCCAGCAGCAGGATCGCCGGCAGGTACAGGATCGGTGCGCCGAGGAGCAGGAACAGCAGGTACTGCACGTCCCGGGCATCGATGCGCCTGCCGCGCTCCCGCCGCCGGAACGGCCGGTCGTCGATCAGCCGCAGGCGCACCGGCTCCAGGATGGAGGTGACCCAGCTGAGGACCGGCATGCCCAGGAGGAACACTCCAATGGCCAGCGGTAAGGCGGTGACCAGCACGAAGATGCTGATGTCGTAGGCCATCAGGTTGGTGAGCACGGTCGCCGCCGGCATGATCAGCAGGGCGGCGGGCAGTGCCAGCCCACACCAGACGAAGCCGGTGGACAACACGTAGACGAGCGCCCGCCACGGCGCCGGGGTCAGCAGGTAATTCCGGCTGCGCATCGCGGCCAGCTGCGGAAAATCCCCAGTAATCATGGTCATCAGCTAACCAGCATGATCGTCGGCTGTCCCGCCCTTCACCAACACTCCCGAGGTAGGGCTGGCTATACCTTCGGCACCTCGCTCGGCCGGTGCAACGCTCCCGAGTTCTGCAGCTGCTGCAACCCGGTCAGGTCCACAGTCGACGCCCGGCGCAGCAGGTTCTCCGCCTGCGACTTGTCGCCCTGTCGCAGGGCGACGTCCGCGCGCAGCACCAGCAGTTCGACCAGCTGGTTCGGCGTCGGGATCTCCGCGGTGTCGTCGTCCGCGATGGTCAGCGCCCGATCGAGCACCTGGGCGGCGGCGGGCAGGTCCTGCTGGGCGTCGGCGAACAGCTTGCCCTGCTGGATGGCCCTGGCGAAGGTCTCCCGGGACTGCGCCCGCTGGTGCTGGTTCACGCTGATCGGCTGGGCGATCTGCAGGGTGTTGCCACCGGGATCGACCAGCAGGAACTGCCGGACGCCGTGGGACAGGTCGGACAGCGCGCCGACCCGGGGCACCCCGGCGTTGGGCACGGATCCGAAGGCCTTGGACAGCCCGGCCAGGAACTGCGTGTACAACGCGTCCACGTCCTCGGTCAGCACCAGGCAACCGTGGGTGGAGGTGTTCGGATCGAAGCCCTGCGACGCGTAGAAGTTCAGCTCGATGCCACCGCGGCGGACGGTCAGGAAGCCGTACGGCGCGGTCTGCCGGAAGGCGATGTCGAACCCCAGGGCCGCGTAGAAATCGGCGACCGGGTCGATGGCATGCGTGCGCAGGCCAGGAACTGTTTTCTCTGCCACCCGGCCCACGGTAAGGACCGGGTGGCGGAGACGCACATCTTTGTGAGCAGTCGCCGCCAGGCTGTCCGCCCAGCGGAAACCGCTATCTGGCCAGCGAAATGTGCAGCATCCGGCCCACCTGGTGATAGCCGACCCGGCGGTAGATCTGCTCGGCCCGATCATGTCCGGGCATCAGCCACGGCGTGGTGATACCCGCCGCCGGCGCCCACCGGGTGAGCTTCGCGGTCAGGGCGGTGGCGATCCCGCGACCGCCGTGCGAGGCCCGCACGCCGACCCCGGCCAGTTCGCTGACCCCGTCGTGCGGCGGGCAGAGCTCCGCTCCGCCGACCCCCTGACCGGTCGCGGTGTCCACGGCCACCGCGATCAACGAGCCCTCGTCGACGGCGGACTGTTTGCGTCGCACGTCGTGCTCGATGTCGCCCTCGCCGTACGCCGCCTGCTGCGCCTCGGAACACAGCCGCAGCTGCTCCTCGGTGCGGGCCAGGATGATCTCCACGCCGGACGGGTCCGGCAGTTCGGGGACATCGGACGGCCAGCAGGTCAGCAGCGGTGGGCGCAGCTCCTCGGTGAAGCCCAGGGCGAGCAAAGTGGGTTCCAGCGAGGGAACAACCTCGGGTATGTACTCAAATCGCGGTGTGCGGCCACGATCCCGAAACGCTGTGACGAGCTCATTTACCTCGTCTGCTGTGGGCTCGCAACCATCGTCCGGAATGGCGTAGTTGCGATATGGATTTACATCGTGCTGATCGAAAATCACGTGAAACGGACCGATGCGGGTGGCCCGGGAACCGGTGACCGCGCGCAGATAAGCCAGAACAGCAGAGTTGAACACTGGGAATGGACCTTTGCGGTTGAGCGGATGGGAAACGGCATGGAGCCGCCCGGCAACCGGCACCCAGCAAGGTGGTGCGGCGCAGCGGCCCCGGCGGGCGCGCTGGCATAGGCCTCAGTCCTTAGTGAGAAGGTGCCGGAACGGTATTCGCGCCGGCGCCCCTCGGGCAATCGATTTACTGTTCTGCTGAAACCCGGTCCAGCCACTCGCCGATCAGCGCGGCGAACAGGGCAGGCTGCTCGATCTGCAGCAGATGCCCCGCCACATCCAAGGCTACGTAGGTAGCCCGCGACCAGGTCCGCGACAAGGAGAACTGATCCACGAATCCCACCCGGTGATCCTGCCGCCCGGTGAGGATCAGGCTGGGCCGGTCGAAGGCGAAGCCCGGATCCGGTCGCACCGTCAGCTCGATCCGCTCATCGATGCGCTCCAGTGCTGCGGTGTCCCGGATCTCCAAGCCAGGCAACACTTCCCGCTGGAACCGCCGCACCGTCTCCGGGCTCTGCACGACGGCCAGAAACTCGAACCGTTCCCGCGACAACCCGTCCAACGAGGCGAGCACTCCCGGATCCGCTTGCAGCACACGGTGTTCGGCCAGCGTGCAACGCTCCTGGATGGGATCCAGCTCCGGGCAGATCAACGCCACGCCGCTGATCTGATCCGGCCGCGCCCGCAGCAGGGCGGTCGCCAGGTAACCACCGTACGACTCACCGATCAGCAGAAACGGTTGCCCGCCAAGGTGATCGTCGATGAACGCCCCTAGCGCCTCGAACACATCATCCGAGCTCGCGATGGACGGCGGGGCCGGCGACCCGCCCATTCCGGGCAGATCGGGATAGACGCGCCGATATCCGGGCCTGGCCTGGAAGATCGGCTCCAGGCACCCGGTCATCAACCGGTGATCGACTCCCGTGCCATGAATGGCCAGCACCGGAAAACCCTCGCCGTACTCGACATGGTTCAACACCCACGAAATGGTATTGCCGATCATCGACCAGGCAAGCGAATATGGTTGCCATGACTGGGGATTCAGCGCTGTGCAGCCGGATCCTGATCCACCGGAGCTTGACTGTGCCGTAACGGCATGGTTTTCACTGGTCCTCGGCACTGAGTCCAGTGTCATCCGGTGAGTCCGGCGTGCGAGCACGTCGTCTGGAGGGACCAACCATGCGGAGAAACCTCGTTCTCGCCATCGCGGTGGTGGCGGCCGTAACCCCGGTCGTTCCTGCGGCGGCGTCCCCGAGCACCGTGCAGTGGGCCGCGTGTCCGGCGGATGCCGCCAAGCCCGGCTTGGAGTGTGCGACGCTCCAGGTACCGCTGGATCACCGTGATCCCCAGGGACAGCAGATCGACATCGCGATCTCCCGGCTGGCCAGTAGGAAACCCGCTGAGCGGCGGGGCATCATGCTGACCAATCCCGGTGGTCCATCTCCAGGACTGTCCTTCCCCGCCGAGCTCGCCGGCCCGGACTTCGGCCTGCCGGAGTCCGTGCTCGACAGCTATGACGTGATCGGCTTCGACCTGCGCGGCATCGGGCACAGCACTCCGGTGACCTGCGACCTGACACCGGAGCAGCAGACCTACGGGAACGTTCCGCCGTACGCGCGGGACGCGGCCGACGTCGCGAAACGGGCCGAGGTCACCAAGGCCATCGCCGCCCAATGCGCTGCTTCGAAGACGGGCCGGCTACAGCCGCACATCAGCACCGCGAACATCGCGCGGGACATGGACCGGATCCGGGAGGCGCTGGGCGAGAAGAAGATCTCCTACCTCGGATACTCCTATGGCACCTACCTCGGCGCGGTATACGCGACGTTGTTCCCGCAGCGCAGCGATCGGATGGTGCTGGACAGCAACCTGGGGCCGGCCGGCTGGGATGTCACCGCCGACCGCCGCTATGGCGAAGGTTTCCAGGACCGGTTCCCGGATTTCGCGCGGTACGCGGCTGCCAAGAACGACCAGTTCGGCCTCGGTGGCACGCCGGAGCAGGTGACCGCGAAGTACTTCGAACTGGCCGGCCGGCTGGACCGGGAACCGGCGCAGGGTATCGACGGCGCGCAGTTCCGGCTGTTGACCTTCGGCCTGATGTATCGCGACGCGGCGCTCCCCCTGCTGGCCAGGTACTGGCATCTGCTGGACACGAACCAGCCGTTGCCGCCGGACGGTGCGCAGCCGCCGGGGGCGGAGAACTGGATGTCCAACCGCTACTACGTGATCTGCAACGATTCGCGTTGGCCGCGAGCGGTGTCGGCCTACCAGCGCAATGTGGCCGCCGACCGGATCCGGTACCCGATGTTCGGCGCGGCCGGGGCCAACATCCAGCCCTGTGCCTTCACCCCGGATCCGATCGAGCCTCCGGTGCGCGTCGATGGCCGCGGTGCGGGCAGTGTGCTGATGGCGCAGAACCTTCGTGACCCGGCGACACCGCTGTCCGGAGCCGCGCACCTGCGCTGGGCGTTCGGTGACCGGGCCCGGATGATCACCGTCGACCACGGGGGACACGGCGCCTACCTGATCGACAAGAACCAGTGTCTGGACGGCGCGGTGACCACATTCCTGATCACCGGCGAGCGGCCGGCGCAGGATCTCGCCTGTGCCGGGTCAGTCCCAGTGGTTGAACAGCAGCGCACCGATGGTCTCCGGGCGCCAGTAGCTGATCTGTTCCAGCTCGGCGGGGTGTAGCGCGGAGGTGTCCGCCTGATCGAGCGGGCGGATCAGGTCGGCCGCAGCCAGGGGTTCGAAACCCTTGGCCGCGTACGCCTCCGCGAGGTCGGCGGGCAGTTCTACGAACCGGCCGCCGGGGCAGTCGGTCGCGGCGACCAGGGGGAGCAGGGTGTGGCCCAGTACCAGCATGGTGTCCGGCGCCTGGGCGAACTCGGCGGTGTGGTGGTTACAGTCGTCGGCCTCGGTCACCTTGCCGACCTGCCAGCCGCAGGGCCGGGCGACCTCGTAGCTGACCTGGCGGAACTTGCGGATCCGGATGGGCTGGGGCGCTTGACCGGACAGGTGCCAGAAGCCGGTGGCGCCGCGTCGGAGTGTAGGGTCTCGCCGCTCGTGACATGTCGATCTTGGTTGACCTGGGGTTTCATCTTGTCTCACGGCCGTGTCACCCCTCGTCAGTCTCAAATCGATGGCATTTCTTCAGCAGCCCTGCCTGAGTCGTCAAAGTACCCGTGATCGGCAACCGAGTAGCCGTGCGACAACGGCCAACGCCGTCAGTTCCTTCTGTTGGGTGCGTGCCTGCGGTCGTAAGCGATCGGTGTAGCTCGCGATCAGGGAGGTACACCTTGATGACCGCGACGTTGTTCGCTGCCTTCTCGGTGCCATGTCGACGGGAGACAAGTCTCAGGTCAGGGCTCACTGCTGATCAGGCGAAGGACCGGACGCTGCTCCTCAGCGCCAAGCATTTGTCGGACATTCGGCACAGTCCAGGCCAACTCGTCGGCTAGATCTGTGATCGTCAGGCCATGGTCCGATGCTAGGGCGAATGCCTGTGCCAGCAACGCAGGTTGTTCACCGGGATAGCCAGCTAGCGGATCGGATGCAAAGCCGGGTTGTCCTTGCAGCGCGTGCAGGCGCTGATAAGCACGACTGGCTGCGGAATCCGACAGCAGGCCGAGCTCGCGGCAGCGGTACAGCAGCGAATGCACCGAGACGCCCCATGTACTACGCAACTGTGAAAGCTTCTGAAGATCCATGCGGGCAGGTAGCTCGGGTGCGATTGATTCGCGAGGGGTGAGGAACTCTGCGGCGAAGGCATCGGCCTCACGCTCTTGGAGGATGTCACCCGGTGTGGCATCGCCGTGGAGGACTAGGTGTCCAAGTTCGTGTGCCGCGCTGAACCGGTGGCGATAGACATCGTCGGTTCGGTTCGGGGTCAGCACGATCACTGGGCGAGGCAGTATGGAAGTAGAGAAGGCGTCAACCGATTGCAGATCTTTGTCACGCTGTGGGGTGAGTACTACGACTCCGTGTGCTTCAAGGCGTCGTATGAGGTGAGTGATAGGACCAGTGCCTAGTCCCCACGCGACGCGCAAGGCACGGGCTGCGCCAGTCGGATCACTGGGTAGTTCGGTGCCTGGATGTACTTCGCCGCCAGCGAATCCTGGAAGGTCAACCAACGGGAGTCGTACACGCTTCTCTAGCGCGTAGGTCAGCTCCCAAGCCTGCTCGGTCAATGCAACTGCCTTGGCCCGTTGATAGGCGCGGGTGCTGCGCAGACTGCGGAAATGTGCAGCGGACGGATCTAGCCGGGCATAGGGACGCCCTGCCAGGAAAAAGGTCAGCGGTACGTCCAGTACCTCTGCAAGCCGCAAAAGTAGATCCGGCCTGGGCCGATGAGTGCCCATCTCGTACTGGCTGACAGCGGCAGGAGTAACCCCTAGCTCCTCGGCCAGCCGTTTCTTGGTCATTCCGATGAGGTTGCGTGCCTGAGTCAGCCGAGCCGCGTCGAATGCCTCGTGTACCGCGGCTGGTGATGGTTGCCCCGAACTGGGTCGGCTTTTGCGAGCGCTGCGATTGCCGGGCGCGGCAAACAGTGCCGGCTGTAGGTCTTCACTCATTGCCGTCTTCTGCTTCGGGGGTCATTGGTTCTGGCTCGGCGGAGGGGCGCTCCGCGATCTCAGTACGCGTGCCGAGATCGTACGAAGGTACATCGCCCTCGGCAAAGCCCGGTGTGACGATGTTCGTGCTCACAATACGCAGGTCAAGGTACGAATCATCGGTGGCCTGTGCTGTGGTGATGCTCAAGTCGAGACGCTCGGGGTCCCAGTGCATGGTGCCGTCATCTTCCAGCCAATCCGGCGTGCCCCACCAAGCGTCCAGCACCTGGTCGCTGTCGGCGTTGGCCACGTACCCGATGTAGATCACGGTCAGATTCTCCGCTTGGGCGGCAGCGACAACGTCAGCCACCGAGGGGTCCGCTGCTGTGGCGGGAAGGATGTCGAACAGCGTGGGGGCGGGCTCCACACCGTTTTCGCGCGAGACGTCGCGGGGGATCTTGGTGCTCAGTCTCGCGCGGGAAATCGGTACGTTTCGCGTCGTGGCATGGCGGAACGGGATCAAGACCCGCCCGTTGATCACGGCCAGGCTGTAGGAAGCCCCCTTGGGTTTATACGCCTGGTAACAGGGCAAGACGGCAAGGTCGAATTGCTCAACCACGGACTTGTAGCGGGTGGCCCACATGCTCCCGTACGCCCGCCTGTCGCCTGCTCCCGCATCCTCGGCTGCTGCTTGCACGAGGCGTGCTGCCTGCTGTCCGCGTGCCAAGCCAATGATCACGTGCCGCATGACCTTGGCTGCATGCTCACCGAACTGCTCGATGGCCCACTGTGATGGCTCAAGCGCACCGGACATGATCCCTCCAGGGACTCGTCGCTTACCAAAGCGAGATCAATCTACCATGAACACTTAATTTTTACACGCAAACTGCCCACTTGGGAGTGGCTGGGGTTGCTGAGGAGTCGTTGGAAGCAAGCTGCGTCAGTCCGAGCCCAGGGCAATGCCGTGTAACGCGGCCATTGGCTTGCCTGTATCGGTCTAAAGCCTGCGAGTCAGGACGAGATGTCGACTCTGAAGCCGAGCTGTCCGTAGGAGCGGGCCCGCTTGCGCCACATTGCGGCGAGGACTCCAACTTCGGAGTCGACGTAGTCGTGGACTTCGACGCTGGCCTTGCCCGGATAGGTCCGCAAGATCCGGCCGACGTACTGGACCATGCTGCCCTTGAAAGACACTGGGTGCGCCAAAAATAGGGTGTCGAGTCTGGGACAGTCGTAGCCTTCGCCGACGTAGCGGTCGGTGGCGATCACCAGCAGCGGTGGTCCGTCCGCAGGCGGGTTGGCCAGCAGCGTTAGCAGAGCTTTGAGTTCCTTGGCTTTCTTGGTGGCGTAAAGGGTGTACGGCTGGTGACCGTGTTCCCGGAGTTGTTCCGCCAGAGTGTCTACGTGCTTGGTCTGCCGGGTCAGCACCAGGCAATTCCGGCCGCGCTGGACGGCGGCATGGACATCATGGCAGACCTGTTCGTTGCGGTCATCGTCCGCGATGAGGCCGTTGAACACGGTCGAGGTGATCGCCCCGGGCTTGGTGGTGTCGGCGTCCTCGGGTAGGACGAATTCGGTGTGGTGCACGGAGACCGTGCGGGCCATGGGTTCGGGGTCAGATGCGTCCACCATAGGGATCACATGTCGTTTCGGGCCGCAGTGCATGAAGATGATCGGCCCCAGCCCATCCCGTCGGTATGCGGTGGCGGTCAGGCCGACCCACCGTCGTGCGGGGATCCGACGCAGAGCCTTCTCGATGGTTGGTGCGCCTGCGTGATGGGCTTCGTCGACGATGACCAGCCCATACCCGGCCAAACGTTCGGCTGCGTCGTCCATCCGCGCCAAGGTCTGCATCATGGCCAGATCGATCACACCGGTGGGTTTGTTCCGGCCGCCGCCGATCTGCCCTACCTGCTCGGAGCCGACATCCAGCATGGCGGCGATCCGTTCACGCCATTGATCCATCAACGGCGTGCGGTCAACCAGAACCAGGGTCGGGACCCGGTGGTGTGCGATCAGGGCACAGCCCATCACCGTCTTACCTGCGCCGGGTGGTGCCTCCAGCACGCCCAACTCATGATTGACCAGTTCGGCTACCGCCGTCTGCTGGACATCGCGCAGCACGCCGGTGAAGGTAACTTCGATCGATTCGGGCTGCACTCGTCTATCGGTGATGGCCAGTTCGCTGCCGGCCTCGGAGATGAGTGATCGGGCCCTGTCCGCCATCGCTCTGGGTAGGTAAAGGAATTCCAGATCTTCCTGATAGCAGCGCACGAATCGCGGTGTCTTCCAGTTGGAGATGCGCAGGTTCTCGTTCTTGTAAAACTCGGGATTGGCCAGTGAGGACGCATGTTTGAGGGATGCCAGCAGTGATGCCGGGATGCCGCTGCGCCGTACGGCCAGCATCCCGTGCCATTCCGCGTGTATGCGTTTCGGTGGCGCGGACTCCGCACGTAGCGATGATCGGAACAGTTGGGCATCGGGGCCGACCGCGACCGGTGGCAGCTCGCTGACCAATCGCTGCACGTCTCCCAGTGTCAGCCGCTTCAGTTGGGCGAGGAAGGCCCACTGATCGTCAAGTACTGCGAAGGTTTCTGGATCCACGAATACGGTGGTGTTCTGGGATCGGCATTGCTTCTGCAGGGGCAAGGCGATCAAGTTCCCCAGTCCCTCACCCTTGGACGGTAGGTAGTCCTGGGTTGGGAAGAATCGGTCGTACGACTCCACGCCCAGTTCTCCACGAAGCGCCATCGCCTCCCGGAGCACGGCAAATCCCAACGCCCGCGCGTCCAATGCCGGCACCGGTTCGGTGAAGAACATCCATACGTGTGCGCCGTCGCCAGACCTGGAGATCTCCATTGCTACCGGAACACCGATGGATGTAGCTGCTTGGGCATATGCCTGAGCGTCTAGCCGCCACTCAGCGCCGTCGAAATCGCAGGCCAGAAGCTGACACGAATCATCGGAGAGCATCGGATAAAGCCCGGCCGTGATCTTCCCGGCCAGGTGGTCATGGATGACCTCGTCAGTCAGGGGGAGGTACTGCTTGGCATCCTTGGCCTCTGCCCAGCTCTGACCCGGCTGACGGTCGTATTTCGGGGACCAGCCCTTCTTGCCGTCGCGCTCCCATCGTGAAGCGAACACGTCGTCACGGCCGACGAATAGCGATCGGAAGAGTAGGACCCGCTCACGTGCCAGCTGGTCACCACCCGTTCGCACCGTTGTCGGCGGTGCGCCAGAGGAAGCTGCGCCGATGGACCGAGACTCGGACTGGAGTCGTTCGGTGACCCACGCGATTTGCTCGCGCAGCTCCGCGACCTCGCGGCGCAACTTAGCCAGCTCGGTGCCGCATGCACAGCCGCCCCCAGCTGAGCCCGTGATCATGGCCGCCATTCCACCATGCCTGTAGTCAAACCCCGATCAATCGGGGAAACGATCCCTATTAGCGTGCCGAATACCGCCCAGACGTCGTATCTCAGAGTTCGCCGTCCTACTGCGAAGGCAGATTTATCTTTGGTTATTGAGCTGTGCCTGGGTCTACTCCCACGGCAGTCCGACATTGTTCGTCGCGGCCTTCCGTGCTGCTGAATGAGCCCGACGTCCTCGAATTAGCGCGATGGCATAGCAGCAGCTAGTTCGCTGACTCCTCTGACACGGGGGTGCCTGAGGGTCAGGTCGACGGCGATCTTGCGGATGGCGGGACGGTCGCGGACTTCGCCAGGGGCATGGCGATAGGCGGCCAGCAAGTGGAGGGCGGTTTGTTCGGGCCGGTCGGCTTGGAGCCAAACTCTGGCCATGTCGGTGTGCATGCGTCCACGCCGTTCCGCGGTGCCGAACTGTCCGGCATGTAGTTCGCGTCCGGCGGCGAGGGCGGCTCCAGTGTCGTGGACCGACCAGAGCACGCCCACCTTGTACAGCTGCACGGCTGCCTGGTCGACGGTGAACGGCGGGTAGCTCATGTGCCCGGTGATCGGCTGCGCGGGCAGCCGCGCGGCGACGGCCCCGGCCTCGTCGATGAGGTCCAAGGCCCGGTCACGGTCTCCGGCTTGGGCGGAGCAGTAGGCGGCGGTGGCAAGTAGTTGCGCGTAGCTCGCGGTGTGACCCAGGGTCGGTAGTCCGGTGTCCTGGAGGGTGTTCACGGCGCCGGCCATGAGTTTGTCGGCCGCCTCGTGCCGGTGTTCGCGGCGCAGCACGGTGCTCAGGGCGTGGTCGGCCGAGCAGATGGCCAGGACGTCCTCGGACAGGGCAGCGTAGGTGACCGCGCGGTCGGCGGTGATCCGGCTGGACTGCACGAGCCCGGTCTTGCCCAGGGCTGCGGTGGCGAGGTTGTAGCAGGCAGCCAGCAGCGCTGCGTCCTGCGGCTGCGGACGTCGCCCGGCGCCCTGGTGGGCGGCGGCCAACAGGTCGGGGAGGTCCCTGATCAGTGGCGTGAGCTGCCCGGCGTCGAACTGCGTCCTGGCGATGGCCAGTCTGGTGTTCAGCTCCCTGGGCGTGAAAGCCCCGCTCGGGGCGGGGAGCACGGCGAGTGCGTCGTCCATCCTGGTGAGCAGTCCCAGCGGGATCGCTGCTGCTGCGGTGGCCAGTAGTTCTCGCCTGCGCACGTCGGAGTCCTCCTCGCGGATGGCTCCGATCACCGTATCTGCCGCCTGTGGATGCCGCGAGGGCCCGGCCTCGGCGAGTCCGAACAGCCGGGGCGGGATGCCGTACTTGTCGGCGAAGTGCCGTAGCTCGTCCACGTCGGTCAACGGGCGTATACCGGTCTCGATCCGGCTGAGCGTGCTGACGGAGATACCGATCAACGGCACCGCTTCCTGGAGGGTCAGACCATGCAGGACACGGGCGGCACGCACGATCGCTCCGTAGCGGCGGGCCTGCGAGGCCGCCGCGAGATCGGGGGTCTGCCACATGTACGGATCGGCGTGCACAGCTGCCTCCGGTGACCATCGCGGGCCCGAACCCACTGTAGGGCTCACCGGCCGCGGCGCCAGTCTTTTTGCGGAATCCGCAAACCCGTTGCGTTCCCCGCAAACCCTTTGCGACCTGTGCAAGTCATCTACCAGCGCATATTCGTTTCCCGGTTCTCTTGTGGAGCACGAGTTCGCCTCGCAACGGACAAGGGAGACACCACCATGAACGAGCAGACCACTCGCGCCACCTCGACCGACCGATCGGCCGGTTATGCGTACCCGTTCACCGGGCTGGTGCTCGCGCTGGGCAACGCCGCCGAGCTGACGCTGGGCGGTGACTCCGGCTCCTCGGAGGACAAGCGTTACGTCTACGCCTAACCCGCTCGACGCCGGGGCGCCCATCCCGAACCGGCGCCCCGGCACCTATCCCGCAGCGCCCACGCCTGGAGGTCAAGACCATGTTGAGCTGGTTCGGCGGCCGCAATGACAATGGCCCTGCTCCAGTCGGTGCCCGGCATATCCACCCCGACTCGCCGCCGTTGTGGATCTGCGGCGACTGGCCCGAGCACGAGATCGCTACCGCGCTGGCAGGTCCACGCCGGATAACCATCATCGGCCCCTGTTCAGCGAGCGCGGCCGAGCTGGAGCAACTAGCTCACACCGGTACGACCGACGCGGTCAGCAGCGCGTTCGCCGGGGCCTACACCGTCATCGAGTCCACCCCAGTGGCCACCGTCGTCTACACCGACCCTGGCCATGGGTGCCCGATCTACCTGGCCCGAACCGGGAACACCGTGCTGTGGGGGTCCTCGGCGCTGGCACTCGCGGCACTGACCGGAGCATCGGTGGACGAGCGATGGCTGGCGGCGATCCTGGCCGGACTGCGTCCCGCCTCGCTGGGTGACCGCAGCCCGTTCGCCGGCATCACCGCGGTGTCGCCCGGTGCCAGGCTGCACCTGGACCGGCACGGCCGCACGCAACTGCGCACCATCTGGCAGGCACCGACCGCGTCCCTGGACCTCCACGACGGGGCTCAGGCCCTCCAGGCCGCGTTGCGGCAGGCGGTACAGGTGCGGCTGCATCCGGGCCAGATCACGACCGCTGACTGCTCTGGCGGGCTGGACTCCACCTCGCTGACCATGCTGGCCGCCGACATGCTGGATGCGGACAGCCCGGTGCGGGCCATCACCATCCACCCGGAGACCGTCCCCAGAGGCGGCGACTTGGACTACGCCCGGACTGCGACGACCGGGAACTCGAGTATTCGGCACGTGCTGTGCCCGCTGAACGACAATCACCTGCCCTGCACCGCGATGACCGAATTGCTGGCGGCCACGGACGAACCCGCTCCTGGCACGATCGCGATCGCCCGCGGCGTGGCCGAGTTCGACCTGCTGCGCGAACTGGGCTCCGGCTGCCACCTCACCGGAGACGGCGGAGACACGCTCTTCAGCTGGCACCCCGCGTACCTGGCCGAACACATACGCTCCGGCCGCCTGACCGCCGCGTGGAGGGAGGGGATCGGCTGGGCTCGGCTGCGTCGCACCCCGGTCTGGCCGGTCCTGCACAGTGGTCTGCGCACCGCCTTCGCCCGCACACCCGCCTGCCGGGAGCTGCCCAGCTGGCTGGGCGCCCACGCCCAGGTCCTGGCCGACGAGCAGACCAGCCATCCGCTCCAGCACGAATCAGGCCCGATCGGTCAGACGATGTTGCTGGAGGCGATGCGCCTGACCGGGCGCACCGCTCACGCCGACCGGCAGCTGGCCGCCGACTACGGGATCCGGGTGCACAACCCGTTCACCGATGGCCAGGTCCTGCACGCGGTGTTGTCCACCCGCACGACCGAGAGGGCCACGCCGTACCGGTACAAGCCGCTGCTGACCACGGCGATGACTAGCCTGTTGCCGCCGCAGGTCGCGGCCCGCCAGACCAAAGGGGACTTCACCGCCGATCACTACCAAGGCCTGCACACCTACCACCAGGCGCTTCGTCAGCTGGCCTGCGGCGAGCTGGCCGAACGAGGCCTGATCGAACCCGGCCCGCTGATCGAGCTGATCGACCGAGGAGCCGCCGGGATGCCAGTGCTGTTCAGCGACCTAGAACCGGTGCTGGCCATCGAGGCCTGGCTCCGCACTCTGACCGCGAACGCCCCGGCCGCAGCGTGGCAGCAGCCGACCGACCACCATCAGGAGTGTCGCTCATGACCACTATGTTCCTGGCCTGCCCACCACGTGTTCGCTTCGCCGACCTGGGGAACGCGGTGCTGATCGTCAACATCGACACCGGAGCCGTCCAGTCCGTGGTCGGCTCTGCCCGCCGCACCCTGCTTGCCTTTGCCGACAGCGGGTCTTGTCAGCCGAGAGACAAGGAAGCCAGCGCGCTAGCGCGGCTCCTGCTGGCCTCCAGCACACTGCGGATGGTGTCCGACCCGGTTCCGTGGCCGGTGATCCGGGTACCGGCGGCGAGGTCGAGCTGGGGAACGCAGCAGATCAACGCCGCTATCGCGCCGACTAGCAGCGCCACCTGGAGTGGCATGGCGTTGGCGGCCGTATCGATCACCGCGGTACTGGCCGCGATGTACCTGGGCTCTGCCGGTGGTCGGTTCGCGCGGGTGGTTGCCCTGATCGGGTGGGCCGCCCGGTTCCCCGCGCGTGCTGCAACCTCGGAGCAGGTGCGGTGGGCTCTAGACTGTGTCCGGGCGTGCGCCGGGGTCATTCCGGCGCGTATCGCGTGTTTGGAGGAAACCACAGCAGCGGCACTCCTTCTGGCCAGTCTTGGCCGGGGAGTCGGGTGGTGCCACGGAGCCGCAGCTGAACCGGCCAGGTTGCACGCCTGGATAACCCCGCTACAGGGGTTTCTTGGCGAATCCGAAACCACCCGCTACACGCCGCTGCACACCATCACTCCGGTTCGCTGCGCGACGTGACGATCCCTCGAAGAGGTCGATCACCATGATGAATACCGTTCTGGCACATCCATATCCACCTGCCGTGAAGCCGCAGCCGATCCTGCTCGAAGGTGAACAGCTCGGCCTCGGCACGTTCGATGCCCAGCACGCCGAGCTGTACTGGCGCTGGGAGCAAGAACCCGACGTCATGGCTGGCCTCGGCCACCAGACGCCTACCACCCGCGAAGTCCGTCTCGCGGACTACGAGGCCCAAGCCCGCCGGATGGACACCGCTAGCCGGTTCACCATCTACGACATGGCGGCAGGCGAGCCCTGCCCAGTCGGCTACACCACGCTGCTCATCGACCACCACCGGCGCACCGCCGAATACCTGATCATCCTGGGCGCCGAAGGACGCGGCCGGGGCCTCGGGGTCGAAGCCACCGAGCTGACCCTGGACTGGGCGTTCCGGATCTGCGCACTACGCACCGTCTGGCTCTACGTTCTTGAACCCCACACCGCGGCCATCACCACCTACCAGCGAGCCGGATTCACCGAAACTGGGCGTCGACCTAACTGTGGTTATTGGTACGGGCAGCCCACCGACGAAATCCTCATGTGCGCCGAAGCCGACATGACCGCACCGGTCGCAGTGACCCCGTTGGGAGGCGATCGTGGCTGATCAGAGCGCACGCCCCTTGAACGACGACAGGCAGATGGAGAACCAGCTGACCGGGTGGCTGTGGCTGGCGACCAAACGAGCCGACGGCCGCGCCGACACCATCACGGTCGTGCAAAGCGACACCGACACTCTGCTCGGCGAGCACATGGTGATGGCGGTGTCCAGCGGCCTGGAGTACGAAGTCAAACGCAGTCCCACTCCAGAACAGGCCCGTCTGGAGGCCCTTCTGCTGGCCATGACCATCAGCCAGGTCGGGATGTCCGGCAAGAACGGGGTCATCACCCCGACCGGGGACAGCTTCGAGTTCACCGAGTGGAACACCGGGCTCCTGGAAACCGTGGACAACCAATAGCCCACGTCTCAGGGACTGAACCCGGCGGCGCGGTCTGATTGGATTCCGGTGCTACCCCGGTAGCTCGGCTACGAAGTTCATGAACCGGTCCCTGGAGCCGTAAATCGGCAGGCCATGCCCATGGCCATGGGCATTACTGAGGCGCCAACCCCTTGGGTTGGCGCCTCAGCTATCTGTGCGTTGTACGAACCAGGTGTTAGCCGCGCGAAGCAAACGCACTATCTCGGTTGGCGACTGCCGCTACGTTGTCTCCATGATCGTCACCGTGAGCGCCGCAGTTCAGATCCATGTTGTAGGAGCATCGTGACGACACCATCGCTGCAAACTGCCGTCGACCGATACATTCGGGCGCTGGAGATCTCTCAGCGGCTGATCGCCCTACATCCACGAAATGGGGGCGGTTCAGGCAACCACGCCGCGCTGGCACCTGTGATTGCGTTGTCGACCATTGCGGCGTTCGAAGGATTCTGTGAGGAGTTCCTAGCGAACCTGTTGCTGTTGAACGGTCATGGGTACGTCCACGTGGCAAAAGTCGTCGGAAGGATGAACAACCCAACACCTCGGCAGTTCTGCGCTGCCCTCACCGCTGAAATCCCCAGTATCAAGCCCGCCACTGGGAAGGACTACTCGCTTCAGGTCTGGAAAATCCTCGGCGTCAACCAGCAGCCATCGACCGAGACGATCGGCTGGAGCGATGTCCTGACCAGAGCCGATGGTTGGATGGAAGTTCGGCACTGCCTGTCCCATGGTCTGGTGAGCGGTTGGCGCAGCGAGGTATGGCCCGCACCGCTGAAAGGCGCCAGCGCGGTGGCCGCCCGCGATGTGCTTCGAGCAAAGGCAGGTGGCAAGCACTCGATGGGACTCATCGGCGCGATTTCCTGCTCCCGGCTCTACTACTTCCCCGCGCAGCACCTAGCCGACTTGGTGGCGGGCGCTATCGGTCAGTCGCTCAGCTGGTCCGATGGACCGACCTACCCACTCAAGAAGACTGCCTAACGGTCAATCTCGACGTATGCGTCCTCGTCCTCACCACCTGGTCGTTCAACGTCCGCGGCGATGTAGAACTGCCTCAACTCTTCATCGGTCAGCTCCAGATCCACCAGATAGTGGAGGCCGACCGGTTCGAGTTGGTCTCCTTCGAGTTCCAGTTGGCAGACGGCGCACTGGTATCGGGTCGGGGCGAACTTCGCGGATCGGTTTTGAACGGGGATTCCGATCTCTTCGACCCATACTTGGCCTTGTAGCCATCCTCGGCCGTCGCAGGCCGGGCATCGTTCGACCTGCTGTGCAAAGGGTGGGAGATCCTGCGGGCTTCTTGCGTTGAGGGCGGCGATGATCGCGATGCGATCTTGGCGGTTAAGGCGATAGATAAGTCGGCCGGCAGTCGTCCGAGCACGGTCGATCTTCGCAGTGACGGTAAGTCCGACCTGCGTGACGTGCTCGTCTTCCAGCTGGTCCCGCAGCTTCGAGTTAAACTTCCAGTAGTCGCCCTCGCTTGCACCCAGTGATTCCAGCAGCGGGCGGATCACCCTGAAACAGGTAGTCAGGATCTTTCGCATCTCGGTTGCTTCGTAGGCTCCGACGTGCGCGATTCCGTTTCGGGCTTCGGCAACGGCTAGAAACTCGGTTTTCGTGACCGTGAGGTGCTGCGGGAGCAGTTCCTTGACTCGGTCGAACGCCTCGGTGACGCCGATGGATCTAGTTCGGCTGGCAGGGACCTTGGATCGATTGCCGTGGCCCGTGGCGTGGAGCATCGACTGCCAGTCGCCTCGGTCAACGATCAGAGCCGGATGTAGCGAGACCAGGTAGGCCTTCAGCAGGTGTTCAACCGCGACCGCGACATGGTGAACGCAGAAATCTGGGTCCCATTCATCGTCGAACTGCTTTAGCCCGGCGTCAAGCCAGCGCCCGGAAGAAACCAGCAGTTCATCGCTGTTCATGACGCTGTACCTTAGTTCCTTCAGCTCGATCGTGATCAGCTTTTCGAGATGTGGTTGTTGGGGTTCCTCAGCATTTCAATTACCCCAACAGGGACCGCTTCGGTTCGGCTCTGACCAGTACCTTCCGAAGGCCCTGTCTGCTGCTACAGAGCCGGTGCAGAACTGTACTTTCGTATGGCCAAGATGACCTTCCTGCCGAACGGAGTCAGCTGCATGGGGCGACCCCGTTCTGCACGCTCCAGGAGTTGCCCGCCGAGTTCGCGTTCAAGGCGATGGATCTGAATGGTGAGGGGACCTTGGTGTAGTCCCAGCGCGGTGGCGGCCGCAGTGATCGTGGGGTAGCGAGCTGCTGTGGCGAAACGCTGTAGCCGTTCCCATGCGCCGTGACCGTTGAGTGCCGGTCGAAGGATTCGCGGCGCAGTGCTTGCTTGAGCCAGCGTTACTCGAATCTCGTCGTGGCTTGCTCCGCCGCGATCTCGAAGCGGGATGTTGTGCGTTTTGGCCCACCGGGCCATGTTCGCCGTGCTCATACCCGCTTCTTGCGCGAGGTCGGGCAGCGTTCGTCGCTGGTTGATGTACTGCTCGTAGAGCCAATCCCGGTCGACCACGATTTTGGGGCACTGGATGGAGGCGCGGCGCTCGATGCCGTAATCGGCCAGCAGCCTGGAGATGATTTGACGGTTGGTGCCGACACGGTGGGCGATCTCGCGCAGCGAGAGCCGTTGCTCTGTATAGAGCTGGATCAACGCGTCTCTCGGAAGTGCCATGCGAGCCTCGAACTGGACGTGGCCGGCGGTCCGAGGGTGTCGAGGCGCTGGGTGTTTCCCGAGGAGATATCGGACGGTATCGAGACTGATTCCGAGTTGTTGGGCGCAGTCACTCAGCGCACGGTTGTTGCCGTGGACGATGCGGTGAAGCTCGTTCACATCGACCCGACCCAAATCCGGTCCGGGCAAGATGAGTCCGTTGAGCAGGCTGATGGGTGGCTGCCACTCCATAGGTTCGTCCAGAACACCTTGACCGTGCAGAAAGTCTTCTGCGGCGGCGTTCAAACCAGCGGCGAGTTCGGGGCTGAGCCGAGCCGGGAAGTTCAAGTAGGAGTTGCGAGTCGGGCTGTCGGCGATGGCGAACGAGGCTGGCGCCAAGTCTGCGGGCATCCCGCTGATTTTCTCAAAGAGCAGGCATCGAGCGAGTTGCAACCGCAGACCTGTGCCGCGGAAAGCCCCTGTTCTGCGACAGATGCGATCCCAATCGTCCTCGGGGAGGACGACGTTGTAGTCGAGGCGTCGTCGGCTGTAGTCGATGGGGACAACCGTGTTATCGAGGTGATCAGACAGGCGAGTCATCGCGGTCAGGATTTGAGGCCAATGGGCATGGGCTTCGAGGTCATGAAGAAGGCGCCCGCCGTTCGTGGCCTTGGTGACTTTGCCCAGCAGCCGGGTGGCTTCGGACAGCCCACGACGAGTTCCAGGTAACAAGAGCAGCATCGAAAACGCTGCGCGTAAAATATGCAGGTTAAAGACCTGAGTGGGTTGCAGCCGCAATGCCCATTCAGGCCAGAGCAGCGATGGAACACGCTCGTGCCGTGAGGAAGCACCCGGCATAGGAAGTCTGTGGCATGGAGAGTCAGCGTTCGCGCGGTAACGAAGCTGATCGCTAGGTTTCAGCATCGGAGCGAGAGCGGAGATCTGCACGGCTTTCAGACGAGCACTGGTTCCCTTCCCCCAGGTGCCGACTGTGCTGGGGTTGATCTCGGCGCCTCGTTGGCGTGATACGCGCAGAAACCAGCGAAGCGCCTTCCCGGCATCCCTGATCGTGTCTGAGTCAAGAATCCTGATCGCCGCAGTGACACCGACCGCAGCGACTGCGGCACGAGCCGGAGCCATGAACCCTGTGCGCTTTTCGCCAAGCTTCGCTCGATTGTGTCCGTTGGGCAGGGACAAGGCGTCGTCGTAAGCCACGAGAAGATCCGGAGGCAGTGCCTGCAGGTCTTCGCGCTCGGCGTGGTTGAGGATCCGTGCTGCCACAGCTCGCAGATCTGACAGCGCGGTGATCGCTGGCTGCGGCTCTGCGGAGTAAATGCCGAAGGTGGCCTTGTCGGCATCAATAGTGTCCAGGATCAGCTTCTGTGCGCGCAGCACCGGGTGATCAGCCGGGAATCTGACGGTAAGAGCCTGGGATAAATCGCCACCGCAGCGTGCCGGTGATCGGCCTGTGGCCTGTGGCCCGGCGGTTTGGGCGCATTGGCCTGGAACTAGCAGATTTTGCAGTGGGCGGCGGTGAGGGATTCGGCCGCAGTCAGGACAGCCATCGGCGAGTAGGCATTGGTGGATTATGCAGGCGAAGGACTATCCCAGCCGCCAGGCCAGTTGCCAGCGTCCGCTTGTCTCGGCGAGGCAGGCGGGGCAGTAGCGGGATCCGCTGTGTCGGCCCCACACCCGGTGCTTTCGGACTTGGTGGGTGGTGGGGTTGATGCTCAAGGCCCTGCCGTCGTAGCGGATCAAGATCGTGGACTCGATCACGGCAGGGTCCTGCCCGGTGGCAATGGCCAACGCGGTTATCTCATTAGGCCGCAGCTGCACCGTTCGTTCCCTGCGGATTTCCGCAGTTAGCCCTGAGAAGCTGGATTCAAGGCGGGGGTTGGGAAGTCCGATTGCAGGCAGGAGTTCACCCAACGGCACATGTAACCGGTAGGCCAATGCCGCCAACCACGAATCCAGCGCTTCACCTGGGATCGGGTCAACTCGGATGGGCAACGTGCGCGGAGCGGTCATGTTGTCTTGGACTTTGGCCGGGTGGTGATTCGACGCGACTGGAGCGCGGCTTCGAGTTCCTGCCGTGCCTTCTCGGAAGCCGCATCATTCTTCACGCGGTCTAGCAGGGCCTGATCGAGTCGTTCGGCCCCGGTTCGGACAGCTCGCTGGCAGCCGCGATTGATCAGCGTCATCAATGAGCCGATATGCCCGGTGCTGCGGGCGAACAGGTAATCGGACAGGTCGTCGGCGAGCATGCCTGGATGGCTGTTAGCTAGTACGAGGCGCTGTTCGAGCGCCAACAGTATTTTCCGCCATTCCCGCCGGCCCATGTCGGTATCGATAGCGAAGGGACGCATGTCCAACGGGGTAGTGCGGCGGGCGGTCTGCGCCAGTATCGCGTCGGTGTAGGAGTTGCCTTCGGAGTACAGGCCGCGGCTAGCCAGTCCGACGCCGACGAACAGCAGCGTCACTGGGAACTCGTTGGCGATGTACTTGAAGTGGTTACTGATCTCCACGCCGTTCTTCATTCGCCAACGGAGAAAGTGCATGTCGTCGATGATCAACAGCCGTGTGTGGCAAGACAACATGTTGTCCAGGGCTCGATGGCCGAGCTGGCTGGCGGTGCCGTAACCACTGCCTGGATGAGCGAAGAACTCCAGCATGGCCCGGTTGAAATCCTTCAACCCGGTGTTGCCCGTGAGTCCGACCCGGCAGACCGGCCATCGTTCATGCCCGTCTGGAGTGAACTCGCCTCCCTCGGCCACCTCGCGCAGATGGAACTGCTTGGCGAACGCCAAGACTGCGGTGGTCTTCCCCAGCCCAGGGAACGCGTCGATCGCGATGGCGCCTTTCGCCTTGTCACCGTCCTGAAGGTTGCTGTCGACGATGTCCCACATGTCCTCGTGTAGCTCGGCCAGCTGTGGCGTTTTCAACGGTCCGAGATTGGCGTGCCACACGCGCCGCAGCTTGTCGTAAGCCATGCGCTCCTGATCCGGCAGCGCCTGAATCTGCTTTGACGTCAACGTATCCGGTCGCTGGCGCGCAGAGGTCTGCACGAAACTGTGCCAGCCCTCTTTCCGGGCCAGCGTGAGATTGTCCAAATTGGACTGGTTCTCCGGGGCTGTTTGCCCAGGCGACGTGGTCACACGTCCTCCAGAGCGTCCGCGTAGAAGTCCTCATCGAGTTCGTCCTCGCTATCGTCATCGCCTATCTCGGCCACCGGCTCCTCAACGACCGGAACCAACTCCTCGCTGGACGGTGCGGCAGCAGCAAGCACGCGAGCCACTGACGGCAATGCCGATATCGTCGGCTCCTGGGTTTCTTCAGGTAGCTCGATCGCGGCCTGCTCACGGGACAGACGCAGCGCCATCCGCCGCTCCGGCAGTGTTTGACCCAAGCCGACGTTCCATCGCTCAAGCAGGTCAGCGACCGCGATCTTGTCATCCGGGTAGGCGTACTTGGCTTTGGCCAGCTTGCGCGCGAACTGCAACGCGTCCTCGCTCAGTGGCATGTCCAACGACGGGGCGTGCTCCCATCGGAGGGTGTGCCACCGAGGGCGGGAGTCCGGTTCGTGTGGATCAGGGGCGCGGAGGTAGACACGGGTGATGTCATCGGGATCGACCTGGAACGGCCAGCGTCCGTTCGCCTTCCCGTATGGACTGTCCTCGTTCTCCTTTAACTTGAGGATCGGGCCGTTGTACCGGCGGCCGTCGATCTCCACCCCGTAGTGCTGGATAGTGCGCCACTCGGTTTTGAGGAACTCGTAGCCCAGATCAGGATCGCGCGGGACTTCGATGTAGCCGGCGCGCGCGACGCCGTGCTCGAACATCATCGCCGGGGACATGCGCAGCTTCGGCAGATGTGGGTCCAGCAGACTCGAATGTGGCCTGTGGTGATAGACCGTCGCGACCCATTCACGGATGATCGCTTCAAGCTCATCGAGGAAGAAGAAGGCATCTCCTTCGGGATTCACCCCGCGGGAATGGACATCCGGCCCCTTGTAGCCAGGCAGCGCCTGCAACAGGTCTTCCCTCAGAGTCCGGAAAAACCGCTCTACTGGCCCCTTGTCCCGGCCGGTCCGCAACCTGGCCGGCTGGATTGAGATGCCCATCCGCTGGCACACACTGGTCAGGTGCTCGGACACGTAGATCTTGCCGTGGTCGACCACGATCGTTTCCGGCACTACAGCTGGAGACGCGGCACCTGGCCGCTCGATCGCGGTGGTGTCCATCAACACCGACCGAGGGATGCCGTGTTCCGGCCAGACCGCATGGGCTGGCCAGTCGAACCTAGCGGGTCGTGGTCGGAACGCCTGGTACAGCACCGAGGCCGCATCCACCGACTTCGTAGAGACCGGCGTCAGCCTCAGCCCGACGACACACCGGTCGTACCAGTCCATCGCGACCGTGAGCTCCGAATTGATCCACCGCAAGGTGACTGGATCCAGCGCGAAGACGTCCAGGCGAGTCGTGTCCATCAGTACGTACTCGCCCGGCCGAGTCGGCCGTAGCTTCCCGTAAGCCTCGTCTGGGCGATCCGCGATATCGCGATTCCGCTTGGTGCTCAATCGAAAAGTGGGGTGACGGCGTTCCAGTCCCTCAAGGATCCGAAAGGCCGTCGCTCGGCTTGGTGGCTTCACGACCTCTCGCCCGAATCGAGCGATTACCCGAGCGTTGGTCCGGTCGATCACATTTGTTCGCGATGGTTTGGACTCGGCGGTGTGCTCGACCATCACTTCCAGCGCCGTCTCTGCCCACCGCTGATCAATGCGGTCAGTCGAACTGCTCTTGGCGAGGTCCTTGGCCGGAAGCAGACCAGCTTCGCCGTTACGGTGAAAGTGAGAAACCCACTGCTGAACAGTTCGCATGGTCACGTTCAATTCCGCTGCCTTCGACCGGTACCTAGTCGTCAATGGCAGGCCAGGTTCGAAATCCGGGCGAGGTTCTCCTTCAGCGGCGAGTTCAGCCATGCCTGAGCGGTAGCCGGTAAGGACTTCCCTGACATGCGCGGCCCGCTCCAGAAGCTGCTGCCGTTCCAGGTCCGTTAGCGAGGCCAGCAATACGCTTGCCAGTTCTTGTGGATCATCAGCTGAAGGGCCTGGACTAGTTGGAATGATCCGAGCTCGGTCGGAAGTCAGCAGCTCTCGTACCGATACCCGAATTCGCTGGCCCGTAGCGTTCTTAAGTACGACCTCGTTGCCAGCCGTGGTGCTGAGCAGTTCCACCACCTCGACGACCTCGCCGTCGTACTGGAAGCGCGTGCCCACGCCCACGCGCACGGCTGCATTACTCATCCAGCTCTCCTCAACACCTGGGCGCTGTTTAACGGACGCGTCAGATCCACCGTGAAGTGCTGTTGCCACAACAGATGCAAGACCGCGGCCCGCACCAATGGAGGGGGCTGTTCCGGAAGTAGCTGGTACGCCGTCGCCAGCGTGGCACCGTCTAGATCTGCGGAGCGGAGTTGCCCGAGAAGCTCATGATCGAACAGCCAATCCCGTCGGTAGCCAGCCAGGAATCGCACGTTCTCTAGCTCATCGCGGGGCGGTTCACTCCACATCTCGTAGTTCCAACCGCGCGACTTCAGTACCTGTCGCGTCCAGTCGAAGGTGAACGCATTCTCTGGACGCTCCACCCGATGCTGGGGTTTGACATCCACCACCAGCGGACCGTTATCGGTGAACAGCAGATAGTCCGGAATGTGCCTGCGTACCGTCCCAGAGACCTCGGCCCGCAGGAGAAAAGGTTGAGCCACGATGTGACGTACGGACGTGTCGAAGTCGGCGAACAGCAAACGCGCCAGCTCTAATCGGGACTCGTAGATCACCAGCTCGCGGGTGGTCGCTGACCAGAACGCACCCGAGTAATGCTTCTGTCCTCTACGCCAGCGGAAAGTCCTCCACGGTGAGGCCGTCCTCAAGGCACTTAAGTCGGCTGTCCCCCAGGGCTGAACTTCCTCTGAGCGTGCGTTCGCGCTGCGGTAGCAGACTATTGCTGACGTAGGGAAATTCGCAGCGGTCATCACTGCCCCTCGCACTCCAGTGGCCATCGGCGAGGGCACGCTTCCACCGGTAGGACGCCCGCCAACTGATCTAGACGGGCGTGTCGACGACAACCACCCGGACGGCGGCGCAGTCTCACCTCCACTTCATAAATGAAACGGAAATGAAGTGGTCAGTGAGAAAATGAAGTCAGCTTTGAGACCCTACACGGAGCCGGATCATGTCTGGGCCATGTCGACGAACTTGGAGTAGTGCAGCTGGTGCGCCACGGTGATGGTGGCGGTGGGGCCGGCACGGTGCTTGGCGACGATCAGGTCGGCCTCACCCATGCGGGGGTCGTCGCGCTCGAAGGCGTCCGGACGGTTGATCAGGATGACCATGTCGGCGTCCTGCTCCAGCGATCCGGACTCACGCAGGTCGGACAGCTGGGGGCGCTTGTCGGTCCGTTGCTCCGGACCACGGTTCAGCTGACTGATCGCGATCAGCGGGACTTCGAGCTCCTTGGCCAGCAGCTTCAGGTTTCGGGAGAACTCCGAGACCTCCTGCTGCCGGGACTCGACCTTCTTGCCCGAGCTCATCAGCTGCATATAGTCCAGCACGATCAGCTTCAGGTCGTTGCGCTGCTTGAGCCGCCTGGCCTTGGCCCGGATCTCCATCATCGTCATGTTCGGCGAGTCGTCCACGAACAGCGGGGCCTCGCTGATCTCGCTCATCCGCCTGGCCAGCCGGGTCCAGTCGTCGTCGGACATCCGGCCACCACGCATGTCGCCCAGCCGGATCCTGGCCTCGGCGGACAACATACGCATGACGATCTCGGTGCGGCTCATCTCCAGGGAGAAGATGACGCTGGTCATGCCGTGCTTGATTGAGGCCGACCGGGCGATGTCCAGGCCGAGCGTGGAGTTGTGCGTCGGCACCATGGTCGGCCCCGCGAGGTACAGGTGGGCCGCGTTGGCCACCTCCACGCAGCGCACCGGCACGCTGGGCACCGGGCGCACGTCCACGATGAACCGGGAACCCGCGTGCAGCGGGACCTGCTCGGCCCGGCGGTCCTTGTGCTCCAGTTGCTTGCTCTCCACCCGGAACACATCGTCCTGAGTGGCGAACACCAGGCTGGACTCGGTGCGCGTGCCGACGTGGTAGCCGAGCCCGGCGATCAGCTCGTGGGTCGAGGCGATCAGCTGCGGGTCGGTGCTGGCGAAGTACACGTCACCGGTCGCGGTGACCGAGCCGGCCACGTCCAGCAGGCCGGCCAGCAGATCGCGGCGCTGCCGTTCGGAGCCGCGCAGGGTGTACAGGGGAAGTGTGTCGACGCCCGCGTGGCAGAGCCGGTGCTCGGGGAGCTCGGCCGCCTCCACGTACATGGCGACGGCCGGGTTGGACTCGGCGGCGGGTGAGGCGAAACCGGCCAGCTGGGCGCCCAGCACATAGGCGGGCACCGGAAGTTCGACGTCCGGCAGCTGCAGCGGCCGGGTGTTCCGCACCGAGTGCTCCTCGGCGAGGTGATCGCTGATCTCCGCGGTGGTGCGCACCTGGGGGCCGAGCGGCGAGCGGTGCGTGTCGGTGAGCCACTGGTGCTCGGCGTCCGCGACGATCACCGTGCCGTCGGAGAACCGCACCTCAAAGCACGGGCGGTCGGTCAGCACCTCGGTCGCGGCCAGCACCGTGGTCGGCAGGCCGTCGGCGTCCAGCAGCCGATCGCCCGGCCGCACCCGGCCCATGGTGGTCCAGCTGTCCGGGGTGGGCAGCGGGGTGTCCAGCGCGAGTGCCTTACCCACACCGGGCCGTGCCGCGACGATGATCATCTGACCGGCGTGCAGGCCGTTGGTCAGCGCGTCCAGGTCGGTGAAGCCGGTGGGCACGCCGAGCGACTGGCCACCACGCGAGGCGATGGCGTCGATCTCGTCCATGGTCGGCTGCAGCAGGTCTTCCAGCGAGGAGTAGTCCTCGGTGGTGCGCCGGTCGCTGACCTCGTAGATGGCGGCCTGGGCGCGGTCGACGACCTCGTCGATCTCGGCGCCCTCATTGCCGTGGTACCCCAGTTGGACGATCTTGGTGCCTGCCGCGATCAGCCTGCGCAGTACCGCCTTCTCCGCGACGATCTCGGCGTAGTAGCCGGCGTTCGCGGCGGTGGGCACGGTGGCGATCAGCGTGTGCAGGTACGGCGCGCCACCGACGCGCATCAGCTCGCCGCGTCGTTCCAGTTCGGCGGAGACGGTGATCGGGTCGGCGGGTTCGCCGCGGCCGTAAAGGTCCAGGACGCAGTCGTAGATCGACTGGTGGGCGGGGCGGTAGAAGTCCTGCGGGGCGACCACCTCGACGACGTCGGCGATGGCGTCCTTGGACAGCAACATGCCGCCGAGCACGGACTGCTCGGCCGGGAGGTCCTGCGGTGGCTGGCGTTCGAAACCGCCGCCAGGGCCGCCGCTGGGTACCGCGTGCAACTGCTCACGGTCGTCCGGCACTGCCAAGGTTCTGCACCCCTTTCCCGCATCTCCAGTATCGCACGTGCGTTCGATGGCGACCGAACGAGGGCCGCCGCCGAACACTGCGCATAGTGATCGCGTAGCGGACGCTACGGTCGCCCACACGGCCGCACAAACCGACCTGTGGATGGCCTGTGGAATCCCTGTGGACCACTGTGCAGTACTACGAGGAAGGCTGACCACAGGTACGCGAATACCTGTGGACAACCTGAGGACAAGTCCACGCGATGCGAGCAAAACGCCAGCTCAGCCCATGTGGACTAGGTGTGGAGAAAATTCCCTGACCAACTCACGGCGTGTCGCGGACAAATCATCGCCTGGCGTGTCGGCCAACCCCGCTGGGCGGGTGAGGCGATGTGTCGCTGTGTTACCGGCCGTTGGGGTAATAGGGTGAAGGCGCCATCCATTCGATAGAAGGATGGCGCCTTCACACGTCTAACGGGCCGTGATGGTTCAGGCGCCCTTGACGTGGAGCGGCAGGTTCACCGTCACGTCAGGGTGCAGGCGCACGGTCACCGAGTGCTTGCCGGTGGTCTTGATGTGACCGGGCAGCTCGATGGCGCGCTTGTCCAGCACGGGGCCGCCGGCGGACTTCACCGCGGCGAGCACGTCGACAACGCTGACCGAACCGAACAGCTTCTTGGAGCCCTCGGCGGCCTTGCCGCTGATGACGACCGCGCCCAGACCCTCGAGGGCGCCCTTGAGCTCCTTCGCGTGGTCCAGGTCGCGCACCCGGCGGGTGTCCTGCGCCCGGCGGATCACGGAGACCTGCTTCTGCGCACCCTTGGTGGCGGCAATCGCCAGACCGCGGGGCAGCAGGTAGTTACGGCCGTAGCCGTCCTTCACCTCGACCAGGTCGCCGGGACCGCCGAGGCCATTCACATCAGTGGTGAGGATGAGCTTCATCCCAACACTCCTTGAGAAATCGGGCCGGTCTTAGCGGGCGGTGGAGGTGTACGGAAGCAGGGCGACCTCGCGGGCGTTCTTCACCGCGATGGCCACATCCCGCTGGTGCTGGCTGCAGTTGCCGGTCACCCGACGGGCGCGGATCTTGCCCCGGTCGGAGATGTACTTCCGCAGCAGCGTGGTGTCCTTGTAGTCAATGTCCTGCGGGTTCTTGTCCTTGCAGAACACGCAGACCTTCTTCTTCGGCTTGCGCACTGGCGGCTTAGCCATGAAACCAAACTCCTAGTTACTGATACGCAGAAATGTCTTGTGGTCTTTAGAACGGCGGCTCATCGCTGAACCCACCACCGGAACCGGCGGCGGGCGCGGAGCTCCACGGGTCGTCGGCCGGTTCGGTCGGCATGGGCGCACTACCGCCGCCACCGCCACCGAATCCGCCGCCACCACCGGAGCCGCGGCTGACCTTGTTCACCTTCGCGGTCGCGTACTTCAAGGACGGGCCGACTTCTTCGACCTCGAGCTCGATGACCGTGCGCTTCTCACCCTCGCGGGTGTCGTAGGAGCGCTGCTTCAGGCGGCCCTGCACCATCACCCGCATACCGCGGGTCAGCGACTCGGCCACGTTCTCCGCGGCCTGACGCCAGATGTTGCAGCGCATGAACAGTGCCTCGCCGTCCTTCCATTCGCCGCTCGCGCGGTCGAACTGGCGCGGAGTGGAGGCAACCGTGAAGGTGGCCACCGCCGCACCGGACGGAGTGAAGCGCAGTTCAGGATCAGCGGTCAGGTTTCCGACCACCGTGATCGTCGTGTCACCAGCCATGTCTCAACGACCGCCTTCGGTTCAGGCCTTGGCGGCGGCAGGGGCCTTGGCGGCCTTGCGGGCCTTCTTGACCTCGCGGCGCAGGACCTTGGTCCGCAGCACCGACTCGGTCAGACCCAGCTGGCGGTCAAGTTCCTTGACGGCCTCGGGGGTGCAGGTGATGTCCAGCACGGCGTAGATGCCTTCGGCCTTCTTGTCGATCTCGAAGGACAGGCGCCGGCGGCCCCACACATCCAGCTTCTCAACCTCGCCACCGCTGGTGCGGATGACATTGAGGAACGTCTCCAGAGACGGAGCAACAGTGCGCTCGTCGAGGGACGGGTCGAGGATGACCATCATTTCGTAATGACGCATGAAGACCACTCACCTCCTGTGGACTCGGCGGCCACGGGCTTTCCGTGGCAGGAGGGTCGTCGCGTCAGCAACCCGGGAAGACTAACAGCCGCTGCCCCGGATCTCCCAATCGAGAAGCCAGAACGCAAGCATGGTGGCCTTATGCGCATCAGACGCGCATAAGGCCACCATGCTTGCGTAAAAAGGAGGTGCTAGACCGTCTGTGCCCGGCGCAGAACCCAGGTGCGGACGGCGGCCGAGGTGACCAGCGACAGCAGCAGGACCGCGATCAGCGCGGGGGCGTCGTCCTTGGTGGGGGACTTGCCCGACGGCAGGGCCTGGGCCTGGCCCGCGTTCTGGTACGCCTCCATGGCGTCGTCCTTCTTGTCGCCCGGCAGGCCGAAGTCCGGAGCGAGTTCGCTGTACTTCAGCCACGGCACCGAGGAGAAGAAGCCGGGGCTCGCGTACGGCAGGTTCGAGTAGTCCAGGAAGGGCGCGCGGCCCATCGAGTACCAGTCGGCGAAGCCGGGCATCGGCAGGCCGCCGGCGCGGGGGCCGGATGCCCACAGCGGACCGGAGGTGTTCCCGGGCTGAGTGCCCGGACCGGTCTGCTGGCCGCCGGGGGTGCTGCCACCGCCGGGGCCGGGGGTCTCCGGCTTCGGACCGGGCTGCTCCGGCTTCGGCTGTTCCGGCTTGGGCTGAGCGCCGGGCACGATCGCCGCCGCACCCTGCTCCATCTTCTGCGAGACGGTCACGAACACCGCGCAGGTTCCGGTGAGGGTCTGGTTCACGCCCTTGCTGACCTGTGCCAGCAGCGGGCCGAGCAGCGGGATTTGCGCCAGCCGCTCGTTCACCTTCGCGGCCAGCGTCGCACCGGACACCGAGTGGTCGGACGCGCCGACCTGTCCGAGCTGCAGGGGTGGCCCGGCACTGAAGGCCTTGTTCACGCCGTCCGCGATCGGCGGGCCGAGCAGCGGCACCGCACGCACCACGGCGGTCACGATGCCCGCCACCGCGGCGGTCGGCATCTGGATGGCTTGACCGGACTCCCCGGTTACCGAGGAATTGCAGCTCTCCACCGTCAGCGGGGATGCCGCCGACGTCTCAGTGGGGATGAGAACCGCACCACTGAAACTGAGAACTGCCGTCGCCGCTACTGCGGCTGCCCATCGCCTGGGTCGAGACGTCATATACCTACTCCATCCGGCGGGTTTACTGGCCGGTAACTCCGCTTAATAGACGACTGTAAGCGTAAGAAGTGACGGCGTCGAGGCCATAATTCTGGATGTCGGGGTATAGCACCGACAGTGTCGATACGGTGACTAGTGCCACGCGACTAGGCTGTGAGGCATGCAGATCGGTGCGCACGTTCGAGACGAAGACCCGCTAGCTGCGGCAAAGGAGACCGGCGCGGACGTCGTGCAGTTCTTCCTGTCCGACCCGCAGGGCTGGAAGGCTCCGGCCGCCCATCCGCAGGCCGAGGAACTCAAGGCCTCGCCGCTGGAGATCTTCATCCACTCGCCATACGTCATCAATGTTGCATCGCTGAACAATCGAATTCGCATCCCCAGCCGCAAGGCGGTCGCGGTGCAGGCCAAGGCGGCGGCGACGCTCGGCGCCAAGGGGCTCGTGGTGCATGGCGGACACGTCACCAAGGGCGAGGATCCGGCCGAGGGCATCGCGAACTGGCGCAAGCTGTTCGAGCGGCAGGCCGACGCCGGTGGCTTCGACGTTCCGGTGCTGATCGAGAACACCGCGGGCGGGGACAACGCCATGGCCCGCAAGTTCGACATGCTGGCCCGGCTGTGGGACGCGGTCGGTGAGTTCGGTGCCGGTTTCTGCCTGGACACCTGCCACGCGCACGCGGCGGGCGAGGAGCTGTTGAACATCGTGGACCGGGTCAAGGCCATCACCGGCCGGATCGACCTGGTGCACCTCAACGACTCGCGGGATCCCTTCGACTCCGCGCGGGACCGGCACGCCAACATCGGTGCGGGCACCATCGACCCCGAGCTGCTGGTGGCCGTGGTGGCCAGCGCCGGCTGCCCCGCTGTTGTGGAGACGCCGAGCGACGGGCAGGCGGCGGATATCGCGTACCTGCGCAAGGGGCTTGGCTGAGGCGTGGTTGGGTCTGGCCTGTTGTCGAAGGCGGCTTTGGAGGGGGAGATGGGCTTCGGGCTGCGTCTTTCCTGCCTGCGTGTTGGGTGGGGGCACGCCTGACTGGCCGTTTGGGCTGACCGTGCGTGCTCGGGGTGCCTGTTCGGGGCTGGTTTCTGAGGTCCACTGTGGACGAATGAGTTGTTCCACGTTAAAGACGTTTTCAGGCCCCAAAATCGTCTTTAACCAGGAACAACCCCATCCCGTTCACCCACAAGAACCCCACAGGCCACAGCAACCCCACCAGCCACGCGCAGATCCGCGCCGGAAGCGATCAAGCCCCAAAGCGAAGGCCCGAACACCCAGACCGGCGTGCCCCCACCAGACAGCCAGGCAGGAAAGACCCCCACCCACCCGCCTCCCCCTCCAAAGCCATCTTTCGCCAACACTCCCGAACCAGCCCCCAACCCCCAGCGCTGAGCGACCACCCCCTCACCCCTAGTAAAATACGTAACCCATTCGGGTGAGTAGTTAACGCCGTTTACTGAACGCGAATTAGATTCACGCAGTGCTGAATCGCCGACACTTCCTGGGTGCCGCCGCGTTGAGTTCCGCCGCCGCGCTCGGACTGACCACCGTCTCTGCTCGCCGCGCCGACGCCGGGGTGCCCGACCGCGCGGAGGCGGTGGTGATCGGCACCGGCTACGGCGCCGCGGTCACCGCCCTGCGCCTGGCCCAGGCCGGCAAACGGGTGCTCATGCTGGAGATGGGCAAGCTGTGGGACACCGCCGGATCCGACGGCCAGGTGTTCAGCGGCATGCTCAAGCCGGACAAGCGGGCCATGTGGTTCAAGGAGCGCACCGAGGCCCCGCTCAACACGCTGCTCTGGCTTCCGGTGATCAACCAGAAGATCGAGCCCTACGCGGGTGTGCTGGACCGGGTGCACCACGGCGACTTCTCGGTGTTCGTCGGCCGGGGCGTCGGCGGCGGATCGCTGGTCAATGGCGCCATGGCGGTCGTCCCGAAGCGGGACTACTTCGCCGAGATCCTGCCGCAGGTGGACGCCGAACAGATGTACCGCACCTACTTCCCGCGCGCCCAGCGCGAGCTGGGGGTGAACACCGTCGACCCCGGCTGGTTCGAGCAGTGCGACTCCTACCGGTACGCCCGGCTCTCCCGGGGACATGCGCACAAGGCCGGCTTCGACACGGTGTTCGTGCCGAGCACCTACGACATGGACTACCTGCGCCGGGAGGAGGCGGGCACGGTCGCCCGCTCCGCGCTGAACTCCGAGGTCATCTACGGCAACAACCACGGCAAGCGGACCCTGGACAAGACGTACCTGGCCGCCGCGCTGGGTACCGGCCTGGTGACCATCGCCAGCCTGCACGAGGTGCGGTCGATCAACCCCACCAGGGACGGCTACCGGCTCTCCGTGCGGCAGATCGACGAGTACGGCACCGAGCTCGCGGTGAAGCAGATCGACGCCCGGTACCTGTTCCTCGGCGCCGGCAGCCTCGGGTCGACCGAGCTGCTGCTGCGGGCCAGGGAGACCGGCGCGCTGCCGGAGCTGAACGAGCACATCGGCCAGGGCTGGGGCGGCAACGGCAATGTCATGACGGCCCGGGCCAACCACTCGTGGGGCCTCACCGGCAAGCTGCAGGCGGCCATGCCGGCCATGGGCATCGACGCCTGGGACACCGACTCGGTGTTCGCCGAGATCGCGCCGATGCCCGCCGGTACCGAGCTGTGGCTGAGCCTGTACCTGGCGATCACCAAGAACCCGGAACGCGGCCACTTCACCTTCGACGCCGCCGCCGACAAGGCCCGGCTGCACTGGACCGCGGAGCAGGCGCAGGCCTCCGTGGACCAGGCGAAGCAGGTGTTCGACCGGATCAACCGGGCCAACGGCACCATCTACCGGCACGACCTGTTCGGCGGTAACCGCGCCTTCGAGAACCGGTTCACCTACCACCCGCTGGGTGGCCTGGTCCTGGGCAAGGCCACCGACGACTACGGCCGGGTGCGCGGCTATCGGAACCTGTACGTCACCGACGGCTCACTGATTCCGGGCAGCACCGGCGTGAACCCGTTCGTCACCATCACCGCTCTCGCCGAGCGCAACATCGCCCGGGTCCTCGCGGACGACCTGGCGTGATCCGATGATGAGCCGGTCGGGGGCGTCGTCGAACACGCCGCCGGCCGGATCGTCGTCGCCCATCTGCCGGACCTTGTCCAGCTCCGGCCGGTAGATCTCCCGGATGACCAGCACGCACAACGCGACCACCAGCGCGTCCCTGACCAGTACGAAGCCCAGGAACCAGTCCTGCGGCAGCCCCTTCTTGTCCGTGCCCAGGTAGTAGTACATCCGCGGCGCCCACATCAACGCGTCCACCGTCATCCAGGCCAGGATGATCCGCCAGCGCGGGATGGCCAGCACCGCGAGGGGCACCAGCCACAGCGAGTACTGCGGGCTCCACACCTTGTTGGTCAGCAGGAACGCCGCGACCACCAGGAAGAACAGCTGGGCCAGCCGCGGGCGGCGCGGCGCGGACATCGCCATCCAGGCGACCGCCGCGCAGCAGACCAGGAACAGCATGCCGGTGAAGAAGTTCAGGTTGGACGGCGGAACCAGGCCCGGCTCGTCGAAGCCCGTCCAGCCGGTGAAGTACATCAACGCGTTGTAGATGGAGTCCGGGTCCGCGCCGCGGTCGGTGTTCAGCCGGAAGAACTCGCGCCAGCCCGCCGGGTACAGGAAGGCGATCGGCGCGTTCACCACCAGCCAGGAGAACAACGCCAGCAGGATGGTGCGCAGCGCCTCCCGCACCTTGCCGGAGCGAATGGCCAGGATCAGCAGCGGTCCGAGCAGGAACAGCGGATACAGCTTCGCCGCGCCGCCGAGGCCGATCAGCAGCCCGGCCAGCCACGGGCGCTTGCGGGACCAGGCGACCAGCCCGGCTCCGGCGGCCGCCGTGGCCAGGGCGTCGAAGTTGGTGAACACGTGCACCGCGACGAGCGGGGAGATCGCGGCCAGGCCCGCGTCCCAGATCCGGCGGCGGGCCAGCACGGCCACCGACCAGATGGTGATCAGCCAGCCCGCGGCGAGCCAGACGGCGGTGAAGTTGAAGTAGATGACCACCGGCATGTCCGAGGGCAGCCAGCCGCTGGACGCGATGTTCAGCCAGCCCTTGGTCAGCTGCGCGTTGAACCACTGGAACATCCCGGTGATCACCGGGTACTCCATGTACCTGGTGTGCGCCTGCGGCGTACCGGCGTCGTCGGTCCACGAGGTCCGGTACGGGAAGCCGCCCGCGTCGAGCCGCTCCGCCGAGTACAGCGGCACGGTGTCCGAGTAGCACATGGCGACGTACTGCCTGCTGTCCCGCCAGTCCAGCTGCTGCACGCCGTCCGCGGTGTAGGTCTGCAGGCACGGTGCCTTGGCCAGGTAGCCCAGCGCGAGGAACACCGAGGTCAGCAGCAGCACCACCCGCAGCGGGGTCCAGAACCAGTGCCTGCCGATGACGGCGTGTCTGCCCAGCGGACCGCCGATGACCTCGCTCGTCCGGCGCGCGAGTGGCTCCGTCCAGGTCGGGATCATCCGCCCGTCCGGGCCCAGCGTGGCCAGGTCGGCCTGCGCCGGCTTACCGGTCTGCTGTTGGGTTCCTGCGCTCGACACGTCCGAAGCCTACGGTGTTGACCACTGATGCGGCATTACCTGGGGCTCTCCGGATACGGCAGCGCGGTCATGTCGCCCGAGGGCCGGGTGCTGGGAATCGGCGGCGGCGCGCTCGGCGACGGGGCTGAGGTCTTGGCGTCGCTCGGTACCGGCGGCCGGGGCCTGTCGGTCAGCTTCGGGAACTCGGGCTGCGGGTTACCGGCCCGGGGACGCTGTGGCTGGGCGGCGGGCGGCGGCGGTGGCGCGACCGAGACACTGGGCGGATCCGTCGGCCTGGCGGCGGGCGGGGCCAGCGCGCCTGGCCTGCTGGTCACGTAACCGTTCATGAAGTCCCGCCAGATGCAGGCGGGCTCGTCCTCGCCGAAGATCGAGTGGTTCGCCCCGGACGGGCGGCAGGGGAAGTTGCCCTTGATCGCGGTGAGCTTGTCCGTGCCGACCCACACCGCGGTGGACACCTGGGTGGTGGCGCCGGCGAACCAGGCCGCCGAGGTGTTCACCGCCGGGCTGCCGTCGCCGTACTGCACGAAACCGGCCTTGTCGATCGGATCGGCCCGCCGCACCTTCTCCATGCCGCCGACGTCGGCGGGCTTGCCGCGCAGCGTCTTCTTCACCGCGTCGCTGATCTTGCGGCTGTTGGTGGCGTCGCCGAAGGCCCAGCCGTCCGCGTGGGTGCGCTGGTAGATGACCGCGTCGGTCTTCGGATCGATGATCTTGTCGATGAAGTGCACGTTGGTCTTGCGGCCGGTGTAGAAGGTGGCGTACCCGGCGGCGATGTCGACCGGCTTCATCGGATACTGGCCGATCGACATCTTCTGGTAGTCCGGCTTGCCGTCCTTCTCCGCCAGGTTCGGCGCTCCGGCCTGCGCGGCGACGGAGTTGATCAGCGCGGCGGGGGCGTCGCCCCGGCCCTGCTGGGCGTCGGCGGCGGCGATGTACGGCGCGAACGCGGTGCCCGGCGCCTGCGCGGCGTTGGCGTAGTCCAGGTACAGGCCGGGCCGGAACTCGCCGCCGTAGTAGGCCAGCACGTCACCGGCGCCCGGTTCCACGGCCGCCGCGGCGGCCCGCAGGTTCTCCGGCTGATTGGCCATCACCCCGCGCACCGACCTGATCAGCTGGTCCTGCGCGTTCTTGTCGATGGTGGACACCACACGCAGGCCGCGACCCTGCACCTCGGAACGGGTCAGGCCGTCCAGTTCGCCGCTGTCCAGTTCGGCCAGCACCTGGTTCGACACGTGCTCCAGGGGAGTGTTGCTGCCGGTGCCCAGGTCGATGGTCTTCGGGAACTGCTGCTTGTCCCGCTCGGCCTTGGAGATCACGCCGTGCTTGACCATGGCGTCCAGCGTGTAGCCCCAGCGGAAGCGGGCGTACTCGCTGAGCCCGTTCTCGCCGCCCGCCTTCGGCTTCTGGATCAGGCCGGCCAGCAACGCGGCCTCGTTGAGCTTCAGGTCCCTGGCCGGCTTGTCGAAGTAGGCCCGGGCCGCCTCCTCGATGCCGTATCCGGTGCGGCCGAAGTAGATGGTGTTCAGGTAGGCGGTGATGATCTCCTGCTTGCTGGACTTCGCGGTCAGCTTGCCCGCGGAGATGATCTCCTTGAACTTCCGGCTGTACGTGTGCTCGGCGTTCTTGGTCGCCACCTTGATGTACTGCTGGGTGATCCCGGAACCACCGCCGTTCCCGCCCAGCCCGACCTGCCCGGCGACGGCGCGCAGCACGCCGATCGGGTCGAAGCCGTTGTTCGACTCGAAGCTGGGGTCCTCGGCCGCGATGGCCGCCTGGAACATCACCGGCGCGATGTCGTCATGCCCGACGAGCGCGCGCTGGGCGCTGGTCTGGTCCAGCCGGGCCAGTTCGGTCCTGCCGTCCACGTAGGTGATCGACAGACCCTTGCGTTGCTCGGCGGCGATCTCGTCCACCGACTTCACATCCACGACCAGCCAGCCGACCGCGAACGCGGTCAGCATGATGAGCGCCAGCGCACCCGCGCCGATCAGTGTCCACTGTCCGGCTTTTCGCCAGTTGACGCGCTGTGCGCGCACCCGGTTCAGACGCACGGTTATGGCGGACTCCCCCGATGTCTGCTTCACGCCACCGAAGGTAGTGGTTCCGTAGCCCGTTTGGGGGAGTCGCACGCCGTTGTGTCACGCTTATTACAGGGCCAATACCTTTTGTTCCACGGCTATTACACAAAGGGCGCAACTCGTCCGTTTGGTTCAGCCCGCATCGTGGCACAAAGCGACTGGGCGGGCTGGGTCTGGTGCTTTGTCGAAGGCGGCTTTGGAGGGGGAGGCGGGTGGGCTGGGGCGTCTTTCCTGCCTGGCCGTTGGGTGGGGGCACGCCGGTCTGGCTGTCGGGCGGGTTGGGCCCTGATCACTTCCGGTGCGGACCTGCGCGTAACTGGTGGGGCTACTGATGCCAGTGGTGCCCCTGTGGGTGAATCGGTCGGCAATGTTCCATCTTCAAGATGGATCCGGGGCCCCGGATCCATCTTGAAGATGGAACAACACCTGAGTCCACAGTAGACAGTGGTTGATTGCCGCGCCTGACCCCGCGCAGCGGGCCCGACCGCCCAGACAGGCGTGCGCCCACCCGACACGCAGGCAGGAAAGACGTGGCCCTCAGCCCATCTCCCCCTCCAAAGCGTCTTTCCCCAAGCCACCAGACCCAGCCCGCGCAAAGCGATGGGCCCCGATCCGGAGATCGGGGCCCATCTGCGTCTATTCCTCGTTGCTGCGCGGCGTTCCGCCGCCGCCTCCGCCCCCGCCGCCGGGGAATGTCGGCGGGCCGGGCCGGGTCGGTGGATCCGACGGCTCCGTCGTCGGCGGCTTGCTGGTCGGCGGCTTCGGGCAGTTGATACCCGGGATGCACGGCTTGTTGGTGGTGCTCGGGTCCGGGTCTTCCCCGCCGGAGGTCGTGGTCGGCGGGATCAGCGTGACCGAGGTCGGCCGCGGGGCGTTGGTGAACGTGTCGTCACCGTTGTTATTGCCGCCTCCGCCGAAGAACTTGGTCGCCGGCAGGAATCGGTCCATCGGCTTGCCCGCCAGGTAGCCGTTCAGGAACGACTTCCAGATGCAGGCCGGCTCGTCGGCGCCGTAGATGTCGTGTGCTTCCACCGAGTTCGAGCTGCGGCACGGGAAGTTGCCCTTGAGCGCGATGGGTCCGTTGGACTTCGGGTCGTCCGCGCCCACCCACACCGCGGTGGAGACCTGCGGGGTGTAGCCGACGAACCAGGCCTGGGTGTTCTCGTTGGGCGCCATGCCCTCCGCGCCCTGGACCGTTCCACTCTTCGCGGCCGCGGGCCGGTTGTTCGCCAGACGGGCGCCGGAGTAGGGCACCACGGCCTCCATCGCCCTGGTCACCGTGCGGGCGATGTCGGTGTTGTTCTGCGCGTTGGCCTCATCGAACACCGGCTTGTTCTTCGCCTCGAAGTGCCACATGTCCGTGCCCTTGTCATCGATGATCTTCGCGATGAAGTGCACGTCGTTCCGCTTGCCGTCGTTCACGAAGCTGCCGAACGCGTTGGCCATGTCCTTCGGGGTGACGGTGTACTCGCCCAGCGCGATACCGGCGTTCGTCACGCCGTCCGCTCCCTGAAGCGTCTTGACCGTTTTGCCGTCGCTGGTGAACTTCTCCGGGATGCCCGCCTCGTGCGCCGCGTCGGCGATCTGCGGCGGGGTCACGTCGCCCTTGGTCACCATGTCGATGAACACCGTGTTGATCGACTGCCGGATGCCCTCCCACAGCGAGCAGCGGCTGCAGGTCGGCGTGCCCGCGTTCTGCACCTCGACACCCGGCGCGTAGCCGGGGAAGACCTGCGGCAGGCCGGTGTAGGTCCGGTTCGGGCTGATGTTGTTCTTCAGCGCCGCGGTCAACGCGAACGGCTTGAACGTGGAGCCCGGCGGCTGGGCGCGGCTCGCATAGTCCAGGAACCGCTCGTTGTTCCGCTCGCCGCCGTAGTAGGCCAGCACACCGCCGGTCCGCGGGTCGGTCGCCACCAGCGCCGAACGCAGGTTGGCGGGCTGGTTGGCCATGATCTCGCGGGCCGCCTCGATCGCCCGGTCCTGGGCGCCCTTGTCGATCGTCGTGACGACCTTGTAGCCCTTGGCGGAGATGGTCGCCGCGCCGATACCGCCCGTGTCGCCGTTGGCCAGTTCGTCGTTGACCTGGTTCTTGATGTACTGGTTCGGGCCGGATCCGGAGCCCAGGAACGGCTGGATGTTCTCCGGGAACTTCAGGCCCGCCCGGTCCGCCTGGCTCATGAGGTTGTTCTTGTTCAGCTGGGCCTGCACGTACTTGAACCGCTCGACGCTCACCTCGTTGGGCAACGTGTTGCCCGAGCTGGGCTGCTGGATCAAGCCGGCCAGCAGGGCGGACTCGCTGGGGGTGAGCTCCTTGGCGGAGTGGCCGAAGTAGGCCTTCGCCGCCTCCTGCACCCCGTAGGCGTCGCGTCCGAAGTAGATGGTGTTCAGGTAGCCGGTGATGATCTCGTCCTTGGTCGCGACGCTGGTCATCTTGGCCGCGGAGACGATCTCGACGAACTTCCGGGTGATCGTCGGCGCATCGCTCGCGGTGGCCACCTTGATGTACTGCTGGGTGATGCCGGAACCGCCGGACTGGTCGACCAGTCCGAGCTGGCCGGCCACCGCACGCACCACGCCGAGCGGGTCGAAGCCCCGGTTGGACAGGAACGTCGGGTCCTCGGCGGCCATGGCCGCGTCCCGCATGCTCTGCGCGATGTCACCGGAGCCGACGATCGTGCGCGGCTTGCCGGTGATCTTGCCCAGCTCGGTGACGCCGTCGTTGTACATCAACGTGACGCCCTGGCCCTGCTTGGCGGCGATCTGCTGTGGGGTGTCCACATCGATCACGAACCAGCCGATGATGAAGGCGATACCGGGGATCAGGATGGCAGCGGCCAGCCCGATCAACACCCACTGCCGGACCTTCGCCCACCTGCCCGCCTCTGGCTCGGGCGTATCCGGTTCCAGCTCTTGCACACTCATCGCGACATCACGTCTTACATCTCCGTGTTCGTGCTCTGGGGCCACTCGAACGGCGCAAGCCTACGGGCTCCGCGCGTTTTGCGGCAGGAGCAGGACTACGCCTGGAGTACTGCGGTACCCGAGGACGGTCCACCTATAAAGACGGACCATCCGGTCGAGTGGTTGCTCGTCCGGCCGTCGCGATACCGGGCGAGCCCCCTGCCGGGCTCAGTGCCGGCCGGTCAGCCGCATGGTGTTGCCCTGGAACTTGCAGCCGGCTGCGGCCGCCGTCACGGGACCAGAGAATTCGAATACGACTCGGCGAGCTGACCCCAATAAACGGCGCGGGCCCCGATCGACATTCGATCGGGGCCCGCGCCGTGGTCATCTACCGAGATCCGGTGGCTGGTTCGGCCTTCCTGGCCTGCCCGGTTTCGTCGTTTCCGACGGCTGGTTCGGATCGGTCGGGTCGCCCGGCTTGGGCGTCGTGGTCCGGTAGCAGCTCGGCGGCGGGATCAGCGAGCTGCACCGCGGGTCCTTGGCCGGGTTCCGCTCGTCATCCTCACTGGACGGCTTCGTCGACGTCGTGCTCGGCTTCGCCGAGCTGGACGAGGGCACGTCCTCCTGAGTGTCGCCCATGATCGTCGCCGGCGGGAACGCCTCTTGCTTCGAGTTCGCCAGGTAGTCGTTCATGAACTTCTGCCAGATGTAACCCGGCTCGGCAGCACCGTAGATCGGGTGGTTCCGGCCCCGGGTGGCACTGACGTAGTTGCCGCGAATCGCCTGCTGATTGCCCTTGGCGCCGACCCAGACCGCGGTGGACACGCTCGGGGTGAAGCCGACCATCCAGGCCGCCGAGTTCTCGATGGTGCTGCCCGGAAGCTGAACCGTTCCGGTCTTGGCGCCGGTCGGCCGGCCGCCCTTCAGCCCGATGCCCGAGGAGCCGGCGATCGGTTGCAGCGTCTTGGTCACGTTGCGGGCGATCTGCTTGTTGCGCGACGGGTTGTTCTCGTCGAAGGCGAGCGATTCTTCCTTCTTCGCACTCCACACCGGCTCGCCGCTGACCGGATTGATGATCTTCTCGATGACGTGTGCCTGGTGCTTGACGCCGTCATTGGCGAAGGTGCCGTAGGCATTGGCCATGTCGACCGTCCGCACGCCGTACTGGCCGAGCGCGATACCGGCCTCGATCGAACCGTCCGCCTCCTGCAGGGACGGCTTACCGTTCGGGAGCAGCTCCGGGATGCCGGCTTCCAGCGCCGCCCGGCGCACGTTCTGCACCTTGGTCTTGAGCGCCATGTCCACGAAGACCGTGTTCACCGAATTCTGCATGGCGACGGCGGCATTGATGTTTCCGTATCCCTTGCCCTCCGAGTTGGACACCTCGTAGTGGCCCTGGAAGGTGCGGGGGGAGCTGCCGTCGTAGTGGTCGTAGATGCTGCCGCCCTGCTCCAGCGAGGCGGCCATCACGAACGGCTTGAACGAGGAGCCGGGCTGGAGCGGGTTGGACCCGAAGTCGAACTGTGAATCATCGTCGAACGTGCCGCCGTAATAGGCGATGATGCCGCCGGTCTTCGGGTCGGTGGCCACCAGCGAGGTACGCAGGTATTCCGGCTGGTCCTGCATGATCGCCGCGGCTGCCTGCTCGGCCTTGGTCTGGGCCTGCTCATTGATCGTGGTGACGATCCGATAGCCCTTGGTGCGCACCGTGTTCGCATCCAGGCCGGTCTTCTTCAGCTCGTCCAGCACCAGGTTCTTGATGTACACCTTGGGGCCGTCGGCCAGGCTGATCGTCGGGTTCTTGGTCTCCGGGAACGCCATGCCCTTGCGATCGGACTCCTTGAGCGAGCCGTTCTTCACCATCGCGTCCAGCGCGTACTCGAACCGGTCGTGAATGACCTGCGGGAACGTCTTGGTGTTGCCCTGACTCGGGCGCTGGATCAGGCCGGCCAGCAGTGCCGACTGCTGGACGGTGAGTTCACTGGCATGGACGCCGAAGTAGGCCTTGGCGGCCTCCTCGATGCCGTATCCGGTGCGGCCGAAGAAGACCGTGTTCAGGTAGCCGGTGAGGATGACGTCCTTGTCGTAGCTGGACGTCATCTTGGCCGCCATGACCATTTCCTTGAACTTACGGGTGTACGAGTACTCGTCGTTGTCCGTCGCGACCTTGATGTACTGCTGGGTGATACCGGAACCACCGGACTTGCCGACCAGGCCGGCCTGGCCGGCCACCGCACGCAGCACGCCCAGCGGGTCGAAGCCCTTGTTGGTCAGGAAGCTCGGGTCCTCGGCGGCGATGGCCGCGTCCTTCATGTGCTGGCTGATCTGGTTGCTCGGCAGCACCGTCCGGTTCGGGTTGCTTCCCGAGTCCTTCACCATCTGGCTGCCGTCGGTGTAGGCGATGGTGATGCCCGACTGCTGCTTGGCGGCGATCTCGTTGGGATCCGGCGGGGAGAAGACGAACCAGCCGATGATGAAGGCGACACCGGGGATCAGCACGCAGGCGGCCAGGCCGATGAGCGACCACTGGCGGACCTTGGGCCAGTTGATGTCGATCCGGCGCGGGCCGTCTCCCTCGCCGTCACCGGGGCCGCCGGGGCCCTGCGGACCGCGGGGCGGTGGCGGGGTGTTGGCCTGGATCTGGGTGGCGGGTGTGCCGTCCGGATGGGTCAGCAGGGCCGGTTCCGGCCTGCCGGGGATCCTGCCCGCCGGGGTCGGCGGGATGACCTCGGTCTGCGCCTCACCGGGCTTCGGCGGGCGGGCGCCACCCGGAGTCGGCGGCATGATCTGGGTCTGCGCGGCGGCCGGGTCCATCGGCGGGCGCTGCGGCGGCGGGCCCTGGCGCATGCCGTTCTGCGGCGCCGGGCCGCCGGGGCGGTTGCCGTTCGGTAAAGGCACGGCCGGGATGGTCGGCGCGGCTTGAGCTGCTGCGGGCTGCTGTGGCTTGGGTGCCTGCTGCTGCGGTTGCTGCGCGCCGGGTGCGCCCGGAGCTCCCGGCGTCGGGCGCTTGGCGAAGATGGTGGGCTGCGCGTCGTTCTTCGGCCGCTGGGTGATCGGCGGCGGCGGAGCGGGCGCCATCGCCGCTGCCGCAGCCGCGGGCGGCGTGGCCTGCGGGGCGGCCGGGCGCTGCTGGGGGCCGGACTGCTGGGGACCGGTGGGCCGCTGGATGGCAGCCGCCTGCTGCGGGCCGGGCTGCTGTGGAGCCTGCTGAGGAGGCTGAGGGGCGGCCTGCGGCTGTGCCGGGGCCGGGCCCGGCGGAGGCGTCACCGGCCGCTGAAGGGGCCCTGACTGCCGCTGCGGGGCGTTCTGTTGCGGCTTGGGGCCGTTCGCGTTGACTGTCTCGTCCTCGTCATCGTCCCAGTCGGGCATCCACTGACCGGTGTTCTCGGTCGGTGCGTGCCCTGCAGGGTTCTGATGTGGGTTCAATTTGGGGTCGTCGCTCACGAAATGGCCTTCCAGATCGACGCTTCGGGGCGCCGGTGCTGTTTGTCCGCCGTCTGCGCCTTTACCTCATACGCGGATTAACTTGTCCGAGGCGCCGGGCGATGCGCGTCACGTCACTCCGCTGCTGTCCGTCGCCGGGTCCGAGGGGTTGTCGATTCCCCGGTTCCCAGGGCATAAGACTGCACCAGGTGGTTCCAGCTACAAGTTCGGCATACCTCTACAACGTAGACGGAGAACTCTTCGAACAGGTTGGCCATCCGCAGCAACTCTTCGCTGGACCGAGCCGAACCCGATGCGTGCTTGAGTTCGTCTCCATACACCCACGACACCAGCGTGAGCTGCTCCTTACGGCAAACCGGACACGTGATGCTACTCGGTGAGCCGTGGAACTTCGCAGCTCGCAGCAGGTAGGGACTCGCGTCACACACCTCGTTGATCCCGGTGCGGCCGGCGTAGACACCCGCGAGCAGCGCACGGCGCTGCAACGCGTAGTCGACGATCTGCCGCTGGGTTCGCACACAGGACAGAGTACGTGCATGGTGCCGAGGCACGTTGGGCCGATCGGGGCAGGGTGATCTGGCCCACCATCACGTTGCGTGCGTAGATCGACGATGGAACGGGCATTGATGTATCGGAGCGATATAGTGAGATAAGCCATTCGAGGAGGATCCCCGTGCTGGAACTGGCCGTCCTGGGTCTGCTGCACGAGGCCCCGATGCACGGTTACGAACTCCGGAAACGCCTGGGATCCCTGCTCGGCGGCCTCCGGGCCTTCTCCTACGGCTCGCTCTATCCGACCCTGCGCAGGCTGCTCCAGGCGGAGTTGATCGCCGAGGAGGGTGATGAACCCGACGCCCGGCTGGCCTGGAATCGGCGGGCGCGCAGGGTATACAAGCTGACTGCGGAAGGTAAAGAGCGATTCGCGGAACTGCTGGCCGAAGGTGGCCCGCAGACATGGGAGGACTCCTCGTTCGGGGTCCACCTGGCGTTCTTCTCCCGCACGCCCGCCGAGACGCGCATGCGCATTCTGGAGGGCAGGCGGCGGCGAGTGGAGGAACGGCGCGACGGCTTGCGAACCGTAATGGGACGAGCGGGCGAACATATCGACCGGTACACCCGCGAACTGCACCGCCTCGGGCTGGAAAGTACCGAGCGGGAAGTGCGGTGGCTCAACGAGCTCATCGCAAGTGAAAAAGCCGAACAAGATCCACAGGAATGATCCTGCCGCCGAGGTTGCTGTACCTCTGCGGCGTAGAAGCGAAAAAATAGGAGGAGCCGGCCATGGGCGAAGGCGCCAAGAGTGTCCGGGTGGCCGTAGTAGGCGTGGGGAACTGTGCCGCGTCGTTAGTGCAGGGTGTGCACTACTACCGGGATGCCGATCCGGAGACCCGGGTGCCTGGTCTGATGCACGTCCAGTTCGGCGACTACCACGTCGGTGACATCGAGTTCGTCGCCGCGTTCGACGTGGACGCCAAGAAGGTCGGGCGGGACCTCTCCGAGGCCATCGTGGCCAGCGAGAACAACACCATCAAGATCTGTGACGTGCCGCCGTCCGGAGTGATCGTCCAGCGGGGTCACACCTTCGACGGCCTGGGCGAGTACTACCGGGAGATGATCGCCGAATCCGATGAGGCTCCGGTCGACGTCGTCGCCATGCTGAAGGAGGCGCGGGCCGACGTGCTCGTGTCGTACCTGCCCGTCGGGTCGGAGGACGCGGACAAGTTCTACGCGCAGGCCGCCATCGACGCGGGCGTCGCCTTCGTGAACGCGCTGCCGGTGTTCATCGCCTCCAACCCGGAGTGGGCGGCGAAGTTCGAGGCCGCCGGGCTGCCGATCGTCGGTGACGACATCAAGTCCCAGGTAGGTGCGACGATCACCCACCGGGTGATGGCGAAGCTGTTCGAGGACCGCGGCGTGGAGCTGCTGCGCACCTACCAGCTGAACTTCGGCGGGAACATGGACTTCATGAACATGCTGGAGCGCAAGCGCCTGCAGTCCAAGAAGATCTCCAAGACCCAGTCGGTCACCTCGCAGATCCCGCACGAGATGGCCAAGGCCGACGTGCACATCGGGCCGTCGGACCACGTGCCGTGGCTGGACGACCGCAAGTGGGCCTACGTCCGCCTGGAGGGCCGTTCGTTCGGCGACACCCCGCTGAACCTGGAGTACAAGCTCGAGGTCTGGGACTCGCCCAACTCGGCAGGCGTGATCATCGACGCGGTGCGTGCCGCGAAGATCGCCCTGGACCGGGGAATCGGTGGGCCGGTGCTCTCCGCCTCCTCCTACTTCATGAAGTCCCCGCCGGAGCAGTACTCCGACGACGAGGCGCGCGACCGCGTCGAGCGCTTCATCCGTGGCGAGGAGTAGCTCCCCGCGTACTCGGCCCCTGTTCTCCGCCTTCTGGTGGAGGGCAGGGGTTTTTCGTTGCGTCTGGATGGTTGTCGAAGGACGGCTTTGGAGGGGGAGACGGGCTCTGGGCCGCGTCTTTCCTGCCTGCGTGTCGGGTGGGGGCACGCCTGACTGGTGGTCGGGCCGCTACGCGGGGCGGCGTGGGCGGTCCGGGCCGCTGCGCGTGGCCAGGCGGCGTCACCCGGCAACTGTCCACTGTGGACCAAGCCTTTGTTCCATCTTCAAGATGGATTTGGGGCCCCAAATCCATCTTGAAGATGGAACATTGCCGACCCCGTCACCCACACGGACACCACTTGCCTCAGCGGCCCCACGTGTCACGTGCAGGTCCGCGCCGGAGGCGATCAGGCCCCCAATCCACCCGACAGCCCAGACCGGCGTGCGCCCACCCGACACGAAGGCAGGAAAGACGCCCCAGCCCACCCGTCTCGTCCTCCAAAGCCGCCTTCGACGACACGCCAGAAGCACCCCACGCAGCGCTGTCAGTGACATGTCAGTGAACGGGTTCATGCTGATGAAGCACGGAAAGTAAGCGCACAGCAGACGGGCGTTGCCGTGGTCTGGGGGTCATGGCAGCGCCCTTACTGTGTTCGTGCGCTGTTCACCGCACGTCGCCGAAAACGAGTTCCATGTTCCTTACGGTCGGACATGTTCCCCTCTGACTTCACGGAGGCTTCACATGTCCATCCACCTTCCCCTGCTCGGACACAACTCCGGCAGAGCGGCGGTGACCTGCGAGTTCCGCTGCGGCAACGCATGCGCGCACGACGCCCCGAACACCTCGGACAACGCCTACTTCGGTGACATCGTCCGCGCCGTGGCCAGCCGGCGCGGCGTGCTCAAGGCGGGCGCGGTCCTCGCCGTGGCGGCCGGGGCCGGGCTCACCGCCGGATCCGGGGTCTCCGCGGCGGCCGCCGCCGTTCCCGGTGGCGGCGCGGGTACCCGCTTCACCCCGGTCGCGCCCAACCTGGAGGACCGGGTGGTCGTACCGCCCGGCTACGACCAGCAGGTGCTGATCCGTTGGGGGGACCCGGTGCTCCCCGGGGCGCCGAAGTTCGACTTCGACAAGCAGACCTCGGCCGCGCAGGCCATGCAGTTCGGCTTCAACAACGACTTCGTCGGACTCGTCCAGCACGACAGCGAGTACCGCTGGTTCCTGGTGGTCAACCACGAATACACCACCGAGCAGTTCATGTTCCGCGGCTGGACTCCGGCCACCACCACGGCGGAACAGACGAAGATCGCCTGGGCGGCGCACGGGCTGACCGTCGCCGTCGTCGAGCGCGACCGGCGCAGCGGCCGGTTCACCGTCCAGCTGGACCGCAGGTACAACCGGCGGATCACCGTCGGCACCGAGTTCGCCCTTCGCGGCCCGGCGGCCGGTTCGGCATTCCTGAAGACCGCCGCCGATCCCACTGGCACCAAGGTCTTCGGCACCTTCGCCAACTGCGCGGGCGGCGTCACGCCCTGGGGCACCGTGCTGTCCGGCGAGGAGAACTTCAACGGCTACTTCGCGAACGCGGACAAGGTCACCGACCCGGCGGCCAAGGCCCGGCTGGACCGGTACGGCTTCACCGCCGGGCCCACCGTGCGTCGCTGGGAGGACCACGACAAGCGGTTCGACCTGGCGAAGGAACCCAACGAGGCCAACCGGTTCGGCTGGGTCGTCGAGATCGACCCGCGGGAGCCGGACGCGCCGCCGATCAAGCACACCGCGCTGGGCCGGTTCAAGCACGAGGCCGCCAACGTCCGGATCGCCAAGGACGGCCGGGTCGTGGTGTACATGGGCGACGACGAGCGCTTCGACTACATCTACAAGTTCGTCTCCGACGGCCGGGTGATCCCCGGTACCTCCAAGCCGGCTCGCACGCACAACAAGGCCCTGCTGGACAAGGGAACCCTGTACGTCGCCAGGTTCACCGGCGACCCGGCCACCCCGGAGTTCGACGGCACCGGACAGTGGATCCCCCTGGTGAAGGGGAACACCAGCTTCGTGCCCGGGTTCACCGCCGAGGAGGTCTACGTCTTCACCCGGCTCGCCGCGGATAAGGCGGGCGCCACCAAGATGGACCGCCCGGAGGACATCGAGGCCAACCCGCGCACCGGCCGGGTCTACGCGGCGCTGACCAACAACACCCGGCGCGGCGCGGCCGGCCAGCCCGGCACCGACGACGTGAACCCGAGGGCGAACAACAAGGACGGTCACGTGCTGGAGTGGGAGGAGCGCGGGAACGACGCCGCGGCGCTCGCCTTCTCCTGGAAACTGCTGCTGGTCTGCGGTGACCCGAAGTCCAAGGACACCTACTTCGGCGGGTACGACAAGACGCAGGTCAGCCCGATCTCCTGCCCGGACAACGTGGCCTTCGACCCGCGCGGCAACCTGTGGATCTCCACCGACGGCAACACCCTCGGCGCCAACGACGGCCTGTTCGCCGTGCCGGTGGCGGGCCCGGAACGGGGGCATGTGAAGCAGTTCCTCACCGTGCCGCGTGGCGCGGAGACCTGCGGACCGGTGGTGGAAGACGACTTCATCCTGGTCGCCGTGCAGCACCCCGGTGAGCTGGATGGGGCGAGCGCCGACAAGCCGGTCTCGCACTGGCCGGACGGCGGGAACTCCCAGCCCAGGCCGTCCATTGTGGCCGTCTACCCACAGGGGAATGGTCACATCGGACAGTAGGGAGCGCGGTAGGGGAGTCCGCAATGGGCTCCCCTACCGGCGGCGACCGGTCCAGAGCCGCCAGACGGTCGTGAACAGGAACATCGCCCCGCCGAACGCCGCCATCCCCCAGAACAACACCATCGCCGGGTTCACCCAGATCGGCACCATGTCGTCGGTCCCGGTACACCACTGGTGGAGGGGGAACCAGCCGTCCTGCCGGCGTTGACGTTGATAGGCCGCCTCGCCATCGAACGGCAGACCTTCCTCGTAGCAGGCTTCATCGAGGGCGGTGAACGCATGACTCCGTGCGCCGATCAGATACACGGGCACGGTGAGGAAGAGTGCGACCACGACGATTAGCATCCAGATGACCGGATGAACGCTCACAATTTTCTTGATCATCGTTCGTCTCTGTTGGAAATCCCTCGGCTCCTCGACCGTACCTGCGCCCGCCTCCGGGAAGACGTAGGTTGATCCCATGAGACCTACCGCGTTGATCACCGGGGCGTCCAAGGGGATCGGGCTGGCCATCGCCACCGCCCTCGCGCCGACCCACGACCTGCTGCTCGGCGGACGAGACCAGGTCGCACTCAAGGAGCTCGCCGACACCTTCCCCAGCGCGCGGCCGTTCGCGGTGGAGGTGACCGACCACGAGGGCCTCGCGCAGCGCACCGCCGGTATCGAGTGGCTGGACGTGCTGGTGCACAGCGCGGGCATGGCGAAGCTGGGCCACATCGCCGACACCCCGGCGCAGGTGTGGCGGGACACCCTGGAACTGAACGTGATCGCGGTGGCCGAGCTGACCCGGCTGCTGCTGCCCGCCCTGCGTGCCGCGCACGGCCAGGTGGTGCTGATCAACTCCGGTGCCGGGCAGAACGCGCACCCGAACTGGGGCTCCTACGCGGCCAGCAAGTTCGCCCTGCGGGCCTTCGCCGACGTGCTGCGCGCGGAAGAGCAGGACCTGCGGGTCACCACCGTGTACCCGGGCCGGGTGGCCACCGACATGCAGCGCTCAGTCCGGGAACAGGAGGGCGGCGAGTTCCAGGCCGGCTCCTACCTGCGGCCGGAGTCGGTGGCCGCGGCCGTGCTGACCGCGATCACCGCGACTCCGGAGGCCCACATCCAGGACATCACCGTCCGCCCCAAGGGCTAGGAGTTCCGCAACCGCCGGGCCACGTCGCCCACCGCCCGGGCGGCGGCCTGGCGGTCCGCCAGCTGCGGCTCGCCGTCGGAGACCACGTGCGCGCCCGCCACCCACACGTCGGTGACCGCGCGCGAGGAGCCGGCCCACACCAGGTTGGACAGCAGCTGGGTGTCCGGCACGTCCAGTCCGGTGGCGAACGCCGGGCTGTCCACATCCACGTGGATGATGTCGGCCCAGCGACCCTGCGCCAGCGAGCCGATGTCCTGCCTGCCGAGCGCGGCGGCCGCGTCGAAGGTGGCCAGCAGCAACGCGCGCTGGGCGGTCAGCGCGGCGGCGTCCCCGCTCTTCAGCCGGGCCAGCAGGCCGGCCATCCGCATCTCGTCCCAGATGTCCAGGCGATCGTTGCTGGCCGGGCCGTCGGTGCCCAGGCCGACCGGGATGCCGACCTTCTCCAGGTCCTGCAGCCGGGCGATGCCCGCGGCGAGCTTGGCGTTGGAGGTCGGGCAGTGCGCAATGCCCACCCGGGGGCGGCGCATGACCTTGATGTCCGTGTCGGACAGCTGGACGCAGTGCGCGCCGAGCATCCGGCCGTCCAGGATGCCGACCTTCTCCAGCAGCAGCGGCACCGAACCGTGCAGCTCACGCTGCTGAACGTCCTCCTGCGCCGACTCGGCGACGTGGATCTGCACCAGCGCGCCACGTCGCTTGGCCTCGCCCGCGACGGCGGTCAACGCCTCCGGGGGCAGCATGTAGGCCGAGTGCGGGCCGTAGCCCAGCTCGATCCGCTCGCCGGGGCCGAAGCGCAGCCCGTCCGCGTCGATCCAGTTGCTGACCTCGTCGATCATCGACTGCCAGCTGCCCCCCGGGGCGCCGGGGAAGGCGATGATGGCCGGGGCGATGAGCACCCGGGCGCCGGTGTTCAGCACGGCGTCGGCGATCTGCTCGCCGTGGAAGTACATCTCCGCGGTGGTGGTGATGCCATTGCGGAGCATCTCCAGGCTGCCGAGCAGCATGCCGGTCTTGACGTCGGTCGGGCGCATCTTCGCCTCGGCCGGCCAGATGTGGTCGTTCAGCCAGCTCAGCAGCGGGACGTCGCCGCCGAGGCCACGCAGCACCGTCATCGGGGTGTGCGCGTGCGCGTTGATCAGGCCGGGCATCAGGATGCCGGTGAAGTCCTTCTTCAGCGCGCGCTGGTCGATCGCCGGGGCCTCCGCCTCAGGACCGACGTAGGTGATGCGGCCCTTTCTGTCGACGTCGACGACGCCACTCCGGATGACGGAGCAGCGGGGGTCGCACGGGAGGACGATGGGAGCCCGCAAGCGCAACGGCGATGTCATGCCGTGATCCTGTCAGTCCAACTTCGGAATTTCGAGTTCATGCTGCGTTTGCATGCAACTGGGACTGTGAACTCGTGCTGAGAAACAAGATTGCCCTGCTTGCTCTGACCCCAGCACTTGTTCTGGGGATGACCTCGGTCGCCGTGGCGGACAGCGCCGCGAAGCAGCCCGAGGTGACCAAGGTTTCCACGTTGCCGCGAATCCCGCTGGCGCAGTTCTCCAACGGCATGATTCCGGGAAGCGTGGCCGACGACCGCGGCGTGCACCTGGGAGGGATCGGCAGCGGGCTGTACCCGGCCGGTCGCCCGGGCGAGTTCTGGACCATCACCGACCGGGGGCCGAACGGCCAGGTCAAGGTGGGCGAGGAGAAGCGGCGCACCTTCCCGGTGCCGACCTTCGACCCGGCCATCGTGCGGGTCAAGCAGAACGGCGACAAGCTCGACGTGCTGAGGTCGATTCCCATCCGCAACTGGGACCGGAAGGCCGTCACCGGCCTGTCCAACCAGGAGTCGCGCGATGAGAAGCCCTACGACTGGTCGGCCAAGGTGCCCGGCACCTACAACCCGGAGGGCCTGGACGCCGAGGACATCGTCGTCGCCAAGGACGGCAGCTTCTGGATCATCGAGGAGTACTCCCCGTCGATCGTGCACATCGCGCCGGACGGCTACGTCCTCGGCCGCTACGTGCCCAAGGGCCTGAACCTCAAGGGCGCCAAGTACCCGGTGCACGAGGTGCTGCCCGGCGCGCTGCTGAGCCGCAAGGTCAACCGTGGCTTCGAGGGCCTGACCATCTCGCCGGACGGCCGCTACCTGTACGCCGCCATGCAGAGCCCGCTGCTGCTGCCGGACAAGAAGGCCGGCGAGGCCTCGCGCAACACCCGGATCCTGAAGTTCGACCTGTGGGAGCACCGGATCACCGGTGAGTACGTCTACCGGTTCGACGACATCAAGGACTTCGACCCCAAGGGCGAGCAGGCCGACATGAAGATCTCCGGCCTGGCGATGATCGACCGCAACACGCTGCTGGTGGACGAGCGCACGGACAACCTGGCCAAGCTCTACAAGATCGACCTGTCCAAGGCCACCAACGTGCTCGGCAAGGTCGACGACCCGGCCGCCAAGCCCTCGCTGGAGCAGCTGGACGAGAAGGGGCTGGCGGACAAGAAGATCACCGTCACGCCGAAGAACCTGATCGTCGACCTCAGCAAGCTCAAGGGCGTGCCCGGCAAGATCGAGGGCGTCGCGGTGCTGAACGACCGCACCATCGCCGTGATCAACGACAACGACTTCGGCATGACCGATGGTGCCGGGGCCTTCGACGACAAGGGCAGGCTCAAGGACAGCAACGTCCCGACCCAGCTGTTCGAGATCAAGCTCCCGACCTCGCTGCGCTAGCTCCCGCAAAGCCACAAGCGCGGCACCCCGCTGGGGGGATTGCCAGGGGTGGTCTGAGCGCCGTCGGTGCGCGCTCGGACCACCCCTGTGCCCTATCGGATCCGCCCCGCAGGGCGCTTTCACCACAGATACGGTGGTCCCGAAGTTGACGAGTTTCGGCTCGTTCCTCGCCCGAAACTCGTCAACTTCGGATCGGAGTGGATATGCGGGAAGTGGCGAATGGCGTCTTCTGCGTGCCGGGCACCGACGTGAACTGGGTCCTAGTACGGGACGGCCGGGATCTCACGCTGATCGACGGCGGCTGGCTGGGGGACATCCCGGCGGTGGAGGCCTCGATCCGGCACATCGGGCACCGCCCGGAGGACGTGCGCGGCATCCTGCTCACCCACGCGCACATCGATCACCTGGGCGCGTTGAACCACTTCCACGAGCGGTACGAAACCCCGGTCTACGTGCACCCGGACGAGCTGGCCGGCGTCCGCGGTGAGCGGGTGGAACAGGCCGCCGTCTCCGATGTGCTGAGCCGGGCCTGGCGGCCGTCCGTGCTGGCCTGGAGCCTGCGGATCATCCGGGCCGGCGCGTTGAAGCACGTCACCGTGCCACACGCGCTGCCGTTCCCGGACCGGCTGGATCTGCCCGGTTCACCGGTTCCGGTGCCGTGCGCGGGGCACACCTCAGGGAGTACCGCGTACCTGCTGCCCGGCGCCGGGGTGGTGGCCACCGGGGACGCGCTCGTCACCGCCCATCCGACGAGCGCCGTCGTGGGGCCACAGCTACTGCCGGACTTCTTCACCCACGACCCGCAGCGGGCTCGTGCTGCGCTCGATGTGCTCGCCGCGGTGCCCGCCGATGTGATCGTCCCCGGACACGGTGATCCCTGGCGGGGTGCTTTGGCGGACGCAGTCGAGCAAATTCTATAGAAAGTGCAAAAAGCGCACTTTCTATAGAATTTTCTCGAACATCAGGTCGCGGATGACCCGGCCCTCGTTCTCGCCGCGGCCCTCGAACTTGGTCACCGGACGCCAGTCCGGGCGCGGGGCCCACGGCTGGTGCCGGTTGCGCAGGGTCGGCTCGGCCGAGGCGACGTCGAGCATCTGATCGGCGTAGGGCTCCCAGTCGGTTGCCATGTGGAACACTCCGCCGACCGTCAGCCGGGATGCCACCAGGGAGACGAACGCCTGCTGCACCAGACGACGCTTGTGGTGCTTCTTCTTCGGCCACGGGTCCGGGAAGAACAGCCGCACCTCGGACAGCGAATCCGGCCGGATGTGATCGGTGAGCAGATCGATGGCGTCGCCACGCAGCGCGCGCAGGTTCGTGGCCCCCAGGGTCTCGCAGTGCAGCAGCAGCTGGGCCAGGCCCGGCTTGTAAACCTCGACCGCCAGGTAGTTCACCTCGGGCGCCGCCGCGGCCAGCTTGCCGGTCGTCTCCCCCATGCCGGAACCGATCTCCAGCACCACCGGGGCCTCACGGCCGAACCAGGTGGTCAGATCCAGGTCACCGGCAGGTAGTTCGTCCACCTCGCCACCCAGCGTGGGCCAGTACTGCTCCCAGGCGCGTTCCTGCCCGGCGGTGAGCCGCTCGCCGCGTCGGACATAGGAAACGACAGCGCGCCGGGGAAGGCTCGGTTTCATGGAGAGCATGGCCTAGGAACTACCTCATGAGGTCTTGATCCGCCAAATCTCCAACTCGGGCAGCGCCGGGACCAGCCCGGACACCGTCAACGGCACCGGCAGCACGGCGGAGCCCCGATGCGGCGGACTGGCGTCCAGCCACCCGGTGTGCCGGTCGGTCAGTGAGATCGTCGTCGGGTGCCAGCCGTCGCCCTCGCCCGGCTCGTACTCCCAGTAGCCGGTCTCCCCGTCGCCCACCCACGGCACGTACACCCAGCCGGGCCGGCTGGTCAGTGCGAAGTGGACCTCGTCCTCGATCTCGAATGCCTCTTCACGGGCCGACAGCAGGCCCCGGTCGAGCGCGCGCAGCCACCAGGGCCCGATCAGCGAAGGGTCCACCGCGCGGGCCTTCCGGTACAGCGTCAGCACCTGGGAGGACGGGGCCGTGTGCAGCCAGGCACCGCGTCCCTCCGCCGGGGAGATCGCACGGTCCGGCCTGCGCGGGGCCTCGACCGCCATCGCCCAATCCAAGCTGGCCAGGGGTTCAACCATCCATCCTGCGCCGTCGAGCGCGAGAGAGCCTCGCGAGAGCGGACGGGAAGTCGATATGTGTGGCACCGCGGTCATCTGACCCACCTCCGGTATTCGGTCGCCCCACATCAATCGGACTCCGCGTTTGTTACGGCGTCCCTCGCTTGTGGGAGGGATCACCCGCTCTTTACGCCTTCCGAACGGCGGGTACCCACTAGTGGGGCGATCGAATCGGTGAACCTCGGATCAGGCGTCGCGCCAGTTGGCCACGAGCAGTGACACCGCGAACAGGGCGGCACAGACACCGGCGAAGTAGGCCAGCGCGGTCCACGGGTCGTAGGGCAGCCATTCGCCCTTCGGATCCGGGCCGATGCCCATCGTGAGGAAGCGGTCCGCGGCGGTGATCGGCATCCACGGCTGGATCTTCACGCCCCAGGTGGGCACCAGGCTGACCAGCCGCTCGGCCAGCAACGACCAGATCAGCACCACGGACACCGCGGCCGAGGTCTGCCGCAACAGCAGCCCGACGGCCAGGGCCAGGATGGCGCTGAGGGCGTAGACCACACCCATGCCCAGTACGGCGCGCCACTGGTCGCCGCCGGTCAGCCGCAGGTCGGCCTCCGGGCGTAGCCGCAGGCAGGCCAGGTAGGACCCGATGGCGACGAGCTCGCCGATCACGAAGGCCAGCCCGGCGACGACCCCGGCCTTGGCCAGCAACGCGGCGCTGCGCCGCGGCACCGCCAGGAACAGGGTCTTGACCGTGTTGAAGCGGTACTCGGTGGTGATCGACAGGACCGCCATGGTCATGATCACCACGAGGCCGAAGGTGTAGCCACGCTGGGTGGACTCCACGGTGAACGGTCCCTGGGCCGGCTTGTAGACCCAGGCCAGCAACGCGGAGAACCCGACGGACAGCAGGATCGCCAGCCCCATGCACCACCAGGGGGAACGGGTGGACAGCAGCTTGATCCGCTCGACGGCCAGCAAGGTCACGCCTGAGTTCCCTTCGTGGAACCGGAGAAGGTGACGGTGTCCCTGGTCAGCTCCATGAAGGCCTCTTCGAGCGAGGCCCGCTGGGTGGTGAGCTGGTGCAGCACGATGCCGGACTTCGCGGCCAGCTCACCGATCGGCGCGCTGTCCAGCGTGGTGATCCGCAGACTCCTGCCGTCCGAGTCCTCCTCGGACTTGACCGTGTAGCCCTCGGCTTCCAGCTTGCCGTGCAACTCGGCCAGTTGCGGGCTGCGCACCAGGACGCTGGCGTGCGCGCTCTGCCGGATGAACTCGCTGGTGGTGCACTGGGCGATGAGCCTGCCCTTGCCGATGACCACCAGGTTCTCCGCGGTGAGCGCCATCTCGGACAGCATGTGGCTGGAGACGAAGACGGTGCGGCCCTGGGTGGCCAGCTTCTTCATGAACTTGCGGATCCACAGGATGCCCTCGGGATCCAGGCCGTTCACCGGCTCGTCGAACATCAGCAGTTCCGGGTCACCGAGCAGGGCGGCCGCGATGCCCAGCCGCTGGGACATGCCCAGGGAGAATCCGCCCACCCGGTGGCTGGCCACCTCGGACAGGCCGACGGCGTCGAGTACCTGGCCGACGCGGTCCATCGGCAGATCGTTGGACCGGGCCAGCCATTTGAGGTGTGATCGCGCGCTGCGGTGTGGATGTATCCACTTGGCATCCAGCAGGGTGCCGACCGTGCGCAGCGGATGTTTGAGGTCCCGGTAACGCCTGCCCCCCAGCAGGGCGCGACCGGAGCTCGGGCGATCGAGGCCGAGGATCATGCGCATCGTGGTCGACTTACCAGCGCCGTTGGGCCCGAGAAACCCGGTGACCTTGCCCGGCTCGACGACGAATGACAGGTCGTCGACGGCGAGCGTCCGTCCATAGCGCTTGGTGAGGCCGATCGCCTCGATCATCGCCGTGCCCTCCCAGCCCTGCTGACTCGCGTGCTAGTTGAACACACGAGGCGTGCTGCGGCCGGGAATGCGTACGGCGCGTACGGACTGTTTAGACCAGTCCCATGGCGGCGAGGCCCATGACCAGAACAGGGTTGTTGGTCGGGATCTCGCGCCGGTCGCGACGGTCCACCTGGGTGATCCAGTCGTCGGCGAAGTCCTGCCAGCGGCCGCGGGCGGCCAGCGCGGTGTTCACCAGGCGGTCGTGCCTGGGGCGGCGGAGCGTCGAGGTGTAGTTCACGTGCTGTCCTCTCACTGTTGTGGTTCCGGCCGGCGCATCTGTGGAGTGGCCGTCCCCCTAACGAGTACGACATTCGGCTTAGTCGCGCTACGCACCAACACTGTTACTGGGCGGAAGAGAGATCGCGGTCACACCAAGGGGTGCAGGTGAGGGTCACGAATAGGTGAAGGACTGGTCAATGGCGGTAGCAACTCCATCCGCCGTGAATGGAGATGTCACCCAATCGGCCGCCTGCCGAACGGCCTCCGGTGCCTGTCCCATCGCCACGCCGACGGCCGCCCACTGGAGTAGTTCCACGTCGTTGTCGCCGTCTCCGATGGCCAGCGTGGCCTCCCTGGGCACCCCCAGTTCACGGCGCAACCCCTCCACCGCCCAGGCCTTGGTGACGCCCGCGGCGGACACGGTGAGCCAGGGCAGCGTGTGGTCCAGGCTCCAGCCGAGCCCGGGCAGTTCGAGCCCGGCGATCCGGTCCCGCATCTGCGCGACGCTGTGCTCCGGCCACCAGATGATCAGCCGTGGCGGTGTGGTCGCCGCCAGGTCGCCGAGGGTGCAGCTCACCTGCTCGCCGGACAGCCCGTAGCCGCCGAAGGTCTCGGTCACCAGATGACCCTTGCCGCACACCTCAGCGGCGAACTGCGCCCCGGGAAACAGCTCGCGGAAGGCCGGGATGGCCACGGCGGCGTCCACGGTGGTCAGCTCGGTGAGCTCCCGCGTCGCGATGTCGATCCGGATCGCCCCGTTGGACGCGAACGCCGTCCCCCCGGTCAGCCCGATCTCGTCCAGCACCGGCAACGTCCCCAGCGCCGACCTCCCGGTCGCGAACACCAGATGACTCCCGGCGTCCAGCACCCGCTTCAACGCCGCCCTGACGGCCGCACTGGGCGTAGTCCCATTAGTGGGCACGGTGGTGTCATCAAGGTCCAGAACGACCATCTGTGGACAACTCATGCCCCGACCCTACGACCATCCACAGGAACCCCCACGTTCCGTTTGACACCCCCAAAACCCACTAGCGTTTTTGGTGGGTGGTCTGCCCCCGGATTGGGGCGGGGACTGGTGGCGGAGCACAGCAGAACGCGGCCGCTTTTCCGCCTTCAAGACCGAGAACAGCCGCCTTTCCGGTCTTGAAGACGGACAACAGTGACTCAGGCGTCGCCGGGCCGGACCAGCCCGGTCTCGTAGGCCAGCACCACGGCCTGCACCCGGTCGCGAAGGTCCAGCTTGGCCAGGATCCGGCCGACGTGGGTCTTCACCGTGGCCTCGGACAGGAACAGCTTCCCGGCGATCTCCGTGTTGGACATGCCGCCGGCGATCAGCACCAGCACCTCGCGTTCCCGCTCGGTCAGCGCGTCCAGCACGCCCGCGTCCCGCAGCTGACCGCCGCCGGAGCCGAGGAACCGGCCGAGCAGCCGCTTGGTGATGCTCGGCGAGACCACCGAGTCACCGCTGGCCACCGCGCGGATCGCGGAGATCAGGTCGGTCGGCGGGGTGTCCTTCAGCAGGAACCCGGAAGCGCCGCCACGCAGCGCGGACAGCACGTACTCGTCCAGGTCGAAGGTGGTCATCACCAGCACCTTGGCATCGCCCGCCTCGACGATCTGCTTGGTCGCCTCCACGCCGTCCATCACCGGCATGCGCACGTCCATCAGCACCACGTCCGGCTTGAGCTCCTTGGCCAGTGCCACCCCCGCCGCACCGTCGGCCGCCTCACCGATGACGGTGAGGTCCTCCTGGGCGTCCAGGACCATCCGGAAGCCCATCCGCATCAGTTCCTGGTCATCGACCAGCAGCAACCGCACCATTGCCCGTCCTTCGTCCCGCTGTGGTTGGAAAAATCGCCCGCACCGCCCAGCCGCCTTCCGGCCGCGGCCCGGCGGCCAGGGAACCGCCGAAGACATTGGTGCGTTCCCGCATGCCGATCAAGCCGTTGCCGCCGGCCAGTTTGTGCCCGCCGAGCTGACCGTCGCCCTCGTCCTCGATGTGTACCTCGACCTGGTGTGGCAGCCGGTTGACCCGCACTCGCGCCCTGGTGCCGACCCCCGCGTGCTTGAGCGTATTGGTCAGCGACTCCTGCACGATCCGGTACACGCCGAGCCCGATGCCCGCGGGCAGCCGGTCCAACGACTCGCTCGCCTCCAGGGTGACCGGCAGTCCGACCCGGCGCATGGTGTCCACCAGCCCGGCCAGGTCCGTGCTCTGCGGATCCAGCGCGGCCGATCCCTCGCCACGCAGCACGCCCAGCATGGCGCGTAGCTCCTCCAGCGCGGTGCGGCCGGTCTCCGAGACGATGCCGACCGCCTTGGCGGCCAGTTCCGGTTTGCCGTCCACCGCCATCCGCGCGCCGTCGGCCTGCACCACCATGACGCTCACCGCGTGCGCGACCACGTCGTGCATCTCCCTGGCGATCCGCGCGCGCTCGGTCTGCACCGCGAGCCGGGCCTGCCGGAGCTGTTCCCGTTCGAGCAGCGCCAGCTTCTGTTCCACCTCGTCGTGGTACAGCTGCCTGGCCGCGGTGAACTCGCCGCTGACCCAGGCCAGGGCCATCACGAAGGCGTCGGCCGCGATCTCCGAGCCGCCGCCCTCCATGCCCCACTTGATCGACATGTACCAGGCGATGTCGAGGAACAACAGTCCGACGTAGACCAGCGCCGTCCGGCGAGGCCGATAGGCCACCAGCGTGTACAGCATGATCGGCAGGGCGATGCGGGCGTAGTGCTCGTCCCAGGCGAGGTCATGGGTGAGCAGCTGCAGCATGTCGGCCGCGAGGACGGTGTACGCGGCGGCCACCGGATGGCGGCGGCGCACGGCGATCGGTCCGCACAACAGCAGGCTGACCGGCAACCACAGCCACAGCGGAGTCGGGTGTGTGTCGGTCTCGGTGCGGCCGCCCACATCCATGATCAGCAGCAACAGCGCCAGGATGCAGTCGCCGATCATCGGGTTACGGCGCAGCCACAGGCTGAGCCTACGCATCCTGCACCTGCCGTTCCTTGATCGGGAAGGTCACCCGCACCTCCCAGCCACCGCTCGCTCTCGGCCCGGCGTGCATGCTGCCACCGAAGACCAGCGCCCGCTCCCGCATGCCGATCAGCCCGTTGCCGCTGTCGCCACTCAGTCCGGTGATGCTGCTTCCGGCGCCCTGGTCCCGCACCAGTACTTCGACCTGCTTGTCATCCCGCTTGATCCGGACCTCGGCCACGGTGCGCGAGCCCGCGTGCTTGAGCGTATTGGTCAGCGCCTCCTGCACCACCCGGTACACGCTCAGCCCGAGGCCGGCGGGCAGGTCGTCCAGCTTGCCCACGCTGTCCAGCTGTACGTCGAGGCCGACCATCCGCATGCCGTTGATCAGCTCGTGCAGGTCGCCGACCTGAGGCTGCGGGGTCATCGCGGTCTGCTCGTCCTCCGCGGTACGCAGCACGTCCAGGAGTTGCCGCAGCTCGGCCAGGGCGGCCCGGCCGGTGTTGGACACGTTCTCCAGCGCCTGTTTGGCCAGCTCGGGCTTGGTGCCGATGGTCATCCCGGCGCCGTCGGCCTGCACCACCATCACGCTCACCGCGTGCGCGACCACATCGTGCAGTTCGCGGGCGATCCGGGTGCGCTCGTCGGTCACCGCGATCTGCGCCTGATGGTGTTCCTCCCGTTCCAGGAGGTTGACCCGTTGCTCGGTCTCCAGCAGGTAGGCCTTGCGCGCGCCGATGAACTCGCCGAGCAGCCAGCAGGACAGCAGCACCAGGGCCGGCAGCACCGCCTGGACACCGGACTTGATCGAGATGGCCCACAGCACGGTGCCCAGGGCGAGGAGGCCGGAGTAGATCGCCACCGTCCGGCGGCTCTCGTACACGGTCAGCGTGTACAGCGCGACGCCGAGCGCGAAGTCACTCGGCCGGACGGAGAGTTCGCCGTTGTGCCAGGTGGCCAGCTGGATGATGCCGCCGGCCATGATCAGGTACGAGGTGAGCAGCGGGCGTTTCCGCCGGAAGATCAGCGGAATGATCATCAGGAACCAGACGATCGGCCAGGTCAGCAGGGCCGCCTGCCCACGCACCTGGCCTGCCAGGAAGAAGAGCCCGTCGATGAACCCGAGGAAGGCAGCGACCATCGAATCGCCGATCATCGGGTGCCGACGCAGCCACAGGCTCAGAGCACGCACTCCGCGAGCGTAGACATCGCACCTGGTCATCGCGCGTCAACCTGCGGGCTGATGTCTCCCCGCTGTGGCAACATCAACCGGGTGAGCACGCCAGGTCCTCTGTCCGCAGCGGTGGCGCAGGCCTGTCGCGGTATCCGCCCACAACTGAGTCCCCCCGGCGCCGAGGCGGTGGACCAGCTCTTGCATCAGCTGGCCCAGCCGTTGCGGGTCGCGGTGGTGGGACGGGTCTCCTCCGGCAAGTCCACCCTGGTCAATGCCCTGATCGGCCGCCGGGTGGCGGCCACCGATGTCGGCGAGTGCACCCGGCTGCCGACCCGCTACGGCTACGGCGCCCCGGAGCGCACCGAGGTGGTGCTGACCGACGGCAGCAGGCGGGTGCTGTCCCCGGGGAGCGAGGACTACACCGGCGCGAACCACCTGGAGACCTACCTGGCCAACGAGGTCCTCCGGGACATGATCGTGGTCGACACCCCCGGCCTCGGCGCGGTCGGTGCCGAGCAGGATCCGGTGTCCCGCACCGCGATCGCCGGCGCCGAGGCGGTGATCTACGTGCTCACCCAGCTGGTCCGGCAGGACGATCAGGACGCGTTGTCCGCGTTCACCGCGGCCACCGACGGCCGGCCGGCCGGACCGGTGAACGCCGTCGCGGTGCTGAACAAGGCCGACACCATCCCCGCCGATTCGGTGCCCGGCTCCGGCGGTGACCAGCGGTCGGCCGCCCGGCTGCTGGCGCAGCGGCAGCGGCTCGCCCTCGGGCCCCGGGTGACCGAGGTGGTCCCGTTGATCGGCCTGCTCGCCGAGACCACGGAGACCGGCATGTTCACCGCCGCCGACGTGGACGCGCTGCGCCGGCTCGCGGCGGTGCCACCGGCCGACCGGGACACCATGCTGCTCGCTGCCGACCTGCTGCTGGGCTGGGAGTGCGATCTCCCGGTGCCGGACCGGGAACGGCTGCTGGAGCTGCTCGACCTGCACGGCATCCGGCTGGCTGTGGATTCCCTTGTGGACAATCCACAGTGCACCGTCGGTGACCTGCGACGAATCCTGGCCGAGGCCAGTGGATTCGGCGAACTGCGAGCCCGGCTGACCGAGGGGCTGTGGTCCCGCTCTGATGCGATCAAGGCGGCCGCCGCGCTGGACGCACTGGCCGCGATTCCGGAACAGCAGCACCTCATCTGGGACACCATCGAGCTGCTGCTGGCCCGGCCGGAGGCCCATCAGCTGCGGATGATGGAGATCCTCACGCTGATCGCCTCCGGTGGCGTGGACATGCCCGCTGATCTTCTGGACGAGGTGGTGCGGCTGGGGATGAACGCCGATCCGCCGACCGGGAGCCGTGAGCAGCAGGCCGCGTACGCGCTGGAGCGGGCCGGCTGGTGGCGGTCCTACTCCGCGTTCGGCGCGGGCCCGGTGCAGAGCCGCATCGCGCACGTGGCACATCGGGCGTATTTCCTGCGCTGGCAGGGGCTCACCCGGTGACCGCGCTGCCGGAGCTGGCGCGGCAGACCAGGATCAGCGTGCTGGCCACACTGTCCGAAGTGGACCCGGAGGCCGCGGACTGGGCCCGATCCGCCGGCACGGCAACGGGAACGCCGACCGTGGTGCTCGTCGGCGAGACGAACCGGGGGAAGAGCTCGCTGCTGAACGCGTTGCTGGCCAGCCCTGGACTGTCCCCTGTGGACGCCGGCCTGGCCACGGCCCGGTACCTGACCGTCCGGCACGGCGCCGAGTGGTCCGCGCGAGCCGAGCAGCTGACCGGTGACCCGATCCCGGTACCCGTGGAGGCGCTGCCGGACTGGCTGCTCGATCCGGCTCTCCCGGCTCGGTCGATCACCGTCACCGCGCCGATCCCGTTGCTGGCCAACGTGACCCTGGTGGACACGCCTGGCGTCGGTGGGCTGGATCAGCTCCACCGGGAACTGGCCGTGGAGGCGGCGGCCGGGGCGACGGCGCTGCTGTTCGTGGTGGACGCGTCGGCGCCACTGTCCGCCGGGGAACTGGACTTCCTCACGGTGGCCGCCGAGCGGGTGGACACCGTGTTGTTCGCGGTGACCAAGACCGATCAGTTCCGGGGCTGGGCGCAGATCGCCGAGGCCAACCGGGAACTGCTGAACCGGCACGTGCCCCGATTCGCCGGCGCGGAGTTCCACCCGGTCTCCGCGCGGCTGTTCGAGCTGGCCTCAGGCGAACAGGCCGCGTTGTTGCGGGACCGTTCCGGCATCCCCGCGCTCCAGGAACTCGTGCAGCGCACGGTGGCCGGCCGGGCGGCGATGCTCAGTGAGGCCAACGGGCTGCGCGCGGTGCACACCGCCCTGGAGGCGAACATCGCCACGCTGTCCGCCCGGCACCGGACGCTGACCTCCGGGGCCGCCGAGGCCGAGGCACTGCGCAGCCGCCGGGAGGAGCTGACGGCTCAGCGGCGAGGCAGTACTCGCGGCTGGCAGGTGCGGCTGCGCGGTGAGATCCAGAAGGTCCGGGTCGACCTCGGCCATGAACTGGCCCGGCAGGTGCGGGACCTGCAGTCCTGGTTCCGGCGCACCGTGGACAGCGCGGACAAACAGGAGCTGGCCGCCGTTCCGCAGCGGGTGGACTCCGCCCTCGGGCTGGTCGCCAGGCAGACCACCGACGGTCTCGGCGCCCGGCTGGACACGGTGGTGACCACCGCGCTCGGCGAGCTGTTCGATCCGGCCGAGCTGGCCGTGACCATCGCGGATCTGGCCATGGGCAGGCAGCCGGCCATCGTGCTGCGGCCGCCGGAGGACCGGCCGTCCACCCCGGAGGACCGGCTGCTGGTGCTGATGGGAGTGTCCGGCGGCCTGGGCATCGGCCGGGCTGCCGCGTTGCCCCTCGCCGGCCTGGGCGTCGGCCTGCTGAATCCGATCGTGCTGCCGGTGACCATGGCACTGGGGCTGGGCGCGGGCTGGTGGATGGCCCGGACCCGCAGGCACACGGCGGACAAGCACCACATGAAGCTGTGGATCACCGAGTCGATCGCCGAGGTGCGCTCGGTGCTGGACCAGCTGATCTCCGAGCAGCTGATCGACGCCGAGCTACGGCTGTCCCTCGCGTTGGAGGACGCGACCGGCCGGCGGATCGAGGACATCGAGGCGCAGCTGCGCGAGGTGGACCGGGCACTGCGGCTGGACGCCGCCGAACGCTCGGCCGAAGCCAGGGAGATCAGCACCCGGCTCTCGGAGCTGACCGCCGCCTCTAGACAGGTCGCAGTCCTGCTCCGCCGGATCGCGGAACTCAAGTAAGAGATGTCCCGAAGTTGACGATGTTCGGGGCTCGTTCCTCGCCGCGAACATCGTCAACTTCGGAGCGCTGAGGAAGAGCGCAGGGGCGTCCCCTGGGGTGTAGACACCCCCGCGCTCAAGTCGTGAATCAGCCGGCCAGCGAACTGGCAGGCAGCGGCAGCGAGATCCGGCCCGCGGGCAGGATCCGGCCACCCAGCTCGGTGAGCGAGTGCAGAACCCGCTTACCGTGCCTATTGGACACCACCAGACCCGCTTCGCGCAGCACTCCGGCATGTTCGGAGGCGGTGGCCACCGAAATACCGAGCCGCTTGGCGAGCTCACCGGTGCTGCCGCCATCGGCGATGGCCCGCAGCACGGCGGCACGGGTGCGGCCGAGCAGTGCGGCCAGGTGCTTGTCCGGCTCGTCCAGCGCGGTCGTCCGCACCCAGTCCCACCCGGTGCTCACCGGGTAGACCAGCACGGACGGGGTGTCCGGGCCGTACTGGAACAGCGAGACCTGGCGGTGGAAGAACGAGGGCACCAGCAACAGGCCCTGGCCGGTCAGCGTGACGTCCCGCTGGCACGGCCGATCCACCTCCAGCACCGGTGCCTTCCACCGGGCATTGGGCTGGAAGCTGGTCAGCAGACCCTCCACTCCGCCGTTCACCATCGCCGAGGTGCGCTGACCCCGGTCGGCGGCGAGCTGGTCGCAGATGGTGGCCCAATGGGATTCCAGGGCGAGCCGGAAGTACCCGTTCAGCGATTCCCGCAGTGTCCCCCCGCGGGTACTCGCCCGGATTCCCTCCCACGCCGAGACGGAATCCTCGATACGTGTCTCCTGCAGTCGCGGGTCCAGCAGCTCGGCGAGCGTGGACTGCTGTCCGGACAGCCCGCTGAGCGTGCGCAACCCCTCCCACAGACCCGACTCGCGCAGCCGCTCGATGGTGAGCGCGCGCCAGCGGGCGAACGGGCCGATGGCGTGATCCTGGCGCTGCAACTGGTGCAGGCTGAGCAAGATCTCCCACAGTGGATTGCTGGACGTGGCAACCCGGGTTCTGGCCAGATCTCGCTCGGTGAACATCAGACGTAACACGGTCGGTTTCCCCCCTACCGGAAATGTCTTGCGAACTTCGACCGTAAGCATCTCGATGCCTGCTGACTTATCACTGACAGGTCGCTGTCAGTGGATACTGGACAGGACGGAATCGCCGCCGACCCGGGAGGCCTCGTGTACATCGATGACACCCACGATGACTCCGACCTGTCCGGTCCGGACGCACCGCAGATCGAGGACACCGCCTGGGTCGAGACCGATGACGGCACCCTCGCCTTCACCGACACCGATGGCGACGGGGAAGCCGACATGCTGGCCGAGATCGACGAGAACGGGTCCGTCGTCCGTACCGCCCGGCTTGATCCGACCACCGGGGAATGGGTGCCGCAAGCTGATTCGGGCATGACCGTGGATTCCGCCTCCGGCACCACCCATGTCGGCCCGGCCACGGAGGACACGGACGGTGACGGAGTGCCGGACACCGCCATCGTCGACGGGCCCGGCGGCCGCACCCTGCTGTACACCGACGTGGATCACGACGGGCAGGCCGACGTAGTTGCCCAGGTCACCCCCGATGGGGCGATCACTGTGGCCGAACACACTGGTCACGGCGATTGGCGGGTCACCTCCACCGGAAAGGTCGGAGGGGATGGGCGATTTCATGCGGAGCACACGCCGGCCGACCCGGCGGGGGATGATTCCTGGGCCGACCGGGCCATCGAGTCCGTCGAGCCGGAGCTCGGTGGCGACACGGTCGGTGACCAGCGGATAGTTCGGATCGACCCGGTTACCGGTGAGTGGATCAGCTGAATCGAAACTCTTTCCTTCAGCGGAAGACGTACTGATCCATAACGAACTTTTCGCCGCTGAAGTTAAATGCGTGGAAACCTTTTCTGGTCACCCGGCTGGATCAAGCAAATCTCTTCTGAATCGATTCCCTTATCGGTATTGTGAGCAGCCTGACAGGTGAGGCGTCCGCAGTGCAGGGTTTGGCCCGCTAGCCTTTCGTCTATCCCCAAATCGCTACGCACCCGTTCATCCCGGGTGCATCTGAGCTTTCCCCAGAAGTCGCCGTACCAGCCCGCCGCAGGCCCCCTCAGTAGGAGACGAGACGAGATGACATCGCTGGCCATTCCTGGTCTCGACCACGCACCGACGACCCATGAGCGCCTGCTGTCCTGGGTGCGCGAGGTTGCAGAGCTGACCACCCCGGACCAGATCGTGTGGGCTGACGGTTCGCGCGAGGAATGGGACCGGCTGACCGCGAAACTCGTGGCAGCGGGCACCTTTGTGCCCCTTGCGAAGAAAGAGAATTCCTTCTGGGCCGCTTCTGACCCGAATGACGTCGCTCGTGTCGAAGAGCGCACCTTCATCTGCTCAGTGGATGAGGAGGATGCGGGGCCGACCAACAACTGGAAAAACCCCGACGAAATGAAAGCGATCATGACCGAGCTCTACCGGGGCTCGATGCGTGGTCGCACTATGTACGTCATCCCGTTCTGCATGGGTCCGTTAGACGCGGAGAAGCCCATGCTCGGCGTGGAGATCACCGACTCCGAGTACGTCGTGGTGTCGATGCACATCATGACCCGGATGGGCACCAAGGCGCTGGAGCGCTTCGGGAACGACGCGGACTACGTACCCGCGCTGCACTCGCTGGGCGCCCCGCTGGAGCAGGGCCAGCAGGACGTCGCCTGGCCGTGTAACACCACCAAGTACATCTCCCACTTCCCGGAGGAGCGGGCCATCTGGTCCTACGGCTCCGGATACGGCGGCAACGCGCTGCTGGGCAAGAAGTGCTACTCGCTGCGGATCGCCTCGGCGATGGCCCGCGACGAGGGCTGGCTCGCCGAGCACATGCTGATCCTGAAGCTGACCTCGCCGGAGAACAAGGTCCACTACATCGCGGCCGGCTTCCCCAGCGCCTGCGGTAAGACCAACCTGGCGATGCTGCAGCCGACCATCCCGGGCTGGAAGGTCGAGACCCTCGGCGACGACATCGCCTGGATGCGCTTCGGCGCCGACGGCCGGCTGTACGCGGTCAACCCGGAGAACGGCTTCTTCGGCGTCGCGCCGGGCACCGACTACCACACCAACCCGAACGCGATGCGCACCATCGCCAAGGGCAACTCGCTGTTCACCAACGTCGCGCTGACCGACGACGGCGACATCTGGTGGGAGGGCATGGGCGAGCCCCCGGCCCACCTGACCACCTGGAAGAAGCAGGACTGGACCCCGGACTCCGAGGAACTGTCCAGCCACCCGAACTCGCGCTACTGCACCCCGATGTCGCAGTGCCCGATCCTGGCCGACGAGTGGGACGACCCGCAGGGCGTGCCGATCTCGGCGATCTTCTTCGGTGGCCGCCGCAAGACCACCATCCCGTTGGTGACCGAGTCCCGCGACTGGCAGCACGGCACCTTCATGGGCGCCACGCTGTCCTCGGAGACCACCGCGGCCGCCGTCGGCCAGGTCGGCGTCGTGCGCCGCGACCCGATGGCCATGCTGCCGTTCATCGGCTACAACGCCGGCGACTACTTCAAGCACTGGCTGGAGATCGGCAAGCAGGCCGACGCCACCAAGCTGCCGAAGATCTTCTACGTCAACTGGTTCCGCCGTGGCGACGAGGGCCAGTTCCTGTGGCCCGGATTCGGTGAGAACAGCCGCGTGCTGAAGTGGGCCATCGAGCGCATCGAGGGCACCGCCGCGGCCGTCGAGACCCCGATCGGCCACGTGCCGACCGTGGACCAGTTCGACCTGGACGGCCTGGACGCCCCGGTCGCCGACATCGAGGCCGCACTGCGCTTCGACGCCGACGAGTGGCGTGCCGAACTGCCGCTGATCCAGGAGTGGTTCGACAAGATCGGCGAGAAGCTGCCGACCTCGCTGCAGGATGAGCTCGACGCCCTCAAGCAGCGCCTGGGCTAGCACCAACTCCCGCGAAGGGCGCCTCGAGAAGTCCACCACCGGTCGGGGCGCCCTTTCGCCAGTTGACGGCTGTCGCGTGGCGCGGCATACTGTGTGTGCGGACCCGCCCCCATGCTCTTTGGGGATAGCGGGTCCAGCTTTTTTTCTAGGGCAGATCCATCGGCTGCGGTGTTCGCCCGATGATGCTGACCTCGCCCAGATGGTCCGGGTACCAGTTCCACATCGCTCTCTTCGTCGGCGCCTGCAGTATGTGCTGATAGGCGGCATAAGCCACGAGATCTGAGAGCTGAATCAGCTGGGACATGTGGCTCACCTGGAACACGGGGTCTTCGATCATGGAGCGAGTGGCGAGCGTGAGCTCGCGATGTGCCTGCCGGTAGCTGGGGTTGGTGCCGTCCCCATCCATGATGATCATCCCGATTTCGCCCTCGGCGGTAAGCCGCGCATCGAGTGTGGCGACGAGTCCTGTGTAGAGCTCCGCCTTGGCCGCGTGATAGTGCCGACCTGGAGAAACGTGGTGGAAAACCGCGCCGACCGCTGCCGTGGGCAGGGTGCTGACCGTATGGAACGCATCGACCATCACCGCGCTGCGGTGGGCCTTGTGGCGATCCCAGTCGGTTCCGGTCGGTCGGCCACGGCCGTTGGCGAAGGTGGTGGCGTGTAGCTCGTAGTTGGTGGGCATGCCGGTCGCCGCGTGCAGTGCGTGCCGCCAGTCGAGGACGTGCTGGAGTGCGGCATTCCAGCCGCTGGCCTGTAGTTCGATCCAGCCGTAGACGATCAGTTTCGACTGCGGGGCGCCCGAGTCGTCGATGTAGAACAACCTCATGCGTACCTGAGGTATTACCTGTCCCGAGAGCCAGCACAAATTCACTGGGCCGGATGGCCGAGGAAAATCAATTGCTCACGTAGGGGAACCGGCGGCACACTGTCTGCGTCTAACGGAGTACACGAAGGAGGTGCGAGAGATGTATCAAGCAGCAGTTGCGATGCTGGTCCTGGCCGTGGCGGCGGCCGTCCTGGCGGTCATTGCCGATGGCCGGGACGACAGGAAGCGGGACCGGTTCGGGTCCGCTCGGTGCCTCGCACCGGAGTGGATCGCAGCGTAGGTCAAGCTGAGACCGGGACGTGTTGTTCCGGGCGTAGGTTGGCGCAAATTACTGGGGCGATTGCGCTGGTTGATGGAACGTAGTCGTCTCCGACCGAGTTCGAATCCACTCGACGGAGGTGTCCTCATGCTGCAGGCAGGGCTGGCACTCACCGTGCTGGCGGTGGCCGCGCTCCTGATGGTCGTTCTGGCTGAGGTGTTCCGCAAGGACGACGAACAGGGCTGTCCGGAAGAACTGATCGACGAGCAGGCCGAGGGCGTCACGCACGACGCCCTCGGCCGGTAGTTCCGGTTCGCCGACCGACATCGCCGTCGGCCGGCGGCCCTCTTACCTGGGCAGGTCACCCGCCAGCTGCTCCAGCCGATCCATGTCCTGGAACGGGCCGGGTGGCACCTCGTGGTGCGGATCCGGCAGCCCCGTCCCATCGCAGGTCAGGTCGCGGTCCGGCACCACGCCGCCCACCAGGTAGTCCTCGACGATCTTCTGCACGCATGGATTGGCGTTGCCGTACATCGTGTGGTCGCCCTCGCCGAGCACGGTGAGCAGCCGGGATCCGGCGAAGTTCCGATGCGCCTGCTGGGCGCCACGCAACGGCGTCGACGCGTCGTGCTCGGAGTTGACCATCAGCACCGGTGGGATGCCCTTGCCGGTCGGCTTCTTCAGTGTCAGCGGTGGCCGCTTCCAGGTCAGGCAGCCCTGCTGGACCTTGGATCCGCCGGTCAGCGGGAACTTGCGGTTCCACTCCTCGGACTGCCGGATCGCGGTGTCCTCGGTGCCCTGCCACTGCGCGTCGTTGCACATGATGCTGAACGCGGTGCCGATCATGGCGCCGAGACCCCGTTGCGGGTCCTCGCCGCCACTGCGTGGTTCGCGGCCCTCGACGAGGTCTTTGAGAGCCTTGGCCGCGTCGGGGAACTCGGCCTTGTTGGCCAGCGCGCTGCTGACCGCGACGTCCACCGCCGGCCCCAGCTTGGCCCGGGCCTTCTCGTAGTTTCTGTGCACGTCTTCGAACGTATTGCCCAGGTTGTAGACGTCGTTGTACTGCGCTATCCAGCTCAGGAAGTCCTCGCGGAACCGGATCTCCGCGGCCTCCGCCTGCGAGTTGAACAATCCCTGCCAGCTGCCGGTGAAGTCCACAATGGAATCCAGCACGAACCGGCCGACCCGGTCGGGGAAGTACGCCGTGTAGTGCGCACCCAGCCAGGTCCCCGCCGAATAGCCCAGGTAATTGATCTTCTCGGCACCCAGCAGCGCGCGGATCAGGTCCAGGTCCCTGACGGTCTGCTCGGTGTTCACGAACCTGCCCAGCTCACCGGATTTCACCTGGCAGTACCGCGATCGCAGGCGCGCGGTGTCCAGCAGCAGATCGATGTTGCCCTCGCTGCGGTCCCGTGGATCCAGCTCGGCACCGAGCAGCGAGCCCGCGCCGCAGTCGACGTTGCTGCTGGCGCCGACCCCGCGGACGTCGATGCCGATGATGTCCTGGTTGTCCGCGAGCGGCTGCGCTCCACGCTGCAACAGCTGCAGCGGCAACAGCCTGCCGGTCCCACCGGGGCCGCCCGGGTTGGTGAACAGCACGCCCTTGGCGTTCTTGCCGGGCAGCCGGGTGATCGCGACGGTGATGTCCTTGCCGCTGCCGGGGTTGTTCCAGTCCATCGGCGCGGTCAGCGAGCCACACTGCAGCTTGTCGCTGCCCGGCGGCAGGCCATCGGGGACCTTGCCGAAACAGGGCTTCCAGTCGATCTTCTGCTGGGTGTACTTGACCGGAACCGGTGCTGCCGCGGCCGGAACGGCGGTGATCAGGCTCGATGCCAGGGCGACGGCCAGTACGGCGGCTGCTCTCATGCCTTCGCTCCAGGAACGGGCAGGCCGTCGGCCTGGCAGGTCGGATCGTTCGCCGGGACCTTGCCGTCGATCAGGTAGGCCTCGACGATCTCGTTCGCGCACTGGTTCTCCGCCGTGGCGTAACCGCCGTGGTCGCCCTCGCCCTTGATGCGCAGCAGCCGGGAGCCGGCGAACCCGCGGTGTGCGTCCTCGGCGAGCTTCGCCGGGGTGGCCGGATCGAGTTCGTTCTGCACCATGAGCACCGGTGGCACACCCCGGCCGTCCGGCCTCTTCATGGTCAATGCCGGCCGCTGCCAGGAGAAACAGTTCTGCCGGATGCCCGCCCCGCCGACCAGGGGATACTTGCGGGCCCATTCGCCGGATTTGCGCACGGCGTCCTCGTCGGTGCCCCGCCACCGGGTGTCGTTGCACATGATCGCGGTCGCGGTGGCGAACTCCGCACCCTCGCCGAGCGACTTCACCAGCTTCGGCATGTCCACTGTGGATCGGGCACCGTCGACCAGGTTGTTCAGCCCGGCCAGAAACTCGCCCAGGGCGGCGAACCGCCGCTTGCCGTACAGGGCGGTGCCGATCGCGTTGTCCAGATCGATCGCGTGGAAATCCTGGCCGTTCACCTGCACCGGCTTCGTCGCCAGTGCCGCGCGCAGCCGTTCGTAGTTCTGCCGGACCGCCTCGTCCTTGGTGCCCTGGTGGTAGAGGTGGTCGTACTTCGCCAGCCAGGGCACCAGCTGCTCGCGGTACCGGCGCTCGAACCCTTCCGGCTGCGCGTCGAAGGTCTTCTGCCACGGGGCGGTGAAGTCGGCATTGGAGTCCAGCACGAATCGGCCGACGCGCTGCGGGAAGTAGGTCGCGTAGTAGGCGCCGATCCAGCTGCCGCCGGAGTAGCCGACGTAATTGATCTTCTCCGCGCCGAGCAGGGCGCGGATCAGGTCGTAGTCCTTGACGGTCTGCTCGGTGTTCACGAACTTGCCGAACTCACCGGATTTCACCTGGCAGTACCGGCTCTGCAACCGGGTGCTGTCCAGCATCAGGTCGATAGTGCCCTGGCTGCGATCCCGGTAGTCCAGCTCGGCGCCGAGGTTCGCACCCGCGCCGCAGGCGACGTTGGTGCTGGCGCCGGTGCCCCGTACGTCGATGCCGATGATGTCGTGGCTGTCGACCAGCGCGGTGCGCTTGAAGTAGTCGAACAGCGCCGGGGTGTCCCTGCCGGCTCCACCGGGGCCGCCGGGGTTGGTGAACAGCACCTGCTTGGCGTTCTTGCCCTTGCGCCTGCTGATCGCCACGGTGATGTCCTTGCCGGAACCGGGGTTGTTCCAGTCCATCGGCGCGGTGACCATGGTGCATTCCAGGTGCTGGTGGTCGGGGAAGTCGGGATTCTCGATCACACACCTGCCCCAGTTCAGCTTCTGCTGGCTGTACTTCTGCGGTATCGGTGCGGCTGCGGCCGGCAGGACGGCCAGCAGGCTGAGCGGCATGCTGATCGCCGCTGCGACGGCCAGGGCCTTCGCGATCTTCATCAATTCCCCCAAACAAGAATCGAGGTGCGCCGGCTGGCGCACCTCGATTCCATCTCCTCGGCCGCTCATGGCGCGTCCGTCCACAAGCGAATGTTCTTTAGTGCCAAGGAGTTACTCAGTACTGGGGTAGCGTCCCCGACGCTGCCGTCACGACCGCCAAGGTGGCCAGCAGACTGTTCGAGCCGTCCGCGTCCGGCGCGGGCAGGCCGACGCCCTGGCACTCCAGATCCCCGGCCGGGACCTTGCCGTCGATCAGGTAAGCGTCCACAGTGGAATCGACGCACGGGTTCCCGCCCGCGTAGATGGCGTGGTCACCCTCGTTGCGCACCCGCAGCATCCGGGAACCGGCGAAGTTCCGATGTGCCTTCTCCGCCACCACATTGCTGGTCGCCGGGTCGTTGTCCGCCTGCACCATCAGCACCGGCGGGACGCCCTTGCCGTCCGGCTTCTTCATGGTGAGCGCGGGGCGCTGCCAGGTCAGGCAGGGCTGGCGGATCTTGGCGTAGCCGGCGAGGGGGTACTTGCGACCGGATTCCCCGGACTTGCGGACGGCGTCGTCCTCGTTCCCCTTCCAGGGGGTGTCGTTGCACAGGATGTGGAAGAACGTGCCGATCTCCCCGTCCGGGCCCGTGGTGCCGGTCCGGCGCAGCTGAGTGGACAGTTCGGCGATCCGGTCGGTGGAACGGGCCCCGTTCAGCTGGTTCAGCAGTTCACCGGTGGCCGGGAACTTCCCCTTGTCGTACATCGCGCCGATGATCGAGTAGTCCAGTTCGAGGGGGCCGAAGGTGTTGCCCGCCAACTGGATCGGCTTCTTGGCCAGCTCGGCCCGCAGCCGCTCGTAGTTCTGCTCGACGGCCGCGGCGGTCGTGCCCTGGTGGAAGCGGTCGTCGTACTTGGCCGCCCACGGCGCGAAGTCCTGCCGGTAGCGGCGCTGCATGGATTCCGGCTGGGCGTCGAAGGTCTGCTGCCACGGGCTGGTGAAGTCGGTGTTGGAGTCCAGTACGAACCTGCCGACCCGGTTCGGGAAGTAGGTGGCGTAGTAGGCGCCGAGCCAGGTGCCGCCGGAGTAGCCGACGTAGTTCACCTTCTCGGCGCCGAGCAGGCCGCGGACGAGGTCGTAGTCCTTGACCACCTGCTCGGTGTTCGTGAACTTGCCCAGCTCGCCGGATTTGACCTGGCAGTACCGGCCCATCAGCCGAGTGGAGTCCAGCAGCAGGTCGATGTTGCCCTCGCTGCGGTCCCGGTAGTCCAGTTCCTGGCCGACGCCGGCGCCCGCCCCGCAGGTGACGTTGCTGCTGCCGCCGGTGCCGCGCATGTCAAGGCCGATGACATCGTGGCTGTCCAGCAGGTTGTCCTTGTGTATCCGCAGCATGGCGAGGGGCAGGGTGCGGCCCTCGCCGCCGGGCCCGCCGGGGTTGGTGAACAGGGTGTTCTTGGCGTTCTTGCCCTTGAGCCTGCTGATCGCGACGGCGATGTTCTTGCCATTGCCCGGGTTGTTCCAGTCCAGTGGCGCGGTGACCTTGGCGCATTCCAGCTTGTCGCTGCCGGCGGGCAGGCCGTCGGGAACCGTGCTGAAACAGGGCTTCCAGTCGAGCTTCTGCTGGGTGTAGCTGTCCGGTACCGGGGCTGCGGCGGCCGGTAAGGCCGTCACCAGGGTGGCTGTCAGCGCCATGGCTGTGGCTAGGGCGATTTTCATGGCTCCAGCACACCCCGGTGACGGCTCAGCAGACGTCCGTCCGCAAGCGAATCCCGTTTAGTACCAAGGAACTAGGGCGTCGGGAGTCCGGTGCCCTTACAGCTGAGATCGGTGGCCGGCACCTTGTCGTCGATCAGGTACTGCTCGACGTGGTCGTTCACGCAGGCGTTGTCGTTCCCGTAAGCGCCGTGATCGCCTTCACCGGTCACTCGCAACATCCGGGAACCGGCGAACTCCCGGTGCGCCTTCTCCGCCAGCTCGGTGCTGGTCGCCGGGTCGCGCTCGTTCTGCACCATCAGCACCGGCGGAACCCCCTTGCCGTCCGGGTGCTTGAGCTGCACCGGCGACCGCTTCCAGCCGGTGCAGCTCAGCACGATCTTGCTGTAGCCGACCAGCGGGTACCTGTGGCCGTCCTCCCCGCTCTGCCGGATCAGATCGTCCTCGCTGCCCGGCCACGGCATGTCGTTGCACATCAACGAATACATCGCCGCGACCATCGAATCGGAGTAGACCGCGTCCGTCTGCGCGGAGAACTGGGCGAGCCGGTCCGCCTTGCCCGTGTTCAGCTCGGCCAGTCCCGCGCCGAGCTCAGGGAAGGCGCTCTTGGCGTACATCACCGTCTTGATGACCGCGTCGAAAGTCGCCGGGCCGAACGGCTTGCCCGCCACGGTCAGTGGCGCCTTGGCCAGCCCCGCCCGGAGCCTCTCGTAGTTGCTACGGGCTTCTTCGGCCGTCTTGCCCTGGTGATAGATGGCGTCATATTTCGCTACCCAGGGCAGGAAGTCCTCGCGGTACCGGCGTTCGAAGGCTGCGGACTGGGCATCGGACGTCTCCTTCCAGGTGCCGGTGAACCCGGTGTTGGAGTCCAGCACGAACCGGCCCACCCGCTGCGGGAAGTAGGTGGCGTAGTAGGCGCCGTACCAGGTTCCGCCGGAGTATCCGACATAGTTGATCTTGTCGGCGCCGAGGACCTGGCGGATCAGGTCGTAGTCCTTGACGATCTGCTCGGTGTTCACGAACTTGCCCAGCTCGCCGGACTTCACCTGGCAGTACTGCCTGCTCAGCCGGGCACTGTCCAGCAGCAGGTCGATATTGCCCTCGCTGCGATCCCTGGCGTCCAGGTCCCAGCCGAGTAGGGCCTGGCCGCCGCAGCTCAGCGGATTGCTCGCGCCGGTGCCCCTGGTGTCGATGCCGTAGATGTCGTGACTGTCCCGTAGCCGGTCCCGGCCCGCGAAGGTCAGCGGCGTGCTGCGTCCCTCCACGCCGGGACCACCGGGGTTGGTGAACAGCACCTTGGGGTTGGGGTTCTTGCTCTTCAGCCGGCTGATCGCCAGCTGGATGTCCTTGCCCTGGCCCGCGTTGTTCCAGTTCAGTGGCGCGGTGACCGTCGCGCACTCCAGCTGCTTCAGTTCCTCGGTGGCACACGGTGCCCAGGTGAGTTTCTGCTGGGCGTAGCGATCGGGGACCTGCGGGGTGGCGGCCGCCGGGACTGCGGTGAGCAGGCTCGCCGTCAGCGCGGCGGCCACCATGGTCGCGATTCTCATGTACTCGATGACACCCGGTCTCCCCCTGCGCGGGCGTCGTTCCGGGAGCGAATCCTGTTTAGTGCCAACGAACTAGGGCTGCGGGAGTCCGGTTCCCTTGCAGCTGAGGTCGGCGGCCGGCACCTTGTCGTCGATCAGGTACTGCTCGACGATGTCGTCCGCACACGGGTTGCCGGCCAGCGCGTAGATGCCGTGATCGCCCTCCTCGGTGATCCGCAGCATCCGGGAACCGGCGAACTCCCGATGTGCCTTCTCCGCCAGCGCGGTGTTGGTGGCCGGGTCGTGGTCGCTCTGCACCATGAGCACCGGCGGCACGCCCTTGCCGTCCGGGTGCTTCAGCTTCACCGGCGGCCGCTTCCAGCCGTGGCAGCTCTGCACGATCTTGGTGTAGCCGATCAGCGGGTACTTGCGGCCGTTCTCACCGGATTCCCGGATCAGGTCGTCTTCGCTGCCCGGCCACGGCATGTCGTTGCACAACACGGAGAACAGGGTCGCGAGCATCGGCTCCGGGTAGGCCGTCACCGCGGCGATCGCGGCCAGCTTGTCCGCCTTGCCCTCGTTCAGCTCGGCCAGTCCCGCGGCGAGGTTGGTAAAGGACTGCTTGTGGTAAAGCGCCTGGACGATGACGCCGTCCAGGTCCGTGGGGCCGAACGGCTTGCCGTTCGGGGTCAGTGGCTTCGCGACCAGCCCCGCGCGCAGTTTCTCGTAGTTGCTACGGGCGTCTTCAGCTGTCTTGCCCTGGTGGTAGATGGCGTCATACTTCGCTACCCAGGGCAGGAAGTCCTCGCGGAACCGGCGCTCGAAAGCCTCGGGCTGGCCGCCGAAACTCTGCTTCCAGTCGCCGGTGAAGTAGGTGTTGGAGTCCAGCACGAATCGGCCGGTGTGCTGCGGAAAGTAGGTGGCGTAGTAGGCGCCGTACCAGGTGCCACCGGAGTATCCGACGTAATTGATCTTGTCGGCGCCGAGGACCTGGCGGATCAGGTCGTAGTCCTTGACGATCTGTTCGGTGTTCACGAACTTGCCCAGTTCACCGGACTTCACCTGGCAGTACTCGCGGCCGAGGCGGGCGCTGTCCAGCATCAGGTCGAGGTTGCCGTCGCTGTGATCCCTGGGATCCAGTTCCCAGCCGAGGGTGGCCTGGCCGCCGCAGTTCATCGGGTTGCTGGCCCCGGTGCCCCGGGTGTCGATGCCGTAGATGTCGTGGGTCGCGGTCAGCCGCTCGCGCTTGAGGTAGGCGTACGGCAGGGTGCGCCCCTCGCCACCGGGGCCACCCGGGTTGGTGAACAGCACCTTCGGTGTGGGGTTCTTGCTCTTCAGCCGGCTGATGGCGAGGGTGATGTCCTTGCCCTGGCCCGCGTTGTTCCAGTCCAGCGGGACGGTGACCGTCGCGCACTCCAGTCCGGGCAGCTTGTCGGCGGGACAGGGCGCCCAGCCGAGCTGCTGGTGTGCGTAGCGATCGGGCACCTGTGGCGTTGCGGCCGCCGGTAGGGCGGTGAGCAGGCTCGCCGTCAACGCGGCGGCCGTTATCGTCGCGATTCTCATGAGGACAATGACAATGAGTGTCACGCTGCGCGGGCGTCCGACCTTGAGGGCCGGTTCACTAGTTCCCGGGGACTACGGCAGCGGCATGCCCGAGCAACTTTCGTCGTGCGCCGGAACTCTTTCGTCAACGAGGAAGGCCTCGACCTTGGCGTCCACACAGGGATTGCCCGTCGCGTAGACGCCGTGGCCGCCGGGGCCGGTGACTCGCAGCATCCGCGAGCCGGCGAATCCACGATGGGCCCGCTCAGCCTCCTTGATCCCGGTCGCCGGGTCGTGCTCGTTCTGCACCATGAGCACCGGCGGCACGCCTCGGCCGGTCGGCTTCTTCAACGTCAGCGGTGGTCGTTCCCAGCCGAAACAGTGCTGCTTGGTGAGTGCCCAGCCCGCCAGGGGGTACCGGCTGCCGCGGTCTTCCGCGGTGCGCAGGTGCGCGTCCTCGTCGCCCTGCCACGGGGTGTCGTTGCACATGGTCGCGCGCAGGGTGGCCGGCTCCGAGTCCGGCGTCGAGTCCCCGGTCAGGCCGGCGAGCTGATCCCGGAGCAGCGCGCCCAGTCCGGGGAAGCTCGCGTTGCTGTACATGGCGCGGAAGATCGCATCGTCCAGCGCGGTGGCCTTGTCCTTGGACCTGGCCCGGAGCCGCTCGTAGTTTCTGCGGGCCTCTTCGGCCGTCTTGCCCTGGTGGTAGACGGCGTCATTCTTCGCCAGCCAGGGCAGGAAATCCGCCCGGAAGCGCAGCTCGAAGGACTCCGCCTGCCCGTAGAGGCTCCGCTGCCAGCTGTCGGTGAAGTCCACGTTGGAGTCGAGCACGAATCTGCCCACCCGCTGCGGGAAGTAGGTGGCGTAGTGGGCGCCGAGCCAGGTACCTGCCGAGTAGCCCAGGTAATTGATCTTCTCCGCTTTCAGCAGGGTACGGATCAGATCGAGATCCTTGACGGTCTGCTCGGTGTTCACGAACCTGCCGAGCTCACCGGATCTCACCTGGCAGTACCGGTTGATCAGCCGGCCGGAGTCCAGCAACAGGTCGATGTTCCCCGCGCTGCGATCGCGGGTGTCCAGTTCACCGCCGAGGCCCGTTTGCCCACCGCAGCCGAGGCTGGTGCTCCGGCCGGTACCGCGCACGTCGATGCCGATGATGTCGTGGCTGTCCCGCAGGGCCTTCTTGTCCAGGAACATCAGCGGCATGTCCAGGCCCGCGACACCGGGACCGCCGGGGTTGGTGAACAGCACGTTCTTCGCGTTCTTGCCCTGCAGCCTGCTGATCGCGACGGTGATGTCCCGGCCCGGGTTGTTCCAGTCCAGCGGCGCGGTCACGTTCGCGCATTCCAGCTTCCCGCCGGAACACGAGGTCCAGCTGAGTTCCTGCTGTAGGTAGCGGTCAGTGGTGGCGGCTGCGGGCAGGGCGCCCGCCAGGGCGACGGTCAGGGCCGTCGCCACGGCCAGGGTGGTCTTCATCGGTGTTCCCCCTGTGTGCTCGATGTGCCGTGAGCACACAGGGGGAACCCGTCGTCCGGCGTCGGACCTGCGCCTGATCACCGGTTAGTGCCGCCGAACTAGCTGCGCGGCAACGGTCCCACCGCGGTGGTGAGCCGGCGCAGCGCTACCAGTGGGTTGGTCGTCCCGGATTCCTGGGTCGGGTCGGGCAGCGGGACGCCCTCGCAGTCCAGGTCCCTGTCCGGCACCGCGTTGTCCAGCAGGTAGGCGTCCACGATGTCGTCGACGCACTTGTTCGGGCCGACGTAGATGCCGTGGTCACCCTCGTGGTGCACCCGCAACAGGCGGGAACCGGCGAAGTTCCTGTGCGCGTCCTCGGCGAGTGACGCGTTGGTCGCCGGGTCGTGGTCGGACTGCACCATCAGTACCGAGGGCACGCCTTGGCCGGTGGGCTTGGTCAGGGTGATGTTCGGGCGCTTCCAGGTGTGGCAGGGGTTGGCCACCTTGCCCCAGCCGCTCAGGGGGTACTGCGGGCCGAGCCTGTCGCTGGCCCGGACCGCCTCCTCCTCGCCCTGCCACGGGGTGTCGTTGCAGGTGATCGCGAGGAAGGTGGCGACGAACGCGTCGGTGGCGATCGGCTGCAGGCCACGCGGTTCCGGCTGGATCCGGTCGATCAGCCCGGCCGCCTGGCCTAGCTGGTCGCGGTCCTGCGCGGTGACCGCCCGGTCGGTCGGCTTGCCGGTCAGCTGGTTCAGCAGGTCCAGCACCTCACCGAGGTTGACGAACGAGGTCTTGCTGTACAGGGAGCTGATGATCACGGCGTCCAGCAGGCCGGAGGTGACGGTCAGGTTCTCGCCGAGCACCAGGGGCTTGTCCACTAGCCGCTGACGCAGCTTCTCGTAGTTCTGCCTGGTCTGTTCGCCGGTGGTGCCGAAGTGGAACTTCGCGTCGTACTTGGCGACCCAGGGCAGGAAGTCCTCGCGGAACCGGCGTTCGAAGGCCTGTGGCTGGGCCATGAAAGTCTTCTGGAAGGTGCCGGTGAAGTCGGTGTTGGAGTCCAGCACGAACTTGTCCACCCGGTTCGGGAAATAGGTCGCGTAGTAGGCGCCCATCCAGGTGCCACCGGAGTAGCCCACCCAGGAGATCTTGTCCTTGCCGAGCACCGCGCGCAGCAGGTCCAGGTCCTTCACCGTCTGATCGGTGCTGACCAGCCGGCCGAACTCGGCGGAGCGGGTCTGGCAGTACTGCCGTAGCAGCCCGGCGGAGTCCAGTTGCAGGTCGATGTTGCCCCGGCTGCGGTCGCGTACCTCCAGATCGCTGCCCAGCAGGTTCGACACCCCGGCGCCGCAGGTGACATTGGTGCTGCCGCCGGTGCCGCGCGGGTCGATGCCGATGATGTCGAACGCGTCCTGCACCCGCTGCTTGCCGAACATCGGGAACAGCAGCGGCAGGGTGCGCCCCGGGCCGCCGGGGCCACCGGGGTTGGTGAACAGCAGCCGGCCGGCCGGGCCCTTCTCCGGTTGTAGCCTGCTCACCGCGACGGTGATGTCCTTCTTCTCGTCGGACCGGTTCCAGTCACGGGGCGCGGTCAGGAAGCCGCACTGCAACCGGTCCGCGCCGGGCGGGGAGTTCGGCGGTAACTCGGCGAAACACGGTTGCCAGGTGATTTTCTGCTGCAGATAGCGGTCGGGCACCGATGCGGAAGGTGCGGCGACCACGGGTGTTGCGCCGGCCACGAGCACGCCGGTGAGGGCGGCCAGGCCGAGGGTGAGCAGGATTCTGCGCATGGAACCGATCTCAGCGATGTCGGGCAGGATAATGCTGCCGCCGCACGGCTGAAGATCTTCATTCTGCTGGACCAGTCTGTTATTTCGCTATGGCCTCGCATTCGGTCCCGTAGCCCGGGAACCCCTACCGGAAGTTGATTTCCGGTCAACCGCAGCGGTAGTGACTTCCCGGCTGATCAAGCGCACACTTGACCGCATCGGCGCCCCGGTTCTCGATAAAATCGGACGGGGGCGCCGAACACATTTCTGGGGTTCCTCGGCCGGGGATACGGTTTCCGGCTCGCAATCACTGCACAGGGTGAACCCATACTGCTACGCGGAAAGAACCCTTATCGGGCCTTTTCCCGGTGTCCTACGCTTCCGTCATTCCCGCCGCCGGGCATCAACGGCGAGCCCCGCAGTCGTGGGTAATGCAGTGTTATCCGGGTATTAACTCGCTAAGGAAAACTCATGAGCAACCGGTTATTTCGCCGTTCGCTTAACGCCAAGCATTCGTTCGCAGCCGCCGCGTTCGTCACCGCCGTGGGCCTCGTCGCCCCGGGGACGCCCGCCATGGCAGGCGCGATCCTGTCCGCTCCCGGCATCGTCCCGACCACCCAAGCGCGGCTGACCACCGGATTCCTGGTTCCGAGATTCGAATCGGTGCCGGCCAGGCCGGAGTACAGCAAGCTCTTCTATGGCTATGACCAAGGTGCGGAAACGGCGTCCCAGCCATCCTGGTTCCTGTCGAAATGGAAGAACCTGCCGGCCATCACGCCCACCCGGAAAGACGGCAGCTCCATTCTCGTCAATACGGAGAGCGCCGCACCTCAGCTGAGCATCAATCAGTTCGAAGGTTTGACGATCCGCGGTGAACTCACCGATTTCGCCGGTGGAATCGTCCCGCCGAACCCGGTGCCGAACGCGCGGCCGGTGGTCGGTTATCCACTGGCCTGGCAGTTCAATGGCCAGGGAAACATCGCGCAGTGCGCCGAGCTGGCGCTGAACGTGAAGCGCCAGGCGTTCGAGAAGTACTTGAAGTGGCAGCTGGCCGCCGAGAAGGTGCCGACCCGCTTCTATGAAGGACCCGGTTACCGCGTCGAACCCGGGCAGGACACCAGTTTCAAGACCACCAGAACGGTGTCGATCTCGCAGACCGTGCACGCGACCGCCGGTGACATCTTCAGCGTGAGCGCCAAGCCCGCGGACCAGGCCGAGATCCGCAACGACGTGACCGGTGAGGTCGGCAGCGCCACCGAAGCCCGGGTCACGGTGTCCTATGAGGACACGCACAGCTATCACAACGGCACCAACAAGATCCAGTACTACTGGGTCGGTTCGGAAGCCGACTACTACGTCGCGCTCGGCCTGCCCTACGTGTTCTGGAAGCCGGACTTCGGTCCGGTGCTGGCCCAGTACCCGGACGGCATCGGCCCGACGGCCCGCAAGATCGCCGACCCGAAGTGGAAGGGCGGCCTCGGCCGCTGGGTGCCGGCCGAGATGGACCCGGCGGCGAAGAACAAGCTCAACCTGAGCTTCGACTGGCTGCCCAAGGGGCACTGCTACGTGGGACAGACGCTGTCCCTGGCCAAGGTGCTGTACCCGAACAAGGGCTTCTACCTGGTCGCCGAGGAACCCTGGAACTACGGCCACTAGCCGGTGGTGACCCTCGCGCCCGTCCCCGAGACGGGCGCGAGGGTTCCTCACGCCCTACCGCAGCAACGTGCGCAGCTCCGCCAACGTGCTCCAGGCCGGCCGGGTGGCGGCCCGTGCTCCCGGAGCGGGCAGCGGGTTGCCCGCGCAATCGACGTCCTTGCCCGGCTGCGTGCCGTTCACCAGGTACGCCTCGACCAGGTCGTCCACGCAGGTGTTGCCACTTGCGTAGACCGCGTGGTCACCGGAACCGGTCACCGTGATCATCTGCGATCCGGTGAACGCGGCGTGGGCCGCCCGCGCTCCCTCGATCGGCGTGGCCGGGTCGTGTTCGGACTGCACCATGAGCACCGTCGGCAGGCCGTCGCCCTTCGGCTTCTTCAGGTCCAGCGACGGCCGGGTCCAGAACGCGCAGGGGTTGGACAGCATGCCCCAGCCCATCAGCGGATAGTTCTTGCCGGCCGCCTCGGACTTGGCGACCAGGTCCTTGCGCGGGATCTTGGTTTCGGTGTCGTTGCACTGGATGGACAGGAAGGTCGCGTTCTCCTCGTCCTTCTGCGTGCCGGGGAAGTACGCCAGGTTCGCCACCAGCCGCTGTTGCGCGGCCGGGTCCGGTTTGTCCGAGCTCTGTGCGCGCAGGTCGGCCAGGATCTGGGCCAGCTTGGTGAACTGGTCGGCGGTGTACAGGTTCTGCGGGATCAGCACGTCCAGGATGGCCGGGTTCACGGTCAGGCTGTCGGACACCTTCACCGACCGCTTCGCCAGCGCGGTGCGCAGGTCCTCGTAGGTCTTGTTCACCGCGGCCTGGTCCGCACCCAGGTGCAGCTGGGCGTCGTACCTGGCGGCCCAGGCCTGGAAGTCCTCGGTGAACCGGCGCTGGAACCCCATCGGCTGCCGGTCGAACCCCTGCTGCCACGGTGCGGTGAACTCGGTGTTGGAGTCCAGCACGAACCGGTCCACGCTGCCCGGGAAGTAGGCGGCGTAGTGGGCGCCCAGCCAGGTGCCCGCGGAGTAGCCCAGCCAGGAGATCCGCTGCCTGCCCAGCACCGAACGCAGCAGGTCCAGGTCCCGCACGGTCTGCTCGGTGTTCAGCACCGCACCGAACGCCCCGGAACGCTCCTGGCAGAACTTGGCCACCAGCGCCGCCGAGTCCATGATCAGGTCCAGGTGCGCGGGTGCCCTGTCCCGCGGGTCGAGGTTGATCCCGGTGAAGCTCTCACCGCCACACGACGCGCGGGTGCTCTTGCCGGTGCCGCGCACGTCGATGCCGAGGATCTCGTAGTTGTCGAGGAGCTTCTGCCGGTTCTGCACCACGAACAGGGCGGGCATCACCAGGCCCGCGCCGCCGGGGCCGCCCGGGTTGGTGAACAGCGACCGCACCGGGGCGTCCTTGGTGACGTGCTTCGGTGGGAGCCGGGAGATCGCCACCTGGATGCCCGCGGAGTCGCCCGCCCGCCGCCAGTCCTGTGGCACGGAGAGCAGCCCGCACTCCATCCTGTTCAGCTCGGCGGGCAGCCCCTCGGGCAGCTTGGGGAAACAGGGCTTCCAGTCGACCTGCTGGTCCAGGTACTTCCGGGGCACCGGCGTCGCCTGTGGAGTGGAGGAGGCCATCGGCGCCAGGGCGAGCAATACCGCGGCCACAGCCGTTCCGACCGTGGCCCGTCCGAGGACGCGCATGGAGTTACCCCTCAAAGTCGTGGTGAAAGCCCAGTTCACCCGGTTCGGCGGGGCGATGCGAGTTGATCTGCGACTTAATCCCTCGGCCGAGTGATCAATTGTGGCCGAGCAGGCTGCCGGTGATCGGCAGGCCGGTCTGCGCGAAGCAGACGAGGTCGGTGTAACCGTCGGCCCAGGCCTGCTCGCCGGGGATGCGCCAGGTGACCGAGACGGTGGTCGCCGGATCGCCCAGGTAGTCGCGCACCGCCGGGCCGCAGTGTTCGGCACCCGCCTCGTTGATCGTCTCGGTGCTGGGCCGGGGCTGGTCCGCCGAGCCCAGGGCGAGCACCTCGGGCACGGCCTCGCCCTGGTGGGGCTGGTCGCACGGCACGCTGCGCAGTTTTTCCTCGGCGGCCGACTGTCCGGCGGAGCACAGCTGGAACTCGGGGAACCGGCCGTCGCCGAGCGCGCCGCGCACCGAGCCGGAACGCTGCTGGGCCGCACCGGTGCCATCCAGCTCGGCCGCCCCGCAGAGCAGCCAGCGCTGGCCGGCCGCGTAGGCCTCCGGCGTCGGCCAGAACGCCCACGGTTGCAGGCGGGTGGCGTCGGCGCCCGGGGCACCCAGGTACTGCGCCAGCTGGTGCCGGCACACCGGCATGGTCGCGCGGTCGAAGTCCCCTTCGGCCGCGCCGTCCGGCAACGTGGTCAGTGCGGTGACCTCGACGTCGTGTCGTTCGTGGCAGTTCAGCGGGACGAAGCTCGCCGAGCTCAGGCAGTCGCCGGCCAGCGCGTGGGGCTCCTCCGGCAGCGGAGCGGGGCGGGTGACCACGGACTGATCACCCTCCGCTGCCTTCACCGCGGGTGGCGGGGTCTGGCCGTAGCCGCCGAGCAGAGTGGCCCCGGCGGCCAGCACGATGGTCAGCACGGTGCCCACCGCGATCGCCCGGCCCTGACGTCCGCCCATGCCTGCCCTTCCCCGGTCCATCGGTGACTGATGAGACCCCTGATCCTGCCTACTTTGCAGTCAAGATCAGGTAACGAATCTGAACCGTTCCGGAAGTCCACCCTGCCGAGTGGAAGCCTGCATAGATCAGGGCTTTTCCGGGAACCGGCCGGCCTCGAAGCCGGCGATGTCCGGACTTTCCCGGACATCGCCGACTTCGGCTACGGGTCAGTTCCGCCCTGCGGCGGTCACCAGTGCGACCGTCTGCGCCGCGATGTCCGCCCGGCGCTTCTCGAAGCCCGCGTCGGTGGGCAGGCCGGGAGCCGGAACGCCGAGCACCGGGGTGTGCAGGTGACCGCCGTGCACGCCGGTCAGCCCGAGACCCAGCCGCAGCCGGTTGGCCCGGTACATCGACTCGTTGGACAGGTAGTCCCCGCCGCCGCCCTGGATCGGAGTGCTGTCCGGCAGCGGTGTGCCGTCCTCGTGGCACACCGGCGCGGTCGCGCCCTTCGGCTGCTCGCAGAACGCGGTGTTGAACTTGACCGGGTAAGGCCCGGTGCCCGCGGCCTGCATCTGCTCGTAGGGCAGCGTGGTCAGGATGAAGTTGTCGCCCGGCTGCGGCCAGCCCGCGGCGGGTGGCACGAGGCCCTTCGACGAGACGTTGTCGTTGTCCGGGAACCCGCCGCGTCCGCCGCCGGCCCACTTCTCGATGTCGAACTGCTCCGGGCGGCCCTGGCTGATCGTGACGATGGTGTCCGGGCGGCGCTTCGGGTCCTGCAGCCTGGGTCCGTAGGCGGCCTCCACGATGCCCTCGTCGAACGCGCCCCACAGCACCGGCAACAGCACGGCCTGCACCACGACCCTGCCCTGCGGGGTGTCGAACTCCCGGCCGTCCAGCTGCAACGCGGACGCGCCGGAGGGGTTGCCGATCCGGATGTCCCGGTCCAGCGTGAACGGGTCGAAGCCGCTGACCAGCACCCGGCGGACGCCGGGCTTCGCGGTGAACTCGACCGACTCGAAGCCACGCGCGGCCCGGTCGAAGTCGGTGATCAGGCCCGCGCGGTCCTGCGCGGACAGTGCGAAGCGGGGGTGCCACTGCCGGATTGCCCTGGTCAGGGTGAGCCGGGACCAGTACAGCGGCCGGTCATCGAGTTTCCCCTGGTCCTGGGACTCGTCCACCGCCTGCTGGAACAGGTCGTCACCCGCGTTGTTCAGCAGGATCTCCGCGGCCCGGAGGTTGGGCATCCGGCAGAGCAGGGACGTGGTGTTGTCCACCCGCTTCCGGTAACCGGCCTGGTCGAGCAGGGTCGGGCCGAACTTGCCGTAGCCGGGCAGCTCCTTGTCGAGGCGTTGTTCCTCGACGGTCAGTGTGGCGGGCTCGGTGAGACAGTTTTCAGCGGCGGCTGCTGCCACGGCAGGCGTGGTGAGCAGCGGCAACGCCAGCAGGGCGGCGACTGCGCCGATAGCGAGCTTCATGTCCACTTCCTATGTAACTTCTCGGCCGTGTTCAAGAGTCCTGGCCGTAATAACACCTAGGTTGTGTCTGCTGGCTGTCACGCCGATGGGGAGGAACGGTCATGACAAAGAAGGCTCCGCCAGGGCAGCGGAGTGGGTTGATCTGGAGCAACTGGAACCTGTTGCTGCTGGTCCCCATGCTCATGTTGATCACGCCACTGTTCAATGTGGACGAGCCGAGGGTGTGGGGACTGCCCGCCTTCTACTGGGCTCAGTTCCTCTTCGTGCCGATCGGCGTGATCTGTGTGGCCCTCGTGTACGTGAAGACCAAGGACGGTGACCGGTGACCGGGGCACAGTGGACCCAACTGATCGTTTTCGGCCTGCTGTTCCTGCTGGTCACCGTGCTCGGATTCGTCGCGGCCAAATGGCAGGCCGGGGAGACCCTGGAACACCTGGACGAGTGGGGGCTCGGCGGGCGGAAGTTCGGCGCCTGGGTGACCTGGTTCCTGGTCGGCGGTGACCTGTACACCGCGTACACCTTCGTCGCGGTGCCCGCCCTGATCTTCGGCGCCGGCGCGATGGGTTTCTACGCCCTGCCCTACACGGTCGTGCTCTATCCGCTGATCTTCCTGCCGCTGCTGCGCATGTGGTCGGTGTCCCGGGTGCACGGTTACGTCACCCCGGCCGACTACGTCCGCGGCCGGTACGGATCGCCGCTGCTGGCCCTGGTCATCGCGATCACCGGGATCGTGGCCACCATGCCGTACATCGCCCTGCAACTGGTCGGCCTGGAGGCGGTGCTGCGCACCATCGGGCTGAACGGCACCGGCGTCATGGGCCACCTGCCGCTGTTCGTGGCCTTCCTGATCCTGGCCGTGTACACCTACCAGTCCGGCCTGCGGGCGCCCGCGTTGATCGCGTTCGTCAAGGACGCGCTGATCTACGTGGTGATCATCGTCGCGGTGATCTACCTGCCGCTGAAGCTGGGCGGCTGGGGCCACATCTTCGACACCGCGCAGGCCAAGTTCGACAAGACGCCGAGCCCGGCCGACGGCATCCTGCTGAACTCGAACAACCAGCTGCAGTACATCACCCTGGCCCTCGGCTCGGCGCTGGCGTTGTTCCTGTACCCGCACTCGCTGACCGGCATCCTGGCCTCCAAGGGCCGCAACGTGATCAAGAAGAACATGGTCGCGTTGCCGGCGTACTCGCTGGTCCTGGGCCTGCTGGCGCTGCTCGGCTACGCGGCCATCGCCTCCGGCGCCACCGCGATCACCAACAACGCCACCGGCAGGCCCGACGGCAACACGGTGATCCCGGTGCTGTTCGGCCAGCAGTTCCCGGCCTGGTTCGCGGGCGTCGCCTTCGCCGCCATCGGCATCGGCGCGCTGGTCCCCGCCGCGATCATGTCCATCGCCGCGGCGAACCTGTGGACCCGCAACATCTACAAGGAGTACCTGCACCGGGACGCCAGCCCGAAGCAGGAGGCACGGCAGGCCAAGCTGGCCTCGCTGATCGTCAAGTTCGGCGCCGTGCTGTTCATCGTGCTGGTCGACCCGCAGTACTCGATCGACCTGCAACTGATCGGCGGCGTGATCATCCTGCAGACGCTGCCCGCGGTGGCCATCACGCTGTACACCCGCTGGCTGCACCGCTGGGCGCTGCTCGCCGGATGGGCGGCGGGCATGGCCTGGGGCCTGTACCTGCTGTACCTGATCCCCAACCCGGCGGCGAAGAAGGCGCACTTCGGCGGTTCGGCGCTGACCCTGAAGGAGCTGTCCCTGCTGGGCTGGCATCCGTTCGCGGGCAGCGCTATCCAGGTCTACGTCGGGTTCGTGGCCCTGGCGCTGAACCTGCTGGTGGCGGTGGTCGTCACGCTCGTGCTGAAGCGGATCAGGACGTTCAACGGCACCGACGCCACCGATCCGACCGACTACCACGCCGATGAGGGCGACCCCCGGCTGAAGGCGGTAGCCGCGCACTGACCCACATCCGAGGTTGACGAGGTTCGGGAATGTTCGTCTCCCGGACCTCGCCGACTTCGGGACTTCTCCCGGAATCTGTGGACAACTTTTTTCGCCTGTGGATGGCGAAACCGGTGCTCGGAAAATCCTGCGACCGTTGCGGCATGCCAATCCATCACCGCATGTCAGAGGACCGTGGGACACTTCCTGCGGAGCGAGGAGGTTCGAGTGACCGTGGCGAATATTCCGGATCACCTGTTGTCGCTGGAGGAGTGGGCGGCACTTCCCGAGGACGACGTCCACCGCTACGAACTGGTGGAGGGGGTGTTGCAGGTGTGCGCACGTCCGCTCTTTAACCATCAGCGCGCGATCATGAAGCTGAGTCATCAGCTCGACCGGCAGCTGCCGCCCGAACTTGCCGTAGCACCGGAAGTAGAGGTGGTACTGGAACGCCGTACCCCTGCGACGGTGCGGGTCCCTGACCTCATCGTGATTCCTTCGGATGTCGCTCGGACGAATCCGGCAAGGTCCGATGCGGCCGTAGTGTCGCTGGCGGTCGAGGTCGTCTCGCCAGGTTCGGCGAGGTTGGATCGGGTGTTCAAGCTGCACGAATACGCCGAGGCGGGCATTCCGCACTACTGGATCGTTGAATTGGAACCCATGCCGGTGATCTCCGCCTTCACGCTGGCCGGTGATCACTATGAGCTGTCTGCCAGAGCGACGGACCTGCTCACGGTGACCGAGCCCGCTGAGTTGTCGATCGCTGTCGGGGAGCTCACGCCTTAGCGGTCGGAATCTGTCGCACTCAGTGGCAGGATCGAGGGGTGGACAACTCTGCACTGACCAAGACAGTGGCTCAGACCTGGGACAACGACGTCCTGCCGAGCCTTTCCGAGTACGTGAGGATCCCTGCGCTGTCGCCGGCGTTCGACGCCGACTGGGTGGCCAACGGACAGTTGGACGCGGCGATCGAGCACCTCAAGTCGTACCTCTCCGGGCGGAACCTGACCGGTGCCACCCTGGAGGTGATCCGCCTCGAGGGCCGCACCCCGGTCCTGCTGGTGGACGTTCCCGCCACGCCCGGAGCCGAAGCCGCGGGCACCGTGCTGCTGTACGGGCACCTGGACAAGCAGCCGCCGGTCGGCGGCTGGGGCGAGGGCCTCGACCCGTGGACCCCGGTAATCCGGGACGGCCGGCTGTTCGGCCGTGGCTCGGTGGACGACGGCTACGCGGGCTACGCGGCATCCGCCGCCCTGGAGGCGATCCAGGCACACGGCGGCGCGCACGCGCGCAGCGTGATCCTGCTGGAGACCAGCGAGGAATCCGGCAGCCCCGACCTGCCCGCCTACATCGAGCACCTGTCCGACCGGTTGGGTGCCGTCTCCCTGGTCGTCTGCCTCGACTCCGGCGCCGGCGACTACGAGCGTATGTGGCTGACCACCTCGCTGCGTGGCCTCGCCCAGGTGCACGTCGAGGTCAAGGTCCTCGACGGCGGCCAGCACTCCGGTGCGGCCAGCGGCGTGGTGCCCAGCTCCTTCCGGGTGCTGCGCCAGCTCCTCGACCGGATCGAGGACTCGGTGACCGGCGAGATCAAGCTGCCCGAGCTGAACACCGAGGTGCCCGCCGACCGGCTGGCGGAGACCACCGACGCGGCGGCGCTGATCGCCGGTGAACTGCGCAAGGGCATGCCGTTCGCCGGCTCGACCCAGGCGGTCACCGAGGACGACCTGCAACTGGTGCTCAACCGCACCTGGCGGCCCACCCTCTCGGTGATCGGCGCCGACGGGTTCCCCAAGCCGGCCGACGCGGGCAACGTGCTGCGCCCGTCGACCACGCTGTGCCTCGGCTTCCGGCTGCCGCCCACCGTGGACGCGAACGTCGCCCTGGACGCCGTGAAGAAGGCCGTCAGCACCGAGGTGCCCTACGGCGCCACCGTGACCCTGCGGCATGAGGAGGCCGCGGGCGGTTTCAACGCGCCCAGCTTCGCCCCCTGGCTGCGGGAGGCCATGGACGGCGCGAGCGCCGACGTGTTCGGCCAGCCGTGGCGCACCCTCGGCGAGGGCGGCTCGATCCCGTTCATGGGCCTGCTCGCGGACAAGTACCCGCAGGCGCAGTTCGTGGTGACCGGCGCGCTCGGCCCGGGCAGCAACGCGCACGTGCCGGACGAGTCACTGCACCTGGACTTCGCGGCCAAGGTCACCGCGGCCGTCGCGGTGGTGCTCGACGCACACGCTCGGTCAGCGTCCTGACCCTGCTCAACCTGTGTCAGGCCCGGGTACCGCGATCATCGGTACCCGGGTTTCACAGTTTTGATTTCAGTGGCCCGATGATCCGTTAGCCCCACGATGATCCTATGGATCAACTACGCATGAAGATCGACGGGAAGCGGCGCCTACGTTCGGTAATCGCGGGCGAACAAGCTATGGGAACGATCTTCGAATGCCTATATGGTGTGCCCGGTGTGGAACCTGTGAACAGCGCTTTATGGGCATAAAAGCTGCTGTTGACGCATTCGGGTGAGATGCTGTGCGACGAAACTATCAACCGTGTTGCGTGGGACCCGGTCAGATTTTCGCTGGTCGGTAACCGGGTGGACGGAGGTTACGGGTATCAGGTCGTGATCTTTTTGTGACTTACTGCACAGATCGATTGCGCTACCGGTCTTTACGACAAAAGGTCTAAGGCGACTACTACTTGGGGTAGTACATTTCTGCAATGGCCAGACCATTCGGGTGCTTCCCCGGGCAGAGGCAGGATGCAATAGTCCCTCAGCCGAACCACCTTAGTTACTAGGAGTAACAGACGTGGCCACCCTTTCACGCCACCGGGTTCTAGCGCTGCTGCCCGCTGTCCTGCTCGTGTTCACGGCCGGTTGCGTCGCCAAGAAGTCGGGTACCTCCGGGGACGTTCCACTGGTCGCCGCCGGAAAGCTCACCGTCTGTTCCGACGTGCCCTATGAGCCCTTCGAGTTCGTCCAGCCCGGCAGTGACGAGGTCGTCGGCTTCGACATCGACCTCATCGGCCTGGTTGCCAAGGATCTCGGGGTGAAGCCGGAAGTCACCCGGATCGCCTTCGAGAACATCGACAACGCCGAGGTGCTCAACACCGGCAAGTGCGATGTCTCCGCCTCCGCCATCACGAAGAACCCCAAGCGGGAGGCGCTGATGGACATGTCCAGCGACTACCTCACCGCCAGCCAGGCCATCGCGACGAAGAAGGGCGCGCAGTCCTTCGACCTGTCGAACGCCCGGGGCAAGACCATCGGGGTGCAGGCCAAGACCACCGGTGCCGACTACGTCGCCGCCCGGCTGCCCGCCGGCGCGCAGCAGAAGACTTTCGAGAACCCCGGCGACCTGCTGGCCGCGGTGAAGAGTGGCGGAGTGGACGGGGCCGTCGCGGACATCGGCGTGCTGAAGTCCTGGGCCAAGGGCAACACCGAGATCGAGGTCTCCAAGGACTTCAAGACCGGCGAGAGCTACGCCTTCGCGGTCAAGCTGGGCAACGCCAAGCTGCTGAACAAGATCAACGAAGTGATCCTGACCAGCAAGCAGAGCGGCGCCTACGCCGAACTCCAGCGCAAGTGGCTCGGCTCCACCACCGCGGATGCGGGCAACTGACATGACCACCGTCGAGTCCACGCCCGCGAAGACGCGGATGAGCCCCCGGAAGCGGGCCCAGTACTTACGGATCGTGCAGTACGTGTTGCTGGTGGGCATCCTGCTGGCCCTGCTGCTGACGGCCGACCTGGCACAGGTGCAGGACAAGTTCCTCAAATGGGACACGTTCACCGCGGTGCTGCCCCAGGCCGGCGGCGCGCTGCTGAACACCATCCTCTACACCGCCTGCGGTTTCGCGCTCGGCTTCGTGCTGGCCCTGCTGCTGGCGTTGATGAAGCTCGGCACGGTGGCGATCAACCGGTGGGTCGCCACCATCTACATCGAGTTCTTCCGCGGTATCCCGGCGCTGCTGGTGTTCATCGTCGTCGGCTTCGGCCTGCCGTACGCGTACCCGGACTACGAGTTCCTGGACATCGGCAAGGTGACCATCGCGCTGGGCGTCGTGTCCTCGGCGTACATGGCCGAGACGCTGCGGGCCGGCATCCAGGCCGTGCCCAAGGGGCAGGTCGAGGCGGCGCGGGCGCTGGGCATGTCTCCGGCGAAGACCATGGTCACCATCGTGCTACCGCAGGCGATCAAGATCGTGCTGCCGCCGCTGGCCAACGAGTTGATCGCGTTGACCAAGGACTCCTCGCTGATCTTCGTGATCGGGCTGAGCCCGGGCCAGGAGGAACTCGCACAGTTCGGCCGTACCGCCAACGGCACCTACAAGGGCTTCACGCCGATGATCGTGGTCGGTCTCTGCTACCTGGTGATCACCATTCCGCTGTCCCTGCTGCAGCGGCGGCTGGAGCGGGGCGGTATGCCGACCGTCACCAGTCATCACGGGGGGAAGTGACGATGACCGACGTCGCCATCGATGTACGTGGCCTGCACAAGTCCTTCGGCCCGCTCGAGGTGCTCAAGGGCATCGACGCGCAGGTGAACCGGGGCGAGGTGGTCTGTGTCATCGGACCGTCCGGCTCCGGCAAGTCCACCCTGCTGCGCTGCGTGAACCTGCTGGAGGAACCCACCGCGGGGTCGATTTTCGTGGACGGGGTGGAGCTCACCGACCCGGATGCGGACATCGACCGGGCCCGCCGCCGGATCGGCATGGTGTTCCAGCAGTTCAACCTGTTCACCCACCTCAACGTGACGGAGAACCTGACTGTCGCGCAGATCAAGGTGCTCGGCCGCGGCAAGGACGAGGCGCTGAAGATCGCGCGGCACAACCTGGAGCGGGTCGGCCTGTCGGAGAAGGCCGGCGCGATGCCCGCCCAGCTGTCCGGTGGCCAGCAGCAGCGGGTGGCGATCGCCAGGGCGCTGTCCATGGACCCGGACGTGATGCTGTTCGACGAGCCCACCTCGGCGCTGGACCCGGAACTGGTCGGCGATGTGCTCGCGGTGATGAAACAGCTCGCCGCCGAGGGCATGACGATGATGGTGGTGACCCACGAGATGCAGTTCGCCCGGGAGGTCGCCGACCGGGTGTTGTTCATGGACGGTGGCGTCATCGTGGAGCAGGGGCACCCGGATTCGGTCATCGGCAAGCCGAGCAACGAGCGCACCCGTACCTTCCTGGCTCGCGTGCTGGATCCGCTGCACACGCGCTAGACCCGAGAGGAGCGCACATCGGGGGGACATGTGGCGAATGGGAAGGTGCTGACGCCGATCAGCGCCGCGGAACGGCGGCTGGACGTCATGTTCGCCGTGGCCCGGCCGGGCGCGGTGACCGAGGAGGACGCCGAGCCGCTGAACGTGCTGGACCCCGCGCCACAGGACTCGCACCGGGTCCGGGCCGAGTTCCTGTTGCAGCGGCTCTCCGAGGCGGCTGACGCCATCCGGACCCCGGTGTTCCGCAAGCGCAGCCACCGGCCGTCGGTGATCCGGCTGGAGGACTCCTACATCGTCGGCGTGCTCGACCTGCGCGGCGACGACCTGCCCTGCGTGCTGGAGTTCGACCGGTGCCGGTTCCAGCAGGCACCGGATGTGCGGCAGAGCAACATCGGTGGGCTGGAGTTCGCCGGTTGCTGGTTACCCGGCCTGCGGGCCAAGAACCTGCGCAGCGGCAACGACCTGGTGATCAACCGGTGCACGATGGACGGCACCACCTCCACTTCGCCGGGGCTGGACGCCATCGACCTGACCGACGCGGACATCAACGGCTCGATCCGGCTCGAGTACAGCACCTTCACGCACCCCCGGGGCCGCGCGCTCATCGCCGACCGGTGCACCTCCCGGGGCGGTGTGTCGGCCAACGGGCTCACCGTGACCGGCGAGCTGCGGCTCGCGGGCATGCGCATCGGCGGCTACCTGAACCTGAACGGCGCGCGGCTGGACAATCCCGGCCGGGACGCGCTGGTCGCCACCGGAATCACCGTCGGCGGCCCGATCCTGTGCAGCGTGGCCACCTGGGGCGAGGCCAAGGGACAGCCGTTCCGCGCGGCCGGCCGGCTCTACCTGCCCAGCGCCAAGATCGAGAGCGACCTGTGCCTGTCCAGTGCGCAACTGGACGTGGTGGAACCGCTGATCACCAGCCTCGGCACCAGCAACCTGACCGATCCGCACGCCGCGCTGGTGGCCGACCGGATCCAGGTCGTCGGCAACGTCGAGCTGGACCAGGGCTTCACCTGCAGCGGCACCATCCGGATGGACGGCGCGCGCATCGGCGGCACCCTCCGGATGGCCGGGTCCACCGTGTGGGCCTCCGGCCGGCAGGGACGGGCCGAGGAGGACACCGAGCAGGCCGGCGACGAATCCCCGGCGCCGGCCTGGGTCACCCTCGACCCGGCGGAGGCGGTCCGGCTGGACTCCGCCCAGGTGCGGGGCGATCTGGATGCCGTCGAACTCACCGTGCACGGTCAGCTGCGGATGCTGAACACCGCGATCATGGGCAGTCTGGTGCTCACCGAGGCGGTGTTCCGGCACCCGGACGACGACGCGATCTGGGCGCCCCGGCTGACCGTCGGCGGCGAGATGGACTGCCGCAACCTGCGGGCCGAGGGCGGCCTGCTGCTGGCCGGTGCCAGCATCGGGGTGAGCCTGAACCTACGGCACGCGGTGCTGGAGAAACCGGGGCACCATCCGCACAGCGGCTACCCGAAACCCGCGCTGGACCTGCGTGCGGCCCGGGTCGGCCGGGACGTGGTGTGTTCCGGCCGGTTCACCGCGCACGGCGGGGTGCGGCTGCACAGCACCAACGTCGGCCGGCACGTGCAGCTGGTCGGCGCCGCGCTGACCGCCCCCGAGGACGCGACCGCGCTCAACCTGTACGGGCTGAGCTGCCGGGAACTCGGGCTGGCGCTGCGTGAACCACCGGACGGCGCCGTGGTGCTCAGCTACGCGAAGTGCGCGACGCTGAACGACAACGAGCACCTGTGGGCCGGCGAGAACACGGTGGATCTCGTGGACTTCTCCTTCGACGCGCTGCACACCGACGCCGTCAGCAAGGCCCGCACCCGGCTGGGCTGGATCAGCCACGCCACCGAGTACTACTCACCGGGCCCCTACGACCAGCTGGCCGCCACGCTCACCGCCGCCGGCGAGGACGAGGAGGCCACGGCGGTGCTGATGGAGAAGCAGCGGCTGCGGTATGCGGGCTGGGCCAGGGACAGCCGCTGGTTCGGCTGGGCGATCTGGCTGGGCAGCCAGCTGCAGCGGTTCACCGTCGGCTACGGGTACCGGCCGATGCGCGCGCTGGTCTGGCTGGTCGTGTGCGCCGTGCTGGGCAGCCTGTGGTTCTCCGGCCATGTCCTGGTGCCGGTCAACGAGCAGGACCACCCCGCCTGGAACCCGGTGCTGTACTCGCTGGACCTGCTGGTGCCGATCGTGGATCTGGGGCAGGACAACAGATGGCGGGCAGACGGCGCCTCGCAGTGGATATCGTCCGGCCTGATCGCCATCGGCTGGATTCTGGCGACCACGGTGGCCGCAGGTCTCACTCGGATGTTGAAACGCTTGCCATAGCGAGACTTACCGGGTACGGGCCTGTGAACTGATATACGGTTTGTCCCGCGAACTCGCCCAGAACTCAAGGAGAAACCTCCGTGGACCGCCATGTGCTCGCCATTGATGTCGGCGGCACGAAAATCGCCGCGGCGTTGATCACTGTGGATGGCGACATCGTTGCCAGGGCCGTGCGGCCCACCCCCACGGGCGACGCCGACACCGTCTTCGACGCGTTGACCGAGGCCGTCCGCGAGGTACTGGCCTCCGGCGTGGAACCCGTCGGCGTCGGCATAGCGTGCGCGGGCCCGGTGAACCCGGAGGAGGGCACGGTCAGCCCGATCAACATCCTGGGCTGGGTGGACTTCCCCCTCGCGGCGCGGGTGCGCAGGCTGCTGGCTCCCGGCCTACCGGTGAAGCTGGCGGGCGACGGCATCTGCATGGCGCTCGGTGAGCACTGGCGCGGTGCGGGTCAGGGCAGCCGGCACATGCTGGGCATCGTGGTGTCGACCGGCATCGGCGGCGGCATGGTCATCGACGGCAAGCCGTTCAACGGGCACTCCGGCAACGCCGGGCACATCGGACACGTCATCGTGGAACCGGACGGCAGGCGCTGTCCGTGTGGCGGCTTCGGCTGTGTGGAGACGGTGGCCGCCGGCGGCGCGCTGGTGCGCTGGGCGCTGCGGCACGGCTGGCGTGCCCCGGAGGACGCGGACGCCAAGATGCTCGCCGAGCTGGCCGCGGCCGGTGACCCGATCGCCCGCTCGGCCTTCGCCAGGGGCGGCCGCGCCGTCGGCCTGGCCATCATCGGTGCGGCGGCCGTCGTCGACCTGGAGATGGTGGTCATCGGTGGCGGCGTCGCCAACTCCGGCGCGCTGTTGCTGGACCCGATCCGGCGAACCGTCAAGGAGCACGCCGGCCTGCGTTTCCTGCACGACCTGCGCATCGAGGGCGCCGAGCTGGGCGGGGAAGCCGGTCTCATCGGCGCCGCCGCGCTCATCGTCACCGCGCTGTAACCGCTGTCTCCGAAGTCGGCGATGTTCGGCCCCGCGCGAACATCGCCGACTTCGCGTCCGCGTTTCGGGCGGGCCATTTCCTAAATTGTGGAATGGGGCGTCCGACCCTTGGGCATCAAACGGTCGTTGGTCCGAAAGTATGCGCCCGATTGGGCCATGTCGGTGGTCGTCATACGAGGTATAACCCTGCGTAGAACATGGCAAAACCACAGCAAACCCGTAACGCGCAGGCATTCACCTAGTGGGATATTTCATGTCAGGATGTCGAAGAAGTGTCCGGCAGGAGCAATAGCCGGCAGCTCAATCCCGACTAGTTCCCCGCGACCACCAGTCAGCGCTGACTGCCTTCCGAGGACCCTTACCAAGGTCTGATGGCTGGCGGCTGCGTTACCGCACCAGAGAGCGCCACAAGCGCCACTCGCGGTTGACGACCATGAGGAGACATGAATGCCGCCGCCCAAGAAGAAGGCGCAACGTGCCACCCCCCAAGTCACCAAAGCCGATGTCGGCGCACCAGATGCGGTTTCCCAGCGACCCAGTCCAGAGCAGGTGATCGCCGGGCTGCGGGCCACCTCTGAGGGTGGGCCCGATCTGGTTCAGTTGCTGACTCCCGAGGGCGAGCGGGTTCACCACCCCGACTTCGATATCGACATCTCCCCGGAGGAACTGCGCGGCCTGTACCGGGACATGGTCCTGGTCCGCCGCGCCGACCGGGAGGCCAACTCCCTGCAGCGGCAGGGACAGCTCGGCCTGTGGGTGCCACTGCTCGGCCAGGAGGCCGCGCAGATCGGCGCCGGCCGGGCGATGCGGCCGCAGGACTACGGCTTCCCTGGCTACCGCGAGCACGGTGTCGCCTGGTGCCGGGGCATCGACCCCGTCCAGATCCTGAGCATGTACCGGGGCACCGACCACGGTGGCTGGGACCCCCAGCAGCAGCGGTTCAACATGTACACGATCGTCATCGGTAACCAGGTGCTGAACGCCACCGGCTACGCGATGGGCCAGAAGTTCGACGGCAAGGTCGGCCCGGAAGAGGACGCCGAGGCGACGATCGCCTTCTTCGGTGACGGCGCCACCAGCCAGGGCGACGTGCACGAGGGCTTCGTGTGGGCCACCGTGTACAACGCGCCGGTCGTGTTCTTCTGCCAGAACAACCAGTGGGCCATCTCCGAGCCGGTCGAGCGGCAGACCCGGGTGCCGATCTACCACCGCGCCCGCGGCTACGGCTTCCCCGGAATCCGGGTGGACGGCAACGACGTGCTGGCCACGCTGGCCGTCACGAAGTGGGCGATGGACGAGTGCCGTACCGGCAACGGACCGGTGCTCATCGAGGCGTTCACCTACCGGATGGACGCGCACACCACCTCGGACGACCCCACCCGCTACCGGCTCTCCGACGAGCTGGAGGCGTGGAAGCTGAAGGATCCGATCGAGCGCGTGCGGGTACACCTGGTCCGTGAGGGACTCGCGGACCAGAAGTTCTTCGACGAGCTTGAGGCCGAGGCCGACGACCGCGCGGCCACGCTGCGGCAGGCCGTCCGGGATCTGCCGAACCCGGGCATCGACAACATTTTCGACAACGTCTACGCGGAGGGCAGCCCGCACCTGGACGCCCAAAAGGCAGAGTTCCAGGCCTACCTCGACGGCTTCGCCGACTCCGCCCACGGAGGTGGTCACTGATGGCTGCACCCACCATGAACAGGCCGGACAGCGACATGCCCGACTTCGAACCGAAGGTTCAGACGATCACCCTGGCCAAGGGGATCAACATGGGCCTGCGCGCGGCCATGGAGGCCGACAAGAAGGTCCTGGTGATGGGCGAGGACGTCGGCAAGCTCGGCGGCGTCTTCCGGATCACCGACGGTCTACAGAAGGACTTCGGCGAGGAGCGGGTGCTGGACACGCCGCTGGCCGAGTCCGGCATCATCGGCACCGCGGTCGGCCTGGCCATGCGCGGTTTCCGGCCGGTCTGTGAGATCCAGTTCGACGGCTTCATCTTCCCCGGCTTCGACCAGATCGTCAGCCAGGTGGCCAAGCTGCACAACCGCAGCAAGGGCTCCATCAAGCTGCCGATCGTGATCCGGGTTCCCTACGGCGGCGGCATCGGCGCGGTGGAGCACCACTCGGAGTCCCCGGAGGCGTACTTCGCGCACACCGCGGGCCTGAAGGTCGTCTCCTGCTCCAACCCGGTGGACGCCTACTGGATGATCCAGCAGGCCATCTGGTCCGACGACCCGGTGCTGTTCTTCGAGCCCAAGCGGCGGTACTACGAGAAGGCCCAGTTCGACCCGGCCGTCAGCCCCGACCCGCTGTGGTCATCCCGGCAGCTGACCAGCGGCAAGGACGTCACCGTCGTCGGCTACGGCCCGACGGTGCGCATCGCGCTGGACGGTGCCGCGGCCGCCGCGGAAGAGGGCAAGGAACTGGAGGTCTTCGACCTCCGCACGCTGTCGCCGCTGGACCTCGGCCCGGTGTACGAGTCGGTGCGGAAGACCGGAAGGCTGGTGACCATCTCCGAGGCGCCGAGCAACTGCTCGATCTCCTCCGAGGTCGCCGCCCGGGTGCAGCGGGAGTGCTTCTACTCGCTGCAGGCCCCGGTGTTGCAGGTGAACGGGTTCGACACCCCGTACCCGATGTCCAAGGCGGAAGAGGAGTACCTCCCCGACCTGGACAAACTGCTGCACGCCGTCGACCGGTCGCTGGGTTATTAGGAGAATCGATGCCGCAGAACAAGACCTTTCCGCTGCCTGACACGGCGGAGGGGTTGACCGAGGCTGACATCCTCACCTGGCACGTGCAGGTGGGCGACATGGTCAAGGTCAACCAGATCTTCGTGGAGATCGAGACCGCGAAGGCCGCCGTGGAACTGCCCTGTCCCTTCGATGGCAAGGTGGTGCAGCTGCTCGCCGATCCGGGTCAGACCCTGGAAGTCGGCGCGCCGCTGATCGTCATCGACATCGACCCGCACGGTGCCGCCGCACCGGAGACCGTGGCTCCGCAGGCCGCGACTCCGCAGGCCGCCACCAATGGCACCGCTTCGAAAGAAGAGGGCCGGGTGGCCAACCTGGTCGGCTACGGCGCGATCACCGGTTCGTCCAAGCGCCGCGCGCGCAAGGGCGCTCCGGTCGCCGCTGTCGCTGCGGCTCCGGTGGCCCCGGCGCCGTTGCCCGCTCCGGAGACCGTGGTGGTGCCGGACAGCCCGGCCGCCATCGGCGGTTACGTGCCGCTGGCCAAGCCGCCGGTACGCAAGCTGGCCAAGGACCTGGGGATCGACCTCCAGGGACTGGCCGGCAGCGGGCCCGGTGGGGTGATCACCAGGGAGGACGTGGAGCAGGCCTCGCAGCCGGTTCCGGTCGAACCCGTTGTGGTCACCTCGTCCCGTGGCGAGCGGCGGGTGCCGATCAAGGGCGTCCGCAAGGCGACCGCGCAGGCGATGGTGAGCAGCGCGTTCACCGCGCCGCACGTCACCGAGTTCCTCACCATCGACGTCACGCCGATGATGGAGCTGCGGCACAAGCTCAAGGGCCAGCCGCAGTTCCGCGATGTGAAGATCACCCCGTTGGTGTTCGCGGCCAAGGCGGTACTGCTCGCCGCGAAGCGCACACCGGAGATCAACTCGGTGTGGGACGAGGCGGCGCAGGAGATCGTGTTCAAGGACTACGTGCACCTGGGCATCGCGGCGGCCACGCCGCGCGGCCTGATCGTGCCCAAGGTCCGCGACGCCGACCAGCTCCCGCTGCGCGAGCTGGCCACCGCGATCGACGAGCTCACCACGGTGGCCCGCAGCGGTAAGACCCCGCCGGCGGCGATGGCGAACGGCACGTTCACCATCACCAATATCGGGGTGTTCGGCATCGACACCGGAACGCCGATCATCAATCCCGGCGAGTCGGCGATCCTGGCGCTCGGCGCCATCCGCGACATGCCGTGGGTCGTCGACGGCCAGGTGGTGCCCCGCAAGGTGTGCCAGCTGTCGCTCAGCTTCGACCACCGGGTGATCGACGGGGAACAGGGCTCGAAGTTCCTCGCCGATGTGGGCGCGGTCTTCGCCGACCCCGCCTTCGCCATCACCTTCTAGGAACGCATATACCGAAGTTGACGATGTTCGGGCATATACCGAACATCGTCAACTTCGGTAACTCAAGGACTCAGTGTTGCGGGCCTCGGAGGAAA
>QZFT01000001.1 GCA_003600225.1 Pseudonocardiaceae bacterium YIM PH 21723
GGTCCATCGACACCACCAGACCCGGCGACACCACCCACCGGATCATGGAAACGACAGGGGCACGAGAGTCATACCGGGCCTGGCGACCAGAGCTCGATCAACGAGCCACGAGAAAGGTAACGGGCACGCCTGTCTTTCCTGCCTGGCTGTCGCGTGGGGGGCGTTTCTGGGCTGAATGGCGCGATATCCGGGATACCTGCCTTGGTGCCGTCCACAATGGACGGCCACATCGTGGGATTCGCGGCGTGTCGCCGCATTTCCGCACCGTGTCGCCCCAGGTCGCCTTGATCAATGCGGAGTTTGGGCCGCTGGGCGCCCTGAAAGCGTCTTGTGGGGCGCTCGATCTGACACGCGACTCGGCAGCCACCAGGCACAACCAGGCGCCCAGGCGCAGTCCGGCGACGACGACACGTCGTCGCGTAGCCGCCCACGCGGCGGCCCCGACCACCCAGACCGGCGTGCCCCCACCCGACACGAAGGCAGGAAAGTCCCGACCCCGACCCCGGCTCCTCCTCCAAAGCCCTCTTTCGACGACCACCAGAAGCACCCCCACCGCGCCCCACTCACGTTCCCCACCACGCCCCACCGGAGCCCCCACAGAGCCCCCACCACGCCCCACAGCCCTCTCCTGACCCCGAATTTGTCCGGTTTTAGCCAGTTCAGGGGTCTCCGATCGATAACAGCCGGCAGGATTCTCCCCACAACTCCCCACCTGGGCATACACCCCGCCTACCTGCGAAAACGCTCACACAGGTGAGCGTTTTCCGGTGGAGTTCCCGTTGACGGTGGTGAAAAGTGGGGTACTGTGGCGCCAAGTGGGGCAGACGGGAGCCCCACGGTCGCTCCGACAGTCGTACCAACGGCTCGGGGAGGTGGGAAGCCATGTTTCTCGGTACCCACATGCCCAAGCTCGACGACAAGGGGCGACTGACACTGCCGGCGAAGTTTCGGGACGCGCTAGCGGAGGGTCTGATGCTCACCAAGGGCCAGGACCACTGCCTCTACGCCTTCCCCCGGGCCGAGTTCGAGCAGATGGCACGCAAAGTGGCGGAGGCGCCCTTCACCAATGAAGCGGTACGGGCGTATCAGCGCTACCTCTTCGCGGGAACAGACGAGCAGCGACCTGACTCGCAGGGTCGTATCTCGATCACCCCCGAACTGCGCAAGTACGCCTCGCTGAGCAAAGACTGCGTGGTCATCGGAGCGATCAGCCGCCTGGAAATCTGGGATGCCACTGCTTGGCAGAACTACCTCGAGGAGCACGAGGACAGTTACGCCAAGGCCCAGGAGGAGGTACTGCCCGGTCTCTTCTGACCACCGGAGAAAACACTGTCGATGTCTTCAGGCCTCGGTCCGCTCGCACACAATCGTTCCTGACACACCTTCCCCGGTGCCAGGCGCGTGGAGCGGGCGGGGACCTGTCGGCATCGCCTGGCGATACACCGACATTTCGACGACGGCCGCATACGGGAGGTGACCGCGTTGACTGCTGACGCGCGGCACGTTCCAGTGCTGCTTGAGCGCCTCGTGGAGGTGCTGGCCCCCGCGGTCGAGGACCGCGAGGCGGTATACGTGGACGCCACCCTCGGGCTGGGCGGCCACGCTGAAGCCATGCTCAGCCGGTTCCCCCAGCTCACGCTGGTGGGGCTGGACCGGGACCCGCACGCGTTGCGGCTGGCCGGCGAGCGGCTCAAGCCGTTCGGCGACCGGGTGCACCTGGTGCACACCGTGTACGACGGGCTCGGCGACGCGCTGGACGGACTGGGCATCGAGGACGCCGACGCCATGCTGTTCGACCTCGGCGTGTCGTCCATGCAACTGGACGAGGCGGATCGCGGATTCGCCTACGCCAAGGACGCGCCGCTGGACATGCGGATGAACCCGGACACCGGGCAGACCGCGGCGGACGTGCTCAACGGCTACTCGCACGGTGAACTGGCCCGCATCCTGCACGAATACGGCGAGGAACGGTTCGCGGGCAAGATCGCCTCGGCCATCCTGCGGGAGCGCGTCAAGGAACCGTTCAGCACCAGCGGCCGGCTGGTCGAGCTGCTGTACGCGACGATCCCGGCCGCCTCCCGGCGGACCGGGGGACACCCGGCGAAGCGCACGTTCCAGGCGCTGCGCATCGAGGTGAACCGGGAACTGGACGTGCTACGCGCGGCCATCCCCGGTGCTCTGGACCGACTCGCCATTGGGGGGCGGATCGCGGTGATGTCGTACCACTCGCTGGAGGACCGGATTACCAAGCAGTCCTTCGCGCCGCTGGCCAAGTCCACCACGCCGGTGGACCTGCCGGTCGAACTTCCCGGGCACGGGCCGCAGCTGAAGCTGCTCACCCGGGGCGGTTCGGAACAGGCAACGGAAGCAGAGATCGCGGAGAACCCGCGCGCCCAGTCGGTGCGTCTGCGGGTCGCGCAACGGATCGCCAAGGAGGGTCGATGAGCGCACCAACCCGTGCCCCTGCCCCTGCAGAGCACACGCCACGGCAGTCGCCGCCGGCCCCTCGCCAGCGCTCGGCCGCCGCTGACCGCGCCTACCAGCGCCGGGAACAGCGAACCGGTGGCGCGCTGCGCCAGCGGTTCGTCGTGCCGCGCACGCCGTTCGTGCTGATGGTCATGGGCCTGCTCGGCGCCGGCCTGATCGCGTCGCTGTGGCTGTCCACCCTGGCCACCGCCGACGCGCCCAAGCTGGAGGCGGAGCAGAAGAAGTCCAAGCAGCTGAGCGAACAGGTCGAGCTGCTGCAGCGCGACGTAGCCGCCGCCGGTACCCCCGGGGCGCTGGCCAAGCGCGCCCAGGAACTCGGCATGCAGCCCGCACCGGAACCCGCGCACCTGCTGGTCAACCCGGACGGGTCGGTCACCGTGGTCGGTAAGCCCAAGGCCGCGCCGCTGCCCGCACCGCCGGTCCCGCAGGCACCGCCGTCCAGCACGATTCCTGCCCCGCCGCCCGCCGCGGACGGCGCGCAGGCCCAGCAGCCCGCGGCGCAGGCCGCGGTCCCGCCGCCGGCGGGTGGTGGCTGAGATGACCCGGCCCTCCGCGAACCGGCCCAAAGGGAATTGGCACAGTGGTTCCGGCACTCCGGCGCGGCGGCGTCCGCCCGGGGTGAGCAACAACCGTTCCAGGCTGGTCATCGGCCGGTTCATCATGGTCGCGATGCTGCTCGCCTCGCTGATCAAGCTGGCGGACATCCAGGTCTTCGAGGCCTCCGCGCTGGCGGAGAAGGCGTCCCGGCAGCGGGCCACCCCGAAGCCGGTACCCGCGCAGCGCGGGGCGATCTCCGACCGCAACGGCAACCTGCTGGCGTTCGCCACCGAGGCGCGAGCGCTCTACGTGCTGCCCGCCAGGTACGAGGCTCTGCTGCGCAAGGCCAATCCGAAGGCCGATGTCACGGCCAACTGGCGGGACGCCGCGGCGACCGTGAAGCGGGTGCTCGGCGACAAGGTCGACGAGAAGAAGATCTTTGATCAGCTCAACAGCGGCGTCGCGTTCATCTACATCGGGCCCAGGGCCGGGATCGAGCCGTCCAAGGCGGCGGAGATTATGGAAAAGCACCCGGAGATCGGCGCCGAGTACCGGGCGATCCGCCAGTATCCGGGGGACACGCTGGCCTCCAGTGTGATCGGCTTCGCCAACTGGCGGGATGCCAGCCGCAAGGTGGAAGGCCTGTTCGGCCTGGAGAACTCGCTGAACACCCTCCTGGCCGGTAAGGACGGCCGCCGGGTGGTGGACACCGAGGCGGGCAACGACAGCCTGGTGATCCCCGGCAGTGAGCGGGAGCTGGAGAAGGCCCAGCCCGGGTCCTCGGTGCAGCTGACCATCGACTCGGACATCCAGTACCAGGTGCAGAAGCTGCTCAACGCCTATGTCGGGCGGGCGCATGCCAAGTACGGCGGTGCCGTGGTCCTCGACGCGCAGACCGGCGAGATCCTGTCGATGGCCAACAGCAACCAGTTCGACCCGAACAACATGGAAGACGCCACCGAATCGCAGTTCAACGACCGGGTGGTGACCAGTCCGTACGAGCCCGGCTCGGTGAACAAGCTGATCACCGCGGCGGCGGCCGTTGAGAACAAGGTCGCCAAGCCGGACACCTCGCTCGCCGTGCCTGGCATGATCAAGGTGGCCGACCGGGAGATCCGCGACGCCTGGCAACACGGCACATTGAACATGTCGATGACCGGTGTCTTCGCCCAGTCCTCCAATGTGGGGACGCTGGAACTCGCGCAGCAGGTCGGCAAGGAGAAGTGGTTCGACCTGGCCAAGAAGTTCGGCCTGGGTAAGACCACCGGCGCCGGGCTGCCGGGTGAGAGTGCCGGGCTGCTGCCCGAGATGAGCCAGTGGTCGGGATCCACGTTCGCCAACCTGCCCATCGGCCAGGGTCTGTCGATGACCCTGCTGCAGATGACCGGGATGTACCAGGCGATCGCCAACGACGGCGTCCGGGTACCGCCGCGCGTCATCAAGACCGTGACCTCCGCTGACGGCCTGCAGGACCCGCAGGCGCGGCCGGAGGGCGTGCGGGTGGTCAGCCCGGAGACGGCCAAGACCGTGCGTGACATGCTGCGCGCGGTGACGCAGAAGTCCCCGGGGCAGACGGGCACCGGTCCCGCCGCGGCCCTGGAGGGCTACCAGGTGTCCGGTAAGACCGGCACCGCGCAGCAGATCGACCCGGCCTGCGCCTGCTACTCGAACTCGAAGTACTGGATCACGTTCGCCGGCATCCTGCCCGCGGACAACCCCCGGTACGTGGTCGGCCTGATGCTGGACGCGCCGTCCGGCGGCACTCCGGAATCGGTGTCCGCCGCGCCGCTGTTCCACGAGATCGGCGACTACCTGACCCAGCGGTTCGAGCTCCCGATGTCCCGCGAGCCCAGCCCCGTGGTCCCGCTCATCCTGGACTAGTTCCTCGATTCCGAAGTTGGCGATGTTCGGGACATTCCGTGTCCGCGCGGCGGGCCGCCCAGTAGCCGGTGGCCAGCTTGGTCAGCGTGGTCAGC
>QZFT01000002.1 GCA_003600225.1 Pseudonocardiaceae bacterium YIM PH 21723
AAGATCGCCGGAACCGCCACCCGCGAGATCGCCGGTGTGCACGACCTGGGCGGCGGCGCAGCACGGGCCTTCGGCCCCGAACATCGCCAACTTCGGGTGGTGGTGGACGAACAGCTGGCGATTGCCCGCGCGGGGATGAACCTGCGCACCGGTCCGCTGCTGCGTGTCGTGCACGTGGACGCCGGGCCCGACCGGCTCGGCCGGCTGCTGCTGGTCGCCCACCACATGGTGGTCGACGCGGTGTCCTGGCGGATCATCCTGGACGACCTCGTCCAGGCCTACGAGGGTGCGCCGCTGCCGCGCTACGGCCGCCCGTTCCTGGCCTGGGCGACGGACCGCGAGGACCGGCAGCCGGAACCGGTGCACCTCACGCCCGCGCCCCTAGCAGTGCTCGACCCGGTACGGGACACCGCGGCCACCGCCGTGCACCACACCATCGAGCTCGGCGAACAGGCCACCCACGCGCTGCTGACCACCATCCCCGCCGCTCACCGAGCCACCCCGGACGCCGGGCTGCTCACCGCCCTGGCCAGGGCGGTGGCCCGCTGGCGGGACACCGACCCGCACCTGCTGGTGGCCCTGGAAAGCCACGGCCGGACCGACGAGGTGGCGCAGACCGTCGGCTGGTTCACCGCCATCAGCACCGCCCGCGTCCGGCCGGACGCGGGCGGTGTGAAGCTGGTCAAGGAGGAGCTGCGCCGCGACCTGGACGCGACTCCGCAGCTGGCGTGGAACTACCTGGGCCGGTTCACCCCGGCCCCGCAGATCGAGGCGGCCTGGCAGGTACCGCCGGACGCCGACCCACTCGGCTCCGGCGCGGGCGACATGCCGCTGCCCTACCCGCTGATGATCAACGCACTGGAACGCGACGGCCGGCTCGGTATCCGGTTCACCTGGCCCGCCGCCCTGTTCACCGAGGTCATGATCGCCGAGCTGGGCGGACACTTCCAGGCTGAACTGGAGGCGCTCGCCGTCGATCCGGCGGCGTTGACCGGTGGGCTCACACCCTCGGACGTGCCCCTGGTGGACATCGACCAGGCAGGCATCGAGGACCTGGAGCGCCGCTACCGGATCGCCGACCTGCTGCCGCGCACCGTGGAACAGGACGCCATGATCCGGCAGACCGAGATCTTCACCGTGCAGGCCGCGTTCACCCTGCGCGGTGACCTCGACGTGCCCGCGCTCCAGGTTGCTGCCGAACAGCTGCTGCGTCGCCACCCGCACCTGGCCGCTGCGTTCCCCGCCGACCGGCGGGTGCAGGTCATCCCGGCCGACCCGCGACCCGACTTCCGGGTCATCGACACGACCAACGTGGCGCAGGCCCTCATTGAGGACCAGGACGATCTGCTCCGGCCGGAGACCGGGCCGATGGTCCGGATCACCGTGCTGCGTACCGGAGCCGCGGACTCGGTCCTGGTGATCGGCACCCACCACGCGGTCGGCGACGGCTGGTCCGCGCCCCGCATGCTCGACGAACTGTTCGCCCTGTACGCCGGGCGACCGCTACCCGAGCCGGTTCCGCTGCGCCGCTACTTGGAGTGGTTCCACGCCGATCGGGCCACCGACCGGGAGTTCTGGCGCGCCGAGGTCGCCGAACTACCGCCGGGCGACTACCTCACCGCGGGCCGGCCCTACCGGACCGGTAAGACGGATCCGGTGCTGTTCACCGTCGACGCCGACGTGGTCGGGAACCTCACCCGCGCCGCCGCCGGGCGGGGACTGACCGCGAACACCGTGCTGCAGGGCGCGTGGGCGAACGTGCTGGCCCGGCACTCCGGCCGGGATGAGGTGTGCTTCGGCACCTCGGTCTCCGGACGGCAGGCCGAGGTCGACGGCATCGAGGAACTCCTCGGCCTGGTCCGCGGCAACGTGCCCGTCCGGGTCCGGCTGACCGGCGACACGGCAGCCGATCTGGCCGAGCTGCAGACCCGGCAGCAGACCCAGCCGCACCCGGTGGAACTGTCCACCGAGGACCTGTTCGACAGCCTGCTGGTGTTCGAGAACTATCCGGTAGACCCGGCCAGGATCCGGGAACCCGCACCGGGACTGACCATCATCGGAGCCCGGTTCCGCGAACGGACGCCGTATCCGGTGAGCCTGTTCGTGGTACCGGAAAACGGTGGCTGGAGCGGCATCCTGCACTACCAGGGTGGCATGTTCACCGTGGACGAAGCCCAGACCTTCGCCGACGAACTCCAGGCCGCGCTGCGGAATCTGATCGGAGAACTCTCATGACGACGTCCACAGTGGACCGTTCGCTGTGGCGGGTGGCGTTCATCCTGGTCATGGGCACCTTCATGGCCTCCCTGGACGGCACCATCGTCTCGGTCGGCCTGGAGACCCTCACCCAGGACTTCCACGCCTCCGTCACCGACGTCCAGTGGGCCACCACCGCCTACCTCCTGGCAGTGGTGGCCGCCGTCCCCGCCGCCGGGTGGCTCGCCGACCGGTTCGGCGGCCGCCGGGTGTGGATCACCGCCGTCGCCGTGTTCCTGGTCGGCTCGCTGCTGTGCGCCCTGGCCTGGTCCCTGCCCAGTCTGATCATCTTCCGGGTCATCCAGGGCCTTGGTGGCGGCCTGCTGCCGCCGACTGGCCAGGCGCTGCTGGCCCGCATCGCCGGCCGCGAACGGATCGGCAAACTGATCAGCGTGGTGGGCGTGGTGCCGCTGCTGACCCCGGTCCTCGGCCCGGTCGCCGGCGGCGTGATCCTCGGTATCGCCGACTGGCCCTGGCTGTTCCTGATCAACCTGCCCATCGGCGCCGTCGTCCTGGTCCTGGCCACCCGCTACGTACCGGTCATCCCGCCCGCCGCCGAACCCGGCGCGTTCGACCTGCGCGGTGCCCTGCTGCTCTCACCCGGACTCGCCGTGCTGGTCTATGGCCTGACCAGCGGAAACTGGGCCACCGCCGTCCCCGTCGGCGCACTGGCCCTGCTGGTGTTCGTGATTCACGGACTGCGCACCGAGCGGGTGCCACTGCTGGACCCGCGGCTGTTCACCCAGCCCCCGTTCGGGCCCGCGGCACTGGCGCTGACCGTGTTGTCGGCTTCGGTGTTCGGCACGATGTTCCTGCTGCCGCTGTTCCTGCAACGCGACCTCATCGCCCTGGAGACCGGCCTGCTGCTGGCCCCCCAGGGACTCGGCGCGGCGCTGGGATCCACCTACGTCACGCGCCGGGTGGACAAGCTCGCGCCCCGCACCCTGGTACTGGCCGGGATCCTGTTCGTCGCCCTCGGTACGGTCCCGTTCACCCAGCTCGCCGGCGGCCTGCATCCCGCGATCACCGCGCTCGCCTTGTTCGTGCGTGGTGTGGGGGCGTCCTGCATCAGCGCACCGGTGATGGCCATGATCTACCGGACCATCGAACCACCCAAGATCCCGCGCGCGGCTTCTGCGTTGGCGATGCTGGGCACCGTCGGCGGCTCGGTGGGGACGGCGGTGCTGGCCGTGGTGCTGCAAGCCCGGCTGGCTGCGCGGGGGACCGATGTGGCCGCCGCCTATGGGGACACGTTCTGGTGGGTACTGGCCATGGTGGTCATCGCCGCATTGGCTGCTACTCGGCTGCCTACTGCTCACCGGAGTTGACGAGGTTCGGGCTGCGCCCGAACCTC
>QZFT01000003.1 GCA_003600225.1 Pseudonocardiaceae bacterium YIM PH 21723
ATTTGTCGCGTTGGATGCGACAAATCCGCCCACGATCATGAAGGATTCGGGCGACACGGTGCAAAAAATGGTGCGACACGCCGTGATTCCCACGATGTGGCCGTCCACTGTGGACTGTAGGTACCTGAAGGCGTCCTTCGTTTACCTCAAGTAAACAAAGGACGCCTTCAGGGCGCTCAAGTAAACGATGGCGTCCTTCAGGTCCCCCGCGGAAGCGGCCCATCCCCACCAGACAGGCGTGCCCCACCAGACAGCCCGGAAGGAAAGACGCCCCCGACCACCCATCTCCCCCTCCAAAGCCGCTTTCGACAGTCGCCAGAAGCAACCCCGGCAACCAGCCGACGAGAGCGGCCCCCCAAGCCGGTCCCAACTATGCTCGCCGTGTGACTGGATCTGTGTTCTCCCCTGCCGCCGACGACACCCCGACCTCGCCGACCGGCCTGCCCTTGCCCCTGACCCAGGACCCGGCGTCGGCCGCCAGTGCCGCCGCGGCCGTGCTGACCGAGGCCACCCGGGTCGCCCAGCACGAGGTCGCCGTGGTGCTCGGCTCCGGCTGGCGCCCCGCCGCCGATGCGCTCGGTGAGCCGGTCGCCGAGGTGGAGATGTCCCGGCTGCCCGGCTTCACCCCGCCCACCGTGCAGGGCCACGGCGGCACCATCCGCTCGGTGCGCATCGGCAACAAGCCGGTGCTGGTCGTACTCGGCCGCACCCACCTGTACGAAGGTCACCCGGTCTCCCAGGTGGTGCACGGCGTGCGCACCGCGATCGCGGCGGGCTGCTCCACCATCCTGCTGACCAACGCGGCCGGTGGCCTGCGTCAGGACATGCGGGTCGGGCAGCCGGTGCTGATCAGCGACCAGCTGAACCTGACCGCGGCATCCCCGCTGGTCGGCGCCGACTTCGTGGACATGACCGACCTGTACTCCCCCCGGCTGCGGGCCGCGGCCAGGCAGCTGGACCCGAGCCTGGCCGAGGGCGTCTACGCCGGCCTGCGCGGACCGCAGTTCGAGACCCCCGCCGAGATCACCATGCTCCGGACGATGGGCGCCGACCTGGTCGGCATGTCCACCGTGCTGGAGGCGATCGCCGCCCGCGCCGCAGGCGCCGAAGTGTTCGGCCTGTCCCTGGTCACCAACCTCGCGGCCGGGATGACCGGCGAGCCGCTGAACCACCTTGAGGTCCTGGAGGCCGGCAAGGCCGCGGCGGTCTCCACCGGACAGCTGCTGCGCGCGTTGATCGAGCGTTCCTGATGCTCACCCCGGCCGTGCGCGACGCGGCGATGCGCTGGATCACCGAGGACCCGGAGCAGACCACCGCCGACGAGCTCAAGGCGGTACTGGCGCGCGCCATGGCCGGGGACGACGACGCCACCCACGAGCTCGGTCAGCGGATGAACGGCTCGCTGACCTTCGGCACCGCCGGGCTGCGCGGTCCGGTGCGTGCCGGCACGAACGGGATGAACGTCGCCGTCGTGCTGCGGACGACCGCGGGGCTGGCGGCGTATCTCCAGGCGAACGGGCACGCCGGCGGCACCGTGATCGTCGGGCGGGACGCCCGGCACGGATCCGAGGCCTTCTTCCGGGCCGCCGCCGAGGTCCTCGCCGGGGCCGGGTTCGACGTGCGCGTGGTGCCGGATCCCGCGTCGACGCCGGTGACCGCCTACCTGGTGCGCGCGCTGGGCGCGGTGGCCGGGGTGCAGATCACCGCCTCGCACAATCCGCCGCAGGACAACGGCTACAAGGTCTACCTCGACCAGGGCGCGCAGATCATCCCGCCCGCCGACCGCGCCATCGAGGCCGCCATCGAGCAGGCCGGACCGGCCCGGATGGTGACCCGGTCGACGGCCTACACCGAGATCTCCCAGCCCGAACTGGACGGTTACGTCGACCGCCTGGTCGCGCTGCCGAGGGGCGCCGCCCGCGAGCTGCGGGTGGTGAGCACCGCCCTGCACGGGGTCGGCGCGGCCACCTTCGCCGCAGCATTCCAGCGGGCGGGTTTCACCGAGCACCACCAGGTGGCCGAGCAGGCCGAACCGGATCCGGACTTCCCCACGGTGGTGTTCCCGAATCCGGAGGAGCCCGGGGCGGCGAACCGGCTGCTGGCCCTCGCAGCCGAGGTGGACGCCGACCTGGCCGTGGCCTTCGACCCGGACGGCGACCGCTGCGCGCTGGGCGTGCGGGACCGCGACGGCTCCTGGCGGATGCTGCGGGGCGACGAGGCCGGCGTGCTGCTCGGCTCCTACGTGCTGTCCACCGTGGACGCACCGGATCCGCTGGTGGCGACCAGCATCGTGTCCTCGTCCATGCTCGGCCGGATCGCCGAGGCGCACGGCGCGCGCTACACCGAGACGCTGACCGGATTCAAATGGCTGGCCAGGGCCGGTGACGGCCTGGTGTTCGCCTACGAGGAGGCGCTCGGCCTGTGCGTCGACCCGGACGCGGTCCGGGACAAGGACGGTGCGTCGGCGGCGATCCTGGCCTGCGATCTGGCGGCCACGCTCAAGGCCTCCGGCAGGTCCCTGCTGGATGCGCTGGACGACCTGTCCGAGCGGCACGGCGTGCACCTGACCGACGCGGTCAACGTGCGGTACTACGACCCGAAGGGCGCGCAGCTGGCGATGTCCGACCTGCGCAAGCGAATGCCCGACCACATCGGCGACCTGCCGGTGGTCGTCGAGGACCTGCTGCCCAGGGACAACACGCTGCGCTTCACCGGCGACGGCCTGCGCGTCCTGGTCCGCCCCTCCGGTACCGAGCCGAAGCTCAAGATCTACCTGGAAGTCGTCCAGCCGGTGACCGACGACCTCGGATCGGCCCGCCTGCACGCCGACCTCCGCCTCACGGAGCTCCGCACCGCCGTCGACTCCCTGCTGGCGGGCTGAGACCCTCCCGGAGTTGACGATGTTCGCGGCCGCGAACATCGTC
>QZFT01000004.1 GCA_003600225.1 Pseudonocardiaceae bacterium YIM PH 21723
GCCGCCACATTTTTCCCACGACAAGTGCCACTTGTCGTGGGAAAACCCCACGACAAGTCAGCTCGGGCCCCGCGCAGCGGCCCATCCCCACGGGGCAGGCGTGCCCCCACCCGACGCGCCGGCAGGAAAGACGCGGCCCGCCACCCGTCTCCCCCTCCGAAGCCTCTTTCGCCGACAGCTCAGACCCCGCCCCAACCCCGGAAAAGGGATTTGTGTCGTCTGGTGGCACGAATGTAGGGGGCCTACATATGCGTGCAACACGATTGCTATGGGTGATTCATCGACGTCCTATGGGACACCCGGAGTAAGTTCCCCAAAATGCATCGGTTCACCCGATGTGGTGAGCAAAGCGGTCGTGCGGGCTAGGAACGGGTGGGCCGTTCGGATCATTGCAGGACAGGCGTACGGGGCTAGCCCGAATGGGTGGACGGTTACCCGCCAGTGGTCACGAAAAGTACAGATGATCTTTCAAAATGGGGTGTTGGGGGTGTTTGACATTCACTCGTTACCTTCGACATTCTTCCGAACTATGAAGCGGCGTCTCCTACTGGTGAGTCGACGGTATGTCGACCTAGAGCTTCAGGCCAGCTCTCTCTGTTGTAGCGCCTGAGCCGCGTTTCCTGCTGTCCGCAGCATTCTCCTTTTCCTGACCGCAGTCGTCAGATTCCGCAGCCATGCTCGCGCTCCCTTCCCGCTGAGCCTGGTCTTCTGACGTGCTGGTTGTGGGAGGAACTCCACCGCATCAGCACTGATCTCACACCCAGAGCGAGGTCGGTCCTGTTTTTCGCGCGTACCAATACTGGCCGGTAACACACGCGTGAATTCACCAGCTCCAGGTGAGCGGTATTTGTGCTGCCCACAAATAGAAACACGGCTCAGCTTCATGCCATTTATCCCTGAAATTCAAGTCGGGAGAACCGATGAAACTAGGGCGCAGCGAGGGTTCAAAACTCGCAGTCGCAATTATGGCGCTGCTCGTGCCGTTGGGGCTGGTAGCGCTGCCAGATGCCCTTCCGGTGGCTAATGCGGGCATTCTGGAAAAGGTGTCCCAGGCGATTGGTGGCGACGGGAAGAACTACTTCGTCAAGAACCACATCGACAAGGGTCTCCAGGCCAAGTCGGCCACCGGTGGCTCCCGCAAGGAATGGCTGCTGGTCTGGGCAGGCGACGAGAACATCGCCGACACCGCGGTCAAGAAGGTGCGCACCCTTCTCCCCGGTGGCCTCAGCGTGGACGTCCCGACCCTGGTCAAGGACGTGAACAACGCCCTGCCCGGCCCGGACTTCCTCGCGGTCATCGACGCCACCAAGGGCTCGCCGACCTACGGCAAGGTGGTCAACACCGCCACCGTCGGCCCGCTGGTGGAGAACGAGCCGCACCACATGCAGTACATCTGGCACAAGGGCGACAAGATCTTCGCCGGTGGCCTCTTCTCCGCGGCGACCTACGCGTTCGACGTGAAGAAGCTGCCCGAGCTGAGCATTTCGGGCATCAGCCTGCCGACCAACACCCTTGGTGGATCGGTTCCGGACGCGTACTGGACGCTGAAGGACGGCACGGCGTACGGCACCTACATGGGTGGCCCGGTCGCACCCGGCCCGCACCTGTACGCCGATGGCCAGACCCACATCAGCAACGGTTTCGCCGGCTCGCCCGGTGAGGTCGTGCGCCTCGATGGCAACGCCAAGAACCTCGGTGAGTTCCCCGCCGCCAAGCACGGCGAGGACACCAGCGAGTGCGTCAACCTCCCGGCACTGGTGGAGACCACCTGCGCCAACCCGCACGGCATCCAGGTCCGCGAGGACCTGAACCGGATGGTCACCTCCGACTACGCCGAGCCGCGCAACATCATCCTTGACCCGGTGAAGGCCCCGAGCCCGTTCCTGCGTCGTCCCACCGTTCGTACCTGGGACATCAGCGACCGCGCTCACCCGAAGCTGCTCACCGTGAGCACGCTTCCCAAGGGACCTCGCTCGCAGAAGGACGACCCGCTGCGCAACGAGAACCGCGCTGTCATGGAGACCACGGTCACCAACCTGCCCGATCACAAGGGCGCGTTCGCCGAGACCATGGCCGGTGGAGCGATCTACTACACCCCGGACATCACCGCGGCCGAGCCGCAGTGGCGTGAGGTCTTCGACGACACCGCCGCCGCCAAGAAGCTGGGCGCTGACCAGTTCCCGGCGGGTAACGATGGTGGTGGCTGGGTGCAGACCAGCCTGGACGACAAGTACCTGTACCACGCTGTCGTCGGCCGTCCGGCCGGTGTCTACGGCCCGGATGACAAGGGCTCCCCGGGTTACATCGTGAACCTGGACATCCAGAAGCTGCTGGCCAGCGGCAACTCGCCGCAGTGCAACATCAGCGAGATCGACGAGATCACCGCCGGTGGTAAGGAATCCGACTGCCCGGCCGTGGCCGGCATCCAGCCGATCCAGGGTGGCCCGCACTGGGGCACGCTGGACAACTTCAAGCTGGGTGAGGACGGTTTCTACCACGAGATCACCCCTGGTCCGGACGCGCACGTGAGCCGGATCGCGACCTCGAACTACTTCGTGGCGCGTACGGGTATCGACGGTGACCACAAGGTCTGCATCCTGGATGTGGACCCCAAGGGCGGGCTGTCCCTGGACACCAAGTTCGTCGACGAGAACCACGGCACCCCGTGCGTCGAGTTCAACCGCCAGTCCTGGCCGCATGGCAACTTCGGTAACGCGAAGCCGCACTCCGAACTGTTCGTCGTCGCGGATGAGGACATCAAGTAGCAATGGGTAACCCGCAGCCGCGGGGGTGGCGCCCCCGGCCGGTTTCCTCCAGGCCATGGATGGCGCCGAGCGGTTACGTGACCTGGCCAGGGGGTC
>QZFT01000005.1 GCA_003600225.1 Pseudonocardiaceae bacterium YIM PH 21723
GGGGGCTCGGCCCCCGCAGTAATAAGCACGAAAGCCCTGTTCGCGTTCTCCGCGAACAGGGCTTTCCCACTTGAGTGCCCCCTACGGGATTCGAACCCGCGCTGCCGCCTTGAAAGGGCGGAGTCCTAGGCCGCTAGACGAAGGGGACCCAGTCGATCTACTGAACTACCGTAGGACCGGGTACAGAATACACAGGCGCCCTACCGGTCAGGGTGCGGGGAGGGCGAGTACCAGGTCACGGAATTCGGCCAGCTCATCGTCGGTGAGCGACGCGCGCAGGTGGCGGGCCACCGCGCTCTCGGTGAGTTCCCAGGCCTGCTCGTACGCGGCGCGCAGTTCGGGCTGGTCAACGGCGGCCATCAGCTCGGCGGCCTGCTCGTCGGTGAAGCCGGTGAGCTGCAGCCTGCCGGTCCTGGCATTCGGGTCCAGGGCGATGGCCTGGGTCAGGGTGAGCCCACAGGCCCGCAGAGCGGCGAAGTGAATTCCGCCACGGTATTCGCGGAACACGAAGATCAGGAAGCCCACGGCCTCGACGGGGTCGGTGGGCCGGGGTGCCCGCTGCCAGCCGGCGAACAGCGGCAGTGCCGCGCCGTCGGCGGTGTCGACGAGCGTGGCGAGTAGCTCGGCCAAGCGCTCCGGGTCCTTGGTGTCCGCCAGGTGGCGCCGGGACCAGGCGGCGTTGATGCCGCTGAACACGGCGACCATCTCGTCGGCGGACGCCTGCGGGGTGACCTCGGTCAGCGAACCGATGACCGAGGGCCGGGGCAGCATGCCGATGGTGTCGGCACCCGCCTCGGGGGTGAGGTCACCCAGGACCGCGGTCCGCCCACGCACGTACACGCTGAAGAACGGCCAGCCCCGGCGCTCTTCCTCGGCGATCCGCTCCGGGGCCCGGAAGAAGGCTCGGCCCACCGCATTGACGGTGTCCTTGACGTCTTCGAGTACCCGGCGAGCATCCACGTGGTCCCCCAGATCGAGTGGCGTGTGCGATCACCACGCTATCCGAAGGTCTACCCGCGTGTCAGCGGTGAATCCGCCCGGCTCCCGGCGAGGTGCTTGACTGAAAAACGATCACCGGGCGGACAATAGTCGGCTATTGGTCTACTTCGAACCTGATATTGAACCTATCAACGACGAACCGGCGGGATGCCGTCATCGCCGTCGACAAGTCCCAACATGTCCAGAAGTTCCAGGCAATCCTCCGCGCTCATCGCATTGCGCGCTACCGACATTCGCGCCCGGTGAACCTGCTCCTCGGAAATCCGAGAGGGTTCCCCGTTACGCGGCATCGGTACGGATGATGACTGTCGTACGGACAAGTCGTCCTGTGACCACAGGAACGCCCGTACGTCGAGTGACCCGCTCATGCTGCCTCCCCGAACTCGGCTTCCGGCGCAGGTTATCTAGCGAGCAGAGGCATCGCAGCCCCCCTGGGAGTGATTCAATGGAAACTCTCAGTAACCGGTGACCGAGAAGAGATAGGAACGCGATCTTCCGTATTGCATTTTCTGTCAATGGTTGCCGTTGACCTGCAGATCTGGTATCCGCAGGAAAATTTTCTCAATTCCCGGTTACCTGCGGGATCTTTCACTCCTGGGATTCCCATATTCACATCGGAGCGCGTTCGCCGTCCACTGGACGGAAAGATCTGTCCATTATGGATTTCTATGTCTGATCTTGCCCATGGCGCGGCCATCGCGACATGATCACTTGTCGGCCACAAAGCGCTGACGGCCACCACACGGCGGTTCGGCCTCGGACATATTCACAACAAATCGGATAGCCGGTCAATCAATGGTCAATACGTGACCGTATCGCCATCGATTTTTTTCGAACAATCCCGTGAATGCCCGGGAAATGCATGTAAGAATAGTTGAGCTGACACACCCCCGGTCAGCGCCTGTGGAGATCCCCTCCGGCCCCCGCGTTCCTCCCCCTGGCGCGGGGGCCTCTCCATGTCCGCGGTTACCCGGCCGAGGCTTGCAGCGGTTATCGTGGGGGCGTGGTATTTGGACGCAAGGACTCTGGCCGTCATCGCCCGCTGAACAAGCCCGACGAGGTGCAGGAACCGGATCACGAGCTGGAGTCCTATCTTTCGGCGCTGGCGCCGGAGCAGGACCCTGAGGGCACGCTGACGCGCTTCGGTAACGCCGAGGTGTACCAGGTGCGGCTGCCGCTGCTGGCCGGCGACCAGCTGCGCCAGATCGCCGAGGATCGGGGCAGCGCACCGGTGGCCCTCATCCAGGAATGGATCATGCAGCGGCTCGACTGGGAGAACCGCCAGGGACGCCGTTACTGAATTCGCAGCCGGTGCCTGCCGCTATCAGCCGTCCGCTGAACAGGCATCGGCAGTACTTTGACCGCCTGCGGTTGTGCGGGCAACGGAACCGTCAATACATTCCGCGCCAATTCGGCCTTCACCCGGCGCACCATTTTCCGGCGTACTCGCCACCGGCTCGTCGATGCCCACAACCCGAGCACCAGCACCGCCACGGCCGCGCCGGCCACCACCCAGATACCCACGATCATCGCCTCCGGGGACGAGACGGTCGTGTGGCGTGGGTCATGACGCGAGAGCCTACGCTTCCGCTCAGCGATACCCGACCGGGGGACAAGCCCCGAAGTTGGCGATGTTCGCGGCGAGGAACGAGCCCCGGACATCGCCAACTTCGGAATCACAACGGGACCGCAGCCTTGAGACACGGCCGAACGTCCCTGCCACCACTCGTAAAAGCCCAGTTCACGGAGTTGGGGGTGTTCGGGCGGCGCCCGAACATCG
>QZFT01000006.1 GCA_003600225.1 Pseudonocardiaceae bacterium YIM PH 21723
CGTTGGCTTTGCAGGGGCCGCGTTCGCCGAAACCGCGATGATCGGCTCAGGCAGCATCGCCGACTTCGGGAGCAGCGGTCAGGGGATCTTGACGGCTTTGATCGCCTTGGTGACCTGCTTGCAGTCGGCGGACTTCATGCCGGCGACCTTGGCCTTCGCGGTCTTCTTGCACGCCGCCTTGAGCGCCTTGCCGAGGTCGGCGTAGTTGCTCGTGCTGGTCAGCGTGTTCTCCACCGCGAACCACAGCGCCGCCGACTTGTCGATGCCGATACCGGTCACCGTCTGTCCGTTGTGGCTGCCGCCGTCGGCGATCAGGAACGCCAGCTTGTTGCCCACCCCGGAGTTGGTGTGCACGCCGCCGTTGTCCCCGGCGCCGGTGGCCCAGAACTGGCCGAGGTAGGTGTTCGGATTCCGGAACCGCTCCGGCCTGGACATGTCCCGGATGACACCGAACGCCGAGCCCTCGCCCATCTGCCAGCGATTGGCCTTGTTGTCGTCCGCCGACTTGTTCGTCATGTCGGTGAACTCGCCGAAGATGTCCGACAGCGACTCGTTGATCGCGCCGGACTCGCCCCGGTAGACCAGGCCCGCGGTGTGCTGGGTGACGCCGTGCGACAGCTCGTGCGCGCTGATGTCGTCGGTGGTCAGGCCGGTGCCGAAGAACATCTGCCTGCCGTCCCAGAAGGCGTTGCGGAACGGGCAGGCGTTGGAGCAGCCGCGCACCGTGGCCCGCAGCGCCTTGCTCTTGCCGTCGCCGTAGTCCGCGCCGATGAGCTTGGTCAGGTCGGTCTTCGCCTTGCTCTGGAACATGTTCTGCGTGTCGCCGAAGAACTGGAAGACGTTCTTCACGTCGGCGACCGCGGACTGCTTGCCGCCTTCGGCCTGGCTGACCTGGAGGGAGGTGCCGCACTGCCAGGCGCGGTTGCCGCCGCCGTTGGTGTTGAACCGCCTGCTGTTGGCATCGCAGACGACCCGGTTGACGGCCGTGTGTACCAGCGGCCAGGAGGTGAAGGTGGAGTTGTCCACGGCGCTGAGCACCACGTCCCACTTGCCGCTGGCCTCTTCGGTGTCCGGCTGGACCTGGGCCGTGACTTCTGCCAGATAGGCGGGCACCGCCTTCGCGGTGCCGGGCAGGTCGAACAGGCTCGGGTCGTACCAGCGCGGCTGCACATCGGTCACCTGCAGGGTGGCCGCGTCGACCTTCTCGCTCGCCGCGAGGGACTTCACGGCGGCCTCGCCCGCGGCCTTCTTGGTCTGCTCGGTGACGGCCGGGAAGACGCCCAGCTTGGCCTTGGAGAGCTTGCCCAGCTTGGATTCCAGCTCACCCTCCGGGCCCACGTTCTCCTTGACCTGGGCGCCGAGCACTTGGATATCGCCGAAGAACTGGTTCCGGGTGATCACCTTGCCGTCCGGGAGCTCCCGGCTCTCGGCCTCGCGCAGATCGGCGTCGCCGGTCTGCACATTGGCCACCTCGTCGTATTCCACTTCTTCCGCATCGGTGTCCAAATAGGACATTCCGCCGAACACAAGGCCGGCCGCCATCGCCGCGGCCAGCAGTACACGCATACGCATGGGGAACCCTTGGAGCTACAGGGAAACAGGGACCCCGATTATCGGTAGCCGATGGTCACGAAACGGGTGGGTGGCGAGCTTGTTCTCATGATTGAACCAACCCGCCAGTAGATCCGTGGGGTGCAGTGAGGGGCACCCACCCTGCGTTCAACGCAGTGAGGGGCGGCCGATCTTGGTGGCCTTGACGACCTTGGCCACCTCGGCGCAGTCGGCCGTGGTGAT
>QZFT01000007.1 GCA_003600225.1 Pseudonocardiaceae bacterium YIM PH 21723
AGGAATCCCGAGGTCCACACCAGGACGGCCGGTGGTAACAGCAGATCCCCGGCGGGACCTTATCGCCGAACATCGCCAACTTCGGGACAACCTCGGGGGCTAGGCGCAGCCCTTCGGCTCGGTGGGCCCGGCGGGCACGGAGATGGCGTCCCAGGCGGAGCGCACCGCGGTGACCTCCGGGCAGCCGTACAGCTCCAGCGCACTCGCGACCGTCGCCCGCCGGGCGGCGGCGTGATTCCAGGTGGACGTCTTGCGCATCAGGCCGGATATGAAGACCCTGCCCGCCTTCTGAATGCCGATGCCGGTGACCGGTCTGCCGTTGCAGGTCGGTGAATTCGCCGAGCCCTGGGCCAGCAGGTAGAACCAGTGGTTCTGCGGGCCCGCGGCCGCGTGCACGTCCCGCAGCGCGTTCAGGTCCCGGCGCCAGCAGTCGGGGCTCTCGCCGTCCCGGCTGGGTTTGTCCATATAGCGCCACGGGCCGGGGCCCACCACCTCGCCGATGGTGAAGTCCGGCGGATCGGCCGGATTGTTCGCGAAGTGCTCGGTGAGCGTGCCCAGAATGTCCCCGGTGGACTCGCTCAGCCCGGTGGACTCCGGATCCGTGTACTCGTCCTCGGTGCCCGTGGCGTGGTAGATCGCGTGGCCGTACTCGTGCCCCACGATGTCGATGGAGGTCATGGCGCGGCCGCGGGCCGGATCCCTGCCGAACATGGCCCGATCCTTCGCGGCGCTCCAGCCCGCGTTGTCCTGGTCCCAGTCGACCAACGCCGGATAGCCCCGGCCCAGGCCGTCGAATCCCTTGCGGTCCAGCCAGGAACCGAGCATGTCCCATTCCCGCTGCGCCGCGTACAGCACGTCCACGCAGGCGCGTTCGGTGTCCGTGGCACCCCACTGGTCGTCCGCGCGCGACAGGTATTTCCCCGAGTCGGGGAACTTCCCGCAACTCAGACCGGGCCGGGTGGTGTCGGACATGCTGAACCCGCCGTCCACCTTCTTCGTGTCGAAGGTGACCCTTCCGGTGTTCTGGCCCTGCCCGATCGCCGTCTGCCCATAAACGATCTTGCCGAGCGCCGCTCCCGAGTGGCCGTCGACCCATACCCGGCTCAGGCCGTCGTACTCCTCGGCCCGGCCCGTCGACCGCCAGATGTCGAAGGCGTACGCGAGTGTGGGCGCGCCGCCCCGCATCAACACGACGCTCTCCATGGTGTCGGACATGTCCGCGCCCTTGACCTGGGCCAGCGCCGTCCGCTTCGCCTGCTCCTCCGGGACCGTCGCCTTGGTGTCCAGGGTGATCGTGTCCGGAGTGTCTCCCGGTGTGACGTCGCGGATCCTGCCCGTGCCGTCGACCACCAGCACGACGTCGGCGCCGAGTACCGCGAGCCCGTTGTGCCTGCGCGACAGCGGGACGTACCAGGTCTGACCAGGCCCCGGGGTGATCTTGCCGATCAGCAGGTGGTGCTGGTCCGCGTAGGTATGCGCCGCCTTCTCCATGACCTGGACCTGCGAGGTTCCCCGCCCCTTCAGTCGCACCGGATCGGATGTCCCGGCCAGCGCGGCCGTGGTCAGCGCGCCGAGCACGCAGACGATGCTGATCACCGGTACGACGCGCACCGTCATCTCCCCAGAACGAGATCTTCCCCAGTGCGCTCAACTGTAGGGCCGAGTCGTGGGCCGTGGCTGCGCCGAACGGCTC
>QZFT01000008.1 GCA_003600225.1 Pseudonocardiaceae bacterium YIM PH 21723
GGGTGGGTGTCCCTATGGGTTTGGTCAAGCCGCTGCTGGTGTGGGGGGCCGGTAGTAGGCATGATCGCGGAGCATGGCGAACAGGACGTCGCAGCGTCGGCGGGCTAGGCAGATGAGGGCGGCGTTGTGTTTCTTGCCTTCGGCGCGTTTGCGGTCGTAGTAGGCCCTGCTCGGTGGGTCTGCGAGGGCTGCGAACGCGGCCAGGAAGAACGCCCGTTTGAGTTTCCGGTTGCCGGTTCTGGGTGGGTGTTCGCCTTTGATGCTGCTGCCGGAGCGTCGGGTGACCGGGGCGATGCCCGCGTAGGCGGCCAGGTGACCGGGTGTTCTGAAGGCGGTGATGTCGCCGACTTCGAGAAGGATGCGGGCTGCGGTCCTGACCCCGATGCCGGGCATGGAGATCAGGACCGGGGCAAGAGGGTGCGCATCGAGTATCCCCTCGACCTCGCTGGCGAGCTGTTTTCGTTGCAGCAGAACGTTTTTCAGGCTGTCTGCCAGGCGGGGGAACACCGAGTCCGCCGCGGTCGTGCCGGGGACGACAACGGTCTGCTCCTGCAGCGCCGCGAGGATGTCCTGGGCGAGCTGGGCGCCCATGCGAGGCGCGTGCTTGGACGCGATCGAGGCCAGTTTGCGGCGGCCTGCCTTGCGGATGCCGGCTGGTCCGCCGCAGCGAGACAGGATCTCCAGGACCGCGATGTGCTGGACTTTCGGCCCGAGGACACGTTCGAGTGCGGGGTGGATGCCGGTGAGCAGGCCGCGGATGCGGTTACTGGTGCGGGTCGCCTCAGAGGCGAGGTCGTCATCGAACCCGACCAGGACCTCCAGCTCGGCCAGGACGTCGTCGCCGGTGTCGACCCGTCGCAGCGAGTGCGGCAGAGTGCGGGCGGCGTCCGCGATGATGAACGCGTCGCGGGCGTCGGTCTTGGCGTTGCCTGGGTAGAGGTCAGCGATGCGGCGCATCGCCAGGCCAGGCAGATAGGCCACCTCCTGGCAGCTGGCTCGGGCCACCGCGACCGGCAAGGCACCGATCGTCGCCGGCTGATCGACCACGACCAGCACGCGGCCGTGCTGGGCGAGCTTGTCGAACACCGCTCGAAGTTGAGGTTCGGTGTTGGGCAGCGCGGCGTCATACAGACGCTTCCCGTCCGGGGCCAGGGCCACGGCGTGATGCTCGCCTTTACCGACATCCAAACCGAGGAACACACCGTAATCGCTGGTCACGGACCTTGTCTTTCGTTGCGGGGCTGGTCACCAGCCAGGCATCGACAGCCGGCAGCCACGTTACGACCAGACCTAACCCTACGGGCCGGCACCTGTCCCTATCAGCGGTCCATCGACACCACCAGACCCGGCGACACCACCCACCGGATCATGGAAACGACAGGGGCACGAGAGTCATACCGGGCCTGGCGACCAGAGCTCGATCAACGAGCCACGAGAAAGGTAACGGGCAC
>QZFT01000009.1 GCA_003600225.1 Pseudonocardiaceae bacterium YIM PH 21723
TGAGGTTCCCCCAAGTTCACGGACACCTGCCCTGTGGTGACCGCTGGTCGCCAGGGAGGATGTCTCTGTGCCTGCACCACACCCTGCGGAGTTCCGCCAGCGTGCCGTCGAGCTTGCCCGCTTGGGCGAGAAACCGGTCGCCGCGCTGGCCAAAGACCTAGGTATCAGCGAATCATGCCTGCGTAATTGGATGGCCCAGGCCGATACCGATGATGGCGGCGATACCGGGAAGCTGACCAGCGCGGAAAAGAAGGAACTCGCCGAGCTGCGGAAACGAACCCGTCAGCTGGAAATGGAAAATGAGATCCTGAAACGCGCCGCCGCGTACTTCGCCCGGGAAAACGTCCTGCCAAAATAATCTACCCGCTGGTCCGTGAACTTGCCGAAGACAAGATCCCTGTCGCGGTGACCTGCCGGGTATTGAAAGTCTCTGTTTCCAGGTTCTATGACTGGCGAGGCCGGCCTGGCTCGCCCCGAGAAACACGGAACAAAGATCTCACGAAAATGATCACACGGATCCACCAGGACTCACGGGGCAGCTACGGATCGCCCCGCGTGCACGCCGAGCTGCGCCTGGGCCTGGGCGAGCAGGTCAACCTCAAACGAGTCCAACGCCTGATGCGTGAGGCCGGCCTCCAGGGCGTCTACCGGCGCAAAGGCCGACGTAACCCGATCAACGAAGCAACCGAGGAAGACCTGGTCAGCCGCCAGTTCACCGTCACCGCGCCAGATCGTCTCTGGCTGACCGATATCACCGAACACCCCACCGGCGAGGGCAAGCTCTACTGCGCCGCGGTGATGGACTCCTACTCACGGCGGATCATCGGCTGGTCGATCGATGTCCGCCAGCAGACCACGCTGGTCACCGACGCGCTCGGCATGGCCATCACCCGCAGAAACCCGGGAAACAATTCCACGATCCTTCACTCGGACCACGGAACACAATATACGAGCTGGGCTTTCGGAAAACGTCTACGCGAAGCCGGACTACTCGGATCGATGGGAACGATCGGCGATTGCTACGACAATGCGATGATGGAATCCTTCTGGGGCACCATGCAACTCGAACTGCTTGACCAGAAGAGATGGGAAACACGTTCAGAGTTATCGAATGCCATCTTTGAATGGATCGAATGTTGGTATAATCCATATCGAAGACACTCCAGCATTCAGATGCTCAGCCCCATCGAGTTCGAAGCCATGCAAACCTCGACTCACCACACCACCTAACCCCACACCCGAAGTGTCCGGCGAAGAGGGGGAACCTCA
>QZFT01000010.1 GCA_003600225.1 Pseudonocardiaceae bacterium YIM PH 21723
ACCCCGATTTCCACCGCCGGGACATGGCTGATTCGATCGAGGCCGGGGCGCCGCTGGAGTACGAGCTCGGACTGCAGCTGCTGCCCGACAGCGAGGACCAGACCTTCGAGGGCATCGATCTGCTGGACCCGACCAAGATCGTCCCGGAGGAGCTGGCCGAGGTACAGCTGGTCGGCAGACTGACCCTCGACCGCAACCCCACCAACTACTTCGCCGAGACCGAGCAGGTCGCCTTCCACACCGGCAACCTGGTGCCCGGCATCGAGGTGACCGACGATCCGTTGATGCAGGCCAGGCTGTTCTCCTACCTGGACACGCAGCTGACCCGGCTGGGCGGGCCGAACTTCACCCAGCTGCCGATCAACTGCCCGCATGCCGCGGTCAATGACAACCTGCGCGACGGGATGCACCAGACCGCGATCCACCAGGGGCAAGCGCCCTATCTACCCAACAGCATCGACGACGGACAGCCGCTTCCGGCGAACGCGGACGAGGGCGGCTATGTGCACCTTCCCCGTGAAGTGCACGGCCCGAAGGTCCGCGAGGCCCCGGCCTCGTTCGCCGACCACTTCAGCCAGGCGGCGATGTTCTGGGCCAGCATGACCGAGGTGGAACGCGTCCACATCATCGAGGCGTTCACCTTTGAGCTCGGCAAGTGCTATGAGCAGCCCATCCGGGAGCGCATGCTGGGCGTGCTCGCCCAGGTGAACGAACAGCTGTGCACGGCGGTCGCGGCCGGCCTCGGTCTGCCCGCACCGTCAGGCGAGCCGCCCACCGATGTGCGGCCTTCGCCCGCGTTGTCCCAGATCAGCCCGGACAGCGGGCCGATCACCGGCCGGATCATCGGCGTCCTCGCCTCCGAGGGGGCGGACCTGGCGGGAATCGGGACACTCCGGACCGCCGTCG
>QZFT01000014.1 GCA_003600225.1 Pseudonocardiaceae bacterium YIM PH 21723
TCCAGTGAAGGTGCCCTTTACGGCAAACCCCGATGATCATGGGGCAAATCCACTGTGGACCAAGCCGTTGTTCCATCTTCAAGATGGATTCGAGGCACCGAATCCATCTTGAAGATGGAACAACGGGACCCCGTTCACCCACAGGAGCCCCATGCGTCCCACTGGCCCCTCGCGACCCACCTGCGGCGCACTTTTCCGTCTTCAAGACCGAAAACAGGGCACTTTCCGGTCTTGAAGACGGAAAAGCCGCAGCCGTCACCACCCGACCGGGCTCACAACGCAACAGCCCGGCAGGAAAGACGGCAGCCCCCACCAGGCACGCCAGCAGGAAAGACCAGGCCCCCACCCGACAAGCAGGCAGCAAAGACGGCCCCACCCACCCGTCTCCCCCTCCAAAGCCGCTTTCGCCGACCACCAGACCCAGCCACCACCCCCTCAGAACGCCAAAAAGGGCACCTCCCACAACTGGGAAAGGTGCCCTTTAAGCAAAAGAACGGGTTATCGGCGCCAGGGGGTGCGGCTGCGCGCCTGGTCCCACAGCAGGGCGATGATCATGCCGGAGCCGATGGCGATCAGCCAGGCGTCCTCCACCCAGCCCCGGTGGTTGCCGATCAGCATGCCGAACATCGCCAGGGCGCACACCCAGCCGGCGATGCGGGTCGCGCGGGGGAAGGTGCCGTGCCAGCCCCACTCCACCGACGGCTCCGCGGCCGGGTCGACGTGCTTGATCTCGTGCCCGTGGGCCACCTCTACGGCGCCTTCCGGCTTGGTCGCGGCCACTGCGGGTGCCTCCTGCGCTCGACAAGCTTTGACACGGTCATATTCGCACACCTGCCGGTGGATACGACGAAGGGCACCCGCACACAGCGAGTGCCCTTCGTCGCACGACTTCTAATAACTAGGCGCTGGCCTTGGAGCGGAAGAGCAGTCGGTAGAGCACCAGCAGGATCACCGAGCCGGCGATGGCCAGGAACCAGGTCTTGATGCTCCAGAAGCTGCTGACGTCCCAGCCGAAGGCGAGCTTGCCGAGGTAGCCGCCGAGTAGACCACCGAGGATGCCGAGCACCGCGGTGATGATGAAACCGCCCGGGTCCTTACCCGGGTGGATGGCCTTGGCGATGAAGCCGGCGATCAGGCCCAGAATGATCCACGCAAAAATGCCCATCGGCTCACACCTTCCTCTCCGCGCCCCCTTGATCGGGAGCGTTATGCCCTACAGAGGTACCCAGGACGGCGATCCTCACGCGGGCGTTACCGTTCCGTTATAGAGCCCTGCCGCGAACCTCGCAGCGCGAGTACGGGAGAATGCTGATCGGTAGGCGGTGAATCTGAGGGAAGGCGCCATGCAGCGGACCGTGTTGTTGCTCGGGTCGACCGGTTCCATCGGTACCCAGGCGCTCGATGTCATCCGGCGCAACCCCGATCTGTTCCGCGTCGTCGGCCTGGCCGCAGGCGGAGCCGACCCCCGGCTGCTCGCCGAGCAGGCCATCGAGTTCGGCGTTCGCGCGGTCTCCGTCGCCAAGGCCACCTCGGCCGAGGACCTGCAGCTCGCCTGCTACGCCGTGGCGCAGCAGCGCGGCTACAACCGTGGCGAGTTCGCCGTCCCGCGCATCCTGGCCGGGCCCGAATCGGTCCTGGAACTCATCGAGACCGTGCCCGCCGACATCGTGCTCAACGGCATCACCGGCTCCCGCGGCCTGGCCTCGACCCTCGCCGCGCTGCGCACCGGCGCCACCCTCGCGCTGGCCAACAAGGAGTCGCTCATCGCGGGCGGCTCCCTGGTCACCGGGCTGGCCAAGCCCGGCCAGCTGGTCCCGGTCGACTCCGAGCACTCCGCGATGGCCCAGTGCCTGCGCAGCGGCCGGGCCGACGAGGTGGCCAAGCTGGTGCTCACCGCCTCCGGCGGCCCGTTCCGCGGTAGGACCCGCGAGCAACTGACCGAGGTCACGCCGGAGCAGGCCATGGCGCACCCGACCTGGAACATGGGCCAGGTCATCACGATCAACTCGGCCACCCTGGTCAACAAGGGCCTGGAGCTGATCGAGGCGCACCTGCTGTTCGACGTGCCGATCAAGGACATCGACGTCACGGTGCACCCGCAGTCGATCATCCACTCCATGGTCACCTTCACCGACGGTTCCACCATCGCGCAGGCCAGCCCGCCGGACATGCGGCTGCCGATCGCGCTGGCCCTGGGCTGGCCGGACCGGATCCCGGACGCCTCGCAGCCCTGCCGCTGGGACACCGCCGCCAGCTGGACGTTCGAGCCCCTCGACGAGGTCGCGTTCCCGGCGATCCGGCTGGCCCGCGCGGCGGGGGAATGCGGTGGATGTCACCCCGCCGTGTACAACGCCGCCAACGAAGAAGGCGTCGCCGCGTTCGTCGACGGACGCGTCCCCTTCCTGGCGATCGTGGACACCATCGAGCAGGTGCTGAACCGCGCTGACCATTGGCGATCAGCCCCCCAAGATCTGAACGAGGTCCTGGCCGCCGAGGCCTGGGCACGTGCGACGGCCCGGGAGCTACTGGGCGTCGCGATCGATGCTTCGGGTGTCTGATTGCGCACGCAATCAGGGACTCCCGAATTCGTGGTGCATGCTGGATGAGTAGCACCTTGTTGTTGTGTGTGTGAGAGAGGACGCGATGACGGTCAATCTGGGACTCCCTCCCCTGGGGAATCCAGCAGAGGCTGCCCCTACTCTGTCCGATCGCCGGAAGACCCGGCAGCTGATGGTGGGCAAGGTGGGTGTCGGTAGCGACCACCCCATCTCGGTCCAGTCGATGACCACCACCCTGACCTCGGACGTCAACTCCACGCTGCAGCAGATCGCCGAGCTCACCGCGGCCGGCTGTGACATCGTGCGCGTTGCCTGTCCGTCGCAGGACGACGCCGACGCGCTGCCCGCGATCGCGAAGAAGTCGCAGATCCCGGTGATCGCGGACATCCACTTCCAGCCGAAGTACGTGTTCGCCGCCATCGAGGCCGGCTGCGCCGCGGTGCGGGTGAACCCGGGCAACATCAAGAAGTTCGACGACAAGGTCGGTGAGATCGCCCGGGCCGCCAAGGACCACGGCACCCCGATCCGGATCGGCGTGAACGCCGGTTCGCTGGACCCGCGGCTGCTCGCCAAGTACGGCAAGGCCACCCCGGAGGCCCTCGCGGAATCCGCGCTGTGGGAGGCCTCGCTCTTCGCCGAGCACGACTTCCACGACATCAAGATCTCGGTCAAGCACAACGACCCGGTGGTCATGGTGCGGGCCTACGAGCTGCTGGCCGAGCAGTGCGACTACCCGCTGCACCTGGGTGTCACCGAGGCGGGTCCCGCCTTCCAGGGCACCATCAAGTCCGCGGTGGCCTTCGGCGCGCTGCTGCGGCAGGGCATCGGCGACACCATCCGCGTCTCGCTGTCCGCCCCTCCGGTGGAAGAGATCAAGGTCGGCATGCAGATCCTGCAGTCGCTGAACCTGCGCCCACGCAAGCTGGAGATCGTCTCCTGCCCGTCCTGCGGACGCGCCCAGGTGGACGTGTACACCCTCGCCGAGCAGGTCACCGCCGGCCTGGAGGGCCTGGAGGTACCGCTGCGCGTCGCCGTCATGGGCTGCGTGGTGAACGGTCCCGGTGAGGCCCGCGAGGCCGACCTGGGCGTGGCGTCCGGCAACGGTAAGGGCCAGATCTTCGTGAAGGGCAAGGTCATCAAGACCGTGCCGGAGCACGCGATCGTGGAGACCCTCATCGAGGAGGCCATGCGCATCGCCGAGGAGATGGAACCGGTCGAGGGCGGCGAGCCCACCGTGTCCGTCGGCTAGAACTCCATGCAGTAAGGGGCACCCAAACGGCGTTGAACGCTGGATGGGTGCCCCTCACTGCGTTCAATGCAGTAAGGGTGACCCTCACTCCATCCAGACATTTGGGCCGGAGTCTGGCACTCTTTATGACGTGCTGAAACTCGCCGGGGCACGGTTACTGGACGACAGGGACGCCTACGCGGTGCAAGCCGCCCTCGAGGCCGATCCGGTGTCGCACTGCATGGTGGCCTCCCGGGTGGAGATCGCCGGTCTCGATCCGTGGCGGCTCGGCGGCGAGATGTGGGGATTCGGCGGCAGGCTGGACGGCCTCTGCTTCTCCGGTGCCAACCTGGTTCCGCTGTTCGGCGGGCACGCCGCGGTGCGCGCCTTCGCCGAGCGCGCCATGCGTCGCCGCCGCTGCTGTTCCTCCCTGGTCGGCCCGTCCGATCAGGTCATGCCGCTGTGGGACGAACTCGCCCCGCACTGGGGACCGGCCCGCGAGGTGCGCGCCGACCAACCGCTGCTGGCGCTGTCCGCGCCGCCGTCGATCCGCCCGGACGCCATGGTGCGCCCGGTGCGCCCGAACGAGCTGGACCGGTATCTGCCCGCCGCCGTGGCCATGTTCATCGAAGAGGTCGGCATCGACCCGCGCGCCGAGGACGGCGGAGCCGGGTACCGCGCCCGGGTGGCCGAGCTGATCGCCGGCGGGCGCGCGTTCGCCCGGTTCGAGAACGGCGAGGTCGTGTTCAAGGCGGAGATCGGCGCGCTGTCCAGCCGGGTCGGTCAGATCCAGGGCGTCTGGGTGCATCCCGACCGGCGTGGGCACGGCCTGGGCGCCGAGGGCACCGCCGCCGTAGCCGACCGCCTGGTGCGGCAGATGCGGCGCACCGCCAGCCTGTACGTGAACGACTACAACCACGCCGCCCGTGCCGCCTATCGGCGGATCGGCATGACCCAGGTCGGGCAGTACTCGACGGTGCTGTTCTGACCGTTGACCACTAGGGGCATACTGCCTCCCTGTGCGGCGTACATCACTGATCGTCCTGAGTTCGGTCCTCCTCGTTCTCCCGCTGTCCGGGTGCAGCCTGTTCGGCAGTCCCGACGCGCAGCAGCAGGCGGAGACCTTCCTGAACGGCCTGGCGATCGGTGATCTGGATCAGGCGGCGAACGTCACCGACGATCCGAATCTGGCCAAGGGGATCCTGAATAAGGTCCGCGAGGGCCTCAAGCCCAAGGCGCTCACCACCAAGGTCGACCAGGTGCGGGCCACGGGTGGCATCGGCGACACCGAGGCCACCGTGACCTACAACTGGGACTTCGACAAAGATCGCCTGTGGAGCTACCAGAGCAAGCTCACCATGCGGGAGCTGAACGGCGACTGGAAGGTGCACTTCGAGCCGTCCGACCTGCACCCCAAACTGGGCGCGCAGCAGTCGCTGACCCGCAAAGAGGTGCCCGCCCAGCTGGCCCCGGTGCTGGACCGGGACGGCACCCCGCTGATGTCCCCGGAGACCCTGGTCTCGGTGGTGCTGGAGCGGAAGCAGGCCGGTGATCTGGGCAAGGTCGCCACCGCCCTGGCCGCCGCGTTGACCCCCCTGGACGCCGGCATCACCACGCAGTCCATCGGCGAGGGGGCGGCCAAGGCCGACTCTTACACCGTGGCCGTCCTGCGTCAGGCCGACTACCTGCGGGTCAAGCCGGCCATCTACGAGCTGCCCGGCGTGCGGTTCACCGAACAGGTGCGGCTGGTGGCCCCGGACAAGAACTTCGGCTCCAAGGTGCTGCCCGATGTCCGGGCCGGCATCGAGAAGCAGCTCGCGGGTAAGAACGGGTGGAAGATCGTGTCCATCGACCCGGCGGGCAACGAGGTGGACACCCTCTTCGACAAGTCCCCGGAACAGGCCAAGGCGGTCAGCACCGGGTTGTCCCGAATCGTGCAGGCGGCTGCCGAGGACGCGGTCGAGCCGGTGGCCCAGCCCGCGATGCTGGTGGCCATCCAGCCCAGCACCGGCGACATCCTGGCCGTCGCGCAGAACACCGCGGCCGACCAGCAGAACGGCCTGCCGCTGACCGGCCAGTACCCGCCCGGCTCCACCTTCAAGATCGTCACCGCCTTGGCCGCCCTGCAACGCGGCGCCAAGATCGAGGACCAGGTGCCGTGCCCCGGGGAGACGGTCATCGACGGCAGGCCGATTCCGAACAGCGACAAGTTCGATCTCGGTACGGTGCCGCTGCGGCTGGCGTTCGCCAAGTCCTGTAACACCACATTCGCCACCATCGCCAAGGGGCTGCCGGCCGACGCGCTGACCACCGCGGCCACCCAGACCGGCCTCGGCGTGGACTACGACATTCCCGGGATCACCACGATCTCCGGTTCGGTGCCCCCGGCCCAGGGGACCGTGGAACGCGCCGAGGACGGCTTCGGCCAGGGCAAGGTCGTGGCCAGCCCGTTCGGCATGGCCCTGGTCGCCGCCACCGTGGCGCGCGGCGGCACGGTCACCCCGCATCTGTTGCGCGGCACCGATACCAAGGTCGCGAAGGGCCCGCGCACCGCGGCGGACAAGGGACAGCTGGAGCAGCTGCGACCGATGATGCGTGACGTGGTCACCGTGGGAACGGCCAACATCCTGGCCGGGCTGCCGGATGTGTTCGGCAAGACCGGCACGGCGCAGTTCGGCGACGGCACCCATTCGCACGGCTGGTTCGTCGGCTATCAGGGAGACGTCGCCTTCGCCGCGCTGGTCCTGGACGCGGGGAAGTCGGTGTCGGCCATCGAGACGGTGGGCCGGTTCCTGAAGACGCCCCGGTAGCCGGCACGCAGTGAGGGGCACCCTTACTGTGTTGAGCGCAGGGTGGGTGCCCCTTACTGCGTTGAGTGCAGGGTGGGTGCCCCTTACTGCGTTGAGTGCAGGGTGGGTGCCCCTTACTGCATGGGTCAGTCGAGGAGCCGGAGGTCTCCGGTCAGGTCGATGCTGGCCAGCTCCACCCGGGAGCCGATGCCCAGCTTGCCGAAGACCCGGGACAGGTGGTGGCCGACTGTCCGCGGGCTGATCAGCAGCCGGGCGGCGATCTCCCGGTTGGTCAGCCCGGTGGCCGCCTGCTGCGCGATCCGCAGCTCCTGCGCGGTCAGCGCGAACGGATGCGGCGCGCCACCGGCGCTCAGTTCCAGTTCGTGCCGGGTGCGCTCCAGCCACGGCTCGGCCGACAGCCGCTGGAACACCTCCCGCGCCGCGTCCAGTTCCAGGGTGGCGTCGGTCCGCCGCCGGGCCCGGCGCAGCCACTCGCCGTACAGCAGCCGGGTCCTGGCGTGCTCGAACGGCCGGTCCGCCGACTCCGGTACCGCGAGGGCCTGGCGGAACAGGGTCTCCGCGCCCAGGCCCTCGGTGACCAGGGCCCGGCACCGCAGCCGGGCGGCGATCGCCCAGCCGGCGCCGCTGTGCTCGGCCCAGCGGTCCAGCTCGGCCAGCCACGGTCCCGCGGCCTCGAGCTGACCGCAGGCCACCGCCGCCTCCACCGCGTCCACGGCGGCCAGCCGGGCGAACGTGGGGTGACAGGCGCCGTGGCCCTCCAGCCGCAGCGGCGACAGGTGTCCCAGGGCCTCCTGCGCGCGACCCGCGCCCAGCGCCGCCAGGCCCCGGTACCAGTAGGCCGCCGCGGTGATGCCCCGCGCACCACGCGGGATCGAGTCGTCCAGGACCAGGCCGGTGTGCTCGTCCACGGCCGCCCGGTCGCCGCGATACGCGGCCAGCCAGGCCAGTTTCAGATGGCACAGCGCCACCGAGTGGCCGGAGCCGGTGTGCCCGGTCAGCCGCAGGCATTCGGCGATCTGGTCGGCCGCCTCCGTCCACCGGCCCCGGATGATCGACGCGCCCGCGGACTGGGGGAGCACGAAGGCCAGGCCGGGCAGCGCGTCGCGGCCACGCAGTTCACAGGCGTAGCGGCGGTAGATTTCGTCGATCTCCGCCTCCAGGCCCAGTTCCATGGCCACCGGGAGCGGCGGCAGCACCCAGGCGCCGATCCCGGTGAGATCCGGCGGCGGCTGCTCGCCGGGGGACCACCAGCGGATCAACGCGTCCTCGTTCACGGCGGACAACGCGCGCATCGAATCCGACTGCCGATCCGGCAGACCGGCGGCCCAGGCGGCGCGCACCGCGGCGACGAGCAGTTCCCGGCGCAGCCCGGGATCGGTGACCGTGACGGCGTCGCGCATCAGCAGCGTGTGGGCCCGCTCCGGGTTACCCATGGCGAACTCCAGCAGGCCGGGCAGGCCACCGCTGCGCTCGGCGACCAGGTCCTGCGGTGTGCTGTCCCCGGCCCGGTCCAGCAGTTCGCGCGCGGTGGACTGCTCACCGGATTCCCACGCCGCCCGCGCCGCGAGGGCCAGCCGTCCGGCCGCGTTCGCCGGGGCCGGTGACAGGTCCGCGGCCCGGCGCAGCAGCGCGACGGCACCGCTGCCCCCGCCCCCGGCGGCACGTTCCAGCAACGCGGCGATCTCCTCGTCAGGCCGGTCGGCCGCCGCGGCCAGGTGCCACGCCTGCCGGTCGCCGTCCAGCGCCGTGTACAGGGCGCGGTGCACCCGCCGCCGGATCGCGGGCGGGGCGGTGTCGTACACGACCGCGCCGACCAGTGGCCGGGCGAAGCGCAGCCTGCCGCCGGAGACGCACAGCAGGCCGGACTGCTCGGCCCACTCCCACACCTGCTCGGCCACCCCGAGTTCCCCCGCCGCGTCCCGCACCGCCCGCAGGTCCCCGTGGGCCTCGGCGGCGGCGATCAGCAGCAGCGTCCGCTGCTCCTCGGACAACGCGGTGAGCCGGGCGCCGAACGCGCGCCGCAGCAGCGGACCGACCGGGATCCGGTCGCCGGTCCAGGAATCGGCGGGCAGTCCCGGCAGCTCGGTCAGTGCCAGGGGATTGCCGCCCGCCGCCCGCACCACCCGCTGGGCCAGGCCGGCCGCGATCCCCGGGAACCGCTCCTGCACCAGGCGCAACGCCGTCCGGTCGTCCACGCCGCCGACGGGCAGTGTGCGCAGCCGGTCCCACCGGTCGTCCGGGTCTCCGGAGGTGGCCACCAGCATCGCGAGGGGCTCGCACTCCGCCCGCCGGGCCACGAACGCCAGGCAGTCGGCGGACTCCTCGTCCAGCCACTGCGCGTCGTCCACGACCAGCAGCACCGGTCGCTGTCCGGCCAGGCCGGCCAACAGGGTCAGCACCGCGGCGCCCACCTGGAACCGGCCCGCCGCCTCCGCGCTGAGTCCCAGCGCGCCACCCAGGGCCGCGGCCTGCGGACCCGGTAGACCGGCGATCCGATCCGCGATCGGCCACAGCAGTTCGTGCAGCGCGCCGAAGGCGAGCCGGGACTCGTCCCGGGTGCCGCCGCAACGCAGCACGGTGTGCCCGGCCGCGGTGTCCGCGACGGCGCGCAGCAGTGCCGACTTGCCGATGCCGGGCTCGCCGGACAGCAGCACGGCCGAACCGGCGCCGTCCAATGCCCGGCGTAGTTCGCCCAGCTCGTGTTCCCGGCCGAGCAGGTGCGATGACACGGTTCCCCCATGTTGTTCGGATGAGCTGGTTCGCATAACGACGCGACCACCCGGACATTCCCTGTGATCTCCGATGGTCACGCTCCGGCTTCCGTTCGACGGCGGTGAGATTGCCTTTCCCACATAAGCCCTGGATGACCTATGCGCCGACCGATGCGGTGACCGATGGCGGCCGTGGTCCGGCTACCTAACTTGGCGAGCGCAGCTACTCATCTAAGGAGATCCCTTGACTGACAAGCACGCCCGGAACTTCATCGACGGGCAGTGGGTCGACTCGGCGACGGTGACCACGTCGCTGAATCCGGCCACCGGGCAGGCGCTGGGCACGTTCGCCGATGCGGGTGCGGCGGAGGCCGAGGCGGCGATCGCCGCCGCCCGCCGGGCGTTCAAGCAAGGCGAGTGGAGCCGGGACCGCACGCTGCGGTCCCGTGCGCTGTTCGAGATGGCAGACCGGATGGCCGAGCGCCGCGACGAGCTCGTCGAGCTGCTGGCGCGGGAGAACGGCAAGGTTCTCGCCGAGGCCGCGTTCGAGATCGACCTGACCATCCCGAAGCTGCGTTACTACGGCGCGCTGGCGCTCACCGAGTCCGGCCGGGCCGCCGAGGTCCGTCCCGGCCTGTACTCGATGACGCTGACCGAGGGCGCGGGCGTCGCGGCCGTCATCGCGCCGTGGAACTCGCCCGTCGTGCTCTCGGTGCGTTCGTTCGCCCCCGCGCTGGCCGCCGGCTGTACCGTGGCGATGAAGCTGCCCGGGCAGACCGGCCTGGTCAACGGCCTGCTGTACGAGATCATCGCGGCCACGAAGAGCCTGCCCGCGGGCGTGATGAACTGCTTCACCGAGTCCGGGAACGACGGAGCCCCCCTGCTGGTCTCCTCGCCCGAGGTGAACGTGGTCAGCTACACCGGCAGCACCATGGTCGGCCGGATCATCATGGGCCAGGCGGCGAAGACGCTGAAGCCGCTGTCCCTGGAACTGGGCGGCAAGAGCCCGATGATCGTGTTCGACGACGCCGACCTGGACGCCGTCGTTCCGGTGCTGACCAAGGCGATCACCACCTTCACCGGCCAGTTCTGCATGACCGGCAGCCGCATCCTGGCCCAGGCCGGCATCGCGGACGAGCTGCGCGAGCGGATGGCGAAGTCCCTGGAAGCGGTGCGCGTCGGCGCGGGCGACGACCCGGCCAGCGAGATGGGTCCGATGATCGACCGGGCCAACGCCGAGCGGGTCGACCGGATGGTCGCCGAAGCCGCGGACTACGCGAAGATCGTCGTGCGTGGTGGCCTCGGTGAACAGGCTTTCTACCGGCCCAGCCTGGTCGAGGTGCAGGACCTGGACGCGCGCATCGTGCAGCAGGAGGTGTTCGGCCCGGTCGCCACCTTCGAGGTGTTCACCGACGAGGCCGAGGCCATCACCCGGGCCAACGCCACCGAGTACGGCTTGGCGGCCAGCATCTGGACCCGCGATGTGGCCCGGCCGCTGCGCGTCGGCCGCGAGCTGGAGGCGGGAACCGTCTGGACCAACACCTGGGCGATCGTGGTCGACCAGTTCGAGGAGGGCGGCTTCAAGCAGAGCGGCATGGGCAGGCTGAACGGCCTGCGGGGCCTGGAGGAGTTCCAGGAGACCAAGCACTACGTACACCCGGCGCCCCAGGCCGGCTGAGTTGTCCGACGGCATCACCGTGCTCGTGGCCCGCCGTGTCGAGGCGGGCCACGAGGCCGAATTCGAGGACTGGGCCGCGGGAATCCTCGCCGCGGCGGCCCGGCATCCCGGTCACCTCGGCCACGGCCTGCTGCGCCCCGAGGCGCCGGGCGAGCCGTGGCATCTGCTGCACCGCTTCCGCGACGCGGAGTCCTACCGGGCCTGGATGCGGTCGCCGGAACGGGCCGCGCACTTCGACCGGGCCGGCCGGCACCACGCGGAGACCGCCCGCCGGGAACTGCACGGCGTGGAGGCCTGGTTCGCGGTCGCCCCCGGCGCCCCGCCGCGCTGGAAACTGGCGGTGGTGTCCGGCGCCGGCATCCTGCCGGTCTCGCTGACGGCCAACCTGCTGCTGGGCCCGTTGCTCGGCGGCGCCCCGCTGGTTGTGCGCACAATGCTGTTCGCCGTGCTGTTCAGCCTGCTGATGACCTATCTGGTGCTGCCCAACCTGACCCGGCTGCTGCGCGGCTGGCTGTATCCCCCTGGAGAGCGGCGATGAACGCCGATGACGTGGTGACCGGCCTGGCCGAGGTCACCGGACAGTGCCCCGGGCAGCGGCTGCTGCACGCCCGCGGCAGCTGGGTACGCGGTGTGTTCACGGCCGCGCCCCAAGGCGAACCGGTGCCCGTCGTCGCCCGGCTGTCCGGGACCCGCGGTGGCCTGGACGGGCATGACGCGGATTCCACGGACCAGGGGATCGCGGTCCGGTTCCCGGACTGGGACCTGATCACGTTCACCGCGCCGGTGTTCTTCGTGCGGACCGCCGCGGAGCTGGTCGGCTTCCTGGCGGCCAATCCGCCACCGGAGCCGACGGCCGCCCCGGCCGGTTTCCTGGGCCTGACGTACCACTCGGTGCACGCCTTCGGACTGGACGGTCTCGGCTGGGCCCGCCTTGAATGGCACCCCCGGGTCGTCGCCGATCCACTGGACATCGAGGTCGCCCGGGGACTGGCTCCGGACTACTTGCACCGGGACCTGACCGCTGCGCTGCCGGGCGCGCTGGACCTGTACGCGCGGCTGCCCGATCCGGATGACGCGGTGCACGATCCGACGGCGGAGTGGCGGTCGACGACGCTGATCCGGCTGGGCGCGATGGAGCTGCTGGAGATCATCGACGCGCCGGTTCCGGAGCCGGAGTTCGACCCGCTGCGGCTGCCGTCGGGGATCCAGGCTCCGCTGGATGAGCTGGCTGCCGGCCGGAGTGCGGTCTATCGGGCGGCTCGGGCTCGTCGGGGGTGAGGGGGCTTCTGGCGGTTGGCGAAAGATGGCTTTGGAGGAGGGATGGGCTCGGGGTGGGGACTTTCCTGTCTGCGTGTCGGGTGGGGGCACGCCTGTCTGGGCGGTCTGGGCCTGAACGTGGCTTTCAGGCCCATCCATAGGCCTGAAAGCCACGTTCAGGCACTTGTCGTTCACAATGGACGACCACATCGTGGGATCCCCGGCGTGTCGCCCCATTTCTGCACCGTGTCGCCCCACTTGTCGCGGCTTTTATCCACGACAAGTGCCACTTGTCGTGACTAAAAGCCACGACAAGTCAACAAAACAGGCCCCGCACAGCGGCCCCGACACCCCAGACCGGCGTGCCCCCCACCCAACACGCAGGCAGGAAAGTCCCCACCCCGATCCCGTCTCCCCCTCCAAAGCCATCCTTCGCCAAAAACCAGACCCAGCCCAGGCGATCTTCAGGCACCATGGGCAGGTGGCCTACACCCTCGCCGATGTGCTGCCCTCCGTCGCCGCCTCCTTCGGACTGGACACCCCCGCCCCACTCCAGATCGCGCCCAACCGGGACGTGGTGCTGCTGCTGATCGACGGGCTGGGCGCCGAGCTCCTGGCCAGGCACTCCGGCAGCGCGCCCACCCTCGCCGCGCACGTCGGCACCACGCTGAACGCCGGGTTCCCGGCCACCACGGCGGTGAGCCTGACCAGCCTGGCCATGGGGGCGCCGTGCGCCACCCACGGGATCATCGGCAGCAGCTTCGCCGTGCCCGAAGCCGACGGGATCCGGGTGCTCAACGCGTTGCGCTGGAAGGTCGACGCGGCCTTCGGTGAAGACGCCCGGGAGCTCTACCCGCCAGAGCAGGTGCAGCCGAGGGCCAGCAGGCTGGAGGACCTCGCCGCGCACGGCGTCGAACTGTCCTATGTGGTGCCCGACTACTACGACGGCTCCGGGCTGACCAGGGCCGCGTTCCGTGCGCCGGGCACCCTGTATCCGGCCGCCACCCTCGACGAACTGCGTGCGGGGATCCTCGCGGCCACCCGGGATTCCGGCACCCGGAGTCGGTTCACCTATGCCTACTTCTCCGACCTGGACATGAACGGCCACATCCACGGACCCGGTTCCGCGGAGTGGCTGGAGACGCTGCGGGCCATCGACGCGTGGACGGCCGATCTGCTGACCGAGTTGCCCGCCTCCTGCACGCTATTGATCACCGGTGACCACGGCATGGTCCGCGCGGACCGGGTGATCGACCTGGACGCCGACGCGGAGCTGCAACGGGGTGTCCGGCTGATCGCGGGGGAGGCCCGGGTCCGGCACGTCCACCTCGACCGTCCCGACGCGCTGGGCGAGGTGCTGGCCCGGTGGACCGAGGTGCTGTCCACCGATGTCCGGGTGGCCACCCGGGAGCAGGCCCTGGACGAGCACTGGTTCGGTCCGACGCCGCCGGATGCCGTCATCGCCCGGCGCATCGGCGACGTCCTCGCGGTCGCGGAGGGCGGCACCGTGCTGGTCTGCCCGGAGCGCGAGCCCCTGGAGTCCATCATGATCGGTCACCACGGCTCGTGGACCGTCGACGAACAGGCCGTTCCGCTGATCAGCAGTCAGGTGCGCGGGTAGCCTCCTGGCGCGTTGAACCTGGTGTGAATCAAGAACGGGTTACCGGGATCGACACCGCGCGCGGACTGGCCGTGCTGGGCATGTTCGCGGTGCACGCCGGACCACAGTCCCTCGCCGAGGTCACCGAAGGGCGGGCCTCGGCGTTGTTCCTGGTCCTCGCCGGTGTCTCGCTCGCCCTGCTGTCCCGGGGCGACCTGCGCCGGGCCCGCGCGCGGATCGCGGTGCGCGCGGGCCTGCTGCTTGCCATCGGACTCGGGCTGCGGGCGGCGGATGTGCCGTTCGTGGAGATCCTCACCGGCTACGGCGTCTGTTTCCTGCTCTGCCTTCCGCTGGTGGGGCTGTCCCGGCGGATGCTGCTCGGCATCGCCATCGCGTCCGTCCTCATCGGACCGCAGTTGCGGTTCCTGCTGCTGGAAGCACAGCTGTTCTCCTGGGACTTCCCCGCCCTGACCTACCTGCCGCTGGTGCTCATCGGACTCGCCGTGGGACGGCTGGACCTCGTCCGGGCCAGGGTCCGGCTGCTGGTGACCGGGCTCGTCCTCGCCGTGCTCGGCTACGGGCTGTCCTGGCTGATCCTGGAGCCACTCGGCCTGGCGCGGCGGCTCCGCGCGCAGCTGCCGTACGCCGACCCGGAGCTGTGGCCCACCGGCGGGGATCTGAACGACTACGACGTAGTGGCGCTGCCGCTGCTCAACTCGCACGACCTCGGCGTGCCACTGGATCCGGCCTGGCTGCTGGTCACCGGCGCCTACACCCGGACCACCTTCGACCTGATCTTCACCGCGGGCGTCGCGCTCGCGGTGATCGGCGGCTGCCTGTTCGTCACCGAGCACGTGCTGGGCGCCCTCGGATCGATGGCGTTGACCTGGTACGTGGCCCACATGCTGGTGCTGGATCTGCTGTGGACCGACGACGGCGGCCCACGGTCCTGGCAGCTGTTCTCGATCTTCGCTGCGGTGGCGTTGTCCGGTGCCTGGGTGTGGCGGCGATACCTGGGCCGTGGCCCCCTGGAACGGGTGCTGCACTCGGTGTCCATCCGCGTTGCCGGACTCGTTCCGGCTCGTGAAGCCCCAGCTACCGTCGGGTGACGCCGGTATGGCCGCATAGGCATCTGTGACTAGTCCGCCCGATCAGCGGCCGCCGTTCGGCGCTGAGGCCTGCCGCTGATCGTGCGCGGCTCGACTGGGCCGTTCGGCCGACGGTAGACATGTAGCCATGGAACTTGTGGAACGTGTGTCGGCGCGGGACTTCCTGGCCAACGCGCTGAATTACCTGGAGCAGGTCTCCCAGGGCGACTCCGTGGTCATCACCGCGGCCGGGATGGACATCGCGGTCATCGCGCCGCCGGAGTACCCGAGCACGATCGGCGAACGCCAGCTGCGGCTGCTGCCGCCGGCCCGGGCCGTCTAGGTCGGCTACCCACGACGCAGGCCCCGGCAAGCGGCGGCTTAGCATGGAGCAATGTCCGTCCGTGCACCCCTGAAGCCAGGCCAGCAGTCGCCGCACCGTGAGGTGCCCGCCGACATCACGCGTCCCGAGTATGTCGGTAAGCCCGCCCCCAAGCGCAGCACGGATCCGTGGGTTCAGCCCCCCGAGATCATCGAGGCCATGCGGGTGGCCGGGCGCATCGCCTCGCAGGCACTCGACGAGGCCGCCAAGGTCGCGCAGCCGGGCAACACCACCGAGCAGATCGACGCGGCTGTGCACGAGTTCCTGCTGGACAACAAGGCGTATCCGTCCACGCTGGGCTACCGCAAGTTCCCCAAGTCCTGCTGCACCTCGCTCAACGAGGTTATCTGCCACGGCATCCCGGACAGCACTGTCATCGAGGACGGTGACATCGTCAACGTCGATGTCACCGCCTACATCGGCGGCGTGCACGGCGACACCAACCGCACCTTCCTGGCCGGCGACGTCAGCGAGGAGCACCGGCTGCTGGTCGAGCGCACCCAGGAAGCCACCCTGCGCGGCATCAAGGCCATCCGCCCCGGCCGCCAGCTGAACGTCATCGGCCGGGTCATCGAGGCCTACGCCAACCGCTTCGGCTACGGCACGGTCCGCGACTTCACCGGACACGGCATCGGCCGCGCGTTCCACAGCGGACTGGTCGTGCTGCACTACGACGAGCCGAGCGTGGACACGGTCCTGGAGGTCGGCATGACCTTCACCATCGAGCCGATGATCACCCTCGGCACCATCGACTACGACATCTGGGACGACGGCTGGACCGTCACCACCAAGGACAAGGCCTGGACCGCCCAGTTCGAGCACACCGTGGTGGTCACCGAAGACGGCGCCGAGATCCTCACGGTGTCATGAGTTCCTTGCTCGTGGCCGGGACGACATCGGACGCGGGCAAGAGCGTCCTGGTCGCCGGCATCTGCCGTTGGCTGTACCGACAGGGCGTCAAGGTCGCGCCGTTCAAGGCGCAGAACATGTCCAACAACTCCGCCGTCACCCCGGACGGCGGAGAGATCGGCCGCGCGCAGGCCCTCCAAGCCGCTGCCTGCGGCCTGCGACCCGACGTCCGGTTCAACCCCGTTCTGCTCAAACCGGGCAGTGACCGGCAGTCCCAGGTCGTCGTGCTGGGCAAGGCCGAGGGCACGGTCGGTGCCCGGTACTACCGGGAGCGGAAGCCTTATCTGGCTCAGGTCGTGTCGGAGACTCTGGCCGAGTTGCGGTCCGAGTACGACATGGTCATCTGCGAGGGAGCGGGCTCGCCCACCGAGATCAATCTGCGTGCCTCGGACATCGCGAACATGGGCCTGGCCCGCGCCGCGGACCTGCCGGTGATCGTGGTCGGCGACATCGACCGGGGCGGGCTGTTCGCGCACCTGTACGGCACCCTGGCGCTGCTGGACGCCGGCGATCAGGCGCTGATCTCCGGGTTCGTGATCAACAAGTTCCGCGGCGACCACTCGCTGCTGCAGCCCGGCATCGACCAGCTGCGCGAGCTCACCGGCAGGCCCACCTACGGCGTGCTGCCCTGGCGCAGCGAGCTGTGGCTGGACGCCGAGGACTCGCTGTCCTACGCCGCCGACGGCGTGCTGGGCCGGCCCGCCGCGCCCGTGGGAACCCAGTGGCTGCGAGTGGTGGCGCCCCGGTTGCCCCGGCTGTCCAACGGCACCGATCTTGAGGCGCTGGCCTGCGAGCCCGGCGTCGCCGTCCGCCTCGTCACCGAACCCGCCGCGCTGGCCGACGCCGACGTGGTGATCATCCCGGGTTCCAAGTCCACGGTGGACGACCTGGCCTGGCTGCGGCAGACCGGATTGGCCGACGCCATCGAACGGCACGCCGCCGCCCGGCGGCCGGTGTTCGGCATCTGCGGCGGCCTGCAGATGCTCGCCACCCGGATCGTGGACAACGTGGAATCCGGCAAGGGCGCGGTGCCCGGCCTGGGCCTGCTGCCGCTGCACATCGAGTTCGCGCCGACCAAGACCCTGGCCACCCCGGAGGGCACCGCGCTGGGGCACCCGGTGCGTGGCTACGAGATCCACCACGGCCAGGTCACCGGCCGCGCCGCCGACCTGGACCCGCTGATCGCCACCGGCGCGGGCACCGAGGGATACGTCCGGGGCGTGGTCGCCGGAACCCACTGGCACGGGCTGCTGGAGAACAACGGCTTCCGCCGGGAATGGGTACACCGGATGGCGAAGCTGGCCGGCCGCACCGGATTCCAGGTCGCATCGGACACCGACTTCGAGGCCCGCCGGGTTGCCCAGCTGGATCTTCTCGGCGACATGGTCGAGGAGCACCTGGACACCGGGGCGCTGCTCCGGCTGTTGGACGGCGGGGCGCCTGCGGGGCTGCCGTTGCTGGGGCCGGGGGCCTAGGCGGCTGGTTGCGTCCGGCTGTTGTCGAAGGCGGCTTTGGAGGGGGAGACGGGCTGGGGGCCGGTCTTTCCTGCCTGCTTGTTGGGTGGGGGCACGCCGGTCTGGGTGGTCGGGGCCGTTGCGCGGGCGTGGGTGGGCTTCATGCAGTAAGGGGCACCCTTCCTGCGTTGAGTGCGGTATGGGTGCCCCTTACTGCGCTCAACGCGGTATGGGTGCCCCTCGCTGCGTTGAGTGCAGTGAAGGTGCCCCTCACTGTATGTCCCGATGATCATGGGTCACCCACTGGAGCACCACTCGCACCACTGGCCACATCCGTAACTGTCCACAGTGGACTTATCCGTCTTCAAGACCGAAAACTGCCAAGTTTTCGGTCTTGAAGACGGATAACCGGGGCCGAGTCACGATCGACTCAGCCGGACGGGAGGAGCGTCTACCGGTCCAGGTGGTCGCCGAGCGCCGCCGGGGTCAGGCCGGCGGCCTTCGCGGCGTCCAGGAACGCCCGGAGATCCTCGGCGAACGTCTTGCGGAAGTGCATGAGCACGATGTCTCCGGGCCGCAGTTCGTGGCGGCCGCCCTGGTAGTCCACCCGGCCGTCGTTCAGCGAGGCCGACCAGCCGACGAGGGCCCGCTGGCCGCACTGGGCGGCCACCCGGCGGGTGGTGTCGTTGTAGTGGCCGCCGGGAGCACGCAGCAGCGTCGGGCGGGTGCCGAAGATCCGCTGGAAGTCGTCCGCGTTACCGCAGATCTCCTCGCGTTGCCCGGCCTCGTCCAGGTCGACCAGCGTGGTGTGCCTGCGGGTGTGGTTGGCGATCGCGGATCCACCGGCGACCAGGTCGCGGAAGTAGTCCTCGTGGCCGGTGACCCACTTGCCGGTCAGGAACAGGGTCGCCTCGGCGTGGTGCTCCCGCAGCAGGTCCAGCGCTCGCGGGTCGCGGACCGCGCCGTCGTCGATGGTCAGGAAGACCACCCGTTCCTCGGTCGGGATCCGGCTGATCACCGGGACCATCGGAGGCGGGGCGATCAGCGAGGCGATCATCAGCAGCGTGGTCAGCAGGCCCATGCGATCACCCTGGCCGGTGCAGCGCTTTCCGGCCACCGATACGCATGATGACTCCGCCGGATGGCCGTGTTAGATACCTACCAACGATCGGGTGAAGGCGAGGGTGCACGGTGAAGCTGCTGCAGACGGTGTCCGCGGTGCTGGTGGTGCTGGGTCTGGCGGCGGCCCTGGCCTCGCCCATGTTCTATCGGGACCAGGCCTTGGTGCTCACCCTCGCCGGGCTGGCATTCGCCCTGCTGGCGCAGCTGGCTTACAGCTGGCTGCGGGTGCGCCAGTACTACCGGGCGAACCCGAGGCCGGGGGAGTTGCTGGACGTGTCCGAAGAGGAGCGGCTGCACCGGCTGCGCGAGGACTCCGGCAAGCTGCGCGCGGTCGCCGAACTGCGCCGCTTGCGCCCCGACATGCCGCTGGCCGTCGCCAGCAAGGTGATCACCAAGCTTTAGCCTCCGAAGTTGACGAGGTTCGGGAGAAGCACCCGAACCTCGTCAACTTCGGATAGGTCCTAGTTGGCCGGAGCCGGGGTGGCCGGCGCCTGGCCGCGGAACGCTTCCAGCATGCTCTGCGCGATCTTGTCGCCGGCGGCGTCGCCCAGCTGCTTCCGGTAGACCTCGCGAATGTGCTCCTCGCGCTTCGGGTCCACCCGGCTGCCGCCGTCGTTGGTGCGGGCGCGCTGCACGCTCTGCGAGATCTCCTGGCGCCGCTTGAGCAGCCCGGCGACCTCCTGGTCGATCTCGTCGATCCGCTCCCGCTGCTGCTCGATGAACTGATCGGTGTTCGGGGTCGCGATCTGCTGCGTCTTGTCCGGGTTGGGCGAGGGGCGCTCGTGGCTGACCGAGCAGCCGGACAGCAGCAGCACAGTGGCGGCGAAAGCGACGGCAAGCTTCTTCACAGCGAGGGTCCTTCATTCGTGATAGGGATTCCGCCTCAATGTAAACGGCGACCCCGCTGTGGCAGCCGACACTGTGCCCTAGCTCTACTACTCGAACTGCCCGAGCAGCTCGTTGAGGAAGCCACCGGCCTCGGTGGCGGCGCGTTCGGCGTCGCCGTCGCGGACCGCGTCCAGCAGCGCGCTGTGCCCGACGTCCTCCGCCTGCTCGGCCTGCATGTGGTCGAAGACGCCCGCGATGCTCGCCTGGACCGCCTCGGCGATGCCCCGGTACATCTCGATCAGCGCCGCGTTGTGCGAGGACCGCACCAGCAACAGGTGGAACCGGGTGTCCGCCTCGGCGAAGGTCGGCGTGTCCTTGGCGGCCATCGCCTTGTCCCGCTCGGCGAGGGTGTCGGTCAGCTCGGCCAGTTCCTGCTCGGTGCGCCTGCTGGCGGCCAGCCGGGCCGCCTCCACCTCCAGCGCGCGCCGGACTTCCAGGACCTCGCGCAGTTCGGCGCCGATCAGCCTGCGTACCGCGCCGGACAGCTCACTGGTCGCCCGGACGAAGGTTCCGTCGCCCTGGCGGACTTCGAGGAGTCCCGCGTGAGCAAGCGCACGCACGGCCTCGCGCACGGTGTTGCGACCCACGCCGAGCGCGGCGACGAGCTCGGGTTCGGCGGGAATGCGCTGGCCAAGTGGCCATTCACCGCTGGATACGAGGTCGCGCATCTGCTCGATCACCTGCTCGACGAGCCCAGCCCGACGGGTAGTGGCCAACGGCACAAGAGCATCCTCTCATCCGAACATCCCATGTTTGACACAGTAGCCCTCGACAAGTCCTTGCGCCCGCAAAAAACCTCGAGGAGGTGTCGTGTCCGACCGTCTGGCGATCCCAGCAGCCGGTACGTCCAACCAGCCTGCCATCTCTACCGTTTCCGACATCGCGCAGGCACGCGCAGTGACGAGTCCGTGTCCAGATAGCAAGGTGGTCACCACCACCGCCGGTACCTTGCTTGCGACGGCGATCATTATGGCGGCGTTCACCCTGCGCCCCGCCGTCACCAGCCTGGCCTCCATCCTCGGTGACGTCCGCACGGCCCTGGGGGCCACCGCCGCCTGGTCCAGCCTCATCGCCGCGGCGCCGACGATCTGCTTCGGCCTCGCCGGATTCGCCGCACCCTGGGTGGACCGGAAACTGGGCACCACCCGTGCCCTGCTGGCAGCCCTGACCCTGATCGCCGCAGGACTGTTCGCCCGGGTCGCCGCCGGCCCGTCCCTGCTGTTGATCGCCACCTTCGCCCTGTGTGGCGGCATCGCGGTGTGCAACGTGCTGCTGCCGGTGATGATCAAGGAGTACTTCCCGAACCAGGTAGGCAGGCTGACCGGCCTGTTCAGCGCCTCGCTGGCCTTCAGCGCGTCGATGGGCGCGGCCACCACCCCCGCGGTGCAGAACCTCGGCGGCTGGCGGGTCGCGCTGGGTGTCTGGGCGCTGCCCGGCATCCTGGCCATCGCCCTCTGGTGGAATGCCACCCGCAAGCTGAACGTGGTGAAGGCCGAGGCCACCCAGACCCCGGGCGAGCACCGCAGCCTGGTCCGCAACGCGAAGGCCTGGTACATCACCATCTTCTTCGCCCTGCAGGCCGGTTTCTCCTACACCACCATGGCCTGGCTGTCCGAGGTGCTCACGCACACCGCGGGCGTGGATCGCACCACCGCGGGCATCATGTTCGGCATCACCATGCTGATCGGCGTGCCGATCAGCCTCACCGTGCCCGCCATCGCCGCCCGTCAGCGCAACCCGTATGGCTGGGTGGTGTTGCTGACCGCAATGTCGATGATCGGCACCCTGGGCCTGATGCTGGCCCCGGCCACGCTGACCGGTCTGTGGCTGCTGTTCGTCGGTGCGGGCATCGGTATCTTCCCGCTCGGCGTCGCCTTCATCAGCATCCGTACTCGCACCCCGGCGGACACCGTGCGGATGTCCGCGATGGCACAGAGCCTCGGCTACCTGCTGGCGGCGATCGGTCCGTTCCTGTTCGGTCTGCTGCGCGAGATGACCGGTGGATTCACCGCATCGCACATTGCCGTACTGGGTTTCCTCAGCTTGCAGATGGTGTTCGGGACGCTCGCCGCGCGGCCGCGTTTCGTCTAGGCAGCACCGAGTCCAGCAGCCGCACCCAGGCGCGCTGCGTGAGGGTCAACAGGTCCAGCCGGGCGACGATCATGATCGCGTCGTCCTGGGTGAGCCTGCCGAACAGCCGGTCCACGTCGTCCTGACCGCTGACCGGCTGTTCGCCGTACAGCTTGGTGGCCATCCGGCTGAGCACGCCCTTGATCACCAGGGAGTCCGGGTCGATCGGGTCGCGCTGCCCCAGCTGCCCGGCCACATCGTCCGCCAGGGTGGCGATGTGGCCGGGCGTCCCGGTCCCGGACAGCGGCGGCCACACCCGGTTCTGCCCGAGGCACCGCAGCAGGCCCCGGTAGATGCTCGGGTTCTGCGTGCGGCAGCTGACGTACAGCGAACGCCACGGCCGCAGTTCGTCGCGCAGGAACCGGGTGACCATCCAGCTGCCCAGCTTGTAGCGCCGGTACTCCGGCAGCACGCCGCTGTAGTCCAGGTACAGCGTGTGCTCACCCGCGGCCCGCAGGGCCTGGTAGCCGCCCCAGCCGACGGCCTCGCCCTCCGGGGTGATGATCAACGCGAAGGTGGAGATGCCGCCGAAGAAGTCCTCGGCCTGCCGGTGCTCCCAGTAGGCGGAGTGATCGGCGCCGCCGAACACCACCCGGGCCGCGCTCTCCAGGAACGCGTACAGCTTGCGCTGGTCGGCGGCGGTCGGCCGGTTCGACTCGCGCCACAACGCCAGCTGGAACCCCGCGTGCAGCTTCCTGAGCAGGGGCGCGCTGTCCAGCTCGCTGATCCGCAACCGGATCCGGGGTTCCATAGTCGTCATCGAATGACCGCCTTGGGCTAAGTGCATCTGCGTACGGCGATGCAACGAGGCGGTCATGACCGGATATCGGGTTACTACCGGGTAAGCCACGTTCGGATCGGATCGCGTAACCCCAGTTCAGCGGGGTCGTTATGGGCCGATCAGGTGGCGGAGGCGCGCTTCGCGGCGGCCTTCCGGCTGGGTCGTAACGCATCGAGTACGCGCAGTTTCGCGGCGTAGAGCAGGGTGAACACGTCCAGCCGGGCGATGACCATGATCGCGTCGTCCTGGGTCAGCCTGCCGAACAGCCGGTCCACGTCGTCCTGCTCGCTGACCGGCCGGCTGCCGTACAGCGTGGTCTCCAGCTTGGCCAGCACCCCGGTGATGACCAGCGATTTCGGATCCAGGGGATCGGTCTGACCCAGTTGCGCCGCGGTGGCCTCGGCAATCGCGAAGACCCGCGGCGGGGTGTCGCCGTGCAGCGGCGGCCAGACCCGGTCCGGTCCCAGGTTGCGCAGCAGGCCCCGGTAGATGCACGGGTTCTGGGTGCGCAGGGTCAGGTACAGCGAGCGGGACAGGCGCAGCTCGTCCTTCATGAACCGGGCGGCCAGCCAGGTGCCCAGCTGGTAGCGCCGGTATTCCGGCAGCACACCGGTGTAGTCGGCGTACAGCGTGCGCTTCCCGGCAGAGTCGAGCATCGTGTAGCCGCCCCAGCCGATGGCCTTGCCCTCCGGGGTGACGATCAGGGCGAAGGTGCCGATGGCGTCGAAGAAGCCGGCCTGGCGACGCTGTTCCCAGTAGCCGGAATGGTCGGCGCCGGCGAACACCTCGCGGGCCGCGGTCGCCAGGAACGCGTAGAGCTTCCGCTGGTCGGCCGGGGTCGGGCGATTCGGCTGGTGCCACAGCGCGATCCGGAATCCGGCACGCAGCTGCTTGATCACCGGGGTGCTCTCCAGGTCGGAGAGCATCAGGCGGAGGGATGCGGAAGCGGTCGGGGCGCTCATGTTTCGTTTAACGAAACTATGCCCCGAGTGGGGTAGTGATGCTGTCGTCGGTGACATCCGGTAACTACTGAAAAGTAGGTTCGTTACCGCGCGGCAGCCTGCCCGGCAGTGGCCCAGCGGGACGGGAACAGGTAGTCCAGCGCCCGCTCCCGGATCACGTGCAGCAGCACCGTGGTCAGGGTCAGCCGCACGAGAGGAGCGCCGTACCAGGCGAGGTGCAGCGGGCGCCGGGTCCGCACTTCCTCGTACACGAATCGGGTCACCAGCCAGGTTCCCAGCCCGAGGCGACGGTAGCGGGGCAGGACGGCGAGGGAGTCGACGTTCAGTGTGCCGCCGGTCAGCTGGTAGCCGCCCCAGCCGATCGTCTCGCCCGCCGGCGTGAGGATCAGCGCGAAGGGGCCGGAGAACTCCCGGCCGGTGAAGGCGCGCAGCCGTTCCCGGTCCCGGTCGGTCGGCGGCCGGTTCCACAGGGCGGCGTGGAATCCGGCGTGCAGATGCCTGACCGCCGGCGGGTTCTGCAGCTCGGAGATCAGCAGTCGCTCGGTCATCGTTGTCATCACGTCTCGGTTAACGGCGGCCCGGCGAGGGCTGCTGCGCCGACGTGACCGCCGCCATCGGCCGCCTTCCGCCCGCCGGTCACCCCAGCTGCTCGTCCAGTAGCCCGACAGCATCCTGGGTGTCCAGTTGTCCGGCCAGCACCGCGAGGGTCAGTCCGTTCACCAGGGTCAGCAGGAGCTTGGCCCTGCGCTCCGAGCCGAGCTGCTCGCCTAGGTAGGCCACGCCTTCGGCGAAGCCCTCCCGCAGGTAGCCGGCGATCCGCTCGTCCACCGCGGCCCTGGCCAGGAAGGCACTGGCCACGCTCGCCTCCAGGTGCCGTTCCTCGTCGAGGGGCAGCATCTCCAGCAGTACGGCCCGGACCCGGGTCTTCGGATCCGCGCCGGTCAGCTCGGCGAAGCGCTCGCCGATCCGCCTGCTGACCTGCTCGGTCATGCTGGCCAGCGCGAAGCTGAGCATGTCGCCGGTACTCGCGAAGTAGTGCTGCACCATGCCCATCGACACGCCCGCCTCGGTGGCGACCCGGCGCAGCGTCGCGGCCTCCAGGCCGTGCTCGATCGTCACCCGCCACAACGCCTCGGCCAGCTGCCTGCGCCGCGCCGCGTGATCCACCTGCTTGGGCACGATCCCTCCTTTGCAATGCACTCGCATTGTATTATCGTTACGATGCGAACGCATTGTAAAACTCTGAGGGGAAGACATGACACTGGATACGCGATCCTGGGACAGGCACGCGAGCTGGTCGGAGCAGGTGGCGGTCGCCAAGCGCCCCGCCATGCGGCTGATCCGGCAGATGTTGCAGCTCAAGTCGGGTGATCGGGTGCTGGAGGTGGGCTGCGGCACCGGTTGGACCCTGCCCGCGCTGTCGGCGGCGGTAGGCCCAGAGGGCTCGGTCGTCGCGGTGGACTACAGCCCGGCGATGGTGGCCCGCGCTCAGGCCAGGGTGGCCAGGGAAGGGTTGTCGAACGTGCGGGTGATCCAGGCGGACGCGGCCGATATGCCGCTGGAGCCGGGCTCGTTCGATGCGGTGCTGGCGATGTACGCGATCAGCGCCACCCGGGACGTTCCGGCGGTGGTCCGCGCGGTGCACGACGTGGTGCGGCCCGGTGGCCGGGTGTTCGTGATGGACGTCCACCTGGCGCCGAGCACCTCGCCGCTGGCCAGGTCGCTGCGCTGGCTGTACCGGCGGATGTACGACTGGACCGGGGTGAACGTGCTGGCCGAGCTGACCTCGGTGTTCCCCGAGGTGACGGCCGTGGATGGGAAGGGACGGCGCGTGGAGAGGGTTCCAGACGCCGTCCCCGTGATGAACGCGCTGGCGATCAAGAACGCCTGAACGGCAGCTCGTAGAGGTACTTCCACGCCAGTTCCAGTGGGCCCTGGGGGAAACGGCGCTGCCACAGGCTGCTGAATCCGAGCAGCATCAGGCTGATCACCAGCCACAGCAGCACGGTCAGCCACGGGCTGGTGCCGGCGATGACCGTCGCCAGCCCGAATCCCCAGCCGTAGCAGAGGATGCTCGCGAGGAGGTTCTGCAACACGTAGTTGGACAACGCCATCCGGCCGATCGTGGCCAGCCGGGTGGTCAGCGGGCCGAGCTTTCCCCGCCGGTCCAGGAAGACGCCGATCAGTCCGATGTAGAACAACGACACGATCGGCCCGAACACGTACCGGTCCAGCAGGCTCAGCTGGAAGATCGCCGCGATCACGGTCAGCGGAACACCCACGGCTCCACCGAACGCCAGCAGCTTCCGGCGGATCGCCATGCCCTGTTCGCCGGGACCGAACGCGCCGGCCCGGTACAGCCGGACGCCCAGCAGGTACAGGCAGATGCTCATCGGGATGATGAACACCGCCTCGGCGCGCCACAGCGGCGCGTACTGGAGCCGGAACAGCACCTGCTCGGCCCAGCTGCCGTCGGTGTACAGCGTGACGGCACCGGTGTCCGGTGCGCCGGTGGGTCCGGAGCTCGTCGCCACGGTGGCCAGGCCGATCAGCAGCACGTGCACCGAGCCGGTGATCCACATCCACAGGCGGATGGCCCGGTCGGAGCGGATCAGGATGAACGCGGCGATCATCGCGGTGACCGCGTAGCCCATCAGCACGTCGAACTCGATGACCAGCACGTAGTGCAGCAGGCCGTCCAGCAGGAGCAGCGTCGCGCGCCAGAGGTACCGGCCCGGCCAGTGTTGTCCCCGGCGTTGCGCGGACGCGTGCTGGATGGCCAGGCCGACGCCGAACAGGATCGTCAGCATGCCGAGGAACTTGCCGTTGGTGACCTCGGTGAAGAACTGCTGGACGCCGCTCTTGTGCCCGTACTCCTGGATGTAGGCGACGATGCCGCCCGGGTTGGTGAAGATCCAGATATTGGTGCCCAGGGTGCCCAGGATGGCTACCCCGCGCAGCACATCCAGTAGCTGAATACGGCCTTTGAGCTGTGGTGATGGTTGTTCTAGCGCAGTGCTCACGATGTCCCCCTCGGAAGTCAATACACTCGTACCATACAGTCGTACTGTACAGGTGTAAACTGGTAGTCGTGGCCAGAGCAGAGGAATACGAGGACCGGCGCCGTGAGCTCCTGGAGGCGGTGTTTCGGATCACCGCGGAGCGCGGCCTCGACGAGGTGAGCATCCGCACGGTCGCCGCCGAGGCGGGTGTCTCCGTCGCCAAGGTGCAGTACTACTTCCGCACCAAGGACGAGCTGTTGCTGGCCGGTTTCGAGCACGTCATGCAGCTCCTGGAGACCCGGCAACAGCGGCTGGACTACAGCGGGCCGATGCGCCAGGTGCTGCGCGACTGCCTGCTCGTGTGGCTGCCGATCGACGCCGAGCGGATCGCCTCGACCCGGGTCTTCCTCGCCTTCGCGGTGCGCGCCCTGCACTCCCCGCAGCTGGCCGAGATCGAGGTCAAGCTGGAGGAGGAGGTGGTGAGCAGCCTGGCCGCGCTCATCGCCCGCGGCCAGGAGCTCGGTCAGATCCGCGCCGGAGTGGATCCGGAGCAACAGGCGCAGCTGCTGCTCGCGGTGCTGGACGGGCTGACCCTGCAGATGCTGCTGAACCCGGAGGTGATGACGGTGCGGCGGGGTACCGCCGCGGTGGACGCGTACCTGGATGCCCTGTGCTCCAGCTGAACCTGCCGTCCCCGTTGCAGCCCATCGCCGACGAGCGGCTCGGCTCGATGCGGCTGTTTCTCAAGCGGGACGACCTGATCCACCCGGAACTGCCCGGCAACAAGTGGCGCAAGCTCAAGTACAACCTGGATGTCGCGCGCGGCCACGACACCCTGCTCACCTTCGGCGGCGCCTACTCCAACCACCTGCGCGCGGTGGCCGCCGCCGGCCGGATCTTCGGCCTGGCCACCGTCGGCGTGGTGCGCGGTGAACCGGTGTCCAACCCGGTGCTGGACTTCGCCGTCTCCCGCGGCATGCGGCTGTCCTTTGTGGACCGTGCGGCCTACCGGAACAAGGACGCGCTGCTTCCCGGCCTGCGCGCGGAATTCGGCGACTTCTACCTGCTCCCCGAGGGCGGCAGCAACGAGCACGCCGTGCGCGGCTGCGCGGAACTGGTGCCGGAGATCGAGGTCCCGTTCGACCTGATCTGCGTGCCGTGCGGAACCGGCGGCACCCTCGCCGGCGTGGCCAGTGGCCTCCACGCCGGCCACGCACTGGGCTTCGCCGTACTCAAGGGCGGCGGTTTCCTGCGCGAGGTCGTCGCCGGGCTGACGTCTTCGCAGAGGTGGTCCCTGGACACGGATTTCCACCATGGCGGCTACGCCAGGCGCACCCCGGAACTGGACGCCTTCATCGCCGATTTCCAGGCACGGCACGGCTTACTGCTGGACTGGGTCTACGTGGCCAAGATGCTGCACGGCATCTACCGCCGCGCCGGCGAATGGCAGGGCAGGACGGTGATCGCCGTGGTCACCGGCTAAATGTTGCCGTCAGTCGGGAGAACGATTGACCTTTGCCAGGTCATTCAGCGCGGCGACCACGACATTCCATGCGATTCGGACGATGTCGGCCGCTGGTGCGTATCCTTGTGTGAGTTGCTTTTTCGGATGTACCAAATTGCGGTGATTGCGCAGAACATGGGCGTAATCAACCACATCTTGGGCAAACCATCCACGGTCTTTTGCCAAATTTATCAATTCCTCGAGCCGGTCATTCGGTTTCGATCCTGGCTTGGCTCGGCTCAGTGCCATGTCGTAAAGGACGCCTTCAAGCAGGCTGCCCAGCATAATGATCGCCGCTGTAGGTGCACCCGACTGCCAACAGACATGGGCTTCTTCTAGGCGTGCGGCCAGTTGTTCGCCGAATGCTGGATCACTGACGATCTCGGATAGGCTTGCGGTCAACTTTACGGGCGATTCCATTTCCGGTCTGGGTAGATCCGGAGCGTGTGTGACCAACTTAGGGCGGTTGCCGTCGTACGCGACCTGATATCCGTCGACCGCGAGCAGGGTGTTCAATTCGCGGAGCACCAAGAGCCGGACATCATCCTCGCCCAGGTATTCACGGGGGTCGGCGAGCCTGAGCAGCACTTGGATCAATGCCGCTGAGTCGTGGCGCCGTGCGTTGAGCATATCTCGCACCCAGCTTCGGCGAGACCCATCGATTTCGCCGACCCGACGCCAACCCGCTGCTTGGAAGAACTGGACCAACTGGTATCCAGCGCGATAGTACGGCGTCTCATCGCCGCAGATGATGCTCGATAGGCGATCCAGGACGTTGATGTCGAGCTGAACATGAACGTCTTCTGCGTTGGTCACTGAACGGCTCCGGACAACTCGTCGTCCGCACTGTGCGACAGATCAATGGGTGACCAGGTGCTGGCGACGTCGGCGTTGAAATGAGGATGGATATTGCGTTCGGCGAGGTGTTGCCACAGCGGTGCGAGCTCACGTTCAGGATCGAACTCGAACTCGCTTTCGCGGATGCGGAGGACATCCCAGCGCATGCGCCGTAGCTCAAGGTCCCGGCGAGCGTCAGACGTCTGCTGTTCCGGACTGGTGTGCCACTGGTGACCATCGCATTCGATGGCCACCCGGCCTCCGTCGCCGACAACGACCAGGTCGAGCTTTCGCGAGCCGACCGGATGTTGTGGGACAACGTGATAACCCCGCTTCTTGATCGCTCGGTAGACGAGTTGCTCGAAGAGCGAATCGAAGGGTTCACATCGCGAGGTGTCGCTGACCTGGTCAAGATCCGGTGAAGCACCGAAGACCGACGGAGGGTTCATCATGTAGGCCATCAACGAGGAGCGCAGATCCTGTGGCTTCAGCTGGTCCAGGCGGACGGAGCTGAAGAGCCACATCTGGTCCTTCGCCCGGCTTGCCGCCACATTGAAGCTTTGCCGTGCGGAGGTTGCATACTGCGCGTTGGGCGGTTCGGCCACCAGCATGGAGAGAAAGATGACGTCCCGTTCATCGCCCTGGAATTCCGCTGGGGAGCCGACGCGGATCTTTCGCTCGGCTCGTTGTTCCGGCGTGATCGCCGCGTTGATCTCCAGTTCGAGCAACTTCACCTGGCCGTGGCCTTGCAACACGACGACTCCGAATGACTTGCCTGCGTACCGAGGGTCCGATAGGCACTCGGAGAGTTGGGCGACCAGGCGTTTGGCCTCGATGGGGTTCCGTCGCTTCGTATCGCGACCTTCGATGAATCCACCTTCGACGTAGACGACTTTGAGTGGTTCCAGGTCGTCCGAGGTGCGTTCTCTCAAGGGCACCAGGCCAGGCCGTCCCTCTTCGCCGTAGAACTGGGTCGACGACCAGGTGATGATCTCTGGCATGCAGCGGAAATGTTCCCGCAGCCGGGTGACCGCGTTCTTTCCCGAGCGCGCCGAGAGCATGCCGTAGAGATGAGATTTCGACGTGAAGTGTTGACGAATCTCCTGGTCTACATCGCGAAGATGATCATGTAGCCGCGCGAAGAGGGGTTCCAGTTTGCCCATCCGGCTCGGCCCGGGCGTGCACTGCTGATCGTCACCCACCACGATCACTCTGGGAGCCATCCACAAGAGGAAGAGCTGTTCCACGCCGACTTGGCTGGCCTCATCGACGATGACCACGTCGAACGAGTTTCGCTCGGCGGCGATGTTGTCCAGCAGGTTGGGTAGCGGAACGACCCAAGCTGGAACGGCATCCTTGGCTTTCTCCATCGCCGCCTTGGCTGCCCTGCGGAATTCACCCGCCTTGAGCCCTGAACCGGCGCCGACCTTGTTCATATGTTCCCGATACGACCGCAGAGCGCGAGCGTGTTTATCACTCATCCGCAGCAGACAAGCCCGCAAGGCCTGGGTGGCGGCCAGCTGTTTCGTCGTTCGATCGATCTGATACTCGACCTGGTCGTATTCGGCGAGCAGGAGCCGCTCTTCATCCGCAGTCCGATGTAGCTGCACGAATTGCTCGGCTTTCGACCACGCCCATGCGGCAGGTAGATCGCGCAACCATTCGTCCCATGCCGTTTCCTCGACGGTGAGCTCGAGCAGTTCGCAGAGCTCGGGGTGCGCCTCCTTCAGCGTTCGATGTAGCTGGGCGCGCCGGTGCTCGTCGTCATGTTCGGTGCGCGCGACCTCGATCAGCGTCAAGCCCCTGCGATAGGCGTCGGAATCCCGATCCCGCACCGCGTCGACCAGTTTGCTCAACTCAGGGCAGGATCCCGGGACAGCCGCCACCTGCTGAACCCGGGCCAGCAACGTGGTGACCTGAGTTCGTGCGCGCTCGAGTTCGACGTAACGCAATGCGGCAGGAATAGCGCCCAGTGCCCGCAAGAACCTCTGCGGTGTCCCCAGATCGGTGGACACCCCACCTTGCAGAAAGCGATTCTGCACCGCGTGATGTACGGCGCTGAGGCGTTCCACGATCTCAAGCTGGCGATCGTTGTCATCGAGCTCGGACAATGTCGCGGTCAGGCGCTCGGTGGATACCGGAACGCCGGCATCGGCCCATTTGAGCGCTAGCTGGGCCGCGGCGACTTCGGCTTCCAGGCGATCCAACGTGGCGCCCAATTGCGGTAGCGCCGTTGGCGGCTGCCCGTCAACCTTGACCAGGGACAGCAACTCCTCGGCGTTCTTCTGGGCGGGGGACTTCGGCAGATACGTGCGCAGCTTCCCGCCCTCTGCCAGGTACTTCTTCAGCGCGCGGCCGGCATTAAGTAGTCCGCGGGCGCGGCCGATCCCCATGGCGTTCATGGGAGGCATCTCGATGACGAAGCGGACACCCTGGGCCTGCAGATTCGTCTGGAGACGCTCGGCCTCAGAGCGGACTTCGCGTAGATGTCCCCAAATACCCGCATGCCGTCCCGAGAAACCGTCGTTGACAGCGCGCACGACCCAGGTCTGTCCTACCCCTGGCGTTCCCTCCTCGGTAAACCCCAGACGCAGCAGGTCGGCCCGGACGGCCTGTCCCCAGTCAGCCATCTCCCGCAGATGTGCGATGTCCAGGGTCGCGACGCGCTGAGTGAGCTGACTGGTGTCCTCGTGTGCGGTGCGTTGTGCGTCGCGTTCCGCGTAGATGATCTCCGTCAGCTCCGCTGGGTCCGGTAGCTCATCGCTGTCGGGGAAGCGCTGACCGCCGCGTATCCGTCGCTGAGGTGTATCGCTACGCAGTAGCCGTCGCAGCTCCACCAGTTCTGCTGTGGACAATGGCGGCCGGTCGGGCTGTCCCAGGTCGACGGTGGGGATCCATTCGCATGCTTTGGCTTTGAGTTTGACCTCCCGAACTATCTGGGTCAGCGTCCCCCGGTAGGCCTGTTCGTTGTAGCCCGGCACGACTGGGGGATGAGAAATATTCTCGGCATCCCGCAATCTGCGGATCTGGTCGTTGAGTGCTGCGCTGCGGGATTTGAGCTTCGTTCGCTGGGTGGCCAAAGTCCCCAGTTTCTTGGTGAGTTCCTCTGGGCTCGATGTCGTTACTGCTTCGGACAAGGCATCGAGACTTTGCTCGAGTTCCTTAGCGGCGTCCTTGCTGCCTCCGGCGAGTAGGACACACAGGCGGCGCATATCGGCGGGGATCTTCTCCCGCAACACTCGAAGTGCTTGATCTTTCTGACTGGTCACCAGTACGCGCAAACCGCGTGCGAGCAAAGCGGACACCAGGTTCGCGATAGTGTGGGTCTTTCCTGTCCCTGGCGGACCTTGGACCACTACCGAAGTCTCGTCGCGTAGCAGATCGAGTACTCGCATCTGCTCGTCGTTGGCAGGAAGCGGGAACAGCGGATCTGCGCCGAGTACGTCGCTGGAGGTTGCTCCTTGTTCGCTCAGCCATCGTTCGCGCACAGTCACTTCAGTGTCGACGACCAGCTGAGCCAAGGCCACAGGCACCTGCGCACCCTCCTCCGTCAGGCTGGCGCTGATCCGGCGGTAGGTCTCGGCCAGCAGGGCCTGGCTTCGGGGGCGGAGCAGCAGCGCGGGAGAGGCACTGAGCTGCGGCCGTGAGGGCAGCCGATCGCCGATGACCCGCACATCGGCTCGTTCGACCGACTCGGTGAACGCGACGCCCAGCCACCGTTCGATCTCGGAGATCATCTCGGAATCCAGCAAGCCGGAATCGCTCGTCAACATGCTCTGTTTGATGACCCGGCCACTGTCGGGCTGGTAGAGATCTTGATCCTCAAAGAGCTCGCGGTCCTCGAACCTGCGCTTGCCACCGGCCAAAGTGACCGTTATCTCGGCGGTCACTCGGTCAAGTTTGGGGACGACCGGCTCAGTCAGCAGATGGCGACGTATTCGTTCGCCATCCGGGGCCTGCCAGCAGATGAGGCCTATCGCAAGTACGAACTCGAATCGGTCGTCTTGCTGTTCCATGGTCTTGGCGGCAGATTCAAGCGTCTCATAGAAGCGACGCCGTTCACGGGTCTTGTGCTGCTCGGTCGACCACGAACGCCACTGGGCAAGCCATCGGTCGAACTCCCTTCGAATGGTCGCCGGCGGCTGATCCTGTGCCTCGGTGCCCGGATCATGATCGAACAACTCGGGTTCGGGTCCGTCGTATCCGGTGAGCCGATCCAAGTCCACCCAGTCATGCAGCACCTGAGGCAGTCGGGGCTGTGGCAACAACCGTGGTGGCTGCACACGAAGAAGTACATCATCGCGGGCCTGCGGAGTGAGCCGAATGCCCTCTGGCAGCTCGCGTAGCCAGATCTTCAGCTCGGGTGTACCAGTCTCCTCGGACTGGATGTCCCGGATGGGATTGCGCTGCGCCGCGTCGGTGACCTCTGCCAGGAAGTTCATCAGGCTGGTCGTCTTCTGCAAGGCATCGAGATCAGCGGCCTGTGACATGGGATTCCCTTTCCCCTGAATCGAATCCAACAGCACAGAATGGCGATCGGCGGGTACCGGCGCAACGCTTACCGTCGGTAACACCCAATCGCCGTAATATGTGGTTTGGTCTATCTGCTCTGAGTTGCCGGCGGCACGTTTGTTGGGCGTCGTAGCCCACGCATGTCAGGAATGCTAGGACAATGCAATCATCCATCGAACGCGATAGATGAGTAGATAAGGCGTCTTTGTCTTGTTGTGTCAGAAATAGACATCGATGTCAGAAGTTCAATGGACGATGCGAGACTCGGGGCGGGGCGTCGGATGTTGTGCTGATCACCTGCACAAACAGGTGCCGCCCGAGTGGGTCACGGCGCATCGCCACAGGCACAGGAGCATTTCGATCTTCAGCCGGTACTCGACGTGGTAAAGGGCTACTGGCTGAGGGCCATGTTCTCTCTCGACCACGCGGCCGTGGACATCGTGTTCGCGGACAAGCTCCGGGTGGAGATCGAGGACCGCAAGGCATCCCACCGTCAGAACCATCGTGAGTAACCGGGTTCGCTACACCTAGCGAGCGGCGCCGCAGAAAGGCCGGCTGACTCAGTCCCTGCGTCCCCGCGCGGCCCGCAGATAGCCCATGACCAGGGACTCCAGGTCGGGCTCGGTTCCCGCCCAGCCGTCCGGCACCGACACGGTGTCCCGCATCAGCAGGGTGGCCTGCCGCTCGGTCCGGGTCGCGCTGACCAGGGTGCCCTCCGGTTCCGGCGAATCCGCCGGGCCGACCAGGATCCGGTGTTCGGCGAGCACGTCCTCGATGTCCCCGTCCACCTGCACGTGGCCCTTGTCGATCAGCAGCAGGTGATCGCACACCTCACGCAGATCGCCCAGCAGGTGCGAGGACATCACCACGGTGGTCCCGCGATCGGCGACCTCGGTCATCACCAGCCGCAGCGTCTCGTCCCGCGCGAGGGGATCCAGGTCGGACAGCGGCTCGTCCAGCAACAGCACCTTCGGCAGCCGGCCGAGGGCCAGGGCGATCGCCAGCTGGCTGCGGGCACCCGCGGACAGCTCGCCGACCTTGGCCTTCGGGTCGACGCCCGCCAGCAGGTCCAGGATCTCGGTGACCCGTTCGTCCGACCAGCGGTCGTTCATCGCCCGCGCGGCCTTGATCTGCTCGCGCACGGTGAAGTCGCGGTACAGCGGCCTGCTCTGGGCCAGGAACGCCACATCCGGATGGGTCCGGTTCCGCACCGGGGTGCCGTGCACCCACAGCTCGCCCTCGGTGGGCCGGATCAGGCCCGCGGCCATGCCCAGCAGGGTGCTCTTGCCCGCGCCGTTCGGGCCGACGAGGGCCACGACCTTGCCCTCGGGCAGTTCGAACGAGCAGTCGCGCACGGCCCAGCCCCGGCGGAACTTCTTGCCAAGGCCGCTACAGCTCAGCGCGCCGTCCATCATGACTCCTCAACACCGAACTGCTCTTGACGGACGACCGCGTACATCGCGTCCACGTCCTCCACGCCCAAGCCGCCCTGGACCGCCTTGCTCATCCAGGCGCTCAGTTCCTGTCGCAGCGGGCTCTCGTCCGACCCGGCCTCGCTCGCCAGTGATTTCGTGACGAATGTACCCAGCCCGCGCCGGGCCTCGACCAGGCCCTCACGTTCGAGTTCCCGGTACGCCTTCAGCACGGTATTGGGGTTCACGGCGGTCGCCTCGACCACCTCCCGCGCTGTGGGTAGCCGGTCGCCGGGGTTCAGCAGCCCCAGGCGCATGGCCTGTTTGGCCTGCTGGATGATCTGCATGTAGGTCGAGACCCCCGAGCGCCGGTCGATCCGGAACTCGATCACATCGGGCAGCATATGCGCTCACCTCGCTCCGGGGCCGTTGCCACGCGTCAGACCTTCCTGCGGAGCAGGCCGATGGTGCCCAGGAAAAGCAGCACCGCCAGCCCCGCGAAGATCGACGCCTCCACCAGGTGCAGGGTTCCGGCCTCCGCCACGGGGATGACGTCCACGAACCCGTGCACCGCGCCGTGCTCGTGCCAGCAGGCCCATTGATCCGTGCTCGGGGCCGCCTGCCGGCAGTCGTGCAGCGCGGTCACGGCCTCTTGAGGGAGCACCTGTCCCTGAGCGTCCAGATATCCCCGGACGCCCGTCATCAGCGATCCGTCGGCCGGCCAGCCGCCGAGCTCGGTGACCAACCGGCGCCTGGGCAGCAGGAACGGGTGCAGGGCGTCCAGCGTCACCCGCGCCGCCACGGTGGCGGTGAGCGACACCACCATCGCGGGCAGGGTCCGCCGGAGGAGTGCCCCGGCGAAGGTTCCCAGCAGGATGGCGAACAGCGTGTAGGAGGCCGGAGCCAGATCCGAGATGCCGAACCTGGTCCAGTAGTACGGCCCGCGGTCGTCGCCCGCCGCCAGGAGGAAGCGGAGCACCAGCCACTGCGCCGCGACGGTCAGCAGCAGCGACGGGAGCAGGATCACCGCGAGCCTGGTCAGCAGCCATCGGGTGCGGCTGATCGACTGGGTGAAGCCGAGGACATGCGTGCCCTGTTCGAGCTCGCGGGCGACCAGCGGTGCACCCAGGAACATGCCGAGCAGGACGGGTAGCGTCAGCAGACCGATCCGGGCGGCCTCCAGCCAGAAGTTCCAGGTCGCCGAGAACGCCTGGACCCGCTGGACGCACGGACCGATGTACTGGGCCTGACCCGCGCACTGGTCCAGGTGCAGTGTGCGGAAGTCCTCCGCGACCAGGGAGGTCAGCAGCGGCAGCACGAGCCCGCCCAGTACGAGCAGGCTCGCCAGGACGATCAGCTGCGGCCGGTAGCGCCGCCACATCAACCAGAACATCGGCACAGGATCTCAAACCCGCCCGCGCAGCACCCAGAAGGTGCCGATGACCAGCGCCGCCGCCAGGGCCACGCAGACCGATCCCTCCACCAGGTGCAGCTTCCACGCGTCGGCGGCCGGCAGCACATCCGCGAACTGGTGCGCCAGGCCGTGACCGCGCCAGCAGTCATAACCGGGCTGGTCACAGGCCCGCATGATCGCGTTCACCTGGTCCCGGCCGAACTCCTGCCCCTGGGCCCCCACATATCCGGTTCGGTAGGACAACACGACCTCGGGTCCGCTGGGGGAGTAGTCCAGATCGCTCAGCACCCGCACCGGCGGAAACCACACCGTTCGCATGCTCAGCAGGGCCGCCCACCCCGCCACGAACACCCCCAGGGTGATGGTCATGCCGGACAGGGTGCGCCTGGTGAGCGCCCCCAGGAACGCGCCGAGGCAGAAGACGAACAGCGTGAAGGCCAGTGGCGTGACGTTCGCCGAGACGAAGGTGAGCGGCTCGTACGGTCCGGTGATCAGCGGCCCGAGGTCCCGCGCGCTGACCAGCCACCGGCTCACCAGCCACTGCAGCACCAGCAGCATCGACAGCGCGGGCACCAGCCCGACCAGCAGCTTGGTGACCATCCACCGGGCCCGGCCGACGGACTGGGTGAAGGCCAGCACGTGGGTGCCCTGTTCCAGGTCCCGGGCGAACATCGGTGCCCCGAGGAACAGGCCGATCAGCCCGGGCAACGCGATGATGCCCACCTGACCGACCTTCATCAGGTCGAACCAGCGGTTCTGGAACTCCGCCACCGGTTTCCGGCAGTCCGCGCTGATGCCCTGCTGGATCCAGCAGCCCGCCGGCTCGGCGGAGTGCAGATCGTCCAGCATCAGCCAGTGCAGCATGGCCAGGGCCGTGCCGACGACCAGTGACACCACGGCCAGGGTGATCAGTTGCGCCCGCTGTTGCCGCCATGCGACCCAGATCATGATCTCCTCCAGGGGCCGGGCGGGCCGGCGTCGAACGCCGGCCCGCCGACCGGCCAGGTCACGTGCGTCGCCGCACCAGGATCAGGGTCGCGGCGAACAGCAGCGCGGTGACTCCGAGGAAGATCGCGCCCTCCACCAGGTGCAGCTGTCCGGCCATCGGCTCGGTGATCATGTCCGTGAAGTGCTTCGCCATCCCCTTCTGCTCCATGCAGGGGAAGAACTGGGTGTTGTCGACCGACGTGGCCTTGCACTGGGTTGACGCCGCGCTCGCCACCTCGTCGGGCACCACATGCCCCTGCGCGTCGAGGTAGCCGCTGTCCACCCTGATCTGCTTGACCTCGCCGTAGACACCCGCCGTATCAGGCAACCCGGTGATCTTCCGTTCCGGGGAGATCAGCTTGAAGCGCAGGGTCTCCAGTGCCACCCGCAGCACCACGAACCCAACCAGCGTGATCAGCATGCCGGTCAGCAGCCTGCGGGCCAGCACACCGGTGAACAGACCCAGCGAGAACGCGAAGAGCGTGTACACGACCGGTGCGATGTGCTGAATGCCGAAGACGTTCATGTCGAAGGGCCCCACACGCAGCGGCCCCAGATCACCGGCCGCCGACAGCCACCAGTTGATCAGCGACTGCCCGGCCAGCACCAGCACCAGGGCGGGCAGCAGGCCCACCGCGATGTTGGTGAGCATCCACCGGGTGCGGCTCACCGACTGGGTGAAGGCCAGCACGTGGGTACCCTGCTCGATCTCCCTGGCGAGCAGGGGCACACCGATGAACAGGCCGATCAGCAGCGGCAGGACCAGGAGACCCAGCTGGGCCGCCCGCATCGGTGTGTACCAGGCCAGCTGGAACGGTGCCTTCGGCTTGCCGCAGCCTTCCAGCCCGGTGGTCAGACAGCCCTCCAGACCCATGCTGTGCAGGTCCGCCAGCATCATCGGCCGCATGATCAGCACCGCCGCGCTGCCGACGACCAGGAGAACCAGCAGCGTGATCAGCTGAAGCCGCTGCCTGCGTAATGCCACCCAGATCATGACTGCCTCCGCAGTACGAGAATCGTTCCCGCGACAAGGAGCGCGGTGAGAACAAGGAAGATCGATCCCTCGATGAGGTGCATCGTGCCCGCCTGGGACACCGGGATCGCGTCGGCGTAGGTACCGGTCAGGCCGTGGTCGCGGAGACACGCGTAGGTGTCCTTGACGCCCTCGGCGAAGCACTGCTGCGTGATCTTGCTCGACTGCTCGTAGGGAACGGCCTGGCCGCTCGCGTCGAGGTAGCCGCCCATCCCCACGTTCAACGCGCCCTTCGGGGTCTGGAAGCCGACCTCGACCGGCGAGGCGATCCGCTCGGTGGGCAGCAGCCGGTCCTGCAGGCTCCCCAGGAAGGCCCGGAGAGCCACGAACACGCCCAGGGTCACCGTCATGCCGACCAGTACGCGTCGGGCGAGGGCTCCGACGAACATGCCCAGGCAGAAGGCGAACAGCGTGTACGTCAGCGGCGCGATGTTCGCGCTGCCGAAGATGAAGGTGGAGTACGGGCCGCCATCGAGCGGGCCGAACTCGCCTGCGGTCAGTGCCCACCAGCTGACCAGCTTCTGCAGGATCAGCAGCACCGCCAGCGCGGGGAGCAGCCCCACCAGGATCTTGCTCAGCGCCCAGCGCACCCGGCTCACCGACTGGCTGGTGGCCAGCACGTGGGTGCCCTGCTCGAATTCCCGGGCGAACAGCGGGGCGCCGATGAACATGCCGATCAGCACGGGCAGCAGGAGGAGGCCCAGCATGCCGAGCTTGATCGTGTCGTACCAGGACTTCTGGAACTCGTCGATCTTCTTGCTGCACTCGGCCAGACCGGCCGGGGACGCCCCGTGGCAGTTCTCCAGCCCCAGCCGGGCCAGGTCGCCGACCATGGACGAGCGCAGTAGTAACACGGCGGCCGCGCCCAGGACCAGGATGGCCAGCAGGGTGATCAGTTGGGTGCGTTGCTGGCGGTAGGAAACCCAGATCATGTCTGCCTCTTCAGTAGGAACAGGGTGCCGGTGAACAACAGGGCGGCGAGGCCGGTGAAGATCGCGCCTTCCACCAGGTGCATGTGACCCGCCGCGGTCACCGGGATGCGATAGGCGAGGTTGCTGACCAGTCCGAGGTCGATCATGCAGGACGGCGCGCCGTCGCCCTTGGGTAGGCACGCCTGCAGGACCACGTCCTCGACCTCGGCGGACACCGGCTGCCCCTGCGGGCCCAGATATCCGGCGCCGGCGAGCAGCAGGTCATTGTGCGGCCGGACCAGGGTCTCCTCGGCGACCGCGGTGACGACGCGCTCCGGCGGCACCAGCCGGTGGTGTTGGTCGGCCAGTGCCATGCGCAGCACCACGAACCCGCCCAGCGTCGTGGCCATGGCGACCAGCGTGCGCTTGAACAGGGCGCCGGCGAACATGCCCAGTGCGAGCGCGAACAGCGTGTAGCTCAGCGGGGCCACGTGCGAGGTGTCGAAGTTGAAGCCCCGGTACGGTCCCACGTGCAGCGGACCGGCCTCGCCCGCGGCCAGTACCCAGTCGTTGACCAGCCATTGCAGTACCAGGACCACCAGTGCCGCCGGTACCGTGGCGATCACGATCTTGCCAAGCGCCCAGCGTGTCCGGTTCTGCGCCTGGCTGGTGGCCAGTACGTGGGTGCCCTGCTCGAATTCGCGGGCGAACAGCGGGGCGCCGACGAACATGCCGATCAGCAACGGCAGCACCATGACGCCGATCTGGCCGAGCCGGACCATGTCGCCGCCGGAGATCGAGCGCAGCAGCAGGATGGCGGCCGAGCCGAGGACCAGGATGCCCAGCAGGGTGATCAGCTGCACCCGCTGCCGGCGCAGGGCGACCCAGGTCATGCCGCTTTCTCCAGAGCGGACCGGCGCATGTAGGCCAGTGCGAGCTCGCCGAGCCGGGGTGCGCTGGGTGCCCAGGGCTGGCCGACGTGCGCCAGTTCGACGGGGACCAGCAGCCTGCGCCGGTGCTCGTCGACGGTCATGCCGATGATCTTCTGCTGCGGTACCGGTACCGGCGCGTTGACCGGGCCGGTGAGAACGACGTGCTTGCTCAGCAGTTCGGCCACGTCACCGGCCACCTGTACCTCGCCGTTGCCCAGCAGCAGCAGGTGATCGCACACGTTCTCCAGTTCGGCCAGCACGTGTGAGGACAACAGCACGGTGATCCCCTGGTTACGGGCCTCGGTGACCAGGGTGCGCAGCACCACCTCGCGGGCGAGCGGGTCCAGGTCGGCGAGGGGCTCGTCCAGCAGCAGCAGCCGTGGCTTGCGGCCCAGCGCCAGGGCCAGGGCGACCCGGGTGCGCTGGCCGCCGGACAGCGTGCCGACCTTGGCCTTCATCGGGACCTGGGCCTGCTCGACGAGGTACTCCGCGTACTTCTGGTCCCAGGTGGGGTTGGTCTTGGCGCCCAGCTTCAGCGTCTCGGCGACGGTGAAGTCCTTGTACAGCGGCTTGGCCTGGGACAGGTAGGAGACCGCGGGGTGCAGGCCGTTGCCCTGCGGCCGGTCGCCGAACACCGAGATCTGGCCGGCGGTGGGCGCCAGCATGCCGGTGATCAGCCCCATGAAGGTGCTCTTACCCGCACCGTTGGGGCCGACGAGGGCGACGATCCGGTTGTCCGGGATTTCGACCGAGCATTCGCGCAGGGCCCAGCCCCGCCGGTACTTCTTGCCGAGGCCCTCGGCGATAACGGGTACTGCCCGACCAGACGGCCGTTGCCAGTTCATGGTGATGCTCCCTCCATGGCGTCTGGCCGAACAGTAGCACCTTTCACTAGTTAAGTAGTGAAATACGTGATTAGTACTTTCGCGGGCAACCTCAGTCGATCTGATCCGTCACATCTCGCCCGGTGTCCACATACGCCTTGAGGTGCTCGAGGCGTTGTTCGGACTGTCTGCGCAGCGTGGCGCCCAGGAGCGGGCCCATGGCGCGCATCGGTCCGGTGAAGGTGATCTCGTTGTCCGAGATGAGCTTCGTGCTGTGCTCGTCCACCTCGGCCAGCTGGTTGGTGATCGTGTGCACCATCCCCGGAGCCTCGTAACTGGACACCGTCTGCGCGGGCAGTTCGGCGGCGACGAGCGTCTCGTGCAGCTCGAACGCCCGGCCCTTGGAGTTGTACGAGAGCGTGGACTTCGCCCCGGCGCTCCCCGGGGTCCCGCTGTCCCGGGTGATCGACACGAGGTCGGCCTGCCAGTGCCGGATGTGGTCGGGGTCGCCGAGCAGCTCGGCGACGCGCCGCAGGGGCTGGTTGAAGATGACTTCCTTGCTGAACCGCATAGCGCAGCCTCCAAGATCAACCGGATCCCCGAATTATCGGGCCGCCACCGGCCGGGCGCCCGCTGAGCGGGTTTCGGTGACCAGATCGGTCCGCATACCGACGTCATGCTGTCTGTTCTCGCCGACCGGCGACGGCAAGACTGGAGACATGACCAAGGCGCTGATCGTCATCGACGTACAGGAATCGTTCCGGCAGCGGGAGAACTGGCAGGCGGTCTCCGAGCCGGACATCGTGGCCAAGGTGAGCAGCCTGGTGCGTGCGGCCCGGGCGGCGGGGGAGCCGGTCTTCTGGGTGCTGCACACCGAGCCGGGTACCGGAACGGTCTTCGACCCGGAGCGTGGCTTCGTCCGGCTGTTGCCCGGCCTGGAACCCGCGGCGGGCGAGCCGGTGATCACCAAGATCTCGCACAACCCGTTCACCACCAGCGAGATCGGTACCCTGCTGATCGCCGCGGGCGCGTCCGAGCTGGTGATCTGCGGCATCCGCACCGAGCAGTGCTGCGAAACCACCGCTCGCATCGGCTCCGATATGGGTTACCGGGTCACGTTCGTCATCGACGCCTGCGCGACGATGCCCCTCCCGCACCGGGACCTGCCGGCCGACGATCCGCTGGACGTGGTGCTCGCCGACCCGCGGACGCTGGGCACGGAGGCGATCATCGAGCGCACCGAGTACGCGCTACACGGCCGGTTCGCCACGATCACCACCCTCAAGGAACTCGGCGTAGAGTGACCAGATCGTGAGCCGTGTCGTCTTCGTCCTGGTGCCGGGCCTGCATCTGCTCGACCTCGCGGGCCCGGCACAGGCCTTCGGTATCGCCGCCGACCTCGGCCTCGGCTACGAACTGCTGTACGTCGCCGATCAGCCCAGCGTGCGCACCGCGCAGGGGGTGACCCTGCAGGCCGAGACCCAGTGGCCGGACCTCGGTCCCGATGACCTGCTCGTGGTACCGGGCTGGCGGGCGCCGGAGCTGGTGGGCACCGGTCCCATCTCGGCCGCCGCGCTGCACCGGCTGGCCGAGCACCACGCCGCAGGGGGCACCGTGATCAGCGTCTGCGCGGGCACCGACGCGCTCGGTCGCGCCGGCCTGCTGGACGGCAGGCGGTGCACCACGCACCACGACCTGCAGGACGAGCTGACCCGGCGTTATCCGCGGGCCCGCGTGGTGCGCGACGTGCTCTACGTGCAGGACGACCGGGTGATCAGCTCGGCCGGCATCGCCAGTGGTATCGATCTGACCCTGCACCTGCTGGCGGTGGCGCACGGTCCCGCGCTCGCCGCCCGGGTGGCCAGGGAGATGGTGGTCTACGCCCGGCGCAACGGCGACGAGCAGCAGATCAGCGCCATGCTGCGGCATCGCTCGCACCTGTCGGACACCGTGCACCGCGTCCAGGACGAACTGGATACCCGGTTCACCGAACGCATCCCGCTGCGCCGCCTCGCCCAGGTCGCCGGATGCAGCCCGCGCACGGTCACCCGGCTGTTCGGCCAGGTCACCGGGCTGACCCCGCTGAACTACCAGCACATGCTGCGACTGGAACGCGCCGAACACCTCATCGGCCAGGGTGCCACGGTGGAGTCCGCTGCCCGCGCCGTCGGCTTCGAGGACGCCCGCATGCTCCGCCGTCTTCGGTCCCGGCGCGCCGGTTGATCGTCTCGGGGCGGTGGGCGGCGCGCAGTGTGTTTCGCCGCCCCTCACGCGTCAAGGGCGCCTGCGGCGTCCGCTGCGCGGATGTCGCTTCGCTCCACCCTTGACCCGTGAGACTCTGCGGCGAAAGGGCACGCCCTAAGGGGCAGGCGCTGCGCGGCCTGCCCCACCGGGCGCGCGCCGCCCACCGCCCTACCTGGCGCACTCCCTTATCCATCTGGATCTGCCCCCGGATCCATCCGGACCAGGAACTTCGCCCCGCTCGGGGACGTCCACGCAAGATCACCGTTGGGCAAGATCTCGTACCCCCACCCATGTTCCTCTTTGAGGATGTGGTGCCTGCGACACAGCGGCGCCATGTCCCAGCCCCGGGTCACCTTGCAGCGTTGGTACTGCTCGCGATGATCCAGATCGCTGGTCACCGCTGGTGCCTGGCAGTTCGGGAACCGGCAGGTTTTGTGGCGGGTGATCAGGAAGTCCCGCTCGGCCTGGCTGAGTCGGTATCCCTTGCGAGAGAAGTCGATCCCCACCCCGGTGATCGGATCGGTGATCATGCGCAACCAGGTGGGGGCGGTCGCCGCCATCTGACGGGCCATCGATCCCAGGATGGCTCCGTGGCCCTGCATCTCGGCGCCGTGCTCCTGCTTGCCCTCGATCACGTCCTTCGGGATCGTGATCACGATCTTCGGATCCACCGGGCCGAACCCCTCACTGCCTGCGCCACCGGCAGCGAGCACCGCGGCCGCGAGGTCGGCGCGGGCTTGATCTTGAGTCCGGTCATCATCGGTGGTGCGGGTGTTGCGGACCTGCTGATCGATCGCCTGATAGGCCGCCTGCACCTCGGGTGCCGTCGAATACAAGCGCAGCTCACCCATCCCGTCCGGCTTGCTGGTCACCGTGAACGAGCGGTCCTTCTTGCGACGCTCGTGTCGTTCTTGCGCGCCGTGTGGGTCGAGTTCCTGGATGTACCGCTCACCCAACGCCCGCATCTCCGAATTCGACAGTTCATGTGCGGTGGGCAGGACTTTCTCCTCGACCAATCCCGCGAGCTCGGGGTCGAGGGGTTTGGTGAGGGTGTGCAGCATCTGAGCTTTGGCGAGATCGATCCCACCTGAAGCGAGGGCTTCTTGCGTGCACGGCAGCTTCACGTGCAGTGCTTCGGCGAGAGCGATGAAATGGCGGATCCGAGCCGAGCTGACCGTCATCTCGACCCGGGTTTCTTCCCGATCGGAATCGAAGTCCGAGGAGGTCGACAACAGCTCGCGCAGGTCTTGGAGGAAGTCAGCCGTCACCGTGGCGATGAGCCGGTATTTACCGGCCACGCTCTGCGGTGTCAGCTCTTTCCTCATGCCTCCATTTTAGTCGAACACCAAGTCGATTTCGAGTCACTATCAGGTGATTAATACAAGATCAACTCGCGCCGTAGGTTACCTCTGAATCACTGGAGCGGGCTGGTGTCGGGCGGGCGCGCCCCCAAGAGGGCAGGCCCCAGCCTGCCCGTTAATCTGCCCGTTTTTGCGCCAGAGGCTCACGGGTCAAGGGTGGAGCGAAGCGACATCCGCGAAGCGGACGCCAAAGGCGCCCTTGAGGCGTGAGGAGGCGCAAATACACTGCGCCCGCCCGACGCCAGCCCGCCCATCGCCGACCCACCCCGCAAACCCAGGCCGCACCCCCACTGACCTGCACAAACCAAAACTGTCAGACCCCAGGTGCAGCATGTAGTTCGCCAACACATTCGACGAACTGCGGAGGCCTCATGTGCTACTTCTGCGACAACCCGCACGCCACCGAGCAGGACTTCCAGGATCACCTCACCGTGACCATCGAACGCGGCGGCTGGGTGGTGATCACCGTCCCCGGCGAAGGACCCGCGCCCAGCATCGCCTACACCGTCGGCCTGACCGATCGCGGGCTGCCGGAGCTGATGGCGACCGGGTTGACCGACGAGTCCGCCCATCAGGTCCTGAACAAGGTGGCCCAGCACATGCTCGATCGGGGCAAGCCGGAGAACGGCACCCAGGCCTGGTCGGGCGAGACGCTGCTGTACGAGATCGTCTACGTCACGGAGGCCTGGTTCCACCTGGAGGTCGCCCGCCGCCGCTACGGGGAGCGGCTGCGGGCGGTCCAGGTGGTCTACCCGGACGACCGGGGGAGAACCCCGTGGGAACCGGGGCACCGGCCACGCCAGCCGGTGTTCGGTCCCCGGGCACCGGAACTAGTCGACCAGTGAGTCCAGGAAGGCGGTCAGCGCGGCGTCGAACGCCGGGGTCTGCTCCAGGTTCGGCATGTGCGCGGCGTCCTCGATCACCACCAGCGTGGCGTCCGGGATGCGCTCGTGCAGCAGCTCGGCGTCGGACACCGGGGTGAACTCGTCGTCCCGGCCGACCACCACCAGGGTGGGCACGCTGATCTCGCTCAGCAGCGGGATGTAGTCGGGCCGCTCGGCCCGGCCACGCTGGGCGGCGGCCTGCCCGGCCGGGTTCGCGCCGATCATCATGTCCAGCACATGCCGGGCCACGTCCGGCTGTGCGGCGATGTTGGCCGGCGACACCATCTTGGGCAGCAGTTCCTGTGCCAGGGGTCCGGAACCCTCGCGTAGGAGCCGGTCGGCGACCGCGTTGCGGTGCTTGCGGCCCTCGGGTGTCTCGGCCGCGGCGAAGGTGTCGGCGAGCAGCAGGCCGCGCACCCGGTCCGGGAACTGCCGGTAGAAGTCCATGACGATCTGGCCGCCCATGGACAGGCCACCGAGCACGATCCGGTCCACGTCCAGATGATCCAGCAGTCGCGCGATGTCCTGCGCGAAGTCGGAGAGGTAGGTGATGTCCGAGACCACGTCGCTCTCGCCATAGCCCCGCAGATCGGGGGTGATCACCCGGCGGTCACGTGCGCGCAGCAGTTCCAGTTGTGGTCGCCACATGGTGCGGTCGAACGGAGTGCCGTGTACCAGGACCACCGGGAGGCCGGTGCCGTCGCGGGTGTCCTCGAAGCCGAAGGTGATGCCGTCCAGCGTGGTCGTCGCCATGTGTCGCTCCCCAGTCGGGCGCCTCAGATCAGGTCGAAGGGCGTCTGACCGTAACGCCGGATGATCGCATCGGCCAACGGGTTTCCCAGTGGCACCGCGTGATCGTCCACGGCGCTGACCGGGATCACACCCCAGGAGTTCGTCAGGAAGGCTCCGTCGAAGGAGGGAACGTCTGTCAGGCGTACCCGCCGGTCGATCATCGGCACACCGGCGGCGGTCAGTTGCCTGCGCACCAGTTGCTGGGTGATGCCGTTCAACGCCGGGGCGGTCGGCCAGATCACGGTGCCGCCGTCGAGGAAGCCGACGTTGGTGATCGCTCCCTCGGCGATGACGCCGTCGGCGTCCACCAGCACCGTCTCGTCGAACCCGGTCTCCTTGGCCTGCCGGTGCAGGTAGACCGAACCGAACGAGCCGACGTGCTTGAGATGCGCTGCCGCCCGCCCGTGTTCCGCGGACCGCAGTCGCCAGGGGCCGGCCGGCGTCGGGGTGGGCTTGCGCAGGCCGACCAGGACGGACAGTGCGGCGACGTCCGGATGGGGCTGGAAGACGACCACCCGGGCGCTGGCGTCGCCGTCGACGTGGGTCAACGCGCTTCGCAGGTAGTCCCGGACCCGGTCGCCGTCCAGGTCCAGGCCGAACAGTTCCTTGCTGGCCGTGTCGAGGCGGTGCAGGTGCAGGTCCAGGCCGCGCACCCGGCCGGACCGGATCTCCATGGAGGAGGTGTGACCATAGTTGATCATGACGATCGGGATGAGGTCGGCGGCTGCCGGAGGTCTGCCGTTGATCTCCACCACGGTGAAGGCGAAGGGTCTCATCTGCTTACCGGCTCCTTTGATCCAGATCACTGAGAACGGGGAGTCGGCCAGTTTGCCAGAATCAGGGTGTGCAGATCGCCGTGTTGGGGACCGTGCGGCTGATTCGAGACGATGACGTCCGGATCCCGCTCAGCGGGCTGGGGCAACGTGCCCTGCTCGCCGTACTCGCCTGCGAGGCAGGCCGGGTGATCAGTGTCGAGCGGTTGATCGACGGCCTGCACGGTGACCGGCCACCCGCCGGCGCGGCGAACGCGTTGCAGGCCCAGGCGTCCCGGCTGCGCCGGACGCTCGGCGAGTCCGGTCTGGTGGTCTTCGAATCCGGCGGCTACCGGCTGGCCATCGACCCGGAGCTGGTCGATCTGCACCGGTTCACCGCGCTCACCGAACGGGCCCGCGACCGGCGGACCTCGGGGGACCATCAGGGTGCCGCCGAGCTGCTGTCCGCCGCCGTGGGGCTCTGGCACGGACCGGCGCTGGCCGACGTGCGCGAGGCGCCTTTTGCCACCCCGGTCGCGGTGCGGCTGGAGGAACAGCGGGTGGCCGCGTTGGAGGACTGGGCCGACTCCGCCCTGGCTGTCGGGGCGGCCGAGCAGGTGGTGGAACCACTGCGCGCCGCGATCGCCGAGCATCCGCTGCGGGAACGGCTGCGTGCCCGGTGGCTCCTGGTGCTCGCCGCTGTCGGCAGGCAGGCCGAGGCGCTGGCCGGATTCGACGAGATCCGCAGGCTCCTCGCCGAGGAGCTGGGCGCCGATCCGGGTGCGGAACTGGCCGAGGTGCATGCCGGACTGCTGACCGGCACGCCTCCGCCGCCCGATCCGGTGCGGGCCGTGGCGACCACGTTGCCGTCGCCGTTGACCAGCTTCATCGGCCGGTCCGCGGAACTGGCGGGGGTGCTTTCCCGGCTGGGTGAGCACCGCCTGGTGACCCTGCTGGGACCGGGCGGCGTGGGCAAGACCCGGCTGGCCACCGAAGCGGCCGCCGGGCTACACGCCGAGGTGTGCTTCGTCGACCTGTCCCCGATCACCGGATCGGAGCAGGTGCCGCACGCGGTGGGCGCTGCCCTCGGTGTGCGTGGCAACGGGAACCAGAACCTGGTGCACCGCCTGCTACTGGCCGCCGCCGACCGTGACCTGTTGCTGGTGCTGGACAACTGCGAGCACGTGATCGCCGCCGCGGCCGGGCTGATCCACCGCCTGCTGACCGGCTGCCCCCGGCTCAGGGTGCTGGCCACCAGCCGTGAACCCCTCGGCATCACCGGGGAGGCCCTGTTCCCGGTGTCCCCGCTACCACTCGATCCGGCGGTGACCCTGCTGGCCGAACGGGCCGCTGCGGTGTGCCCGGGATTCACGCTGGACACACCGGAATCGGTGCGGCTGGCCGAACGGGTCTGCGCCGCCCTGGACGGCCTGCCGCTGGCCGTCGAACTGGCCGCCGCCCGGCTGCGCTCGCTGAGCCTGGCCGAGGTGGCCGCCCGGCTGGACGACCGCTTCGGCCTGCTGTCCCGCGGGCCACGCACCTCCGCGCCCCGGCACCAGACCCTGCATGCCGTCGTCGCCTGGAGCTGGGAACTGCTGAGCCCGGCCGACCAGCGCACGGCCATGGCCCTGTCGGTGTTCGACGGCGGTGCCCGCGCGGCCGCCGTCGCCGCGGTGACCGGTACCAGTGAATCCACTGTGGACGACGCCTTGCTGGAACTGGTGGACCGCTCGCTGGCCGAGGTAACAGACGGCCGGTACCGCATGCTCGAGACCATCCGCGAGTTCTGCGCCGCCCGGCAGGTCGAGACCGGGCAGACGGAGTTTCTGCGTGCCCGCTCCGTCTACTACCTGGACCTGGCGCTGGAGGCCTCGCCCCGGCTGCTGGGGGCGGAGCAGCTGGACCGGCTGCGGCTGCTGACCGCGGAGCACCACAACCTCACCCTGTCCCTGCGCCGGGAGATCACCGATGGCCAGGCGGAGACCGCGCTGGACCTGATCGGCGCGCTCGCGGGCTACTGGCGGATCCGTGGCGTGCGTGGCGAGATCAGCCCGCTCGCCCGCCTGCTGCTGGACCGGCTGGGCCAGGACGTCCCGGAGGATCGGGCGGAGGAGTACGTGCTCACCGTCATGCTGGCCTCCATGGACGGGGCGGAGACCGACGGACTGGCCGGGCATCTGACCACCGCCGCCCGGATCATGAACGAACGATCCTGGCCGGTCCGGCAGCCGTATCTGCTGGTGTACTGGGCCAATCAGGCCGGTCCGGCGCAGGGGGAGCAGCTGCACACCCCGATATACCGGATGCTGCGGAACACCCGGGATCGCTGGTTGCAGGGCCTGCTGCACTTCGGTCTGGGCTACCTGCGGCTGTACGACGCCGACCTGGCAGCGGCGGACGATCTGCTCGGACAGGCACTGGCCGCGTTCACCGAGGTAGGGGACCGGTGGGGGATGGCGCAGGTCCTCGACGCGCAGTCCGATGTGGCGGCCCGACGCGGTGATCTGGCCGAGAGCCTGCGGATCACCGACCTGGCCATGGCCCGGTTCCGGGAGCTGGACTCCCGCGAAGAGGTGTCCGAACTGCAGGTCCGGTCCGCGGAGCGGCTCGCCGCGCTGGGCCGCACCGCCGATGCCGAGCGGATGCTCACCATGGCGGTGCAGCTGGCGACCAGGACCGGCGTGGCGGCCACGGTGGCTGCGGCCCACCACGTGCTCGGCGATCTGGCCCGGCGCCGCGGCGAGTACCGCAAGGCCAGGAACCATCTGGAACTCGGACTCGCCGCCTGCGGCGCCGACTTCGGCAGCGATGTGGCCTTGATCCGGCTGAACATCGCGCTGAGCCGGCTGGAACTCGCCGAGCACGGTCCCGAGCGGGCCAGGCCGCCGGCGCTCACCGCGATGGCGGTCGCGGTCGCGCACCGGCTCTTCGGTGAACTGACCGATGCCACCGAGGTCTTGGCCGAAGTGCGGGCCGCGGCCGGTGACACCGCGGCGGCGGCCGGGCTCAGCCACACGGCCGCCGCACTGCGTGGCCCGTCGACTCCGCAACGGGATGAGGCATTCAAGCTGGTCGAAGCACAGATCGAGGGTCACCCCGTGGAAGCGGACAGCCGGTAGTCCCGCACCGTTTTACTCCGCGAGCCTCCGGCGATCTGCCGTTGCCAGAGTCCGCTGAGCAGCCGGCTGCTCAGCACCCGGAACATCAGGTTCCGGGCCCAGATGGCCGACGTGGTCGGCGGTGCCATGCCGTTGGTCGCGCCGCGCCCCTGCTTGAGCCCGGCTGTCGCGAACGGCCGCATCTCCCGCTCGTACCGGGGGAAGGCGGCCGTGTGGTCGCCGCCCGCCTCGGCCAGTTCCCCGGCCAGCACGTACGCGCCGACAGCGGCCATACCGGTGCCGCCGCCACCGATCCCGGCGCCCCACCCGGCATCGCCGACCAGGGCGACCCGGCCCCGGGTGTACTGCTGCATGTCGACCTGGCTGAGGCGGTGGAAGAACAGATCGTCCGCCGTGGACAGCTGGTCGAGGATTTCCGGCACTCGCCAACCCATACCGGCCATCGCCGTGGCGACGAACTCCTTCTGGGCTGCGATGTCCTCGCGGTCGAGCTGAACCTCGTCGGCCCGGAAGATCAGGTACACCATCCCGGCCGCCGAGTCCCGCGCGCTCACCGTGTAGATGGTGCGACCGGGTTCGCTGTAGATCCGGCCCTGCCGCTGGAGACCGAGGACGTTCGGCATGGAGAACCCCGCCGCGTACAGGCCGAGATCCCGGCGCCGGACGGCATCACCGAAGGCCAGCCGCCGTACCCCGGAGTTCAGCCCGTCGGCTCCGATCACCAGGTCGAACGTCCGTCGCAACCCGCTCTCGAAGGTCACATCGACGCCGTCGGCGGTCTCGGACAGCGCGGCGATCCGATCACCGAACAGATACTCGGTCTCGTCCCGGGTGGCCTCGTGCAGCACCTGCGCCAGCTCTCCGCGCAGTAACTCCAGCTCCCCGCTGAAGATCACCGAGGGCAGAGTCGCCCGAGTACGGCCCCGGCCGTCCACGACCACCTGCTCACCCATCATCGTTTCCCGGGCCCGCATGGCGTCTTCCAGACCCATCCGCCGGATGACGTCCAACTGCTCGCCGCGGAAGTCCACCGCCTGCCCACCGCCGCGCAGCGACGGAGCCTGCTCCACGATCGTCGTGCGGAAGCCGTACCGGTTCAGCCAGAAGGCCACCGACGGCCCGGCCACGCTGGCCCCCGAGATCAGAATGTTCCTGTTCATCAGCGTCATGCCGACGACTCTGATCCCGGAGGCTGACCGATCCCTGACCGATCCCTGACCGCCCGCTGACCGGGCGATGTCAGTGCGGCAGGTCCAGCTTGAGCAGGGCGTTCTCCACCAGCTCGGGCATGGCCGGGTGGATCCAGTACTGGTCGGTGGCCATCTTCCGGGCGGGCAGTCCGAAGGACATCGCCTGGATCAGCGGCTGGATCAGGGTGGACGCCTGCGGGCCGATGATGTGCGCGCCGAGCAGCTGTCCGGTGTCCGGGTCGGCGAGCAGCTTGAGGAAACCGGTGGTGTCCTCCATGGCCCAGCCGTAGGCGATGTCCGCGTAGTCCTGGGTGGCGGTGATGAAGTTGATCCCGCGCTCGCGCGCCTCGCGTTCGGTGAGGCCGACCTTGGCCACCTGCGGGTGGGTGAAGACCGCCTCCGGGACGAAGCGGTGGTCGCTGGCCTTCGGTGAATCCGGGTGCAGCAGGTTGTGGTGCACCACGCGGGCCTCGTGGTTGGCCACGTGCTTGAGCTGGTAGTCGGAGCTGATGTCGCCGAGGGCGAAGATCCCCTCGACGTTGGTGCGCTGGTGCTCGTCCACCTTGATCCGGCCGTCCGGGTGCAGTTCCACGCCGGTGGCCTCGGGGTTCAGCCGATCCGTGTTGGGCACCCGGCCGATGGCCACCAGCACGAGTTCGGTGTCGATGGCGCCGGAGGTGGTGTGCAACCGGATGCCGTCGTCGATCTGCTCGGCCTTGCTGATCTGGGTGTTCAGCCGCACATCCCAGCGCTCCTGGGCCAGCTCGGTGAACCGGGCCGACACGTCGTCGTCCTGCGCGCGCAGCATGGCCTCGGAGCGGCACAGCACGGTCACCTCGACGCCGAACGAGGAGAAGACGTGGGCGAACTCGGCCGCGATGAAACCGGCGCCGACGATCACCATCCGGCTGGGCAGCTCGTCGATCCGCATCACCGTGTCGCTGGTGTACACGCCGGGCAGCTCGGCGAGACCCTCGACCTCCAGCAGCTGCGGGCGGCCACCGGCGGCGATGACGAACTTCGGCGCGGTGATGGTCTCCTCGACGCTGTCCACGGTCACCGTGAGCTGCTTGGGGCCGGTGAACCGGCCCTCACCGGCGAATACCGTCTGGTTCGGGCTGTTCGTCGCGCGCCACTCGCGGCCGCCGGCCTCGATCGGGTCGATCCGGCCGAAGATCCGGTCCCGGACGGCGGGCCAGTCCACCGCGTTGAAGGTCTCGTCCACGCCGAGCCTGGCCGCTTCGGACGGGGTGTAGGCCACCTCGGCGGTGTGCACGAACATCTTCGTCGGGATACAGCCCATGTTCAGGCAGGTCCCGCCGAATTTGCCGGCCTCCACGAAGGCCACGTTCCAGTCGGCGAACCGCTCGTTCACGATGGAGTTGGCCGAGCCCGTACCGATGATCACCAGATCGAATGTGCGCACGTTCCCATTCAACCTGATTTCCCGGAGCCCTATTTCCGCCGAGGGTCAGAACAGCCGATCCGGGCGGATGAACACGGTGGCCACCAGGCCACCCAGCCCGGCCAGCGTGACGATCCACGGCACCAGCGTGACGTGGCCGGCCGCCGCCATGCTGTGCGCCACCGCCGGGAAACTGCCGCCGAACACGCCGATGGCGATCGCGCTGGGCAGGGCCACCCCCACCGTGCGGATCTCCGGCGGGAACAGGCTGCCCAGCAGCACGTTGGCCACCCCGACGGGCAGCGCGAACAGCATCAGAAACAGGCTCGCCACCAGGGTGAACGGCAGGACCTGGTACTGCAGCAGCATCATCAGTGGCACGGTGATCCCGGCGATCGCCGCGCAGCCGATGCGCAGCGCGCGCAACGCGCCGATGCGGTCGGCCAGGGCTCCACCCGCCGCCATGGTGATCAGCAGCACCACCAGCGCGACCAGCATGGACCGGGTGGCTTCCTGCCTGGTCGTGGCGCCGACCATCTCCGAGTAGATCGGCAGGTAGATCGTGCCGAAGTAGAACGGGATGGTCGCCGCGGTGCACGCGCCGAGCACGATTCCCAGTTCCCGCCGGTGTGCCTTCAGCAACGCAAAGGGGAAGCGACGGTCGACCGGTTTGACCTGCTCGAACGCCTCGCTCTCCGGGATTCCCCGGCGGATCCACAGCGCGGCGAGGCCGAGCACGGCGCCGAAGACGAACGCGATGCGCCAGCCGCCGTTGGTCACGCCCGAATCGCCCAGCGTGGCCTGCAGGATCGCCAGGGTGCCGAACGCCAGCAGCGAGCCGAACACGATGCCGGTGTAGGAGATCGCGCTGTACAGGAACCGGCGTCCGTGTGGCGCGGTCTCGGTGACGTAGGCGCCGGCACTGGGGTTCTCCGCACCCATGGACAGCCCCTGGGCCAGCCGGGCGGCGATCACGATCACCGCGGCGAGCGGGCCGATACTGGCATTGGTCGGCACCACGGCCAGCAGCAGGCTCGCCGCGGCGATGATCGTCACGCTCAGGGTCAGGCCGAACCGGCGGCCCCGGGTGTCGGTGAGCCTGCCGATGATCACCGCGCCGAACGGGCGGGCGATGAAGCCGGCGGCGAACGTCAGGTACGCGGAGATCAACGCGCCGTACTCGTCGACGCTCGGGAACAGCTGCGGCGCGAAATACGGGGCGAGTACCGCGTAGACGCCCCAGTCGTAGGCCTCGACGACGCCGCCGACGGTGGCAGCGGTCAGCTCACGACGGCCGCCCCGCCGGTCCTGGTCGTCCAGCATGCGCACGACCAGGCCGGAGTTCTCGGCTGTCTCGGTCATCGACTCACCTCCCCGTCAAACCACACAACGGGTTCACGCGCAAGTGAACGCCGTTCGCTGGTTACATTCACTCTTTCGGGGGGAGTGTGTCAACGGCTTGAGGGTTATGTGTTGATAACCGATCAGTGCCGATAGGTGGGGGTGATGATCGCCCTGGCCAGGGTGTGGAAGGCCAGGTTGAAGCTGACCACGGCGGCCGAGGCGTCCTCGGTCACGTCCAGCTTCGGCACGTCCACCGCGTGCACCACGAAGTAGTAGCGGTGCGGCTGGTCGCCCTCGGGCGGCGCGGCGCCGCCGAAATCCCGGGTGCTGAAGTCGTTGCGCACGTGGAAGGCGTCCGCGGGCAGCGTGGCGTCCTCCCGGCCGGCGCCCTGGTCCAGGGAGGTCACCGTGGCCGGGATGTTCACCGCGATCCAGTGCCAGAAACCGGACGGGGTCGGCGCGTCCGGGTCGTAGCAGGTGACCACGTAGCTCTGCGTCCCCTCGGGGGCGCCGGTCCAGCTCAGCTGCGGGGAGGCGTTTCCCGCCGCGTGGACGTGGTCCTGGTTCAGCTGTTCGCCGTCTGCCACGTCGGACGAGGTGACGGTGAACGAGCCGACCTTCGGCAGCAGCTCGTACGGGTCGGGCGCGACCGGGCGCTCCAGGCTCATGAATGCTCCACTGTGGACGGTATTTCGGTTACGGTCTCCACCTTAGTCCGGTCGTCGGTCATCCGTAGGCCGCTCCACTTCGCCGACAGCCCGCGGTGCTCCTTCGTCCGGATGGCGCCGATGCCGTGCGCGATGAACAGCACCGTGGTGACGAAATCGAAGCCGAGCAGGCTGAGCAGCGAGTAGCCGAACATCCCCAGCACACTGCGCCGCAGCTTCTGCCGGGTGCTCGGTGGCGTGCCGTCCATCCGCACCGGCCGCAGCCGCACGATGCGCTGGCCCAGACTGGCCCCGTTGCCGCGCAATGGGATGACCAGGAAGAACACCAGCGCCACCACGCCCTGCACGACAACGGTGATGATCCGTTCCCCGGTGAAGTCCTCAATAGCGGTGAACAGCACAACCACGATCATCAGCGTCACCAGCGAGCTGGTCAGCCACCAGGCCGTCAGGTCCAGCAACATACCGAACAGCCGGCGCCGGGCGGTCAGCGGGCGCGGCAGCCCGGGGTCGGCGACCTGCTGACCGGGCAGCAGCGCCAGCACCGGCGCCAGCAGCCAGCCGACCGGCGCGCCCGCCGTGTTGGCGAGCAGGTCGTCCACGTCGAACAGCCGGTAGGCGCAGGGGTACAGGAACCAGTTTCCGGTGCGCTGGGTGCACTCGATGAACAGCGAGGCCCCGAATCCAACCAGTGTGGTGGTCAGCACGCCGCGGCGGAACAGGTGCCGGGCGAACATGCCGAGCGGCACGAAGAGGGCCACGTTGAACAGGAACTGACGCAGCGCCGGGTTGCCCAGGACGCCGTACTTCGGCCGCAGCTCCAGGAAGTCGCCGACGAACTGGAACGGCACCAGCTGCTGGGTGCTGCACCGCAGCAGCGGCGTCTCGGGTAGCGGGAGCAGGGTGTAGGTGAGCAGGGCCAGGCCGTACACCAGGACGGCGAAGGACAGCACGGTATGGACGAAGCCGAGCTCGCCGCGCAGCCGGTACTGCCGGGCCACCCAGGGCAGGAACAGCAGGAAGGCGAGCAGGCTGCCACCGCCGATGGCGGCGATGCCCGAAAGGAGCTGGTCGTTCATGGAATCACGCTAATGCCGGACAACGACTCCCGCAGCGGAACGTCTTCCGGCGAAAGCGCAGATGGGAGCAGCATTATGATCAGACGACTACTGGTGATCGGTGCCGTGGCGATCGCCTCGCTGGGGGCGCTGGCCGTGCCGTCCTCGGCGGCGCAGACCCCCACCCTCACGAACATCCGCACCGGAGCCCACGAGTACTACGACCGGGTGGTGCTGGACTTCTCCGGCGCCGCGCCCGACCGGACCGTGTCCTACGTCCCGCAGATCGTCCAGGACGGCTCGGGTGAGCCGATCCCGATGCCGGGCAACGCGTTTCTCCAGCTGGGGATGAACCCGGCCGCCGCGCACGACGACAACGGGAACCCCACCTACACCGGGCCCAGGCTGTTCACCACGCCCGCGTTGACCAACGTGAAGGCCATCGCCCTGGCGGGTGATTTCGAGGGTCACCTGACCATCGGGATCAGCATGGACCACAAATCGCTGTACAGCGTGTCCACCCTGACCAACCCCACCCGGGTAGTGATCGACATCGGTCACTGAGCAGATTCTGCAGAATCTGCTCCACTCGAGGCCGATCAGATCGGATCCGGTAAGCCGATCAATTCGGCGGGGGCGAAGAAGGCCCGGTTCTGCGCGTCCGGGGTGGGCTCCGCGTACTCCGGCCCACAGGTGATCGACGCCCGGCGGTAGTCGAATTGCCTATAGTCGGGGTGTGCGGGTATTCCGGCTGGTCGCGGTGGGCGTAGGTGTGCTGATGCTGGTTTCGGGCTGCCGGCTGCCCGGAATGGCGCAGAGCCGGGAGCTCGAGCGCGACCGGGCGGCGGAGAGCGCCGCCCGGACATCGGAGATGAACGCGCACCCTGAACTGGCCTTCGTCACCAACTTCAGCGCCTACGACTGGGACGGCGGCCCCGAGCACCTGGAGTTCACCTTCTACCCGAAGGTGCCGCAGTACACGGTGACCCCGGTGGACTCGGCGACCGACGCTGAGGGCAAGCCGATCACCGGCCACCTGGTGCGGATCGAGTTCACCGGGGCGACCGGCAGGCTCAGCGGCTCGAACGGCCCGGACATCGAGCGCGGCGAGCACTTCCTCAGAGACATGAAGCACGTCGCCCGGGTCACCGTCGAGTCGGACAAGGACGACAAGCTGGTGGTGATCGCGCAGCTCAGGCAGCAGATCGGCTACAAGCTGGTGCAGTCCGACAACCCGCCGAAGCTGTCGGTGGACGTCGGCTGATCAACAGTTGATCGCGGTGACCGGACCGGGCACGACGGCGTCCGCCGGGCCGGTGCTGGTCTCCCGGTAGGTGTAGAAGTAGAAGCCCACGTCCTTGCCCGGCCCGCAGGCCGAGTCGGCGGCCACCTGGTAGGACAGCGTCGCCGTGCGGCTGGCACCGGCCGGGATCGGGATGCCGTAGTGCAGCGCGCCACCCCTGCTCTCCGGGCCGACCACGCTGCACCAGTTGACCTCCCCGGTGCAGCCGGTGAAGTTGTACTTCAGCCCGGCGTTCGCGGTGGCCCAGTTCGGATTCACGCTCAGGTAGCTGAAGTAGACGTCGGTGGCCTCGGGGTTGGTGAACGTGACGGTGAAGGTCACGGTGTCGCCTCGCACGGCCTGGGTCTTGTCCACGGCGAAGGTCAGCGGGTTCGCCGCTGCCTGTGCACCAGGGGCGGCGATGCCGAGCAGCAACAGGGCGGCGAGCAGGGCTCTTCGGATCATCATGGCGCGACCGTAACCGCGGATAACGCTCTCACCTGGGATTTGTCCGGTTCGGGACCTTCAGGAAAAGGAACGGGCGGTGCGTCCGGGCGAGTGGAACGCACCGCCCGAGGACTCAGCAGGAAACGCTGGTCAGCGGTCCGGCGACGCCCTGCTTCTCGATGTTGCCGCTCGCGGTCTCCAGATACAGCCAGAAGTTGTGGCCGATGCTCAGGGTTCCGCCGCAGGGGGAGTCGTCGGCGATCTTGTAGGCCAGCGCGAACGTCTCGGTGCCACCCGCCGGGATCGGGACCTTGGGGTGCAGGGTGCCCTTGTGGCTGTTCGGTCCCACGGCGTTGCAGTCGCTGATGTCCCCGGAGCAGCCGGTGAACTCGTACTTCAGCTGGTTGAAGTCGGTCCCGTACGTCGGCTCGAAGTAGAGGTACCCGAACTGGCCGGGCGTGGTGCTCGTGTTGGTGACGGTGACGGTCACGGTGACCGTCTCGCCATGCTTGGCCGTGGTCTTGTCGACGGCGAACGTCAACGGTTCGGCTGCGGCGTTCGCAGGCAGGGCACTACCGACCAGACCGAGGGCTAACAGACAGGCACCGATGAAGGCCGAGCGTCTCATGACAATCCTCTCTGGGGTGACACAGCGCCGGGAACGCTAGGACCGCTAACACCCATGGGCAATGAATCCTTTTTTGGCAAACGCTTTCCCTTCCTCAACCGGATGTGAGATTGCTCCACCTCACGGAGCGGTGTCGGGGCTGTTTCGACCAGTGATCATTGCGTCCACAGGCCATACGATGAGGAGTAGGACGGACAAGAACTGAATATCCGCGACGGCACCGAGGAACCCGGTGAGAATCCGGGGTGGTCGCGCCACTGTGACTGGAAGCGAGTCCTTCCAGAAGCCAGGGCATCGGGGTCGTCGTGCACCTCCATCCAGCAGCGGAGCGCGAAAACTCCGCAGGAAGGACCGACGCGGTGAGCGCACGCATCCTGTTGCTGTCCACGGCCGATACCGATCTCCTCGCGGCACGCGCCTCCGGCGCCGAATACCGGGTCGCCAACCCGGCCAGGGTGGACGAAGCTCAGCTCACCGATCTCCTCGCGGATCAACAGATAGTCGTGGTCCGGCTGCTCGGCGGTAAGCGCGCCTGGGAAGAGGGCCTGGCCCAGCTGCGGGCCAGCGGGCTGCCGTTGATCGCGCTGTCCGGTGAGTCGACCCCGGACGCCGAGCTGCACGCCGAGTCCACCGTGGCCGCCGGCGTGGTCAACCAGGCGCTGGCCTACCTGGTCGAGGGCGGCCCGGACAACCTGCGTGAGCTGGCCAACTTCCTGTCCGACACCGTGCTGCTCACCGGTGAGGGCTTCGCCCCGCCCGCCGCGACGCCGCAGTTCGGCACGCATGGCACGCCGGAGCTGGACGAGTCCAGGCCGACCGTGGGCATCGTGTTCTACCGGGCGCACGCCCTGGCCGGGAACACCTCCTTCGTGGACACCCTGACCGAGGCCGTCGTGGCCGCCGGGGTCAACGCGCTCCCGGTGTTCTGCGGTTCGCTGCGTGGACTGTCCGATGAGGACTCCGCAGGCCTGAAGGAGCTCCTCGGCGGCTGTGACACGGTGATCGCCACCGTGCTGGCCGCCGGTGGCTCGGTGCCCGCGCAGGCCAGCGCGGGTGGCGACGAGGACTCCTGGGACGCGGGCGCACTGGCCGAGCTGGACATCCCGGTCATCCAGGGCCTGTGCCTGACCAGCACCCGCGCCGCCTGGGCCGCGTCCGACGCCGCGCTGTCGCCCCTCGATGCCGCGATGCAGGTGGCCATCCCGGAGTTCGACGGCCGGCTCATCTCGGTGCCGTTCTCCTTCAAGGAGCCCGGCGAGGACGACATCCCGGTGTACGTCGCCGACCCGGAGCGCTGTGCCCGGCTGGCCCGGACCGCCGCCGGATACGCGCGGCTGCGGCACGTGCCCAACGCGGAGAAGAAGATCGCCATCGTGCTGTCCTCCTATCCGACCAAGCACGCCCGGGTGGGCAACGCCGTCGGCCTGGACACCCCGGCCTCGGCGATCGCGTTGTTCGCGGCCATGAAGGCAGCCGGCTACGACCTGGGCGAGCTCGACCCGGAGACGGTGGACGGCGACACCCTGATCCACCGGTTGATCTCCGCCGGTGGCCACGACGTGGAGTGGCTGACCGAGGAGCAGATGGCCGAGGCCGCGATCACCGTGCCCGCCGCGCGCAGCCGGGAGTGGTTCGCCGCGCTGCCCGCCGAGCTGCAGGAAGCCATGACCCGGGCGTGGGGACCCGCGCCGGGACAGCTCTACGTCAACGATGACGAGATCTATGTGGCCTCGTTGCGCTTCGGCAACGTCATGCTGCTGATCCAGCCGCCGCGGGGCTTCGGCGAGAACCCGGTCGCGATCTACCACGACCCGGACATGCCCCCGTCACACCAGTACCTGGCCGCCTACCGGTACCTGGAGGAGGACTTCGGCGCCCACGCGATCATCCACCTCGGCAAGCACGGCAACCTGGAGTGGATGCCCGGCAAGGGCGTCGGCCTGGCCGCCGACTGCGCGCCGGACGCGGTGCTCGGCAGCGTCCCGTTCGTCTACCCGTTCATCGTCAACGACCCCGGCGAGGGCACCCAGGCCAAGCGGCGCAGCCACGCGGTGATCGTGGACCACATGATCCCGCCGATGGCCCGCGCCGACACCTATGGCGACCTGGCGAAACTGGAGCAGCTGCTCGACGAGTACGCGACGGTGCAGGCCCTGGACCCGGCCAAGCTGCCGATGCTGCGCACCCAGTTGTGGGAACTGGTCACCCAGGCGAAGCTGCACACCGACCTCGGCGTCGAGAGCACCCCCGGTGAAGAAGAGTTCGACGACTTCATCATGCACATCGACGGCTACCTGTGTGAGATCAAGGACGTGCAGATCCGCGATGGCCTGCACATCCTGGGCCGGGTTCCGGAAGGCACCGAACTGGTCAATGACGTGCTCGCGGTGCTGCGGGCCCGGCAGGTGTTCGGCGGCGTGACCGGCGCGGTGGAGGGGCTCCGCGCCGCGCTGTGCCACCACTATGAACTGTCCGAGGACCAGATCATCGCCGACCCGGGTGTCGCGGTCAGCGCCCCGGCCCGGCTGACCACACTGGTCGACGGGCCCAGCGCCACCGGCGCCGACGTGCTCGACCTGATCGACGAGCTGGCCACCCGGCTCGTCACCCAGGTGCACAACGCCGGCTGGGACGCGGCCACCGTGCCGGACGTGGTGAAGTGGGTGGCCGGCGAACGGATCTCCCGGGTCGAGCCGGTGCTGCGGTTCGCCTGCGCGGAGCTGGTGCCGAGGCTCGCCAAGACCACCGATGAGGTGGGCAATGTGCTGCGAGCACTGGACGGGCGCTTCATCGAACCCGGCCCGTCCGGCTCGCCGACACGCGGCCTGGTGTCGGTCCTGCCGACCGGCCGCAACTTCTACTCGGTGGACCCGAAGGCCATTCCGACGCAGAACGCTTTCGAAGTGGGTAGTGCGCTGGCCGACTCGCTCCTGGCCCGGCACAAGGCCGACACCGGCGAGTGGCCCCGATCGGTAGGTCTGACCGTCTGGGGCACTTCGGCCATGCGCACCCAAGGTGATGACATCGCCGAGATCCTCTGGCTGCTGGGCTGCCGTCCCGTGTGGGACCCGCCGTCACGACGGGTCACCGGGTTCGACATCGTCCCGTTGGCCGAGCTCGACAGGCCCCGTATCGACGTGACGATCCGCATCTCCGGATTCTTCCGGGACGCGTTTCCGCACGTCGTGTCCCTGCTGGACTCGGCGATCACGGCCGTGGCCGAACTGCCCGAGTCCGATGAGGACAACTTCGTCGCCGCGCACTACCGTGCCGATCTCGCTGAGCACGGTGACGCGCGCAAGGCGTCTACCCGGATCTTTGGTTCAAAGCCGGGTGCTTACGGGGCCGGATTGCTGCCGCTGATCGATTCACGCAACTGGCGCAGTGACGAAGACCTTGCCCTCGTCTACCTCACTTGGGGAGGCTTCGCCTACGGCAAGGGGCTTGAGGGACGCCCTGCGCAAGAGGAGATGACCAGCGCCTACCGGCGCATAGCGGTTGCCGCGAAGAACGTTGACACGCGGGAACACGACATCGCCGACTCCGACGACTACTTCCAATACCACGGTGGAATGATAGCCATGGTCCGGCACTTGACAGGATCGAACCCCACCGCCTATGTGGGTGACAGCGCGGTGCCCCATGCGGTCAAGACGCGCACCCTGGCCGAGGAAACAAAGCGTGTCTTCCGGTCCCGGGTGGTGAACCCCAAGTGGATCTCCGCCATGCAGCGGCACGGGTACAAGGGCGCCTTCGAACTCGCCGCGACGGTGGACTACCTCTTCGGCTTCGACGCCACCGCCGGAGTGGTCGACGACTGGATGTACGACCAGCTCGCCCAGTCCTATGTATTCGACGCTGACGTGCAGAAATTCCTCCGGCAGAGCAATCCGTGGGCGCTGCGCGGGATCACCGAGCGGCTGCTGGAGGCGGCCGAGCGGGAGCTCTGGGCCGAGCCGGACCAGGCCACTCTGGATCAGTTGCGGGCCGTCTACCTGGATCTTGAAGGTCAGCTGGAAAGTTGAGTCGAAGATCGTGTGCCGGGTGAACTTGCGGTGTTCGCCCGGCGCGCGGCACTCGTCCAGGGTGGTGACGCCTTACGCCGTTCGAGGGCTGAAGGCGTTTACCGCATTCCAGAAGTCATCGGAAGATTTATGGGGAATTCCACCCGTAAGGGCTAAGATCGTTAGGCTGTTTGTGAGCCAGCCCACGTTGTTCGGGGTGGTGGGGCGCTTCTGGTGGTCGTCGAAGGATGGCTTTGGAGGGGGAGACGGGCTCGGGGCCGCGTCTTTCCTGCTGGCGTGTCGGGTAGGGGCACGCCGGCCTGGCGGTCGGGGCCGCTGCGCGGGTAGGAGTGGAGCTTATTGAGTGAGGGGCACCCTTACTGCGCTCAATGCAGTGAGGGTGCCCCTCACTGCGCTCAACGCAGTGTGGGTGCCCCTTACTGCATGTCCCGATGATCATGGGTCACGCACAAGAGCCCCACGTGTCCCACCAGGCCCTCGCGCCCCAGCCGCTGCGCACTTATCCGTCTTCAAGACCGGAAACAGGGCACTTTTCGGTCTTGAAGACGGAAAAGCAGGAGCCGTCGCCACCCAACGCACCCAGTCAGAGTGCTCAGAAGCTCTGGCGGACGGCCGCGTCGATGGTGGACACCACCGCGTCGGGCGCCTTCTGCAGTACCTGGTCCGGGGAGCAGTCGACCCTGGCGAAGACCGAGATGTTCGGATGCGCCGCCGTTACCTCGTCGAGGGCCTCGCGCTGCGCGGCGGGCGAACCGCCTGCGACCACGCACTCCGCGCCGCAGTGCAGCGCGCCGAAGTCGAGCTCGCCCGCGGCCTGGTCCAGTTCGACCAGCACGTCGCCGGCTTCCGCGCCGGACAGCTGCGACGACCGGCCGAACAGCCGGGACAGCAGGCCGCCGCCGGGAACTCGTGGCCGCTCGCCGCCGCGCAGCACGCTGACCGGGTAGCCGCCGTCCACCAGGACGAGGCCGGCCACCTGTTCCGGGTTGGCTACCGCGTAGGCCACCGCGAGGGTGGCGCCCGCCGACCAGCCGACCAAGATCGGTTTCTGCACGCCGGTGGACTCGACGACCCGGCCGATGTCCTCCAGCGCACCGGACAGGGAGTAGTCCGCCGACGCGCCCGACTGCCCCCGGCCCCTGGCGTCGAAGCGGATCGCGCGGTAGTTCCCGGCCAGCCGCTCGATGACCAGGTCCCAGTCCCGCACCGTGCCGAGGGCGCCGTTGAGGAACAGCATCGGGGGTGTGCCGCCCGGTGCATCCTCCACGTGCAGTTGGGTGTCGGAAGTCTGGACCGTGAGCTGTACGGACATGGTGATCACGTCCCTTTGATCATGGTCGGTCACCGATGACCGGCATCACTCCACCCTGGCACAGATCCGGATCTCGTGTCGCCGGACATTCAGAGGCGGGTGTCCAGCCAATCGGTGGCCGTTCGGAGTGCCTTGTCCCGTACCGGTTTCGCGGACAGGAACAGGTCGTGCATGCCGTCGGCGATCTCCACCTGGTGCACCTTCAGGCCCAGCCGCGCCCCGTAGGTGATCATGTCCCGCACGTTGAGCACGGTGTCCGCCCGCAGGGCCGCCTCGGAGAAGTGCGCGGTGAACAGGCTCTTGTCCGAGTGCATCAGCAGCGTGGGCACATCCACGTCCAGGCCGCGGTGCACCTGCGCGTGCGCCCGGCGGATCGCGCGGAACCAGCCCGCGTACACCGGGAATCCGGGGATGGGTTTCCAGGTCAGGTCGAAATCCCACTCGCCGTGCGCGGTGCTTGAGATGGACTTCCCGTACAGGTCGCCGACCCCGGCCGGGATGACCTGCGTCGGCCGCAGCCTGCCGAGCGGATCCAGCAACCGGGTGCCCGCGGTGCGGAAGACCCACGGTTTGGCCAGCTCCAGCCACGGGCTGTTCAGGATCAACGCACCCAGCATGTCGTGGCCGCGCCGGGCGTTTGCCCACAGCGGGGTGACCAGGCCGCCGGTGGAGTGCCCCATCACCGCCAGCCGCCGGTGCCCGTCGGCCTTGATCAGCTCGATCGCCGCATCGATGTCCTCGAAGTACTCGGCGACGTCGGTGCAGTACGCGGGCAGCTGTCCCGGCAGCAGCGAGCGGCCGTATCGGCGCAGGTCGAGGCCGTAGAAGTCGAAGCCGAGCTCGGCGAACCGCTCGGCGACGTGCGTCTGGAAGAAGTAGTCCGACCAGCCGTGTACGTAGAGGACCGCGCCTCGCGGGGAGTGCGTGGCCGCCATCAACCGCACCAGGGTGGCTACCGTGCGTTCACCGTGGCTGATTCCCAGCTCGATGACGCGCGCCGTGTACGGCTCGCCGAGCACATCGACCGTGACCTCCGGGTTCATGGCGATATTCTGCCCTGAACCGCCGGGATTCGACCCACTGAATCGCAGTATCCGATCTTGTTCTACCGTGATGGCCTTGCTCACCCTCGGTGAAGGAGATCGGTTCTCGATGGCACGGCGTACTTTCCGGACGGTTGCCGCGGTGACCGCGATGGCGGCCAACGTCGGCGCAGGTGTACTGGCCGGTCAGTCCGACGCGGCAGCGGCCCCGGCGATCGTCAACGGTCAGCAGGCCGATATCGGGAGCTTCCCGTACCTGGTGGCGATTTCCAGCACCTCCGGCAGCCAGTTCTGCGGTGGCGCGCTGGTCGCCCCGGACAAGGTGCTCACCGCCGCGCACTGCCTGGCTCCCCGGCAGAAGTCGGGCGTCGAGGTGACCGTCGGCCGGACCGACATGCGGACCTCGGACGGCGAGTCGGCCCGGGTGAAGAACTGGTGGATCCACCCCGCGTTCCGGCAGGTGGACGGCGGCGACGACGTCGCGGTGATCACCCTGGACCGCAAGCTGCACGCGCCGGTGATCCCGATGGTCCGGTCCGACGAGACCTGGGTCTACCGGGTGGGCAACCAGGCCACCGTGGCCGGCTGGGGTGACCTGAACGAGAACGGTGCCCGCACCACGACGCTGCACAGCGCCACCGTGCCGATCATGCCGGACCAGCAGTGCGCCGCCGACTACCAGGGCGTTCGGCAGGACTCCATGGTGTGCGCCGGATACCAGGAGGGCGGCGTCGACAGCTGCCAGGGCGATTCCGGCGGCCCGTTGGTCTACGCGGGCCGGGTGATCGGCGTCGTCTCTTTCGGCGAGGGCTGCGCGCGGGCCGGGAAACCGGGCGTCTACACCCGGATCGCCAACTTCCGCCAGGTCATCGACGAGCAGGTCCGCTCGTAACACTCGTGTGAAGCGAATTCGGAATCACCCTCGATTCACCCGGCCAAACTGCCCCAAGATCGTTTCTTTGTGCCAGGTTGGACCGAAGCCGTTCGTTTGCCGAGGGAGCTCGCCCATGCGCCGTGTGCTGACCGGACTGATCGCCGCCTGCCTGCTGGTTCCGCTGCTGGCGAGTCCGGCCGGCGCCGAGCCCAGAGTGGTCGGGGGTAGCCGGGTCAGCGTGGCCACCTTCCCCTGGGTCGTCTACCTGGCGGACAGCAATGGATCGCAGTTCTGCGGCGGCACGCTGGTCAAGCCGAACAAGGTGCTGACCGCCGCGCACTGCACGGTCAATACCAGGGCCGCCCAGATCAAGGTGGTGGCCGGCCGTGACGACAAGAAGGCCAAGCCGCCCGTCGGCAAGCCCGACCAGCCACTGCCCGGCAGTGTGTCGACGGTGAAGCGGATCTGGATCGAGCCGGGCTTCACCAATGTCGAGCAGGGCCGGGATGTCTCGGTCCTGACCCTGAACACCTCCCTGGGCAAGGACACCATGGACCTGGCCGGCGCCGGCGACGGCGGCCTGTATGCGCCGGGCCAGCAGGCGACCATCCTGGGCTGGGGCAACACCAGTCAGTCGCCCGGCAGTGAATCCCGGTACCTGATGGGCGCCACCGTGCCGATCGTGTCCGACGCGCAGTGCAGGCAGTGGTACCCGTCGTTCAAGTCGCCGGAGATGGTGTGCGCCGGCTACGAACAGGGCGGGGTGGACACCTGCCAGGGCGACTCCGGCGGCCCGATGGTGGTCGGCACGAAGCTGATCGGCGTCACCTCGTGGGGCGATGGCTGCGCCCAGGCACGCAAGCCCGGCGTGTATGCCCGGGTCGCCAACTACGCCGACCACATCCAGGCGGAACTCGCGAAGCCCTAGAAGCCCGCGTCCTTCTTGATCTGCTCGAACCGGGCTCCCATGGCCTCCGCGAGGGCCTGGAGCCCGGACAGCGGGCGCACCATCACGGTGAACTCGCTGATCTTGCCGTCCTCGTTCAGCCGGATGAAGTCGGCGCCCTCGATCTGCTTGTCGCCCACCGTCGCCTGGAAGACCAGCACCTCGTCGCGGCCGTCGGCGGAGACGACCTCCCGGATGTAGCGGAAGTCCTGGAACACCTCGAAGACGTTGCGCAGGATCGCCAGGGTGATGGCCTTGCCCGGGTAGGGGAGGAACACGGCGGGGCTGGTGAACACCACGTCCTCGGCGAGGAGGTCCCGCACTGCTTCGAAGTCAGCGGATTCGACGGCCTGACGGAACGTGGACATGCCCACCCCTTATTTTGTGACACTGTTACGTAACCAGTATGCGGATCCACATAGTTACTGTCCAGTAGCCAATTTCCCGGCCATACCTCCGTAGTCCCGAAGTTGGCGATGTCCGGGACAAAGAGCGCCCCGAACATCGCCGACTTCGGAGCAGTGGGCCGTCAGGGTTTGGTGCGCGCGAGCACCTCGACGGCGCGGCTGACCTCGGCCGGGGTGAGGTCCGCCCGGGCGGTGAGCCGCAGCCGGGACACGGTGTCCGGCACCGAGGGCGGCCGGAAACAGCCCACCTGGACGCCCTCCGCCCGGCAGTTCGCGGCCCAGGCCACGGCCGCCTCCGGGGACGGCGCCCGCACCGAGACCACCGCGGCCGCCGGCTGGGACGCGTCCAGTCCCGCGTGCCGCAACTGCTCGGCCATCTCCACCGCGATCGCCCGGCAGCGACCGGCCAGGCCCGGCTCGTCGCCGAGCAGCTGCGCGGCGGCCAGCGCGCCCGCCGCGGCAGCCGGTGCCAGTGCCGTGTCGAAGATGAAGGTGCGGGCCGTCGAGACCAGGTAGTCGATCACCCGGCGCGGGCCCAGCACCGCTCCACCCTGGGCGCCGAGGGCCTTGGACAGCGTCGTGGTGATCACCACGTCCGCCCGGCCCGCGAGCCCGGCCGCCGCGGCCGCGCCCTGGCCGCGGTCGCCGACCACGCCGAGGCCGTGCGCGTCGTCCACGATCAGGCCGGCGCCGAATTCCCTGGCCAGCGCGCCGAGCTCGACCAGCGGTGCGAGGTCGCCGTCCACCGAGAACACCGCGTCGCTGACCAGCAGCGCCCGCTTCTTGGTGTTTTCCGCCAGCGCTGTGCGGGCCTCCTGGACATCGCCGTGCGCGAAGGTGCTGACCTGCGCGCGGCTCAGCCGGGCGCCGTCGATCAGTGACGCGTGATTGGCGGCGTCGGACACGATCAATGTGCCGGGGGAGGACAGCGCCTGCAGCACGGCCAGGTTCGCCGCGTAGCCGGTCGCGAAGACCAGCGCCGCCTCGGTGCCACACAGCTGGGCGAGGGTGTACTCCAGTTCGGCGTGCAGTTCCGTGGTGCCGGTGACCACCCGCGAACCGGTCGCCCCCGCGCCCCAGCGGCGCGCGGCGGCCGCGGCCGCCCCGGTCACCTCCGGGTGCCGGGTCAGTCCCAGGTAGTCGTTGCCGGCCAGGTCCAGCAGCCGGCTGTAGGCGGGGCGGGGGCGCAGGGTGCGGATCAGCCCGGCTTTCGCGCGGGTGGCGGTGCGCAGGTCCACCCAGCGGAACGCCTCGAAGTCGGAGGAATCAGCTGCAGCGGTGTCTGATGTCACGAGAGCAGTCTCGCACTATGCGATCAGCCGATTGTTACCGTGCACTGGTGCATCCGGCGCAACTGGCAACCGACCTGTTCGGAGCGGAGTTCATCGCCCGCCCGGAACCGGTGCACGCCATGCTGCGTGACCAGGCACCGGTGGCGTATCACCCGGCTACCGACCTATGGCTGGTGAGCCGCTACGCCGATATCCGCACGGTGCTGGCCGACGACCGCACCTTCGCGCCGGACAACGCGCTGCACGCCGTCACCCCGCTGTCCGTGGCCGCCCTGCGGGTCCTCGCCCGGCACCGGTTCAGCCTGCCGCCGACCCTGGCCAACAACGCCACCGAGACCCACCCCGGGCTGCGCAGGCTCGTCGCCGGCTTCTTCGACCGCGAGGCGGTCACCGCGGCCGAGCCCGGCATCCGGGAACTGGCCGCGAAACTGATCGCGCCGGTCGCCGCCACCGAGGGGCCGGTCGACCTGGTGGCCGCGCTGGCCGCGGAACTGCCCACCAGGGTGCTCTACGACCTGATCGGTGTCCCGCTGGAAACCCTGGACGTGGATCTGGCGCAGATCAAGGAGTGGAGCGGGGCCGGACTGGAGCTGTTCTGGGGCCGCCCCGGCCCGGACCGGCAACTGGACCTGGCCCGGCTGTCCGGTGAGTTCCACCAGTGGATCGCCGCGCGCATCCGGGCGGCCACCCCCGGTGCCCCGGACCTGTTCGGCCGGCTGGCCGGGCATCGGGTGCCGGACGGCTCACCGCTGAAGCTGGCCGACGCGGTCGGCGTGTGCTTCTTCCTGCTGATCGCCGGGCAGGAGACGACCGCCCAGCTGCTGTCCACCGTGCTGCACCGGATGCTCGCCGACCGCCCCCTGTGGACCAGGCTCGCTCAGGGCGAGCGGGGCCTGGCGGCGGCCTGCGTCGAGGAGGTGCTGCGCCGCGAGCCCTCGGTGGTCACCTGGAAACGGCAGACCACCCGCGAGGTCGACCTGGCCGGGGTGCGGCTGCCCGCCGGGGCCAAGGTGCTGCTGATGCTGGCCGCGGCCGGCTCGGACGAAACGGTGCACGACCAGCCGGAACAGCTGTGCCCGATGCGCCCGAACGCCCGGAGGCACCTGGCCTTCGGGCACGGCAAGCACTTCTGCGTCGGCGCCGAACTGGCCCGCACCGAGTCCGCCGTGGTGCTGGACCAGCTGGCCCGCACCCTGCCGGAGCTGCGCCCGGTTCCTGGGCCGGACCCCGAATACCTCGGATTGCTGTCCTTTCGGGCACCGCTGAAAGTGCGCGCAACGCACTAAGACGTGCCGGTCGCTCGGGTTAATCGGTGTAAATGTGCACCCGTCGGCACAGGCCAATGGCGGTTGGTGCGGGTCTTGTCAATTTGCTGCCATATATGGATATTCCCTGCCCATAATTCAAGGAGGTTCAGATGTCGGATCCCCTGCTCCGCATCTGCCGGATCGTCGGCGCCCTCGCCCTGACGATCGCCGCCGCTGTCTCCGCACCCGCGGTGGCGTCCGCCGACAACCGCATCGTGGGTGGCACCGCGGCCACCACCGATCAGTACCCGTGGACCGTCTACCTGGCCAGCGGCTCCACCGGAAGCGGCCAGTTCTGTGGTGGCACCCTGGTCCGCGCCAACAAGGTGATCACCGCCGCGCACTGCACCAAGGGCCGCACGCCGGCCAACACCTACGTGGTCGTCGGCCGCACCGCGAAGAACACCACCGCGGGCACGGTCGCCAAGGTCTCGGCCATCTGGGTTCACCCCAGCTACGTCTCGGCGACCGCGGGTTCCGACGTCTCGGTGCTCACGCTGAGCGCCGCCGTCACCCAGACCCCGGCCACCCTGGTGGAGACCGGGGACACCGCCCTGTACGCGGCGGGCACCAGCTCGAAGACCCTGGGCTGGGGCGCCACCAGTGAGGGTGGCGCGACGTCCAACAGCCTGCTGCAGGTCGACGTGCCCCTGGTCTCCGACAGCACCTGCGCCGCTTCCTACGGCGCCAACTTCAACGCGTCCGCGCACATCTGCGCCGGCCTGGCCGCGGGTGGCAAGGACTCCTGCCAGGGCGATTCCGGTGGCCCCCTGGTCGCCGGCGGCAAGCTGATCGGCGCCGTGTCCTGGGGCGAGGGTTGCGCCAGGGCCAACAAGTACGGGGTGTACACCCGGCTGATCACGTATCTGCCGCAGATCACCCCGCAGCTGGGGTAATCGGCTAAAACGATGGCAGGTCCGGTACCGGGCCGGGCCTGCCATACTTCGGCTCCCTGCGCCTGTTTGGAGGAGTCATGGCGGTATCCCTGCGCCGCTTCACCGGCATCACGGCACTCGTGTTCACCCTGCTTGTTCCCGGCATCGCTGCGGCCACGCCGATCGTCGGCGGTACCGAGGCCAGTATCGCCGAGCACCCGTGGATGGTGTTCCTGTCCACCGGCAGCACCGGTGCGGACAGCGGACAGTTCTGCGGCGGCACCCTGATCGCACCCACCAAGGTGCTCACCGCCGCGCACTGCACCGATACGAAGGGCTTCCCGCTGCGGGAGGTCGTCGGCGGCAGGCAGGACAAGGCCACCACCGCGGGCACGGTCGCCAAGGTGGCCCGCACCTGGGTGCACCCCGACTGGCACATGGGCACCATGTCGGACCCGGAGACCCGCGGTTTCGACGTGGCCGTGCTGACCCTGGACACACCGCTGCCGTACACGGCGTTGCCGCTGGTGGACAAGGCGGACACCGCGCTCTACCGGGAGGCCACCACGGCGGAGGTCCTCGGTTGGGGACAGACGGCGACCGAGTACTCGCGGACGTTGCAGAAGGTGGACGTGCCGCTCGTCGCCGATGCCACCTGCACCGCGTTCTCCCAGTACTACCGTCCGGGTTTCGAGGTGTGCGCCGGTTACAAGGCAGGGGGCAAGGACTCGTGTGGCGGTGACTCCGGCGGCCCCCTCGTCGTCGCCGGGAAGGTGATCGGCATCGTGTCCTGGGGCGGTGAGTGCGCCGCGCCGGACCAGTACGGCGTGTACACCCGGCTGATCAACACGCTGGATCTGGTCCGGTCCCAGATGTAACAACTGTGTCCTGACCCTGTGACAACAGCGGCCCGCGGAACGATTTCCTGATCCTATGGGGCCATTCGGCAACCCTGCGCCGAATGGCCCCATAGGAGGAAACACGTATGGTGAACTCCCTGCGCCGCCTGGCCCGCGCGACCGCGCTGGCCTGCGCTCTGCTCATCCCCGCAGTGACCGCTACCGAGGCCCTCGCCGGCCCGAAGCCGATCGTCGGCGGCGAGAAGGCGGACATCAAGCAGTACCCGTGGATCGTGCAGCTGACCTCGGGTGGCTACCAGACCTGCGGTGGCACGCTGGTCAAGCCGAACAAGGTGCTCACCGCGGCGCACTGTGCGGCCGGTCGCGGTCCCGACGCCGTCGTCGCCGGGCGCCAGGACCTCGATGGCACTGACGGCGTCACCGCCAAGGTGATCGGCAAGTGGTTCAACCCGAACTATTACGCGGGCGATCCCAGGCCGAGCGCCCTGCTGCCGGACAACAACGACGTCGCGATCCTCACCCTGGACAAGGATCTGCCCTTCCAGACCCTGCCCATTGCCGGTCCGGAGGACACGGCCCTGTACGCCGACGGCGCCGTGGCCCGCGTGCTGGGCTGGGGCAACACCCGTGGCACCTCCGACGGCAACACGCTGAACCAGGTGGACGTGCCGATGGTGACCGACCAGGCCTGCGCCAAGTCCTACCCGGGGAAGCCGAGCAATCCGACCCTGTTGCGGTTCAACGACAAGACCATGTCCTGCGCCGGGCTCACCGAGGGCGGCAAGGACTCCTGCCAGGGCGACTCCGGTGGCCCGCTCATCGCCGGCGGCAAGCTGATCGGCATCGTGTCCTGGGGCGAGGGCTGCGCCGAGCCGGACCTGTGGGGCGTCTACGCGAGTGTGGCGAAGTCCAGGGCGATGATCGACGCGCATCTGTAGGAGTAAGGGGCACCCACCCTGCGTCCAACGCAGCGTGGGTGCCCCTTACTGCGCTCAACGCAGGGAGGGTGCCCTTCACTGCATCCGGGCGCTTTCGTGACCGATCTCTGGGAGGATCAAGGAGACCGGCGAGAGGGTATGGAGGAAGCCGGTGGAAGTCCGGCGCTGTCCCGCAACTGTGAACAAGCCAGGAACTCCACCTCTCGCATCAGTTCGACTCCGGGCGCGGATACCCGGGGGAAGGATTCGGTGCGCGTGAGCTCGCTCTACCCTTTCTCGGCGGTCGTCGGCCACGACGATCTCCGGCTCGCCCTGCTGCTCACCTCGGTGCATCCCGGCATCGGCGGTGTCCTGGTACGCGGTGAGAAGGGCACGGCCAAGTCCACCGTCGTGCGCGCGCTCGCCGCGCTGCTGCCCCCGGTGGACGTGGTGCCCGGCTGCCGCTTCGCCTGCGACCCGGAACGGGACGACCCGACCTGCCCCGACGGTCCCCACCGTCCCGACGGCGACGTCCTCACCCGCCCGGCCAGCCTGGTCGAACTGCCCGTCGGCGCCACCGAGGACCGGCTCATCGGCTCCCTCGACCTGGAACGCGCACTCACCGAAGGCGTCCGCGCCTACCAGCCCGGCCTGCTCGCCGCCGCCCATCGCGGCGTGTTGTACGTGGACGAGGTCAACCTGCTGCACGACCACCTCGTCGACCTGCTCCTCGACGCCGCCGCCATGGGCCGGGCGCACGTCGAACGCGAAGGCGTGTCCGTCTCGCACGCCGCGCAGTTCCTCCTGGTGGGCACCATGAACCCGGAAGAGGGCGAGCTGCGGCCGCAGCTCCTCGACCGGTTCGGGCTCACCGTGCACGTCACCGCCGCCCGCGAGGTGGACACCCGCACCGAGGTCATCCGCCGCCGCCTCGCCTACGAGGCCGACCAGACGGGCTTCGCCGCCCGCTACGCCGACGCGGACGCCCAGCTCGCGGCACAGATCGCCAAGGCCCGTGCGGCGTTGCCGGACATCGCGCTGTCCGAGGTGGAACTGCGCCGGATCGCCGCGGTCTGCGCCGCCTTCGACGTGGACGGCATGCGCGCCGACCTCGTCGTGGCCCGCACCGCCATCGCGCACGCCGCCTGGCGCGGCGCCGCCGAGGTGTCCGAACAGGACGTCGAGGTCGCCGTCCGGCTGGCTCTGCCGCACCGGCGCCGCCGGGATCCGTTCGACGAGCCCGGCATCACCGAGGAGCAGCTCGAACAGGCCATGGATCAGGCCAAGCAGCAGGCGGAGGAACAGCCCGAGCCGCCGGACGACGACGGTCCGGATGGCGGGGAGCGCCCCGAAACCCAGGAGCGGCAACAACAATCCAATTCGGACGGTCCACAGGGGACGCGGGACGAGGCCAAGGCGCCCACCGCCCCGGACCAGGGTTTCCGCGCCAGGCTGTTGCAGGTCCCCGGCCTGGGCGAAGGCGCGCCCGGCAAGCGGTCCAAGTCCACTGCGGACGGTGGCCGGGTGGTCCGCCCGGCCGCGCATCAGGGCCGTGGGCTGCACCTGGTCGGCACCCTGGCCGCCGCCGCACCTGCCCAGCGGGCTCGCGGCCGGAGTGGCCCCGGGCTGGTACTCAAGCGCGATGACCTGCGGCTGGCCGTGCGCGAGGGCATGGAGAGCAACCTCGTGCTGTTCGTGGTCGACGCCTCCGGATCGATGGCCGCCCGGCAACGCATGTCCGCCGTCAGCGGCGCGGTGCTGTCCCTGCTGCGGGATGCCTACCAGCGGCGGGACAAGGTCGGCCTGATCACCTTCCGGGCAGAGGAGGCGCACGTCGCCCTGCCGCCCACGTCCTCTGTGGACGCCGCCGTGGCCCGGCTGCGGCGGATGTCCACCGGTGGCCGCACGCCACTCGCCGCCGGCCTGCTGAAGGCGCAGAAAGTCCTTGCCGCGGAACGGATGCGGGATCCCAAGCGGCGCCCGCTGCTGGTCCTGGTCACCGATGCCAGGGCCACCGTCGGCGTGGGTGGTGACCCGGTCCAGGACGGCCTGCGCGCCGCCTCGCTGCTGCAGGCCGACGGGGTGGCCTCCGTGGTGGTGGACTGCGAGAACGGCCCGATCCGGCTGGGACTGGCCGCCGATGTGGCCACCGCGCTCGGCGGCGCCGTGCTGCGACTGGAACAGCTGGACGCCGATTCGATCAGCGGCGCGGTGCGCGCCGTCCGAGCCGCGTAGGAGGCCCTCGTGCCGCAGGGAAAACCGGCGGTTGTGCCCGAGGACGGGCTCAGCACCAGGCAGCGACGCAACCGGCCCCTGGTGGTCGTGCACACCGGGGAGATGAAGGGGAAGTCCACGGCCGCCTTCGGTCTGGCGCTGCGGGGCTGGAACCAGGGCTGGTCCATCGGCGTGTTCCAGTTCGTGAAGTCGGCCAAGTGGAAGGTCGGCGAGGAGGCCGCCTTCCGCGCGCTGGGCACGGTGCACCAGGAGACCGGCGCCGGCGGGCCGGTGGAGTGGCACAAGATGGGCGAGGGCTGGTCCTGGAGCCGCAAGGCGGGCACCGAGGAGGACCACGCCGCCGCGGCCCTCGAAGGCTGGCGGGAGATCGCCCGGCGCCTTCAGTCGGAAACGCACGGCCTGTACGTGCTGGACGAGTTCACCTACCCGCTCAAGTGGGGTTGGGTGAACACCGATGAGGTGGTGTCGGTGCTCGCGGACCGGCCCGGGTTCCAGCACGTGATCATCACCGGCCGGGACGCGCCGCAGGCGCTGCTGGACCACGCCGACCTGGTCACGCAGATGACCAAGGTCAAGCACCCCATGGACAGCGGGCAGAAGGGCCAGCGAGGCATCGAATGGTGAACATCCCCCGGGTGGTGATCGCCGCGCCCGGTTCCGGTGCGGGCAAGACCACGGTCGCCACCGGGCTGATGGGCGCGCTGCGCGAAGCCGGCAGGCGGGTGGCGCCCGGCAAGGTCGGCCCCGACTACATCGATCCCGGCTACCACACCCTCGCCAGCGGCAGCCCCGGCCGGAACCTGGATCCGGTGCTGGTCGGCGAGGACCGCGTCGCGCCGTTGTTCGCCCATGGTGCGCAGGACAGGGACATCGCGGTGGTCGAGGGGGTGATGGGCCTGTTCGACGGCCGGATCACCGGCCACACCGACGGCCTGGCCCAGGGCAGCACCGCGCACGTCTCGGTGCTGCTGGACGCCCCGGTGATCCTGGTGGTGGATGCCCGCGCCCAGGGACAGAGCCTGGCCGCGCTACTGCACGGATTCCGCAGCTATCGCAGCGAGGTGAACCTGGCCGGGGTCATCCTGAACCAGGTCGGCTCGGCCACCCACGAGAAGGTGCTCCGGCAGGCCTGTGAGGACGCCGGGCTGCCGGTGTTCGGCGTCCTGTACCGGCACACCGACCTGGAGGTGCCCAGCAGGCACCTCGGCCTGATCACCGCCGCCGAGCACGGACAGCAGGCCGTGGACGTGGTCGCGGCGATGACCGAGATCGTGCGCAAGGGTGTCGACCTGACAGCCGTGCAGGACCTCGCGGCGGGTGCGAGTCCACTGCGGACGGAGCCCTGGACCCCGGATCTCCCTGTGGTGCAAGGAAATCCGGTGATCGCGGTGGCCGGGGGAGCAGCGTTCACCTTCGGTTACGCCGAGCACGCCGAGCTGCTGCGCGCCGCCGGCGCCACCGTGTCCGTTGTGGACCCGTTGCGGGACTCCGAGTTGCCCCCCGGTGCCCAGGGGCTGGTGCTGCCCGGTGGTTTCCCGGAACAGCATGCCGCCGCGTTGTCGGCGAATGTGTTGCTGCGCAAGGACATTCACGCGAAGGCGGCCGATGGGCTGCCGATCCACGCCGAGTGCGGTGGGCTGCTGTACCTGTGCTCCACATTGGACGGACACCCGCTCTGCGACGTACTCCCGGCCCGGGCGCAGATGACTCCCCGGCTCAAACTGGGCTACCGGGACGCGGTGGCCGGCGCCGACTCCGCCCTGTTCCCGGCGGGTACCCGGGTCACCGGCCACGAGTTCCACCGCACCGAGGTGCTGCCCACGGCCGGTGACAAGGCCGCCTGGCACTGGCGTGGCCCCGACGGCCGCCCGCACACCGAGGGCTTCGTGCACGGCGCGATCCACGCCTCCTACCTGCACACCCACCCCGCCGGAAATCCGGGCGCCATCACCCGATTCCTGGCCTCCTGCTGACTTCGCGACCGGTCGGCGGGCGTGAAACGCTGTCCCGCATGACCACGTTCATTGGAGTCGGTGTCGGACCCGGGGACCCGGACCTGCTCACCATCAAGGCCGTGAACCAGTTGCGGGAGGCCGACCGGATCTTCGTGCCGGTACTGGATCCCTCCGTGCCCGGCCGGGCCGAGATGATCATCCGCCCGCACCTGCCGGACGCGGACGCGCGGATCGAGCGGCTGGTCTTCGCCATGTCCGACCCGGTCACCGGGCCGCAGCGGGTGCGGAAACAGCACTGGTCCGACGCCGCGAACACGGTCGCCGGATGGTTCGCCGGACGGCCCGGGAGCACCGCCGTGTTCTGCACCCTGGGTGACCCGGCCGTGTATTCCACTTTCGGGTACCTGGCCGATGCGGTCCGCGACCTGTTGCCCCAGGTCAAGATCGAGTTCTCGCCTGGGATCACTGCTGCACAGGGCGTGGCCGCGCTCGCCGGTATCACCCTGTCGGAGGGAACCGAGCCCCTTACCATCGTGCCGGTCAGCCGCGACACGGCCACCCTTCGTGTCGCGTTGAACGGACCCGGTACCGTCGTCGCCTACAAGGGCGGGCGCCGGTTGGCCGATCTGATCGAAGCGGTCGGCGAAGCCGGTGCCGCCGATCGCGCGGTGTATGCCGAGCACATCGGTAGCCCGGACCAGAAGGTGCTGCCGCTGTCCGCTCTGACCCAGAAGGAGCAGGACGAAGCGCCCTATCTGTCGACCGTCGTGATCCTTCCGCTGCGGGGCGGAAGAGGGGAGCAACTGTGACCGCCGTTGGTCGGGTCAGCTTCATCGGCGCGGGGCCGGGTGCCGCCGATCTCATCACCGTGCGTGGCGCGCAGCGCATCGCGCACGCCAACATCATCCTCTGGTCGCCGATGGTGGCCGACGCACTGGTGGTGCGGGAGAACGCCTCCAGCAACGCGGAGGTCGTCGATCTGTCCCGGATCACCGAGTCCGAGGTCGTCGAGATCTACCGGCGCGCGCTGCGTGACCGCCTCGTCGTCGCCCGGCTGCACGTCGAGGACCCGGCGATGGCGGGCAGCGTGCGCGAGCAGTACGACATCTGCCGGCGCATCGGCCTCGAGGTCGAGATCGTGCCCGGCGTGTCCGCCGCCTCCACCCTGGCCGCGGGCCTCGGCGTGGAACTCATCGACGACAAGCAGACCGTCGTGCTGGCCCGGCTGGACAGCGGCATCAAGTCCACAGAGGACGCCGACCGGATCGCCCACCTGGCCAAGGCGAACGGCACCATGGCGGTGACGATGCCGGCCGCCAAGGTCGAGCAGCTCGGCGCGCAGCTGCGGGCCGGCGGCTACGCCGAGGACACGCCGATCGTGGTGGCCTACAAGGTCTCCCAGTCCGACGAGCTGGTGCTGCGCACCACCCTCGCGGAGCTGGAGACCGACGTGAAGAAGCAGCGCGTCTGGCGCAACGCCGTCTTCCTGATCGGTCAGATCCTGGAGGAGCGCAAGCCCAAGCACGCCCGCTCCACCAGCCTGCAGCGCCCGGCCGCCGCGCCGGACATCGCCGAGAACGAGACCGTCGTGCTGCCCCGGCGCAGCCCCGGCCAATGGGTCCGGCAGGCCCGCGCCACCAAGCGCGCCGCCGCCCCCGAGGCGGCTCCGGTGACGCCGGTCCCGGCCCCAGCGCCGCCGGCTCCGGTGTCCGCGCCGATTCCGGTGCCGGTCGAGGCCAAGGCCCCGGACATCCAGACGCAGAAGACCACCCAGGTCAAGAAGACCGCCTCCCCCGAGGAGGTCGCTGACGCGGAGCGGAAAAGTACTGCCAAGCTGGCTGAGGCGGTGAAGCGCGCCGAACGCGCCCGCACCCAGGCCAACCCGCCGGGCGGTGGCTCCAAGCGACCGGCCAAGGCCAAGGGCCGCGCCCGACGCTCCGGGTGACCAGGCGTTTCCTGCTCAGTGGCTGCTCGTTACGCCCAGTGACGATGCCGGGAAGAACGGGGTGAGCGGGTGACGATCACGGTCATCGGTGTGGACGGCGAACGGCTGCCGGACGGCGCGACCACCGCGCTGGCTCAGGCCCGGTTCGTCGTCGGCTCCGGCCGTGCCCTGGTCCGCCATTCGCCGAACGGCAAGCGCACCATCCAGCTCGGCGCGCTCATCCCGGCGCTGACCGAACTGGAACACGCCGACAAGGCGGGCGAGCACGCGGTGGTGCTCGCCTCCGGCGATCCGACCATGTTCGGCATCGTGCGGTCGCTGCGTGAACGCGGTATCCGCCCGGTGGTGCTGCCCAGCCTGTCCAGCGTGCAACGACTGCTCGGCAGGCTGGGGCGGCCGTGGGACGACGTCACCGTGGTCTCCGCGCACGGCCTGCCGCTGAACCAGGTGCTCAACGTCTGCCGGGCCCGGCGCGCGGTCGCGGTGCTGACCGCCCCGGAGTCGGGGCCCGCCGAGATCGGGCTGGGCTTGAAGGGCTGGCGGCGCACGCTGGTCGTCGCGGAGAACCTGGGTTCCCCCGAGGAACAGATCACCCAGCTCGACGCCACCGAGGCGAACAACCGCATCTGGATGGATCCGAACATCGTGCTGTGCCTGGCCGATCCGGACGCGGTGCCCGAGCGCGGCTGGAACCTGGGCGGCCCGTTCACCCCACGCGGTGACGGCTTCGCCCTGGCCGAGGAGGAGTTCAGCCACCGCGACGGCATGATCACCAAGGCCGAGGTCCGGGCACTGGCACTGGCCAAGCTGGGGGCCGCTCCCGGCAAGCTGGTCTGGGACATCGGCGCGGGCAGCGGCTCGGTCGGCGTGGAATGCGCGCGGCTGGGCGCCGCGGTGATCGCGGTGGAGCGGGATCCGATGCAGTGCACCCGGGTGGTGGCCAACGCCGCCGAGCACCGGGTGGACGTGCGCATGGTGGAGGGCGAGGCCCCGTGGGTGCTCACCGAGCTGCCGACCCCGGATTCGGTGTTCGTCGGCGGCGGTGGCCCGGAGGTGGTGGCCGCGGCCGCGTCCCGGGGCGCGCAGCGGGTGGTCGTCACGCTGGCTGCACTCGAACGAGTGGGGCCATCTCGGGATGCGCTTCGCTGGGCGGGCTATAAGGTCGAAGGCGTGCAGCTGCAGGTCGCCCGCTTCGCGGATCTTCCCGACGGCACCACCAGGTTGAACGCGCTCAACCCGGTGGTGGTGCTGTGGGGTGTACGGACACCTCGATGAGCCTGATCGTCGGTGTCGGCGCCTCCCGTGGCGTGACGATCGCCGAGGTCGGCGCGTTGATCGACCGGCTGTGGCTGGAACACGGCCTCGACCCGTCCCGGCTGACCGCGTTCGCCACCATCGACCTGAAGGCCGCCGAGCCCGGGCTGGTGGCCATCGCCGGCGCCTATCACTGCCAGCTGCTCACCTACCCGGCCCGGGTGCTCGCCACGGTGACGGTGCCCAACCCCAGCACGGTGGTCCGGGAGCGGACCGGTACGTCCAGCGTCGCCGAGGCCGCCGCCCTCTACTGTGCCGCCCAGCTCGGTGAGAACGCCCGGCTGGTGGTGCCCAAACTGAAGAGTCCCGCCGCCACCTGTGCGGTCGCTGAACACAGGTGAAATCAGTGTCCGCTAACGGAACCCGGCACCTGACAATTTTTCAATTCCGTATTGATAGGCGCGTCTAACCTCGGTGAGGTCATGTTTTCATGACCCATTCTGAGGGGATTCTTGTGAAAATTCGACTTATTCTGTCGACCCTTGCCGTCGCCATCAGCGCGGCGCTGATCGGATCGACCGCCGTCGCCACCGCCGCACCGGTTTCCGAGCGCCAGATCGGCGGCAACAGATTCGTGGAGGTCAAGCAGGACGGAACCGCGGCGATCTGGAAGCAGGCTCCGCCCACCTACACCACGGTGAAGTCCTACCAGGGCTACGCGAATGTGCGCGCGGTGGCCGGCCTGGGGAGTGGCTGGTACCTCGCGTTGCGCAACAACAACGAGCTGCTGGAATGCGAGATCGACAACACCGAGCGATGCACCCTGATCAATGGTGGCTTCAGCCCCACACGGCTGCTCGCCGGGCTGAGCACCACCACGTTCCTGGAGGTCACCCAGGACGGCCACCTCATCCGCTGGAGCTGGACCGGCGGCAGCTGGAAGTCGGTGGGAATCCAGGGCACAGGATGGCAGAACGCCAGGATCATCATCGGCCTGGACGCCAACACCTTCCTGGAGATCAACAACGCCAATGACCTGGTCCGCTGGAGCTGGGCCAACAACCAGTGGAATGGCGCGAAGGTCGGACAGGGCTGGCAGAACACCAGGCTGCTGGCCAGCGTGAGCAGCACCCAGTTCGTCGAGGTCCGCAACGATGGTGTGCTCGTCGAGTGGTCTGCTTCCGGCGGCTCCTACACCGGTCGGCAGGCCGGTCAGGGCTGGCAGTCCGCGCGGCTGCTCGGCTGATCTCTGACCCGGGTGACCGGTGGCGGATTCGCCGCCGGTCACCCGGTTTCGCCGGCCGGGGTGGAGCCGTAGGTACACAGGTCCTGGGAGACGAGCCGGGTGCCCTGCCGGGTGCCGGTGAACGCGCTGCCCCGGCTGTTCGCGGAGGCGAGCAGTTCCGTGGGGCCGTGGCCGGTGAGCAGCCGGAAGTCCCGATGCAGGTGGGACTGGTCGGAGTAGCCGCAGCTCGCCGCCACCTCGGCCCAGGACGGCGGACGCGGGCGGGTGGCGAGCCGGATCGCCGCGTGGAACCGCGCGACCCTGGCGACGGCTTTGGGGGACAGGCCGATCTGCTCGCGGAACCGGGTGTTCAGGTGCTGCCGGGTCCAGCCGACCCGCTCGGCCAGGGTGTTGATCCGCATCCGGCCCGCCGACCGCAGGAGTTCCTGCCAGGCGCCCTGCACCTGGGACGGCAGCGCCGCGCCGCTGTGGATCCGGGCGCCGAGTTGCTCGTCGAGCAGCTGGAACCGGTCGGCCCAGGTGCGCGCCTCGATCAACCGCTCACTCAGCCGGCCGGCCTCGGTGCCCAGCAGATCGGCGGCGCAGACGGCGGTGTTGGAGATCAACCGGAGCGGGAGTCCGAGCAGCGCCCGGGCGCCCAGTGGCGTCAGCTCGGCCAGCAGGCCACGCTCCCGGCCGTACTGGGTGAAGAGCAGCGGCCGGTCGGTGAGCCCGACGACGGGGGAGCGATCCGGCGGCTGCGGCGTCCCGGCGACCCGCCCCCGGTGCGGGCTGTCCAGCTCGATCAGCATGAGCACGGATCCGAGTGCGGCCAGCCGCCGGGTGACCGGTCGGTGCAGGGTGCGCTCGTAACCCATGTAGCAGACGATGTGCTCGGTCAGATCCCGTCGCGGCAATCGGGTCACGAAGTATTCGTCGTCATTCTTGTGTGGTTTCGCCACCAGTGTGTTCACACGGCCCCCAGCCCCCTATGCACTGCGCCCGAGATTAGTCGGTCAATGCTGACCGGAGGGCTGAACTTAATCGAAATATAACCCAACGACTCCATTCGATTTTTGAGCGCTAAGAAATAGCGACCGGTCAATGGAGATCGGTACTCAGCCGAACCGCCAGCGCGCCGAATACCGCTGCGGAGACCCGGTCCAGCCACCGCCGGATCGCCGGCCGGCGGAGCAGCAGATCCGACAGCCCGCCGGCCACGAATCCGATGGTGGCGTCGATGCTCAGGCCCACGCAGAGCAGGATCGCGCCGAGTACCAGGAACTGCGTCCACACCGGCCAGCCGCCCTGCGTCACGAACTGCGGGAAGAAGGCGAGGTAGAACAGGATGACCTTGGGATTGGCCAGGTTGGTGAGGACGGCCATCACGTACGTCTTCCCCAGCGAGCGGTCCGGCGCGGCGGGCACCGGAGCGGCCAGCGCCGTGCGCGAAGCCCGCCAGGTGGTGATCGCGAGGTAGCCGAGGAAGATCGCGCCGGCGATGCGCAGCCCGTTGAGGACCGCCGGGGCGGCGGCTATCAGGGCGCCGAGCCCGGCCGCCGCGGCGACGGTGTGCACCGCGATTCCGGTGGACATGCCCAGGGCGGCGATCACCCCGGCCACCCGGCCGCGGGCGATTCCGTTGGCGATGATGAACATCATGTCCGGGCCCGGTGCCAGGCTGATCACGGCACAGGCGACGGCGAAGGCGAGTAAGACCATGTGATCCATCCGGCCATCCAGCACGATCGGCCGGATCGTCGTCAAGCGGTTTTCGGCTGTTCACGGTCACCGGGACAGCAGTCGCCGGAGCACCGGTCGCAGGTCGGTGGGCTCGTGCGCGCGCCAGGCGACCACGCCGTCCGGCCGGACCAGCAGCGCGCCCCTCGGTCCGGTGCCGGACAGTTCGGTGAACTCCGCGCCCATCCGTACGGCCCGCAGTCCCGAGGTGCGCCACCTGTCGTCCGGCCCGGCCAGCAGGGTCCATTCCTCGCCAACCAGGTCCACTGTGGACGATTCGTCGGTCAGTTTCCGGTGCGGCAGCCGCCTGCCGGGCATCGCCCAGTCGCCGAACAGGCCGGGATCGGCGCCGTCATCGGGGATGATCGCCGCGGAGGCGTAGTCGTAGAACATCATGCCGCGCAGGTAGTCCTCGGCGATCTGCGACCACAGTGTGTCCCAGTCGTCCCGGTGCGTGGTCAGCCGCCGATGCATGCCGTGGGACAGGGCCAGCGACCGGTCCGCGGCCTGCTGCCGTTCCACCTGGTAGCTGTCCAGCAGCGCCTCGCCTGCCTGGCCACGCAGCACGGCGGCGAGTTTCCAGGCGAGGTTGTGGCCGTCCTGGATGCCGGTGTTCATCCCCAGCCCACCCGCCCCGCTCTGCACGTGCGCGGCGTCGCCGACCAGGAAGACCCGATCCTCGCGGAACCGTTCGGCCATGCCGATGGCCGCCTCCCACGGGTTGCTGGCCAGCATCTCGATCTCGTAGGAGTCGGAGCCGATGATCGCGTGCAGGTGGTCCAGAGCCTGCCGTTCGCTGAACCGGGTCAGCTCGCTCGGCTTGCCCGGGTAGTCGATGATCTGCGAGCTCCAGTGATCGCCGTCGGAGCCCATCGAGACCAGCGTTCCGTAGACCTTCTCGTTGCGGATGAAGCACATTCGCTCCGTCCACTCGGGAAACGCGGTGCCCAGTTCGGCGCGGAAGAACATCGCGTTCAGCCGGGAGGCGACGAACCGGCCCGGCATGCCGATGCCCAGCCGCTCGCGGATCGGACTGTGCGCGCCATCGGCCGCGATGAGGTAGTCCGCGGTCACCTGCTCCGCTCCGTCCAGGGTGATCCGCACTCCGGTGGCGTCCTGCTCGAATCCGGTCAGCACCGCGGGGAACCGCACCATTCCGGGCAGCCGTTCCAGGGCCAGGCGCTGGATGTCGAGCTGGTTCAGCAGGTGCCGGTGATCGATCGGCGAGCAGTCGCGCAGCCGGTCCAGGTACCGGGCCGGCGCGGACGCCGTCTCCAGCACCGGGCCGATCCCGCTCTCCTTCACCAGATTGCGCAGCGGGGTGGGACCGTGCCAGCCGGCACGGTCCACGTCCAGGCCCGCGTTACGGAGGATCTCCAGGGTGCGCAGGCTGGACACCGCCCGTGGTGGACCGCCGAGCGGATCCCGCCGGTCCACCACGAGCACCCGGATTCCCCGGGCGGCCAGGAACATCGCCGTGCACAGCCCGACCGGTCCGGCTCCCGCGACCACGACCTCGTATCTCCCCATGGACGGAGATCCTGACCGGTCGGTCCGGTGCCCAGGAATCGATCCGGGGCACAAAGATCGGGTCCGGGATTGGTAGGTGGAACCTCAAGGCCGGCCCAGCACCGTCTGCAGTACCCGGGATACCGCGGCGACCGGATCGGCGGGCGTGGTGGCGGCCCGCCACGCGACGAATCCGTCGGGGCGCACCAGCAGGGCGCCATCCGGCTCGGTGCGCGCCAGCTCGGTGAAGGCGCGCGAGTCACCGATCGGCCGGACCTTGAGGTCCACTCCGGACGTTCCCGCCACCGCGTCCCAGCCCGTCCCCAGCGGGCCGGTGAGCAGTGTCCACTGTGTACCGACGATGTCCAGAGTGGACAGTTCGTCGGTGAGCCAGCGGTGTGGGAGCCGGTAACCGGGCGCGGCCCAGTCGCCGAACACGTCCGGATCCGGGCCGTCATCCCCGATGACGGCGCCGGAGTCATAGCGGTAGAACATCATCGCGCGCAGGTAGTCGGCCGCGGTCCTGGCCTGGACGGCGTTCATGCTCTCGCCGCCGTACAACGCCCGATGCGTCTCGTAGGACAGATGCAGTGACCGCTCCGCCGCCTGTTGCCGTTCCACCTGGTAGCTGTCCAAGAGTCCGTCGCCCGCCTGGCCACGCAGCACGGCGGCGAGTTTCCAGGCGAGGTTGTGCCCGTCCTGGATGCCGGTGTTCATCCCGAGGCCACCGCTGGAACTCTGCACGTGCGCGGCGTCCCCGGCCAGGAAGACCCGGCCTGCCCGGTAGCGCTCGGCCATGCCGATGCGCGCCTCCCAGGCGTTGTTGGACACCAGGTGGATCTCGTAGGCGTCCGAGCCGATGATCGCGTGCAGGAAGGTCAGCAGCTCCGCTTCCGGCATGGCGCGCAGCTCGTCCTTCTTGCCGGGATGGTCGAGCACGTGTGAGCTCCAGACCTTGCCGTCCCCGGTCAGCGCGAACAGGGTGCCGAACACCTTGTCGTTGCGGATGAAGGTCATCCGCTCGCGCCATTCCGGGAAGTCGGCGCCCAGATCGGCCCGGAAACAGGCGGTGGTCAACCGATCGGCCACCCTCAGCCCCGTCATCGGGATGCCCAGCTGTTCCCTGATCTGGCTGTGGGCGCCGTCCGCCCCGATCAGGTAGTCGGCCGCCACCTCGTCCCAGGCGCCCTCGGCACTGGTCAGTGTGATGCTCACCCCGGAGTCGTGCTGGGCGAAGTCGGTCAGCTCCGTGCAGAACCGTGCCGTGCCGCCCCGCCGGCGCAGCTCGGTCAGCGCCACCCGCATGATGTCCAGGCTCATCAGGGCCAGCCGGGAGTCAACCGGCGTGCAGGTGTCCAGCCGGTGCAGGAACTGGTGCGGCGGCTCCACCTCCTCAAGGACCGAGCCGAGCGCGCTCTCCTTCAGCAGCGTTCGCATCGGTCTCGGCCCCTGCCAGCCCGCGTTGGTCATCTGTGGTCCGAGGCCCATCGCCCGGAACAGTTCCAGGGTGCGTTTGCTGGAACCGGCCCGTGGCCAGCCCAGCAGCGGTTCGCGCTTGTCCACCACCAGCACCCGGACACCCCGGTCGGCCAGGAACAGGGCCGTGGACAGGCCCACCGGACCCGCACCGGCCACCACGACCTCGTAGCGGTCCACATTTCCTCCAAAGTTAGGTAAGGTTTACCTTCCTCGCTCAAGTGGGGTTGAGTGCAAGCCTTGGGGGAGAAAACGATGGAGTACACGATCAGCGAGGTGTCCCGGCGCTTCGGCATAGCGGTGTCGGCACTGCGCTACTACGACGAGATCGGCCTGCTGCGGCCCACCGGGCGAGCCCGCGCGGTGCGCACCTACGGCCGCGATGAACTGGAACGACTGGCCCTCATCCAGGTGTTGCACCGGGATGGGCTGATGACGTTGAACGACACCGCCACGGCGCTGTCCGCGCGGATCGACAACGGCCGGTCGGTGGCCCGTCAGGCCCTGCATCGCTCGCTGGACCGGGTGCGGGACCAGATGCGGCGGCTGCGCGAGGCCGAGGCGTTGCTGGAACATATGCTCAGCTGCCCGGCCGAGGAGCCGATCGAGGGCTGCCCGATCCTGGCGGCGCAGCTGGAGATCGCCGTCGAAGGAGCACTCGGCGCCGCCTGACCCCGCAGGAGACGTTATGGACGCGCTCGCCGTTCTCCGGTCCAGAGTGGACACCTCGGACCTGCCGCCGCTGCACCGGTTCGTGGCCGAACGGGTCGCGCTGACCACCGCCGACGTCGGCTGGATCGGTGATCTGGTGTGCGTCGAGGAGGAGCTCCGGGCCGTCGACGTCGCGAGCGCGCCGTTGATCACCGACGTGCGGATGCTGGCCGAGGCCGTCGCACCGCATCCGGCGATCGTCGGACTGGCGCAGCCCGGGGTCGCCGAGCTGGCCGCCGCCGAGGGCATCACCCGCAGCGCCGCCGGTATCCGGCTGGCCGCGGAACGTTTCCCGGACGGGGCGGTCTGGGCGGTGGGCAACGCGCCGACCGCGTTGTTCGAGATCCTCCGGCTCGCCTCGTCGGGGCAGTTGCGGCCGAGCCTGGTGATCGGGGTGCCGGTCGGATTCGTCGGGGCCGCCGACAGCAAGGCGGCACTGCGTCGTTCGGGCCTGCCCGCGGTGAGCACCCGGTCCGAACGCGGGGGAGCGGCGATCGCCGCCGCAGTGATCCACGCCCTGGTTGATTTTCACTGAGCGGGTGCGCGGTGCACGATAGCCGGTATGACTGAGCAGCATTACCTGGTCGGGCTGGATCTCGCCGGCCGCCGTGTCGTGATGATCGGCGGCGGAACCATCGCGCAGCGCAGGCTGCCCCGGCTGGTCGAGGCGGGCGCCCTCGTCGAGGTGATCGCTCCCGATGTGACCCCCGCGGTCCAGGGCATGGCCGACGGCGGTGAGCTGATCTGGCATGAGCGCCCGTATGTACAGGGTGATCTTGAGCAGGCCTGGTACGTGCTGGCGTGTACCAACAAACCCGAGGTCAACGCGGCCGTCGTCGCCGAGGCCGAGGAGCGGCGGATCTACTGCGTACGGGCCGACGCGGGCCTGGCGGGCAGCGCGGTCACCCCGGCGGTCACCGAACACGACGGCATGCTGCTCGGCGTGCTGGCCGGCGGCCGCCCCCGGCGCTCGGCCGCCGTGCGGGACGGCGTCGCGGAGGCGCTGCGCACCGGGGTCATCGACGACTCGGTGGACGAGGTCGGCCCCGGAGTCGCACTGGTCGGCGGCGGGCCCGGTGCGCCCGACCTGATCACCGTGCGTGGCCGGCGGCTACTGGCCCGCGCCGACGTGGTGGTCACCGACCGGCTCGGGCCCCGCGAGCTCCTGGAGGAGCTCGGGCCGCACGTCGAGGTCGTCGACGCGGCGAAGATCCCCTACGGCCGGGCCGCCAGCCAGGAGGTCATCAACGAGACGCTGATCAAGCACGCCAAGGCGGGCAAGTTCGTCGTGCGGCTCAAGGGCGGCGACTCCTACGTCTTCGGCCGCGGCTTCGAGGAGGTCCTCGCCTGCGCCGAGGCCGGCGTGAACGTCACCGTGGTACCCGGGGTGACCAGCGCGTTCGCCGCGCCCGCGCTGGCCGGCGTGCCGGTCACTCACCGCGGGGTCGCGCACGAGGTGGTCGTGGTCTCCGGGCACATCGCCCCCGACCACCCGGACAGCCTCACCGACTGGCCCGCACTCGGCAGGCTGCGCGGCACCCTGGTGCTGCTGATGGCCGTCGAACGCGCCGCGGTCTTCGCGGCGACCCTCATCGAGCACGGCCGGCCGGCGGACACCCCGGTCGCCGTGGTCCAGGAGGGCAGCATGCGCACCCAGAAGGTCCTGCGCTGCGCGTTGTCAGACCTGGGTGACCGGATCACGGCCGAGGCCATCCGCCCGCCCGCGATCATCATCGTCGGCCCGGTCGCCGGCCTGCACGACCAGGGCTGACAGCAACTCGTCCCGGCAGTTCACCCCCAGCTTGCGGTAGATCGCCCGGAAATGGTCGTGCACGGTATGCGTGGACCTCGCCATCCGCCGGGCGATCTGCTTGCCCGAGGCCCCGCTCAGCGCCGCCCGCAGCACGTCCAGTTCCCGGGGCGACAGGCCGTACCAGGCCCGGAGCACCGGCAGCAGCTGCCAAGCCGTGGCCGGCTGCACGGTGCAGGCGACCCCGCCCGGCCACAGCCGTTGCCCCTGCACCAGCGCCCACCCGTCGGACGTGGGCACCGGCACCGGCACGCAGGCCCCGGCGATCGCCCGCAGCACGTCGGGATCGATCAGCTCCCACCAGCGCCGCCCCTGGGCGGTGTCGTGTTCGATGCGCCCGGCATCGTCCAGCATCAGCACCCCCGGCACCGGCGCCGCACCGGCCGGCCGCGGTGGTATCCCGCGGACGAGGTCCAGCACCGCGCGCAGCAGCGTCGGACCGAGTTCGGCCGGCTCCCGGGTCCGGCTGCCACTGAGTGCGATCTCCGCGCCGGCCCCGACGGAATTGCGCACGGTCACCCAGGCCGACTCGGGTGAGGTGGCCCCGCAGGAGGCGATGAACACCGGGGCGCCGCACCCCGCGTCCCGCAGCACCAGCCGCAGCCCGGAGTGCGGGACCACCTCGCTGACCAGCGTGGACAGCCACCGTGCCCAATAGTCCTGCATCGTCATGCCGGCAGTCTGCCGCCCGGCAACCCCCGAGATCAGGGGATAGGACCACGCAACGCCGGCGCGGGACGGTCTTTACGTGCCCGGCAGGGGGCCGGGTACGTACCGAGGAGGGGAACATGCGGAAGCTACTGACGACGGTGGCGGGGCTGGCGCTACTGGCCGGGACGACCCTGGTCGTGTCGGCGGCGGAGGTGCCGGCCACCGCGAGTGCGCAGACCTCGACGCTGCGGACGGAGCTGAACCAGCGGTGTGCCGATGTCTGGGGCTGGATCAACAGCAACGGCTCGGCCGTGGTCACCTGGGACTGCCACAGCGGCGCCAACCAGCAGTGGTTCTGGGACGGCGAATTCCTGCGCAACAACATGGCCGGGCGCTGCCTGGAGGTCTACAACGGCGAACGGGGCAGCGGTGCGCCGGTGAACCTGTGGGACTGCAACGGCGGGGACCACCAGCGATGGATCACGGACAACGGCCGGATCGTCAACAAGGCGAGTGGCAAATGCCTGGACATCATCGACGGTAACCAGCAGAACGGTCAGCTGTTGCGGGTCTGGGACTGCCACAACGGCCCCAGCCAGCAGTGGCGCATGTAACCACCCACGCCGAAGGGCCTCGAGCTGGTGCTCGGGGCCCTTCGGATCAGGCTGTCTTACGCGGGCTGCGGCTTGCGGCGCGGGGCGCCACCGGAGCGGCGCGGGGCACCCGCACCCGCCGGCTTGTGCTCGCTGCGGTCGCGACCGCCACCGGAGCGGCGCTCACCACCGCTGCCGCCGGGCTGGCGGTCGCCGCCGGCCTTGTTGCCGAACCGGCCGCGAGGCCGTCCGCCACCCTGGCTGGCGCCACCGGACCGCGCGGGGCGCGGCTTGTCGGCGGGCTTCTCGCGCAGCGGAATGCCGCTGGGCACCTGGGCGCCGGTCAGCTTGATCAGTGCCTCGTCACCGGGACGCACCTTGGTGGAGGTCGGCTTCACGCCGGCCTTGCCGGTCATGGCCTGCACCGCGCGGCGCTGGTCGTGCTGCACGATGGTCACCACGGTGCCGGACTCGCCCGCACGGGCGGTACGACCGGCCCGGTGCAGGTAACCCTTCGGGTCGACCGGCGGGTCCACGTGCACGACCAGGCTGACGTCGTCCACGTGGATACCGCGCGCGGCGACGTCCGTGGCCACCAGCACCGGGGTGCTGCCGTCGCGGAAGTCGTCCAGCGTGCGGGTACGGGCGCTCTGCGTCTTGCCACCGTGCAGCGAGCCGGCCGCGATACCGACCTGGCGCAGCTTCTTGGTGAGCCGGTCGGCGCTGTGCTTGGTCCGCACGAACATGATCGTGCGGCCCTGACGTGCGGCGATGGTGGCCACCACGTCCTGCTTGTCACCGCCGGAGACCAGCAGCAGATGGTGCTCCATGGTGGGCACGTCGGCCGAGACGGGCTCGGTCTCGTGCGTCACCGGGTTGTTCATGTAGCGCTGGACCAGCTTGTCCACGTCCTTGTCCAGGGTCGCGGAGAAGAGCAGCCGCTGGCCACCGGGCTTGACCAGGTCCATCAGCTGGCGGACCTGGGGCATGAAGCCCATGTCGGCCATCTGGTCGGCCTCGTCGAGGGCGCAGATCATCACCTCGTTGAGGTGACAGGTGCCCTGCTGCACGTGGTCGATCAACCGGCCGGGGGTGGCGATGATCAGGTCGACACCGCGGCGCAGCGCGGCCTCCTGGCGGCTGTACGCGACGCCACCGACCATGACCTTGGTGGACAGGCCGAGCGCGCGGGCGTACGGCTTGAGTGCCTCGTCCACCTGGGTGGCGAGTTCACGGGTGGGTACCAGCACCATGCCCCGGGGGTGCCAGGGCTGGGCCTTGCCGCCGGCGAGCCTGCAGAGCAGGGCGAGACCGAAGGCGAGGGTCTTACCGGAGCCGGTACGGCCCCGGCCGAGCACATCCCGGCCCTTCAACGAGTCGGGCAGGGTCGCGGCCTGGATGGGGAACGGCGCGATGATGCCTTCCCGGGTGAGGGCGTCGGCCACCTTCTGCGGCACGCCCAGGTCCACGAAGCTCGGAACGTCGGTGGGTACCGCCGGAGCTGGGGCTTCCGTCTCCACAACAGGAGCCGGAACGTTCTCTACCTGCTGGGGTGCAGAGGGCTTCTTCAGCCGGGGCTTGCGCTGCAGCAGGGCTTTATCGGCGTGCGGGTTGTTCGTGCGCGCGCCAACGACCGTTTGGTCAGTAGACAAGGAAAACCTCTCGGATATGGCCTGTCCCGCAGGAGGTCTCCGCGAAGGTGCGGCGCCGTTCAGACGGACGGGCCCGGCGCTGTTGTGCGCCGATAGGAAAGGAGCGGTGTCGCTCCATCTCGAGTTCATACTAACGGATCGGCGGGTCACCATGGTCGCAACCCCGCTTCCGAGTGAACCACGGCACGCAAGGCGTCGAGGTCTGCCAGGTCAGCGGGCAGCCCGCGGGCGGCGAACCACTCGGACATGACTCGCAGGTCGCGGTCCAGGAAGTTCACCCCCTGTGGGTTGGCGATCACGTCGACCACCTGTGGCAGGTCGATCAGGATCAGCCTGCCGTGGTGAATCACTATGTTGAACGGCGAAAGGTCCCCGTGGGCGATGCCGTTCCCGGCCAGTAGAACGACGGCGGCCACCAGTTGTTCCCAGAGATCCACAAGTTCGTCCGGATCCGGCCGCAACGCCTCCAGCCGGTCGGCGGCCCTGCCGTCCGGGTGACCGAGGAATTCGAGCTGCACCTCGGTGCCCACCAGCTGCACGGGATAGGGGACCGGTGCGCCCAGTGACCACAGGGTGGCCAGCGCGCTGAACTCGGCCGCCGCCCACTGCTGGGCCATCAGGTCCCGGCCGAAGGTGGTCCGATTCGCCATGGCCCGCGTCTCCCGGGAGCGCCGCACCCGGCGGCCCTCCAGGTAGCCGGCGTCCCGATGGAACATCCGGTGCTCGTTGCTGCGGTAGCGCTTGGCCGCCAGCAGGCAGGAGCGCCCGTCCGGCGCGGACCGTTCGATGAGGTGCACGTCGGCTTCCTTGCCGGTCTTCAGCACACCGAGTTCGGTGTCGGTGGCGGCCAGATCGGTGACCAGCCAGTCCGGGAACGGCTTCGGGCCATGCTGGCCCTGGTCCCAGGTCGTCCAGCGGTCGCCGTTGTCGGTGGTCTCCACGCGGACTTCTTCCGCGCGTTCGCGGTCCCGCCGTTTCTGGGTCTTGCGGCGGCGAGTGGTGCGGTTGTCTTCTTCGGTGCTGGAGTTGTTCTCAAAGAAGGGGTGCTCGCGCACTGGAGGTGTCTCCTGACGGTGAACCCACCGCCAGGGCGCTGCTCTACGGCGCGCTGACCTGCGGCGGGAAGGGTACGGGGGCGGATAAGGGCACGCCAAAGACATGGACCATTCCGGCCACCTCCCTTCACACTGCTTCGCTGGTGTCACGGATCCTGGCGGATCCCGCGGTCATGCCGCAACCGATTATTCGAGAGTCCCGAAGTTGACGATGTCCGGGACTCGTTCCTCGCCCCGGACATCGTCAACTTCGGAGCGCGGTCGCCCTTTGTTGACCAGGGGTTCGCTGTTGACCTGCGGGTCGGGAGCTCCGAACCTCGTCAAGTCCGGGGCTAGCGGACGATGAGGTCCAGCTGCAGGTCCTTGGGGCGTTCGACGCCCATGCCCGTGGTGGCGGCCACCTTCGCGACATCCTCCACGGTGGACACATCGCGGCGGGTCTTCACCAGGGCGCGGACCAGTTGTCCCTTGTAGGCCTTGTTGAAGTGCGAGACCACCTTGCGCACACCGTCCACTTCGGACAGCACTCGTACGGTCAGTGCCCCCGGCACCTTGCCCAGTCCGACGTACCCGCCGGAGCGCAGGTCCACCACCAGGCCGGACAGCGCGCGCAGCGCCGGGTCCAGGGAGTCCTTCCACATGGCCCGCAGCGACGGCATCCCCGGCAGTTCCGAACCGGCGGACAGCCGGTAGCCGGGGATGGCGTCTCCGGCCCGCACCACGCCGAACAACGCCGAGCCCACCCCCAGGATCTCGTTGGCCCGCCCCAGTTCCGCCTTCGACAGCGAGGCCACGTCCAGGTTGTCGTAGAGCACCCCGGTGTACCGGCGCAGCGCGGGCAGCGTCGGTGCGTTCCACAGTTCCGCGTTCCGCTCCACCTCACCGGTCTGCCGCTCGGACAGGCCCAGCGCGGCCAGTGAGGCCGGCAGGTCGGCGGCCAGCTCGACCAGCGCGTCGGCCAGTTTGCGCCGGGTGGGCGTCAGTTCCGGGAAGCTCAGCGCGTCCAGGTCCAGGGGCGCGCCATCGCCGCCGTCGGCCTTGGTCTCAGAAGGGGGGAGCAGTACCAGCACCCCGATACCTTATGAAACTCCGTGTCCGACGCAGAACTGGTTGCCATCCGGGTCGGCCATGACCGTCCAGCTGAACCCCGGGACCTCCTGGTCGCCGACGACGGTCGCACCCAGCCCGGCCAGGCGCTCCACCTCGGGGCGGCCGCCGGAGACGTCCAGGTGCACCCGGTTCTTGCCCGGTGTCGGGTCGGTGACCTTCTGGAAGCCCAGCGCTGGCCCGTCACCCACGGGCTCCAGGCTGATGAAGTATCCCTCGGCGTCGATCTCGACCTTGGTGTCCAGGGCCGCCCGCCAGAACTCGGCGAGCCTGCGCGGATCGGTGGTGTCGAAGGTGACCATGCCAATGTTCACTGCCATGCCCTGCACCGTACGACGGGACCCCGACATTTTTATCCACTTCGGGCGTTCACTACTCTTCCAGGTACCCAACTCATGACCAGGAGAGATCACCGTGATCACCAGGATGTCGTCGCTGTTCCTGCGAACCCTTCGCGAGGACCCGGCGGACGCCGAGGTGCCGAGCCACAAGTTGCTGGTGCGCGCCGGGTACGTCCGTCGCGTCGCCCCGGGTGGCTACTCCTGGCTGCCGCTGGGCCTGCGGGTGCTGCGGAACGTCGAGCAGATCGTGCGCGAGGAGATGGACGCCATCGGCGCCCAGGAGATCCAGTTCCCCGCGCTGCTGCCCAAGGAGCCCTACGAGGCCACCAACCGCTGGACCGAGTACGGCCCCAACCTGTTCCGGCTGAAGGACCGCAAGAACGCGGACTTCCTGCTGGCGCCCACCCATGAGGAGATGTTCACTCTCATGGTCAAGGGCGAGTACAGCTCGTACAAGGACTACCCGGTCACCCTGTACCAGATCCAGAACAAGTTCCGCGATGAAGCGCGTCCGCGCGCGGGCATCCTGCGCGGCCGGGAGTTCCTGATGAAGGACTCCTACTCGTTCGACCTGACCGACGAGGGCCTGTCCGAGTCGTACCGGGCACACCGGGACGCGTACATCAAGATCTTCGACCGGCTGGGCCTGGACTACGTGATCGTGGCCGCCACCTCCGGCGCCATGGGCGGGTCCGCCTCCGAGGAGTTCCTGGCCGTCGCCGAGACCGGCGAGGACACCTTCGTCCGCAGCTCCGAGTCGGGCTTCGCGGCGAACGTGGAAGCGGTCGTCACCCCGGCCCCGCCCGCGCAGTCCGTCGAGGACAAGCCCGCCGCGGTCGTGCACGACACCCCGGACACCCCGACCATCGCCTCGCTCGTCGACGTGGTCAACAAGCTGGACCTGGGCCGCACCTTCACCGCCGCGGACACGCTGAAGAACGTCCTGGTGAAGACCCGGCTGCCCGGGGCCAAGGACTGGGAGTTCCTCGGCATCGGCCTGCCCGGCGACCGCGAGGTCGACGAGAAGCGCCTCGAGGCCGCGCTGGAGCCGGCCGAGGTCGTGCTGCTCACCGAGACCGACTTCCGGAACAACCCGCACCTGGTCAAGGGCTACATCGGCCCGAAGGCGCTGCTGGCGAACGGCGTCAAGTACCTGGTGGACCCGCGCGTGGTCACCGGTACCGCCTGGGTGACCGGCGCCGACCAGGACGGCAAGCACGTCGTCGACCTGGTGTGCGGCCGCGACTTCACCCCGGACGGCACCATCGACGTCGCCGAGGTCCGCGCGGGTGACCCCTCGCCGGACGGCAAGGGCGTCCTGGAAGCCGCGCGGGGCATCGAGATCGGCCACATCTTCCAGTTGGGCCGCAAGTACGCCGACGCGTTCAAGCTGGACGCCCTCGGCGCGGACAGCAAGCCGGTCCGGATCACCATGGGCTCCTACGGCGTGGGCGTCTCCCGCCTGGTCGCCGTGCTCGCCGAGCAGAACTTCGACGAGCGTGGCCTGGTCTGGCCCCGGAACGTGGCTCCCTACGACGTGCACCTGGTCGTCGCGGGCAAGGACGAGACGCTCCTCGCCGGCGGCGAGAAGCTGGCCGCCGAGCTGCACGAGCAGGGCCTGAACGTGGTCCTCGACGACCGCAAGGCCTCGCCCGGCGTGAAGTTCGCCGACGCCGAGCTCGTGGGTGTGCCGACCATCCTGGTCGTCGGCCGCGGCCTGGCCAACGGCGTGGTGGAGATCAAGGACCGTCGTACCGGTGACCGCGAGGAGATCCCCGTGGAGACCGCGGTGGAGCACCTGGTCAAGGTCGTCCGCGGCTAGTACTGCCGTTCTTCGAGGGGCGCCTTCTCCTGTTGGGGGAGGCGCCCCTTGGTTTTACCGGGGGTGGTTGGTCGCGTCTGGTGGTTCGTCGAAGGATGGCTTTGGAGGGGGAGACGGGTTCGGGCTGTGTCTTTCCTGCCTTCGTGTTGGGTGGGGGCACGCCGGTCTGGGGTGTCGGGGCTGCTGCGCGGGGCATTCCATGATCAATGGCGGATTTGGTGCGCTGGACGCACCAAATCCGCCATTGATCATGAAGAATTCGGGCGACACGGTGTCGAAATGGTGCGACACGCCGTGCGTTCCCATCATATGGACGTCCTTTATGGACGGACACAGTGGACGGTGACCGACTATCGCACCAAGCCCCGCCTCATCAGCCCAAAAGCAGAGGCAGGCGTGCCCCCACCCGACACGCAGGCAGGAAAGACAGGCCCCGAACCCGTCTCCTCCTCCAAAGCCATCCTTCGACAACCACCAAACCCAGCCGACCAGGGGCGCCTTCTCCTACCGCGGGAGGCCCAGGTAACCGGTGAGCATCGCGACGAGCTCGTTCTCCAGGCGGGTGGTGTCGATGGCACCGGCCGTCAGCGGGTGCACTGTCTGCTCCACAGTGGACACGACGAGCCGGGCGGCGATCTCCCTGTCCCGCACCCGTATCCCGGGATGGCGGTCCAGCAGCTCCCGCATGGCGCCGATGACCTCCCGCTGGTGCCTGGTGACCTGCTCCAGCAGTTCGGCGGTGCGCGGCGCCTGTTCCAGCATGATCCGCAGCAGCCGGGGATCGTCCAGGTGGTTCTCGATCACCGCGCGCACGAAGGCCCGGACGATGTCCTCCAGGGGTGTCCGCGGATCGGCGCGGAGGGCCGCGGTCGCCCTGTCGCCGTCCAGGTGCCGGCTCAGCAGCTCGGCCAGGATCGCGTCCTTGTTCGGGTAGTACTGGTACAGCGAGCCGATCGAGATCCGGGCCTGCTCGGCGATCCGGTTCGTGGTCCCGGCGGCGTACCCGTGTTCGGCGAAAATGTGAGCAGCGGCGGTGAGGATGCGTTGCCGGGTCAGCTCGGCGCGGACCTGGCGCGGCTGTTTACGTGGCTGGAAACGCTGCCGCTCCGCTGTCATGAGACCCCCGGTGAAAGCGAGTAGTCCAGAACCGAGTAATTGCTCATAATTATGCCATGACCAGCGTAAACGCCCCACGACGGATTTCCTTCGCCGAGGTCCGTGCCCGGCTGGGGGAGCCGGGCGACCTCATCCGGGCCAAGGTGTACGGCCGGATCGATCGGCACGCTCGGCGGTTCATCGAGCACTCGCCGTTCCTGACCATGGCCACCGCCGACGCCACCGGCCTGCCCGATTGCTCACCGCGTGGCGACCAACCGGGATTCGTCATGGTGCTCGACGAGCGCACGCTGGCCATCCCCGACCGGCCGGGCAACAAGCTCGCCGACTCGTTCCACAACCTCGCCGAGAACGACGGGATCGGGCTGATGTTCGTGGTCCCCGGCTCGCGGGAGGTGCTGCGGGTCAACGGCCGGGCGTATGCCACCGACGAGCCGGAGGTGCTCGCCCGGATGACCGTCAAGGGGAAGGTCCCGCAGCTGGCGATCATCGTGGACGTGGCGGAGGCCTTCTTCCACTGTGGCCGCGCGATGCTCCGGTCCCGGCTCTGGGATCCGGCGAGTCAGGACCTGGCCGCCGAGTTGTCGTCGATGAGTGAAATCGTCGTCGATATGGCCGGTCGGCTGGGAGTGGAGGTCGATCGGGCCGCCTTGGACGCGAACCGCGAAGCCGCCTATCGGGAGTTGTACTGACGGGCGCCCTCCGAGGAACCGGAGGACGCCCGTCGCCGGGCTTACACGCCCGCGGTGCTGCGGATCCAGGCGCGGTCGTGCGTCACGCTGGCGTAATTCTGGGTCTTCGCGGTGCAGGTGGCGGTGGACGCCACGCCCACCACCTTGCCCTGGAACATCTGCGGGCCGCCCGAGTCGCCCTTCCAGGCGTGTCCGTTGATGCCGGTGGAGTTGATCAGTCCGCTTCCGCTGATCGAGTCCACCCGCACCGTGGCGGTCTTCAGCTGCGGGGACGCCGTGCCCTCACAGGCGGTCCGGCCCCAGCCGTAGATGTCGTTGGTGGAGCCCACCGCCGGGTCGGCGTTCGCCAGTCCGATGGCCGAGGTGCCCGCGGAGCTGCTCAGTTCCAGCAGGGCCAGATCCGCGCCGCTCGGCGGGGTCACGGACCGGGCGACGGTGATCTGCTTGCCCTGGGCCTGGTTGACGTTGCCCACCCGGACGATCTGGTTGCTGCCCAGGCAGTGCTTGGCGGTCAGTACCCACTTGTCGGCGATGACACTGCCGGAGCAGTTCCCGCCGGCCGAGGACACGAAGGCCGCCCACGGCGCGGAGGACACCGTCGTTCCGCCGATGATGGGCTTGGGGCCGGCGACGGTCTCGATCTCGGTCGAGGTGCCGTCCAGGGAAGCCACACCGATCAATGCCAGGGTTGCGGCGGTGACCATTACGGCGATTTTCTTGCAGGGAAACATGGACGTACTCCTTACGGAATAAGCCGGGAAGTAATGGGGGAAGAGGCTTTACACGCCCGCGGTGCTGCGGATCCAGGCGCGGGACTTGGCCACGCTGCCGTAGTTCTGGTGGTTGCCGCAGTCCGCGGTGGACGCGACGCCGACGATCTTGCCCTGGTACATCTGCGGGCCGCCGGAGTCACCCTTCCACGCGTAGCCGTTGACGCCGGTCGAGCTGATCGCCGAGCCGCCGTAGGCGTCCTGGCCGTTCACCGTGTCGACCCGCACCGAGGCGGTCTTCATCTGGTCCGGGCCGGTGCCCTCACAGCTGGTGCGGCCCCAGCCGTAGATGTCGTTGGTGGAGCCGACCGGCGGGTCGGTGTCGGTCAGGCCCACCGAGGAGGTGCCCGCGGAGCCGCTCAGCTCCAGCAACGCCAGGTCGGCGCCGCTCGGCGGGGTGACCGACCGGGTCACCGTGATCTGCTTGCCCAGCGACTTCTTGGCGTTGCCGACGCGCACGTTGATCGAGCTGCCCAGGCAGTGCTTGGCGGTGAGCACCCACTTGTCGGCGATCACGGCGCCGGAGCAGTTGAACGAGCTGCCGAGGTAGACGGCCGCCGCCCAGGGAGCCGAGGAGACGTTGGTGCCGCCCACGATGGGCTTGGGGCCGGCGACGGTCTCGATCTCGGTCGAGGTCCCGTCCAGGGTGGCGACACCGACCAGGGCCAGGGTCGCGGCGGCCACCATCACGGCGATTTTTTTGCAGGGGAACACGGACGTACTCCTTACGGAATAAGTCGAATATATGCAGGGATAGCTACGAATGCAGGGGTTTGCAGGGCTTATCGCAGCACGTCGAAGCTAACATGAAAGTACTGTGAAATACGACCCGATTCAACGAATCAGTTGGCGCGCAAGGTCGAAATGATCGTCGCCACCTCGCTGGCAGCCGGCACCGGGGGAGCGTCGGGCCCGCCCGCGGTGTCCACACCGATGACGAACACCTTGTACAGCTCGGGCGTCTCCAGCACGACGGCGGTGACCGTTCCCTTGGTGGCCAGGCACTTCCCGTCCGAAGCGGTGTCCACCGCGGCGCTCACCAGGGTGGCCGGGCCGCCGGACAGCGGGACCGTCGTGGGCGTGCCCAGTTGCGGGGCGGGACGGCCGGGGTTGCTGAAGATCGACGTCGTCCAGGCAGTGGCGAAGTCCTTGGCCACGGAGTCCGCGCTGCCCTTGGTGCGCAACACGCTGGCGCCACCGAGGGCGCCGCGATCGAAGCTCTTGCCATCGCACTGATAACGCGAGCGGTTGGCGATGCCCACCAGGGGCTGGTTGCCCAGATCCTTCAGCAGGCTCTTGGCCTTGGCGTCGGCGAGCTTCCACTCCGGCGGCAGCTGGTAGGTCAGGCCGGCGGTCTGGTTGCGGATCTGGGTCCAGCCGGCGATGTTCGGCGGCGGGCTGAAACTGGGATACGTCGGCACGGGCGGCGGCCCGGCCGGCGCGGACGGCTGCGGGGCGGGTGGCTCGTTCTGCGGGTTGCTCATCCGGGCCACGGTGGTCGCGACGCCACCGATCACCATCACGCCGAACAGGGCGAGCATGACGACCATCGTGCGGCCAGGGCGCAAGGGGGCCGCGGTGAGGGTCTCCTGCCGGTGGCGTGCACCGGGACCACCGAACTGTTCCGGTTCCGGCCCCGCGGGCTGCGCGCTGTACCGGGGACCGGTCACGGCGCGACGGGCAGGGGCCGGGTGGTTGTCGCGGTAATACGACTCCCACCACTCATGGATGGGTTGCTGCCTCGGGACAACAGGGTGGTCCGTGTGGATGTCGTCCCGCGGCTCTACGGGCGAAGTCACATCTACGACCGTACAGCGAGTGACCAATCAGTCCAGAGATTCACGAACGGATTACCCGTTTAGTCCAGTCGACTGAGGGATTCGCGCCACCGACATGCCGACGATGGTGACAATCAACGTGAGGGCCAATAGCCCGGAGACCGCCAGGGTGCCGCCCGTGTGCTCCAACAGCCAGGTGCCACCCAGCGGCATCCCCGCTCCGGCGACCACCGTCGCGCCCTGGTAGCCCAACGAGACGCCGGAGTACCGCACGTCGGTGCCGAAGATCTCCGCGAAGTAGGCCACCTGGGCGCCGACCAGCAGGCCCTGGGCCATCAGGCCGACGGTCACGCCGAGGGTGACCAGCACCAGTTGCCGGCTGTCCACCAACGGGAAGAAGACGAATCCCCAGACCAGCGCGACCAGCGCGGCGGCCACCGCCACCGGCCTGCGGCCGAGCCGGTCGGACAACGCGCCACCGCCCACCGTCGCGGCCACCTGGAAGAGCGAGCCGATGGTCACCGCGGTCGCGGTCAGCGGCCTGGGCAGGCCGATGTGGTCGGCGTACACCAGCAGGAAGATGGTGAACATGTAGAACGAGGCGTTCTCACCGATCCGGGCGAAGAACACGGCCAGCAGCGGACGCGGGTGCTCCCGCAGAACGGTCAGGATCGGTGCCCGTTCCGTCCCGTGCTTCTGCTGCGTCCGGACGAACAGCGGCGACTCGGCGACCCGCAGCCGTACCCAGAGGCCGACGACGACCAGCAGGATCGAGGCCAGGAACGGCAGCCGCCAGCCCCACTCGCCATAGGCCGCCGGGCCCAGTTGGTACGCCGCCAGGGCGGTCGCCGCCGTGGCGAGGAGATTGCCGAGCCCGCCACCGGTCTGCGGCCAGGCCGTCCAGAAGCCACGGCTCTCGGCGGGGGCGTGTTCCGCGGCCAGCAGCACCGCGCCGCCGAACTCACCGCCCAGCGCGAACCCCTGAATCAGCCGCAACACGATCAGCAGCGTCGGGGCCAGCGCGCCGATCTGCGCGTAGCCGGGCAGCAGGCCGATGCCCACCGAGGACAGGCCCATCAACATCAGGCTGATCACCAGCAGGCGTTTGCGGCCGAACTTGTCCCCGAAGTGACCGAAGACGATGCCGCCCAGCGGCCGGGCGACGAAGCCCACCGCGTAGGTGCCCAGCGCCGCCAGCACGCCGAGCAGGCCCTGCGCGTGCGGGAAGAACACCTTCGGGAACACGGTCGCCGCGGCGGCTCCGTAGAGGAAGAAGTCGTAGAACTCGACCGTGGTGCCGATCACGCCGGCCGAGACGACGCGGGCGAGCCCGCTGGAGTTGCGCACCCGCAGACCTTGTAGGCCGCATAGCGAGAGGTCAAGTCGATAATCCCCAGGTCACGTGGGTGAGGTGCCTCACGCCGGATGACCTGGTCACGAGTGCCGGATGCCTGCCGGGCTGGGACGAATGCACTGATCCCGGAAGCAATAACCCGTGGTCCGAATGGGCTAGGCGACCAGGCGAACGCACCTGCTGTCCCCGAAGCGTGCAGCCGGCGAGCGGCCCTCGTGCGCCGAACGCGTTATTGTTCGCCGTATGTCGGATCCCCGGCGTCCCGACCAGTGGCAGACGCAACCAGGACCGGCGGTACCCGGGCAGTATCCGGGCACCGCCCATTTCGACGCGCCTCAGGGACATCAGCCGGCGCCCATGCACTACGGCCAGGCGCCGCTGTTCCCGCCGGCGAACCAGGGCCTGCCGCCGCGGCCCGCGTCGAACAAGCCGACGGCACTGCAGTACGTGGCCTGGGGGCTGGGCCTGCTCGCGGTGATGGTCGTCTCCGGCGGGCTGTGGCTGGCACTGTCCTCCGGTGACGCCCCCTCCGGGACTTCACCGGACAAGACCTCCACGGAGCTGGTGGCCGACGGCTTTACCTTCGAACGTGGTCCGGAGGCATCGGACACCGATTGCGCCGCGCACTCGTACGACAAGGTGGTCACCTTCTTCAAGACCACGCCCTGCGTGAAGCTGGACCGCGCGCTGTACACCACGACCACCGCCGACGGCCGGAAGGTGGTGACCGCGCTGGCGGTCGTGCACCTCGGCTCGGAGGCGCAGGTCACCCAGCTCAAGCGGCTCACCGACGCGGACTCCACCGGAAACGTGAACGACCTGCTGCGCGAAGGCCAGCGGGTATCCGGCGGCCCGGCTTCGCTCGGCCGGAACGCGGCCTACAAGTCGGCTGCCAAGGGCAGTGTGCTGGTGATCGCCGAGTCGGGTTACTTCGACGGGAAGAACGATCTGGAGAGCCTGCGGAAGGTCAGCGAGGCCCTCGTCGGCGCCGCCCGCGTCTGACGCCCACGCCGACCGTGTAGCGGGAGCCGGGCTCGGAATCCCACGATGCGGCTGTCCATTGTAGACAGTAAGTACCTGAAGGACGCCACTGTTTACCTGAGGTAAACGAAGGACGCCTTCAGTGCGCTCAAGTAAACGATGGCGTCCTTCAGGTCCCCCGCGGAAGCGGCCCATCCCCACCAGACAGGCGTGCCCCCACCCGACACGCAGGCAGCAAAGACGCGGCCCCCAGCCCGTCTCCTCCTCCAAAGCCCTCTTTCGCCAACAGCCAGACGCGACAGAACTCAGCCCGTAGGCGTCCCTGGCAGCGCCTCCGCCGCCGGCGTGACCCCCGCGGCGATCCGCCACCGGGTGCCCCGCGTCGCCGAGTCCGTCAGCGCCGCCAACGCAGGTGCCCGCAGCCCGGAACCCGGCTCCGTCCGCTCCAGCACCGCTCGCCAGGCGGCGGCCGTCGCCGACTCCATGGTGACCACCAGCGCCAGCGCGCTCTTCGCGTCGGTCACCGGCTTCGGCGGCTGATAGGAGGCCTGCGCCGGTACCGGCTGCCCGCCGGACCGCCGGATCATCGCGGCCGCCAGTTCGCGCCGGTCGTCGTGCGCAGCCCGGCCCTTGCCCAGCGCCGACGCGTAGTCGCCGCCGAGGAACGCGCTGACCAGGCCGTAGCTCCAGGACGCCGCGTGCTCGGCCGCGAGGGCCTGCTGGACCGCGTCGACCGCCGGACCGGCCGGAACCGGAACCTGGGACGAGGATGGCGATGTCATGCGAGTACCTCCCGCAGCGCCGCGCAGGAGGCGGCGATCGATCCGACCAGGCCCGCGCGGTACGCGGGCACCGAGGCCGCCAGGTCGGCGGCCTGCTTCTCGCTCGACTTCAGCGCGTCGATCAACAGGCTCAACGCCGCCGCCTGATCGGGTGGAACGGGCGCGACGCTCGGCGCCGGCCCGGTACTCGGCCGGTCGGTGCGGCCGTTCGCGCGGCGGACCTCCTCGGTCAGCGCCAGCTCGTGCTTCTCCCGCGCCTGCCGGATGTCGCTCAGCTTGGCGGACAGGGTCGGATGCGCGGCCGCCACGTCCTTCACCAGGCGCACGTCACCCTGCGCGCGGCTGGACATGCCCAGCAGTGGATCGGGGCCCTCGTCGCCGAACGGATCACATCCGGTCAGCGCCACAGTGGTCCCGAGTGCACAGATGGTCAGGAAGCCTCGCCTGGTCGGCTCGCCGAATTGCGGGAAAACGGTCACGGTATGTCATCCTGCCAGGAGGCACGATCCGCCAACGGACTAGTGCCGGTGCGCTCCTGCGCGCACCCCGTAGGACAATGGCGTTGTAGAACAATTGACCGTGACAACAGAACCCGACAACAGGAACAGGAGCCGCAGTGTCCACTCCGGCGCGTGGAGAACCAGGGCAACTCGCCCATGAGCTGGAACCGACGGTGCGCGCTGCCGCCGCGGACGCCGGATTCGATCTTGACTCCCTCGATGTCCAGGCCGCAGGCCGCCGCAAGGTCGTGCGCGTGGTGCTGGATTCCGATGACGGTGTCGATCTGGACGAGATGGCTCAGGCCAGCCGGGCGATCAGCGAGGTCCTCGAAGAAGCCGACGAGATCCTGGGCGGTCCGTACACCCTGGAGGTCACGTCTCCCGGTGTGGATCGCCCACTGACCCAGCCCCGGCACTGGCGGCGGGCCCATCTTCGTCAGGTGCGCATCACCCCCGCCGAGGGCAAGGAGTACCTGGCCCGGGTGGGGACGGCCGACGAGACCGGGGCGACCGTGCTCGTGGGTAAGGAACTGCGCCGCCTGGAGTTCGACCAGGTGAGCAAAGCGGTGGTCGAGGTCGAGTTCAAGCAGCCACCCGCAGAAGAACTGAAAGCACTGGCCGGAAACGGAACCGAGGAGGGGACGGCATGAACGTGGACATCGCCGCACTGCGCGCGATCGAACGGGAAAAGGACATCCCCTTCGAGACCGTGCTGGGTGCCATCGAGACCGCACTGCTGACCGCGTACAAGCACACCGACGGCCACTTCCAGCACGCGCGGGTCGAGGTCGACCGCAAGTCCGGCGTGGTCCGGGTACTCGCCCAGGAACTGGGTCCGGACGGCTCGATCGCCGACGAGTGGGACGACACCCCCGAGGGCTTCGGCCGGATCGCCGCGACCACCGCCCGCCAGGTCATCCTGCAGCGGCTGCGCGACGCCGAGCACGAGAAGACCTTCGGCGAGTTCTCCACCAAGGAGGGCGAGATCCTGGCCGGTGTGGTGCAGCGCGACGCGCGCGCCAACCAGCGCGGGATGATCGTGGTGCAGGTCGGCGAGACCGAGGGCGTCATCCCGCCCGCCGAGCAGGTGCCCGGTGAGTCCTACCAGCACGGCGACCGGCTCAAGTGCTACGTCATCGGCGTGGCCCGCACCGTGCGCGGACCGCAGATCACGCTGTCCCGTACCCACCCGAACCTGGTGCGCAGGCTGTTCGCGCTCGAGGTCCCGGAGATCGCCGACGGCACCGTGGAGATCACCGCCGTCGCTCGCGAGGCGGGCCACCGGTCGAAGATCTCGGTGCGCTCCACCGTGTCCGGCGTGAACCCGAAGGGCGCCTGCATCGGCCCGATGGGCGCGCGGGTGCGCAACGTGATGAGCGAACTGCACGGCGAGAAGATCGACATCATCGATCACTCGGACGACCCGGCCAACTTCGTCGGGAATGCGCTCTCGCCCGCGAAGGTCATCTCGGTGCGGGTGGTCGACGAGCGGGCCAAGACCGCACGGGTCATCGTGCCGGACTTCCAGCTCTCCCTGGCCATCGGCAAGGAGGGGCAGAACGCCCGGCTGGCCGCGCGGCTCACCGGCTGGCGCATCGACATCCGCAGTGACGCCGAAGCCCCAGTTCAGGACGACGCGGCGGGTTCCACCCAAGCGGACGTACCGGCCGGTTCGGTCGACTGAGCAACACACGATAGAATTGACATTGGTTACTCGTCAGGGAGAGGTCTGCCCGGCACCCGACCCGGACTTCGGTCCGGTCCGGACCTGTGTCGGTTGCCGAACCAGGGCGTATGCCGAAAAGCTGCTTCGAGTGGTGATCGTGGACGGTGAACTCGTCCCCGATCCCCGCCGCAGGCTGCCCGGGCGGGGTGCTTGGTTGCACCCCAGTCCGGATTGTCTGCGGCTTGCCGAGAAGCGCCGGGCGTTCCCCAGGGCACTTCGTGTCCAGTACGCGGTGGGACTCTCGGCGGTGCAGGACTACGTGAATCCGGTTTCCGAAGCGGATTCAATGCAGTAAACGAGCACGCGTCGTATTGCGATTCGTGCCTTCCGGATCGGCCTCTCAACCCGGTCCGGTGGCGCGAAAAGCATTTGGTCCCACATGGGACCATCCCAGGTGAAACAGAAGTGACCCCATTCAGGAAGCAGGTCGACCCGTCATGAGTCAGCAGCCGTGAAGCTGAAGCCGTGAACGCGATTCGACGTTAAGCCGGGGTCGATGTGGGTGTTGTCCGCCCGCTCGGCCTCGACAGATGAGGAGAGCAGTGGCAGGCAAGGCCCGCGTGCACGAGCTAGCAAAAGAGCTCGGTGTCACGAGTAAAGACGTACTTACCAAGCTCAAGGACTTGGGTGAGTTCGTGAAGTCCGCGTCGTCGACGGTGGAAGCACCTGTCGCACGCCGGCTCCGTGACTCATTGGGCGGTGGCGGTTCCCCCCGTCGTCCCTCTTCTTCTTCGGTGAGCGCCGAGGGCGCCCCGAAGCCCGCAGCACCCAACGCGCCCAAGCCGGGCCCGTCGGCTCCCAAGCCCGGCCCGAAGCCGGTCGCTCCCAAGCCGGCTCCGGCCGCCCCGGCCCCCGTGGCTCCGGCGGCCTCCGCTCCGGCACCCACCCCGGCTCCTGCTCCGCAGAAGCCCGCTGCGGCAGGTCCGCGGCCCGGTCCGGCGGCTCCCAAGCCTGCTCCGGCCGCGCCGAAGCCGGCCGCTGCTCAGGCTCCGGCCCAGCCCGCCGCGCCGGCTCCGGCCGCCGCTGCTGCCGACGCTCCTGCTCCGCAGAAGCCCGGCCCGGCAGGCCCGAAGCCCGGCCCGCGTACGCCGAAGCCGGGTAACAACCCGTTCGGCGTCGGTTCCGGTTCCAACCAGGCTCCGTCCCGTCCCGGTCCGTCTCAGGGCGACCGTGGCCCGCGTCCCGGTCCGCGTGAGGACCGTGGCGGCGAGCGTGGCGACCGCGGTCCCCGTCCGGGCCCGCGTCCCGGTGGTACCGGCGGCGCTCCCGGCCAGGGCGGTGCCCGTCCCGGCCCGCGCCCCGGTGGCGCTCCGGGCGACCGTGGCCCGCGTCCGTCCGGTGGCCCCGGCCAGGGCGGTCCGCGTCCCAGCCCCGGCTCCATGCCTCCTCGGCCGAACCCGGGCATGATGCCCGGCCGTCCGGCCAACACCGGTGGCGGTGGCGGTCGTGATGGCGGCCGTGGTCCCGGTGGCGGCGGCGGTGGCCGTGGTCCCGGTGGCGGCGGTGGCGGCTTCCGCGGCGGCCCTGGTGGCGGCGGCGGTGGCGGCGGTTTCCGTTCCGGCGGCCCCGGTGGTGGTGGCGGTGGCGGTGGCTTCCGCGGCGGCCCCGGTGGCGGCGGTGGCGGTGGCGGCTTCCGTCCCGGTGGCGGTGGCGCTCCCGGCGGTGGCGGCGGTTTCCGTCCCGGCGGCGGTGCCGGTGGCCCCGGTGGTCCTGGTGGCCCCGGTGGTGGCGGTCGTCCCGGTGGCGGTGGACCCCGTGGTGGCGGCGGTCGCGGTGGCGCGGCCGGTGCGTTCGGCCGTCCCGGTGGACCGGTCCGTCGTGGCCGCAAGTCCAAGAGGCAGAAGCGCCAGGAATTCGACAACCTGCAGGCGCCCAGCGTCGGTGGCGTCCGCCTGCCCAAGGGCAGCGGCGAGACCATCCGGCTGGCCCGCGGCGCGTCGCTGACCGACTTCGCCGAGAAGATCAACGCCAACCCGGCCGCGCTGGTGCAGGTGCTGTTCCACCTCGGTGAGATGGTCACCGCGACCCAGTCGGTGTCCGACGAGATCCTCGAGCTGCTCGGCGGCGAGATGAACTACGTCGTCAACATCGTCAGCCCGGAGGACGAGGACCGCGAGCTCCTCGAGACCTTCAAGATCACCTACGGCGAGGACGCCGGCGGCGAGGACGACCTGGTCATCCGGCCTCCGGTCGTCACCGTCATGGGTCACGTCGACCACGGTAAGACCCGCCTGCTCGACACGATCCGTAAGACGAACGTGCACGAGCACGAGGCCGGTGGCATCACCCAGGGCATCGGTGCCTACCAGGTCATGTCCTCGCTCGAGGGCAACGACCGCCTGATCACCTTCATCGACACCCCGGGTCACGAAGCGTTCACCGCCATGCGTGCCCGTGGTGCGAACTCCACCGACATCGCGGTCATCGTGGTGGCGGCGGACGACGGCGTGATGCCCCAGACGGTCGAGGCGATCAACCACGCGCAGGCCGCCAAGGCCCCGATCGTGGTCGCGGTCAACAAGATCGACAAGGAAGGCGCGAACCCGGACAAGATCCGGCAGCAGCTGACCGAGTACGGCCTTGTCGCCGAGGAGTACGGCGGCGACACCATGTTCGTGGACATCTCCGCGCGGCAGAACATCAACATCGATGGTCTGCTCGAGGCGATCCTGCTGACCGCTGACGCGGCGCTGGATCTGCGGGCGAACCCGAACATGGAGGCCCAGGGTGTGGCCATCGAGGCGCACCTGGACCGCGGTCGCGGTCCGGTCGCCACGGTGCTGGTGCAGCGAGGCACGCTGCGCATCGGTGACTCGGTCGTCGCCGGTGACGCCTACGGCCGCGTGCGCCGCATGGTGGACGAGCACAACGAGGACGTGCTGGAGGCGACCCCGTCGCGTCCGGTGCAGGTCATCGGTTTCACCTCGGTTCCGGGTGCCGGCGACAGCTTCCTGGTGGTCGAAGAGGACCGGGTGGCACGGCAGATCGCCGACCGCCGCCGGGCCCGCGAGCGCAACGCCGAGCTGGCCTCGCGTCGCAAGCGGATCAGCCTGGAGGACCTGGACGCCGCGCTGAAGGAGACCAACGAGCTCAACATCATCATCAAGGGTGACAACTCGGGTACCGTCGAGGCCCTCGAGGACGCGCTCATGAAGATCGATGTCGGCGAAGAGGTCGCACTGCGTGTCGTGCACCGCGGCGTCGGTGGCATCACCGAAGGTGACGTCAACCTGGCCATCGCGTCCAACGCGTTCGTCATGGGCTTCAACATCCGTGCCGAGGGCAAGGCGACCGAGCTGGCCGGCCGCGAAGGCGTCGACCTGCGGTACTACACGGTCATCTACCAGGCGATCGACGAGATCGAGCAGGCGCTGAAGGGTCTGCTCAAGCCGGAGTACGAGGAAGCCGCACTCGGCCGCGCCGAGGTTCGCGACGTGTTCAAGTCCTCGAAGATCGGCACGATCGCGGGTTGCCTGGTCATGTCCGGGGAGATTCGCCGCAACACCAAGGCGCGTCTGCTCCGCGACAACGTGGTGATCCAGGAGAACCTGACGATCGGCACGCTGCGCCGGTTCAAGGACGACGTCACCGAGGTCCGCGAGGGCTTCGAGTGTGGTCTGACGCTGGGCAACTACAGCGACATCAAGGTCGGCGACCAGATCGAGACCTACGAGATGCGTGAGAAGCCCCGCGCGTAGTAAGTAGCCGAAGGTGAACCGGGGGCAGGCGCAATCCTGCCCCCGGTTCCACCGTCTTCAAGACGTATGGACCCCGGGTTCAACGGTCTTGAAGACGGAGGAACCCCCATGGTGATCATGTTCGTTGGCGCGTTGGAACTCGAAGTGCTGCTCGGAGATGTGCACTCCCTGAAGGAGAAGCGCTCCCTGGTGCGACCGGTGGTCGCCGAACTGCAGCGAAAATTCTCGGTGTCGGCCGCGGAGGCCGGTCACCACAATCTGCACCGGCGGGCGCTCATCGGAGTGGCCGTCGTCGGCGCCGACGTCACCCACGTCCGGGATGTCCTGGATTCGTGTGAACGCCTGGTCGCCGCCCGGCCCGAGCTGGAGTTGCTGTCCGCGCGACAGCGCCTGCTCGGCCCGGAAGACGAATAAGTCGGATCTAGCGGTGGCACTCATAACGTTCGGCGGGCCTCTCGACGGCCCAGACGGCGCCTCGCGGCGTTGGCGTCGGTCGCCATGGCTCCGCCATGTCTCCCTCCGCCGCCTTGCGATGCATCCGTCTGGATCCGCCGAATAGACCCACCAACGCTATGAGTGACACCACAGGAAGGAGAGCGCCATGGCCGACCCGGCCCGCGCCCGCAAGCTGGCGAAACGCATTTCGCAGATCGTCGCCTCGGCCCTGGAGCACGAGGTGAAGGACCCGCGTCTGGCGATGGTCACCATCACCGACACCAAGGTCACCCCTGACCTGCACGACGCGACCGTGTACTACACCGTCTTCGGCGACGACGCCGACTTCGCCAGTACCGCCGCCGCACTGGCCAGCTGCACCGGCGTGCTGCGGTCCAAGGTCGGCGCGCAGACCGGGGTGAAGTTCACCCCGACGCTGAAGTTCATCCCCGACGCCGTGCCGACCACCGCCAAGGCCATCGACGAACTCCTGGCCAGGGCCAAGGACGCCGACGCCGAGGTGGCCCGGCTGGCCGCGAACGCGGCCCACGCCGGTGACGCCGACCCGTACAAGGCGCCCAAGGAAGAAGAAGACGAGTAACGCTTTACACTCACGATTGAGGGGCGCCGAGTAGAGTTCGGCGCCCCTCACCTCGTGTGTGGTCGGTTAGTTCAGCAGGCCACCGTCATCGCAGCCGCAGTAGCGGTCGCCGAAGTTCAGCAGGCCGCCGAGCAGGCCACAACCGCGGTGGTTGTCGTAGTCGCCATTGAGGTTCAGGTGGAGACCGCTGTGCTCGCCACCGACGGACAGCTCCAGGCCGCTGTTCTCGTCATCGTTGTTGAGGTTCAGGTTGATGCCACTGTGGTGGCCACCGAGGTGAACATTGCTGTGGTCCTCGTTGAGCTGCACCTGTGCGCCGCTGTTGTGTCCACCCAAGTGCAGGTCCAGGCCATCGTTGGAGCCGGCCTGTGCGCTTGCGGTACCTGCCAGGGTGAACGCGAGGGCCACCGGTGCGGCCAGAGCGAACAGCGCGGTGCGAGTGATGCGGTTCATGGAAGATCTCCCGATCGTCGTTGATGGGTTGTCACCCCACGTAACTTCCTGCATACCGAGGGCATTCGCCCCGGCATCGACGATCGGATCGTTATTCGAGCCCGCACCACCTGAATGGCTCAGTCCTGCAGCTTGCGCTCGCCCGCCGCGAAGGTGGTCAGGAACTCGGTGAAGTCGATCTCACCGTTGTCGTTGTGATCGGCCACCGCGAACAGTTCGGCGGCCGTGCTGAGGTCGCCGCCCGCCGCGCTCACCACGCTCAGGAACTCCTGCCGGCTGATCTTCCCGTCACCGTTCGTATCGAACAGCTGGAAACTCGCCTTGATCTCGGCCATATCGGACACGGCCACTCCTTTCGTCAGACCCACAGTATGAACGTCCGAACCCTGTGATCAAATCGGTGAGCAAGATCATGGTTTGCCGCTGCCACCCAGTGGGGAACTCACACCGACTGGACCTCGTGTGGGGGCATAGTTCACGCTGTAGCGAGCACACACGCGAGCGAGAGGGGTGATCGCCCTGGTCTCCATGGCGAGTCCATCGTGGGGGGCCCTGAGCGGCGGTCGGCTCGATCCGCAGGCGCTCCTCGCGGCGACCATGTTGCTGCGCGACGCCACCGACGTGACCCTGCTGGCGCACATCAATCCGGATGCCGACGCGCTGGGCAGCGCGCTGGCCCTGGGGCAGGTGCTGCGCAGGCGTGGCGCCACGGTCCGAGTCTCGTTCGGCTGGCCCCGGGTGGCCCCCAGCGCGCTGGCCGCACTGGACACCGACGGGCTGCTGGTCACCGCCGACGAGGTGCCCGCGACCCCGGCGACCCTGGTGGTGATGGACACCGGCAGCGTCGAGCGGCTCGGCCCGCTCGGTGACCGGGTGGCCGCCACGATCGAGGCGGGCGGCCAGGTGCTGGTGATCGACCACCACGCCACCAACACGTATTTCGGCACGCACAACCTGGTCGACGCGACGGCCGAGGCCACCGCCGTGCTCGCCCTGCGGCTGATCGACGAGCTGGGCGAGGTGCTGACCGAACCGGTCGCCCGCTGCCTCTACGCGGGGCTGCTCACCGACACCGGCGCCTTCCGCCGGGCCACCCCGAGCACCCATCTGATCGCCGCACGGCTGGTCGAGGCCGGAGTGGACACGCAGGCCGTGTCCCGGGAGCTGATGGACAGCCATCCGTTCGGCTGGCTGGGCATGCTGGCCAAGGTGCTGGACGGCGCCGTGCTGGAACCGGCCGGGGCCCGCGGGCTCGGCTGGGTGTGGACCACCGTCAGCCGGGAACAGGCCCGCGGCCTCGGTATCGAGGAGATCGACAGCGTCATCGACCTGGTGCGCACCACCCGCGAGGCGGAGGTGGCCGCCGTGCTCAAGGAGATCGAGCCGGGGGAGTGGGCCGTGTCGCTGCGCGCGGTGGCCCGGGTGGACGTGGGTTCGGTGGCGCTGGGCCTGGGTGGTGGCGGGCACCGGCTGGCCGCCGGCTTCACCGCTGTGGGTGAACCGGAGGACATCATTCCCCGGTTGCGGGCCGCACTGGACGCCGCGCCGCTGCTCCGCTGAGCATGTCAGGGGTGCCGGGTAACTTGCCCGCCATGGAAGATCTCGGTCTGCGGCGGGTGATCGGCCTGGCCCTGCCCGCACTGGTGGTGCTGGCGGCGGAGCCGTTGTACATCCTGGTGGACACCGCCGTGGTCGGGCACCTGGGCCGGTTGCCGCTGTCCGGCCTGGCGGTCGGCGGCGTGCTGCTGGCCGCCATGTCCACCCAGCTGACCTTCCTGGCGTACGGCACCACCGCGAGGGCGTCCCGGCTGTTCGGCGCCGGGCGACGCGCGGAGGCCGTCGGTGAAGGTGTGCAGGCGACCTGGGTGGCGCTGGGCATCGGCGTGATCATCACGCTGATCGCCGAACTGCTGCTCGGCCCGCTCACCCGATTACTCGCCGGCCCCGGGGAGACCGCCGTCGCCGCCGCGCAGTGGCTGCGGATCGCGTTGCCCGGTGTGCCGCTGATCCTGATCACCATGGCGGGCAACGGCTGGATGCGGGGCGTGCAGGACACCCGCCGGCCGCTGCTCTACACCATCGCGGGCACCGGCCTGTCCGCCGTGCTGAACCCGATCCTGGTGTACGGCCTCGGCTGGGGCCTGGAGGGCTCCGCGGTGGCCAACGTGCTGGCCCAGCTGGTCGCCGCCGGACTGTTCCTGCGGGCGCTCCTGGCCGAAGGCGTAGCGCTCCGTCCACAGTGGAGCATCATGCGGGCCCAGCTGGTGATGGGCCGCGACCTGGTGCTGCGCACCGCGGGTTTCCAGGCCTGCATGCTGTCCGTGTCGGCGGTGGCGGCCCGCTTCGGCGCGGCCGCCGTCGGCGGCGGTTACGTGGTCAACCAGCTCTGGTTCACCCTGGCACTCATCATGGATGCGGTGGCCATCGCCGCACAGTCCCTGGTCGGCGCCGAACTCGGTGCGGGCCGGGCGGACACCGCGCGTGGTTTCGCCCGCCGGATCAGCGGATACGGGCTGCTGCTGGGCTGCGGTTTCGCGGTGCTGTTCGCCGCCCTCTACGACGTGGCGCCGCGACTGTTCACCCAGGACGCGGCCGCCATCGACGCGGCGCAGTCCATCTGGTGGCTGTTCGTCGCCGCCCTGCCGTTCGCCGGCGTGGTGTTCGCACTGGACGGGGTACTGCTCGGCGCCGGGGATGCGGCGTTCCTGCGCAACCTCACGTTGTTCGGGGGACTCGTGGTCTTCCTGCCGATGATCTGGGCCTCGCTGGCCTTCGGCTGGGGTCTGCCCGGCATCTGGGCCGGTCAGGGGCTGTTCATCCTGACCCGCCTCGTCGGGTGCGGGTGGCGGACCTGGTCCGGCCGGTGGGCCGTGGTCGGTGCGCCCGGCCAGGCGGTCGGGGCCTGACCGTGTTCGCCGGGGCTGGGTCTGGCCGTCGTCGAAGGAAGCCTTGAGGGGGAGACGGACGGTGGGGGCGTCTTTCCTGCCGGGGTGTCGCGTTGTGGGCCCGGTCGGGCGGTGACGGCTCCGGTTTTCCGTCTTCAAGACCGAAAAGTGCCCTGTTTTCGGTCTTGAAGACGGAAAAGAGCGCCGCAGATGGGGCTGGAGTGACTGATGGGACGCGTGGGGCTCTTGTGGGTGACCCTTGATCATCAGTGCATGCAGTGAGGGGCACCCTCCCTGCGCTCAACGCAGTAAGGGTGCCCCTTGCTGCGCTCAACGCAGTAAGGGTGCCCCTTGCTGCACTCAACGCAGTAAGGGTGCCCCTTACGCAATAAGCCCCGCCCCGCATAGGGCCCGCCCCGCGCAGCGGCCCCGACCCACCAGTCAGGCGTGCGCCCACCCGACACGCAGGCAGGAAAGACCCGTGCCCCGAGCCCGTCTCCTCCTCCAAAGCCATCCTTCGACGACCACCAGACCCAGCCCCGAACCACCAACGCCCCGGTTGGCGGCCGGTGCGAACGGCGCAGCGGTACTAGGCTGTTCCGCATGATTTTCATCGTGGTCAAGTTCCCCGTCCGCCCTGAATTCGCCGACCAGTGGCCGGAACTGGTCGCCGACTTCACCGCGGGCACCCGCGCCGAGGAGGGCAACCTCTTCTTCGACTGGTCGCGCAGCCTGGACGACCCGAACACCTATGTGGTCACCGAGGGCTTCCGCGACTCCGCGGCCGGAGCCGTGCACGTCAAGTCCGAGCACTTCACGGCGGCCATGGACCGGATGCCGCAGTGGATCTCCGCCAAGCCGAAGATCATTTACACCGAGTTGGACATCGATGGCTGGAACGAGATGGCCGAGCTGACTCCCGCCCAGTAGTGCGTCTTGGCCATCGGGGAGAATCCTCCGGTGGCCAAGGACAAGGTACGCGGCGGAGCAGTGCCCGCCGGATTGGTGATCGTCGACAAACCCAGCGGTATGACCTCGCATGACGTGGTCGCCCGCGTGCGCCGGATCATGGGTACGCGCAAGGTGGGACACGCGGGCACGCTGGACCCGATGGCCACCGGGGTGCTGGTGCTCGGCATCGAACGGGCCACCAAGCTGCTGGGGCACCTCGCCCTGGACACCAAGGCCTATCTGGCCACCATCCGCCTCGGCGCGGCCACCACCACAGACGACGCCGAGGGCGAGACCGTCAGCACCGCCGAGCAGTCCCAGCTGGACGCGATCACCGACGAGGCGATCGACCAGGGCATCGCCGCCCTCACCGGCGACATCATGCAGGTCCCCAGCTCGGTCAGCGCAGTGAAGGTCGACGGCAAGCGCGCCTACCAGCTGGTCCGCGAGGGCCAGACCGTGGAGATCCCGGCCCGCCCGGCCACCGTGTCCCGCTTCGACGTGCTGGGCCGCCGCCGGGAGGCCGGGGTGATCGAACTCGACGCGATGGTCGAGTGTTCCTCCGGCACCTACGTGCGTGCGCTGGCCCGCGACCTGGGCGCCGGGCTGGGCGTCGGCGGTCACCTCGGCGCGTTGCGCCGCACCCGGGTCGGTCCGTTCGGCCTCGCTCTCGCGCGGTCGCTGGAGGTCCTGGAGCAGGCCCCCACCCTGTCGCTGAAGCTGGACGAGGCCGTCGCGGTCGCGTTCCCCAAGCACGATGTGGACGCCGTCGCGGCCGCCGCGCTGTCCCACGGTCAGCTGTTGCCCGCGGCCGGCCTGCCGGGCACCTACGGCGTGTTCGGCCCCGATGGCCGGGCCATCGGCCTGGCCGCCGACCAGCAGGGGCGCTCCAAGGCCCTGCTGGTCCTGGCTCCCGCCTGATCGGGGACTATGCTGAGTCCCGTGCAACGCTGGCGTGGGTTGGAGCAGCTTCCCGGTGGCTGGGGACGGTGTGTCGTCACCATCGGTGTGTTCGACGGGGTCCATCGCGGACACCAGCAACTGGTCGGGACGGCGGTCAAGCTCGCCAGCGACATGGGGTTGCCCTGTGTGCTGATGACCTTCGACCCGCATCCCTCCGAGGTGGTGCGGCCCGGCAGTCATCCGGTGCAGCTGACCACGCTGCCCCGGCGGGCCGAGCTGGTCGAACAGCTGGGCGTGGACTACTTCTGCGTGCTGCCGTTCACCCCGGAACTGTCCCGGCTGCCCGCGGACGAGTTCGTGCACGAGATCCTGGTCGAGAAGCTGCACGCCGCGGCCGTGGTCGTGGGCGAGAACTTCGCCTTCGGGCACAAGGCGGCCGGTACCGTCGAGGCGTTGCGCAAGTTCGGCACCCGGTTCGGCTTCACCGTGCACGGCGCGCCGCTGCTCAGCGAGGGTGCGCTGACCTTCTCCTCCACCTACATCCGTTCCTGCATCGACGCCGGTGACGTCACCGCCGCCGCGGCCGCCCTCGGCCGGCCGCACCGGCTGGACGGCATCGTCGTGCGCGGTGACGGCCGGGGCCGGGAACTGGGTTTCCCCACCGCGAACCTGCTCACCCCGCGCTTCGCCGCGGTGCCGGCCGACGGGGTGTACGCCTGTCGCTTCGTCCGGCTCGGGCCGCTGCCGCCGCACGCCGAGGCCAACCGCACGCTGATGGCCGCCGTCTCGGTGGGCACCAACCCGACCTTCTCCGGCCGGGAACGGCGCGTCGAGGCGTTCGTGCTGGACGTGGAGGAGGACCTCTACGGCCAGCGGGTCGGCCTGGACTTCGTCGCCCGGATCCGGGACATGGAGCGCTACCCGACGGTCGAGGCGTTGCTGGAGGAGATGCACCGCGACGTCGACAGGACGCGGCAGATCCTGTCCACTCCCGACTAGATGGACGAACAGCGAACAGTGCAACGCAATCTCGCGTTGCAGCGGCAGTGGTACGGCGAGCCGATGGGTGACCGGGTCCGCAGACTGGTCGTCGCGCTGGACGTGTCGCAGGCGCAGCTGGCCGACACCCTCGGCATCAGCGCGCCCATGCTCAGCCAGGTGATGAGCGGCCGCCGGGCCAAGATCGGCAACCCGTCGGTGCTGGCCAGGCTGGTGATGCTGGAGCGCAGGGTGCTCAGCCCGGCGGTGTCCTCCGGTGATCCCTCGGCCATCGCGCAGGTCCTCGACGATGTCCGCGAGGCGAATCCCACGGTGAGCCGCGGCGAGCTGCCGGATCCCCTGGCTGAACTGCGCGCGGTGGCCACGCCGGAGGAACTCCGCGCCGCCGCCGCGCTGCTCACCGCCCGCTTCCCGGAGCTGTCCGCGCTACTCCGCCGCGCCGCCGAACCGGACTGAGCTGCCGCTTCCGGAAAGTGAGCATGGTGGCCTTACTCGCGTCAGACGCGAGCAAGGCCACCATGCTCGCATCCAAGGAAAGGCCGGGCACGGATGTGTTACCCACGCCTGCTACCCTGCGGTATTGGGTCCGGCTGCGGTCCGTGGCGGCCAGGTACCGACTAACCCTGTGAATCAAGTGATCATGGGGCCTCACGGCACTTATTCAAGGAGCACCACCCGTGGCATTGACCACTGAGCAGAAGCAGCAGATCCTCGGCGAGTACGGCGTGAAGACGGGCGACACCGGTTCTCCGGAGGCCCAGGTCGCACTGCTGTCCAAGCGGATCTCCGACCTGACCGAGCACCTGAAGATGCACAAGCACGACCACCACTCCCGTCGTGGTCTGCTGCTGATGGTCGGTCGCCGTCGCCGGCTGCTGAACTACCTGGCCAAGGTCGACATCGAGCGCTACCGTTCGCTGATCGCTCGCCTCGGCCTGCGTCGCTAAGACGTTTCGCCCGAGCGGGGAGCGACACGCCTGTGTTCCTCCCCGCTTGCGCGAACCCGGTGTGCACTGAATAGAGTCATACCCGACAACTGAATACCTACATCAACTGATCACGGCACGGGCGCCTGAGCCACGCGCTGTACTCGTCGATTGCCGGTCCTCGGTAGTGGTCGCCGTAGCAAGAAATCTTGCTCGGTGGCTTCGATCGAAGACCGGCCGCATCCAAGAAGGATGGCGGCACGGGTACAGCAACACTCTCGAGGCGTGGCTCCCGCGTATGCCGTTGATTCAGACAGCATGAAAGAGGAGCAACACACGTGACTGACGTCGACGTCAGTGTTTTCGAGTCCACCGCCGTGATCGACAACGGTGAGTACGGTACTCGCAAGGTTCGTTTCGAGACCGGCCGTCTGGCCCGTCAAGCCGCTGGTTCCGTGGTCGCCTACCTGGACGACGACACCATGCTGCTGTCCGCCACCACGGCGTCCAAGAACCCGAAGGACCACTTCGACTTCTTCCCGCTGACCGTGGATGTCGAGGAGCGGATGTACGCCCTCGGCCGTATCCCCGGTTCGTTCTTCCGTCGCGAGGGCCGTCCCTCCACCGACGCGATCCTGACCTGCCGCCTGATCGACCGGCCGCTGCGTCCGTCCTTCGTGGACGGTCTGCGGAACGAGATCCAGGTCGTCGTGACCGTCATGTCCCTGGACCCCAAGGACCTGTACGACGTGGTGGCCATCAACGCCGCCTCCGCCTCCACCCAGCTGGCGGGTCTGCCGTTCTCCGGCCCGATCGGCGGCGTCCGCGTCGCGCTGATCGACGGAACGTGGGTCGCCTTCCCGACCTACGAGCAGCTGGAGAAGGCCGTCTTCGACATGGTCGTCGCCGGCCGCATCGTCGGTGACGACGTCGCGATCATGATGGTCGAGGCCGAGGCCACCGACAACACCTACCAGCTGGTCCAGGACGGTGCCCAGGCGCCGACCGAGGCGATCGTGGCCCAGGGCCTCGAGGCCGCCAAGCCGTTCATCAAGGCGCTGTGCGTGGCCCAGCAGGAGCTGGCCTCCAACGCCGCCAAGGCCACCGGCGAGTTCCCGGTGTTCCCGGCGTACCAGCAGGACGCGTTCGACGCCGTCGAGGCCGCCGCCTCCGAGGAGCTGGCGCAGGCGCTGACCATCGCCGGCAAGCAGGAGCGCGAAGGCCGGATCGACGAGGTCAAGGCCGCACTGCTGGAGAAGATCGGCCTGAACGAGGGCGAGGCCTTCGAGGGTCGCGACAAGGAGATCGGCGCGGCCTTCCGCTCGCTGACCAAGAAGCTGGTCCGGCAGCGCGTCCTGCGCGACAAGGTCCGCATCGACGGTCGCGGCCTGGCCGACATCCGCAGCCTGTCCGCCGAGGTGGGCAGCATCCCGCGGGCGCACGGTTCGGCGATCTTCGAGCGCGGCGAGACCCAGATCCTGGGTGTCACCACGCTGAACATGCTGCGCATGGAGCAGATGATCGACTCGCTGTCCCCGGAGACGACCAAGCGCTTCCTGCACCACTACAACTTCCCGCCGTACTCCACCGGTGAGACCGGTCGCGTGGGCTCGCCCAAGCGTCGTGAGATCGGCCATGGTGCTCTGGCGGAGCGGGCCATCCAGCCCGTGCTGCCGAAGCGCGAGGAGTTCCCCTACGCGATCCGCCAGGTGTCCGAGGCTCTCGGCTCCAACGGTTCCACCTCGATGGGCTCCGTGTGTGCCGCGACGCTGTCGCTGCTCAACGCCGGTGTCCCGCTGAAGGCGCCGGTCGCCGGTATCGCCATGGGTCTGGTCTCCGACACCGTGGACGGGGAGACCCGTTACGTGGCGCTGACCGACATCCTCGGTGCCGAGGACGCCTTCGGTGACATGGACTTCAAGGTCGCCGGTACCAAGGACTTCGTGACCGCGCTGCAGCTGGACACCAAGCTGGACGGCATCCCGTCCGACGTCCTCGCGGGTGCGCTGTCGCAGGCCAAGGACGCGCGTCTGGCCATCCTGGACGTCATCGGCGAGGCCATCGACGCTCCGGACGAGATGAGCCCGTTCGCACCTCGCGTGACGGCGGTCAAGATTCCGGTCGACAAGATCGGCGAGGTGATCGGGCCCAAGGGCAAGATGATCAACTCGATCACCGAGCAGACCGGCGCCGACATCTCCATCGAGGATGACGGCACCGTCTACGTCGGTGCGGCGGACGGCCCCTCGGCCGAGGCCGCGATCGGCCTGATCAACGCCATCGCCAACCCGCAGCTGCCCAAGGTCGGCGAGCGGTTCCTGGGCACGGTCGTCAAGACCGCCGCCTTCGGTGCCTTCGTCTCGCTGGTCCCGGGCAAGGACGGCCTGGTGCACATCTCCAAGCTGGGCAACGGCAAGCGCATCAACAAGGTCGAAGACGTGGTCAACGTCGGCGACAAGCTGCGCGTCGAGGTCGCGGACATCGACAACCGGGGCAAGATCTCCCTGGTCGTCGTGAACGAGGAAGAGGCTGCTGCCGCTCCGGCCGCCGCCGAATAATGATCATTAGCTAAGCCGCAGACGGCCGCGAACACCCCACCGGTGTTCGCGGCCGTTGGTGCATAGAGGTAATGGGTAACGACGTGAACACCGAGGTACTGGAGGACGCGGGCAACGGTTGTGCGGTCACGCGAAGCGTGCTGCCCAGCGGCCTGCGGATCATCACCGAACGCGTCCCAGGCGTGCGCTCCGCCTCCGTCGGCATCTGGGTGGCCGCCGGATCCCGGGACGAGACCGAGCCGCAGGCGGGCGCCGCGCACTACCTGGAGCACCTGCTCTTCAAGGGCACCAAGCACCGCACCGCGCAGGCCATCGCCGAGGAGATCGACGCGGTCGGCGGTGAGCTGAACGCGTTCACCTCCAAGGAACACACCTGCTTCTACGCCCACGTGCTGGACCAGGACCTGGCCCTCGGTGTGGACGTCGTCGGTGATGTGGTGTTCGACGCGCTGCTCGGCGACCGGGATGTGGACATCGAGCGCAGCGTGGTCCTCGAAGAGATCGCCATGCGCGACGAGGACCCCGAGGACCTGCTGCACGACGCCTTCCTGGCCGCGCTGCTCGGTGAGCACCCGCTCGGCAAGCCCGTGCTGGGTACCGAGGAGTCCATCACCGACATGACCCAGGAGTCCCTGGACGCGTTCTACCGGACGCACTACGTGCCCAGCCGCATGGTGCTGTCCGTGGCGGGGAACATCCAGCACGACGAGGTCCTGGACCTGATCAGCAAGACCGCCGGTGGGCACCTGGACGTCACCGGCAGCCCGGTCACCGCCCGCCGGGGCCTCTGGCAGCCGGAGCACAGCGGCCGGCTGGTGCTGCACAGCGATGACACCGAGCAGGCGCACCTGATGCTGGGCACCGCGGCGCTGGACCGGCACGATGAGCGCCGCTTCGCCCTCGGCGTGCTGAACGCGGCGCTCGGCGGCGGCATGAGCTCCCGGCTGTTCCAGGAGGTGCGCGAGCGCCGTGGCCTGGCCTACTCCGTCTACTCCAGCACCGGTTCCTACGCGGACACCGGAAGCCTCTGCGTGTACGCGGGCAGCCAGCCGGAGAAGCTGGCCGAGGTCACCGAGGTGATCAAGAGCATCCTCACCGAGGTCGCCGAGGGCGGGATGACTGAGGCCGAGGTGGAACGCGGCAAGGGACAGCTGCGCGGTGGCCTGGTGCTGGGGCTGGAGGACACCAGCTCCAAGATGACCCGCATCGGCAAGGGCGAGCTCAACTACGGCGACTACCAGACCGTGGAGCAGACCCTGGCCCGGATCAACGCGGTCAGCACCACCGATGTGGCCGAGCTCGCCGGTGACCTGCTGCGCAGGCAGTTCAACGTGGCGGTCGTCGGACCGTACGCTGACGTCGACGATCTTCCCGAATACCTGCATGAGGTGATCGCATGACCCGCGTTGGAGTGCTGGGCGCCAAGGGCAAGGTGGGCGCCGAGATCTGTCGTGGCGTGGAGGCCGCGGACGGCCTCGACCTGGTCGCCCAGGTCGACGTGGACGACGAGCTGAGCGCGCTGACCGACGCCGGTACCCAGGTCATCGTGGACTTCACCCACCCCGACGTGGTGATGGAGAACCTGCGCTTCTGCGTGGAGAACGGCATCCACTGCGTCGTCGGCACCACCGGCTTCGACGAGTCCCGGCTGGAGACGCTGCGCGGCTGGCTGGCGGAGAAGCCGGAGACCGGCGTGCTGATCGCGCCCAACTTCGCCATCGGCGCCATCCTGACCATGCAGTTCGCCCAGCAGGCGGCCAAGTACTTCGAGTCCGTCGAGGTCATCGAGCTGCACCACCCGCGCAAGGCGGACGCGCCCTCCGGTACCGCCTTCCGCACCGCCGAGCTCATCGGCAAGGCCCGCCGCGAGGCGGGACTGGCCCCGAGCCCGGATGCCACCACCCAGTCCCTGGACGGCGCTCGTGGCGCCGAGGTGGACGGGGTCCGCGTGCACTCGGTGCGGTTGTCCGGGCTGGTCGCGCACCAGGAGGTGCTGTTCGGTACCGAGGGCGAGACCCTCACCATCCGGCACGATTCGCTGCACCGCTCCAGCTTCGTCCCGGGCGTGCTGCTCGGGGTCCGGCAGATCTCCGCGCATCCCGGCCTCACCGTCGGCCTGGACGCCTTCCTGTGAAAGCCCGCACAGTCGCGATCCTGTTGACCGCCGCTCTGGCGGTGTACTTCGTGCTGCTCGCCGAGCGGGCCATCAAGCTCATCTCGCTGGGTGGCCTGGTCGGCATCGGGCTGGGCATCGGCGTGCTGCTGCTGCCGCTGCTCGGCGCCTGGATCGTCTACACGACCTGGCAGTTCGGCGCGCGGACCGCCGAGCTGGCGCGGCGGCTGGCCGATGAGGGCATGACTCCGGACACCGACGACCTGCCGCGGATGCCCAGCGGCCGGGTGCGGCGGGACGCGGCCGACGCGTACTTCGCCGAGCGCAAGGCGGAGCTGGAGGCGCACCCCGACGACTGGCGGCACTGGTTCCTGCTGGCGCACGCCTACGACATCGCGGGCGACCGGAGCCGGGCGCGGGAGACCATGCGCCGGGCCGTCGACCTCAGTCGGAGTCCCGCCGCTCGGTGAGCGCGCGGACCTGGAACCGCGGCACGGTCCGCGCCGGTTTGGCGGTGTGCCGCGGCGCGACCGCCCGGGTCCGGAACAGCCCGGCCCGGTGGATCAGGAAGAACATCGCGATCATGGCGAGCACCACGTACAGCGGAATCACCCGCCAGTCGAACAGCGGTGACTGCCGGATCGCCTCGTAGCGCTGCTTGCGGAGCTGCGCGGGCTCGGCGGCGAGGGGCTTGACGCTACTGGTCTCCGCCGTGGGGTCGTTGTCGCCGCCCTTGAGGAACAGCTGCGCGGCCGAGGTCGGCGGCACAGCGGGAGCCACCGGGGCCGGTGGTGGGGTCTGCGGCGTGGGCGCGACCGTGGTGGTCGGCTTGGCCACCGGCGAGGGCCGGGGGACCGGGCAGTCCTGTCCGCCCCGGGGGCCTCTGTTTCCCTGTCCCCGGCAGTCCGGGCCCTGCTGTTGCTGGGGCGGCCGGGGCCGCGCCGTGCCGTGTTGCTGCCGGTCGTCCGGCCCGGGCCGGTCGGGTTTGGCGTCGGCCACCCCACCGAGGAGCAGGCTGGAACCCAGAGTGATCGCCAGGATCGCCGAAGAAGCGCGCCGATGATGATCTAACAGGGGTTTCACCCGATCACGATAAGCCGAAAGATGCTTGATCGCTGGGTTGACTACGCTCGGTCGTCGCCCTTGAACCAGTCGTAGCCTTCGCCGGGCATCCACGGGGCGGGCGGCTGCTGCCGGAACCGCATGGTGGGGCGGCTCAGACCGGCCATGCCGAAACCGGTGATCCGGATCAGCCGGGCCCGCTGCGCCAGGAACAGGGCCAGCGCCAGGCCGATGAGCGTGCCGAGCGGGACCGCCAGCCAGACCAGCTTGTCCTCGTCGGAGGTCGGGCTGATCGCCTGGTAGCGGCGGGTGCCGGTCTCGAAGGAACCCGGACCGGGGGTGTCCTGGTCGTGTGGTGCCGCGAGCGCCTTGCTGGACTCGACCGGGCTGTTCGACGTGCCTTCATCGCTCAGCAGCTGCCGGCGTTCCGGTGTCGGGGTGACCGACGGTGTCACCGAGGAACCACTGGAGCTGCTCGGCGGTAAGGCGCCGCCCGGCGGCGCGGTCGGTGGCCGGGAGGTGGAGGGCTTGCCGCCGCCCTGGCAGGGGATCCCCGCCTGGTTCAACGCGTCGCAGACGTCGCTCCAGTCCGCTGCGGACTTGCTCGTGCTCGGCGGGGCCGAGGACGGGCCCGGTGGTGGGGGTGGTGACGAGGGGTCCGCGGCGGCCACGCCGCCCAGCAGCGCGCCGGAACTCAGCGCGGCGGACAGCAGGGCCACGCTCATGATCCGGTTGCCGAGCATCACGCCTCCGCGCCACAAATACGGATCTGTCCGGGAAAACGGCCGAGTCGGCCGATTACGTTCCTATCAAGAATAGACCGATCAGGGCAATAGCGACTGGTCCACCTACCCTATTCAGTGAACGAACCGGTCACCCAGAGGTTATGCGCCGAACCAGGCAGTAGCCATCGCGGGAGCGGCGGCGATGAGCGCGAACCGGCCGAACCGGCCGACCAGGCTGGTGGAGACGTACAGCGAGACCGGAACCCGGCCCACCCCGGCGGCGATCGTGGTCGCGTCGTACGGCGGCAGGCTGGCCAGCCCGCTGGCGAACAACAGCGCCGCCGCGAAGCGGGGCCGCCGCTCACAGAGATCGCGGAACGAGTCCAGCCACCGGGTCCACCGGGTCGGCTCCCGATCCGGCTTGGGCTCGCGGCGCAGCCAGCGCGGCAGGGTGATCCGGCCGCTGGCCGCGTAGAAGTACACCAGCTTGCCGCCGACCTGACCGATGGCGATGACCAGGGCGAACGCCCACCACGGCACCTGCGGGGAGTGCAGGGCGAGCCCGATGAGGATCAGCTCGATGCTGATCACCGGGATCAACGCGGAGGCCAGCGCCAGGCCGAAGGCCGAGCTCACCGGCAGTAAAAGGGACACAGTGCCCGCAGGTTAATCGACGAGCTGGAGATCCAGCTTCCCGGTCACGTGGAGTTCACGCAACGTGCGTCCATCCGCGTCCAGTGTGCGCGCCGTGCCGTCCAGATCCCAGCCGGCCCGCTGGAAGAAACCCAGCGACGCGGTGTCCGCCTCCGCCACCCAGACCTCGCCCAGGTACGCGCCGTGCTCACGCATCCGCTCCGCGAGGGTGCCCAGCAGCCGGCCGCCGTGGCCCCGGCGGCCCCAGCGCGGCTCCACCAGCAGGGTGGCGATCGCGGTCGTCGTGCTGCTGATGCTCGCCGCGCAGAACCCGACCGTCCACTCGCCCTCGGTGGCCACCAGCACGATGGCGTCCTCGCGCCGCACCGCGGCGTCCCAGGCGGCGAGCGCCTGTTCGGATTCGATCAGGGCGAGCGCCTGTTCCGGAAGAAACTCCCGGTACGCGGTGCGCCAGACCTCGCGCTGGATGCGCGTGATCTCGGAAACGTCGCTGGTGTCGGCGGTTCTCACCGCGGCGATGGCCATACCGATAAACGTAGCGGCCCATCACAACACGGCATCTTGAACCCAGCTGAATCGGCGAGGCGGGCCATGCTGGACCGGTGAGCGAGGTCGAAGGAATTTCCCACCGGCTGCGGAACGCGGTCCTGGGGACCATGGATGTGCTGGCGATGGCCATCGGAGACCGGCTCGGCTACTACGCGGCGCTGGCCGCCGGCCCGCGTACCGCCGCCGAGCTTTCCCGGGGCCGGGGCGAGCGCTTCGCTCAGGAGTGGCTGGACCAGCAGACCCTGTCTGGCTGGCTCGTCCGGGAGGACGACCGCTACCGGCTGGCGGACGGGGTCGCGGAGGTGCTCACCGAGCCCGACGGGCCCGGCTACCTCACGCCGCTGGCCCGCCAGGTCGCCGCCGCGGCCACCCGGTGGGTCGCGGTGGCCGACACGGTGGGCGAGGGCGAGGGCCTCGGCTGGGCCGAGTTCGGCGCCGACATGCGGGAGGCGCAGGCCGAACGCAACCGGACCCGGCTGCTGTCCGTCGGCTGGCTCGGCGCGCTGCCCGACATCGAGGCCCGGCTGCGGGCCGGGGAACCGTTGCGGGTGGCCGACATCGGCTGCGGCGGGGCGTGGGCCGCGATCGGCCTGGCGCTGGCCTTTCCCGCCGTGCGGGTGGACGCCTACGACGTGGACCCGGAGACCGTGGTGCTGGCCAAGGCGAACGTGGCCGAGGAGGGTCTCACCGACCGGATCACCGTGCGCTGCATCGACATCGCCGACGACACCCCGTTGCAGCACTACGACCTGATCGTGGCCTTCGAGTGCCTGCACGACCTGCCGCGGCCGGTGGCCGTGCTGGCCGGCATGCACCGGCTGCTCGCGCCCGAGGGCGCGGTGCTGATCGCGGACGTCGCTCCGCAGGATCCGGAGCTGCGGCGGCTGGCCTATGGGCTCAGCGTGCTGATCCGGTTACCGGCCAGCCTGGTGAGCACGCCGACCGCCGCCATCGGAGCCGAGTTGCGGCCGGAGGTGCTGGCGACGTACGCCGCGCAGGCCGGGTTCTCGATGCAGGTGCTGCCGGTCGCGGACGAGATGTGGCGTTTCTATCGTCTAGTACGGAGCTGATTGTTCGCTTCGCGAAGTGATTTCGGCCAGAAACCGCTAGAACCGGACAATCCGGCGTGCGAGTGTCGCTTTATGGCGAATTCGGGTGCGCGTCTGGGCTGGGCGGCGTTGATTCTGGTGTACATCGTCTGGGGGTCCACCTACCTGGGACAGCGGTTCATGGTCGAGACCATGCCCGCCTTCGCCGGTCAGTCGGTGCGCTACCTGATCGCCGGTCTGCTGCTCGCCGCGCTGCTCGCCCTGTTCGCCGGTCCCCATGCTCTCGCGATGGACGGCCCGTCGCTGCTGACCTGTGTGATCAGTGGCGTCCTGCTGCCCGCCTGGGGTAGTGGGCTGACCACCCTCGCCGCGCAGTGGACGGCCTCCAGCCTGTGCGCGCTGCTGGTGGCGGGCGTGCCGTTGTTCGTGGTGCTGCTGCGCCGGTTCTTCGGCGAGCGCCCGGCCCGGGCCACCTATCTGGGCGTGGCCATGGGCTTCACCGGCCTCGCCCTGCTGCTGTTGTTCAACGGCCACGCCGGCACCGCGGGTACCCAGGGCAGCACCTGGTTCGGCCCGTGGCTGGTGATCCTCGGGTCGCTGGGCTGGAGCACGGGCACGGTCCTGGTCACCCGGCGGCCCAAGCCGGCCAACCCGTTCGCGCTGACCGCGGTGCAGATGACCTCCGGTGGCCTGGCGTTGATCGTGTTCAGCCTGCTCCACGGTGAGCACGTGGACATCGCGGCTATCAGCAACCGCTCCTGGTGGGCCTTCGGCTACATGATCGTCGCCGCCGTCGTGGCGTTGTCCGCCTACGCCGTCGCGCTGGATCGGCTGCCGGTCTCCACGGTGGCCACCTACGCCTACGTGAACCCGGTGATCGCGGTGCTGCTGGGCGCGGTGCTGGCAGGAGAGAGTCTCAGCCCGATGCAGAGCGTCGGTGGGCTCGTCGTGGTCGGCGCCGTGTTCGTGGTGGTGCGTGCGGAGGCTCGCGCGAAGGCCATCGTGGTCGAGGAACCCGAACTCGTGGTGTAGCCGATCGACTCCCGAAGTTGACGAGTTTCGGGTGCTTTCCCCGAAACTCGTCAACGTCGGACAGCGATAGTTCTACGTCCGAAACCCGCGAGTGCTGCTCCGGACGGACCTGTCACGCTAGGGCGTATGGCTTCACGCGCGGGCTGGATGGCCCTGTCGGTGGTGTATGTCGTCTGGGGTTCCACCTATCTCGGCATGCGCTACGCCGTGGAGACCCTGCCCGCATTCGGCTTCGCCGGCGTCCGGTTCATCCTGGCCGGGCTGTTGCTCGCCGTCGGCCTGCTGATCTTCAAAGGCCCGGCCGCGCTGCGGCTGGACCGGCGTGGCTGGATCCTGGGCCTGCTCACCGGGTTCCTGATGGTGTTGTGGGGCAACGGCCTGGTCGTCGTCGGCGAGGAGCAGGTCTCCTCCGGGCTGGCCGCGCTGCTGATCGCCGCCCTGCCGCTGTTCATCGTGATCATGCGCAGGTTGTTCGGCGAACGGCCGGTGGTCGCCACCATCGGCGGCGTCGCCGTCGGGTTCGCCGGCCTCACGGTGCTGATGCTGGCCGGTACGCCGACCGGTTCGGCGGGCGCGCACGGCAACGCGTGGTGGGGGCCGTGGCTCGTGCTCTCGGCGGCGATCGGCTGGGGGATGGGCACCATGCTGCTGTCCAGGGGGCCCAAGCGGGAGAACCCGTTCGCCGTCACCGTGCTGCAGCTGATCGCCGGCGGTGTCTACATGCTGTTCGCCAGCGTGATCAGGGGTGAGCAACTGAACCTGGCGGCGGTGAGCCCCCGGTCCTGGTGGGCCTTCGGCTACCTGGTGATCGCCGCGCTGGTCGCCCTGACCTGCTACACGATCGCCCTGGACCGGCTGCCGGTCTCCACCGTGGCCACCTACGCCTACGTGAACCCGGTGATCGCGGTGCTGCTCGGCATCCTGCTGGCCGGTGAGCGGTTCACCCCGCTGCAGGGCCTGGGCGGGCTGCTGGTCTGCGTGGCCGTCGTGGTCGTGGTCCGCGCCGAATCCCGGGCTCCCAAGATCGCGTCCGGGACTGTCAGACCTGTCTGGCAAGCTGCCGCACGTGGGGACTGACACACGACTCAGCACGGCCGCCGTCCGGCGCATCGCCCTGTCGGCACAGGGTTTCGGCACCGCCCGGCCCAGCGGAACACCGACCCGCCGACACCTGGCCGGGGTGATCGACCGGCTCGGCCTGTTGCAGCTGGACTCGGTGAACGTGGCCGTGCGCGCGCACTACATGCCGGTCTTCTCCCGGATGGGCGGCTATCCGCAGCAGCTCCTCGACGAGGCGGCCTGGTCGCACAGCACCCGCCGGCCGCGGCTGCTCGTGGAGTACTGGGCGCACGAGGCGAGCCTGCTGCCCATCGGGGACTGGCCGCTGCTGAAGGCCCGCATGCGGCACTACGCCGGACTGCTCGGCAAGCACTGGAAGGTGGTGGCCACCGAGCCCGGCCTCGCCGAGGACGTGCTCTCGGTGGTCAAGGAGCTGGGGCCGCTGACCGCGGGCGCCATCGAGAAGGAACTCGGCCGGGACTCGCCGCGCGGCAAGGGCGGCTGGTGGAACCGGTCGGACACCAAGAGCACCTGCGAGTACCTGTTCGCGGTCGGTGGGCTCACCACCGGACACCGCGTCGGCTTCGAGCGTTACTACGACCTGCCCGAGCGCGTGCTGCCCCCGGAGGTGCTGTCCGCGCCGGAGCTGTCCGACGCGGAGATCTCCCGCGAGTTCATCCGCCGCTCCGCGGTCCGGCTCGGCGTCGGCACCGAGACCGACCTGCGGGACTACTACCGGCTGAAGCCCGAACCCGCCCGCACCGCGCTGCGTGAGCTGGTCGCCGCGGGGGAGCTGGAGGAGGTCACGGTGCCGGGCTGGCGCAAGCCCGGCTACCTGCACCCGGAGGCACGCAGGCCGCGCAAGATCACCGGGCGGGCGCTGCTGTGCCCGTTCGACCCGCTCGTCTGGGAGCGGGACCGCACCGAGCGGATCTTCGACTTCTTCTACCGCATCGAGATCTACACCCCGGAGCACAAGCGAGTGCACGGCTACTACGTCTACCCGTTCCTGCTCGACGAGCGCCTGGTGGCCCGGGTGGACCTGAAGGCCGACCGCAAGACGGGCGTCCTGCGGGTGCCGGGGGCGTTCGTGGAGGCCGCCGTGGACCCCGCCGAGCATCCCCGGGTAGCGGCCGAACTGGCCGCCGAACTCCGGGAGATGGCCGACTGGCTCGAGCTGACAGATGTGCTGGTCGGCGGCCGGGGAGACCTCGCCGACGCCCTGCGTCAGGCGATCGGGTGACACGAAGTGCTGGAGTCGATAACGGTTACTTGATCGACTATCGGTGATGCGCTTACGGTCAACCTTATGGAGCCGTGGCGGGTAGACCAGAAGGCGGTACTTGATGCCGTCTTCGAACAGTTGCTCGGCGACGTGGCGGACGACCAGCTGGCTCCGGGTGAACCTCTGCCGAGTGAGGATCGCATCGCTAATCGGCTCGGCGCTTCACCCGATGTGGTGCGTGAGGCGTTGCGCAGGCTGATGCACTCGGGCCTGGTGGAGACCGACGACGAGAAGATCTACCGCAAGATCCGGTTCACCCGTAAGGAAGGCGGCCTGGAGCTGCTGCCGAAGCTGTTGTTCGGCGGCGGGCGCAAGGACTTCGCGGTCGCCCGGGGCATGGTCGAGGCCCGGCTGTACGTGTCCCCGCAGATCGCGGCCATGGCCGCTGCCCGGTCGGGGGCGAAGACCGCCGATGCCCTGGACCGCATCCTGGAGGACTTCACCGCCACCGAGGAGATCAACGAGCGGCAGCGGCTGGCGATGAGCTTCTGGCAGGCCATCGCCGACGCGGCCGACTCCGTGGTGTTCCGGCTGATGCTCAACAACATCCGCACCGCGTACGAGCCGTTCCTGGAGCCCATGGCGGTCATCGCCGAGCCCGAGATGAAGCGGGTGGCCGACTACCGCGCGGTGGCCGACGCGATCATCGCCGGCGACGAGGCGACCGCCCGCCGGCTCACCGAGGAACTGATCACCCCCGCCAGCGAGGCCCTCATCGAGGTCCTCCGCCATCTGGAGGAACACGCCTGATCCACCCGGGACTACGCTCCGGGCAGGAGCAGTGTCCTTGGGGGAGCCATCATGCGTCGTCTGTCGTCCGTACTCGGCACGGTGATCGTCACCGTCGCCCTGCTCACCGCGCCCGCGCAGGCGAAGCCCGCCGTCGGCTGGGTGCCCTGCCGGCAGAATCCCGCCGCCCAGTGCGGGGTGCTCGCCGTGCCGGTCGACTGGTCCCGCCCGGGCGGCTCGACGGTGGACATCGCCCTCGTCCGCCGTCCGGCGACCGGGCAGCGCCAGGGCACGGTCGTCGTCTCACCCGGCGGTCCGGGGGACTCCGGAGTCGACGTGGTGCAGCAGGCGCCGTTCGCGCCGGAGCTCACGGAACGGTTCGACATCGTCAGCTTCGATCCGCGCGGCACCACGCGCAGCCAGGCCATCCAGTGCGATCCCGATCTGGTCGCCCATCCGGTGCCGGTACCGACGGACGCCGCGAGCCTGCGCCGGCTGGCCCGGTACAACGCGACGCTCGGCGCCGGCTGCCTGGCGCGCAGCGGCCCGCTGGTGCGGCAGATGGATTCCGACAGCGTGGCCCGCGATATCGAGGCCATCCGCCGGGCACTCGGCGCGGACACGATCAGCCTGTACGCACTGTCGGCGGGCACGGTCCCCGCGCAGCGGTACGCCGAGCTGTTCGGTCCCCGGCTGCGAGCCCTGGTCCTGGACTCCGTGCTGGACCGGACCGCGGACACCCGGCGCTGGGTCACCGACGCCGGGCAGTCGGTGGAACAGGCCCTGGGGCAGTTCCACGCGTGGTGTGACCGGACCCCGACCTGCGCGGTGCGCGGACGGTCCGCCGAGGTGATCGCCCAGCTGCTGGCCAAGGCCGATCGCGGCGAGCTCAGCACGGCCACCGGCGGCGCGGTGACCCGCTGGGACATGGCCGGCCGGATCTTCGCCGCCATGGGAATGGGTGCCCAGAGCTGGCCGAAGTTCGCCGGTCAGCTGGCCGGATGGCTCACGGGTGACCCCATCGACTTCGTGATGGCGGGACAGGTCGGTCCCACCGCCCAGGCGATGATGTGCCTGGACTGGCAGCTCCCGGTGGGCGATCTGGCCGAGCTCCAGGAACTCGGCAGGCGGTCCGCCCCCAGCCTCGGCGGTCCCTGGTTCGCGCTGGCCCTGGTGTACGGATGCCACGGCTGGCCGTTCCCGGTGAGCGATCCGCAGCACCGGCCCCGGATCCACGATGTACCGACGCTGATCGCCAACGGCCGGTTCGACGCCTCGACCGCGTACGCCGGGGCTCAGCGGGTACACCGGCAGATCCCCGGTTCCACCCTGCTCACCTACCAGGGCGTCGGCCACGCCGTGTACGGACAGAGCACCTGCGGCAAGCGGGCCATCGAGACCTACCTGCTCACCCTGCGGACCCCGGTGACCGACTGCCCCGCCGAATGGCCGTGACAGGGGAACCCGGTGACGGGTTCCCCTGCCGGGCAGGTCATTCCGTGGTGGCCCTGGCGACCAGCACGTTGCCCGCGCCGGTGCGGGCCTTGACGATCACCGTCGGAGCGCCGGCCGGCGGGTTCACCGGGGCGGTCTCCGAGATGTCCAGCTCGCTGCGCGCGGTGCCCCACGCCGAGTTGAGGTCCAGGTTCGCCAGCACACCCTCGCGGATGCCGACCTGCACCGAACCCGAGCCGGTGCCCACGTCGATCACGCCGCCCGCGGCGTCCGCGATGGTCAGCGCGCCGGTGCCGCTGCGCGCCTTGACCACGCCGTTCACCGAGCCCAGCCAGACGTTGCCGCCGCCGGTGCCGATGGAGGTGTGCCCGGCGAGGCTGCCCACCTCCACATCACCGGTACCGGTGCGGATCTTCAGCCCGTCCTGGGAGCCGGTGACCCGGACGGAGCCGGAGCCGGTGGACAGGATCGAGGTGTGGGCCACCTTGTCCAGGGTGATGTCCCCGGTGGCGGTGTTCAGCGTGGCGCGCTCGGCCGGGCCGGTCACGTCGATCGCGGCCAGCTTGCCGTGCACCAGCACCGTGGACCCCTCGGGAGCGGTCACGGTGATCTGCAGGCCGATCGTGCGCAGCGGCAGGTTCTTCGGCGTCTGCACGGCGATGTTGCGGCCGTGCTGTTCGACCCGGGTCAGCCGGATGGCGTCCCGCAGCAGCTCGTCCTGGCTGCGCGGCGGGGTGCTCTGGTTGCCGAACTGGGTGGACACCCAGTTCACGATCCCGGCGATGCCGGCGCCGATGCCGCCCGCGGGCGCCGGTCCGGGCGCCACGGTCACGGTGACCTTGTCGGTCTGCTCCAGCTTGACGTCCACCGCGCCGGAGTCGATGTTCACGGTCAGTTCCACCGGCGCCGGGGCGTCGAACTCCCGGTAGGCGTTCTCGGCCTTGGGCTCAGAGTTCTCCACGACGGTCCCCTCAATAATCCGCGGTTCACTACTCATGACGTGTTCCCCTCAGTGCTCTGCTTGTAGATGCCAATCCGGCCTCCGGCCTACTTGGCATGTGATGTCAGCCCTGGACCCAGCCACGCAGGCTGGCTCCGCGCTGGGGCTGGTCCGTGTTCTGCTTGCGCTGCTGGGACAGATGTCCCTGCACGGCCTGGGACAGCCAGGTGTTCAGCGAGACCCCCTGGGTGTTCGCCGCCTGTTCGGCCTTGGCCTTGAGTTCCTCGAACAGCCGCAGGGTGACGCGGGTGACGTCCCCGGACAGCGGTTCCTCGACCGGCGGCGGGCCGGTCGGCGCACCCCCGGTGGCGGTGCCGACGACCACCACCTCGACGGATCCGCCACGCAGCCGCAGTTCGACGACCTGGTCCTCGAGTTCGGCGGTCACCTCGGCCGCCAGATCGGACAGTGCGTTCATCAGGGCCAGCCGCGCGGCCGGTTCCAGGGTGGCGGCCAGCACGGCCGCGGTGCGCCGGGTGTTGTCGTCCCCGGCGGCGGCCGCGGTCGCCAGGTCTTCCCGGAGTTGGCTCAGATATGGCGTCAGGTCCATGACGCCACTATGGCGTCACTGGTGACATCACGCAACCCTGATTTGACGTCACGATGCCGTCTTGTGACGTCATGGGTGACATCAGGGTGATGCCGGATGTGCCCGGCGGCTAGCGCTGGTAGGCGCGAATCCGGTAGCGCAGGCCGGATGTGGACGTCTGCCAGTCACTGTCCTGGGTGACGGTCCAATCCGGGGTGATGGTGGGGGCGAACGCCTCGCCCTGCACCTCGACCTGCACGTCGGTGACGGAGAGCAGCGTCGCGTGGTCCATCGCGGCGCGGTAGATCTCACCGCCGCCGATGACCCACACCGTCGCCGAGTCGCGCCCGGCCAGTTCCAGGGCCTCGGTGACCGATCCGGCGGAGTCCGCGCCCTCGGCTGCCCAGTCCCGGTCGCGGGTGACCACGATGTTGCGCCGGCCTGCTAGGGGCCGGAACCGCGGTGGCAGCGAGTCCCAGGTCTTGCGGCCCATCACCACGGGATGGCCGAGTGTCGTCGCCTTGAAGTGCGCCATGTCCTCGGGCAGCCGCCAGGGAATGGTGTTCCGGGCGCCGATCACGCCCTGCGGATTCTGTGCCCAGATGAGTCCGATGGTCACACTGCCACCGGTGCCTTGATCGCCGCATGGTGCTTGTAGTCGACGATTTCCACATCGGAATACGTGTAGTCGAACAGGGAATCGGCTTTGCCGAGGTTGAGCGTGGGGAAATCGAATGGGGAGCGCGAGAGCTGTTCGTTCACCTGGTCGACGTGATTGTTGTAAATGTGGCAATCACCGCCGGTCCAGATGAAATCGCCGGGCTCCAGTCCCACCTGTTGCGCGACCATATGTGTCAGCAGGGCATAACTCGCGATATTGAACGGCACGCCGAGAAACAGATCCGCGCTGCGTTGATACAACTGGCAGGAAAGTTTGCCGTCGGCGACGTAGAACTGGAAGAAGGCGTGGCACGGTGCGAGTGCCATCTTGGGAATTTCCGCGACGTTCCAGCTGGAGACGATCATTCGCCGGGAGTCCGGGTCGCGGCGCAGGGTCTCCAGGACTTCGCTGACCTGGTCGATGAATTCGCCGTCGGCGGCCGGCCAGGATCGCCACTGAGCTCCGTAAACGGGGCCCAGATCACCGTTCGCGTCGGCCCATTCGTCCCAGATGGTGACGCCGTGCTCCTGGAGCCAGCGAACATTCGATTCGCCACGCAGAAACCACAGCAACTCGTAGACGATCGACTTGAGGTGCACCTTTTTGGTGGTGATCAGCGGAAAGCCCTGCGAAAGGTCATAGCGCAACTGGTGCCCGAAGACACTTCGGGTGCCGGTGCCCGTTCGGTCGGCTTTGTCCGATCCAGAAGCGAGAACCAATCGCAAAAGATCTTCATACTGGGTATCAGCCACGGAATTGAGTCTACAAGCCGCTTCGGTCTCGATCTGGGCCAGATGGGGGCCCGGGTTGCTCCGCGGGTGCGCCTACCCGGCTGTAGAAGATCGACGCAGTTCAATTAGGGTGTTGCGGGGTTCTACGAGGCAAGGAACAGGGGCGTGTCCGGAACGGTGAAACCACGAGTCCAACTCGTCGCGAAGACCGAGTACTTCCCCGTTGACGGCGTGCCCTGGTCCACCGACGCCGACGGTGGAGAGGCCCTCGCCGAGTTCGCCGGCCGCGCCTGCTACCAGTCCTGGGACAAGCCGAACCCCGCCACCGCGACCAACGCCGGCTACCTCGCGCACATCCTCGAGGTCGGCCACCTGTCCGTCCTGGAACACGGCACGGTCAGCTTCTACCTCACCGGTCTCTCCCGGTCGACGGCCGCCGAGCTGGTCCGCCACCGCCACCTGTCCTTCTCCCAGCTGTCCGCGCGGCACCTCCCCGACGGCCCGCTCCCGGTCGTCGAGCCCGAGATGATCGCCGAGAACCCCGAGCTGCACGAGAAGTTCGTGGCCGCCACCGAGGCTGCCAGCGCCGCCTACCGCGAGCTGCTGACCGGTCTGGAGGAGCACTTCGCCGACGGGCCCAACGCCACCCTGCGCCGTAAGCAGGCCAGGCAGGCCGCCCGCGCCGTGCTGCCCAACGCCACCGAGACCCGCATCGTGGTCACCGGTAATTACCGCGCCTTCCGGCACTTCGTCGCCATGCGCGCCTCCGAGCACGCGGATGTGGAGCTCCGCGCGCTGGCCATCGAGGTGCTGCGTCAGCTGCAGAAGGCCGCGCACAACGTCTTCGCCGACTTCACGATCTCCTCGCTGCCCGATGGCACCGAGGTGGCGTCCAGCCCGCTCGTCCACGAGGGCTGATCGCGATGAGAGCCCAGCCTCGGGACGAGGACGCCTCGGAGATCGACGAAACGGTCAGCTTGCACACCATCGACGGTGAGTTCATCCCCAGCCTGGCCGACGAGCTGCTGGACCCCTACACCGAGGCGTTCTCCGGCGCGCCCTACCGGCGTACCCGGCAGGACGCCCGGCTCGCGCTGACCGGGCTGCCGTTCGCGGCCAAGCAGCCCGAGGCCACCGCCCGGGTGGTCCGGGACGCCGACGGCACGCTGCTCGGCGCGGCCTGGGGCTGGGTCACCCCGCCTGGCCTGCGCCGCGCGGACAACCCGTACTCCGAGGGGCTCTACGACCGGGTGCGCGTCGCCATGGGCGGCACCTGGCTGTGCGAGCAGACCCTGGTCAGCCGGTTCGAGGTGGTCGAGCTGTTCGTCCGCCCCAGCGCTCAGGGCCTGGGCTACGGGCAGAAGCTGCTGGAGTCCCTGGTCGGCGACCGGCCCTCCTGGCTGCTGTCCTGGGCGGAGAGCCCCGCGTTGTCCGCCTACCTCAAGTGGGGCTGGGCGCGGCAGTGCAACTTCGAGTCCGGCACCGGGACCCAGTTGTGCCTGCTCACCAAGGACCCGTCGGAGCTGCGGCGCCGCTGAGTCCTTGTGGGGGCTGGGTCTGGGTGGTCGTCGAAGGATGGCTTTGGAGGGGGAGACGGGTCTTCGGGGGCGTCTTTCCTGCCTGCGTGTTGGGTGGGGGGCACGCCTGACTGGCTGTTCGGGGCTGCTGCGCTGGGCTCTTATTGCGTGAGGGTGCCCCTTACTGCACTCAACGCAGTGAGGGTGCCCCTTACTGCGTGTCCCGATGATCATGGGTCACCCATGAGAGCCCCACACACCCCACGCATCCCACCAGCCCCTCCCGCCCCACTCACGGTGCGCTTATCCGTCTTCAAGACCGAAAAGTGCCCAGTTATCGGTCTTGAAGACGGAAAAGCCGGAACCGCCACCACCCGACGGGCCCACAACGCGACGGCCCGGCAGGAAAGACCCCACCCCGTGCCCATCTCCCCTCCCAAGCCCTCGTTCGCCAACCGCCAGACGCAACGCGGCCGTACGCTGACCCCATGGGTATAGCCGCTACCGAACGCGCCGAGCTGTCCGACCTGCTGGAACAGCTCGGCCCACAGGCGCCGACGCTCTGCGCCGGCTGGCAGACCCGGCAGCTGGCCGCCCACCTGGTGCTGCGTGAGCACCGGATCGACGCCCAGCCCGGCATCGTGCTGTCCGCGCTCGCCGGATACACCGCGAAGGTCCAGGACGAGATCGCCGCCTGGCCCTGGCAGCGGCTGGTCGACACCGTCCGCGGTGGCCCGCCCTGGTGGTCCCCGTTCCGGCTGGCGCCGGACGCGCTCAACGGCGCGGAGTACCTGGTGCACCACGAGGACGTGCGCCGCGGCGGCGAGGACTGGGAGCCCCGCCCCGCCGACGCCACACGGGACAAGCTCGCCCTGGGCACGCTGCGCCGGATGGGCCGCACCCTGCTGCGCGGCAAGGCCTCAGGCCTGCGGTTGTGCACACCAGACGGGCACATCGCGCTGGAAATTCCCGGGCCGGGCGTTCTCACGATCACCGGCGAACCGGTCGAGCTTCTGCTGTTCGCGTTCGGCCGGGACGCCACCAGATTGCACTTCGACGGTGATATCGACGCCATCCGGGGCCTGCGGCGCGGATTGTGAACCCAGCCAGGTAACTTTGGACTTATGACGACCTCACCAGCCGCCGCTGAGGGTCGCCCGTTCGGTCGCGTACTGACCGCCATGGCGACCCCGTTCACCGCCGACGGAGCACTCGACCTGGACGCGGCCCAGAAACTGGCCGCCCACCTGGTGCAGCTGGGCAATGACGGACTGGTGATCAACGGCACGACCGGCGAAAGCCCCACCACCAGCGACGCGGAGAAGGCCGATCTGGTCCGCGCCGTGGTCGAGGCCGTGGGCGACCGGGCCACCATCGTCGCCGGCGCGGGTACCTACGACACCGCGCACAGCGTCCACCTGGCGCAGCAGGCCGCGAAGGCCGGCGCGCACGGACTGCTCGTGGTCACGCCGTACTACTCCCGGCCGCCGCAGCGCGGTCTGGTCGAGCACTTCACCACGGTCGCCGACGCCACCGAGCTGCCGGTGATGCTCTACGACATCCCGCCGCGCGCGGTCATCCCACTGATGCCGGAGACCCTGCGTATCCTGGCCGAACACCCGCGCATCCTCGCGGTGAAGGACGCCAAGGCAGACCTGTGGGGCGGTGCCGAGATCATCGCCGAGACCGACCTCGCCTACTACTGCGGCGACGACCCGCTGAACCTGCCGTGGATCGCCGTGGGCGCCGTCGGGTTCGTCAGCGTCATCGGCCACGTGGTGGCCGACAAGCTCCGGCTGCTGCTGGACGCCGTGGAAGCCGGCGACCTGATCACCGCACGCAAGATCAACCACGGTTTGTTGCCGGTGGTGGCGGCCACCATGCACACCGGTGGTGTTCTCTTCAGTAAGACCGCACTAGAGCTGCAGGGCCTCCCGATCGGAAACCCGAGGCTGCCGATCCCGTCGATCACCGACGAGGAACGCGCCGTTGTCCGGGAAGGTCTCCAAGCAGCAGGAATCGAGGTAGCCGGCTGATGGCGGCAAGCACTCCACCGCCCGCGGTGAACAACCAGGGCACCGTTCCGGTGAACCCGCCGAAACCCGCAGCCGAGAACGCGCTGCGCGTCGTCGCGCTCGGCGGCATCGGCGAGGTCGGCCGGAACATGACCGTATTCGAGCACGCCGGACGGATGTTGATCGTCGACTGCGGCGTGCTCTTCCCCGAGGACGACGCCCCCGGCGTCGACCTCATCCTGCCGGACTTCCGGGCCATCGAGGAACGCCTCGATGACATCGAAGCGCTGGTACTGACCCACGGACACGAGGACCACATCGGTGCGGTCCCGTTCCTGCTGCGCCTGCGGCCCGACCTGCCGGTCATCGGCTCGCGGTTCACCCTCGCGCTGCTCGCGGCCAAGTGCAAGGAACACCGGCAGCACCCCAAGCTGGTCGAGGTCAAGGAAGGCGAGAAGGGCACCTTCGGTCCCTTCGAGCTGGAGTACTTCGCGGTCAACCACTCCATCCCGGACGCGCTCGCGATCGGCATCCGCACCTCCGCGGGCCTGGTGCTGCACACCGGTGACATCAAGCTGGACCAGCTGCCGCTGGACGGCCGGCTCACCGACCTGGCCGGGTTCTCCCGGCTCGGCGACGAGGGCGTCGACCTGCTGCTGGTCGACTCCACCAACGCCGAGGTGCCCGGGTTCGTCACCCCGGAGCGGGAGATCGGACCGGTCCTGGACCGGGTCATCGGCCGGGTCACCAACAACCGGGTCATCGTGGCCTGCTTCGCCAGCCACGTGCACCGGGTCCAGCAGGTCATCGACGTCGCCGTCGCGCACGGCCGCAAGATCGCCTTCGTCGGCCGGTCGATGGTGCGCAACATGGGCATCGCGGACGAGCTGGGCCTGCTGAACATCCCCGACGGGCTGACCGTCGAGCTGGACCGGGCGATGGAGATGCCCGAGAGCCAGGTGCTGTTCGTGTCCACCGGCTCGCAGGGCGAGCCGCTGTCGGCGCTGTCCCGGATGGCCCGCGGCGAGCACCGGCAGGTCCGGATCCGTCCCGGCGACACCGTGGTGCTGGCCTCCTCGCTCATCCCCGGCAACGAGACCGCGGTGTTCGGCGTGGTCAACGGCCTGGTCCGGCTGGGCGCCAACGTGGTGCACCAGGGACACGCCAAGGTGCACGTCTCCGGACACGCCTCGGCGGGCGAGCTGCTGTACCTGTACAACGCGCTGCGGCCGAGCAACGTCATGCCGGTGCACGGCGAATGGCGGCATCTGCGGGCCAACGCGGACCTGGCGGCGCTCACCGGCGTCGACCCGAAGAACGTGGTCATCGCGGAGAACGGCGTGGTCGTCGACCTGCTGGACGGCGTGGCCTCCATCAAGGGCCGGGTCGAGGTGGGCCAGGTCTACGTGGACGGTCTGTCCGTCGGCGATGTCGGCGAGTCCACACTGTCCGACCGCCTGGTCCTCGGTGAGGGCGGCTTCATCGCGATCACCGTCGCGGTGGAGGCCAGCACCGGCCGTGCGGTGACCTCGCCGACGATCTCCGGCCGCGGGTTCTCCGATGACCCGAAGGCACTCGACAACGTGCTGCCGCTGGTCGAGGCGGAGCTGTCCCGCACCGAGGTCGAGGGCATCACCGACCCGCACCGCATCGCCCAGGCCGTGCGTCGCGTGGTCGGCCGGTGGGTCGCGGACACCTATCGCCGACGTCCGATGATCGTACCGACGGTTATTCCGGTCTAAGTATTCATTATCGGTGAGGCCGGCCCCGGCTATTGACTTGGTCGATAGCATTACGGGGCTGGTCTCTCGGTGACAAATCCGTTCCTCGCCGAACTGGAGTGTCAGTGAATATCACCGATACCGTTGATCGGGCCGTCGACGCCCTCGTTGTTCCGTTGACCCGTCGGCAGCTGTCCGAGCCCTACGAGGAGTTGTGGGATCTGATCTCGGACAAACTGGGTGAGTCCGTCGACGAGGCGCCGCTGCGCCGGTTCATCTCGGATCCCGAAGGACAGCAGGAACAATCCGTGATCAAATACCTGGTCAGCAGGTCGGCCACCGAGGACGCCCGGTTCGCCGAGCGGCTGGAGTTGCTGGTGGCCGAACTCGCGCCGCTGGCGATGGTCCCCGAGCCCCGGGTGAGTGCGGAATCGACTGGGAATCCCTCATCCTCACCTTTTGCGGAATTGATTCCGTTGGCAATTCTGCTGCTCATCGGCCTGGGTGTCTTTGTTACTCTCTGGTTTTTCGGCGGTCCGTGAGAATTCAGTTCCAGGACCGCTGAGTGCCGTATTTCTGCGTGATGGCAACGTTCCCGGAAAGATCCAGATCCGCGATGAACCGGACGGAATCCCGCACCGACTCCCGGCTGATCCTGGTGTTCACCGGGCCGGCCAGTTGTAGCTCGAACGGCTGGCCGGGCTGAGCCATCCGCTGCTCGTTCGGCACGTCGTGGAAGGCCAGCCGGTAGATGTAGAACGAGGTCCCGTCGCCCTTCGGCACCTCGTACCCGTCCCACTGCGGATGCCCGTAGGGCGCGGAGTTGTAGAAGGTCAGCCCCTTCACCCCGGATCCGGCGCGCAGGATGATCGCCGCGCAGTCGATCTGGATGGGCTGCGCCGAGGTGTTGGTGAACGTCAGCGCGGTCACGTCCACGTTCTGCCGCACCGTGACCCGCAGCGGCACATTGCTGGTGAACGCGGACACCGGCGGCTCGGCCAGAATCGGATTGCTGTCCGGTGTCGGATAGTCGATGCCGTACGCACATCGCTCCAGTGGAGCGTCGTACTTCCCGGGCTTCCCGGCCGGCTGCTGCTGGGTGAAACTCGCCGGCCCCGCGGTGGCGGGAGCCGTCTCCGGCCCACCCGGCGCAGGCCGGGCGTTGGGCACCGGATCGATCCCGTTGATCCCGTTGCCCTTGGGCCGTTCCTTGACGGGTGTCGCGGCGTGGTGGTGCCCCTTGTCCCGGGGCACCGAGGGCGCGGCGGTCGACGCGCCGAAATACGGCCCGAGGACGAAGGGCGCGGCGCCGATCAGCAGCAGACCGACTGCCGCGAGCAGTGCTGTGTGCGTGCGGGTCAAGGCCATCGTGGATCTCCTCACCACAGGGGAAGGTGGGGACACAGGGATCTCCATTGAGCGCCCTGCGGCCCGGCGTGACAACCGGCCAATGGGGTAACCGGTTGCCCTATACCTCTCGTCAGGCGGAATGTCAGACCCGTCGGGCACTATCCCTGTCATGCGCATCGCCGTAGCTCCCGGCCCGGACGGAACCGCCTGGCTGTCCACTGTGGACGGGCAGCCGCGCTTCGTCGCCGACCTCGCCGCGGAGGTGCGCGCCGCCCACCCGGACACCCGCTGGATCTGGCCGGACACCGCGGCCTGCTACCCGGCCCTGCTCGCTGCGGGCGCCCGCGTCGCCCGCTGCCACGACCTGGCCCTGATCGAGGGCCTGCTCTCCGGCCACGACGGCCACTGGGGCGAACCCCGCTCCCTGGCCGCGGCCGTCGCCCGCCTGGACGGCCGCCCGGTGCCCGCGGATCCGGAGCCGGTCACCCATGACCCTCGGTTGCAGCCCGCCCTCTTCGATCACGCTCCGCCCGCCGAACGCTCCACAATGGACGATGTGCTCCGGGTGCACGCCGCCCAGCAGAAACGCATCGCCGAGATCGGCGACCGCGGCGCCTTCGCCACCCTGTGCGCCCTGGAATCGGCCGGCGCCCTGATCGCCGCCGAAATGAGCCACACCGGCCTGCCCTGGCGCGCCGACGTGCACCGCGCGCTGCTCGCCGAGCTGATGGGCACCCCCCTGGCGCCCGGCATGCCACCCCGCCGGCTCACCGAACTCGCCGCCGAGATCTCCGCCGCCTTCGGCGGCCGGCCGATCCACCCCGACCTGCCCGCCGAGGTGATCAAAGCCTTCGCCGCCGCCGGAATCCGGTTGCCCTCAACGCGATCCTGGGTGCTCAAGGAGATCGATCACCCGGCGGTCAAACCCCTGCTGGCCTACAAGGAGCTCTACCGGATCCACACCGCCCACGGCCAGGCCTGGCTGGACACCTGGGTCCACAATGGACGATTCCGCGCCGAATACGTGGTGGGCGGCGTGGTCTCCGGCCGCTGGGCCACCCGCGGCGGCGCGGCCCTGCAGATCCCCCGGGTGATCCGCCGCGCCGTGGTCGCCGATCCGGACTGGGTGCTCGTGGTCGCCGACGCCGGCCAGCTCGAACCCCGTATCCTCGCCGCGCTCTCCGGCGACCGGCGGCTCGGCGAGGTCGCCGCAGCGGGCGATCTCTATGCCGCGCTGGCAGCCGAGGCGTTCGACGGTGACCGCGACCGGGCCAAGCTGGGGCTGCTCGGTGTCCTCTATGGACAGACCAGTGGGCAGGCGGGCCAGTTGCTTCCCGTTCTCCGCCAACGGTTCCCGGCGGCCATCGACTACGTGGAGCGCGCTGCGGTGGCGGGGGAGCAGGGGCTGCTCGTGCGCTCCGGGCTGGGCCGCACCTGCCCGTCGCCGTCGGCCTCCTGGTGGTCGCAGACCGGGGTGGACCCCGGTGCGGTCTCGGTGACCCGGGATGGGGCGGGGGCCGCGCGCAGCCGGGGCCGGTTCACCCGTAACTTCGTGGTGCAGGCCAGCGCCGCGGAGTGGGCGCTCGTGGTGCTCGCCGAGTTGCGGCGGGCGTTGCACGAGGGTGGCCTCGGCGAGCTGGTGTTCTTCCAGCACGACGAGTTCATCGTGCACTGTCCCGCGGCGCAGGCGGACGCGGTGACCGCGGCGGTGCACGCGGCAGCGGAACGGGCGGGGGATCTGCTCTACCCGGGCGTGCCCGTGCGATTCCCGATGTCCGTGGCCACGTCGGCCTCCTACGCCGATGCCAAGTAACACGCTCTCGCCTCCCCTGGCGGTGCTTCGCGGCTGCTGCTTGTTTCTCAGCAGAGGGCCGGAAAGCGGGAATACGGACATCTCGGAGGCCAGTTCACCCGATCGGGGAAGGCTGGGGTGGTGTGGGCAAGGACCTGATGGCGTCCCTTGTGTATTTGAGCGCAACGAAGGACGCCTTCGTTTACGCAAGGTAAACGAAGGCGTCCTTCAGGTACTTGGAGGTGGGTGGCCTCCGGTAACGGGCTAGGGGCGGTCGGGCTTCCACGGGCTGGACGACTCCACGGGGCGGGTCGGGTCCCAGAACCTCGGCTGGTCCCACTCGTCGCGGCGCAGGTCGGCGAGGCCGCCGGCGATCGCGCGCATGATGCGGTCCCGGGCGCGGACGGCGTCACCGGGCCGCCCGGCGGACAGGTCCGCCAGCTCGACGGGGTCGCCGAAGTGGACACGCATGACCGGGCGGGTGCGGGCCGCCCGCAGCCAGGACTTCATCAGGATCGCGAAGTCGGCCCAGCTGCCCACGGCCAGGGTTCCCCACCACATGGCCTCGTGCGCGCCCCACTGGGACAGCGGGATCACCGGCACCCCGGCGGACAGCGCCATCCGGGCCGGGCCGGTCTTGCCGCGCTCGGGCCACAGCCCCGGATCGCGGCTGATCCGGCCCTCCGGGTAGACGAGGATCGGGTCGCCGTCACCGAGCGCGTCCACCGCGCGGCCCAGGGCTTCGACCACGTTGCTCTTGCCGCGGTCCACGCGTACGTGGCCGCAGGCCGACATGATGGCTCCGGCGACGGGTGCCTCGAAGAGGCCGCCGGTGGCCAGGAAGCGGGGGGCGACGCCGATCCTGTTGCAGGCGGCGATCAGGACCATCACATCGAAGTTACCGATGTGGTTCGCGGCAAGGATCAACGGCTTGCCACGCAGATGTGCGGGAATGTCCCCAGTGACAACGAGCCGACCGGTAATGGCGACCAGCAGCCGGTCCACGAGAATCAGGAACCGCCATATGAGTGGCGGTCTCCGGTCGTGGGTCCGTCCGCGGCTCGGCTCCGCAGGATTCGGGTGCAGCGCGACCATGATGGTGGAGCATGCCATGTGCGGGCGACAGCGTGTGCCCGAACGGGAGTAATTTGGCTTACGGCAGTCTCTCTGACAGCGTAAATGGCTGATCAGCCGTGTGCACAGGACAAAAGTGGTGGCCTACGCGCGTGGCAGGTGCGACTTCACCCACTCGCGCGAGATACCGTAACCCCCATGGCGAATCGGACCACCTCCTCCGGACGCGGCGGCGCGAGTTCATCCGGACGCGGCGGCGCCGACGGCGGCCGTGGGTCCAAGCCACGCGCGGGCAGTGCCAAGACCCCGGCCAAATCCGCGCAGCCGAAGACCACCTCGAAGACGCAGCGCAACGTGCCGGCGAAGTCCACTCGATCGAGTGCACGCAAGCCCGTTGCCCGGAAGGCCCCCAACCCGCTGGCGGCAGGGCTCGGCAAGCTGGCCCGCTCGCTGGGCGCCGGTGGCGAGCTGGAGACCGCGCACCGCAGGGACGGCGCGGGCATCCTGCTGATCGCCATCGCGGCGGTGGCCGCCGCCGGAGTCTGGTGGAATGCCGGCGGGCCGGTCGGCGCCTGGTTCAGCGACGCCCTGCACAAGTGCATCGGGTACGGCTCACTCGGCCTGCCCGTCGTTTTACTCATCGTCGCGATCGTGCTGATGCGCACCGAGGCCGACCCGGATTCCCGCCCCCGGCGGGTCCTCGGCTCCGGCCTGATGACCTTCGGCGTACTGGGCGTCCTGCACCTGGTCGCCGGCAACCCCACCCCGGAACCGGGCAGCATGGGACCGGGTGGAGCCCTCGGCTACGTGGTCGGCGCGCCCCTGGGACAGGGTCTGACCGCCGCCGTCGCCGCGCCGCTGCTGGGCATGGTCGCCGTCTATGGCCTGCTGCTGGTCACCGGTACCCCGATCCGTGAGGTGCCGAGCAGGCTGGCCGGGCTGCTGAACCCGGAGTCCGCCCACGCGGACCAGGACGAGGAAGAGGACTATGACGGTCCGGCCGCGCTGGAGGAACACGGCGCCGCGGAGGTCCGGCTGCGCCGGCCGCAGCGCCGCCGCCAGGCCGCCATGTCGGAGAAGGACGACGAGCCGGAACTCGACTTCGAGGAGCCACCGGCGAAGCCCGCCGTCGCCGCGATCAAGGCCGCTCCCAAGGAGCCCAAGGAGAAGCCCGCACCGCAGGTCCGCAAGGTGGAGGGCGACTACCAGCTGCCGCCGCCGGGCATCCTCAAGGACGGCGACCCGCCCAAGACGCGCAGCCGGGCCAACGACACGATGATCGACGCCATCACCGGGGTGCTGGAGCAGTTCTCCATCGACGCCCAGGTCACCGGCTTCACCCGTGGCCCGACGGTCACCCGGTACGAGGTGGAAGTCGGCCCCGGCGTGAAGGTCGAGAAGATCACCGCGCTGACCAAGAACATCGCCTACGCGGTGGCCACCGACAACGTCCGCATCCTGGCGCCGATCCCGGGCAAGTCCGCCGTGGGCATCGAGGTGCCGAACAGCGACCGCGAGATGGTCCGCCTCGGCGACGTGCTCAAGTCCACCGAGGCGACCAAGGACACGCATCCGCTGGTCGTGGGCCTCGGCAAGGACATCGAGGGCCACATGGTCACCGCGAACCTGGCCAAGATGCCGCACCTCCTGGTCGCCGGTTCCACCGGCTCCGGTAAGTCCAGCTTCGTCAACTCCATGCTGGTCTCGCTGCTGGCCAGGGCCACCCCGGACGAGGTCCGGATGATCCTCATCGACCCGAAGATGGTCGAGCTCACGCCGTACGAGGGCATCCCGCACCTGATCACGCCCATCATCACCCAGCCCAAGAAGGCCGCCGCCGCGCTGGCCTGGCTGGTGGAGGAGATGGAGCAGCGGTACGGCGACATGCAGGTCAACAAGGTCCGGCACATCGACGACTTCAACCGCAAGGTCAAGTCCGGCGAGATCCAGGCGCCGCTCGGCAGCGAGCGCGTCTACCGGCCCTACCCGTACATCCTGGCCATCGTGGACGAGCTCGCCGACCTGATGATGACCGCGCCCCGCGATGTCGAGGACGCGATCGTCCGGATCACCCAGAAGGCGCGGGCCGCCGGTATCCACCTGGTGCTGGCCACCCAGCGGCCCTCGGTGGACGTGGTCACCGGTCTGATCAAGACAAACGTGCCCTCGCGACTGGCGTTCGCCACCTCCTCACTGACCGACAGCCGGGTCATCCTGGACCAGCCCGGCGCGGAGAAGCTGATCGGCATGGGCGACGCCCTGTACCTGCCGATGGGAGCCTCCAAACCGGTCCGGGTGCAGGGCGCCTTCGTCGGCGACGAGGAGATCGCCGCGGTGGTCACCTTCACCTGTGACCAGGCCCAGCCGGAGTACACCGACGGCGTCACCAGTTCCGGCGGCGGGGAGAAGAAGGAGATCGACGCCGACATCGGCGACGATCTGGAACTCCTCGTGCAGGCGGCGGAACTCGTGGTCAGCAGCCAGTTCGGCTCCACCAGCATGTTGCAGCGCAAGCTGCGCGTCGGCTTCGCCAAGGCCGGCCGGCTGATGGACCTGCTGGAGAGCCGCAACGTGGTCGGCCCGTCCGAGGGCTCCAAGGCCCGCGATGTGCTGATCAAGCCGGAGGAACTCGACGGCCTGATCTTCCTGCTGCGTGGCGGTTCACCCGTCGACGACGAGGACTGACGCCGTCGACGGGTGAGGCCTGGCGTTAAGCCCGGTACGCCGCGAACTGCTGCTGCATCCGCGTGCTCTGGCCCGCGGTGAACTGGTTCATGCAGGGATCGTCGCCGTAGTCCATGTAGTTGTGGATCGGGTCCGCGCCCGGCGCGGAGCAGCTGTCCTGGCCTTCCGGGCACCCCTTGGCCGGGGTGAGCTCGGCGGGCGTGTCCGCCACCTGGTCACCGGTGGTCGAGCAGCCGCCTTCGAAGGTGTGGTAGAGACCCAGCCAGTGGCCGGCCTCGTGGGTACCGGTGTAGCCCAGGTTGGCCTTGGGGTTGGAACCGCCCGGCACACTCTGGAAGTCGACCACGATCCCGTCGCCGACCGGGTTTCCCGAGTATTGCGAGGGGAACGTCGCATAACCCAGGTTCGACCCCGCCGTGGCGAGGTAGAAGTTCAGGTCCTTGGCGGTGCCCTTGTGCAGGGCCTGGTGCATCGCCCGGTCCTCCGCGGTGCCGTAGCCGGAGTTGTGCCAGGCCGCGTTGACGGTGCGATCCGTGCCGGCCAGCACGAAGCTGAACGGGGTTCCGCCGTAGGTCTGGTTCATCACCTTGATCTGGTCGGCGATCTTGCTGTCCGGCACGTTCCCACCGGCCGCGGTGGTGTCCTTGCTGACCACGTGGACGTACACCTTGATCGAGGTGGCCGCCAGCCGCGCGGCTCGCCCGGTCAACCGGCGTTCCATGTCGGCCTGGTCGGCCGCTACCTGTGCGGGGGAGAAATCGGCGTGGTCATGGTGGTCATGCTGCTCGGCGGCGCGACCTGAGCCGGCCAGGCACTCGGCGGCCGGGATAGTGGAGCTGGTAGCGGTGGTGCTGGGGACGACGAACAGGGTGGCTAACAGCATCGGCATCGCGATTAAGGCTGGTAGTCTCATCGTTCTCTCAGTTTTCACTAGTTCTGATTTGGCCAATTAAGGCCAGATAAGATCATGTGAAACTGGTTTTCACATCAATGAATTCTTCAGATTTAACAGTTTTTCCGCTGGCCGGTGTCACGCGGCCGGACGTGCACGCGTTCGCCGTGCAGCCCGAACAGCACGAGCACTTCGACCGCCCGGCCGTCGGCGGAGCCCAGCCAGTGCGGCAGCAGGGTGTCGAACTCCGCCGCCTCACCGGGCGGCAGGGTCACGTCCCGCTCGCCCACGACCAGGCGTAGTCGCCCGGCGAGGACGTAGAGCCACTCGTATCCGCTGTGCGTCTGCAGATCCGGCTCGGCCGGCTGCTCGCGGCTCGGGATGAGCATCTTGAACGCTTGGATCCCGCCCGGTTTGCGGCTGATCGGGATGTAGGTGATCCCGTGTGGACAGTGGATCGGTCGCAGGTGGACGCGCGGGTCACCGGTGCGCGGGGCGCCGACCAGGTCGTCCAGCGGTACGTCGTACAGCTGTGCCAGGGGCAGCAGCAGTTCCAGGTTCGGCCGCCGCTGCCCGCTTTCCAGCCGGGACAGGGTGCTCTCCGAGATGCCGGTCTCCGCCGCGATCTCGGCCAGGGTGTGCCCCCGGTGCCGGCGCAGCGCCCGCAGCCGTGGCCCGACCGCGCTCAGCACGTCCTCGCTCATCGCCCCATTCTTGCCGAAATGGCAAGTTTCCGTGCCAGTGGAACGCGTCTCGGGTCAGGGTGTGGCCATGAACAACATGACCGATCCCGCGCAGTTCTGGGACGAGGCCCACGCCGTGTCGTGGCCCGTCCGGGTCAACCCGCTGCTGGCCGAGATCGCGGCGGATCTTCCGCCGGGCCATGCCCTGGACCTGGGCTGCGGCGCCGGTGGCGACGCCCGCTGGCTGGCCGGCCGTGGCTGGCGGGTCACCGCGGTCGACATCTCCGCCACCGCGATTCAGCGCCTTGCCGAGGCCGCTCCGCAGGTCTCCGCGCTCCGGATGGACCTGGCCGAGGAGTTCCCCGAGGGTGACTTCGACCTGGTGTCCGCCCAGTACTTCCACACGCCGTTCGCCCTGCCCCGCAGCCGGGTGCTGCGCCGCGCCGCACACGCGTTGCGCCCCGGTGGCCGCCTCGTCGTCGTCGATCACGGCTCGACGGCTCCCTGGTCCTGGGTGCAGGACCCGGACCTGCACTATCCGACGCCGGACGAGGTCGCCGCGGAACTCGCTCTCGACCCGCGACACTGGCGGATCGAGCGCGCGGACACGCCGCAGCGCCTCGCGCACGGACCGGACGGGCAGACGGCGACCGTGGTGGACAACGTGCTGGTGATCCGCCGGGTGGGCGCATGACCCGCCGCGATGCCCGGCCGCCCCGGACCGGGCCGGGGGAGCGGGAGGTGCTGGTCGGCTTCCTGGACTACCTGCGTGGATCGGTGATCGCCAAGGCGAGCGGCGTGCCGGAGCCGCAGGTCCGCGCGGCCGGGGTGCCGTCGGGCACCAGCCTGCTCGGCCTGGTCAAGCACCTCACCCACGTGGAGCGGCACTGGCTGCTCGGCCTGCCGGTGGCCGACTGGCCCGGCACCTTCCGGCCGCTACCGGAGGAGACGGCGGAGACCATCATCGAGGCGTACCGGGAGACCAACGCCCGGGCCAACGAGGCGATCGGCGCCGACGTGGTGGCGCAGCGCTGGGTCCTGGTGCACCTGATCGAGGAAACCGGGCGGCATGCCGGGCACGCGGACATCCTGCGGGAACTCCTCGACGGCAGCACCGGCCGCTGAGCTCACTTCACCCCGCGTGCCAGGGCGGCGGCGGTGCTGAGGTAGCGGGCGCCCCACCGGCGGACGGCCTGGTAGTAGACGTCCGCGAGGCGGCGGCAGGACCAGGTGGCATGGCAGATCTCGTACATGTCCGCGTGGAACCGGCCATCGATCCGGCGCCGGTTCTCCTCGGTGAACCGGCCCTGCCGCCGGAAGTTGGCGTAGCCGAAGTCATGCCGCTGACAGGCGGGCAGGAAGTCCCAGCCGAAGGGACGGTCCGGCGAGTCGGTGCAGCCGTCGGACGTCCAGTCCAGCTGATCGCCGTGCGGCCGTTGCCCGCGTAACCGGAGGAATTCGGGCAGGGCCACGCCGAACAGGTACTCGTCGGTGAGCGCGCGCAACTGATCAGGCGGTAATCCGGTCATGCACCGGATTGTCGGCCCCGGGCGTGGATGGCGGCGTTGGTCGAGGCGTAGATACCCCCGAATTTCCGAACGGCCTGGTAGTAGATCTCCGCGGTGCTCCGGCACAGCGACCGGTCGCCGCAGGTCTGGAACATGTCGGCTTTGAACTGGTCGTCGATCACCAGCCTGGTGGTCTCGGAGAACCGGCCCTGTCGCTTGTAGTTGGCGTACCCGAAGTCATGCCGCTTGCAGGCGGGCACGAAGTCGTAGCCCCACGGGTGGTCGGGGGCGGCGGTACAGCCGTCGTTCGTCCAGTCCAGCTGGTCCGGATAGGGCTTCTCGTTGCTCAGCCGGTCGAAGTCGCCGAGCGTGGTGCTGAGCAGGTAGCCGTCGGTCACCGAACGCAGCGCCTGCGGGCTCAGGGCCTGAGGGGATGCGGCGGCCTGTGCCGTCCCGGTGAACACGAGCATCGTCGCCAGCACCGCGACCGCCACTTTCGTCATGCCTCAGACGCTAGTGCGCACCGGCCTCCCCGATCGGACGGAAAAAATCATGAAAATCGGTACTTGACTTTTCCGCACATGAATTTGGTAGACCTATACCTGGTCGTTCGACCGATTCACCGCCGAACCAACTTTGGGGGTTACCTTGTCGCGCCCGTTTTCCGTCGAGTTTCTGCAGGTCACCGCGGTATCGAAGCTGTCCCCGCAGATGCGCCGGATCAGTTTCGCCGGCGACGGGCTCGCCGAGGCGATCACCGCCGAACCCGATCAGCAACTGAAGCTGTACTTCCCCAGACCGGGCCACTCGGAGTACCCGCCGCCCGCCGAGGACTTCGGTGCCTGGTACCAGGGCTACCTGTCCATGCCGGAGGAGGTCCGGCCGTGGATGCGCAGCTACACGGTGCGCTCTTACGACCCGGAGACCTGCACCCTGGACGTGGATTTCCTGCTGCACCGCCACGCCGGCCCCGCCACCCGCTGGGCCATCGATGCCCAGCCCGGCGACCGCATCGGCCGGTTCGGCCCCTCGGCGATGTTCGGCCGCCGGATCCCGCTCAGCACCCGGCTGGCCGAGGCGGACTGGGTCCTGCTCGCCGGCGACGAGTCGGCGATCCCGGCCATGAGCACCATCATCGAGGCCTGCTCTCGCCCGATGCGCGCCTTCATCCGCTCGCCCTACGAGTACCCGATGCAGACCTGGGGAGCGCTGGACCTCCACTGGGGTGATCCCCTGGATGCGGTGCGCGGCGCGTCCTTACCGGCGGGCCGGCCGTTCTGCTGGCTGGCCGGGGAGGCGGGCCTCGTCCGGGACCTGCGCAGGCACCTGGTGGGGGAGCGGGGGATCGCCAGGTCGGACATCGAGTTCACCGGCTACTGGCGATCCACGCTCACCCAGGACGATCCGCCCACCGCCGCCGATCTGGCCGACGCCCAGGAGCTGCTGGCGCAGGGGTAGCCCCGGAGTTGGCGATGTTCGGGTAGGGAGTCAGTCCGCCGGGAGCCAGTCCTGGTCCGAGGCGATCACGGTCATCCGCTGGGTGGCGCGGGTCATCGCCACGTACAGCGTGCGCCGCCCGGTGGGGGACTCGTCGATCATCGCGGTGGGTTCCAGGACGATGGTGGCGTCGTACTCCAGGCCCTTGGAGTCCAGGGAGCCGACCACGCGCACGCGGTCGTCGTCGATCTCGGCCAGCCATTCGCGGACCTCGGCGACGCGGTCCATCACGGTGATCACGCCGATGGTGCCGTCCACCTGACCGATGAGGTCGATGGCCGCCTTGTGGGTCACCGTCGGCAGGTCCTTCGGGTCCACAATGGACACGATGGGCTGCACGCCGGTGGAGCGCACGGCATGCGGCAACTGGTCGTCCGTCGCGAGGGGACGGATGACCTTCGCGGCTAAACCGAAGATCTCCTCGGAGTTCCGATAGTTGGTGCGCAGCGTGAAGTGCTGGTGCCTGCGCTGGTCGCCCAGCGCCTGCATCCGGGCCTCTTCGGCCTCGTCCGGGTTGGGCCAGCTGGTCTGCACCGGGTCGCCGACGATCGTCCACGTCGAGTAGGTGCCGCGGCGGCCGATCATGCGCCACTGCATGGGGGAGACGTCCTGCACCTCGTCCACCACGATGTGCGAGTAGTCGGCGTCGCCCTGCCGGGACCGCTTCTGGTTCTGCTTCCGCCAGGAACGGGGGGTCGGGGCCGGGCCGATCATCGCGTACAGCTCGTCCAGCAGGGCCACGTCGGCCACCGAAATGCGGTCGTCGGCCTTCTGCCAGGCCTCGGACAGCAGATCGATCTCTGCCAGGGACAGCACATCGCGGGCCATGGACCGCAGCTGCGCGCGGTCGGCCAGCCAGCCGAGCATCTCGGTCGGGTACAGCGGCGGCCACCAGGCGACCAGGAAGCGGTGGAACTCGATCCGCTCGCCGATCTCGGTGATCAGGTCGTCGCGCACCGGCTTGTACTTGCCGTCCGCGTACTGGCTGGCCTTCTTCCACAGCGCGTCCAGCAGCACGTCCGCCGCGACCATCCGCGACCGGTTGGCCGGCTTGCCCCGGCGGTGCACCTCGCGGCGGGCCTTGGTCAGGTCCTCCTGGTTCAGCCGGAGCACCTCGCCCCGGTAGAACAGCTTCAGCTCGGCAGGCGCGTCCGGCGGGGTCTGCCGCACCAGTTTGCGCAGCACCCGGCGCATGCGCAGCGAGCCCTTCACCGCGGCCACCGGGGCCGGGTCGGTGTACGAGGCGCGCACGCCGTCGACCAGCTCGCCCAGGGCGCGCAGCTCGGCCGCGGTCTCGCCCATCGAGGGCAGCACGCGGGAGATGTAGTTGGTGAAGTGCGGCGACGGGCCGATGACCAGCACGCCGTACTTCCCGAGCCGGTGCCGCTCGCTGTACAGCAGGAAGGCCACCCGGTGCAGGGCGACCGCGGTCTTGCCGGTGCCCGGGCCGCCGGTGATCTGGGTGACGCCCTTGAGCGGTGCGCGGATCGCCATGTCCTGCTCGCGCTGGATGGTGGCGACGATGTCGTGCATGTTCTCGCTGCGCGCGCGGCCGAGGGCGGCCATCAGCGCGCCTTCGCCGACCACCTGCATGCCGTCCGGAATGGCATCCGGGGTCAACGGCTCGTCATCGATGTCCTTGACGATCTCGCCGGAACAGCGGATCACCCGGCGGCGCAGCACGCCCATCGGTTCCTGCGCGGTGGCCTGGTAGAACGCGCTCGCGGCCGGTGCGCGCCAGTCGGTGACCAGGCTGCGGGACTGGTCGTCGGAGACACCCAGCCGGCCGACGTGCATCATCGTGCCCTCGGCCAGGTCCAGCCGGCCGAAGACCAGATCCGAATGCTCGGTCTCCAGGGCATGCAGCAGCCGATTCGCGTGATGCACCATGACATCCCGCTCATGCAGCATCTGCGCTGCTTCAAAATCAGCCTCGACCCCGGCACCGTGCGCGAGCTGGTAGCCCTGCTCACGCATTTCCCGAGCCTCAGAGCGCAGGGTTGCCACCCGCGCGTACACGAGATCCAGGTGCCGCTGTTCGACAGCGATCTCGCCCTGTTTTACAGGCGACTCCGACACTGCACGCTCCCGACGGAATTCGCAGACCAAAAAAACACCGCAAGAAGCGAAACAATACGTGGTGCACCCGGGGGGTGGACAACCAAGGTGGGTTGAACGTCAGATGTGTCGCAGTTGGCCTTGCTGGATGGCTACCGCACGCGACTGAGCCTGTTCGATCTGTTGCTGCGTCACCACAATGCGGCCGTAGGCGCCGCCGAACGCGCGCACCGCCGCGTAGTAGATGTTCGCGACCAGCACGCAGGCCAGATTGCCGTGGCAGATGTCGTACAGGTCGTCGCGGAAGTTGTCGTCGATGTCCTTGCGGACGTCCTCGTCGAACCGGCCCTGCCGCTTGTAGTTGCCGTAGCCGAAGTCGTGCCGCAGGCAGGCGGGCAGGAAGTTGAACCCCAGGGGCCGGTCCGGGGCCAGGGTGCAGCCGTCGCTGGTCCAGTCGAACTGGTCATCGTGCGGATGCCCGGCCCGGATGGTGAGGAAGGTGTCCAGGTCGGTGTCGAACAGGTACTGGTCGGTCAGCTTCACCAGCTGCTGCCTGGTCAGCTTGGTTCCGGCCTGCGCGCTGGGTGCGATCACCGTGGTCAGCAGGACCGTGGACAGCAACACGGACAACACTCGGCGCAGCATGGCTCTCCTTCGCGGGCCGTCCTGGTCAGGCCAGTGTGCGGGGCCGTGCGGCGGTGTGGGAGCCGCCTTTCGGAGGTGTCCGGCGGGCGTCCGGGTTATTCGGCCCGGTTCCGGACATCGTTCCGCGCTGCGGCGTGCCTCTCATTCGTTCGGACCAGCGATGATCACTCTGAGTGTGTTTATTGAGTTCACGGATGGTTACTCACCGGTTTGTGATCCGCCGAAAGGGTGGTAACCACCCTGTGGGATCATCGTTATGTGACGAACACCCCGGTTGGGGATTCGAGCGATGACGGTCGCGACGACATCCACCTGTGGTTCCGGGACCACCTCGCCGTGGTACCGGAGGAACGATCGCCCAGACTCGTGCCCAATCGGCCGGCCGGTCAGGACGAGCTGCTGGCCGACGTAGTGGAGGACAACGGCAGGCCCAATCGACTGAAGCGCTACCTGCTGGCGAAGTGCGTGCCCGCGCTGGCCGCCGCTGTGCCCGGCACGATCGTGGCCTGCGTGGCGCTCGCGGCCGGCCAGTCCGCGATGACCGCCAGCGGCATGTGGGCGGGGATCACCACCACGGTCGCCGCGATGATCAATCCGCCCCGGTGGCGGCGTGGGGGACGGGCCTAGCCCGCTCAGGGCCCGCCGAACTTGCGCACGGCGGCGTAGTAGAGGTCCGCGGTCTTGCGGCAGGCCGGATTGGATCCGCAGATGCCGTACAGGTCGCGCTTCAGGTTGTCGTCGATGCGCAGCCGGGTGTCGTGGCCGAACCGGTTCTGCTTCTTGTAGTTGCGGTAGCCGAAGTCGTGCCGGTGGCAGGCGGGCAGGAAGTTCCAGCCCAGCGGCTTGTCCGGCGACCAGGAGCAGCCGTCGGAGGACCAGTCGAGTACGTCCGCGTTGGCGTTGGTGCCGCGGATCTGCTCGAACTGGGGCAGCGAGATGGAGAACAGGTACTTGTCGGTGGTCGCCGGGACGTCGATCGCCTGGGCGGTGCCCGCTCCGGCGATCAGGGCCAGCGCGGCGGCGCCGCAGACGAGTAGCGAACGCAGGGCCATCGGAGTTCCTCCCCTGGACACGATGGTGACCAGGACAGTGCACTCCGCCGCGATGACCGGGCGCGCTCATTTCGGCTGACCGGCCGGTGAACTCTTGCTGCTTTCGGCGCTCTCCTCAGCGTCGGCGGCGGGCGGCGGCTTGGACAGGGACGGCCAGGAGGCCCGGGTCGCGGTGAGCAGCACGGCCATCGCCTGGGCGAAGGCGCGGGCGGTCTCGGCGTCCGATCTCTGGAGCACGTCGAACAGCATCCGGCTCAGCCGCAGCCGGATCATCAGCTGGAAGATCCCAGCCAGCACGGTGGGCACACCTGTCGCCAGGGCGACGGTGATCGTCCAGGTGGACAACGAACCATCTCCAACACGAATCAGCACGGACCCCGAGCGGTCTGTGCAGGTGCCGGATTATTCGGTTGTCCGCAGGACTCGGGGCGTTCCAGCCGGGTGGCCGCTCGGAGACATCCCGGATAGAGCGCACCCCCAGTAGGTCCGCACGCGGTGAAGCCCGCTCAGGCTACTGCGAGATCAACCCGTGGGAGTAGGCCTTTCGGGAGGGAAACCGTCCCGGCTTGCGTCTGGCGGTCTGGTTAAAGGCGCTATGGGAGTCTGAGTGGTCGGGGTGCGTCTGGGCGGTTGTCGAAAGAGGGCTTTGGAGGGGGAGACGGGTGGGGCCCGCGTCTTTCCTGCCTGCGTGTTGGGTGGGGGCACGCCGGTCTGGGTGGTCGGGTGACCAGGCGTGATCGGGAAGTGGCGGTCGGGGTCTGGTGGTGCGCTCGATGGTGGGTGGGGTGACCGAGGGTTGCGATCTTGACCGTTGGGTCTGCGTCGGGACTCGCTCTCCGGGCTTGAGTCCACAGTGGACTGTCGGGTTGTTCCTGGTTAAAGACAAAATAGGGACCGATTTTTGTCTTTAACCAGGAACAACCAGAGGCCATTCACTCACAAGAACACCACCAGCCACGGCAGTCCCACCGGCACCACCTCAGGCCGTCAGAACCGGACTCCACCCCAACGCAACAGCCAGGCAGGAAAGAAGGGCGTGCCCCACCCGACTCTCTCCTCCAAAGCCATCTTTCGTCGACCGCCAGACCCGACACCAGCAGACGCGCAGCCCCGAAAACTAAGAACGTCGCGCTCGACCGACCTGGGGGTCATCGGGAGCGCGACGCACCATGACTGTATCAGAGGGATTCGCTGCGGATGACATCGAGGTCGATGAACCGGGGTGGTTCCTCCAGCAACGCGACGAACTCCTCGTGCACCCGGGTGGTCTCCGGCAGCGCCGAGTTGGCCATCGCCACCTCGTACGACGGGAACTCCAGGATCTCCATGAAGTGGGTCGGATCCTGGCGATCCCGGCCGACGGTGGTCCTCGTGGCCGTTCGCTTTCCGCCGGTCAGTTCGATCCACCTGCTGAGCAGGTCCTGCACCTCGTCGGCCCTGGTGGTGCGGTAATCGATGATCTGGACGAACGCCACGGCATCCTCCTGGTCAGTCGTGCTGGAGCGTGTCCCGGAAGACCCAGAAGCGGGACAGCGTGTAGGTCAGCGTGGCGACACAGGCGCCGGCGATCAACCGGGAGATGGCCGGGTGCCAGCCGAGCAGCTCGGTCAGCTCCTTGGTGCCGAACACGCTGATGCAGAAGTCCAGCACCACGACCACGGCGAAGCGCATCGCCTGCGGGCCCGCCGGGGCGTGCGACTTGAAGTTCAGCGATCGGTTCAGCACGAAGTTCAGCGAGAAGGCCAGCACGTAGCCGATGGCGATGCAGGCCAGAAACGGCAGGTGGGTGGTCTTCTTGAGGGTCAGCAGGATGATCACGTCGATGCAGAAGGTGAACCCACCGAGCAACGCGAAGCCGATCAGCTCCGGGTCGATCCAGTTCTGCAGCCTGCCGGGAAGCCTGCGGTGAATGGCGGCTACGAAGCGTCCGGCGCGGTCGGCCAGCGTCGGACGGGAACCCAGGAGATCAGACACGAATTCCAGAGTGCCATAGCCAGGTGAACGGATTCAGATCAGCTGGCGAAGCATTCGCGTATTGCCCAGCGTGTTGGGCTTCACGTACGGCAGGTCCAGGAACTCGGCCATGCCCTCGTCCGCGGAGGCACGCATCTCCTCGTACACCTCGGCGCTGACCGGCGTCCCCTCGATGGCCACGAAGCCGTGCCGGGCGAAGAACCGCGTCTCGAAGGTCAGCACAAAGATCCGCCGCAGCCCCAGTTCGCCGGCGACGTCCAGCAGTTGTGACACGATCCGGTGACCCAGCCGGTGGCCGAGGGCCTGCTCCGCCACCGCGATGGTGCGGATCTCGGCGATGTCCTCCCAGAGCACGTGCAGCGCGCCGCAGCCCAGGACCTGGCCGCCGCGCTCGGCGACCCAGAACTCCTGAATGTCCTCGTACAGGGTCACCAGGGGCTTGCTCAACAGGATGTTCTTCGCCGCGTAGCCGTCCACCAGCGCCTTGATCGCGCGCACGTCTCCGGTCCTCGCCCGGCGTACGACCACCTCGTCAGTCACCGGTCCAACCTAGTCCTGTGTGCCTCCTCACCTGCGCTGGACCTGCCCTCGTGCCGGGTCTGGCAGTGGCCGCCCCGCGTGGCGGTTACGCTGGTCGGGTGCCCGAACCCACCACCACAACCCCGCGTCGCGTCGCCATGGTCACCCTCGGCTGCGCGCGCAACGAAGTCGACTCCGAAGAACTGGCCGGCAGGCTGACCGCCGGCGGCTGGGATCTGGTCGACGCCGACGAGAACGCCGACGTGGTGCTGGTGAACACCTGCGGATTCGTCGAGTCCGCGAAGAAGGACTCGGTCGACACGCTGCTGGCCGCGAGCGACACCGGAGCCAAGGTCGTCGCCGTCGGCTGTCTCGCCCAGCGCTACGGCAAGGAACTGGCCGACCAGCTGCCCGAGGCCAACGCGGTGCTCGGCTTCGACCACTACCCGGAGCTCTCCGACCGGCTGGACGACGTCCTCGCCGGTAAGAGCATCGCCTCGCATACCCCCGGCGACCGGCGCACGCTGCTGCCGATCACCCCGGTGCAGCGGCCCAAGGCCGCCGAGGACGTCATCGTTCCCGGCCACGGCTGGATCCCGCGCACCCGGCTGGACGACGGCCCGGTGGCCGCGCTGAAGATCGCCTCCGGCTGTGACCGGCGCTGTACCTTCTGCGCCATCCCGGCCTTCCGCGGGTCCTTCGTCTCCCGCACGCCGGAGGAGATCCTGAACGAGGCGGCCTGGCTGGCCTCGCAGGGTGCCCGCGAGGTGTTCCTGGTCAGCGAGAACTCCACGTCCTACGGCAAGGACCTCGGCGACGTGCGGCTGCTGGAGTCGCTGCTGCCCAAGCTGGCGGCGGTGCCCGGCCTCGACCGCGTCCGGGTGTCCTACCTGCAGCCGGCGGAGACCCGCCCCGGCCTGGTGCACGCCATCGCCACCACGCCCGGCGTCGCGGACTACTTCGACCTGTCCTTCCAGCACTCCAGCGAGACCGTGCTGCGCCGGATGAAGCGGTTCGGTTCCACCGACTCGTTCCTGGACCTGTGCACCCAGATCCGCGGCCTCGCCCCCAAGGCGGGTATCCGGACCAACTTCATCGTCGGCTTCCCCGGCGAGACCGAGGCGGATGTCGCCGAGCTGGAGCGGTTCCTGACCGGCGCCCGGCTGGACGCGGTGGGCGTGTTCGGCTACTCCGACGAGGACGGCACCGCCGCCGCCGACCTGGACGGCAAGCTGGACCAGGACACCATCGATGAGCGGGTCGCCCGCATCTCCAGCCTGGTCGAGGAACTCACCGCGCAGCGCGCCGAGGACCGGATCGGCGACGAGGTGATCGTGCTGGTGGAGCGCCTGGAAGACGACGAGGACGACCTCGCCGGCCGGGCCGCTCACCAGGCGCCCGAGGTCGACGGTGAGTGTGTGTTCACTTCAAGCGACATCGACATCGACGAGATCGAGGTCGGCGACCTGGTGCGGTGCCGGGTCGAGGCGGCCGAGGGAGTGGATCTGTGCGTGCGTGCCCTGGAGATTCTGCCGAGGCAGCCGCGGTGAGCCAAGGCGGCTCCAGCGCCCCCTTCGTGCTGAACCTGCCCAACGTGCTCACCCTGAGCCGGATCGTGCTGGTTCCGGTGTTCGCGGTGGCACTGCTCATCGAGAACGGCACGAATCCCTGGTGGCGGCTGGCCGCCTTCGCGATCTTCGCGATCGCCGCGGTGACCGACCGGATCGACGGTGACCTGGCCCGCAAGCGCGGGCAGGTCACCGAATTCGGCAAACTGATGGACCCGATCGCGGACAAGGCGTTGATCGGCGCCGCGTTGTTCGGCCTGTCCTGGCTGGGCGAACTGCCCTGGTGGGTCACGGCGGTGATCGTGTTCCGGGAGGCCGCCATCACGATCATGCGGTTGATCGTGCTGCGGCACGGGGTCATCGCGGCCAGTCGTGGCGGCAAGGCGAAGACCGTCTTCCAGGTCTGCGCGCTCGCCCTGTTCATCTTCCCGCTGTACGTGTTGATCGACTGGGCCGGTCCGGTGCGCTGGACCTTCCTGGTGATCGCGCTGCTGCTCACCGTCGGCACCGGCCTGGACTACGCCATGCAGGCCTTCCGGGCGCGGGCGGCCAGGGCATGATCGCCGAGGGCCTGGTCGCGGCGCTGCGTGAGCGCGGCCAGACCATCGCGGTGGCCGAGTCGCTCACCGCGGGCCTGCTCGGCGCCACCATCGCCCAGGTGCCCGGTGCCAGCGCCGTGCTGCGCGGTGGCCTGATCGTCTACGCGACGGACCTTAAGTCGAAACTCGCGGGCGTGGACGAGGAACTCCTCGCCGTGCACGGCCCGGTGCACCCCGATGTGGCCAGCCAGTTGGCCCAGGGAGCCCGGGAACGCTGTTACTCCGATTGGGGGGTTGGGCTGACCGGAGTCGCCGGTCCTGGTCCACAGGATGGGATCGAGGCGGGCACCGTGTACATCGGGTTGTCCGGGCCCGGCCGTTTCGACGCCGTTCACCACCGGTTTTCCGGTGATCGGGAGAACGTTCGGCAGGAAGCCGTGCGTGCCGCGATTCAGATTGTGACGTTCGCCCTCGGCTGAGCCTCGGAGCAAAACGGTGCTTTGATGCGTTGGGATGGGTAACGTGGTCGGTAATACCTGGGCGGAAGGAGCCTCGCGATGGCTGTTTTGCTGCGTGAAGCGATCGGTGAGCGACTCCGTCGCGCTCGGACGGACCAGAACCGGACGCTGCGGGAGGTGTCCCGGGCTGCCCGGGTGAGCCTCGGCTATCTGTCCGAAGTGGAGCGTGGCCGCAAGGAGGCCTCCAGCGAACTGCTGGCCTCCATCTGCGATGCCCTGGAACTGCCGCTGCCGAACCTGCTGGGCAATGTCGCCGCCGATCTGGCCGTCACCACCGGCGCTCCGGTTCCGGTTCAGGCACCGGCGGCCAAGGTCAGCGCGTACGCGTCCACCGGCAGCGATGCCGGGATCCTGCTGTCCCCGGCGCTCACCCACCGGCTTTCGGTCGCGGTCACCGATCAGAACAAGGCCATCGCCGCCGCCTGACTTGTTGTGGCCCCGCAAAGGGGTCCCGGAGTTGACGAGTTTCGGGAAAAGCACCCGAAACTCGTCAACTTCGGACTACAACAGTGCCCGCAGTGGAGCGTGGCAAGGTCACCTGCAACGATGGTCACGCGGGGGCAGGGAACTCTCGCGGGTGCTTGCAAGTTGGCTAGTCGGAGCACCGCATCGGGACCGGGAAGCGAGAGAGCAGGCGCAACTATGGCCAATCCGTTCGTCAAGGGCTGGAAGTACCTGATGGCGTCCTTCTCGTCGAAGATCGACGAGCATGCCGACCCCAAGGTGCAGATCCAGCAGGCCATCGAGGAGGCGCAGCGTCAGCACCAGGCGCTGTCCCAGCAGGCGGCCGCGGTGATCGGCAATCAGCGTCAGCTGGAGCTCAAGCTCAACCGCCAGCTCGGTGAGGTGGAGAAGCTCCAGGCCTCCACCCAGCAGGCGCTGCGGCTGGCCGACCAGGCTCGCGCGCAGGGCGACGCCACCAAGGCGGGCCAGTACGAGCAGTCCGCCCAGGCCTTCGCCACCCAGCTGGTGACCGCCGAGCAGTCGATCGAAGACCTCAAGGTGCTGCACGACGGCGCGCTGCAGTCCGCCGCCGCCGCGAAGCAGGCCGTGGAGCGCAACTCCATGGTGCTGCAGCAGAAGCTCGCCGAGCGCACCAAGCTGCTCAGCCAGCTGGAGCAGGCCAAGATGCAGGAGCAGGTCTCCGCGTCGCTGAACTCGATGAGCGAGCTGGCCGCGCCGGGCAACACGCCCTCGCTGGACGAGGTGCGGGACAAGATCGAGAAGCGGTACACCACCGCGCTGGGCTCCGCCGAACTGGCGCAGAACTCGGTGCAGGGCCGGATGCTGGAGGTGCAGCAGTCCACCCTCGACATGGCCGGCAACGCTCGCCTCGAGCAGCTGCGTGCCTCGATGGGTGGCGGCACCCCGCAGATCACCCCGGGTCAGGCGACCCCGCAGATCAACCCGGCTCAGAACGAGCAGAAGCCGCAGCAGGCCTGATGGGCAAACTCTCCTTGGCGCGGGTCGGACCGTATCTCGATACGGTCCGCCGCGTCGTGGGGGAGTGGAGCGACCCGCGGGCCCGGTTGCTGCGTAAACGACGGGCCGCCCGGCAGCATGTGATCACCTGGTCGATGTTCAGCGTGCCCAGCGGGATCGCCACCTTCTTCGTGGGCACCGAGCCCACTCTGGAGTTCTCCGAGTTCGCCCTGGGGGGCTTCTCCGCGCTCACCGCCGCGGCGGCGGTGTCCGCCGGCCTCTACCTGCGCGAGCTGCATCGCAGGCCACTGCCCGCCGCGCCCCGGCCGCGACCGGGATCCGGATCGCTCGCCGTGGCACCGTTGCGCCGCCTCGACGAGGCCGAGCGCGGGCTAGGACGCGCGTTGGAACTGCTCACCGACACCTTGCCCACCGACTCCATCACGTCCGCGCGGGACAGCGCCGATCGTTCGGCCGTCGCACTACGGGGGCTGGCCGATCGGCTGATCGCCGTCGAAGGGGCCAGGGACGTCTGCCCGCCCGCGCAACGCGGTCCGCTGGTGGACGCCGTCCGGCGGCTGCGGGCGCAGCTCGACGAGGGCATCGACAGTTACGCGAGCCTGGTCGCCGCGGCCGGCCGGGCACTCGCCGCCGGTACCCGGCACGCCGAACCCCTGGAACTGCGCGAGGCCACCGATCATCTGGCGGGGCTGGCCATCGCGCTGACCGAGTTGTCGGGTTCCAGCTGATCACCTATGGCTAGTCAACCGACACATATGGCTCTGTAACCACTCCGTGATGTTGCCGATACACTCTGCCTCGGCTACTCCGCCGTTCGGCTCAACGAACTGCTCTGACGGACGCCGATCCGGGGTGTTGACCCCGGTGCAACAGAACGGCAACAGGTGATCGTGCCCGGCTTCGGCCCGATAGGGGTGTGGGCATGCCATCATCTGCTGCGAGTTCATCGACCGAGTGGGAGGCCTCGGCCTTGGCTTTGTGGACCCTGCATGGCGACGGTCGTCGGGTGGCCGACGGCGATGTCGTCGAGCCTCAGGAGAGACTGAGCTGGCCGCTCACCATCGGATTCGGCATCCAGCACCTGCTGGTCATGTTCAGCGCCACCGTGCTCGTGCCGGTCACGCTGACCAAGACGACCGGTGGCGACTTCTCGGTCACCACGACGCTGCTGTTCTCCGGCATCGGTACCCTGCTCTTCCTGCTGCTGACCAAGGGAAAAGTGCCCGCGATCATCGGGTCCTCGTTCGCCTTCCTGGTCCCGGCGCAGAACGCGCTCATCCCCAGCGGGGACGGAACTCTCGCCACTCCGGCACAGATCTTCGGCGCGATCATCGTGGTCGGCCTGCTGGTGGCCACGATCGGCCTGGCGGTGAAGTCCCTGGGAGCCAACCTGATCGAGGTGATGTTCCCGCCGCTGGTCACCGGCACGGTCGTGATGATCATCGGTCTGCAGCTGGCCAAACCGGCCATCAACAACTTCCACCCGGCACACAGCGCTTCGTTGCAGCTCAACTCGGTGGCGGTCGGCTCGGTGACACTGGCCATCATCCTCGTGCTGTCCGCGGCCAAGGGGGTCTTCTCCCGGTTCGCCGTGCTGATCGGTGTGGCGGTCGGCTGGGTGGTCGCCGCGTTCACCAACAACCTGGACCCGAACGCGGTGCGCAAGTTGCACGAGGACCCCTGGTTCGGCCTGCCGAAGCTCACCGGGCATGTGGAGTTCGCGCCGACCAGCATGGTCGTCCTGCTGCCCGTGGTGATCGTGCTCATCGCCGAGAACGTGGGGCACGTCAAGGCGATCGCCACCATCACCGGGCGCAATCTGGACAAGCGGGTGGGCAACTCGCTGATCGGTGAGGGCCTGGCCACCGCGCTGGCGGGCTGGGGCGGTGGTTCCGGAACCACCACCTACGCGGAGAACATCGGCGTGATGGCGGTGACCAAGATCTACTCCACCGCGGCGTACGTGGTGGCGGCCTGCACGGCGATCCTGGTCTCCTTCTCGCCGAAGTTCGGTGCGTTGATCTACACGGTGCCGGACGGCGCGCTCGGCGGTGCGGCCATCGTGCTGTTCGGCATGATCGCGATGATCGGAATCCGGATCTGGGCGGACGGCAAGGTGCGCCTGTCCGACCCGGTGAATCTGGTGTGCGCCGGCGCCGCGCTGATCATCGCGCTGGGCGACTTCGAGATCACCTATGACACGGTGACCATCGGCTCGGTGCTGTGGGCCACCGTCGGCATCGTGGTGCTCTACCCGATCCTGCGCCGGCTGCACGGCCGCACCCATCACCCGGATACCGACGAGCCGGCCGCAGAGCAGCCGAACGCCACCTGAGCACTTTCTGCAGAATCTGTTCAGCCCTGACAGCGGGGGCAGAGCCAGACGTTCCGCGCGGTGACGCCCGTGCCCTGGACGTGGCGTTCGATCCGGCTCCGGCAGCGCAGACAGGCCTTGCCGCCGCGCTCGTAGACCCAGAGCTGCCTGCCCCGCCCCAGGTCGCCGGTGGTGGACCGTTCTGGGCGCCAGGCGTTGACCAGCAGGAGCTTCCGGGCCAGGGCCACGACCGCCGCCGGATCCACGGTGGATACCGGGGCGAAGGGGGAGACGCGCAGCAGGAAACAGATCTCCGCGCGGTACACGTTCCCGACGCCGGCCATGATCCGCTGGTCCAGCAGGGCCAGGCCCAGCTCCTGGTCACCGTCAGCGCTCAGCCGATGTACCGCCTCCGCCGGATCCCAGTCCTCAGCCAGCAGGTCCGGGCCCAGGTGGCCGACCAGCCTGCCCTCGTCGGCAGTGGGCAGCAGTTCCAGGTCGTGCAGCAGGAAGCCGACCGCCACATGGTTCGCGGTGGCCAGGATCGCGCGGATCTGATGATCGGGCCGGGAGAAGCGTGCTCCGGGGCGATACAGGTGAAAGGAGCCGTCCATCTTGAAGTGGCTGTGCAGGCTCAGGCCGTCCGTGAAGCGGGTGAACAGGTGCTTGCCCACCGAGGCCACGCCGGACACCTCACGGCCGGTGAGATCCACCGTGGACAGCCGTGGGTGACGGAGTTCACCGCGCGTCAGCCGCCGGCCGGACAGGGCCTCGTCGAGGCGTTTCCCGGACAGGAAGACCGTGTCGCCCTCGGGCAAGCTAGGCGTATTCCTCTTCGAACGAGTCCGAGCGCGGCCGGTCCTGGCGGCCGCGGCCGGCCCGCAGGACCCGGGCCAGCATCAGGTTGAACGCCAGGGAGACCTCGCGGGCGCCCGGGGTGCCCCAGGCGTGGATCGGCATGCACGCGCCCTGCGCCTGCTGTACCGCCAGCCGGTCGGGCAGCGCCACCGGCATCACCAGCGGGCCGAAGATCTCGCGCAGCTCGGAGATGCGGAACTGGTGCTCGTGCGAGCGCGGCCGGACCCGGTTCACCACGACGCCGAGGGGCTGCAGTTCCTCGTTGTTCTTCCGCTCGGTCTGCACGGCCTCGAAGGCGCGCTGCACACCGGACACCGCGAACATGGTCGGCTCGGTGACCAGCAGCGCGCGGTCGGCGGCGACCAGCGCGGACCGGGTCAGCTGGCCCAGCGACGGCGGGCAGTCCAGCAGAACCAGCTGGTAGGGGTCGTCTTCCTCGTCGATGATCTCCGGCAGCGCGTCGAGCGCGGTGGCCAGCCGGTTCAGCCGGTTGAGGCTGGGATCGGGCACATTGTGTGACTCGGCGTCCTCGGAGCCGACGAGCACGTCGACCAGGTCGCCGTCCCAGGAGCTGCGGGCGATCGCGTCCCGGACCACGGAGGGCTGCGGATCGGCGAGCACGTCGGTCAGCGTGGCCTTGCTGTCCTCAGGGTCGAGGGTGGCGGTGGCGTTGCACTGCGGGTCCAGGTCGACGACCAGCGTCCGGATGCCACGCCGCATGGCGGCAGAGGCAAGGCCCAGCGCCACAGTTGTCTTGCCCACCCCGCCTTTGAGACTGAGAACCGCCACCGTTTGTTGCACGTGTGTCAGCCTACGGTCTTTTCTGTTGTACGTCGGTGCGGGGCGGTCGAGTTTGTGGAAACCCAGCCCATTGAGGCAATAGCCCTTGACCCGTACGGTGGAAGATCTGATCACCTGATCAGCTCAATGCTTGTGGCGTTCCGTGGTCATCGTAGGCTGTCGCCATGAGATCTGAGGCGGACAGCGCCGTGCACCGCGTACTCGAGCGGGAGTTGGTCGAGGTGCGCCGCCGCAAGGCCGCCGCCGCCCCGGTGGTACTCGATGTCGGCGGTGGCAGCGGCGTGTGGTCGGTTCCGCTCGCCGTGGCCGGATGTCAGGTCACCGTCGTGGATCCCAGCCCCAACGCCCTCGCCGCGCTGCACCGCCGGGCTCTGGACGCCGGGGTCACCGATCGGGTCACCCCCATCCAGGGGGACACGGATGCGCTGGGTGATCTCGTTCCGCAGGCCGGAGCCGACGTGGTGCTCGGGCACGGGGTGCTGGAGGTCGTCGAGGACCCGGCCACCGCGCTCGCCGGTCTGGCCGCCGCGGTGGCCCCCGGCGGTGTGCTCTCCGTGCTGGCCGCCAACCGGTTCGCCGCGGTGCTGTCCCGGGCCATGGCCGGCCGGTTCGAGGACGCCATCGCGCAGCTGAAGGCCGTTCCCGGCGGCACCCACCGCTTCGACTCGGACAGCCTCTCCCGGCTGCTGGCCGATGCCGGACTGACCGTGGAGCTGGTGCGCGGCCACGGCGTGCTCACCGACCTGGTCCCCGGCTCGGTGATCGAGGCCGGTTCCTCGGCGGTCGACACGCTGGCCGAATTGGAAAGTCTCGCTGCTGAGACCCCGCCGTTGCGCGATATTGCCGCGCGCGTGCACATCATTGCGCGCCGGCCACGGTAAGCTGGGAAGCGAAGATCGAGACTGGATCTTTCCGTCCGGTAACCGGTGCGACATCACCTCGTTGCACTAACCCGAGCGGATGATCCAGATGGCGTCACTACTTCAGTCGTAAGGATCGGCTAGTCGTAGGCGCTTTCGCCTCGTATCCTCGACAGTGACACCGGGACCCGACCCCTGGTGTTAACCCAGTGGTTAGTGGTGACCAGTGCCGGAGGAGGAGCCATGCCACTCTCCGAGCACGAGCAGCGGATGCTCGAACAGATCGAGCGCGCTCTCTATGCGGAGGACCCCAAATTCGCCTCCGCCGTGCGCGGGGGCCGACTGAACCGGCCGCCGCGGCGACGACGGCTGCAAGGCGGCGTCCTGCTGTTGCTCGGCGTTTCCCTGCTGGTACTGGGCGTCGCATTGCCGGTGCTCAAGCCCGGCGGCGTCCCGGTGATCAGCGTTGCCGGATTCCTGGTGATGTTCTTCGGCGCTCTGCTGATGCTGTCCGCGTTCGGTCGCTCCGGCGACGCTGCGCAGGCGGCCGAGCAGGCGAGTGCGGAGAAGTCCGGGAAGAGTTCCTTCGCCCAGCGCATGGAAGAACGTTTCCGGAAGCGCTTCGAGGACGAGTAGAAATTTCCATGGAAAGTGCTCGCCCTCCCAGGGCGAGCACAACGGGGGCACTTTCCATGGAAATTGCTCAGCCCTGTGTCCAACGTCACACCGTGCTGAATTCCCCGTCCAACGCCGGTTCCTCCAGTGCCGCCTCGTCGTAGGACGGCGGCGCCACCAGGACCGAGCGCGGCCACAGCCGCTGCCGGAAACTCAGCGGATCCCGCGACCGGAGACTGGCCAGTACCGCGTGCAGCGAGGCCGCCAGTTCCGCGCTGTCCGGCGGGGTCGGCGAGTACCACTGCCGCTCGACCGCGGTGATCAGCACCCGGATGCCCTCACGCCCCGGCTCGTCGATGTCGTGGTGCTTGACCATCCGCCGGGCCGCGCCCCGCACGGTGTCGGCCTCGTGGATCGCGACGCCCCGGTCGATGGACTCGGCGCGTAGTTCCCGCCAGGCGGCGATCGCCGCGCCGTCCCCGCCCGCGGCGACCTGCCGCAGCCGTCTGCGGCGCACCACGGACCGGGCGACCATCGGCACCAGGGCCGCGATGAACGCCATGCCGGCGATCGCGGCCACCCAGACCCACCAGGGCAGCGCGGCGAACACCGCCAGTACGGCCACCCCGCCGATCGCGGCCAGGGCCGATACGGAGCCCCAGGCGGTCCGCGTCCGCCGGACCACCGGGTCCCTGGTGGTGCGCACCGACACCACGCTGAGCACGACGAGAGCCACCAGCAGCACGACCAGCAGCAGCACCGGCACTCCCAGCGGCCAGTTCGGCTGCTGCTGGGCGGTCGGCGTCACGCCACCGTTCTGCGCGTCGTCCTTCGACCCGTCCGGCGAACCCGGGCGGGTGGGCGTGGCCGTCGAGGCGGTCGGGCTGGGCACCGCCGTGGTCGTGGGGCTCGCGCTGGGGGTCCGGTCGGATTGGTACGCGGGTGGCGTCACGCGCTGGTCCGTCAGCGGGGTCGGGTCGAAGGTCTGCCAGCCGAGGCCGGGGAACCACACCTCGACCCACGCGTGCGGATCGCCGGTGGTGATCGACCGGTACTCGCCGGAGTTGAAGCCGACGGTGTAGCCGACGGCGACCCGGGCCGGCATGCCGCTGAGCCGGGCCAGGACGCCCATGGCGGCGGCGAACTGCTGGCAGTACCCCTTGCGGCTGGTGAACAGGAAGTCGGCCAGCGCGTCGCCGGTGTCCTTGCCCGGTCCGTCCAGGGAGTAGGTGAACCTGCCGCGATCCCGCAGGTAGTCGGTGATCGCCCTGGCCTTGTCGTAGGTGGTGGTCTTGTCCTTGGTGATGTCCCTGGCCAGCTGGGCGATCCGCGGGTCCACCTCGGGTCGCTGCGTGTAGGCGGGGTCCACGGTGGACGGGCCGTTGGCCGCGCGCAGGTCCTCCAGGCTGGGCTGGGGCAGCAGCACGTGCTCCTGGTAGGAGATCCCGGAGAGCTTCTGGTCGGCCACCAGCACGGTGGCCTCCGGGTCGTAGTTCCAGCCGGGCTGCGGGTTCGGCAGGCCCAGTGGCAGCCCGAAGGTGGGCAGCCAGTTGGTCTTCGCGCCGACGAACTCGATGCTCACCGTGCTCAGCGTGCCGGGTGGCCTGCGCTCCACATCCGGCTGGCGCAGCACCGTGGAGTCCACCTGCTCGGCCATCAGGCCTTCCGGCGACCAGCCCTTGTTCGGGGTGAATTTGCGCAGCGTCACCGCGCGCATGTAGAGGCCCTCGCGGTCGGGCAGATTCCGCACCCGGAACAGCTCGGACTGGGTCTTCTTGTCCAGCTGGCCGCGCAGCGAGACCATCGGGTCGATGTCGTAGCCGATCTGGCTGCCGCCCAGCTCCCCGGGCAGCCGTCCCTCGGTGCCGACGCCGGTGAGGGAACTGCCCGCCAGCAGGGCGATGACCGCGGCGGTGCCGCCGACGGTGAGCGCGGCGGGCCCGAGGCCGTTGGTGCGCAGCCCGCCCGAGTCGTCGGTGCGCTGAGCCGTCAGCAGCAGCCCGAATCCGGTGGCGGCGAGCAGGAAGGCCCACCAGGGCAGCAGGCTCTCGGACAGCGAGGCCGGGATGGCGTACAGGGCCAGCAGCACCAGGCCGCAGGCGGCCGGGGCGGAGGCCGTCACGGCCAGGGTGTCCACCAGCACGGCGACCAGCCCGATGCCCGCGGTGATCACGAACAGCATGCCCGACGGCGGGGACACCGGGGGCACGGCTTCGCGGATCTGCTCGGCGGCGCCGGAGGCCAGCGCGGCGAAGTCACCCGCGGTGGCGCCGCTGGGGATCACGATCAGGAACGCGTGCGTGCTGAACATCGCGGTGAGCAGGCCGATCAACGTGCTGAACTGGCCGAGGACCACCAGCGCCGGATGCCAGCGCAGACTGCGCAGGCCCACGCCGACCCCGGTGATCACCATGATGGCCACCAGGGCGTGCAGCAGCCAGGAGACGCCGGACAGTAAAGAGCTGAGCGACAGCGTGGTCAGCAGCAGCGCCAGCGCGCTCACCGGGCCCGCGCTGCTCAGCCAGCCGGATTCCCGCTCGGTGGACGTGCTCACCGCCAGTCTCCATTCCCGGCGCCGGTCAGGGCGCTCGCGCGGCACAGGACCGTCCAGAGTTGGGTCATGCCGGAGTTCGGTCCGGCGATGACGACCGCCCAGCCGGCCCGGGTGAGGATCCCCGCTGTCTGCTGGGTGGTCGGAGTGCCGCCCGGCGACCAGGCGGTGACATCCAGCAGCACGGCCATGTTCAGGCCGTTGCGGCTGCGGAACCGGACCAGTTCCTCGGCGGTGACCTCGTCGGTGGCGCCCAGCACGGCGATCATCGCCTGCCCGTGGGCCGGGTCGGCGCCGAACACCAGGTCCCGGCGGTGCGAGGGCTGGAGCGCGGCCAGGGCGTCCAGGATCATCTCCGGGTCCTGGTCGGCCGAGTCCTGCCTGCCGGACAGCAGTCTGCCGTCCTGGGTGAGCAGCCGGACGTGCTGGCCGTGCCGGTGCAGGTGGACGCAGGCGCTGGCCGCGAAGGACACCGCCCACTCCAGGCTGGCGCCGGGTCCGCTGCCCCGGTGGGCGCCGGCCCGGCTGTCCAGCAGCACGGTGCAGCCGCCCTGCCAGGGCCGTTCCTCCACCCGCACCATGAGCTCGTCCCGGCGTGCGGTGGACCGCCAGTGCACCTTGCGCATGTCATCGCCGTTGCGGTACTGCCGGACGACCACGTCGTGCTCACCCTGGCCCGCCCGCATCCGCGCGGTGCCGTCCTGCCCGGTGGTCTGCCCGGACCCGTGCGGCAGGCCGTAGAACGGGGTGATCCGCGGGACCACGATCAGCTTGCTGTAGTCGGCGATCTCCCGGTCGTACTCGGCCAGCCCGAACGGATCGGTCACCCGGGCGATCAGCGGGCCGACCCGGTGCACCCCGCGGGTGTTGGGTTCCAGGGGGTAGCGCAGCACGGTGTTGCGGTGCACGCCCAGCTTGTTCAGCCGCAGCTGGGGCTGGTTGCCGAGCACGTAGGGGACGGTCTCGTCCAGTTCCAGCTCGCCGGTGGGCAGCCGCCCGGAGCTGGTGATCTCCAGCAGCACCTCGCTGCGCACGCCGACCGGCACCCGGTGCGGGTTGATGTGCCTGCTCGCGGACAGGCCCAGGTTGGCCCGCGCGGTGAGGACGGCGGCCAGCAGCGGCAGCATCACCGCGAAGGCGGCCACCCGCAGCAGGTCCCGTTCGTTGAACAGGAACGCGCAGACCACGGCCGCCAGCCCCGCTGCCAGCACGCAGCGTCCTCGGGTCGTGATCCCGGAGAGCATCTCCTAAGGCCGGCGGATGTTGTTGTCCGAGCGCTCGGCCCGCTTGGGTACCGGAACCCGCTGGATGAGTTGCAGCACCAGGTCCCTGGGCTGACGGCGGCCCGCGTGCGCCTCGCCGGTGAGCACGAGGCGGTGGGCCAGCACCGGTACCGCGACGGCCTGCACGTCGTCGGGGACCACGAAGTCACGGCCGGACAGCGCGGCCTGGGCGCGCGCGGCCCGGATCAGGTGCAGGGTGGCGCGCGGCGAGGCGCCGAGCCGCAGCTCGGGCAGCCGCCGGGTGGCGCTGGTCAGGTCGACGGCGTAGCGGCGCACCTCGGGCGCGATGTGCACGTAGCGCACGACGGCCATCAGCTGGCGGATCTGCGAGGCGTCGGCGACCGGCCGCAGATCCGCGAGGGGATCGTGGCCCGCGTGCTCGTCGACCATGGCCAGCTCGGCGTTCAGGTCGGGGTAGCCGATGGAGACCCGGCAGGTGAACCGGTCACGTTGCGCCTCGGGCAGCGCGTAGGTGCCTTCCATCTCGATCGGGTTCTGCGTGGCGATGACCATGAACGGCTGGTCGAGGCGGTAGGTCTTGCCGTCGATGGAGACCTGGTTCTCCTCCATGCACTCCAGCAGGGAGGACTGCGTCTTGGGGGAGGCCCGGTTGATCTCGTCGCCCACCACGATGTTGGCGAACACCGGGCCGGGGCGGAACTCGAACTCACCGTTGTGCCGGTTGTAGATGGACACGCCGGTGATGTCGCTGGGCATCAGGTCCGGGGTGAACTGGATCCGGGAGACGGTGCAGTCGATGGACCTTGCCAGGGCCTTGGCCAGCGAGGTCTTGCCGACGCCGGGCACGTCCTCGACCAGCAGGTGACCGTCGGCCAGGAGGGTGACCAGGGCTACCCGGACGACGTCCGACTTGCCGACGAGGACCTTCTCCACGTTCGCCGCGATGCGTTGCATGATCGTGTGCAGCTGGCTGAGTCCCGGTGCGCCGGGCGGCATCGCCGGTACGCCGTTGCCCTGCTGGGCCACCGGAGTGAGCGGGGCGCCGCTCTGGCCCGGCGCGGGTGGGTACGCGGCGGGCTGCGAACTGGCTGCCACTCGTCCTCCAGGGATGCTTCCGGACCTTCACACGCAGTGTGTCAAATATGACGCAGGCTACCCAGTCGGCATCTCGGTTCGAGACCTGATCTGTTGATGTGTCCCCCACATCTGGCCATAGCACCGGGGGAGGTGGGTTGCTTCTGCGTGGTTATCGAAAGCGGCTTTGGAGGGGGAGATGGGTGGGTGTCCCTATGGGTTTGGTCAAGCCGCTGCTGGTGTGGGGGGCCGGTAGTAGGCATGATCGCGGAGCATGGCGAACAGGACGTCGCAGCGTCGGCGGGCTAGGCAGATGAGGGCGGCGTTG
>QZFT01000012.1 GCA_003600225.1 Pseudonocardiaceae bacterium YIM PH 21723
ACCCCGATTTCCACCGCCGGGACATGGCTGATTCGATCGAGGCCGGGGCGCCGCTGGAGTACGAGCTCGGACTGCAGCTGCTGCCCGACAGCGAGGACCAGACCTTCGAGGGCATCGATCTGCTGGATCCGACCAAGATCGTCCCGGAGGAGCTCGCCGAGGTGCAGCTGGTCGGCAGACTGACCCTCGACCGCAACCCCACCAACTACTTCGCCGAGACCGAGCAGGTCGCCTTCCACACCGGCAACCTGGTGCCCGGCATCGAGGTGACCGACGATCCGCTGATGCAGGCCAGGCTGTTCTCCTACCTGGACACGCAATTGACCCGGCTGGGCGGCCCGAACTTCACTCAGCTGCCGATCAACTGCCCGCATGCCGCGGTCAATGACAACCTGCGCGACGGGATGCACCAGACCGCGATCCACCAGGGCCGGGCTCCATACCTGCCCAACAGCATCGATGATGGCCGACCACTGACCGCGGGCGCGGACGAGGGCGGCTATGTGCATCTGCCCCGTGAGGTGCACGGCCCGAAGGTCCGCGAGGCCCCGGCCTCCTTCGCCGACCACTTCAGCCAGGCGGCGATGTTCTGGGCCAGCATGACCGAGGTGGAACGCGTCCACATCATCGAGGCGTTCACCTTTGAGCTCGGCAAGTGCTACGAGAAGCCCATCCGGGAGCGCATGCTGGGCGTGCTCGCCCAGGTGAACGACAAGCTGTGCGCGGCGGTCGCGGCCGGCCTCGGACTACCCGCACCGTCAGGCAAGCCGCCCGCCGACGTGCGGCCTTCGCCCGCGTTGTCCCAGATCAGCCCGGACAGCGGGCCGATCACCGGCCGGATCATCGGCGTCCTCGCCTCCGAGGGGGCGGACCTGGCGGGAATCGGGACACTCCGGACCGCCGTCA
>QZFT01000013.1 GCA_003600225.1 Pseudonocardiaceae bacterium YIM PH 21723
GAGCCTGTTTCATCCTGCTGATTGACCTGCTGAGACCGGGTTTCGGGCTTAACAGGGAAGATCACGATCTAAGATCAATTTCCGGGATGCCGACATAGACGAAGGCCCCGGGCGGACATGTAAATCGACCAAGATCAACATGTTCGATGGGGCCTTCGCTGTGATGTCTTACTCGACCGGACTGGATGTGTCCAACCGGACCCTGGAGATAGTGACCCGCCTGCTACGCGAACGGCGCCAACAGATCAACTGCCGATGGCGGCGACTGACCCCACGCGAGCAGGCCCTGATCACCCTCGCGCATCTACGCAAAGCGGAATCATTACGCGATCTGGCCACCGGAGCTGGGGTTTCAGCGACAACCGTCTGGCGCTACGTGCGCGAGACCATCGCCCTACTGGCCCTGCGGGCACCAACACTGACCGAGGTCCTCGCCCGCTACACCCGCCACCGCCGGGCCCCGGTCCTGCTGGACGGCACCCTGATCTCCGTGCCCGAGATCAAAGACGCCCGCCACTACTACTCCGGCAAACACAAACGCTACGGCGTCAACGTCCAAGTCCTGGCCGACCTACGCGGCGTCCTGCTCTGGGTCTCCGCCGCCCTGCCCGGATCCACCAACGACATCACCGCCGCCCGCACACACGACATCCTGACCACCATCGAAC
>QZFT01000015.1 GCA_003600225.1 Pseudonocardiaceae bacterium YIM PH 21723
GACTACCAGTGCCCGAGCGATTTGGGCCGGCGCACCGTGCTCGAACAACGTGCGCAGCACACCGGCCGGTGCACGCCACACCGCCACTGGCTCTGAACTGGGAAAAAGAACCGAATCACGGCGAATATCCCCGATTCTCCGGGGCCGGACCGGGGGTCCTCCCGATCGTTCTGGCCGCACCCAGAAATGCTATGAATATCGCCAGGTCGGGTGAACGCTCCGGCAGGGCGAGGGGAGCCGACGGTGAAAGCAGGCATGAGCGGGCGTCGTGGTGCCGGCTCTCCGCTCACCGCGTATCCCCTGCTGGACTGGTATTTCGGCGTCACCTTCGGCGCGACGCTGTGGGCGATGTTCAACCACGTCGCCCCCGACGAGGGCCACAGCCCGCTCTGGGCGACCCTGCCGCTGATCGCCCTGGCCTGCTGTTATCTCGGTCTCGGCCGCCGATTACTCCGCGAGGACCGGCAAGGCGCGGCCGGCAACGGATACCTGTTGCTGTGCTGCCTGTTGCTGGCCTCGGCGATCTCGCTGTGGCAGACCGCGGACTTCCTGCTGTTCGCCCTGGTACCGCTGGCCTTCCTCGTCGCGGACCGGGTACCCGCCATCGTGGCCACCGTCGGCATGAAGCTGTTCGCGCCGCTGTGGTTCGCCACGCACACCGCGAAGCCGGTGAGCGCCTTCGAGTTCTTCTACTACTACCCGATCACCATCCTGATGGCGGTGCTGATCGGCATCTGGCTGCGGCTGATGGTGCGCCGCAGCCGGGAGCACATCGAACTGGCCGCCGAACTGGCCCGCAGCAGGGAACGCGCCGCCGAACTGGACGCCGCGCTGGACACGGCCGCCGAGCAGGCCTACGAGGCCGCGGAGAGCCACGACACCCTGGCCCAGGGATTCGCCGGCGTCGTGACGCTCACCCAGGCGGCCGGCCCGGAACTGCGGGCTGACCCCGAATCCGCCAGGAGCCGCCTGCGGCTGGCCGCGGAGACCGCGCGTGAACGGCTCGCCGAGGTTCCGGCGGCACGGTCCGATGTGGACGAAGCGTTGCGTCAGGCGACCGAGCAACTGGCCGCCCAGCTGATGATCCCGGTCGGCTACCGGAGCCACGGTGAGCAGGGCCGGCAGAGCGCGGTGACCGAGGCGGTACTGCTGCGTGCGGGCAGGCAGGCGCTCGCCGACCTGCGCTGGCAACCGGCCGCCACCGGCATCCAGGTCGACCTGCGGTTCGCCGCGACCGCGGTGGCCCTGGAGATCACCCAGCGCGGCCCGGACGCGGTGGACCAGCTGACCGCCACCGCCGAACAACTGCGCTCTCCGCTGGTCACCACTACCGTCCTGCCGGGCGCCGAAGACACGGCCACGCTGCGAATCGAGGTGCCCGGATGTCCGGAGTGACGTCCCGCGCCGACCGGGACTGGCTGTGGTTCTGCCGCGGCTGGGATGTGCTGCTGGCGCTCGTCTACCTGTCCGCGATGACGGTGCTCGTGCTGTCCCCGGAGGAGTACGCGGCACGCTGGCCGCAACTGGCGGGCGTGCTGTGGACGTTGAACGGCCTGCTCTACGCGTTCTGGGGCAGGCGGTTGCTGCGCCACAGGCACCAGAGCGTCTGGTACCCGGGCATCTGCGTGGCGTTGTTCATCTTCACCCAGTTCGCCGACCCGAACACCGAGTGGATGCTCTGGGTCGTCCTGGTCCTGGTCTTCCTGGTCGCCCGCCCGCTGATCGCGCTGGTCATGGTGGGCACGCTGAAGGTCATCGCGACCTTCGGCTTCCTGCACAAACTGCACGGCTGGGGCGCGCTCGGCGGAAACTGGGTCTCGGTCGCCACCTTCCTGAGCTACTCCGTCGTGGAGATCGCCCTCGTCCTGCTGGCGACGCTGTGGCTGCGCGAGACCCGCAAGGAGGACGTCGCGCGGGCCCGGCTCGCCGACGAGCTCGCGGCGGCCCGGCAGCAGGAGCGGGACCTGGAGCTGCAGCTGGAGGCCGCCGTGGAGCGGCAGCGGCTGGCCGCCGAGATGCGGTCCGGCCTGGCCCAGGGATTCGCGGGCGTACTGGCGTTGACCAGGGCCGCGGAGACGGAACTGGACACCGATCCGGAGCTCGCCGAGCGGCACCTGCGAGTGGCCACGGAGACCGCGCAGGAGAACCTGGCCGCCGCCCGCACGATGCAGACCGCCCCCAGTCCGGCGGTGCATTCACTGCCGGACGCCCTGCGCGGGCAACTGGCCGGCCTCGGCGAACGGCTCGGCTGTCACACCGAGTACGCCCAGCACGGCGTGGCCCCGAAACTGCCCAGGCAGGTCGAGGTGGTGTTGCTGCGCAGCGTGCAGGAGTCGTTGTCCACCGTGGCCAGGCATGCCACTCCGGACACGGTCTACCTCGTGGTCAGGTTCGGCACCGACCGGGTGGACATCGAGGTGGCGGACGACGGCGCGGGCACCAATCCGCGGGAGCCCGGCCTGACCGGCATGATCTCCCGGGTCACCAAGCTGGGTGGCTCGGCCACTGTGGACAGCGTGCCCGGTGGTGGCACGACCATTCGGATCGGCGTGCCGCTGTAGTCACCGGGTTCAGCCCATGGTGGAGATCCCGCTGAACTGATCAAGGGGACGTGGAAGACTGGGCGGCGCGGCAACGGCGCCGCACCTCACCCACGCACGAGCCCCGGAGGCGCCGCGATGACGCAGACCGCTGACACCCTGACCATTCCGGCGGAGCTGCGGCCCGCCGACGGCCGGTTCGGCTGCGGACCGTCCAAGGTGCGCCCCGAAGCACTGGAGGCGCTGGTCAGCGAGGGTGCGGCCGTACTGGGTACCTCGCACCGGCAGAAGCCGGTCAAGTCCGTCGTCGGCCGGGTGCGCTCGGGCCTGCGTGAGCTGTTCTCGCTGCCGGACGGCTACGAGGTGCTGCTGGGCAACGGCGGCACCACCGCGCTGTGGGACGCGCTGGCCTTCGGCCTGGTGCGGGAGAAGGCGCTGCACCTGACCTACGGCGAGTTCTCCAGCAAGTTCGCCAAGGTCACCGACGGTGCGCCGTTCCTCGGCGACTCGAAGATCATCAAGGCCGAGCCGGGCAGCGCGCCGCAGCCGGTGGTCGAGGCCGGCTACGACGTGACCGCGTGGGCGCACAACGAGACCTCCACCGGCGTCGCGGTGCCGATCACCCGCCCCGGCGACGGCTCGCTGATCACCATCGACGCCACCTCCGGCGCGGGCGGCCTGCCGGTGCGCGCGGAGGACTTCGACCTCTACTACTTCGCCCCGCAGAAGTGCTTCGCCGCCGACGGTGGCCTGTGGCTCGCGCTGGCCAGCCCGGCCGCCCTGGAGCGGATCGCCGAGATCGGCGCCTCCGGCCGGTGGATCCCGGAGTTCCTGTCGCTGACCACCGCGCTGGACAACTCGGTCAAGGACCAGACCTACAACACCCCGGCGCTGACCACCCTGCTGCTGCTCGCGAACCAGATCGAGTGGATGAACGGCCAGGGTGGCCTGGACTGGGCGGTGAAGCGGACCGCCGACTCCTCGTCGCGGCTGTACACCTGGGCGGAGAAGAGCCAGTTCGCCACGCCGTTCGTCACCGACCCGGCACACCGCTCGCAGGTCGTCGGCACCATCGACTTCTCCGACGACGTGGACGCCTCCCGGGTGGCGGCGGTGCTGCGCGCCAACGGCATCGTGGACACCGAGCCGTACCGCAAGCTGGGCCGCAACCAGCTGCGCATCGGCATGTTCCCGGCGATCGACCCGGACGACGTCTCCGCGCTGACCGCGAGCATCGACTGGGTCGTCGAACACCTCTCCTAGGCCGTCCGGAGCAGTGACACCACACCTGAGGTGAAATCTCACGCGAGTGTCGGCGCGCCTCCCGCGTCAAGTCGGCGCGCCGACCTACCGTGATCTCCGCTAGGTGAAGTCTGCCCGTTTACCGGTGGAGAGGGGTGAGCATGCGCGCACTGCGGGTTGTCGGCCTGAACGAGGACGGCACGTCGGTGATCCTGGAGGATCCAGAAAGTGCCGAACGGTTCACGTTGCCCGCGGACGCGAGGCTGACCGCCGCCGCACGCGGTGACCTCATCCGCCTTGGCCAGGTACAGATCGAGCTGGAGAGCCAGATGCGTCCTCGCGAGATCCAGACCCGCATTCGGGCAGGCGCGTCCATCGAGGACATCGCCGCCGCCTCCGGCATCCCCGCGCAGAAGGTCGAGCGCTTCGCCTATCCGGTGCTGCTGGAGCGTTCGCGCACCGCCGACCTGGCGCAGAGCGCGCACCCGGTCCGCGAGGACGGCCCCGACGTACAGACCCTCGGCGAGGTCGTGCAGCACGCGTTCGGCCTGCGTGGCCAGGACTACCTGCTCGCCACCTGGGACTCCTGGCGTGGCGACGACAGCAAGTGGGTCGTCCAGCTGCGCTGGCGAGCCGGCCGCTCCGACGTCAAGGCGCACTGGACCTTCCACCCCGGCGCACACGGTGGCACGGTCACCGCGCTGGACGAGAACGCCGCCGACCTGATCGACCCCAATGCCGGCCGCGCGGTGCGCACCGTCCGCCCGGTCACCCGGCTCGCGCAACGCGCCCTGGAGTACGAGACGGCCGACGCCCGGTCCGCGACCGCGCCCAGCTACGTCGCCGACTTCGAGGAGGAGGCGGCGGCCGAGCCGGTCGCGGTGAACCAGTCCGCCCCGGTGCTCGACGGCCCGCTCGCTCCCCCGGCCCTGCCCGCCGCGCCTTCGGCGCCGGTCCCCGAAGCCGCTGCTCCGGAGGCTGCCGCGGCCGCGGACGCCACCGAGCCGGAGACCAATCTGAGCACGCACGCGCCCAGCCGTAAGGCCGAGGGCGCGAAGGGCAAGAGCAAGAAGAACCACCCGATCGTCCCCTCCTGGGAAGACGTGTTGCTGGGCGTCCGCTCCCAGCGCGGCTAGTCCTTCGGTCATCTGGCCCCGTTCTCCGCTGCAATGCGGAGACCGGGGCTTTCTTTTTCGGGGTGGCTGGTCACTGCGCGGGTTATCTGAGTTCACTTGTCGTGGGTTTTATCCACGACAAGTGGCACTTGTCGTGACTAATAGCCACGACAAGTGGGGCGACACGCTGCGAAAACGATGCGACACGCCGTAATTGGCGTCCATTGTGGACGGATACCGGGGTCGTGACCGAATACCGCAGCAAAACCGGCCCCGCGCAACGACCCATACCGCCCAGACAGGCGTGCCCCCACCCAACACGCAGGCAGGAAAGACGAAAGCCCCCACCCGTCTCCCCCTCCAAAGCCGCCTTCGACAAAAACCCAGACCCAACCCGCCACCAAACGCCTGAAAAAGCGGGATCAGCAGACAAGCCTCACCTGACCGAACCCGCAGCTCAGCGAGCTGTCCACAGGACGGCGATCCATCCACAGGCAGCGAAAAATGGGATGCCTCGGCAGGCCAGGCTTCGTAACGTCGGTGTCATGCGCTCCCCCTCGGCTCAGCCGAAACGATCGACGGCAGCCTCCATCCGGCGACTGCTGAGTGAGGCATACCCCGAGCGATGGTCCTTCGCCGCGGCCATCGCGGTCACCTTGGGCGCCATGCTGGCCGGGCTGGCCATGCCGCTGCTCATGCGGCGGATCATCGACGGTCCGGTGGCCAGCGGTGACCTGACCACACTCCTCTGGCTGTCCGGATTGTTCCTGCTCGCGGGCGCGATCGAGGCCGGCATGTTCTACCTGCGCAGACGGATCATCGCGACCCCGGTGACGATGCTGGAGAAGCGGTTGCGGCTCCGGCTGTTCGCGCATCTGCAACGGCTGCACCTGGGCTTCCACGACCGCTGGCCGTCGGGTCAGCTGCTCTCCCGGATGGGCGGCGACCTGTCCACGATCCGCCGCTGGCTGGCGATGTGCCTGGTCTTCTTCGTGGCCAACGGAACGGTGGTCATCACCGGCCTGGCCATCCTGTTCTACCTGTCGCCGGTCTTCGGGCTGATCGAGCTGGTGGCCATGCTGCCGATGGTGGTGATCAGCTGGATCTTCGAGCAGAAGTACAAGACGGTGGCCCGCCGGGCGCAGGACCAGGAAGGCGACCTGACCACCACCATCGAGGAATCCGTGCAGGGGCTGCGGGTACTGAAGGCCTTCGGCCGGGGCAAGGATCGACTCAAGATCTTCAGCGCGCAGGCACGGGCACTGCGGCAGAGCGAGCTGCACAAGGCGAAGCTGCTGGCCCTGTTGTGGCCGCTGACCATGCTGCTGCCGGAGATCGCGCTGGCCGTCGTGCTGGTCGACGGCGGTCTCCAGGTCGCGGCGGGCACGCTGACCCTGGGCACCCTGGTCGCGGCGATCACCATCTGCACCTATCTGGACTGGCCGACCCGGTCCATCGGCTGGCTGCTGGCCGAGTCCAACGAGACGGCCTCGGCGGTCGAGCGGTACTACGAGTTCATGGACACCGAACCGTCCATTGTGGAACCGAAGCGGCCGAAACGCCCCGCCCGGCCGGTGCGTGGCCTGCTGCGGTTCGAGGACGTGCAGTTCCAGTACCCGGGCAGTGACATCCCGCTGCTGCGCGGATTCGACCTCGAACTGAAGCCCGGGGAGACGGTGGCCCTGGTCGGCGCCACCGGCAGCGGAAAGTCCACCGCGATCGGCCTGGTGAACCGGCTGTACGACGTGACCGGCGGCCGGATCACCCTGGACGGAGTGGACATCCGGGACCTGGGACTGGCCGAGCTGCGCACCCTGGTGTCGATGGCCTTCGAAGAAGCGGTGCTGTTCTCCGCCAGCGTGCGGGAGAACGTGGCCATGGGCTCGGACCGCCCGGTCACCGACGAGGAGATCGAGCAGGCCCTGGCGGTTGCCCAGGCCTTGGACTTCGTCCGCGAACTGCCCGCCGGGCTGGACACCCAGATCGGCGAACAGGGCCTGTCCCTGTCCGGTGGCCAGCGGCAACGGCTGGCCCTGGCCAGGGCCGTGCTGGCCAAGCCGCCGGTACTGGTGCTGGACGACCCGTTGTCCGCGCTGGACGTGCACACCGAGGCCGAGGTCGAAGCCGCACTGCGCCGGGTGATGGTGGACGGAACCGCGTTGATCGTGGCGCATCGGCCGAGCACGGTGCTGCTGGCCGACCGGGTGGCTTTGCTGGCCGATGGCCGGATCACCGTGCTCGGCACCCACCAGGAACTGCTGCACAGTTCGCCGGAGTACCACCGGCTGCTGTCGACGATGGAGGACGACGTGGAGGCGGAGGTGGCGGTCCCGTGACGGCTCTCATCGACACCGAGGATCGGACCGAGCTGGACGCCGCGGCCAACCGGGAACTCGGCGCCCGGTCCCGGAAGCTGCTGTTCTCGTTGCTGCGCCCCTACCGGACCAGGGTGATCCTCACCCTGGTGGCGAACCTGGTGCACAACATGGCCATCCTGGCCGGACCGCTGCTCATCGCCGCGGCGATCGACCGGGGAGTACCCGCGGCGCTGCGCGGCGACACGCAGGTGCTGGTGCTGTGCGGGGTGGCCTACGCGGCGACCTCGATCCTCTCGGCGGCACTGCACGGCGTGTTCGTCATGCAGCTGAACCGCCTCGGCCAGGACGTGCTGTTCGACCTGCGGCAGCGGGTGTTCGACCACGCCCAGCGACTGGCGTTGTCCTTCCACGAGTCCTACACCTCGGGCCGGCTGATCTCCCGGATGACCAACGACCTGCGGACGCTGTGGGACTTGGTGGACAGCGGCATGGACGACATGATCATGTCGCTGATCACCATGGTCGGGGTGGCGGCGGTGCTGATCACCCTGGACGCGCCACTGGCCCTGGTGCTGCTGCTCAGCTTCATCCCGATCCTGCTGATCACCCGGTGGTACCGGCGGGTCTCGGTGGAGCTCTACCGGGCCACCTCCAGCTCGATGGCGAAGGCGATCGTGCACTTCGTCGAGTCGATGGGCGGCGTGCGGGTCGTGCAGTCCTTCCGCCGGGAGGAGCCCAACGAACGCACCATGGACGGCCTGGCCGGCGAGTACCAGTCGGCCTGGAGCCGGTCCATGGTCACCCTGGGCACCTTCATGGGTTCCATCCGGTTCAGTGGCAACGCGTCCATCGCGATCATGCTGTTGATCGGCGCCTACCAGGTGCACGACGGCACGCTGCAGCTCGGCGTGCTGACCGCGTTCCTGATCTACCTGCGCCGGTTCTACGACCCGCTCGACGACATCGCGATGTTCGCCAACGCGTACGCCAGCGCCTCAGCAGCCATGGAGAAGATCTCCGGCGTGCTGGCGACCGAGCCGACGGTGGCCGATCCGGAGAACCCGGTGCCGCTGACCAAGGCCCGGGGCGAGGTGCGGTTCACCGATGTGCGGTTCCGCTACGGACCGGACACCCCGCAGGTGTTGTCCACCTTGGACCTGCACATCCCGGCCGGGCAGACGGTGGCCCTGGTCGGCGAGACCGGTGCGGGCAAGTCCACGGTGGCCAAGCTGGTCGCCCGGTTCTACGACCCGAGCGAGGGCACGGTCAGCCTGGACGGCATCGATCTGCGGGACCTGGCGGACACGGACCTACGCCGGGCGGTCGCCATGGTGACGCAGGAGTCCTTCCTGTTCTCCGGCTCGGTGGCGGACAACATCGCGCTCGGCAAGCCCAGTGCAAGCCGAGCGGAGATCGAGGCGGCCGCAGCGGCGGTGGGAGCGCATGGGTTCATCGCCGCACTGCCCGAGGGATACGACACCGACGTCCGCAAACGCGGCGGCCGATTATCCGCCGGGCAGCGGCAACTGGTGTCCTTCGCCCGGGCTCTGCTGGCCGATCCGGCCGTGCTGATCCTGGACGAGGCGACCTCCAGCATGGACATCCCCACGGAACGGGCGGTGCAGTCAGCCCTGGAGACGGTGCTGACCGGCCGTACCGCGTTGATCATCGCCCACCGGCTGTCCACCGTGCTGATCGCCGACCGCGTCCTCGTCGTCGACGGTGGCGCGGTCACCGAGGACGGAGCCCCCGAGGAACTCATCGCCCAGGGAGGCGCATTCGCCGACCTGCACCGCACCTGGCTCGACTCCATCCGCTAACCCTTGGCGGCTCCGAAGTTGACGATGTTCGCGGCGAAGCCCGAACATCGTCAACTTCGGGACAGCCGGTCACCGGGGCCGGTAGGCGGTGGCCAGTACGGAGACGGTGACCTGTTCGGGCAGCTGATCGCCCAGGTCACCGTGGTCCAGATGGCGCGCGCTCGGCGTCATGCCCAGCAGGTCGAGGATCTCCTGCCTCGACAGGGACAGGCCGTACTCGACCTGCTGGGTCTCGGCCCCGGTGAAGAAGGGATCCAGCGTCCGGTGCAGGCGCTGCTCCTTCACCGGATCGACCGCGACCATCGCCGGCAGCCGGCCACGCAACTCGGCCAGGTGCCGGCCGGTGGGCCGCACGACGACCAACCGGCCGGCCGGGCGGAGCACGCGGTGGAACTCGGCCGGGTTACGCGGGGCGAACACGTCCAGCACGACGTCGGCCATCCGGTCGGCCAACGGGAAGGAGCGGAAGACATCCCAGCTCGCCGCGGCAGCACGCCGATGGGCCCTGGCCGCCGCGCGCAACGCGCGCACCGAGGTGTCCAGCCCCAGGCCACGGGCACCGGGAAACACGTCGAGCAGGCCGGCCAGGTAGTAGCCGGTGCCACAGCCGACGTCCACCACGGTGCCGTGATCGGGCAGGCCATCGGCCGTCAGCCGGGCGACGGCGTCGCGGATGGGGGCGTACCTGTCGGTGGCCAGGAACCGGTGCCTGGCCTGCACCATCGCGCCGTCGTCCCCGCTGGTGGGACGGGTACCGGCGAGCAGACTGACGTAGCCGTGGCGGGCGATGTCGAAGGTGTGCCCCGCCGGGCAGCGCAATGCGCCGGGGGCGGGACCGAGATGGGCCCGGCACACCGGGCAGCAGAGCAGATCGACGAACGGTTCGAGGGCAGGGGGAAGCAACGCGGGCACGAAGAACTCCTGGCAACGGGCGGCGGGACGGGACCGTGCCTGGCTGCCGTCGTCACAGAGGGACGAGAACGGCTCACGCCACAGGCACGCCAAGGAGGGCGACGCGTGATCGCATCGCCCTCAGTGCCGGGGTATTAGTAGCCCTGGTGGTGCGGAGTCCACATGCCTGCATCTTAAGATCGTTTACCGCTCCGGTGGCCGGTATGTGAGCAGGTCGCCCGGCTGGCAGTCCAGCACCTCGCACAGCTTGGTCAGGGTGGAGAACCGGATGGCCCTGGCGCGGCCGTTCTTCAGCACCGACAGGTTCACCAGGGTCACCCCGACGAGCTCGGCGAGCCGGCTCAGCGTCATGCCACGCCGTTCGAGAAGCTCGTCGAGGCGCACCTCGATCTCGTGCTCGCCTTCAGGTGGCATCAGACGGTTCCCTCAAGGTCCTTCCGCATCTCCACACCGGCTCGCATGATCTTCGCGAAGGCGATCATGACCAGGCCGACCAGGACCAGGGTGAACGAGAACGACTCCCGGAACTCGAACGGCACCACGCCGAACGTGGTCAGGTGTCGCCAGTCGTAGAAGGATGTCATGGTCCTGATCAGGTACGCGGCGGACAGATACTGCACTAGCGGAGCGACGACCCCGCCCACGGTGAGCAGCCGCCCCAGCCCACGCATGACGACCGGCACCTGCTGATCGAACGGGCCCTTCGACGCGGTGCGCAGCCAGCGGGCGAGGAACCAGAGCACGGCGCAGGTGAACGCCGGCACCGCGATCCGGTGCACCAGGAGCAGGAACTGCTGTTCGAGATCCGGCGAGGCATCGCAGAGTCGCCCGCCGGAGTTCGTCACCCCGGGAAAGAGCGGCTGGATCGGTGCCAGTGCGTCCCGGGTGTCGACGCAGGTAAGGAATCCAGGACCAACGTTCTGCACGGCGAACCCGAGGCGCAGCACCAGCGCCACCAGGCTGAGCAGGAACAACAGGTTCACCAGCCGCACCAGGCCGGGCTTGATCGCCTTCGTCTCGGTGGCCATCAGACGGTCCCTTCCAGGTCCCTGCGCATCTCGCCGCCCTGACGCATGACCCGGGCGAACGTCACGGTGGCCAGACCGACCAGGAGCAACAGATACGGGAACGGCTGCCGTTCCTCCCACCGTGACCAGCCGAAACCAGGCCACTCATGGTCGTAGTAGCTGGTCATCGTCTTCACGAGCAGCCACATCGCGCCGAGCTTCACGTACCAGGCGACCGGACCGCCGAGTACGGCGAAGTACCCGAGCGTGCGCATCCGCACCGGCACCAGTTCCACGAACGGACCCTCCGTCGCCGCGGTACGCAGCAACCGGAAGAACAGCACCAACGCGACGAAAGCGAAGGCGTAGGGCGTCACCTCCGACACCGCGTACAACCCCACCTGGCCGACGCTCGCCTTGGCCACACAAAGATGGTCTCCGGTCTGGTGGACACCGGCGTTCAACGGGCTGACAGTCGCCAGATCGAAGGTCTGCGGACACAGCGGGTTGTCGGGCAGCAGCCGCCGGAAGGCCACCAGCAGATGGAGGATCGTCAGCAGACCGCTACCCCAGACCAGTAATCGGACCAAGGTCAGCAGCGCCGGATCGATGGCGCTCGATTTACGAGCCATGACCACCCCAGTTATCGTTTATCGATGTTATCGACAAACGATAAACACACGCGCTGCCGAAGGTCAAGACCCCTCGAACCGGTCCATCAGCCGGACCCCGGATTGGCCGATACCTCAGAAATGATGGATCTTCGCAGGTGATCCACGCCCTGATTGGAGTGCTCATGCGTCGGATGCGCCTGGTGCTGACCGTGTTGCTGCTCACCTCGGCGATGCCGATGACCGCTCAGGCGGGCGAGCAGCAGAACCGGGTGTACCTGACAGACGCCGCGCACAACCAGGTGCGGGTGATCAGCACCGGCGGTTACGCCGAGCAGCCACCCATCCCCGTCGGCCAGGGGCCACGCGGACTGGCCGCGACGCCGGGCCACGGCACGCTGTACGTCACCAACACCGGCGATTCCACCGTGTCCGCGATCGACCCCGGCAGTGGGAAGGTCACCGCGACCCTGCCCGTCGCGCCCGATCCCCGAGCCGTGGTGACCCACCCCAACGGCAGCCGCGCCTACATCTCCAGCCTGACCGCGGGCAAGGTCACCGTGCTGGACACCGCGCAGAACACGAACATCGCCGAGATCAGCGTGCCGGGCGCTCCGTTCCAGCTGGCCACCGACCGGGACGGCGGCCTGCTCGCCGTGGCCCGCACCGCGGACCGGAAGGTCTCCTTCATCGACACCACCCGCAACGAGGTGATCGGCGAGGTGGCGACCGGCCAGGATCCGTACGGCCTGGCCCTGGACCCGAGCGGGCAGGTCGCCTACGTGGCCAACCGCGGCGAGGAGACCGTCTCGGTGATCGACGTTCCGCGGCGCGTGGTCACCCAGACCATCCAGGTCGGCTCGCGCCCCACCGGCCTTACCCTCTCCCCGCGGGGCGACCGGCTCTACGTCACCAGCCTGCGGGAGAACATGGTCAAGGTGATCGACACCCAGGGGAAGTTCGTCCTGGTGGGCATCCCGGTCGGTCGCGGTCCGCTGGCCGTCGCGCTGAATCCGCAGGGCAACCGCGCCTATGTGCTGAACAACCAGGACAACTCGATCTCGGTGATCGACACGGCGCAGAACATGGTGCGGGCCACCATCCCCGGGGATGCCGGCGGCAGCGCCTACGCGCTGACCGTGAGCTAGCCGAGCAGCCGCAGGATCAGGATGGTCCAGGCACCGGCGATACCCGCCGCGACGCCGAACGCCACCCAGCGCCAGACCGGGGTGAACCGGGTCAGCCACACCGAGGGAGCCAGGCCGGCGGCGATCATCAGGTTGGCCAGCACGGCCAGCCAGCTCGACGCGCCGGCCAATCCCAGCGACAGGGTGACCACCGACAACAGCACCAGCACCGCGACGAAGAAGGTCACCGCCATGCCAGTGCCCCACGGGGTCGGCTCCGCCGGCGGGTCACCCTCCACGACGACCTCGAACCCGGGATCGGTGTCCACCTGCTCCACGGCACCGCTCACCGGATCCGCGAAGTCGATCGGCTGACCGAGTGCTCCGGACAACCGCCGGCTGAGCTGCCGGCCACGGCGAGTGATCAGTTCCCCGGCCGCCTCGCGCTCCGGCACGTCTCCGACGAGAACGGCGTCGGCGACCCGGGCCCATTCCTGCAGCGCTTCCGGCAGGTCCTCGGGCAAGGGCAGCCCGGCCAGATCGACCTCACGGCCGCCGTCCGCATCCAGCAGGACGGCTCGGCCAGACCGGGCTCGCAGTTCCATACCGGGGAGTTTAGTTGTTACCGATCGAATTCTGGTTGATCACGTCGGTCAGGCTGTCACCTGGTAAAACGCGATCGCCGCCGCGGTGGCCACGTTCAGCGAGTCCACCAGGCCCGCCATCGGAATCCGCACCCGCAGGTCGGCGTCGGCCATGGCCTGCTCGCTGAGTCCGTGCCCCTCGGAACCCAGCAGCAACGCGGTCTTCTGCCCGAGGTCGGCCTCGGCCAGCGACTCCGCGTCGGCCGCCGGGGTGAGCGCGGCGATGGTGAACCCGTGCTCGCGCAACGTCTTGAGCCCCAGATTCCAGTACGGCATCACGGTGAACGGCACCCGGAGCACATGCCCCATGGAGACACGGACGCTGCGCCGGTAGAGCGGGTCCGAGCAGCCATGCGCCAGCACCACACCGTCGATGCCCAGCGCGGCCGCGTTGCGGAACAGCGAACCCAGGTTCTCGTGGTCGGTGACCCCCTCCAGCAACGCGATGTTCCGGCACTGCGGAGCCAACTCGTTCAGCCGCGGCTGCGGCTTGCGGTCGGCGGTGGCCAGCACTCCCCGATTCAGGTGGAAGCCGACGACCTCGGCCATCAGCTCGGCGGGGGCGACGTAGGCGGGCACGTCCAGGTCGGCCAGGTCCGGTTCCAGTTCCTCGATCCGCCTGGCCACGCCCAGCAACGCCCGCACCGGATATCCGGAGGAGATGAGCCGCCGCACGACGACTACCCCCTCGGCGATGACCAGCCCCCGGCCGCCGGGCCGGTCCGGCCTGCGGTCGGCCATGGAGAGGTCACGGAAGTCGTCCAGCCGCGGGTCGTCCGCCCGGTCTATCTCGATCACTTCTGGCACTGGTCAAGTATCCGCTTCTCAACATCTGGGAGTGCCCTAGGCAACAAGATCAACAAAATGCAACGCCCTGAACAGGAAGTCCTCGCAGGGCGTTACGACCTGGTGACACAGAGCACCAGATTGGCCGCTAGCGACCACAGTACCGCTGTGTCACGGTTTGTCTCCGCTGCGGCACTGGTACGCCCGGCCGACCCAGACAAGGAGGCGGCATGGGAAAGGAACTGAAGAACCGGAACTTCAGTTGGGAGGACCGCCAGCGTTATCGGGAAAAGGTTCAGCGGTGTCTCGATGCGCTGGCGCGCATGCTGGCAGAGGACAGTTTCTCGTTCCCCCGCCAGCAGATGGGCCTGGAAATCGAGCTCAACCTCATCGACGAGGCACACAGCCCGGCAATGGCCAATTCCGTGGTTCTCGAGAAGATCTCCGATCCTTCCTTCCAGACCGAACTCGGCCAACACAACCTGGAAATCAACGTGCCCCCGCGCCCACTGGCGGGCGACGAGGCACTCCACCTCGAAGAAGAACTCCGAATCGCCCTGGATGACGCCGAGACCAAGGCCCAAGACGCCGGTGCGGGCCTTGCCATGATCGGCGCACTTCCCACGCTCAGGGAAGAACACTTCAAAGCGAAATGGTTGTCGCACAACCCGCGCTACATGGTGCTCAATGACGAGATCCTGTCCGCGCGCGGTGAAGAGCTCCTGCTGGACATGGAGGGCCCGGCGTTGCCGGGTACGCCGGCGGAGCGACTGCGGCACTCGGTGGACTCGATCTTCGCCGAGTCGGCGTGTACCTCGGTGCAGCTGCACCTCCAGGTCGCGCCGGACGACTTCGCCGCCCACTGGAACGCGGCGCAGTGCCTGGCCGGAGTCCAGGTCGCGCTGGCGGCGAACTCACCGTTCCTGCTGGGCAAGGCGTTGTGGCACGAAACGCGGATCCCCCTGTTCCTCCAGGCCACGGACACCAGGCCGGACGAACTGCGCAACCAGGGTGTGCGGCCCCGGGTGTGGTTCGGGGAGCGGTGGATCACCTCCATTTTTGATCTGTTCGAGGAAAACGCTCGCTACTTCCCCGGGTTGCTGCCCGAGGTCAGCGATCAGGACCCGCTGGCAGCGCTGGAATCGGGCCTGACCCCGGAACTGGCGGAACTGCGGCTGCACAACGGCACCATCTGGCGATGGAACCGTCCGGTCTACGACGTGGCGGGCGGTGTTCCCCATCTGCGAGTGGAGAACCGCGTCCTTCCCGCCGGGCCGACGGTGCTGGACGTGATGGCCAACGCCGCCTTCTTCTACGGGGCGCAGCGCGCGCTGAGCGAGCAAGAGCGTCCACTATGGACACAGATGTCCTTCCAGGCCGCGGAGGAGAACCTGTACTCCGGAGCCCGGCACGGCATGGACGCGCAGTTGTACTGGCCGGGTATCGGCTGGGTCCCACCCGACGAGCTCGTGTTGCGCAGGCTGCTGCCCCTCGCGCACGACGGGCTGCGGCTGTGCGGGGTCTCCGACCAGGCCAGGGAGCGGTACCTGGGAGTGATCGAGCAACGATGCGTCGCACGGCGCACCGGATCACTGTGGCAGCGGGACACCGTCGCCCTGCTGGAACGTAAGGGCATGTCGCGGGAGGCTGCTCTGCGCCGCATGCTGGCTCAGTACGTGGAACTCATGCACGAGGGCGACCCCGTGCACACCTGGCCGGTTTCCTAGGCCCCTTTTTTGAGATCCGAAGTTGGCGATGTTCGCGGCGAGGAACGAGCCCCGAACATCGCCAACTTCGGGACGCTTTCACCAACGCTCAGGCCACCGGCTTCGCAGTAGGCGCGGGGGCGGGGCAGCCCAGAATGGGTAGCGGCCCCGGTAGCACCGGCTTGGCCCGCTGTCCGAGGGGTTTCCGCGCGCCGCCCCAGACCGCCTTGGCCACCACGGCGGGCAGGAATTCATCGTTCGCGGTGCGGTAGCCGATGGCGCCGCGCAACCCGAGCCCCAGCAGGTCGGCGGGCAGGCCACAGCTGACCTGCCGCTTCAGCATCCGGCCCACGCTCTTGGTGGACAGGGTCCGGTCGCCGGCCGCGGTGGCGCCGTAGGTGTATCCGCCGAGGTCACCGGTGTTCACCCCGTAGGTGCTGCCGGTGTACCGGTCGACCCAGCCGGTCGCCGCCTCCACCGCTTCCTTCCGGCCGGACAGGGCGAGGGCCTCCAGCACCAGGGCGGGCACGGTGCTGTTCGCGCCGCAGCCGGTCTCCTCGTCGGCGATGAAGTCGTCCGGGAACCCGCCGTCCACGCACTGGTTCTCCACCAGGTAGTCGACGGCCTTGGCCGGCACCTTCTCGGGCGCCAACCGGTAGAGCGCGACGATCGCGGCGCCCTGACCACGCGGGTTGCCCGCCTTCGCCGCGGGCTCGCCGGCCGCGGGTACGCCGAACCGGCCGTCCGCGCCCATCACCGAGGTCAGGTCGACGACCAGGTCATGCCCGCCGAACGCGTGCGGATCCCGGCCCTGGGCGAGGGCGAGCAGGATCAGCCGCGCGGTGTGTTCCGGGTTGACGGACTTGCCGGGGGCGCCGGTGCTGGTGGTGGTCCTGGCCGCGAGCCAGTCGGTGGCCCGGCGCTGGATGTCCGGACCGACTCCGGTCACCGACAGTGCGAAGACGGCGTCCACGGTGCCCGCCTCGTCCGGGAAACTCTCGCCTTCGAAGGTGAAACTCAGGTGGTCTTCCTGGCCGAACTGCCTGCCCAGCCAGCCCGCCGCGCCCATCAGGCGGGTCGGAATCGGCTGGTCCTCGGCGATCAGTTCGGCGACGGCCTTGGGCGGTCCGCTGCTGGTCGCGCCGACCAGCACGGTGGTCAGCACCAGGCCGGAGGTCAGCAGCAGTCCGAAGAGGCGTCGGTGCGCGCGGATGGGCATCGAGCCTCCTTCCACCGTGGCCGCCACTCTCGCCCCGGAATGGGACACCGCAGAATGCCCCGATGAGAGGCGCCTCACCGCAGGTCAGGCCGGTTTTACCCGGTTGAGTGAACAAATTTCGCCCAGTTATTCCAGGCGCGAGGGGTGTGTGCCTCACGTTGTTGGGTACCCGGGAGCCCGATAGGTTGTAAGTAGCGACCAATCCGTTTATTTCTAGGGGTGAACAGGCGTAATGGCCACGTACACGCTCCCCGATCTCGACTACGACTACGCCGCTCTCGAGCCGGCGATCATCGGTGAGATCAACGAGCTGCACCACAGCAAGCACCACGCCGCCTACGTCAAGGGCGCCAACGACACCATCGAGCAGATCGACGAGGCCCGCGACAAGGGCAACCTCGGCGGCATCGTCGGCCTGGAGACCACGCTGGCCTTCCACCTCGCGGGCCACGCGCTGCACCAGGTCTGGTGGAAGAACCTCTCCCCCAACGGTGGCGACAAGCCCACCGGCGAGCTCGCCCAGGCGATCGAGGAGTTCTTCGGCTCCTTCGACGGCCTGCGCACCCAGTTGAACGCCGCCGCGAGCACCATCCAGGGCTCCGGCTGGGGCATCCTGGCCTGGGAGCCGGTCGGCCAGCGGCTGATCACGCAGCAGCTGAAGGACCACCACTCCAACCTGTCGATCGCCACCACGCCGCTGCTGGCCTTCGACATCTGGGAGCACGCCTACTACCTGCAGTACCGCAACCTCAAGGCGGACTACATCAACGCCCTGTGGAACGTCGTCAACTGGAACGACGTGACGGCCCGCTTCGAGGCCGCTCGCGCCGGCCAGAACGGCCTGCTGCTCAACGGCTGATTCTGCAGAATCTGCGCCCTTTGCAGATTCTGCAGAATCAGCTCCGGCTCAAGAGCTGTGCGAAAAGCCCCGGCCTCTCTCCACGGGAGTCCGGGGCTTTCCGCTGTCTACGCCCGCCTCGAAGTTGACGAGGTTCGCGGGAAGCGCTGGTCCCGAACATCGCCAACTCCGGGACCAATGCTCAAGGCGGCCGCTGCCTCCTCCGAAGTTGACGAGGTTCGCGGCGAGGTACGAGCGCCGAACATCGTCAACTTCGGGGTCACCAGTAGAGGCAGCCGAAGTAGCGGTTCCACCAGCTCGGCGGGTGGCCCAGGTGCTGTTCCCGGTCGCGGACGGCGTCGTTGGGCCCGTCGTAGGGAATCCAGAGCGGCTCTTCGGGGATCAGCACGTAACCGTGCCCGGCGACCGTCTCCCGGATCTTCTCCCGGTCCCGGTGGTCCAGGAAGTCGGCCTCCTCCTGAGCGTCGTAGGAGCCCGGGTTGCCCAGGGTGAGGCCCACCAGGGGGAAGAAGTTGCTCACCGACAGCGTGATCCGGTCGATGCTGAGGTCGGCCGGGATGACGATCCGGCCCAGATAGCTGGAGTTGACGTTGTTGGTCTCGGGCTGCAGCTCGAGCTCACCGCTGACTCCCGTACCGAACCTCTCCGCCAGGCCGCGGTCCAGCCGCCGGAACCGATCCCGGGCGGCGAGGAACTCGAATCCACGCGGCGTCTCCACCCGCTCCGGATCGTCCAGCTCGCGCAGCAGCGCCCAGTGGTCCCCCATCAGTAGAGGTTATCGAAGAAGCGGGTCCACCACGTCGGGTTCCGCAGCCCCAGCTGGAACAGGGTGCGGTTGGAACCGTCGTAGGACCGCCACAGCGGCTCCTCCGGGATCAGCACCCAGCCCAGCTCGTCGAGCTCCTCGACCTCCGGTCCCGGATCGCCGGAGACGCCGACGAGAGGGGCGAAGTTGCTCACCGTCAGCACCGCGCCGGGCACGGTGATCCGGCCGACGTAGCTCGCGTGCGGCCAGCCGGTGTCCCGGTCCGCTCCGCCGCCGTCGGCCCATTTCCAGTCCTCGGCACCGAGCCGGTGCCGCAGGACGTGGAAGCGTTCGTCGGTCGCGTACTGGTCGTGCTCCGCCGGATAGGCGAGCCACAGCGGGTCGTCCAGTTCGCGCAGCAGTTGCCAGCGCCATTCGTCCACGCGCCCAAAATACAAAAAAATACGAAAAGGCCCGGGTCTCCTCCACGAGAAACCCGGGCCTTTTCTGTTCCCGAACTGACTGCCGCTCCCACCACGAAGCGAGCAACGTTAGGTTAGCCTAACTTCAGATGAGGACGCAAGCACTTTCTTAGGGTTACCTTTCCAAAGCCGCCTGACCAGCAGCGATGCCAGTACGGACAGCAGCGACAGCAGCCCGCCGACCCAGATCGGCGCCTGGCCGCCCCAGTGCTCGGCGATCCACCCCATGATCGGACTACCCAATGGGGTGCCGCCGATGAACACCAGAAAGTACAGCGACATCACCCGTCCGCGAAACGCTCCGTCGGTGTTCAGCTGCACCGTGGTGTTCGCCGCGGTCATGAAGGTCATCGCGGCCACCCCGGTCGGAATCAGCAGCACGCCGAACGCCCAGGGGTCCCACACGAGGCCGGTCAGCGTGGTCAGCGCGCTGAACACCAGTGCGGCCGCCATGACGAGACGGGTGGACGGCATGCCCCGCGCGCTGCGCCGGGCGGCCAGGGTGGCCCCCAGCAGGGTGCCGCAGGCGAACACCGAGGCCAGCACGCCGTAACCGGTCGAGCCGATCTTGAACACCTCGCGGGCGACCACCGGCAGGAACTGCTGGAAGTTGAGCGCGAACGTGGACACGAAGAACAGCGTGGTCATCACCAGGGTGATGTCCGGCCGTCCGGCCACGTACCGCAGGCCTTCGAGAAGCTGTCCACGCTTCTTCGCCACCGGCGGCTCGCGGAACAGCTTCGCCTCGTCCATCAGCAGCAGACCGGCGATGACCGCGATGAAGGTGGCCGCGTTGATCAGGAACACCGGGCCGGTGCCCACCCAGGCGATCACCGCACCGGCGATCGCCGGCCCGACGATCCTGGCGGTGTTGAAGATCATGGAGTTCAACGCGACCGCGTTCGACAACTGCTCCCGGCCGACCATCTCGGTGATGAAGGCCTGCCTGGTCGGCACCTCGATCGCGGTGAAGGCGCCGAACACGAAACTGATGACGTACACCTGCCACAGCTGAGCCACCCCGGTGACCACCAGCAAGCCGAGGAGCAACGCCACCACGCCGATGGCGGTCTCCAGCACTACCAGGAGTTTCCGCTTGTCCACCCGGTCGGCCAGCACGCCTGCCCACAACGAGAGCAACAGCGTCGGCGCGAACTGCAGGGTGATCATGATGCCCAGGGCGAGCGGGCTGCCGTGGGACAGATCCAGCACCAGCCAGTCCTGCGCGATGCGGCTCATCCAGACGCCGAGCAGCGAGATGATCTGGCCGGAGGCGAATAATCGGTAGTTGCGATACCTCAGGGAGACGAACATCCCTGGCTTGCGGGCGGGCGGTGGATCAGTGTTCGGCGGTGTCGTCGCAGAGACCTTGTCGGCACTTGATTCGACGTACGCCGGCACTTTCCGCCCTCCTTAGCGTGCGGAGATCCGATCTATGATCTCCGCCGCGGCCGCCAGTGTCTGGCGCTCCGCGTCGGTCAACGTGACGAGTTGACTGTCGAGCCACCGCTCACGGACGGTGGTCTCCTCTTTCAGATATTCCCGCCCGTCGTCGGACAACTCGACGACCGCTTGGCGGCCATCGGTCGGATGCGGGCGGCGGGTGAGCAGGCCCTGCTCTTCCAGTGCGGCGATCACGCGCGTCATCGATGGCGGCTGAACGCCTTCCTTGGCGGCGAGCTCACCGGGGGTGAGCGGGCCGCACTTGCCCAGGCAGTAAATCGCGGACAGCTGGGTCAGCGTGATCGTGCGGTCGGTCCGCTGGGCTCGCAGGCGGCGGTTCAGCCGCACCACGGCGAGTCGCACCCGGGTGGCCAGAGTGGCGTCCGTGCCAACCTCTGGGCCCTGCTCATCGGTCACTTCGTTAGCCTACCTTACGATTTATCGAACACGGTCAGGCTGTGGCGAAATAGACAACGAAAAGCCCAGCTACAAGCCACATCAACGGGTGAATCGTCCTAATCCGGCCGACCGCTACCCGCATCAGCACGAACGCGATGAAGCCCGCGCCGATTCCGTTCGCGATGGAGTAGGTGAAGGGCATCACCGCGATCGTCAGGAACGCGGGCAGGGCCACCGAGAAGTCGGTGAAGTCGATCTCCCGGATCTGGGCCATCATCAGCGCGCCGACCACGACCAGCGCCGGCGCGGCCGCCTCCACCGGGATCACCGTGTACAGCGGGGTGAGGAACATGGCGCCCAGGAACAGCAGCCCGGTGACCACGTTGGCCAGCCCGGTGCGCGCCCCCTCGGCGATACCCGCCGCCGATTCCACGAACACCGTGTTGGAGCTGGCCGATCCGGCACCGCCGGCCACCGCGCCGAGGCCCTCGACGAAGAGGGCCTTGCCGACGCCGGGCAGCTGGCCGTCCTCGCCGACCAGACCGGCCTGCTTGCCGAGCCCGGTCATCGTGCCCATGGCGTCGAAGAAGTTGGCCAGCACCAGGGTGAACACCAGCAGCGCCACGGACAGCGCGGGCAGCCGGGTCCAGGCACCGAAGGAGACATCGCCGACCAGGGACAGGTCCGGCAGGCCGAGCACCTGGTCCGGCAGCACCGGGGTGGCCAGGTTCCAGCCCTTCGGGTTGGTGCCCTTGGACGGCCCGGCGTGCACCAGCGCCTCGACGATGATCGCGATCACCGTGGTGCCCAGCACGCCGATCAGGATGGCGGCGCGGACCCGGCGGGCGACCAGCACGCTGGTCAGCACCAGGCCGAGCACGAACACCGCGGTCGGCCAGGAGGCGATCGCGCCGTCGATGCCCAGGCCGACGGGCACCGTGGTGTGCGCGGCGTCCGGGATACGGCGGACGAAACCGGCGTCGACCAGGCCGATCAGCGTGATGAACAGGCCGATGCCCACGGTCATCGCCGCCTTGAGCTCAGCGGGGACGGCATTGAACACGGCGGTGCGGAAGCCGGTGAGCACCAGCACCGCGATGATCAGGCCGTCGATGACCACCAGGCCCATGGCCTCCGGCCAGGTCATCTGGTGCGCGAAGCCGACCGCGAGGAGGTTGTTGATGCCCAGCCCGGCCGCGATGGCGAACGGATATCCGGCGACGACACCCATCAGGATGGTCATCACCCCGGCGATCAACGCGGTGACCGCGGCCAGCTGGGCGGTGCCGAGCTCGTGTCCGGCGATGTCCGGGTGGCCGCCGAGGATCAACGGGTTGAGCACCACGATGTAAGCCATGGTCACGAAGGTGACCAGTCCGCCACGCAGCTCCCGCCCCAGCGTGGAGCCCCGCTCCGCCACCTCGAAGTACCGCTCAACCCACGCACGCATGCGTATGAGCCTGCCTTATCCAGGCGCGCGCAGGCGGTGCGGGTAACCTGCAAACGTGTCCGACACCGAAGAGCAGCAGGAGCGGCCGTTGCCGCCCGCGCTCCCCGACAAGCTGAACAACCCCGTGCCGGTGGTGATCATCGGTTCGGCGCTGTGGGCCGTTGGGTTCGTGGTGTTGCTGCTGGCCAGGTTCGCCTTCGACCAGCCGCCCACGGTCTGGCTGTGGGTCTGCCTGTGCGGCCTGCTGCTCGGCGCGCTGGGCTACGGCGTCTTCTTCTGGCAGCGCAGCGCGCACCGGCGTGGCTCCAAGACCGCCCAGGAAATCCTCTGAGCCGTGCTGGACATCACCGAACGGTTGGTCCGGAGCACCGCGCAGGCCGAGCAGTTGTCGGCGGCGGTGTCCATGAGCGTGCCCGGGCGGAACGCCCGGGAGCTCGGTTCCACCCTGGAGGCGCTGGGGGCTTCACTGGAGGAGCGATGCGGCTGGATCACCGCCGTGCGCTTCGCCCCACCCGGCCAGGATCCGGCCAGCAGGCTGGCCGAGTCCGGCTACGAACAGGCTGCGACGGCCGCGGTGCGCCGGCACCGGTCGCTGGCCCGGCTGCTGGCGGCGGCGGGCCGTGGACTCACCGAGGACAGGCCCGCTGACCAGGGAGAACAGTCCCATCCGGACTGTTCGGCCGACGGGCTGGAACTGGCCCGGATGTGGGAGTTGGAGCACCGGAGGCTGCTGCGGCTTCACGAGGACACCGAGCGGGCGCTGGAGCGCGCCGAGGTGTCGCTGCACGGCAATCTGCGCAGGCCACTGGCGCCGATGACCGCCTGGATCCGGGTGGTCGCGTTACACGCCGAGGCGCAGGTGCTGACGCTGCGCTCGCAGGCGGACGCGTATCGGATCGCGATGGAGATGGCCGAGCCGTCCGCGATGCCGCTGCACGGCGACTGGACAATGGCGGAGGCGGCGGCGACCGCCGACCGGCTGCGCGCGGCCGAGGGCTTACGCGGGTATCAGGCGGCGGTGTGCGACGCGTTCCGGCAACTGCCCCGGTTCGCCCCGCCGACGCAGTTGTCGGTCACCGTGCAGCAGCCGTTGTGCATTCCGGTCCAGCAGGTCCCGGTCGGCGAGGTCCGCCTGATGCTGCGGACCCGATGATGTCCTTCTCCCTGTCTGTCCGAGCCGTCGACGCGGCGTGGGACCGCCCCCGGCTGGGCGAGCCGCCGCTGGTGCTGGACCTGCCGTTCGACCCGTCCTGGCGGGAGCTGGCCGAGTCCGGGGTCGACCGGGCAGAGCTCGGCGAGATGTTGCGGGTGCTGTCCCTGCCCACGCACGGCCGCGAGGCGCGGTTACGCGGGCCGGAGGGCGAGTTACGGTCGATCACCGCGGAGCGGGGTGGCCGCGCGGTGCGGGCCACCCGGTTCGAGGACGAGATCCGAATCGGCTGGATCCGGCCCCAGGACCTGTCGGCGGCCATCGTCGACCACCTGTCTCCGCTGCACCCCGGTTCGGGTGCGGCCTCGGAACCCCTGGTGGTGAGCCAGTTCGGCTGCCGCGCCACGGATCGCCTCGGCCGGGAGCACCGCGCGGGCACGATCACCGTGCTGGACACCCGGCGCGGCCGTTACGTGGTGCGGGCCGGCCTCCCGATCCGCCCCGCCGACAAGGCGGCGATCATCGCTCTGCTGGACACCGAAGCCGCCCAGTTCCCCGTCTGACGCCCCGAAGTTGACGATGTTCGCGGCGAGGAACGAGCCCCGAACATCGTCAACTTCGGAGATCCGTCAGCCGAGCAGCGTCGGGCCGGAGGGGTCCGCGAGCAGGTCGGCGATGAGGTGGCGGTCGCGCCAGCGACCGACGGCCCAGGCCAGCGCGCGGGCGATGGCGATGGGGTTGTCCTCGGCGTGGCTGACGTCGTCCTCCCGCCACCAGGAGACGCGGGTGTTCTCGCCGTCGGCCCGGACCACCAGGGTCTGGTGCACGCTGATCACGCCGTCGGGCACCGGCAGGTCCAGCAGGCCGCAGGTGTCGACCACGTCGACCAGCCCGGACCAGCTGCTGACCACGCCGGTGGTGATCACTTCGACCGGTCCCTGCTCCCCCGCCAGGGGCAGGTCCAGCAGGTCGGCCAGCAACTCCGCGCGGGCCGGTTCCACGTCGGTCAGGCCGACGACGAAGTCGCCGTCCCACACCGCGAGGGCCCAGGGCACGTCCAGGATCACCGCCTCGGCGGAGTCCACCGCCTCACCGGTGATGGACCGCACCTTGGCGGGCAGGTCCACCTGGTCGGCGGCGAACCGGCCGTCCTCGACGGCGGCGATGAGCTCTCCGTGCGCGCGCAGCGTGGTGCCCACCGCGATCTGCCGGGCGGGGTCGCCGAGCCGGTTCAGCATCTCCGCGGCCTCGGCGGCCGAGTTCACCGTCAGACCGGTGCGCACGCCGAGGAGTTCCAGCAGGTCTTCGGGCAGGCCGATGTCGGGCACCGGGTCGTACAACCCGGCGATGTCCTCGGCTCCGGGTAGCCGCCAGTAGCTCGGTACCCGGCCGCTGATCTTGGCGAACCGGGCCAGCCACCAGGAGGTGTAGCCGTTCGGTTCGCGCAACGCGGCGAGGGTGTCCGGGTTGGAGATGAGCAGGGTGATCGCCCGGGGCCAGGCCTCGTCGGCGACCAGGTCCAGGTCGCGCACGCCGACGACCCTGGCCGGGGGCTGGTAGTCCCCGCCGATCGACTCCCACCACTCTTCCTCGTCGGCGAGGTCGTGGTTCGGGCCGACCGGGTTCTCATCGATCACCACGGCGAACCCGTCCAGCACGCCGACGGCCTTCAGCAGTTCCACCGGCCAGCGGTCGATCGCGGCCTGGAACAGCACGCCGACCGGCGCGTGTGCGTCGAGCAGGTCCAGCAGGGGGGCTCCGGGCAGCGCGAGCTCGTCGGCCCGGCGCGAATTGCCGACATCGTTCGGCAATGCCAGCGAGGTCAGCCAGGGGTGGGTGGCGATGCTGTACCCGCCCATCTCCACCAGCCGCAGCACCAGGTCGACCAGCCGCAGGGTGTCCACACCGGACTCGCTGTCCCGGACGCTGTTCTCCACGGCCTCGCGCACGGCGTCGCTGTCCAGCAGCTCACCGGCTCCGGCGGGAATCGCGCCGGCCCTGGCCAGCAGCGGGTGCACCAGGTCCGGGTGCGCGATGCGCAGGCCGACCACGTCGATCTGTTCCAGCAGCGCGATGGTCTCCGCGTCCACCTCGGGCAGCAGCACGCCGCGGACGCCGGTCACCACCCGGCCGTCCAGCAGCGGAACGGGCAGCGCGCCCAGTTCCTCGGTGGCATCCGGCGTGGCCTCGGCCAGGGGTCCGAGGGCGGTGTAGAACTGGGCCCACCACTCGACCGGGCGCCGCAGTCCGGCGACAGCGGCCAGTACCTCGGTCAGCCGCAGCCGCGGCACGCCGAGGTGGTTGATCGCGGCCGAGTACGGCAGCCTGGAGAGCTCGGCGGGCAGCAGGCCGGGGATGACATTGGCCAGCAAGCCGGCCAGATCCGGCGAGTAGACGTCGATGACGGCGGCCGGTCCCGGTGGCACCAGCTGACCGTCCACTGTGGGCAGCCACGGGCTGCGTTGCAGGGTGTCGATCACCAGCTCACGCAGCTGTGCGTCCACTTCGGACCGGGGGAAACCGGGCGCGGGCACCAGCAACATGGCGTGGTCGATGGGCAGGTCGGCCAGCAGGCCGAGGAAGCTGTCCGCAGCGGCGGCCAGGATGTGATCGGCCGCGGGGCCGGGCAGGATCCGGCGGCGCGACGGGTCCAGCGGCACGGTCGCGAGGAGCCGCGCGGGCATGGAGAGCTGCTCGTCGGTCGGCGTCGGCGCGTGCAGCACGTCCTCGGCGAAGGCCAGCGGTGTGCCGTCCTCGCTGATCGGAATCGCCCAGCCGACGTTGAACTCCCGCCGTTCCCGGTTCTCACTGCCCAAAGTGGACAGTAGCTCGGCGGGCAGCTGACCGGTCTGCCTGCGGATCAACCAGGTGGTCTTCCACTGTGGACCGTTCAGCGTGATCAGGTCGCCGGCGCCGTGGTCCCCGGTGAACTCCCGGTACCAGCGGAGCTCGCCGACCTGGATCTCCTGCAGCCAGGGCAGTGCCAGCAACAGGTCCGGCGCCTGCTCGGCGCAGGCGGTGAGCAGCTGCGAGGCCCAGCCGCGGTCGATGGTGTCCCGTAACGGCAGCCGCACCTCGGTGTCGAATCCGGCGGGCAACGGCTCCTCCCGCTCCGGATCCACCGGCCAGGCCAGCCGCAACACCGGCACCGCGCCGTTGCGGGCGACGAGTTCCTCGGCCACCTGCGGGATCTCGGCGGCCACCTGCGCGGTGGCCTGGAAGGAGAACGCGATACCACCGGTGCGGGACAGGATGCGTGGCTCGTCGCTGACCGCGAGCACGGCGGCGAAGCCGACGCCGAACTGGCCGACGGTCTGCGCCTGCCGCTTGGCCGAGGCACGCAGCGAGGCGAGGGCCTCCACCCCGGCCATGCTCAGCGGCGCGCCGGTGTTGGCGACCCGCAGTTCCAGGCCGAACTCGTCCTCGACGAGGGTCAGCCGGAGAACCCCGGGTTCTCCGGCCGACGCCGCCGCATCGGAGGCGTTCTGCGCCAGTTCGACGAACAACCGGTCGCGATAGCCGCCGTACCGCAGGTCCTCTTCGGCGTTGGCGTCCTCGCGGAAACGGGTCGGCGAACTTCGCCATGCCGCGAGGACACCGGCCCGCAAGGCCGCTGTGCCGAACGGGTCCGAGACGGGCAGGTCGCGCTCGATACGGTCGGTTCTCACCTAGGCCTGTTCTGTCTCCGCAGGCTCTGTCTGGGCAGCAGCACTGGCGTCGGGTGTTGCATCGTCCTTGGACTTAACGTTCGCCTCGACGTCCAGCAACGCATCGTCGTAGACCAGATCCGCCACCGGAACCAGCGGGGCGACCTCGACCTCCACCTCGGAGTGCGCACCGCAGCCGTACTCGGTGTGCACGATGCGTCCGTCCGCGGGCCCGATCTCGTTCGCGCACGCGCCGAAGGCGGCCCGCATCGATCCGGCCAGTGGGAGGTAGAAGCCGCAGCTGCCGCACTTGGCGGGGGCGAACCGGGCCATGTCGCTGCGCGGCCCGAAGTCACTGGTCTCCCAGCGCTCCGCCGCGTCCAGCCTGCCGTTGCGGGAGAGCACCCGGACCCGGCCGAAACCGAGTTCCATGGCGACTTCCTCGACGGCCTCGTCTTCGCTCTGCAGGTAGCCCGGCGCCAGCCTGCCGTCGTCCGGGGCGGTCGGCATGAGATCACCGACGCCCAGGTCTCCGGCCTGGATCCGGTCCTGCCACGGCAGCCAGGTCGGCGCGACCAGTGCCTGCGGCCCCGGCAGCAGCACGACCTCGCTGACGGTCACCGGGTACTGGTCGTCGACCACGGCGACGGTCACCGCCCAGCGCCAGCCGCCATAGCCAGGTTTGCCCGCTTCAAAGAGATGGGTTGCCGCGTGCGGACCCTCCGCGTGCACTGCGACGTACTCTCCGACGGGCTCGTCGCCCGCCTCCTGAGCAGCCGCCGCGCGGGCAAGGTCGACCGCGGCGTTCAGTGCCGGATGCACCCGCTGATCCGGCGTACTAGTCGACGCGAATTCCGCCGGTTGCGTGCCGGCGTCACGCGGTTCCTCAATGGTGGGAGTCGGCGTCACAGTTTTATTGTGCCGCACGTCCACCATGCAGGCGAAAGCCGTGCCAACCTGATGGTGTGCTGAGGGTGTGTGCGCTGACCATCGCGGGTCTGCTGCTGGCCGCGTGCGCGCCTGCGACAGGCGGGGACGCGCCCCGATTGCGCCCGGAGGTACTGGAGACCAGGCGGCACGATCCGTCCGCGTTCACCCAGGGGTTGGATCTCCGTGATGATCAGCTGTTCGAGGGAACGGGCCTGGTCGGAGACTCGCGGATAGTCCGCGGCGCGGACACGGTGCGGCTGCCGGGCGAGGTGTTCGGCGAGGGCGTGGCCGTGGTCGGCGCCGAGCTGTGGCAGCTCACCTGGCAGGACGGAATCGCCTTCCGGCGGTCCACCGGGACGCTCGCCGAATTGGGTCGAGTCCGTTATGACGGCGAGGGCTGGGGATTGTGTTATCAGCCGTCCCAGGATCGGCTGATCATGAGCGACGGCTCCTCCCGGCTCACTTTCCGCGATCCGCGAAGCTTCGCGGTGCTCGGTTCGGTCGAGACCGGTGTCTCCCGGCTGAACGAACTGGACTGCGCCGGCGACGTCGTGTGGGCCAATGTCTGGCAGACCGACGAGATCGTCCGGATCGACCCGGGATCCGGCCGGGTGACGGCGGTGGTGGACGCGTCCGGGCTGCCCGAGCCCGCGCGGAGTTCGGACAACGTGCTCAACGGGATCGCCGCCATCCCGGGCACCGACGAGTTCTGGCTCACCGGCAAGCGGTGGACCGGCCTCTACCGGGTCCGCTTCGTCCCGGTGGATCTGGGAGAATCGGGCCGGTGAGCAGGTCGGAGTACCCCTGGGACAACGATCCGGATTACGTCCGGCCGGCCGAGCGCGCCCATGAGGCGCCGACCGTCGCCGCTCCGCCGCTGCCCCGGATGCCGAAGAAGATCACCGTGACCCGGGTGGCCGCCTGGCGGACCAAGGACCTGACCGGCCGGGGCGTCGCCGCGTTCCGCAGGGCGGTGCACGCCGACGGCGCCGACAAGTCCGGGCTGGCCAAGCTCACCTACGCCGTGATGATCAATTACGGCACGACGGCCGCGTTGTCCGTTGCCCTGGCCAACACCCTGTTCTTCTCCGCGGCCACCGCGGAGAGCAAGGCCAAGGTGGCCCTGTACCTGGCCATCACCGTCGCGCCGTTCGCCGTGGTCGCCCCGATCATCGGACCGCTGCTGGACCGGTTGCAGCGGGGCAGGCGGATCGCCCTGGCCGCCTCGCTGGCCGGGCAGGGCGTGATGTGCGTCGTGATGGCGTTGAACTTCGACAACTGGAAGCTCTACCCGGCCGCGCTGGGTTACATGGTGCTGGACAAGTCCTTCACCGTGCTGCGCGCCGCCGTCACCCCTCGGGTGCTGCCCGAGCGGATCACCCTGGTCACCACGAACTCCCGGCTCACCGTGTTCGGCATGGCGGCCAGCGGTGTCTTCGGCGCGGGCGCGGTGGGCCTGGCGAACGCGTTCGGGTCACCGGGCGCGCTGTATTACACGGCGGTGCTGTGCGCCCTCGGCGTGTGGCTCTGCCTGCGCATCCCGGCGTGGGTGGAGGTCACCGCGGGCGAGGTCCCGGCGACGCTGTCCGGGCATCCGCACAAACCGCGCCGGCAGCCGATGGGCCGCAGCGTGGTGGTCGCGCTGTGGGGCAACGGCACGATCCGGCTGCTCACCGGCTTCCTTACCCTGTTCTCCGCGTTCGTGGTGAAGGCGCAGACGGAGCACGCCCCCGGCGACCAGCTGATCCTGCTCGGGATGATCGGCGCCGCCGCGGGCGTGGGCGGTTTCCTGGGCAACGGGGTGGGCGCACGGATGCACTTCGCCCACCCGGACCGGCTGATCCTGGCCTGCCTGGGTGTGGGCCTCGGCGCGGCGGTCGGTGCGGCGGTGTTCGACCACATCGCGGCCGTGGTGGTGCTGGCCCTGCTCGCGGCGACCGGCAGCGCGCTGGCCAAGGTGTGCCTGGACGCGGTGATCCAGCGGGACATGCCGGAGCAGTCGCGGGCTTCGGCCTTCGGTCGCTCGGAGACCATCCTCCAGCTGGGCTGGGTATTCGGCGGCGCCCTCGGCGTCCTGCTGCCGCCGACCTACTGGATCGGTTTCACCGTGGTCGCGGTGCTGCTGGCGGCCGGATTCGCCCAGACCTGGTTCAGCCAGCGCGGCGGCACCCTGGTCCCCGGCCTCGGCGGCGACCGGCCATTGCACCCGGACGTGCCGTCGGCCACAAATCCGGCCACCGGGCACCTGCGTAGCGCCTGATCGCTACAGTCGCGGCGTGCGACGTACATCAAAGCTGCTGGCCATCACCGGCGTTCTCGGGTTCCTGCTCGTCGGCTGCGGCGACGTGCCGAAGCCGGACGTGTCCTTCTTCGCCGATGGCAGGACGATCGTCGTCGCGCCCTTCCAGTACTGCGATGTCCGGGTCACCAAGTGCGAGCCGGGCCCGGACAACGTCGGGATCCTGGCGATGCCGGCGAACAAGCCGATCCAGATCTCGGTCGCACCGGAGATCGCGGAGACTCCGTGGCGCGTCGTGGTCAGCTACAAGGACGCCGGCGGCAAGGTCCAGGACGCCGTCAGCAAGCAGTTCAGCCCGGATGAGCGCAGTGCGTTCACCCTGCACCCGCCGACCGACGCGGTCAGCATCGAGTCGGTTCAGGTCATCCAGCTGGGCGCGGCGTTGATCCCCAGCGACGACAAGGGCGGCTTCGACGCCGCCGCGCGTGGGCGTTGGGTCGTGCAGACGCCCTGAGTTCGGGCTGGGTCTGGCCTTTTGTCAAAAGAGGGCTTTGGAGGGGGAGACGGGCTTCGGGCCGCGTCTTTCCTGCCGGCGTGTCGGGTGGGGGCACGCCTGACTGGACGTTCGGGTCCGCTGCGCGGGCTGTCTGGGCCTGAACGTGGCTTTCAGGCCCATCCATAGCCCTGAAAGCCACGTTCAGGCGCTCTATGTCCACAGTGGACGACCACATCCTGGGAACCACGGCGTGTCGCACCATTTCCGCACCGTGTCGCCCCACTTGTCGTGACTTTTATCCACGACAAGCACCACTTGTCGTGACTAATAGTCGCGACAAGTCAACTTCAGTTAACCCGCGCAGCGGCCCATCCCCACCAGACAGACGTGCCCCCACCAGACAGCCAGGCAGGAAAGACGCCCGCCGCCACCCGTCTCCCCCTCCAAAGCCGCTGTCGCCGAACGCCAGACCCAACCCGCACACCAAAAAAGCCCCCCGAACCCGTCCCAAAAGACGGATCCGAGGGGCCAGAGGGCGGGAACTCAGCCCTCGAGGTCCTTGGCGATCTCGCGGATCAGCTCGGCGATCCGGTTGCCGATCTTGCGTTCCGGGTACCGGTTGCGGCCGAGGTCCTGCTGCACCTTGCCTTCGAGCAACTTGATCATGTCCTCGATCAGGCCGTGCAGCTCCTCGGGCTTACGACGCTGACGGGGCGGCTCGGCGGCAGCGGCGTGCGCCGGCGGGTCGACCAGCCGCACGGACAGCGCCTGCGGCCCGCGCCGGCCCTCGGCCATGCCGAACTCCACCCGCTGGCCGGGCTTGAGGGCCTCCACCCCTGCGGGCAGCGCGGATGAGCGCACATAGACGTCCTCCCCGCCCTCCTGGGTGACGAAGCCGAACCCTTTGTCCGCGTCGTACCACTTCACCCTGCCCGTTGGCACTGTTCTCACCAATCCCTCATCAGCTGTGCACCGAGACGATCCGGCACGAAGAACGCGCCCCAGGGGCGTACCCGGGACGCGTAACCACAAGCCTAGCGATCGAGGGCCACGCTGTGCACAGCAGCCAGTAAACTCACCCACGTGCCAGCATCAGGTTCCGCCAAATCCATCCGTATGCCGCTGGCAGCCGGGCTCTTCTCCCTCGGCCTGCTCGCCACGGTGACGATCTTCGCCCTGTACGCCGCCGGGTATTCCGACACGCCTCTCTGGCTGAATCTGACCTGCATGCTGGCCCCGCTCGGGCTGTTTCTCGGCGTCTTGTTCGCCGTATCCGCCGCCCGCCGTCGCTGATCTTGGTGATCTAGCTCTCAACGGCGTGCTGAACGGGCCTCTGCCGAGTCTTCGATAACGAGACGGACACGCCTGGGTGCGGAGGAAGAGATGGACAGAGGGCGCGACCTGACGTGGGTGGCGAGCGCGATCGACAACGCGCTGGACGATCTGGGCGATGGCGGCCAGGAGTCGTGGACCACGGTTGAACTGCTGCGGCTGCGAGCCGACCTCTACGACCGGCTGGCTGCCACTGGGCGGCCGGGTGCCGGCGCGGTCGCGCGGCTGTCCGAGTTCGTCCGCGACCGGGCGGAGCAGCTGGCCGACGAGCTGTCCGGCCTGCATGTGGTGCCCGTGGCCCGGGACGCGGAGATCGTCCACCTGTGGGGAAAGGCCACCGGGGAAGCCGGCTGAGGAATGCTGCGTTGAATTTTTTGGCGAGTCAGTAGAGTTACCCTGGAGTTATGACGTCGGTTCCTCTCGGACTCCCAGTCGTGCCCAGCAAGGCCGCACGACCGTCCGACGCCGGGCTGATCGACCGCTTCGGCCGCCGGGCGACCGACCTCCGGGTATCCCTCATCGACAAGTGCAACCTGCGCTGCACCTACTGCATGCCCGCCGAGGGCCTGCCCTGGCTGAGCAGGTCCGAGTTGCTGAGCGGCCCGGAACTGATCCGGCTGATCACCATCGCGGTCCGGGACATGGGCATCGCCGAGGTCCGGTTCACCGGCGGCGAGCCGCTGCTGCGCCAGGACCTGCCGGAAATCCTCGCGGCCACCGCGAAACTGAATCCGGCGCCGGAGATGTCGTTGACCACCAACGGGATCACCCTCGCCAAGCAGGCCGCCGACCTGGTCGCGGCCGGCCTCACCCGGATCAACGTCTCGCTGGACACCCTGCGCCAGGACCGATTCGCCGAGCTGACCCGGCGGGACCGGCTGGCCGATGTCCTCAGTGGACTGAAGGCCGCGAAGGACGCGGGACTGTCGCCGGTGAAGGTGAACACCGTACTGCTGCGCGGGATCAACGACGACGAACCCGCCGACCTCCTCGAATTCTGTCTGGAGAACGGCTACCAGCTCCGGTTCATCGAGCAGATGCCCCTCGACCCGCAGCACGGCTGGGACCGCACCCAGATGATCACCGAGACGGAGATCCTGGACCGGCTGCGGACCCGTTTCCAGCTTGCCCCGCACCCGGAAGACCGCGGCTCGGCCCCCGCCCAGCGCTGGCTGGTCGACGGCGGCCCCGGCACGGTCGGCGTGATCAGCTCGGTGACCGAACCGTTCTGCGCGTCCTGCGACCGGACCCGGCTGACCGCGGACGGCACGGTGCGGAACTGCCTGTTCGCCCAGACCGAAACCGATCTGCGCGGACCGCTGCGTTCCGGCGCGACCGACGCGGAGATCGCCGAGCTGTGGCGCGGGAACATGTGGCAGAAGGCGGCCGGACACGGCATCAACGACCGCGACTTCGCCCAGCCGGAGCGCCCGATGAGCGCCATCGGAGGATAGGGACAGGCATGACGAGCATCACCATTCGCTACTTCGCCGGAGCTCGCGCAGCCGCGGGACGCCCGGAGGAGCAGGTTTTGATCTCGACCGGCACGACGGTAGCCGAGCTGCTAATTTCCGCGGGTAGTCGGCACGGCGAGCGGTTGGAACGTGCGCTGAGCGGTTGCAGTTATCTGGTCGACGGGGTCGCCGTGCGCGATCGGACCATGCCGCTCACCGATGGAGCAGTGCTGGATGTGCTGCCCCCGTTCGCCGGTGGCTGAATTCTCTGTGTATTTGCCCTGCAAGGGCCCGAATTTCTCGATTCTTCTTCGCGTTTCCCCGGGCTCCGAAGGGAATTTCGCGTTCACCCACGGCGGAAATAGCTCGGTTGACTACTGGTGAATTCGGCCCAGAGCGCCTTCTAAAGAGTGAAACAGCTCTCACCGTGAGTGTCCGTTATCAGATCAATTGATCTTGAATATTTTGGGAACAACCAGGGGAAACCGGCCTCTGGCGATCTTTGTGGACCCCGGTGCATGTGAGTTCTGGCACGGGGTCTAGGGTTTGTGGTTTGCCGGGTGTGCCCTTAGCGTTCCGTCTCGGCCCGCTTCCGAGTGGACCATGAAGCACCAACCAGGGGACCTCAGCGCCGAGTCCTGTCCAGAGACCCCCTGGCAACCACACCCGAGCAGAAACGGACGTCCGGACAGGGACGGGGAAACCACTCAAGACGGCCACTTGTGGCCTTGGGGTGAAGCCGAGCTACGACAGTCGGCCGGGCAGCGAAGCCTCGAAGTACTGGGGCAGAGTGATCCGAACCCGACAGCTAACCTCGCAGGCGCTGGATCGCGAGAGGGTAATGGCTCTTCACCGTTCCAACATTCGCATGTCCTTTGCCAAGCGCAATGTCGCAGCTGTCATCGCTGCAGGCGCCATGGCCATCACCGCCCAGGTCGCCCTCGCGGGTACGGCCCAGGCCGATGGCTGGGACGCCGTAGCCCAGTGTGAAGCCACCGGTAACTGGAACATCAACACCGGTAACGGCTACTACGGTGGTCTGCAGTTCGACATGAGCACCTGGCAGGCCAACGGTGGCGGTCAGTACGCATCCCGTCCCGACCTGGCGACCCGTGAGCAGCAGATCGCTGTTGCCGAGCGTCTCCGCGCAGCCCGGGGCACCTCCCCGTGGCCCGTGTGCGGTCAGCGCTTCGGTGGCGGTGGCTCTGCCCCGGTGCAGCGCCCCACTGGCAAGACCTACACCTCCGCCCCGCAGCAGCAGCAGGCTCCGCAGGCCCCGGCGATCACCGCCGTTGCCCGCGAGCTGATCAAGGGCGGCGACTACAAGGTCAAGGACGGCGACACCCTGTCCAAGATCGCGGATGAGCTCAAGATCGAGGGCGGCTGGCAGAAGCTGGCCGAGCTGAACAAGGACGGCCTCAAGGACGCTCCGGACTTCATCCTCGTTGGCGATGAGCTGATCACGAAGGCCAAGGACAAGGACAAGAAGTAAGGTCCTGCAGCCTGGTCGAAGCCCGCGTCCGATCCCGATCGGACGCGGGCTTCACCCGCATCGGACATGCGTGATCAGGTGACCGGCCTTACCGTGATCACATGACAGACGCTCTGGTGAGCCGGACGGTGGGCGATTCCGCCGGCCTGGGCTCGCGCCGGAACGGCCGGGGCACCCACCAGTTCCACTCGCCCAGCGCGGTCATCGCCGCGGGCAGTACGACGGCCCGGATCACCGTGGCGTCAATGAGGATCGCCGAGGCCAGCCCGACCCCCATCTGCTTCAGGTCCAATGTGGACAGCGTGCCGAAGATGGCGAACACCGCGACCATCACCACCGCCGCGCTGGTCACCACGCCGGCCGACCCGGTGATCCCCTCCGCGATCGCGTCCCGGGTGGACAGTCCACGGTCCCGCGCCTCCTTGATCCGGCTGACCACGAAGACGTGATAGTCCATGGACAGCCCGAAAAGGATGACGAACAGCATCATCGGCAGCCAGGTGGTCACCCCGCCGTTCGGCGTGAAGCCGAGCAGCGATGCTCCCCAGCCGTACTGGAAGACCAGCACCAGCACGCCGTACGCGGCACCCACGGACAGCAGGTTCAGCGCGATGGTGGTCAGTCCGATGACCACGGACCGGAAACTGATCAGCATCACGATGAAGGTGAAGGCCAGTACAAAGGCGATCACCAGCGGCAGCGCCCCGTTCACCTGATCACGGAAGCCGACCTCTCCCGCCGTATCCCCGGTCACCCCATAGTCCACTCCGGACACTGAGCCGACGGTCGCCGGCAGTAGTTCGTTGCGCAGCAACTGCAAGGTCTCCGTCGCCTGTGGACTGTCACTGCGTCCACTGACCACAAAGGACACCAGCGCGATTCGGCCGTCCTTGGCGGACCTGACCTCCGGCCGGACGTCCTGCGCGAAGCGCTTGTCGGCACTCGCCTTCCGGACCAGCTCGGCCACCGCGGCCTTCAGCCGGGACTCGCCGCCCGGCTTGCCCCTGACCGCCACCAGGTGGGTCGCCGCGTCACCGTTGGCCGGGAAGGTCTTGTTCAGCCGGTCCAGCGCCTGGAACGCGGGAACGCTGTGCGGCATGTCGGACTGGCCGGGCTGCTTCAGGTACATGTCCGCGGCGGGCAGGGCCAGAACGCCGAGGGCGGCGACGGAGACGGCCAGCGTCCGCACCGGCCGCTGCAACGACGGCCGCAGAACCGTGGGCCAGAACCGGCCCTGACCGGGCTTTCCGGGCCTGCTGAGCCGCCACAGCAACGGAATCCGCGGCCGGTCCACCCAGTCACCTAGCTTGATGAGCAGCGCGGGCAGCACGGTCAGCGAGCCGAGCACGGCGCAGGCGACGACCAGGATCGAGCCGATGGCCATCGAGCTGAAGGTGGCGCTGCCGGCCAGGAACAGGCCGGCCATGGACACGATCACCGCGATTCCGGAGACCACCACGGTGTGGCCGGAGGTGGCGGCCGCGACGGCGACCGCGTCGTAGTGGGACAGGCCCTTGGCCCGCTCCTCCCGGTCCCGGCGCAGGTAGAACAGGGCGTAGTCCACACCGACCGCCATGCCGATCAGCAGGATCATGCTGGACAGCGTGCCGGTGCTCGGAACCAGGTGCGAGGCCAACGCGGACAGCCCCATGGCGGCGCCGACCGAGGACATGGCCAGCAGTACCGGCACGCCCGCCGCGATCAGCGAACCGAAGCAGAACACCAGGATGATCAGGGTGACCGGCAGGCTGAACAGCTCCGCCCTGGTCAGGTCCTTCATGGCCAGGTCGCTCATGGCCTTCTTAATGGAGGCCGAACCCACTTCCTCGACGCGCAGCTCGGGAAAGTCCCGCTGCACCTGGTCGGTGGCGGCGAGCAACGACGGAACCCGCTTGTCCGCGCCCTTGATCTCCCCCTTCATCACCACCGGCACGAGTACCGCCTGCCGGTCCTTGGCCGTCACCGGCGCGCCCACCGAGTCCACTTCGGACTCCTTGCGCATCCGGTCCGAAATGGACTTCGCCGCAGCCGTCGCCCGTCCGGTGTCCAGCCGGCCGTCCCGGGCGGTGATCAGCACACTTTCCTTGGGCGGATCAGGGAAATTCGCCTCGTTGAGGATGCTGATGGCGGTCTTCTCGTCGCCGGTGGCCTGGTCGATCGCCTCGGCCTGCCGGCCGGTGACCAGGCCGCCTGCGGTGGCGCAGACGACCACGAAGAGCAGCCAGCCGACGATGGCCCGCCACGGATGGTCCCCGCTCCATCTGGCCATGCGTACGGTGAATCCTGTCGAACTGGACACGAGATGTTCCCCCACGATGTCGGACCCGGCATCCACGCGTGCCGGTCGACCACAACCCTTATCGAGACGGTCCGGTTTCAAAACCGGGCAGACACGGTGGGGATAACCCCCGGACGGAGCTCCGGTTCATCACCCATTCGGCTGCGGCCACTCGTGCCATGATGGGCGTCACATCGCTAGAGGGGAGTCCGCTATGGGCCGGTTCCATCGGTTGCGCGAGATCGAATCCCTGGCCCCGGAACGGGACTACGAGCAGATCTATCGGCTCTCCACGGCCTTCGAATTCCCTTGGGACTACCTGAGATCCCTGGAATTCGCCCTGTTCCGGACGTACGCGGTGCCCTCGATCGCGGATCTGCTCGCCACCACCAGGGAATTCGAGCGCCGGCCGCAGAAGCGCTACGACGACACCGCGCTGCTGATGGCGCAGATGGCCGAGCACGGCATGGATTCACCGCTCGGCAAGGAGGCGCTGCGCAAGATCAATCGCATGCACGGACAGTTCTCCATCAGCAACGAGGACATGCTGTACGTGTTGTCCACCTTCGTCTACGAACCGATTGCCTGGCTGCACAGATATGGGTGGCGACCGCTGTCCGGCAATGAGCAGGCCGCCGCCTACTTCTATTACCGGGAGATCGGTAAGCGAATGGGGATCCGCGATATCCCGGGCAGCACCGAGGAATTCGCCCAGTTCAAAGTGGACTATGAGCAGAAGCATTTCCGGCTCACCGAGAACACGCACAAGATCGGCGGATTCACGGTGGGCCTGATGGCCTCCTGGTACCCGCGATTCCTCAGCCCGATCATCCACCGGGTGGTGTACGCGATGATGGATGACCCATTGCGCGAAGCTATGGGTTACCCGAAGCAGCCGGCCTGGCTGGTCAGGTCGGTCGAGTTCGGGCTGCGCACCCGGGGACGGATCGTCCGGCTGCTGCCGGTGCGGAAGACCTCCCGGCTGGTGGCCGACCCCGGAAACCGCAGTTACCCGGGCTGGCCGGAGGGCTACTCCCTCGGCGACCTCGGAACACTTTCTGCAGAATCTGCTCCCCGGCAGCAGTAAGCGGAGCAGTTTCCCTGGAAAGTGCTCCCGCTAAGGGCAGTTGACCCACTCGTCGGTGCCGTCGGTGAAGACCTGGCGCTTCCAGATCGGCAACCGGCGCTTCACCTCGTCCACCAGCTCGGCGCAGGCCACGAAGGCGTCCTTGCGGTGCGCGCTGGACACCGCACAGGCCAGGGCGGTGTCACCGATCTTCAGCGGGCCGACGCGGTGTGACACCGCGATGGCGTTCAACGCGGGGAACTGCTTCAGGATGTCGGCGGCGACCTCGGCGATCACATCCTGGGCCGAGGGATGGCCGCTGTACTCCAGCTCGGTCACCGACCGGCCGTGGTCGTGGTCCCGGACCACGCCGGCGAAGCTGACCACCGCACCGCTGGACCGGGACGCCACCAGCGCGGCGTGCGCCGCGGCGTCCACATAGGACTCGGTGACCTCGGCCAGCAGCACTCCGGTTTCCCGTTGCACCGCAACGGGATTCTTCCCGTGTCCATTGTGGTCACCGCCGCGCAGCTGGTCCACGGCATGATCGAGCACAGTGGACAGAACCCCGAGCCCGTCCTTCACGCCGCCGGTGGATCCAGGCAGGTTGATCACCAGGGTGCGGCCCACCACGCCCGCCACCCCACGGGACAACACGGAGGCCGGGACCTTCGGCAACCCGGCGGCCCGGATCGCGTCGGCCAGGCCGGGAAGTTCGTAGTCCAGCAGCTCGGCGGTGCGCTGCGGGGTCTCGTCGGAGGGGCTGATCCCGGTGCCGCCGGTGGTGATCACCACGTCCACGTTGTCCGCGAACGCGCCGCTCAGCGCGGTCGTCACCGGCTCGCCGTCGGCCACCACGGCGGAGTCCGGGACCTCGAAGCCCTGTTCACGCAGCCAGGACACGATGACCGGACCGGTGCGGTCGGTGTACTCCCCCGCCGACGCCCTGGTCGATGCGGTGATCACCCGTGCAGTCTTCATGTCAGCGTCCTTCGGGCCGAGTCCACAGGCCGCTTTTGCCGCCCTCTTTGCGTTCCAGGCGGACGCCGTCCATCACCGCGGCCGGGTCCACCGCCTTGATCATGTCGTGCAGGGCGAGCCCGGCGACGGCGACTGCGGTCAACGCCTCCATCTCCACCCCGGTGCGGTCCACGCTGCGCGCCACGGCGGTCACCCGCACCGAGTCCGCAGCCAGCTCGAACGCGATGTCCACGCTGGACAGTGCGATGCCGTGGCACAGCGGGATGAGTTCCGGGGTCCGCTTGGCGGCCATGATCCCGGCGATCCGGGCGACGGCCAGCGCGTCGCCCTTGGGCAGCCCGTCCCGGCGCAGCAGGTCGAGGACCTCCGCCGTGGTGCGCAGTTCGCCCGCCGCGGTCGCGGTGCGCTGGGTCTGCGGCTTGCCGGAGACGTCCACCATCCGGGCGGCACCGTCCGCGTCCAGGTGACTCAATTCCTTCACCCGGATAACTGTAGTTGGCCACGGCGGCCGGTAAGCGCTATACAACCGGCATGGTCGAGGTGTTCGTGACCGGTGGCTCCGGATTCGTCGGCAGCCACCTGATCACTCGCTTGGTGCAGGACGGGCATGCCGTGCGGGTCCTGGTGCGCAGTGACGAGGCCGCGCAACGGGTCACCGAACTCGACGCGCGCCCGTGTTTCGGCGATCTCCAGGACGGGCCGGCGATCCGCTCGGCCGCCGAGGGCTGCGAGCTGGTGTTCCACACCGCGGCCAAGGTGAGCCGGGGCGGCGGCCGGGACCGGTTCTGGACCGACAACGTGGACGGCACGGCGACCGTGCTGCAGTCCGTGCGCGAGGCGGGCGTGCGGCGGCTGGTGCACGTCGGCAGCCTCGCCGCGCTGATGGCGGGAAAACCGCTGGTCCAGGCGGATGAGTCCACCCCGCTACGGCCGGATTCCCGCTCCGACTACGCCTCGTCGAAGGCGGCGGCCGCGCAGTTGGTGCAGGCCGCCAACGGCAGCCGGCTGGAGACCGTGGTCGTCCGCCCGCCGTGGGTGTGGGGACCCGGCGACACCACGACCCGGACCGACCACCTCACCTGGATCAACGGCGGCAGGCACCTGATCGACACCGCCCACGTGGCGAACCTGGTGCACGCGCTGTGCCTGGCCGCGGACAAGGGCCTGGCCGGCGAGTCCTACCTGATCAGCGATGGTGCGCCGGTGGAGTTCCGCGAGTTCATCACCGGCCTGCTGACCGCCCAGGGCTTCGATCCGCCGAGCCGATCGGTCCCACGCTCCGCGGCCTTGGCGTCCACCGCCCTCGGCGAGGGCATCTGGCAGGCGCTCCGGCTGCGCAGCGCTCCACCGCTGGACTACCTGAGCCTGTGGCTGTTCAGCCAGGAGTGCACGGTCGACACCACCAAGGCCCGCGAGGAGCTGGGCTACGAGCCGGTACTCACCCGCGAAGAGGGCCTCGCGGGGCTCTGAGGCCTACCCGGAGTTGGCGATGTTCGGGGCTACGAGGGTTAGGCCTTGTCGGCGAGGGCGGCCTGTTTGACGGCCTCGGCGACGGCGGGGGCGACCCGGGAGTCGAACACACTGGGCACGATGAACGAGGCGTTCAGCCGCTCGCCGTCCACCGTGTCGGCGATGGCGGCGGCCGCGGCGGACAGCATCTTGTCGGTGATGCCGGTGGCCTGGGCGTCCAGCAGGCCGCGGAACACGCCCGGGAAGGCCAGCACGTTGTTGATCTGGTTCGGGTAGTCCGAGCGTCCGGTGGCCACGACGGCCGCGTACTGCTGGGCCTCGAGGGGGTCGATCTCCGGGTCCGGGTTGGCCAGCGCGAACACGATGGCCTTCTCCGCCATGGTCGCCACCTGCTTGGCGCCGAACAGGTTCGGCGCGGAGACGCCGATGAACACGTCCGCGTCCACCAGGGCCTCGTGCAGGCTGCCGACCTGACCGGCCTTGTTCGTGTTGGCCGCGACCCACTCCAGGTTGGCGTCCATGTTCTCCCGGCCCGCGTGCACGATGCCATTGATGTCCACGGCCACGATGTCGCCGGGGCCCTCGGCCTGGAGCAGCCGGATGATCGCCGATCCGGCGGCGCCGACGCCGCAGACCACGACCTTGCAGTCCTTCATCTTCTTGCTGACCACCCGCAGCGCGTTGCGCAGCGCGCCGACCACCACGATCGCGGTGCCGTGCTGGTCGTCGTGGAACACCGGGATGTCCAGCTTCTCCCGCAGCTTGGCCTCGATCTCGAAGCAGCGCGGGGCGGCGATGTCCTCCAGGTTGATGCCGCCGTAGACCGGGGCGATCAGCTCCACCGCGCGGATGATCTCGTCGGTGTCCTGGGTGTCCAGGCAGACCGGCCAGGCGTCCACGTCGGCGAACTTCTTGAACAGCACCGCCTTGCCCTCCATCACCGGGAGGGCGGCCATCGGGCCCAGGTTGCCCAGGCCCAGGACGGCGGAGCCGTCGGTGACCACGGCGACGGTGTTGCGCTTGATGGTCAGCCGGCGCGCGTCCTCCGGATTCGCGGCGATGGCCTCACACACCCGGGCGACACCCGGGGTGTAGGCGCGGGACAGGTCGTCCCGGTTGCGCAGCGCGATCTTGGACGCGATCTCCAGCTTGCCGCCGAGGTGCAGCAGGAACGTCCGGTCGGACACCTTGCGCACGGTCACCCCGGGCAGCCCGCCCAGCGCGTCGGTGATGTGCGTGGCGTGGTCGGTGGACAGGGCGTTGCAGGTGATGTCCACCACGATCCGGTCCGGCGTCGACTCCACGACGTCGAACGCGGTCAGCACACCACCCACGTGGCCGATGGCCGAGGTGAGGTAACCCGCGACGGTGGCCGAAGCGGGTGCCTCAACACGAACGGTGATGGCGTAACCGGGGCCGGGAACCGGCATTGCTTTCCTCCTGGGAGCGTGACGCCAGCTTCCCCTTTACTGGCCAAAGCAGCGTAGTCCTGCCTGGCAGCGGGGCTTCAGCGGGTCCGTTCTCCCAGTTCAGCAAGCAAAAGTCACTTATTGATAACGGTGACCGGGTGCTCGTAGCCCAGGTTCTCCACCGGCACCGGGAAGGTCACGTCGCCGAACGGCGAGAGGGCGCCCTGCATGTCCGAGAGCAGTTCGGTGACCGGGTGTGAACCGTCCTCGGGCTGCGGCCAGGTGGGGTCGACACGGTTCTCGTTCTTGGCCTTGGCCACGGGGTCCTCCTGCTTCAACCGACGGTGCGAGAACAAGTGTGCCTGATGGTCCCGTCACCCGGTGCAGATACCGTGTGTGGAATGACCGCCGGTGCCGTTTCTCTGGTCACATGGCTGCGCGCGCTGGACGACGAGGCGCTGGCCACGCTGCTGCACACCCGCCGGGACCTGGCCACGCCCGCCCCGGCGGACATGAGCGTGCTCGCCACCCGGTCCGGGGTTCGCGCCTCGGTCGGCCGCGCCTGTGAGGACCTCGACGAGTTCACCCTGAAGGTGCTCGAAGCGCTCGTCGTGGCCGAGGCCGACGGCAGACGGGTCCCGCTGAGCGAGGTGATCGCGTTGCTCGGCACCGGGGTCCCCGCGGACCGGGTGACGGCCGCCGTCGACCGGCTGCGCGCGCTGGCCATCGCCTGGGGTTCGCATGACGGCCTGTCCGTGGTCCCCGCCGCCCGCGAGGTGGTCCCCGGGCATCCCGGCGGACTGGGCCGGCGCAACCCTGACCTGGACGAGCAGAATCTGCAGAATCTGCTCGCCGCGCTGTCCGAGCCCGAACGCCGGTTGCTGACCGCGTTGTCCGGGGGTTCCCCGGTGGGCCGCACCAGGCAGGTCGAGTCGGTGTCCGGGCTGATCCGCGCCGGGCTGCTGCGCCGGGTCGACGAGGAGACCGTCGAACTGCCCAGCCAGGTCGGCATCGCGTTGCGGGGCGGCAACCCGCTCGGCCAGGTGCAGTGCACCGAGCCCGCGCTGACCACCCGGAAGGTCACCGGGGTGGACGCCACCGCCGCCGGTGAGGCCCTGGAGCTGCTGCGGCACGTCGAGACCATGATCAGGCTGTGGTCCCAGGACCCGCCGAGCGTGCTGCGCTCCGGCGGCCTGTCCGTTCGGGACCTGCGGAAACTGGCCAAGGACCTGGAGATCACCGAGCGCCGGGCCACGCTGCTGGTGGAGCTGGCGGTGGCCGCCGGGCTGATCACCGACACGGACGAGAGCGACCCGGAATGGCTGCCGACGGTCGCCGCGGACACCTGGCTGCTGGCCGCGCCGGAGCAGCGGTGGCTGGTCCTGGCGAGCGCCTGGCTGGATCTGCCCCGGGCGCCGGGGCTGGTGGGCGGCCGGGACGAGCGGGACCGGCCGATCAACGCGTTGTCCGAGGAACTGCGCCGGGCGTCGGCGCCGCGGGAACGCCGCCGGGTGCTGGACCTGCTGGGCTCGCTGCCCGCGGACCGAGGCGCGCCGCAGGCGGCGGAGATCATCGCCCTGCTGACCTGGCGGGCGCCCCGGCAGGGCGGCAAGCTGCGGGACCAGGTCATCGGCTGGACCCTCGAAGAGGCCAGGGAACTGGCGCTCATCGGCCGGGACGCGTTGTCCACGGCCGGCCGCGAGCTGCTGGCCGGCGAGGGTGCGTCGGCGGCGAAGGCACTGGCCGACGCGCTGCCGGAACCCCTGGACCACGTGCTGGTGCAGGCCGACCTGACCGTCGTCGCCCCCGGTCCCCTGGAGCCGGAACTGGCCGAGGAGATCACCCTCGTCGCGGACGTGGAGTCGGCGGGCGCGGCCACCGTGTACCGGGTGTCCGAGTCCTCGGTACGGCGCGCGCTGGATGCCGGTCGGACCGCCGCTGAGCTGCAGGAACTGTTCAAGACCCGGTCGCGTACCCCGGTGCCGCAGTCGCTGAGCTACCTGATCGACGACGTGGCCCGCAGGCACGGCAGGCTGCGCGGCGGCGCGGCCGGTTCCTTCCTGCGCTGCGATGACGAGGTGCTGATCGCCGAGGTCATGGCCGGTCCGATGGCCGACGAACTGCTGCTGCGCCGGATCGCGCCCACCGTGCTGATCTCCCCGCTACCGCTGGCGGAGGTCCTCGATGGCCTGCGTGAGGCGGGCTTCGCCCCCGCCGCCGAGGGCCCGGACGGCCGGGTCATCGACCTGCGGCCGGGCGTCCGGCGGGCGGCCAAGGCGCGTGCGGTCCGGCGGCCGATGTTCCCCGCGCCACCCACCGTGGAGGCGCTGCTCGCCGTGGTGGACCAGATCCGCGCGGGCGATCGGGCGTCCGGAGTGGCCAGGGGCGCCGCGGTGAGCGCGGACAAGGCCAGGGGCGGGACTACCGCCACGCTGGCGCTGTTGCAGGCCGCGGCCCGCGAGCGGCGCAGCGTGTGGCTGGGCTTCGTCGACTCACACGGCACCTCCAGCCAGCGGGTGGTGGAACCGGTGAGCGTCGCCGGTGGCGTCTTGGAGGGCTTCGACCAGGCACAGGGCGCACTGCGCCGTTTCCCGCTGCACCGCATCACGTCCGCGGCGCTGGTGGAGGACTAAGAGGTCCCGAAGTCGACGATGTTCGGGACTCTTTCCTCGCTCCGAACATCGTCAACTTCGGAGCGAATGGTCAGTCCCGGCGGGAGTACACGGTGATCAGTGAGTCGATCAGCGACGTGGCGGTGATCAGCCGGAGGCGCGGACCGAGGTGCTGCCGCAGCAGCTGGATCGCCGCGGTGCGGTCGTGACTGCTGGCCAGCACGTGTAGTCGCGCGGTGAGTTCCGGAAACCGGGAACCCAGCCTGCGCACCGCGTCGGCGTAACCGGCCGGTTGCTCGTCGCCTGCCGCCAGCCCGGCGAGTACAGCGACCGCCTCCTCCGAGGTGAGATCGGCCCGTTCCGCCAGTACGGCAAGGGCTTCCGACCGCTTACCGCCCTCGCGCAGCTTCTCCAGCACGGATGCCTGCACGGAGGCGGGAACCGGGAGCAGCCACGAATAGGCCTGCGCGGCAACCCGTTTGGCCGGTCGGACCCGCCATTCTCCGTAGAGCACGACACCGGTGGCCACGATCACCACCAGGGGCAACCACGCCAAGATGAGCACACCGCACCTCCGCGCAGGACCGAATCTCCGCTAGCAATACCAGAAAACCAGGGATATCCGACCAGTTCCTTCCACCGGATGGAAGAGCTTTTCTGCACCCTTCCAGCATTTCTGGCCGGATACCCGTTTCAGCTGGAACCTAGTGGTCAGAACGCGAACACCTCGTGAGTGGCGCGGCCGGTGTGGCACGAGTTGGTGTAGCGGTGCGAGAAGTCGATCCGTCTGCCGTTCCAGACGCCGACGGCGGTGACCGTCTCCGGCTTGTAGACGTCCGGGCAGGCGATGTCGATCGGCTTGATCGCGTCGATGTCGCCGTTCACCTCCGTCAGCGTGGCGCAGGCCGCCTTCGCCTGCGGGTGGGTGCCGCCGACCGGATCGCAGTCCAGGGTCACCGAATGCGGGGTGCCCAGATCGGCCGCTTTGGTGAGGGTGAGCTGGCCGCCGGGAGCGGCGGCCACGGCCGGTGCGGACAACGCGAGCACCGAGCCCAGGGCGAGAACGAGTGCGGATTTCATGATGAACCCCCTGATCAATTGCTGACCCGACCTTGATACGCGGGCCAGGCAACGTTTCGACTCCTTTCGCCTCCTGACCAAAGACGCAGGTCGAACCCCTAGGGATTCGCAGTTCACTTGGGTAAATTCGAGGAAGCTTCAGTTCCCTGCGATTAATACGGAGCTTTCTGTGCAGCTATTCAGAACCCGACCCCGAGCGACGGTGATCGGCGCGGTAGCCCTGACCGCGGCGCTGACCGGTGCGTATGTCGGCACGACCGCCTCGGTGAGCTCGGTGGCCGCCGCCGCCGATCTGGGCGCCTACCTGGTCATCACCGAGCCGGGCAACACCCAGGCCGCCAAGGACGCGGTGGCCAAGGACGGCGTCGTCGCCTACTCCTACGACAAGATCGGCGTGATCGTGGCGCGGTCGGCCGACTCCGGCTTCGCCGCCAAGATCAAGGCCGTGGACGGTGTGCAGCAGGTCGGCAAGAGCCGCACCGCCGCCACCGCCGGCCTGCGGGGCGTGGCCCCCAAGCCCAAGCCGCCGAAGCCGATGCTGGAGCAGCCGCAGAGCATCACCGGCGCGTCCGCCGAGACGGTCGAGTGGGACATGAAGGCGATCCACGCCGACCAGGCCTGGGCCAAGACCACCGGCTCCGCCGACGTGGTCACCGGCATCCTGGACACCGGCATCGACGACACCCACGAGGACCTGTCGGCCAACTTCGACGCGTCGAAGTCCGTCTCCTGCGCGGGCGGCGTGCCGAACACCACCCCCGGTATCTGGCGGCCGGACTCCAGTGAGCACGGCACCCACGTGGCGGGCACCGTCGCCGCCGCGAAGAACGGCAAGGGCGTCATCGGCGTCGCACCCGGCACCAAGGTCGCCGCGGTGAAGGTGTCCGAGGGCACCGGCTCGTTCTTCTACGCGGAGAACGTGGTCTGCGGCTTCGTCTGGGCGGCCGACCACAAGTTCAAGGTCACCAACAACAGCTACTACGTGGACCCGTGGCTGTACCTGTGCTCGGATGACCCGGACCAGAAGGCCATCGCCGAGGCCGTGCGCCGCGCCGCGGAGTACGCGCACGACGGTGGCGTGGTGAACGTGGCCGCCGCGGGCAACGCGAGCACCGACCTGGCCGCGGCGACCCGGTCGGACTCCAGCAGCCCGAACGACAGCACGGCGACGAGCCGGCCCAACCTGCCGAAGAGCTGCCTCTCGGTACCGACCGAGCTGCCGGACGTGGTCACGGTCTCCTCGACCACCAGCACCGGTGCCAAGTCGTCCTTCTCCAACTTCGGCCTGAACGTGGTCGACGTGGCCGCGCCGGGCAGCAACATCAAGTCCACACTGCCCGGTAACCAGTACGGCAGCCTGAGCGGCACCTCGATGGCGTCCCCGCACGTCGCGGGCGTGGTCGCGTTGCTGGCCAGCACCCACCCGGGTGCGAGCCCGGACGAGCTGGTGAAGCTGCTGTACACGCAGGCGACCGACTGGTCGTGCAGCAAGGGTGGCGGCAGCACCTGCACCGGGCCCGACGCGAACAACGGTTACTTCGGTGAGGGTCTGACCGACGCTTTGAAGGCCGTGAGCTAATCCGGTTTTGCGGCGACCCCTCGGTTCCGTCCTTTTGGCGGGGTCGAGGGGTCGTTTGCTGGGTCTGGGTTGTTGTCGAAGGAGGCTTTGGAGGGGGAGACGGGCTTGGGGCCGCGTCTTTCCTGACTGGCTGTTGGGTGGGGCACGCCGGTCTGGTGGGGATGGGCCGCTGCGCGGGCGCGTTTCTGTCACCCACTTGACTGAGTCGATCTTGATTTGGTCCGGGTTATCCGTCTTCAAGACCGATAAGTGGGCACTTATCGGTCTTGAAGACGGATAAGTGCACTGTGGACGGTTGCTGGTGGGGTTGGTGTGGCTGCTGGCGTTCTTGTGGGTGACCGTGATCCACAGGGCATGCAGTAAGGGGCACCCTCACTGCACTCAACGCAGTAAGGGGCACCCTCACTGCACTCAACGCAGGGAGGGTGCCCCTCACTGCATGGCGCACCATCACAGCCCCGCGCAGCGGCCCCGACAGCCAAGAAAGGCGTGCCCCCACCCGACACGCCGGCAGGAAAGACTCGCACCCCAAGCCCGTCTCCCCCTCCAAAGCCGCCTTCGACAAAAGGCCGGACCCCACGGACAACCCCTCCCTCGCACAAGGGGAAACCCTCGTTGACCTGCGAATATTCGCCGCACTAGGAACTGTCACCGACCAGCGCGCTCGAAGAGAATTCGTATTACGAATTCCCTGCGACACATTCGGAGCGCATTGTGCGTGTATCCAGAGCAGCCTTAGTGGTCACGGCCTTATTGGCCTGCGGCTATGCCACGACCACCGTGGCGACCGTGAGCCCGGTCGCCCAAGCCGCCGACAGCGCCTACCTGGTGATCACCGAGCCGGGCAACACCCAGGCCGCCAAGGACGCGGTCGCGCAGAACGGCAAGGTCGCCTTCGCCTACGACAAGATCGGCGTGATCGTCGCCCGGTCCGGCAACGCCGACTTCGCCGAGAAGCTGAAGCCGGTCAGTGGCGTGCAGCAGGTCGGCAAGAGCCGCACGGCGAGCGTGCCCAGTGGCGCGGCGATGTGGGGCGCGACCAAGGTCGACCGGCCGATGCTGGAGCCCTCGTCGAACGTGACCGGCGGCGCGGCGGCCGAGCCCGTCGAGTGGGACATGAAGCAGATCAAGGCCGACCAGGCCTGGAGCGTCACCACCGGCTCCAAGGACGTGGTGACCGGCATCCTGGACACCGGCGTGGACGACACCCACGAGGACCTGTCCGCCAACTTCGACGCGTCGAAATCCGTCTCCTGCGTCGGCGGCGTGCCGAACACCGCCTCCGGTTCCTGGCGGCCGAAGTCGAACGAGTCCGGCAGCGACCACGGCACGCACGTCGCGGGCACCATCGCGGCGGCGCAGAACAACAAGGGCATCGTCGGCGTCGCGCCCGGCACCAAGATCGCCGCGGTGAAGGTGGCCGAGGGCGCGAACTCCTGGTTCTACGCGGAGAACGTCATCTGCGGCTTCGTCTGGGCCGCCGAGCACAAGTTCAAGGTCACCAACAACAGCTACTACGTCGACCCGTGGCTGTACAACTGCCCGGACGACGCCGGCCAGAAGGCCATCGCCGAGGGCGTGAAGCGGGCCGCGCAGTACGCCTACAACGGTGGCGTGGTGAACGTGGCGGCCATCGGCAACCAGGGCTCCGACTTCACCGCGAAGACCCGGTCGGACTCCAGCAGCCCGAACGACGGCAGCACGACGAACCGGCCCAACCTGAGCAAGGACTGCCTGTCCATCCCGCAGGAGATCCCCGGGATGATCAACGTCTCCGGCACGACCAGCTCCGGCGGCCGGTACACCGGTTCCAACTACGGCCTGAACGTGGTCGACGTGGCCGCCCCCGGCCAGGACGTGAAGTCCACGCTGCCCGGCAACCAGTACGGCAGCAAGACCGGCACCTCGATGGCCTCCCCGCACGTCGCGGGCGTGGTCGCGCTGCTGGCCAGCACCCACCCGAACGCGAGCCCGGACGAGCTGAAGAAACTGCTGTTCACCGAGGCCCAGGACTGGCCGTGCAGCAAGGGCGGCGCCGGTTGCACCGGCACCGACGCGAAGAACTCCTACTTCGGCGAGGGCGTCGTCGACGCGTTGAAGGCGGCGCAGAGCGACGAGCCCGCTCCCGGCCAGGACTTCTCGGTGAGCACCGACCAGCCTTCGGTGAAGCTGGCCAAGCCGGGTGACTCCGGTGCGCTGACGGTGAAGACCGCGCTGGTGAAGGGCGACGCACAGCAGCTGGACCTGTCCGCGGCCGGCCTGCCCGCCGGAGTCTCGGCGAGCTTCGACCCGGCGTCGGTGAAGTCCGGGGACAGCTCGAAGCTCAGCCTGACCTCGACCAGCTCGGCGAAGGCGGGCAGCTACCGGATCACGGTGACCGCCAAGGGCACCTCGGCCAGCCGGTCCGCGGAGTTCGAACTGGTCATCGGCTCGGACACCCCCTCGGGAGCGTTGAGCCTGTCCACCTCGGTGCCGAAGCTGACGATCAAGAAGGGCAGCTTCGGCAGCAACTTCACGCTGACCGCGTCCGGGGCGGACAACATCCAGCTGAGCGCCGCGAACGTACCCGACGGGCTGTCGTTCTTCTTCAACCCGCAGACGGTGAACTCCGGCGGCAGCTCGACGGTGGGCGTCTGGTCCTGGTTCTCCATTCAGCCGGGTAGCTACCAGGTCACGCTGAACGCCAAGTCCGGCACCCAGACCGGATCAACCGTGATCACCATCGAGGTCACCGCCTGACAGACCCGAAGTTGACGAGTTTCGCGGCGAGGAACGAGCCCCGAAACTCGTCAACTTCGGGACAGGGCATCGTTGCAGGTAGTCGACGGCGTCGGACAGGATCTGATGGTGGTCGAAGGCCAGTGACCCCGGATCGGCGAGGAGCTCGCCGACCGGGGTCCAGGTCGCCGCGGCGGCGTCCCCGCCGGCGACCGGCATCGGCAGGTCGGGCACCAGGGCCACATAGGCCACCGACACGATGCGCCCCCGGGGATCGCGGTCCGGGCGGCCGTAACTGTGCAGTTGCGCGATGTGCAGCCGCGCGGAGTGCAGGCCCGTCTCCTCCTCCAGTTCCCGCGCGGCGGCCTGATCCAGACCCTCGTCGGCTTCGACCAGTCCGCCGGGCAGTGCCCAGTTCCCCGCGTACGGCGGATTGGCCCGTTGGACGACCAGCGCGGACAGTGTGCCGCTGCTGATGGTGAAAATCGCCAGGTCGACAGCGATGGCGGCCGGCGGAAGCACCCTGGTAACCATGCCCCGAGGCTAGCTTATGGTCTGATTGACCTGAAGTCCCCGTATCGCTATCGTTGCTTATGGTCGATTCGACCTGAAGCACCCGAGGGGAAGGGTGAGCGGGAGGGACGGGGGAGCCCATGAGCGCGTTACGCCGGGCAGGCCGCGAAGGCCGGGCCGGCGCCAGGCTGGCCCTGTGGACAGTGTTGATCGTGCTGGCCATCGGTGTGCTCCTGGCGCACTGCACGTGACAGCGCCATGACGTGTCCCTCCCGCGCCACCCCCGCCGAGCGCCAGACGACGGAGGATCCATGCTGAGCGAGGAGACGACCCTGAGCAGGCTGGCGGGAAAGTACCGCTGGGTCCGGGACATCGACCGCTGGACGGTGGCCGTGGCGAGCACCGCGGACTGGCGCCACATGCTGCTCGCCTACGGTGCCGATCCGGAGCGGACCGTCGGCCAGTTCGAGTTCGGCCAGATCGAGGCGCTCCAGGGCGACGACCCGGACAATCTGAACTACTTCGTCCAGCTCATCCACCGCGGCGACAAGGTCGTGCTCGTCGAGTGCAACGGCTGGAACGGCGCGTACACCGACATCGCCCGCCGGTGCTCGCTGCAGGGCGGCCGGTTCTTCAGCGTCTACTGGAACCTCCGCACCGCCGGCGCGATCACCCAGGCCGTCGACGGCCGGATCACCGCCCGCTTCGGCTACCTCTACCCGCTCGCGCACCAGGAGTGGCCGGGTGAGGTCCGGCCGCACTGGGCGATCGGCAACGAGGTGCGGACCGAGCTGGCCAATTCGATGTGCTTCGCGCATCTGGAGAGCCAGACCGGGCTGACCTTCGAGGTGGGCTGGCTGACCCGCCGCTGGCCGACCTACCAGGTCCCGGCGGCCCATTGGCTCTACCGGAATACAACAGGTCTGGGCCGACCCTGAGCATCCTGGAGTGGCCAAGCCACTTCAACGGCAGGAGTGCACTCGATGACGGGTCAGGACGGTGTCGTGGTCATCTGCGCAGCACTGGAGGTGGAGTTCACCGCCGTCCGCGCCCAGCTGAACGGTCCGATCCGCAGGCAGGAGATCCGCGGATCCTGCTACGAGGTCGGGCACTGCGCCGGCCCGCGGGACACCTGGACCGTGGTCCTCGCGCTGACCGGTCAGGGCAACGCCGCGGCGGCCGTGCACGTCGACCGGGCGATCTCCGCGTTCAGCCCGCAGGTGGTGCTGTTCGTGGGGGTGGCCGGTGGCCGCAAGGACGTCCGGCTGGGCGATGTGGTCATCGCCGAATCGATCTACGACTACGACTCCGGCAAGGACACCGAGTCGGACTACCTGCCCCGCACCAGGGCCGTCCGGCCCACGTTCCGGATCCTGCAGCACGCCGCGGCCATCGCCCGGGACGCCTGCTGGCACCACCGGGTCAGCCCGCCGCCCTCCACCGAACCGGCCGCGATCGTCAAGCCCCTCGCCACGGGCGGCAAGGTGATCGCCCATGACCGTTCGCACACCGCGCGGCTGGTCGACCGGTACTGCGGGGACGCGGTCGCGGTGGAGATGGAGGGCCACGGTTTCCTGCACGGGGCCACGATGACCGGCGGGGTCGAGGCCCTGGTCATCCGCGGCATCTCCGACCTGCTGAACGACAAGTCCGAGGCGTCCGACCGGTACTGGCAGCCGCAGGCCGCCTCCCACGCGGCGGCCTTCGCCGTCGAACTGCTCGCCGGGTTCACCGCGCTGCCGGAACCGCCGGTCGCGGTGACCGTCCCCCGCCAGCTGCCGCCGCTACTCCGCGATTTCACCGGAAGACAACAGCAACTGGCCGAGCTGGACCGGCTGCTCGACGAGTCGGCGGACGCGGTGATGATCTCGGCCGTCGACGGCACCGCCGGGGTGGGCAAGACCGCACTGGCCGTGCAGTGGGCACACGGCGTGCAGCAGTTCTTCCCGGGCGGCACGCTGTTCGTGAACCTGCGGGGCTACGGCCCGACCGCCCCGCTGGATCCGAGGCTGGCGCTGGCCGGTTTCCTGACCGCGCTCGGCGTTCCGGCCGCGCAGATCCCGGCGGATCAGGACGCGCTGACCGGCCTGTACCGCACCACCCTCGCCGACCGCCGGGTGCTGATCCTGCTGGACAACGCGGGCAGCGCCGAACAGGTCCGGCCGCTGTTGCCGAGCGCACCCGGCTGCCTGGTGCTGATCACCAGCCGGTCCACGCTGACCGGGCTGACCGTGGCCGACGGCGTGGGCAGGCTGCCCCTGGGCCTGCTGTCCGACCTGGACTCCCGGCAGCTGCTGCACCGGATCATCGGCGCCGACCGGCTCGCCACCGAGCCCGGCGCGGTCACCGACCTGATCGGTGCCTGTTCCCGGCTGCCGCTGGCCCTGCGGATCGCCGCCGCGCGCATCGCCACCCGGCGGTTCCTCACCGTCGCCGATGTCGTCCGGGAGATCCGTACCAACGAACGTGGGGTGGATGCGTTGAACACCGCCGACGACGAGCGGACAACGGTGCGTGCCGTGTTCGACTGGTCCTACACGAAACTGTCCCCGGAACCCGCCCGGACCTTCCGGCTACTCGGCCTGCACCCGGGGCCGGAGTTCGGCGTGCTCGCCGTCTCCGCGCTCACCGGGCTCGACGAAGAGGGGGCCTACCGGCACCTGGAGATCCTGGCCGACCTGAACCTGCTGGAGATCATCGGCCACCGCCGGTACCGCTTCCACGACCTGCTGCACGACTACGCACGCACGCGGTGCGCCGCGGAGTGCCGGCCACCGGAGATCACGTCCGCCCGCACGGCGGTGCTGACCTGGTACGCGCACACCGCCTGGCTGGCGGACGGCCTGGCGTTCCCCAGCTATCCGTGCCTGCCGTGGGAACCCGCGATTCCGCCGAGCCCGCTCCCGGAGCTGACCGACAGGTCGACGGCCTTCGGCTGGTTCGGCCTGGAGCGACCCAACCTGGTACAGGCACATCAGGAGGCCTGGCAACACGGTCTGTCCTACCTGGTGACGATCCTGGCGGCAGGCTGCCGGTTCCTGTTCCTGCGCGAGCGGACGCAGCGCACGGTCCTGGCGGACCTGTCGTTCCGCGGCGTCCAGGCCGCCCGCCGCACCGGCGCGGCGCACTCGGAGGCGTTGCTGCTGGCCTTCCTCGCGGAGGCGCTGGCCTCGGTGGATCGGGTCGAGGAGGCGCGGATCCACTTCACCCGGCTCCGCGAACTGGCCACCCGGATCGAGGATCCGCTGACGTTGTCCCTCGCACTGCTCGGCCTGGGCAGCCTGAGCCGCGGCGAGATGGACTACCGGCGAGCCCGCGAGCTCTACGAGGCGGCCGCGCCGGTCGCCGAGCGGACGGGGGATCTGCGTCAGCAGGCTGTGGTCTTCTCCTGCCTGAGCACCATCCACACCCACCTCGGCGAGTACCGGACGGCGCTGGGGTACGCCCAGCGGCACCTGGACCTGCGACAACGCTGCGGCGATCCGCTGGGTGAAGCACACGCCTGGTACATCTCCGCCATGGCCACGCAGGGCCTCGGTGAACACGAGAACGCGCTGCGGCTCGCCGAGCAGTCCATCGCCCTGCACCGGACCCTGGACGGTTCCGAACCGGAACTGGCCCTGGCGCTGGACTGCGCGGCGACCTCGCTGCAACAGCTCGGCCATGCCGCGCGGGCGGCGGAACACCTGCGGGAGGCGGCCGAGTTGTTCGAGCGACTCGGTGATCCGGCCGCCACCACCGCGCGCCTGCGGGTCAAGCACCTGGAGGCCGGGCCTCAGGCGGCGCGGTCGCCGCAGGCCGGGCAACCGGGCCACGGCTGAGCCGGACCTGCCTCCTCGCTGTCCAGCAAGGTGAGCAGGTTGTAGCTGTACTGCCGGTTGGTCGGCAGCGCGGGGACCCCGGTGAGCAGGCTCAACACCGCGTGCGCCACCAGGTGCCCGGCCATCCCGGCGGAGACGGCGTTCGCCGGATGCGTGTCCGGCACGCCGTCACCGGTCCCCCAGAAGGTGCGGGGCGCCATCGCCGCGAGCCGATCGTTCTCCGCGCTGTTCGCGCAGTCGTAACACGCCCCCTGACCTGGCCGGTAGAGCCCGACATTGATCCGGGGGCCGTGATAGCTGCCGTGCGCCCACCCGATTCCCGCCGCGAGGCAGGCCCGGTTGGCCCAGGACCGGATCTCCTCCGGCTTGTCGGCGGCCATCAGCAGGACGTCGTGTCCGGCGATCACCCGATCCAGGGTGTCCGGACCGGTGATGGTCAGCCGCTCACCGGTGACCACCACGTCGGAGTTGTGGGACCGCAGCCGGCGCACCGCCACGTCGGCCTTGGCCCGGCCGAGGTCGTCCTCGGTGTACAGCACCTGCCGGTTCAGGTTGGACAGTTCGACCACGTCCGGTTCGACGCAGTGGACCCGGCCCACCCCGGACATCACCAGGTCCAGGGCGGCCGTGCTGCCGACGCCGCCCAGCCCGACGACGACGACGCTTGCCTGTCGCAGGCCGGACTGCACCTCCCAACTGGAGCTGCGCGGCAAGCGGTCCATCCATCGGGTCAACGCGTTTCCCCGGCTGTACCGCTGGATGTCCAGCGGGCTCAGGTTCGCCGGGATCGGCGCCGCCGCGTCCTCCAGGTAGCCGGCCCCGATCAGCTGGTCCAGGTCCTCGCGCACCTCCTGCTCCCCCACCGCGGGGAAGGCGTGGGCCAGGTCGGTGATCACCTGACCCACCGTGCGGGAGCCATCCAGCAGCATCAGCAAGGCCCACACCCGTCCGTCCGGGTCGGCGATGTCCATCGCCGACCCCGGCACCGATCCGCCGATCCGGATGCGATCCGTGCCGTGCCGGACCGGACGGTGCTCCACCTTGATCACTGGTCGTCGCATGGCTCCTCCTCACCTAACCCAACGCGCCCTGACAGAAGCTGTAGATCTTCTCGTTCTTGATCTCGATGAACTCGATCATCGCCATTCCCCCCTTTCCATCCCCCTCGGCCGCTGCGGGAAGCAACCACCCTCTGCGTGGAATCCCATGTCACCCGTTCCCCTCGTCCCTGGTGCCTGACAAGAACGAGCTTCTCGGGGGAACCAGGGCGGAAACCGAGGACAGAACCCGGTACACCGGAATCAGTGCAGGTCACGCGCCAGATAGCCGAGGATCCGGCGCCGTACCGCCTGCCGTTCGGCCTCGGGTTCCTCCCGCTCGGCGCAGCCCCTGGCGTGCAGCCTGATCAGCTCGTGGAACCCGTACCGGTCGGCGCCGCGTTCGGCCAGCAGGCCCGCGTCCACCAGGTGATCCAGTACGGCCGTGGCCTCGTTCCCCGGCAACCGCAACACCGCCGCCGCCAGCCCTGGGCTGATCTCCGGCCCCGGATACTCGCCGAGCCGCCGGTAGGCGTGCGCGGTCGCCGGCGGTAAGCAGCGATACGACAGGTCGAAGACCGCGCCGATGTCCAGGGCGGCCAGCCGGGTCCGGTCGTCGGCGAGTTCCCGCACCATCCGCGCGATCGACCAGCGCGGACGGGACACCAGGCGAGCGCCGGCGATCGACAGGGCGAGCGGCAGCCCGCCGCACAGGCCGGCCAGCTCGGCGACCGCCGCCGGTTCCCGGCCGGGCCGGCCGTCGCCGACGGTGCCCGCCAGGAGATCGGCGCCGTCGGTGACGGGCAGCACGGGCAGCTCGATGAATCCGGCGCCGTACGTCGCCAACCGGCCGAGGCGCCACCGGCTGGTCGCCAGCACCATGCTGTCCGGGGAAGCGGGGACGAGGCCCACCACCTGGGCGGCGGAGAACGCGTCGTCGGCGAGGATCGCGAGCCGCTTCCGCGCGGTCACCGACCGGTACATCGTGGTCGCCTCCGCCAGATCGGCGGGCACCTGATCACCCGGAACCCCCAGGCCACGCAGTAACCGGCCGAGCACCACGGTCGACGGCACCGGCTCGAAGCCGGACTCGGCGCGTAGATCGACATAGAGCTGACCATCGGGGAAGCGGGTTGCACGGCGGTTGAGCCAGTGGACGGCGGCGGTGGACTTGCCGATTCCGCCCGGGCCCTGCAGCACGGCCATCGGCGGCCGGTCCCCCGATCCGGTGGCGATCTCGTCGAGTGTTGCCAGGACGTCGGCCCGGCCGGTGAAATGTGCCGCGGGCGGTGGCAACTGCCGGGGCACCGCGATGCCGGCCATGTCGTCCCCTCCGGTGTTCGATCTCGGCACTGCTCAGAGGGTGTTCACAGAGATCGGGACGAAAGCAGGGACACAAGCAGGGACGTTCCGGCGTTGATCACCCTGGTACGTTGGGCCGAACGCAGCAACGCCTGGGGAGGTCTGTGGTCATGGGCGCCGGCAAGGCTCTGTCCTACACGGGAAAACAGATCTTCGAGTTCTTCGCCTCCGGTCCGGGCACGCTCCCGCTGGTCGCCGCCGGCACGGTGATCCGCGAGGCCGGAAAGCTGCACCAGCAGATCCACCACGCCATCAGCGCCTCGGAGAAGGCGATCGCTCACGGCTGGACCGGCGAGAGCGGTTCGGCGGCGACGCTGGTCGCGGAGGGCACCCGGCGCTCCGCCGAAGCGGCCGTGTCGGAGCTCCAGCGGCAGGAGCGGAACCTGGCCGATCAGGCGACGCGGGTGCAGACGCTGCAGTCGTCGCTGCGCCCGGTGCCCGACGTGCCGGAACTGGCGCACAAGACCTGTGCGGATCCGTGGTCGCCGAAGACCGAACAGGCGTACGTGGACCATCTGACCGCCGCCCGGCACAACGAGGCCGCGTACCGGGAGTACCGCACGGCCAGCGAGCCGGTGATCGAGGTGCTGGAGACCGCCTACAGCGGTGCCGAGCTGAAGCCGACCAGTTCGGGCGAGGCCTCCTTCGCGGGCAGGTCGGGCATCGACCTGGGCCGCAGCGGTATCCGGCCGCCCGCCTCGCCGGGTGTGGACCCCCGGCACCTGGGGCTGCCGGGCGACGAGGCAGGCAGCAACACCGACGTGACACAGCAGGCGTCCGGCTCACTGCCCGCGCTGGACGTCCCGCAGACACACGGCGGCACGCATGTCGCGCCCGCGCACCACCACGATGCCGGTGGCCGCCCGGCGGCGGATTCGAACGCCCTGCTGGTCGGTTCCGGCAAGAAGCCGGACGGCGGTGCCGATCCGGGGAGCACACCGGGCCGGAGCAGGTCCGGCAAAGCGGAGGCGGCGGCCGCTGACCCGGCTACCGGCCAGGCCGCTACCAGGGTGGCGGTCGTCAAGGTCCCGGCCGGCGGCAAGAAGGCCGCGCCGGAGAAGGAACGTCGTAAGTCCCGGGTGGTGGAGGACGAGGAGGACCGTCCGGACATCGACTCCCTGCTGAACCCGGGTCAGGCCACCGAGAACGCGGACGAGAAATCATCCCAGGAATTGCCCGCAAACAAAGACCGTTCGGCGCAATAGTTGCACCGGAAGGCTTATTGTTGAATAGGCAAGCAATCGTCCCGCATTAGACCGTTTCGCCTATCACACGTACTCCATTCTGATACATTGAACCGGACACAATGGAACGCTGGGGAAGGGGAACCCCATGTCCAGTGGCTATCAGTTTGATGAATCAACAATTCACGATGCCATCAGCAGCTGGAACGAGGTTTTACGGCTCACCGAGGGTGCCCGGAACACGGTGCAGAGCTTCACGGTGACCCCCTCCGCCGGGGACGAGATGAGCCAGCTGGTGGCCGCGAAGGCGAACGATTCCATTCAGGCGTATCTGGCGCACAACGAGTGGTTCAAGGCCGTCGCCGAGGACTACGTCAAGAACCTGCAGGCCTCACTGAAGAACTACAAGACGGTCGAGACACACACAGAAGACCAGGTCACCAAGATAACCGGCTCCCTGGGACCGTGACCTGAGGCGAGGGAGGCCCGATGCCTGGCGCAACCACCATGAGCGCAGAGGAAATCGCCCTGCACGTCGCCGGCGGAACGTCGGCCTCGTTCAGGGATGCGCAGAATGCCATCCAGCAGTTGATGAAGTATTACGAGGAAATCGGCAACCAAATTCAGGACGCGGTCGCGAAGTCCAAGGCCGGCTGGCAGGGAAGCGCGTCCACGGCTGCCGAATCCGCCGCGAAACAACAACTCAACACCATTAACAACACCCATGACGCCCTGCATAAGTTCCACGATGGCGCCGGACGACAGGCGGAGTCCTTCGAGGCCCTGAAAAACGGCATCGTCCCCATCGAACCGCTGATGACCCAGCAGGCGGACTCCACTCAGGGGTTCCCGCAGATGGCCATTTACCAGGCATCCTGCATGCGGAATGTCTCCGCCTATCAGGATTACGCGGCGGCCTCCAGTTACAACACGGACCAGTTCCCGTCGACCTACGGCGAAACCCTCAAGTCCAAGGGCAGCACAGGAGGAGGCGGTGGCTGGGGGCCGGGCACCCAGACGGGGATCGACCAGCTCCCCGGCACCAATCCGCCCGGCAACGCCGGCCGGTCGGCTCCTCGCGATCGTGCGCAACCCGGCCAGAAGAAACCGGCGGGAAACTCACCGGCTCCGCAGCCGGCCCCGCACCCCGCCCCACCGCCGGCCGTCAACGTCCCGATCACCTTCACCCCGGGCGAAGGCCAGTCGCATCACTGGTCGCCGGCCGGGGAGCTCGCCCACCTGGATCCGTCGTTCGCCTCGCCGACGACCATCCCCGCTCTCGACTCCCCCGCCGGCGGCGGGACACCGGGCACCGGAGCGAGCGGCGGCGGGCTGTCGCTGAACGGCCTCGGCGGAGCACTGCACGGCCGAGGCGGCACTGCGGACTCCCCGCGAACGGGCACCGGCTCTCGTGAATCCATCGGCCCACGAGGACCCGTCGGCGGCAGGTCCGGCACCGGCACCCACGGCGCCGGCCGCGGTGGCGCCTCCTTCGACGGCATGCCGCCCGGTCCGGCGGGCCGGGCGAACGAGGAGCGCACCCGCCGCAGATCGAACCGCGGCGCGAAGCCCGCCCAGCTCGGACCGGCCAGGTACGAGGACGAAGACGAGGAGCACGACTACGAGATCGACGGCAACGCCCTGTTGCAGGACGACTACGTGGACGAGCTCATCGGCGAACTGCCGCCCACCTCACCGCCGGTCCTCGGCGGCTGACGCATCGAGCGAAGGGGGATCCCATGTCCGGCGGCTCCGGTTTCCGGGTCGAAGACCAGACCCTGGTGGCGGCCATCGACTACTGGCAACGGGTCGAAGACCAGCTGAAAATAGCCGAAAAAAATGTCGCTCCGGTTTACATCAAACCATCCGCCGGTGACCCGGTGAGCATATCGGTGGCAAACAAGGCCAACAGCTCGGTAGAGGCCTACAAGAAACACAACAAGGACATGCAGGAATTCGCCAGAAACTACATCAGGAAACTTCGGGATGCCCGGAAATTCTACGGAGACGTCGAGCGGCATTCTCAGGAATCACTGTCCGACTTGGCGAATTTCTTCACAACCGATCACGATAACGCGTAAGGGGGAGGTTGCTGATGACCGGCTTCGGTCCGCCTCCTGGCGGTCAACCGGGAGGCCTGACCGCTGAACAGATCTGCGACATGCTGGCAGGCGGCTCTTCCGATTCACTGAAGCATGCACACCGGGTGGGCGCCGGCCTGAGCAAGGCATACGAGGAGATCTCCAGCCTGCTCAACGAGGCGATTTCGCGGTCCCGAGGTGAATGGCACGGTGCTGCGGCCGACGCGGAGAACGCAGCAGCCGCCCTGCATCTGAGCCGGGTCAAAATAGCGAAGACGGATCTGGGTTCCTTTCAGGATCACACGATACGGCAAGCCGAATCCTTCGATCGCCTCAAGAATAATGTGATCAAGATTCAACGTCCGATTGCCGCCACTCAGGCACCCTGGGGCGCCCCCTTGGACAGCTCAATAGAGAAGTATCAGAACGATTGTATTCACAATATCCGGGCTTACGAGGAATACTCTTCGGATTCCAACTACAACATCGATCACTTCCCCTCGCAATACGGGGAGATTCCGCAGACGCCAGGACCCGGCGACGGCGGAAGAAACATCATCGAGCACCAGGTACCCGACCATCGCTCGTCGGGTGGAAAAACGCCGGCCGGTACGCCGGAATCCGGGCCCAAGGACAGTCCTGGGCACGACGCGACACCACCGATGCGCAGCGGTGAAGGGTTCCTCGGCTCCGACAATCCGCGATGGGGCACCGACGGAACCGGCTCGACCCGCCTCGACCAGTCCGCCGCCTTACCGGACCCGAACTCCGCCCACCCCGCACCCACCGGCACCGCACCATCACCCGGCGGCGGAGGCTCCAGCAGCAGCGGCGGGGTGTTCCTGAGCGGCCCCGGCGCCCGGCTCCCCGGCGGCGGATCGGTGTCCACCCACGCGGGACCGACGCACGCGAGCGGCGTCAGGGAATCCGCCGGTGGGCTCAAAGGCCCCTCCTCCGGAGCAGGCCGCGGCGGCGCGTCCCTGGAGGGCATCCAGCCTGGCGCAGCCGGTTCCGGCAGGCCCGGCGACGACCACACCCGCAACCGGTCGAACCGCGGCGGCGCAGCGCGGCCGCAACCGGGCCCCGTCGGTTACGAGGACGAAGACGACTACCTGATCGACAACAACGCCCTCCTGCAGGACGACTACGTCGACGAGCTCATCGGCGAACTGCCACCCACCTCCCCGCCGGTACTCGGCGGCTGAAACCTGTCGGCACAGCGCATGTGAAAGGCCATCCCATGCTGCGCGAGAAGATCACTCTGTCCCTGGAGACCGTCGACACCCTGGTCCGCGAGGAGAACCTCGGCGAGGCGCACATCGCCGTGGCCGCCGAGCCGCTGTGGCGCAACGACGAGGCCCTGGCCGAGGCCAGGCGGCTGGCGCTGGATGAGCTGCGCCGCACCGGACTGGTGTCCGGCGGCCGGGCGCATCCGGACCTGCTCGCGGCCATCGGGCTGCTCTGCCGGTCGGACCGGGAGTACTTCGGCTGGATCACCGCCGGGGACCGGTCGCTGTCGGTGCTGGTCGCGGGCACCGGGAACACCGCCGTGCTCGCCGTGCGCACCGGCGACAGGCTGACCCTCCAGCCGGTCCCCGGGGACCGGCTGATCGAGGCGCTCGTGAACCGGTTGCCGAACATGCGGCCCGCCACCGGGCGCAGCGTCACCATCCACGAGGACGAGGTGAACGGCCACACGCCGCGGGCCGGCCGGGACGCGCCGGTGTGGACCGGGCTGGATCGGGACAAGTCGCAGAGCCAGGCACTGCGCTCGCTGAACCGGATCCTGCAACTGCCCCGGCTGGGCGGCGGCGAGCTGTACGCGGCGGTCCGCGGCCGCAGCGGGCGGCGGGTCAAGGCGCCGATGGGCATCGGGTACATCGACACCAACGAGGGGCGCTGGACGACGCACCTGACGCCGGAGCGGTGGATCGTGGCCGCGCCGGGTAGCCCGCAGGTCGTGGCCACCCGGCTCCAGGAGCTGAGCCGGCTCGCCCAAGCCCAGACCTGATCGGTGGAATTCCGGCTGCTGGGGCCGGTCGAGATCTACGACTCGGCCGGCGCGCTGGTCCCGGTCCGGGGCCGGATGGACCGCGCCCTGCTGGCCCTGCTGCTGCTCCACGCCAACCAGCAGGTGTCGGTCAGCCATGTGCACGCCACGCTGTGGGACGGCGAGCCGCCGTCCGAGCAGACCTTCTGGAAGTACATCCGCGACCTGCGCAGCGTGCTGCGCCGAACCTTCGGCGAGGCGGCGGAGATTCCCGTCCTGCGTGGCGCCTGCCGGGTGGACCTGGAGATCCGGCACGTCGACTATCACCGCTTCCACACCGGCCTGACCACGGCTCGCACCGCGGATTCCCCGCAGGAGGCGGCCACCGCGGCCCGGAGCGCGCTGACCGAGTGGCGGGGCACGGCGCTGCAGAACCTCAACGAGGACACGGCCTGGGTCCGGGAGCAACGCCAGTGGCTGGACGAACGACGGGGTGAGGCGTGGCGGCTGCTGCTGGCCAACGAGCTGGCACTCGGCCGCAACGACCAGGTTCTCAGCGACATCGGCGAGCCGCTCGCACTCTGGCCGGACAGCGACACCCTGGTCGGCTACCGGATGCAGGCGTTGTACCGCAGCGGCCGGCAGTCCGACGCGTTGCGCGCCTTCCAGGAGTTCCGCGCCGATCTCGCCGACCGGCAGGGCGTGGATCCGGGCCCGGACCTCCAGGACCTGCACCAGCGGATCATCAGTGGGCAGGAGAGCCTGGCCGCGCCGCCACCCGAGCAGATCACGACGCTGCCCACGATGGTGCACACCCTGCCGTCCAGGCCGATGCTGGTCGGCCGGGGCGACGAGCTGGGCGGGCTCGTCGCCCTGCTCGACCCGGCGGCCGAGGGGAACAGCCGCACCGCGATCGTCGGGCTGCCCGGCGTCGGCAAGACCACGCTGGCCGTCGCCGCCGCGCACGAGGCGAGCGACGCCGGCTGGTTCGACGGCGGGGTGGTGTTCCTGGATCTGCGTGGCTACGACCCGGCCCCCGTCTCCGAGGAGGAGGCCCTCGCCTCGGTGTTGCGGGACCTGGGCGTACCCGACGACCGCATTCCACCGGCGATCACCGAACGGGTCGCGCTGTACCGGTCGCTACTGGCCGAGCGGGACCGGCGGGGTGAACGGCTGCTCGTGCTGGCCGACAACGCCTCGCAGAGCGGGCAGCTGCGCTCGATCCTGCCCGGTAAGGGGAAGCACCAGCTGCTGATCACCAGTCGGCACACCATTGCTGACCTGGACGGAGTCCGGCTCGTGGACCTGACCATCCTCACTCCGGAGGCGGCGGTGGCGCTGCTGTCCGAGCATGTACGCGGTGCCCGCCCGCACGACGAGCGGGTGGCCACGGACCCGCAGGCGGCGCTGGAGGTGGCCCGGCTCTGCGGTCACCTCCCGCTGGCCCTGCGGATCTGCGCGGCGCTGCTGGCCGATGATCCCGACCAGCCGGTCGGCGAACTGGTCGAGGCGCTCGCCGATCAGCAGCAGCGGCTGAGCACCCTCGGCTACGACGAACGCACCGTGTACTCGGCGTTCGAACTGTCCTACCGGCGGCTGCCCGATCCGCACGCCCGGATGTTCCGGCTGCTCGCGCTGCACCCCGGACCGCAGGTCAGCACCGAGGCCGCCGCCGCGCTGGCCGAGCTGCCCGTCGACCGCGCCCGGCGGATCCTGCAGGAACTGCGCCGGGCCCATCTGGTCGAGGCCGGCCCGCACCGGGGCTGGTGGCGCAGCCACGACCTGATCACCCTGTTCGCCGCCGACCGGGTGCGGCAGGAGGAGGACGACGCCACGCGACAGCAGGCGGTCCGCCGGCTGCTGTTCCACTACCTGGACTCGGCGCGCGCGGCGGACCGGCTGCTGGGACCGTCCGGGCCCGGCACCTCGGGCCGGTTCGGCAGCAGAAAGGCGGCGTTGAACTGGCTGGATGTGGAGCGGGAAGGGCTGCCCGAGGTGTTCACGGTCGCCGTGCGGGAGGGCCTGGACCGCTACGTGTGCGACTTCGCCAAGCGGCTGCACCGCTACTTCGAGCTGCGGAAACACCCCGCGAACTGGATCTGGGTGCACCGCACCGCGCTGGACTGCGCGCGCCGGGCGGGCGATGAGCGGGAGGAGAGCTCCGCGCTGGATCACCTGGGTCAGGCGCTGTGTTACGCCCGCAAGTTCACCGAGGCCACCGAGCACTTCGAACGCGCGCTGTTGCTGGACCGGGAACACGGCGACGGCAACGCCGAGGCGAACGTGCTCTACAACCTCGGCAGGATCAACCGGGAGCGCAGGCAGCCGGCCGCCGCGATCGAGCACTACCGGGAGGCGCTGCGGCTGTTCCGGGACTGCGCCGACCGCCGGGGTGAGGCGCTCAGCCTGAACGGCCTGGGCGTGGTGAGCCAGGAGCAGCGCCGGCTCACCGATGCCCTGACGCACTTCGAGCAGGCGTTGGCGATCTACCGCGAGATCGGCGACCGCCAGGAGGAGGCCATGACGTTGAACAACCTCGGCTCGGTGCTCCGCGATCAACGGCGACCGGCGGAGGCGATCGTCTTCTTCCGGCAGGCGTTGCCGATCATGCACGAGCTCGGTGATCACCGCGGCGAGGCCGTGGCGCTGAACAACCTGGGTTCGGCCCACCAGGAAGCCGGGCAACTCGACGAGGCGGCGGACTGCTACTCCCGGGCGGTGCCGCTGCACCGGGCCTGCCACGACCGGTGGGGCGAGGCGATCACGTTCAACAATCTCGGCCTGGTGCAGCAGGAACGGAACCTGACGGACGAGGCCATCGGCTGGTACCGGCAGGCGCTCGCTATCCACCGCGAGATCAACGACCGCCGGGAACAGGCCATCACGCTGACCAACCTCGGCGTGGCCTACCGGACACAGGACCGGCTGGCGGAGGCCGTCGAGCACCACCAGCAGGCGCTGGCCCTCTACCGGGAGGTCGGGGACAGCAGGCAACAGGCCGTCTGCCTGACCAATCTCGGGGTGGCGTACAGCGAATCCGGCCGGCCGGCGGAGGCGACCCACTGCTACGAGCTGGCGTTGCCGATCTACCAGGCGACCCAGGACGAGTGGGGCTGGCGGACGACGATGGACCACCTCAACGGAACCCGGGGGTGACGCCGGGGGTTGGGGGGTCGGGGCTGGGGGGCGGGGCTGGGTCTGGCCTTTTGTCGAAGGCGGCTTTGGAGGGGGAGACGGGTTCGGGGCGCGGGTCTTTCCTGCCGGCGTGTCGGGTGGGGGCACGCCAGTCTGGTGGTCGGGCCGCTGCGCGGGTTACCTGAGCCCACTTGTCGCGGCTTTTATCCACGACAGGTGGCACTTGTCGTGACTAATAACCACGACAAGTGGGGCGACACGCTGCGAAAACAGGTCGACACGCCGTAATGAGTGTCCATTGTGGACGGTTAGTACCTGAAGGACGCCTCCGTTTACCTGAGGTAAACGAAGGACACCTTCAGTGCGCTCAAGTAAACGATGGCGTCCTTCAGGTCCTCCGCGGAAGCGGCCCTGACCACCAGACAGGCGTGCCCCCACCAGACAGCCAGGCAGGAAAGACAGGCCCCCAAGCCCGTCTCCCCCTCCAAAGCCGCTTTCGACGAACCGCCAGACCCAGCCCCGGCAGCCGGGGTTACTGGGCGACGGCCATCCACTGACGCATGGCGTGCTCGACCAGGTTGATCAGCGCCTGCTTGGTGGACTCGCGGTTGCGCGCGTCGCAGGTGATGATCGGGACGTTCTCGTCGATGGTCAGCGCCTCGCGGACGTCCTCGATCCGGTGGTGCAGCATGCCGTCGAAGCAGTTCAGCGCCACCACGTACGGCAGGCCGCGGTCGTCGAAGAAGTCGATCGAGGCGAAGGCGTCGGCCAGCCGGCGGGTGTCCACCAGGACGACCGCGCCGATGGCGCCCTTGACCAGGTCGTCCCACATGAACCAGAACCGGTGCTGGCCGGGCGTGCCGAACAGGTAGAGGATCAGGTCGCTGTCCAGCGAAACGCGGCCGAAGTCCATGGCGACCGTGGTGGTGACCTTGCCCGGGGTCTTCGTCAGGTCGTCGACACCGACGCTGGCCTCGGTCATCACCGCCTCGGTGGTCAACGGGACGATCTCGGACACCGACCCGACGAAGGTCGTCTTGCCCACACCGAACCCACCGGCCACGACGATCTTCGCCGAGGTGGTGGCGTGTTTGGTGTCCGGCGAGGCCGGATCAGAGCCTGCGGAGGCCACTCAGCACCCTCTCAAGGAACGCGAGCGACGGTCGGTCGCCCATGACCAAACCGCCCTGGTGAACGAGCACAAGCCCCAGGCCGGCCATGTCACCGATCAGGACCCGGACCACGCCGAGCGGCAGTCGCAGGTGCGCGGCGATCTCCGCCACGGACCGCGTCTCCAGGCAGAGACCGCAGATCGATCGGTGTTCAGGAAGTTCAGCAGCCGACTCGCGGCCGTATTCGCTGGTCGAGATCAGCGCTTCGATCGCCAGATCATAGTCCGGCCGGGTACGGCCACCGGTACGCGCGTAGGGGCGCACCAACAGGCCGGAGTCCAGGAACGGATCCGGCTCCGGTTCGGGGGCCTTCTGGTAGTTCGGCAGGTCGACAGCGCTGATCGGGCCGCTGGGCAACTCGTGCCTGCCCGGCTCGTAATAGCCCTGGTCGTAGGCGTCCTCCATGGGCGCCCTGGTGCCGAAGAGCTGGCTGCTGGGGCCGCCGAACAGGCCGTCCCCTTCGAAGGCAGCCCGGCCCGGGAGTTCGTCCTCGAAGCTGGGACGGGGGATGTCCAACTCGCCGGACTCCTCGTAGGCGTCGTCGAAGTCGTACCGCTCGGCGTTGAACCGGCCGTGTGTGGCGTCGTAGGCGTCCCGCCAACCGTCGCCATATCCCTGGCTCATTGGGACTCACCTCCGCCGTTCATCGCCGCACCGCGCCCTGCAGCTGAGCGCGCAGTTCCGGGGTCAGCTGCTGGCCGACCCGCTCCACCAGCAACGTCATCTCGTAGGCCACCAGGCCGATGTCGCAGTTGGGCGCGGCCAGCACGGCCAGGCAGGAGCCGTCGCTGATCGACATGAGGAACAGGTAGCCCCGCTCCATCTCCACCACGGTCTGCGCGACCTCGCCGGCCTCGAAGCACCGGGCGGCGCCCTTGGTCAGGCTCACCAGGCCGGAGGACACCGCGGACAACTGCTCCGCTCTGTCCCGGGGCAGACCGCGGGAACTGGCCAGCAGCAGACCATCGGCGGAGACGACCACCGCGTGCGCAGCACCGGGGACTCGACGGACAAAGTCGGTAATGAGCCAACCAAACGTCCCAGGCTGCTGTCCGGTCACACTCATTCCTTCTCCTCATGGTTACCGCCGCGTACAGGTAGTGAATCGTCCGTCGCCTCGCCGGATGTTTCAAGTCCGGGGGAAAACTCGTGCCTACCTCGACGCAAACCCTGCTGGAAATTACTGAAACGACCGCGAATCTTTTCCGCTGAACGGGGTTCGGCCCGCGGAACCAGCACCGTTCCCTGGCCGACGGCCGCCGGCCGGGTGGCCTTCGGACCGCCCGCGGAACCGGGCACCAGGTTGGCCTTGGGCACCCGCTTGGGCAGCCCGGCGGGGGTCAGCGGAGCCTCTTCCTCCCGCTCCAGCAGCGCCTGTGCCGCCTCCCATCCGGCGTCACCGGGCGAGGACCACTCGGGGCTCTCCTCGGCGGCGACGGGGATCTCCGGCTGCGGCTCCTCGACCTTGACCGGCTCGGCCTTGATCGTGGCCGGCTCGGGTCGTTCCACCCGCTCCGGTCGCTCGGGCCGTTCCGGTCGCTTGGGCAGCGGCCTGCCGTTGCCGTTGGCCGGAACCGGAATGTACTGGGTGCCCGCCGAGGTGGCCGACGGAGTCACCGCGGGCTTCTTCGGCTCTTCCTCAGGTTCCGGCTGTTCGGCGGCAGCGGGTTCGATGCCGAAGTCCGGCTTCTCGGACGGAACCGCCGCGGCGCTCCCGTTCGGGGCGTCGGACTTGAACCACTGCGAGAGCACCTCCTCGTAGATGGGCAGCCGCTCGGTGGGCGCGTCCACGTAGGTGGGTGCGGAGGTGTCCTCCAGCCCCGGGTCGGGCCTCTTCCCGGTCACCATCGGGTGCGACGGGACGAACTCGTGCTGCTGCGGCTGGGGCTCCGCCTCCGCCTCTGCCTCCTGGGCAGCGGCGGCGGCAGCGGCCCGCTCATTGGCCGCGGCTACCTGCGGCAGCACCCGGACATCGGTGCGTTCCACCTCAGGGATCTCGTCCTGCGGCTCGGGTTCCGGCTCGGCCAGCTGCTGCGGCCCCGGCCACCCGGACTCGGTCTCCTCCACGTCGCGTTGATCGCCACCGAACTCGGCGAACAGGTCACCGGTGTACTCCGGCTCCTGCTCGTCCTCCTCGTCGGGAAGCTCCGGCAGGTGCACGATTCCGGTGGCCTCACCGCTGCCGCTGGACACCGAGGTGACCACGATCGGGATGTTCGGCAGCGAGTGCTCGACGGTCGGCGGCGACTGCTCGGCGGTCTGCTGGGACGGCGGCGGCGTGGTCTGCTCGATGGCCGGCACGAATCCGGTGCTGGCCATCGCGCTGACCAGGTCGGCGGGTACGAGCACCACGGCGCGCACACCACTGCCCGCCTCGTCGTTGCCCCGCAGCCGGACCTTGATGTCGTGCCGCTTCGCCAGCCGCGCGACCACGTACAGGCCCATGCGGCGGGACACCGCGACGTCCACCTCGGGTGGCTCGGCCAGCCGCTGGTTGAGCTCGGAGAGCTCAGCGGGCTTCAGACCGACACCCTGGTCGTAGATCTCCACGTACAGCTCGCCGCGCTGGGTCTCCGAGCTGCGGACCTGCACCTGCGTCTCCGGGTCGGAGAAGGCGGTGGCATTGTCCAGCAGCTCGGCGATCAGGTGCACGAGGTCGTTGACCGCGCGGCCCTGGACGGCCAGGTCGGGCGAGCCGGCCACCTGCACCCGGGCGTACTGCTCGACCTCGGACTGGGCGGCGCCCAGCACCTCGGAGATCGGCACCGGCTTGGTGAGCCGCCGGGTCAGGTCGGTGCCGGAGAGCACCAGCAGGTTCTCGCTGTTGCGCCGCATTCGCGTCGCCAGGTGGTCCAGCTCGAACAGGTTGGACAGCTGGTCCGGGTCCTGCTCGTCGCGCTCCAGCTTGTCGATCAGCGACAGCTGCCGCTCGACGAGTGCCTGCGAGCGGCGGGACAGGTTCACGAACATCGCGTTGACGTTCTCCCGCAGCAGCGCCTGCTCGGCCGCGAGCCGTACCGCCTCGCCGTGCACCACGTCGAAGGACCGGGCGACCTCGCCCAGCTCTTCGGTGGTGTGCACCGGCACCGGCTGGATCGCGGTCTTGGACGCCGTGACCGGGTCCGGGGACGCGAGGATCGTGCGCACCGCCTCCGGCAGCCAGCGGTCGGCGACCTGCAGCGCGGTCGTCCGCAGCACGCGCAGCGGGACGAGCAGCGAGCGGGCCACGAAGAAGGTCATCACCAGGGCCAGGATCAGCACGAACAGCACCACGGCCGAGTCGCGGATCGCGGACGCCTGGGCGTCCGAGGCCGCATCGGTGGACTTCTCGGACAAGGCGTCCAGCATCTTGTTCTGGACCTGGCTGAGCGTGCCGGTGATCGCGACGGCGCTGGTCCGCCACACCTCGGAGGACTGGTTGAGCGGGCCACCGGCAAGGGCGATGGCCGTTTCCTCCATGTTGTTGGCCTTGTCGTTCAGCAGGCCGGTCACCGTGTCGTCGAAGATGCCGCGCTGGTCCTCCGTGGCCGAGGCCCGGAAGTCGTCGATCGCCGCGTCCATCCGGGCGTCGGCATCGAGTAGCTCCCGGTCCTCACCGGGGGCGAAGCTGTTGCGCAGGAAGGCGCCGGTCAGCAGCGAGGTCTTGATCGCCGCCTGTTCCTTGGCCTTCGCGATGGCGTCGGCGGCCAGCTGCAGCTGGGTGATCGACCGGTCACTGGCCGCGGCCACCGTCTGGCTGGCCAGGGCCAGCAGCGGAACGATGGCGACGGTGTAGTTGCCCTGGACCGCGGTCGACGGGTACTTGCTGCTGTCGGCGATCAGCACGTTGCGCGCGTTCTTCAACCGGTTGACCTGGTCGAGCGCGGACGTGAACTGGCGGCCGACCTCGTCCGGCAGATCACCCTTGGCATCGCTGATGCCCTGGGTGAGCGCGGAGACGGCGTCATCGACGCGCTGCTGCTGGCGGACCAGGAACTGCTTGTTGGGCACCGATCTGTTGACGGAGAAGATGGTGGCCAGGTCCCGCTCCTCCTGGAGCCGGCGGACCACTTCGGCCACCTTGTACTGCAGCTGTACCTGAGTGGCCAGCTGCCCGAGTTGCCCGGCGGCGAGGATGTCCGATCGGACCCTCAGCCCACCCAGGGCCAACGCCGCGATCGTCGGAATCAACAGGATCGCGATCAGCTTGGTGGACAGCCGCCAGTTGCGCAGCCTCCATCTGGAGGCACGCTGATAGGGCCCTGCGATCAGGCCTGTATCAAATCGCCCCGCAGGACCGCCGGGGTCCTCCACATAGGTCACCGACTCAATCCCTCGCTCAGCCGCTTGAGCGCCCATTTGGTCATGCTCGCGTCGTCAGCTCTTCCCGCAAAGAACGGACTACACGTAGTACATACCTACACTGCGTACATACCGGTCACTGGGCTTCCATTACCTTCCCGAAAGCAGTGCCCGGTCCCTCCCGCCGGACCGAGTGAAAACTCGCGGTTCGGCCGAATTGCAGCACAGTACCCCGCCCGCACGCCAGTAGGACCGTCACAGAGCGCCATGGTTGTTACAACATCATGGTCTCCGTTGAGCACTGCACCTTGCACCAATGAGAGTAGTGCTTAAGACCACTTACACGGAAGGTTCGTGTCCCGTCCACCCACTTGCGGGCACCAGTCACTCGGAAGTGTGAGCGCAGCCCTTCCGGTGGTAGGTACCCTCCTGGAATGCTGGAGCCCCAGCCGTCCTAATGGACGTAGCTCCCTGCTCGGGATGGCTGGTATTTACTGGTTACCAGGACGTTATAAAACCCGCAAGAGGTCTTGAGGATGGCGATCGTGACGAGTGGCCGAGTCCGAACGCTGATGGGCGTCGCCCTGGCAGCGGTGACCGTGCTGGTGGCAACCGCCTGCACGTCCGGCGGCAGCGATGCCGCGCCCGAGCTGGAGAACCCGACTCTGCGGGTCGGCTACATCCCGCTGATCGACGACGCCCCGCTGTTCATCGGACAGTCGAAGGGCATCTGGAAGAAGCACGGGATCAACCTGGAACCGGTCGCGTTGAGCAATGACCAGGAAGTGATCACCCAGCTCAAGAACGGCACGCTGGACGTGGCCATCGCCAGCTACGTGACCATGTTCAAGGCCGCGGCCAACGGCACCGAACTGGAGATCGAGGGCGAGGCCTACCAGGCCGCCAAGAACACCATCGCGCTGGTCAACCTGCCGGACGGGCGCTCCAAGACGCTCAAGGACGTTGCCAGGCCGACGATCCTGGTGTCCAGCATCGAGGATGTGGACACGCTGACCACCAGGTCGGCCCTGCAGACCATCGGCGTCACCGACATCAACTTCGTGGTGTCGCCGTTCGAGCAGATGGGCCAGCAGCTCCAGGACAAGAAGGCCGACGCGGCCTGGATCGTGGAGCCGTACCTGACGCAGGCCCAGCAGATCCTCGGCGCCAACATCCTGCTGGACACCGCCCGCGGCGCGACCCAGGACTTCCCGATCTCCGGATACGTCTCCAGCAAGAAGTACGCCAACGAGAACCGGCAGAAACTGGAGCAATTCCGCAAGGCGCTGAGCGAGTCTCAGGGGCTGGCGGCGAACCCGCTGACCGTGCAGCAGGTGCTGCCCGAGTTCATCAAGCAGATCGACGTGTCCACCGCATCACTGGTCAACATCGGCCGCTTCCCCACGACGCTGAACGCGATCCGGCTGCAGCGGGTGGCCAACCTGATGGACACCTCGAACATGATCCCCGGCGCGCTGCAGGTGTCCAAGCTGATGCCACCGGGGTACGCGGCGTCGTAGGCCGCAGTCCGCCGCTTCTGGCTTGTCGTCGAAAGCGGCTTTGGAGGAGGAGACGGGCTTTGGTGCCCGTCTTTCCTGCCTGGCTGTCGGGTGGGGGCACGCCTGACTGGTGGGGATGGGCCTGAAAGCCACGTTCAGGCCCTTGATGTCCACAGTGGACACTCACCACGGCGTGTCGCGCCATTTCCGCAGCGTGTCGCCCCACTTGTCGTGGCTTTTAGTCACGACAAGTGCCACTTGTCGTGGATAAAAGCCACGACAAGTCAGCTCAGATAACCCGCGCAGCGACCCGACCACCAGACAGGCGTGCCCCCACCCAACACGAAGGCAGGAAAGGCCCCGCCCACCACCCGTCTCCCCCTCCAAAGCCGCCTTCGGCAACAGCCGGACGCAACCCACAGCCCCACCCGCAGCCAACCGCTGGCCGGATAGTGGACACTGGCAGGTGCACATGCGCCCACCAGGAGGTTGTCCGCCGGTGACCGATGGCCCGCTGATCGTCCAGTCCGACAAGACACTGCTGCTCGAAATCGACCACGCCCAGTCCAATGACGCGCGCGTGGCGATCGCGCCGTTCGCCGAACTGGAGCGGGCGCCGGAGCACGTCCACACCTACCGGGTCACCCCCCTGGCGCTGTGGAACGCGCGCGCCGCCGGGCACGACGCCGAGCAGGTGGTGGACGCGCTGGTGCGGTTCTCCCGCTACCCGGTGCCGCAGCCGCTGCTGGTCGACGTGGTGGACACCATGGGCCGGTTCGGCAGGCTGCAGCTGCACAAACACCCGACGCACGGCCTGGTGCTGGTCTCCCTGGACCGCGCCGTGCTCGAGGAGATCCTGCGGCACAAGAAGATCGCCCCGCTGCTGGGCGCGCGCATCGACGACGACACCGTCGTCGTGCACCCCAGCGAACGCGGCAACATCAAGCAGCTGCTGCTGAAGATCGGCTGGCCCGCCGAGGACCTGGCCGGTTACGTGGACGGCGAGGCGCACGCGATCTCCCTCGCGGAGGACGGCTGGCAGCTGCGTGACTACCAGAAACTGGCCGCGCAGTCCTTCTGGGCGGGTGGCTCCGGCGTCATCGTGCTGCCCTGTGGCGCGGGCAAGACCCTGGTCGGCGCGGCGGCGATGGCCGAGGCGCAGGCGACCACGCTGATCCTGGTGACCAACACCGTCGCGGGCCGGCAGTGGAAGCGGGAACTGATCGCGCGCACCTCGCTGACCGAGGACGAGATCGGCGAGTACTCGGGTGAGAAGAAGGAGATCCGCCCGGTCACCATCGCCACCTACCAGGTGCTGACCCGCAAGTCGAAGGGCGAGTACCGGCACCTGGAGCTGTTCGACTCCCGGGACTGGGGCCTGATCGTCTACGACGAGGTGCACCTGCTGCCCGCCCCGGTGTTCCGGATGACCGCGGACCTGCAGTCCCGGCGCCGGCTGGGCCTCACCGCGACCCTGGTCCGCGAGGACGGCCGCGAGGGCGACGTGTTCTCGCTGATCGGCCCGAAGCGGTACGACGCTCCCTGGCGGGACATCGAGGCGCAGGGCTGGATCGCGCCGGCGAACTGCGTCGAGGTGCGGGTGACGCTGACCGAGAACGAGCGGATGATCTACGCGACCGCCGAGCCGGAGGAGAAGTACAAGACCTGCTCCACGGCGCACTCGAAGCTCAAGGTCGTGCGCGAGATCGTGGACAAGCACCGCGGTGAGCCGACGCTGGTCATCGGCGCCTACCTGGACCAGCTGGACGAGCTGGGTGCCGCGCTGGACGCGCCGATCGTGCAGGGCTCCACGAAGAACAAGGAACGCGAGGAACTGTTCGAGCGGTTCCGCCAGGGCGAGATCAACACGCTCGTCGTGTCCAAGGTGGCCAACTTCTCCATCGACCTGCCCGAGGCCTCGGTCGCCATCCAGGTGTCCGGCACCTTCGGCTCCCGGCAGGAGGAGGCCCAGCGCCTCGGCCGGGTGCTGCGACCCAAGGCCGACGGCCGCCAGGCGCACTTCTATTCGGTGGTGGCACGGGACACATTGGACGCCGACTATGCCGCTCATCGGCAGCGCTTCCTCGCCGAACAGGGCTATGCGTACAAAATTATCGATGCCGACGACCTACTTCGGCCGTTGTAATACCTGGTAGGTGCCGTCGAGCAGGAGGTCGCCGATGTTGACCGGCGAACGATTCACCGGATTCCTCGATCATGTGAAGGGCTACCTGGGTCCCGTCCGGGAAACGGAGTCCGCCACGACGTCGGGGGTCAATCGGGGATACGCCCTGTTCTTCTGCGCAGCGGACGAGAGCGGCCTGATCTCGGTGGTCACCAACGGTCTGCGCTACCAGCCGATCAGCAGCAGGCTGCCGCAGGAACTGGTCTGCACACTGCGCCACGACCAGCGGCAGGCCGCGCACCACATCGCCTCGGCGACGGCGCAGGTGATCATCGAGTTCAAGACCGGGCTGTCCTACGACCAGGTCGTGCTGGCGCCGGCGCCGCTGCTGCAGGGCACCCAGATCCAGGGCATCATCGCCGCGCCGCACCCCTACGCCGACGCCGGCTTCGAGACGCTGCGCGACTCGGCGGGCCAGCTCGCCCTGCAGATCCTCACCCTGGTCCCGCTGACCGCGGCCGAGGGACAGCTCGCGCAGCAACGCGGTAGCGGCGAGCTGTACAAGGTCTGGGAAGAGCAGTCCACCAACCTGCTGGACGTCACCCGGCCATCAGCCGTCTGAGCACCCGAAGCCCGCGGCGGCTCATGCCGGGATTGGTCTCCGCGTAGTACCAGAGCACACCCATGGCCTGCTCGAACGCCCAGGCCCGGCCGCGTTCCCACTCCAGGTCGGTGCAGCCCAGTTCCGCCCGGAACACCGCGCGCGGCCCGTCGTCCAGCATGCTCCACGCGGTCATCAGATCCAGCGCCGGATCGGCGGGCGCGAGCTCACCGACATCGATGACTCCGGCCAATCGTCCGCCGTCGACCAGCAGGTTTCCCGGCAGCAGATCGCGGTGGCTCAGCACATCCGGCCCGTCGTCCCGCGGCAGCTCGCGCATCCCGGCCCACATCCGGCGCAGCGGCGGCACGTCCACCAGGGCTTCGGACCGGTCGAAACAGGTCGCCAGCCACTCGTCGTGGTCCGTCAGCGAACCACCCCGCCAACCACCGCTGAAGCCCCGGCCGCCGGTGTCGATCTTCCGAATCTCCCGCACGAGCTCGGCCAGGTCCCGGGCGAACACGTCGGACTCCCCCGGGTCCTGTTCCGTAGCGGGCGTGCCCGGTACCCAGGTCTGCACGGCCCACTGCAATGGATAGCCCGATCCCGGTTCGCCCAGCGCGACCGGCTCCGGCGTGCGGAACCGGGTGCGCCCGGCGAGCAGTCCCGCCGCCGCCAGGGACCGGCTGGCCTGCTCGGGATCCTCGGGGCGCAGCGGGAACCGCGCGACCAGGTCCGCGCCGATCCGGAAGATCGCGTTGTCCGTGCCCTCCACGCCGATCCGCCGGACCGGCAGCTCACGCCACTCCGGAAACTGCCGGTCGACCAGGTCCCGGACGATCGGCTCGGTGATCACCGGCTGTCCGGCGTGCATCTCCACGCCGGAAACGTATCCACGACGGCAACCGGATTTCAGTCCAACCACCCGCGAAGTTGGCGATGTTCGGCCTCCGCCCGAACATCGCCAACTTCGGGGACCTTCGATCAGTCCGAGCCGTGGACGAGCTCCTGCCGCAGGCTGATCCGCATCTCCCGATGCGCCACCGCCTCGTACCCGATCATCAACGCCAGCAGCGTGGCCACGCCGGCCAGCGCGGTGAAGGCGGGCACCAGTTCCACGACCGGGATGGCCGCCAGCAACAGCACCACCACGACGGTCCGGTGCTTGTTCAGGCTGCGCCGGTTCCGCAGCCGGAAGGCGATGTGTCCCAGCAGATACAGGGCGGGCCCGAGCACGAGCGCGACGGCTCCGGGACCGTGGAGGTGTTCCTCCCACGCGTGCTCCGGTTCACCGACCGCGGTCAGCACCTTCTTCAGCCCGAGCGCGAGCAGGATGATGCCCGCGACCATCGGCAGGTGCAGGTAGCTGTAGGAGTCGCGGGCCAGCGCCATCCTGGCCTTGCCGGTCAGGCCGTGCAGCAGCCGCTCGGCGAACGGCGCGACCAGGTCGAAGTAGGCCCACCACAGCGAGCCGACGATGAGCAGGGACAACGTCGCCGCCAGCACGACCGGCAGCGTGGTCGCCTTGTCCTGCACCCCGACGCCGACCGCGACGATGGACTCGCCCAGCGCGATGATGATGATCAGCCCGTGCCGCTCGGCGAAGTGACCGACCGAGCGCAGCCGCCAGCCCGCGGCGCCGATCAGCTGGGTGAGCAGCAGGTCGGCGATGAGCGCGGCGGCCCACAGCCAGACCCGGAACTCGTCCGGCGCGAACGCGGAGATCAGCAGCAGTACCGAGCCGGTGGCCTGCGGAACGGCGAAGCGAAGCAGTTGCCGCTTCAGCCCGGTGTCCTCGTCGGCCGCGATCCAGAACGCCACGAAGTGGACCAGCCGGACCAGCACGACGCACAGCGCGACGACCATCGGCGGATACAGCTCGCCGGGCACGCCGACGTGCTCCGGCCGCACGTGGAAGGCCTCCGGAATGGCGAGCGCCAGCACCAGCACGGCACCCATGGCGATGACGAACAGCAGCCTGCTGGCTCCCTCGTCGGCCCTGGCCACCGCGCCCAGCCAGGAGTACGCGGTCCAGGACCACCAGAGCACGCCGAGGATGACCATGCCCTCCAGCACCCGCACGGTGCTCGGGTCGTGCGCCATGTAGGCGGTCACCTGGGTCATCACGAACACGAAGACCAGGTCGAAGAAGAGCTCGAACGGGGTGACCTTGTGGCTCTCGTCCACTGCGACCACACGGCGTCTTCGGGCCACGTCGGGTTTCCTTCCGGGGAATCTCAGGGTTCGCCCCGGAGATTAAGCGACCGCCTTGGCTGGTGCTGGGGTTGAGTCTGGGTCGTTGTCGAAGGCGGCTTCAGAGGGGGAGATGGGTGTGGGTGTGGGACTGGGTCTTTCCTGCCTGCGTGTCGGGTGGGGCACGCCCTTCTGGGTTGTCGGGGCCGCTGCGCGGGTTATCTGAGCTGACTTGTCACGGCTTTTATCCACGACAAGAGCCACTTGTCGTGGATAAAAGACGCGACAAGTGCGACGACACGCTGCGGAAACGGCGCGACACACCGGCGGGGGTGTCCACTATGGACGGTAAGTACCTGAAGGACGCCTCCATTTACCCCAGGTAAACGAAGGACGCCTTCAGTGCGCTCAAGTAAACGATGGCGTCCTTCAGGTCCCCCGCGGAAGCGGCCCATCCCCACCAGAACGGCGTGCCCCCACCCAACACGCCGGCAGGAAAGACCCCAGGCCCCAAGCCCGTCTCCCCCTCCAAAGCCGCCTTCGACAAAAGCCAGAAGCGCCCCCACCCCCACCCGACCCCCGAGCTCAGGGACAGACCAGGGCTCAACCCGGAGGCCCCAGAACACAAAGGCGGACAGCATGGAGGCATGACCGAACCGCAGCGTCTCTACCGTCGAAGCAGATCGGATCGCATGATCGCCGGAGTGTGCGGCGGCGCGGCCCGGCACCTGGGCGTCGATGTCGCCCTGATCCGCATCATCCTGTTGCTGTCCGTCGTCCTCGGCTTCGGATTCGGCGCGATCGTCTACCTGATCGCCTGGATCGTGGTTCCCGAAGAGGGCTGACACGGGTGGGGACTCCCTGCGGCATGGGGTACCGCAGGGATCCCGCTCAACAAAAAAACGACTAACGCAGGACGCCGGCCTTCAACGTGTTCAGCAGCGAGACGAACGGGCCCTTGCCTACCGCCAGGATTCCCCCACCGGGGTTCTTGGAGTCACGGACACCGACGATCGCGTCGTCGATGGCCAATTCGATGCACTGGCCGCCATCGCTCCCGGAGTACGAGGATTTGCGCCACACCGCATCTGTCAGCCTCATATCGGCTCCTTCCCTGCCTGCCCTTGGTGATGCTCAGCCACGTTAGCGATCATCGTGGCCGATTCGTCAGGGCTGAGAGCCGATTGGCAGAGTTGATCGAAGGTATCCGCATAGCGAGTGACATCGGCCATTGTGGCCAGATAGTTGGAGCTACGGCCGGTCTCGATGTAGACCGTATCGATGCCCGGAAGTTCGTCGAAACGGAGCAAATTGAATCCGGCGGTCATCGCCCCGTGCGCACCACTGTGAAACGGCAACACCTGTACGGTGATATTCGGTTTCCGCATCAGTGCGAGTACATGCCGCAACTGGTCCGCCATCACCGCCGGGCCACCCACCTGACGCAGCAGCGTGGCCTCGTTGATCACCGTGTGCAGCCGGATCGGCCGCTCCCCCTCCAGGCGTGACTGCCGGCGCAACCGGAACTCCACCATCCGGTCGACGTCGACCGAGTTCGTCCCCCGCCGCCCGACGGTCATCAACGCCTCGCTGTACGCCCGGGTCTGCAACAGCCCCGGGATGAGCTCCCCCTCGTACCAGTTGGAACTGGACGCATCGCTCTCCAGGCCGACGAACAGCCGGAACCAGTCCGGGATGACCGAGCTGTAGACGACCCACCAGCCACGCCGGTTGGCCTGGACGGCGGTCTCCTCCAACTCGGAGATCTGCTGCGCGCCGACGCCGTACAGCTGGCACAGATTGCGCACGTACAGCGGGTTGATCCGCTGCAGCCTGCCGTTCTCGATCTTGCTGAGCGCGCCCACCGTCACCTTGATGTGGCTCGCCGCTTCAGCGGGCTCGATCCCCGCTCCACCGCGTGCGGCTTCCCGCAGCTGCCGGAGCATGCCGCCCAGGATTATCTTTCGGACGGTCGGGCCGAAATCAGCTTGCGACACACTTCACCTCCTGCGTGCGAACCACGCATAGTGTGCCCCGTGCCACTCTGGGTACTCGATCAGGTCTACCTAGCCACGGTCCCCTGTTTGCATCTTTACCGTGGGAAATTCCCGCAATACTTTCTTCTCCGGCCGCCCGGCGGCCGGGCCTGCTCTGTGGCGTCCTTGCCTGCCCGCTTTGAGTGCCACAGAGCAGGTCCTCCACCCCGCATGAAACGCGCACGCAGAACATGGCGCGGGCCAGCCCCGAGCTGTCCCGCGCCATGTGCGTGCCGGGTTCACTTCCTCCCCAGAAGCTCCCCCAGCACTGTGATTCCCCCAGTGCCTTCCCGTACGGACCACACCCCCAGCTGTGGAAGCGGTCCGTATGCCGGTCCCCCCGATCTGACCGTCTGGACACATCCTGTCGCAGCAGTAGGGGGTATCGCCTCCACCTGGGATCGGATATTCCATATCCCCTTCTGGGTGTAGAACCTGTGGATAACCAATCGGACCCACGGCGGACGACCCCACGCGGGCCGAGCGTGTTCCATGATGGAAATCTGCAGTCTCAAAACTGGGGAACACCATGAGCGAGCACGATGAACTAGTCGTCTCCATCCAGCGCACCGGCCACGAGACCGAGCCCTGGTCCGGCCACATCGCCACCGGCGTGCTGGTCAGGCCGGGAATGGTCCTGGTCCAGTCACCCGTGCAGCGGGTACTCGATCTGGTCGCCGGCGAGGACATCGAGGTGCTGATCACGGCGGGCACGCCCAGCACCGATCGCCCGGTGGAGCGCATCGCGGCGAAGCAACTGAGCGAGTTCCACTGGAACGGCAACCAGGTCGGCGGCCTGGCCGTCATGCTGGAGCGGGACTCCAGCTACCCGCCGCGCGCGGTGAAGCTGGAGGCCGGCGTCCTTTTCGCCGCCGTGCGCAGCGCCAAGGGCGATGTCTGGGGTGGGGCGCAGTCACTGGGGTTGATCAGCGCCCGGCAGAGTGAGACGCCGAGCGTGGAGCTGTTCCGCGCGATCGCGAAGGTGGAGAAGGACCAGCCCCGGCTGTCCACCGCCATCCTGCAACAACGGCCGAAGCCGAAGTCCGAAGTAACACCACTGAGCATTTGCGAATGGGTCCCCTGGTGCTGATGACGACCACGAACGCCGGCAACGGCGCCATCGACCGGCAGTTGGCGGCGGTCAAGACCGGTGGCAGGGCCTGGCTGGTGGATACCTGCCTGGCTCTGCTGCTGTGTTTCCTTGACCTGTTCTTCTTCTCCGACTACCTGGCGAAGGCGAGCTACAAGGCACCGGTCCCGGCGGAGACGCTGGCGATCATGCTGCCGCTCACCGTGGCCGCGTTCGCCACCCTGTGGTGGCGGCGGCGGTATCCGGTGCCGGTGTTCGCGGTGATGTGGCTGCTCAGCGTGGGCTGCGCGATCGGGTACGTGCGGTACTGGCCCGCGCTGGGCGTGGCCGCGGGGGTGTTCGCGGTGGCCGCCTACTCCGGTGCGCGGCAGGCGTGGGCGGTACTGGGCCTGGCCGTGCTCGACGCGGTCGTGCTGTCGGTCCGGCAGGCCGACTTCGAACGCCAGCAGGGCGCCGGGGACTACGCCACGATGATCATCGGTTTCCTCGCGCTGTACCTGCTGATCTACACGGCCTGCTTCGCCGTGGGCCGCTGGCGGCAACGCAGCAGGCGGCTGGTGGAGAGCCTGGAAGAGCGCCGGGAACGGTCCGCGCGGGAGGCCGTGCAGGCCGAACGCACCCGGATCGCCCGGGAGCTGCACGACATCGTCGCCCACTCGGTGACGGTGATGGTGCTCCAGGCCGCGGGCGCGCGGAAGGTGCTGAACAAGCAGCCGGACAAGGCGAGCGAGGCCCTCGAACACATCGAGCAGTTCGGCCAGCAGGCCATCGGTGAGCTGCGCAGACTGCTCGGGGTGCTGCGGGCGAGCGGGGCGTTGCCGGACACCACGGCCTCCACCGGCATCGGCCGCGGGCTGGCCGATCTGGACCGGATGCTGGCGGACATCCGGCAAACCGGGATCATCGTTCGATCACAGATCAGCGGCGATCCGGTACCGCTGGACACCAGTGTCGATCTTGCCGCTTTCCGGCTGATCCAGGAATCGCTGACCAACGTCTCGAAGCATGCCGGCCCCGGCGCTTCAGCACTGGTCGAACTGGATTGGCAACCAGGACGACTGGTGGTACGTGTTACGGACGACGGGGGCGGCACGAGTCCTCGCGAACAGGAATCCGTGCTGTCCACCGGGCAGGGTCTGCTGGGGCTGCATGAGCGGGTGATGCTCATCGGCGGCAGACTGATCGCCGAGCCGGTCGAAGGCGGGTTCCGGGTCAGCGCCAGCCTGCCGGTGGCCGGCGCGGTAAGTCCGGAGGACGAGGGGTAGGTCTATGACGATCCGGGTGCTCATCGCCGAAGACACCCAGATCGTCAGGGCAGGCATCGCCATGCTGCTCGCGGCCGAGGACGACATCGAGGTCATCGCCGAGGCGGGCAACGGTCGCGAAGCCATCGAACGGGCTCGCGTGGAGCAGCCGGACGTGGTGCTGATGGACCTGTTCATGCCCGAGGTGGACGGCGTGGTGGCCACCCGGCAGGTCACCGCGGACGGCTTCTCCACCAATCCGGACCGCCCGGTCAAGGTGCTGATCCTGACCAGCTTCCACATCGACGACACCGTCTACCTGGCATTGCGGGCGGGCGCCTCCGGCTTCTTGCTCAAGGACGCCGCCCCCAACCAGCTGGTGTCCGCGGTCCGTTCGATCGCGGCGGGCGACGCCTGGCTGGCCCCCGCCGTGGCCCGGAACCTGCTCAACGAGTTCGCCTCCCGGCCGGACCGGAACGTGCCGACGCCGACCGAGCTCCAGCAGCTCACGCAGAAGGAGCGCGAGGTGCTGACCCTGGTCGCGCACGGCCTGTCCAACAAGGAGATCGCCGAGCATCAGTTCGTCGCCGAGGCCACCATCAAGACCCACTTCAGCCGGGTCCTGATGAAGCTGGGCCTGCGCGATCGTGCCCAGGCGGTCGTGGCGGCCTACCAGTCCGGGCTCGTCCAGCGCGGCGATCATCCGCCGCGGGCGAATCAGTAGCACTGCTATACATCTGATCCGTTGATCTAGGGTCCGCGTTATCCGGGATCGCTGTACGGTCGGCAATCGGCAGGTAATCCCATTCCCTCTCTCACCTCACCGCCCTTTAACGGCGGCAATTCGTCATGCCCTTTTCCGAGATTGGTGAAGCCGTTATGACCGATGTGCTCAGCGACCCGATTTCCACCAACGGCAACGGAACCGTCCAGACGAGCCTCAGCACCGCGGCGGCACGCAAGCTGTCCAGCACCACCAAGTCCGCACCGCAGATGCAGGCCATCACCCCACGCTGGCTGCTGGAACTACTGCCCTGGGTGGAAGCTCGCGGCGGCGCGTACCGGGTCAACCGGCGGCTGACCTACACCGCGGGCGACGGGCGGATCGAGTTCACCACCACCGGGCGGCAGGTCCGGGTGATCCCCGCCGAATTGACCGAATTACCGCCGCTGCGCGGATTCGACGATATCGACGCGCTGAGCGCACTGGCCGATCGATTCGTTCAGCATGAATTCGAACCGGGCGAAACCCTGGTATCCCTGGGCAGCCCGATGACCGAGATCCATCTGATCGCCCACGGCAGGCTGGACAAGCTGGCCGAGGGGAAATACGGCTCGCAGACCTCGATCGGCCTGCTGGCAGACGGCGACTTCTTCGGCAGCCAGATCTTCGCCGACACCGAGCAGACCTGGGGCTACTCGGTCGTCGCCGGTACGGCCTGCACCGTGCTGTCGCTGCCGAAGGCCCGGCTGGCCGAACTGCTGGAGAACGCGCCGAGCCTGCGCGAACACCTCCGCGATCACCAGGCACGCACCGGCAAGGCGCAGAACACCGATGGCGAGGCGGCCGTGACCATCTCGTCCGGTCACCGGGGCGAGGTGCCGATCAGCGGCACCTTCGTGGACTACGACCTGTCGCCGCGGGAGTACGAGCTGAGCCTGGCCCAGGCCGTGCTGCGGGTGCACGCCCGGGTGGTGGATCTCTACAACGAGCCGATGAACCAGTTCGACCAGCAGCTGCGGCTGACCATCCAGGAGATGCGGGAGCGGCAGGAGCACGACCTGCTGAACAACGCCGAATTCGGGCTGCTGCACAACGCCTCCTACAAGCAGCGGGTCTACACCAGGGCGGGCGTGCCCACCCCGTCCGACATGGACAACCTGCTGAACACGGTCTACAAGAGCCCGTCGTTCATCCTGGCGCACCCGTCGGCCATCGCCGCCTTCCACGACGAGTGCAACAAGCGGGGCATCTACCCGGAGAACCTGCCGGTGCGCGGCGGCTCGGTGACCACCTGGCGCGGGGTGCCGATCTACCCGAGCTGGAAGCTGCCGATCAGCAGCCAGGGCACCACGTCCATGCTGATCATGCGCACCGGTGAGGCGGACCAGGGCGTCATCGGCCTGCGCAAGACCGGGCTGAACGACGAGTACGAGCCGGGCCTGAGCGTGCGGTTCATGAGCATCGACGAGAAGGCCATCCTCAACTACCTGGTGACCTGCTACTACTCGGCCGCGGTGCTGGTGCCGGACGCGCTCGGCGTGCTGGAGAACGTGCAGATCGGCCGCGCCGATGACTGATGACGCTCGCCGGCTGGTCACCCCGCGCATGCGGGCGGCGGTGGACCGGCTCAACCGGGAGTCCAGGCGGGTCGCCGGGTACCACCTGGGCTGGTGGGACGCGGACGGCATCGAACTGGACGCCGATCCGGGCAAGGCCATCCGGCCGGCCCTCGCGATGCTGTCCGCGGTCGCCGCCGGGGGCACCCCGGCGGACGCGGCACCGGCCGGAGCGGCCGTCGAACTGGCGCACAACTACTCGCTGCTGCACGACGACGTGATGGACGAGGACGAGACCAGGCGGCACCGGCCGACCGCCTGGGTGCAGTTCGGCGTGCCCGCGGCCATCCTGACCGGGGACGCGCTGCTCACCCTGGCGGGCGATGAGCTGGCGGACTGCCCGGAGGCGGTGCGCCGGTTCAACACCGCCATGCTGCGCCTCGTGGACGGGCAGATGGCGGACATCGGCTTCGAGGGCCGGACCGACGTCCCCCTGGAGGAGTGCCTGACCATGGCCGCGGGCAAGACGAGCGCGTTGTTCGCGGTGGCCTGCGAGCTGGGCGCGTTGTCGGCGGGCGCGTCGCAGGCCCGGATCTGGCAACTCGGCCAGTTCGGCGAACACCTCGGACTGGCCTTCCAGCTGGCCGACGATCTCCTGGGTATCTGGGGAGATCCGGCGCTCACCGGCAAGCCGGTGATGTCCGACCTGCGGGCCAGGAAGAAGTCGCTGCCCGTGGTGGCCGCGCTGTCCGCCGGGAACGCAGCGGCCGCCCGGCTGGCCGAGCTCTACCACCGGGCCACCCCACTGGCCCCGGACGAACTGTCCACAGTGGCCGAACTGATCGAGCAGGCGGGCGGCCGACGCTGGGCGTCCACCGAACTGCGCAACCGCCTGGAGCTGGCGCTCGCCGCGCTCCAGGCGGCCAACCCGGATCCGGCGGCCGCGACGCAGCTGATGGCGCTCGCCCGGCGGCTGGCCGCCGCCCCTTCCCACCCGACTGTCGAGTCCACTGTGGACAACCTGTGGATTCCCGAGGTCTACGAGCCCCATCCGGCGCGGTGCAACCCACATCTGGACCAGGCCCGGGCGGCGAGCCTGGACTGGGCCCGGCGGATGGGCATGCTGGACGGCCACCCGTGGACCGAGGAGCGGCTGGTCGCCGAGGACTACGCCGCGCTGGCCGCGTGGGCCTTCCCGGAGGCGTCCGCCGAGGCCCTCGAACTGCTCACCGAGTGGCTGATGAACGAGTTCTACATCGACGACTACCTGGCCGAATGCTCCCCCGGGCCGGCGGCCAAGACCTATCTGGACCGGATTCCCCGGTTCATGCCGGTGGATCCGGAGGCCGGCATGCCGCCGCCGGCCAACCCGGTCGAACGGGGCCGGGCCGACCTGTGGCTGCGCATCGCCCCGGCGATGTCCGAGGCCTGGCGGGAGCGGACCATCGCCGAGGCACAGTCCACTGTGGATGGACTGCTGCGGGAGGTGGAACACGCGATGGCCGGGACGATTCCGGATCCGATCGGCTACCTGGACATGCGCAGGCGGGTCAACAGCGGCGGCACGGCGGACTGCCTGATCGAGTTCGCCCAGCGCGCGGAACTGCCCGCCGAAGTGGCGAACGGCGTCACGCTGCAGAAGCTCCGGGACGCGAGCTCGGACGCCGCGGTCCTCGGCAACGACCTGCTGTCCTACCCCAAGGAGGCGGCCGCCGAGGGCGCCCGATCGAACATGGTGACCGCGCTGGAACGGTTCCTGGGCTGCGACACCCAGCGGGCGATCGACCTGACCGCCGAGCTGCACACGGCCCGCCGCAGGCAGTTCGAGGAGATCGCCACCCGGGAGGTCGATTCGCCGGCGCTCGCCGGTCATGCCGCCGGGATACGGGACTTCCTGGCCGGATGGCACCACTGGCAACTGTCCAGCGAGCGCTACTCGGTACCGGCGGTGCCCAGATCCATGGGGCCCACCGGATTCGGCACCGCCTCGCTCAGCCGCGTGGCCTCATAACGGCGTCCGCGAAGTTGGCGATGTTCGGGGCTCGTACCTCACTCCGAACATCGCCAACTTCGCAACCAGTTCAGTGGCCCCGTGTCAGGCCGGCCTGGCCCGCACCGCGGCGGAGCATGACCTCCTCGGTGCGGGTCAGCGCCTGCTTGCGCCGGTCGGTGGCCTGCTCCTTGGTGAGGTCGAGCAGCCGGATCGGCGGGCCGAACTCGACCAGGGTCGGGATGTACTCGGCCTTGCTCACGATCCACTTCCGGTCGCTGCGCTGGAAGGTGAACCGCGCGGTCACGCCCTCCTCGGTGGTGCCCTGCGGCTCGGAATGCCGGGCCACCTGGTTGCCCAGCCCGTAGACGACCCACTTGCCGTTGACCTTCTCGAAGGGCTGCACCACGTGCGCGTGGTGGCCGAGCAGCAGGTCGATCGACGGGTCGGCGGTGAGCTGCTTCGCGATGCTCACCTGGGTACCGGTCGGGTCGGCCTTGTACTCGTCCCCCTGGTGCAGGCTGACCACCACGATGTCAGCGCCCTCGGCCTTCGCCTTGCGGGCGTCGGCCAGGATCCGCTGCGGGTCGATGGTGTTCGCGATCCACGGCTTGTCCGCGGGCAGGGTGCGCCCGTTGTAGCCGTAGGTGTAGGCGAGGTGGGCCAGCTTGGCGCCCTTCACCGGGTACACGGCGGGGACGTTCTCGGCGGCGTTGCGCGCGCTTCCGGTGTGCTTGAGGCCCGCGGCGTCCAGGATGTCCAATGTGGACTTCACTCCGGTGGGACCCTTGTCCATGGTGTGGTTGGACGCGGTGTCACAGCCGTCGTAGCCGAGGTCCTTGGCGGCCTGCGCGATCTCCGGCGGAGCGCCGAAGTCGGGGTAGCCGGTGAACGGGCTCCCGTCGGGCAGCAGCGGGATCTCCATGTGGCAGAGGGCCAGGTCGGCCCCTTCGATGACCGGCTTCATGCCCTGGAGGATCTGCCGGTAGTCCCGCTTGCCGTTGCCGTCCTTGACCGCCTGCTCGGTGAGCAGCGGGTGGATCAGCAGGTCACCGGCGGCGACCAGGGTGAACTGGTCGGGGGACGCCGTCGTCGTGCTCGGCTGCGGTGCCGGCACCGCCCGGGGTACCGGGTCGGCGGTACAGCCGGTCAGCAGCAGTACGGCCAGCAGGGCGGCGATGGACCTCACGGAACCCACCATACGCATCAGACGATCACGCCGAACCGGATTGTCAGGATGTCCGCGTCCCCGTAGCCCTGGGTGTACGCGGTAGCCCGCAGGCCCAGCGCCTCTCCATCGGTGAGGGTCAGCCGGAGCACCGGCGGCCCGAACCGGCGTTCCTGCAGTTCACTGCGCAGGATCTGGTCGTCCGGCACGTACCGCGCGCCCCGCTGTCCCCGCAGGTCGTCCCCGGTGGAGTCCAGGTAGCGCAGCGCCCGCCGGTCCTGGCCGACGGTGAGCCGGAAGAGCGGGCGGCGCAGCAGCAGGATCGCCGCGTCGGTCACCAGCAGATCGTGTGCCCGGCGGCCGACCGCCAGCTCGGTGAGCACGGCCCGGACCCGGCCGTCGCCGGCCACCCGCTCCGGCCGCCGATCCAGCGGAATGCCCAGCTCGCCCAGCAGATCCCGCAGCACCACGGCGCCGGGCTGCGAGGTGCAGGCGACCCGGACCAGCGAGGTCAGGCCGATCTCCCGGCCGTCCACGAGCAGCTCGGAGCCGTCCACCCAGTCCAGCCGGAACTCGCCGCGGCCGGTCGCCAGGACGGCGCAGGTGATCAGCGAACCGACCGCCCCGATCAGTTGCTCGTCGTGCTCCCCGGTGACCTCGCGCAGTCCGTCGAGCTCTCCCGTGGCGAGCAACTCCAGTACCCCGGCGGCGGTCACGCCGTCCAGCACTCCGGCGGATTCCAGCGCCGTGGCGAACCGGGCCGCCGTGCGCCGGGCATCGGCGGTCGCTGCGAGGGGCATGATCTCGTCCCACGTCGCGGGCGAGGGCAGTTCCACTCCCGGCTCGGTGACGATCACCCGCTCCAGCTCCACGATGCGCTCATCGAGTCCGGACACCAGCTCAGCGGCGACACCGACGGGCAGCGTCACCTGCACCGAACCGTCGGCGCCGAGCGCCTCCAGCCGCCGGAGCAGCGGCGGATGGCTGTCGAACGACTCGGGCTCCTCCGGCGGCGGATCGGCCAGCAGTTCACGGAACTCGGCCTGCCGCTGTGGGTGCGTGCCGCAGCGCGGAACCGGCCACCTCGGCGCCGGCGAACCGCGCCGAGAACCGGTCGGCCTCCAGCTCCTGCCTGCGGGACAGGTCTCCGGCGACCGCGAGATACAGGTAGGCCCACCAGACCAGGGGCAACGCGGCGATCCGGCCCTGGAGCTTCTCCAGCACGCCCTGCATCGCCGCCACGCCCCGCATGGTGACGCGGTCGAGCACGGTGTGCTCGCCGGCGAAGTGGCCGAACTCGTGCGCCAGCACCGCGCGGAACTCCGGCAGCGGGAAGCCGAGCAGGTAGGGCACGCCGATCAGCAGCAGCCGGTTACCGGGCAGCAGCCCGAGGAACCGGCCCCGTTCCAGCACACTCGCACTGGGTTCGCCGACCAGCCACACCTCGTCGGGGGCCGTCACGCCGGACGCGGAACTCACCTCGTTGATCAGCCGGAACAGCTCGGGGTGCTCGCCGGGGACCAGCAGCAGGCCATCGGGCACCTCCCTGGCCCGGAGCGCGGAGACCACCGCGGACACCAGCCCGACGGTGAGGAAGCCCGCGACCAGCACCAGCACGGCGACCGGCCCGTCCCAGTCGGAGATCACGATCCAGTAGGCCAGGGCGGCCGTCCCGGCGATCAGACCGATCGCCAGCAGGAAGAAACCGAGGAGCAGGACCACCGACAAGAGGGCACGGAACGAACGCACGAATGTCCTTCGGCAAGATGGTCGACTCTGGCCCGCCCCCAGCCCGCGGCACCCCTACCCGGCAATCCGGTCAAGCATCACCCAGGAACTGCCGGAGAAGTAGCCCGCCGGATCGAGTGTGAACGTTGTCGCACTCTCGTCATGATCGGCCATCCGGCCTACCCGGGTTCACCCGGTCACCGCCAGCCGCATGCCGTGCCGGGCCTCGCCCCGGCTGACCAACCGGCAGCTGAGCCAGCCCGGCAACGGGGTGCCGCCCAGCAACGCGCACCTGATCGGCTGGGCGCGGCGGACGTGCCGCTGGAACGATCGGCTACGCACGACGCGACCGCGTTGCCGCTGACCACGCAGGGCCTCCTCGGGTGCCGAGTCCACCCACAACAGGTGCGGTTCCCGGCCCGTGAGTGCGGCCATTACCCGGAAGGCGACCCTGGTCAGCCCCCTGGTCGCCGGTTCATGGACCACGACGGGTCCCTTGGCCCGGAGGGCGTGGCGAAGGATCCGGAACCAGTGGGTGGCGTGCACGACGGGCCGGTACACCGGGTACGGCAGCCGGCCGGGCAGGGCGGCGCGTAACCGGGTGCGGACCTGGTCGGAGTCGAGAACGGTGATGCCCTGCGTGTCCGGGAGCCCGCCGATCAGCGTGCTCTTACCGGCACCGGGCAGGCCACCGACGACGAGGAGACCCCGGCGGCCGAGCGTCACCAGGGTCAGGTTGCTGTCCACTGCAATCGACTCGGAACTCATACGGATTTAACGGGGCGCGGCAGCGGAACGTTCCACAGGCCGGAAGCAGCAGGCGGGTTGTGATTGGGGTTGTGCTTCTGGGGGCTTCTGGCTGTTAGCGACTGATGTCCCGAAGTTGGCGATGTTCGGGGCTCGTTCCTCGCCGCGAACATCGCCAACTTCGGGTCGGCGCACGGCAAGGGCCCCGTACCGACGTAAGTGGTACGGGGCCCTGCGCGGTCTATCCAGGTAATGCTGTGGTGGCTAGGACTTCTTAGAAGTCCATGCCGCCGGCCTCGGGGCCGGCCGGAGCAGCGGCGTTCTTCTCCGGCTTGTCAGCCACGACGGCCTCGGTGGTCAGGAACAGCGCGGCGATCGACGCGGCGTTCTGCAGCGCGGAGCGGGTCACCTTGGCGGGGTCGATGATGCCCGCGGCGACCAGGTCCTTGTACTCGCCGGTGGCGGCGTCCAGACCGTGACCGGGGGTCAGGCCCTTCACCTTCTCCACCACAACGCCACCCTCAAGGCCGGCGTTGATGGCGATCTGCTTCAGCGGCGCCTCGACGGCGACCTTGACGATGTTGGCACCAGTGGCCTCGTCACCGTCCAGGCCCAGACCGGAGAAGGCCTGCTCGGCAGCCTGCAGCAGAGCCACGCCACCACCGGCGACGATGCCCTCCTCCACGGCGGCCTTGGCGTTGCGCACCGCGTCCTCGATGCGGTGCTTGCGCTCCTTGAGCTCGACCTCGGTGGCAGCGCCGGCCTTGATGACCGCAACACCGCCGGCCAGCTTGGCCAGGCGCTCCTGCAGCTTCTCGCGGTCGTAGTCGCTGTCGCTGTTGTCGATCTCGGCACGGATCTGGTTGACGCGACCCTGGATGCCGTCGGCGTCACCGGAGCCCTCGACGATGGTGGTCTCGTCCTTGGTGACGACCACCTTGCGAGCGCGGCCCAGCAGGGACAGGTCGGCGGTGTCCAGCTTGAGGCCGACCTCCTCGCTGATGACCTGGCCACCGGTCAGGATCGCGATGTCCTGCAGGATGGCCTTGCGGCGGTCACCGAAGCCCGGAGCCTTGACGGCGACGGACTTGAAGGTGCCACGGATCTTGTTGACCACCAGGGTCGCCAGGGCTTCGCCCTCGACGTCCTCGGAGATGATCAACAGCGGCTTGCCGCTCTGCATGACCTTCTCCAGCAGCGGCAGCAGGTCCTTCACGGACGCGACCTTGGAGCCGTAGAGCAGGATGTACGGGTCCTCCAGGACCGCTTCCTGACGCTCCTGGTCGGTCACGAAGTAACCGGAGATGTAGCCCTTGTCGAAGCGCATACCCTCGGTGAGCTCGAGCTCGAGGCCCAGGGTGTTGCTCTCCTCGACGGTGATGACGCCTTCCTTGCCGACCTTGTCCATCGCCTCGGCGATGAGCTCGCCGATGGTGGAGTCAGCGGCGGAAATCGAGGCGGTGGCGGCGATCTGCGCCTTGGTCTCGACCTCCTTGGCGTTCTTCAGCAGCTGCTCCGCGACGGCCTCGACGGCCTTCTCGATGCCGCGCTTCAGGCCGAGGGGGTTCGCACCGGCGGCAACGTTGCGCAGACCCTCGCGCACCAGAGCCTGGGCGAGCACGGTGGCGGTAGTGGTGCCGTCACCCGCAACGTCGTCGGTCTTCTTGGCAACTTCCTTGACGAGCTCGGCCCCGATCTTCTCCCACGGGTCCTCAAGCTCGATTTCCTTGGCGATCGACACACCATCGTTGGTGATGGTGGGCGCGCCCCACTTCTTCTCCAGAACGACGTTGCGACCCTTCGGGCCGAGCGTCACCTTGACGGCGTCAGCGAGGGTGTTCATGCCGCGCTCGAGACCGCGGCGCGCGTCCTCGTTGAACGCAATCATCTTGGCCATTGCGGTGTGGTCCTCCGGTTGTGGATTACACGTAGCGTCAGCCAGGATCGGTGCCCGCGACGGACGACCAGTCACCTTTCGACCGGTCTCACCCTCCCGACCTAGGACATCGGCCACACCGGGCACGGGAGGCGCCCGCCAGACCGACGTCCTAGCACTCAGGGGTTCCGAGTGCTAACTACGGTTTAGCACTCTACAGGGGCGAGTGCAAGCGACTCGACCGGGATCGGGGACGCCGGAAGTCGTCCACTTCGGGACAAGATCCAGGTCAGATCGCCAGGACAATGATCAGGATGATCAGGATCAACACGCCGCCGACGATGGCCGGATAGAACCAGTCGGGCTTGTTGGAGGTCTTGGTGAACACGTTCGCCTGCGCGGGCATCGGCGCACGGAGCCGGACCGGCTCGGCGGGCAGCCCGGGAATCGGCGGCTGCTGCGGCACCGGGTACGGGCCGGACGGGATCGAGTGCCCGCCGGTGACCTGAGGGTTCACCGGGTGCTGACCGGTGGTGTGCCCGGGAACCGGGTACGGGCCGGAGACCGTGGGGTGCGGCCCGGAGACCGAGGGATGCGGGCCGGACGGCGTCGGCTTGGGCACCGGCGGCACGGGCTTGTCGCTGCGCAGCACCGGCGGACGCGTCGGGTTGGGCGTGGTGACCAGCGCCTTGCGCGCGGCGGTGAGCAGCGCGCGGCAGTCCTCGTACCGGTCGGCGGGGTTCTTCGCCATGCCCCGCTTGATCACGGCCTCGATGGCGCCCGGCAGCTCGACGATGTCGTTGACCAGCGGGACCTCCCCGGCCAGGTGTCCCTGGATCACCTCCGGCACCTTGCCCTTGTAGGGCGGCCGGCCGGTGAGGCACGCGTAGAGCACGCAGGTCAGCGAGTACATGTCGGTGCGCCGGTCGACCGGCTCGCCGCGAAGGTGCTCGGGGGCGGCGTACGTCGGCGAACCGAGGAAGTCGCCGGACTTGGTCCGGTGACCGGTGGCGCCTCGCCTGGTCAGACCGAAGTCGGCCAGGTAGACGTGCTCACCGGTGGTCTCCTTGGTGGTCACCAGCATGTTCGCCGGCTTGATGTCCAGGTGCACAAGACCCTGGTCATGAACCATGTCCAAGGCCTCGGCGACCTGTCCGAGCAGCACGATCGCCCGGGCGGGCGAGATCGGGCCGTCGGAGATGTGCGAGGCGAGGTCCGATCCGTCCACGAAGCGCATCGCGATGTACAGCAGACCGTCGGTGTCGCCGAAATCGTACAGCGGCACCACGTGCGAGTGGTCGATGGCCGAGGTGTTCCTGGCCTCGTCCACGAATCGCTCGCGGAACTCCGCGTCACCGCCCAGGTGCGCGGCGATGACCTTCAGCGCGACCTTCCGGCCCAGCCGGACGTCGGTGGCGCGATACATCACGCTCATGCCACCACGACCGAGGATTCCGTCGATTCGGTAGTGACCGAGACGCTTACCGGTGAGATCTTCCGACACGAGAAAACAGCCTACTGGTCAGCGAAACCATCTCGCGCGCGGTCGTACCCGGAATGCGGCCGGCGGCCACTCCCTAGACCTTCCGGACGGAGTCCGCCTGGCTGCGGCCGTCCCGCCCGGCCTTCACCTCGAACTCCACCCGATCACCTTCGACCAATGTGCGGAAGCCCTCCATCTGAATGGCGCTGTAGTGGACAAAGACGTCCGCACCATTGTCGACGGCAATGAAGCCGTAGCCCTTTTCCGAGTTGAACCACTTGACCGTGCCGAGAGCCACGGGGTCCTCCTTGTGCGTTGAGCACGACGCAAAGAGCGCCGCATTAGAGCACCGCCACGCTACCCGACTTTCGGTCAGTGGTAAGGAGATGAGACTCAGGTGGAGTAATGGTTTCTGCCCTGGTGGACTAATAGGCTATGGCGTCACTCAGGAACCATTGAGCCGCAACCAGTCCACCAGCGCACGGGGATTTCGACTCTGCACCAACACCCTGCCAGGACCGGCGAAGTCGAACACCAGGCCTTCACCGGTTTTCAACGATTCCGGCATGCCGGGATTGAGCGCTCGGATTCGGCTTTGAACACCGTCGCTGTATGCGACGAGATGTCCAGTATCAACAGTTACCAACTCACCCGCCGCAAGGGTGATCACATCCAATGCTCCATAACTCGAAAGCACCAATGGACCACTGCCAGTAGCGTGGGTCAGAAAGCCACCTTCGCCACCGAAGAGGCTTCGAAATCCGCCCCACTGGGTTTCTATGGAAACCGTTTCCACATAGGCCAGGCAACTCCCCCTGGCAATGCACCAGCCGACGGTCCCGTCGAGCATGGAGACGTGGATGTCGCCGGGCAACTGCGGGGCGAGGTCCAGCCACCCGCCGCCTTCCGGTGAGCTGAAGATCTGGGTGCGTTTGCGCGACTTGCCCCCGGGCTGCGCGGTGACCCCATAGCTGCTGGCCACCATCGTGCCCATCGCGGCGATGATCGACTCACCGGACTTCAATTGCACCCGGGCAACCCCCGCGCCCGGGCAATGACGGGTCTGAACCTGCATGGGCGGCAGTCTGGCATGGCCGCTGCGTGGTTGCTTCTGGTGGCCGGTGGGGTGGGGGTTGGGTCTGGGTTGTCGGCGAAAGACGGCTTTGGAGGAGGAGACGGGATTGGGGTGGGTCTTTCCTGCCTTCGCGTCGGGTGGGGGCACGCCTGTTTGGTGGGGATGGGCCGCTGCGCGGGGCTGGCGTGAGTTCGACGTGAGCTGTGAGGGCTCGTTTGGCCTGAAAGTGGCTTTCACCAAGTTAAACCGCCTGAAAGCCACATTCAGCATGATCAACCAGGGCGACACGGTGCGGGAACGGTGCGACACGCCGTGGTTCCCAAAGTGTGGCCGTCCATTGTGGACTGCGAGTACCTGAAGGACGCCTCCATTTACCCGAGGTAAACGAAGGACGCCTTCAGTGCGCTCAAGTAAACGATGGCGTCCTTCAGGTCCCCCGCGGAAGCGGCCCATTAACACCAGAACGGCGTGCCCCCACCCGACACGCAGGCAGGAAAGACGCGGCCCCCAGCCCGTCTCCTCCTCCAAAGCCGCCTTCGACAAAAGGCCAGACCCAGCCACAACAAGGTCCGGACCAAGCCACCCCCAAGCCCACACGGCAAGATGGCCCCGTGCCCGAACAACTGCGTTCCGTCGACGAGCACCGCGCGGTGGTCGCCCGCCTGCTGTCCCCCACCCCGACGGCCCTGGTCCCGCTGGCCGACGCGCTCGGCGCCGCGCTGGGCGAGGACCTGCTGTCCCCCCTGGACCTGCCGCCGTTCGACAACTCCGCCATGGACGGCTACGCGGTCCGCGCCGCCGATCTGGTCACCGCGGGGCCGGAACAACCGGTCCGGCTGCCGGTCACCGCGGACATCCCGGCGGGCCGCTCCGACATTCCCGAGCTGGAGCCGGGCACCGCGCACCGGATCATGACCGGCGCGCCGCTGCCGCCCGGCGCGGACTCCGTCGTGCCGGTGGAACTGACCGACGCGGGCACCGCCGAGGTCACCTTCACCGCGCCGGCCACCGTGGCCGCGCATATCCGGACCAGGGGCGATGACGTGCACCAGGGTGACCGGGTGCTGCGTCACGGCGACTCGCTGAGTCCCAGCCGGCTCGGGCTGGCGGCGGCCGTCGGACAGGCCGAACTGCGGGTGCACCGCAGGCCACGGGTGCTGATCCTGTCCACCGGCTCGGAGTTGCGCGAGCCGGGCGCCGAACTGCTGCCGGGGCAGATCTACGAGTCGAACAGCGTCATGCTCGCCGCGGCCGTGCGGGAGGCCGGCTGCGAGGCCGAGGTACTGCGTTTCGTGCCGGACGACGTCGACCGGCTGCACGCCGCGCTCGCCGAGCACCTGACGGACAAGGACCTGCTGCTGACCTCCGGCGGGATCAGCGCGGGCGCCTACGAGGTGGTCAAGGACGCGCTGACCGGCCCGGACGTCGAGTTCGCCAAGGTCGCGATGCAGCCGGGCATGCCGCAGGGCTGCGGGCACTACCGGGGTGTCCCGGTGGTGACCCTGCCGGGCAATCCGGTGAGCGCGCTGGTGTCCTTCGAGGTGTTCGTCCGCCCGGCTCTGCGCGCCTGCGCCGGGCACCGGACCACCCGGCGGCCGTCGCTGCTGGCCGCGCTGACCGAACCGGTCACCTCGCGGCCGGGCAGGCGGCAGTTCCTGCGCGGGATGTATTCGCCGGGCACCGCGACGGTCACGCCGGTCGGCGGGCACGGCTCGCATCTGCTGGGCAAGCTGGCCGCCGCGAACTGTCTGTTCACGGTGCCGGAGGAGACGACCGCGTTGCATCTGGGTGAGCAGGTGGAACTGTTCCTTCTGCCCTAAAGAAGGAGGCGGGCTACCCAGGCGGTGGCATCCCTTCTAACATGCACAGATAGCCCTGCCTGTCGGAGAACTGCATGCGAGTCGCTCTCCGCGCGGTCATGTCGGCCGCGCTGCTGTTCCTGTTCCCCCTGCTGGCCTTGCTGCTGGTGGGGCTATCGGTCTTTGTCTCCCTCACGGTGTCCAGAACCGCGGGCGTCTACCTGGCGATCGCCGGCCTGCTGGTGGCCATCGCGCTGGTCGCGGTGATGTGGCTGGTGCTCTCGCACAAGCAGAACCCGCCGGTGGGCCCCCGGCTGAACCGGACCGGCAGGCCCGCGATCTGGGAACTCGTGGACGAGCTGGCCGAGGACATCGGTACCCGCGCGCCGGACGAGATCGTGATGACCAGCCGGATCGAGGTCACGCTGATCGACCAGGGCGGCTTCCTGTTCGGCGAACGCACCCAGCGCTACCTGCTGATCGGCCTGCCGATTCTCGGCGGCATCAGCGCCGACGAGCTGCGGGCGCTGATCGCCCACGAGCTGGCGCACTTCGGCGGCGGCAGCGCGCTGAGCAGGCTGATCTACCGGGCCACGGTGGCTCTGCGCCAGACCGCGGACCGGATGGGCGCGGGCTCGGTCGGTTCGGTGATCGCCGCGTACGCCCGCTGGTTCGCCAGGACCGCGTGGCCGGTGAACCGGGCCAGGGAACGGGCCGCCGATCACTGGGCGGTGCGGGCCTCCGGACCGGAGGCCACCGCGAGCGTGCTGCGCAAGATGGCCACGCTGCGGTCGCAGTGGCGGACCTTCAACGACCGCTTCCTGAGTATGGCGAGCGCCGCGAAGCGGCAGCCGGATGTGCTGCTGGGCTTCCGGGCGTTCCTGATGCACCCCACCCAGCGGGTCTGGGCCGAGGGCAACGCGGGCCCGATGCTGGAGCTGCGGTCGTCCTCCGACTTCGACGCGCACCCGTCGCTGCGCGAACGCATCGCCATGGTCGACCGGTTGCCCGACGAGGGCGACCTGCCCCCGGACCTGCGCCCCGGCTTCACGCTGCTGCCCGAGCCCGGCGAGGTGGTGCCGATGCTGGAGGGCAAGCTGCTGCTGGAGGAGCCCGGCGAACCCGCCAGCTGGCAGGAGATCGTCGACCTCGCGGCGATGAACGAGGCCCGGGAAGGCCTGCGACAGCTCACCGAGGCGGCCAGGGAGAGCAGGCTGGCGCCGTCCGGAACCCTCGACGAGATCCTCGAGGTACTGGAGGACGGCGGTTTCTCGGAGCTGATCGCGCCCGCGGTGTACCCGGGGCTGACCGGCAGGCGCCGGGCCGAGGTGGCCAGGACGTTCGGCATCGCGCTGCTGACCGATGCGATCACCTACCTGCTCAGCGTGAACGGGCTGATCCGGCACGAGGTCGACTGGGGCCACGGCCGCCGGGTGCGGACCCGGCAGGGGCGCGAGCTGGACATCGCGCACATGGCGGGCTCGGCGGTCGACCAGCCGCACACCGTGCAGGGGCTGCGGCAGTACCTGGCCAGCATGGGCGTTTCACTGCGCACCCTGCCGCCGGGCGACGAGCAGGAACGCATCGGCCCGACCGTCGATGGAGTGGCCACGCTGGTGAAGATGTCCGGCGAGCTCTACGACCTGGTGGTGTTCTCCACCGGGATCCTCCTGGCGAGCCGGGACGGCATTCCGACGAAGAAGGACGGCAAGAGCGTGGGGGGCGCGTTCGGCGCGCACCTGGATCTGCCCTTCGAGCAGTTGCGCCGGCGACCGGGAAACCTGTGGTTCGCGGCCGACGAACTGGAAGACGGAAAACTCGACAAACAGTTCATGAGTGGCTGGCGTCTAGTCATCCGAACGGTGGATGGGGAGAAGCTCACCGTGCGACCGACGACGAACACGGAGGAGCACGGCCAGCCGCTACGCGCCGTGAGCAAACTGCTCGGAACTCGACAACTGAGCAAGAAGTGAAAACTCTGAGTAGTCAAGTCACGAAGGGCATCACAGATTGTGACGATGCCAACACCGTCCGGACCTATCCCCGTCCTGTGATCCACATTACACTCGGTTCCGCGCGTTAAACCCCGCCGGAAATTCCGTCGATACAGACGACAAGCGGGGTACGGATCGGGTTCCGTGGGAAGAACCCGGACCGGCTGCGTGGCTGATCATGTGCCGTCGGGGGGTGCATGAAACGCCTCGGGGAGGTCACCGACTTGTCGGAGACCGCGAGAAGGGGTCGGCGCGCTCGGGGCGCCGACCCCTTTCTCATGCCCACGAAGCCGTCCATCGGGTGCCTTTCGCTGCATGGCATATGGTTCCTCTACCCGAGGCCCAACTACCCGGAAGAGCCATGAACCCCGATAACCAGCCGTCCGGCAGCACCGTCGCCCACCTGTTCAACCTGGCCCGCAGCGTGGTGCCGCCGATGAACCCGGCCGGGCGACCGTTCGTACTGGGGGCCGCCGTGCTGACCCTGGTGCTGCGTCGGATCTGGCGTCCCCTGGGCACCGTCGGTCTGCTGCTGACCGGCTGGGTGGCCTGGTTCTTCCGCGAGCCGAAGCGGGTCACCCCGCAGCGGCCGAACATCGCCGTCTCCGCGGCCGACGGCACGGTGACCCTGATCGACCGCGCCGCGCCGCCCGCCGAGCTGGGCATGGGCGACACGGAACTCGTGCGGGTCTGCGTGTTCCTGTCGGTGTTCGACGTCCACGTGCAGCGCGCGCCCGCGACCGGCAAGGTCGCCCGGGTCGCCTACCGCCCCGGCAAGTTCCTGTCCGCCGACCTGGACAAGGCCAGCGAGGACAACGAGCGCAACGCCCTGCTGCTGGACACCCAGGACGGCCACCAGCTGGCCGTCGTGCAGATCGCCGGCCTGGTCGCCCGCCGCATCCTGTGCCACGTGGGCGACGGTGACGCCGTCGCCGCCGGCCAGACCTATGGCCTGATCCGCTTCGGCTCCCGCGTCGACCTGTACTTGCCCGAGGGCAGCAAGGTCCTCGTCGAGCTGGGCCAGAAGACCATCGGTGGCGAGACCGTCATCGCCGAACTGCCGGCCCACCGGGGCTGACCCATGGCACCGAACGCCCCGGGCATACGGCTGCTGCCCAACGCGGTGACCGTGCTCGCCCTGTGCGCGGGCCTGTCGGCGGTCCAGTTCGCCCTGCGTGGCGACTTCCAGGCCAGCATCGGCGCGATCGGCGCCGCTGCTGTGCTGGATGCCCTGGACGGCCGGCTGGCCCGGATGCTCGACGCCACCAGCAAGATCGGCGCCGAGCTGGACTCGCTGGCCGACGCGGTGTCGTTCGGCGTCTCCCCGGCGCTGGTGCTCTACATCTGGGTCCTGCACGACATCCGCGCCGGCTGGATACTGGCCCTCACCTTCGCCGTGTGCATGGTGCTGCGGCTGGCCAGGTTCAACACGCTGCTGGAGGTCGAGCAGCCCGCCTACGTGAAGGAGTTCTTCACCGGCGCCCCGGCTCCGGCGGGGGCTCTGCTGGCGTTGCTGCCGCTGATCACCAGCCTGTCCATCGGCGACGGCGTGTGGACGCGACCGTGGTTCGTCGGCTGCTGGATCGTGGTGATGGCGGCGCTGCTGATCAGCCGCATCCCCACCCTGTCGCTGAAGACCATCAAGGTCTCCCCCACCGCCATGGCCCCGCTCCTGCTGCTGATCGCCGCGCTGGCCGCCGCGATCATCAGCTTCCCGTTCGGCGCCCTGGCGATCGCGATGGCGCTGTACCTCGCGCACATCCCGTACGCGATCTACCGGCACTACTGGCTGGCGAACAACCCGGAGGCCTGGGAGGCCTCACCCCGGGAACGCCGGGCCATCCGGCGCACCGCCCGCAGCGCACGCCGGCTGGGCCTGCGCCCACCGCTGCGCCGCCAGGTGGCCGGCGCGGCCATGCGCCGGCTCGGCCGGACCCCGCAGGAACCGCTGCCCCCGGGACCGGGCCCGATCCGCAAGGAACGCGGCCCGGGCTGGCGCCGGCTGGGCATCCGCAAGAAGCACTGAAGGGGAACAGATTCCATGGAAAGTGCGGAAAGAGCGCACTTTCCATGGAATCTGTTACTTGGCCTGCGGGCCCTTGTAGTCGTTGGTGACGATCACGATCACGCCGGGGCTGGAGCTCTTCAGGCCCTCGAATCGCTCTTCCACGCGCATGCCGAACATCGCGCCCAGCTGCTCGGCCGAGGCCTGCTCGTCGGTGCCGGGGCGGTAGTAGACGGTGGAGGTCGGGATGGTGCCCGACGCGTAGTTGGCGGTCTCGGTGACCGTCCAGCCGCCGTGCTGGATGTCCTGCGTCGCGCGGGCGGCGAGGCCCTTCTGGGTGCCGTTGTTGTACACCCGGACCGCGCTGCGCACCTGGGCGGGCGGCGGCGGTGGGGCCGGGGCGGTGCTCGTGCTGCTGGAGGGCTCGGGCTTCGGCCAGCCACCGGTGGTGCTGGGCGTCGTGAGCGAAGTGGGGGCGCTGGACGGCGTCGCGGAGCTGCTCGCCGACGCGGAGCTGCTGGGGCTCTCCGCGGCCGAGGTCGAACTCCCGCCGGTTGCCACATCGACGATGCCGATGACCAGGGCGATCACCCCGATGCCGAGCAGGGCGATACCGCCGATCTTCATCGGGCTGGGCGAACCAGTTGGCTCCGGCGAGCTCATTCACAAACCTCCTGAGACACGGATGATCAGTGTCCCATCAACTGAGTTCGAAACCGAGGCGGCGCGCGGCACTCTTCCGTGCTCTACCTGTGCGTACTCTCCGCAACCGTTTGACGAGCATCGGGTCGGCCACGAGGGCTTCCTGACGCTCCAGCAGGCTGTTCAGCAGCTGGTAGTACCTGGTCGGCGAGAGGTCGAAAATCTCCCGAATCGCCTGCTCCTTGGCACCCTGGTACTTCCACCACTGCCGCTCGAAGGCGAGGATCGCGTGGTCTCGGGTACTCAGCTCGTCGGAGTCCGGCTTCGCGTGACGCGCTGCGACTGGAGGCCGAAGTGGTGCGGCATCCATGTGACTCCTCGAAGGTGCGAATGACAGTCATGTGATTCGTGGTCGCCATTCAACCACGGTCACCTGGGCGGCGTGGCCGCTGCCCGATAAGCCGGTTTTTAGTCCTAGCACAGGGGGCTGACTAAACTTCCCGGCATGGCCGTTCACGCGATTGTCGTTGCCGGAGAACCGGTACTGCACAACCCTACCCGCGAAATCGACTCGTTCGACAACGAGCTGCGGGTGCTAGTCGATGACATGTTCGAGACGATGTACGCGGCGAACGGCGTTGGCCTCGCAGCAAACCAGATCGGTATCGATCTCCGGGTGTTCGTCTACGACTGCCCGGACGACGAGGGCGTCCGGCACAAGGGCGTGATCGTCAACCCGACGATCGAGACCTCCGAGAAGCCGGAGACCATGCCGGACCCGGAGAACGACTGGGAGGGCTGCCTGTCGGTGCCCGGTGAGTCGTTCCCCACCGGCCGCGCCGACTGGGCCAAGTGCACCGGCTTCGACCTCGACGGCCAGCCGATCGAGGTGGAGGGCACCGGCTTCTTCGCCCGCTGCCTGCAGCACGAGACCGACCACCTGGACGGGTTCCTCTACCTGCACCGCCTGGTCGGCCGGTACGCGCGCGAGGCGAAGAAGATGCTCAAGGAGAACGAGTGGGGCAAGCCGGGCCTGTCCTGGATCCCCGGCGAGGGCACCGACCCGTTCGAGGACACCGATCTCCGCCGCCAGCGCGCCGCCGCCGACGCCGAATAACCACCCTTATCGAGTAAGGGGCACCCAATCTGCGTTCAACGCAGCGTGGGTGCCCCTTGCTGCATTGAGCGCAGGTTGGGTGCCCTTCACTGCGTTGTGACGTGAGCGGAGACGCACTCCCCCAGCCGAGTGGCGCCCTAGCGGGCCGCCGCTCGGCTGATTAGTGTCCGTAGGCGGTACGTACAACTGAATACGCGGGAGCTCGCACCAGAAGCGGGCTGAGAGGGCGACTTGGCAACAGCCGGGGGTCGCCGACCGATCGAACCTGTCCGGGTAATGCCGGCGTAGGGAGGAGATGGCCATGACGGCCTCTATGGAGAAGTCTGCGCAATTTTCCGTGACCACCGGGCCGATCGCCGGGTCACACAAGATCTACACCGAGACGCCGAGCGGCCTGCGGGTGCCGGAGCGCCGGGTGGAGCTCACCAACGGCGAGCACCTGGACCTCTACGACACGTCCGGTCCGTACACGGATTCCGACGTGGTCATCGATGTCCGGGCGGGCCTGCCCAAGCACCGACAATCGTGGATCGACGAGCGGGAACCCATCAACGGCTCGCGTACCCAGCTGAGCTACGCCAGGGCCGGGATCATCACCAAGGAGATGGAGTTCATCGCCCACCGCGAGGGCGTGGACGCCGAACTGGTGCGCGATGAGGTGGCCCGTGGCCGCGCGGTGATCTGCGCGAACATCAACCACCCGGAGATCGAGCCGACCATCATCGGCAAGAAGTTCCTGGTGAAGATCAACGGCAACCTGGGCAACTCCGCCGTGTCCTCCTCCATCGAGGAGGAGGTGGAGAAGATGGTGTGGGGCATCCGCTGGGGCGCCGACACGATCATGGACCTGTCCACCGGCAAGCGGATCCACGAGACCCGCGAGTGGATCCTGCGCAACTCCCCCGTGCCCGTCGGCACCGTGCCGATCTACCAGGCCCTGGAGAAGGTGAACGGCGACCCGGCCGCGCTGACCTGGGAGATCTACCGCGACACGATCATCGAGCAGGCCGAACAGGGCGTCGACTACTTCACCGTGCACGCCGGCGTGTTGCTGCGTTACGTGCCGCTGACCGCCAAGCGGGTCACCGGCATCGTCTCCCGCGGCGGTTCGATCATGGCCGCCTGGTGCCTGGCGCACCACAAGGAGAACTTCCTCTACACGCACTTCGAAGAGCTCTGCCAGATCATGCGGCAGTACGACGTCACCTTCTCGCTGGGCGACGGCCTGCGCCCCGGCTCCATCGCGGACGCCAACGACGAGGCGCAGTTCGCCGAGCTGCGCACGCTGGGCGAGCTGACCAAGATCGCCAAGTCGCATGACGTGCAGGTGATGATCGAGGGCCCCGGCCACGTGCCGATGCACAAGATCGTGGAGAACGTGCGCCTCGAAGAGGAGCTGTGCGAGGAGGCGCCGTTCTACACCCTCGGCCCCCTGGCCACGGACATCGCGCCCGCGTACGACCACATCACCTCGGCCATCGGCGCGGCGATCATCGCGCAGGCCGGCACCGCGATGCTCTGCTACGTGACCCCGAAGGAGCACCTGGGCCTGCCCAACCGCGACGACGTGAAGGCGGGCGTGATCGCGTACAAGATCGCCGCGCACTCCGCGGACCTGGCCAAGCAGCACCCGCGGGCGCAGGAGCGGGACGACGCGTTGTCCCGGGCCCGGTTCGAGTTCCGCTGGACCGACCAGTTCAACCTGTCCCTGGACCCGGACACCGCCCGCGAGTACCACGACGAGACGCTGCCGGTGGAGGCCGCGAAGACCGCGCACTTCTGCTCCATGTGCGGCCCGAAGTTCTGCTCGATGCGGATCAGCCAGGACGTGCGTGACTACGCCGAAGCCCGCGGCCTCACCTCGGTCGAGGCGATCGAGGCGGGCATGCAGGAGAAGTCGACCGAGTTCGGCGAGCAGGGCAACAAGGTCTACCTGCCCGTCGTCGGGCAGTAAAAAGGACACATGAGTACATCTCTCAGGCCCGAGGCGGGGGTAACCCCGCCTCGGTGCCTCACCATCGCCGGTTCCGATTCGGGTGGCGGCGCCGGTCTGCAGGCGGATCTGCGCACCTTCTTCGCCTGCGGCGTGCACGGGATGACCGCCATCACCGCGGTCACCGTGCAGAACTCCGTCGCCGTCACCGGGGTGGTGGAACTGCCGCCGGAGACGGTGGCCGCACAGATCCGCGCGGTGGCCACCGACATCGGGGTGCACGCCGCGAAGACCGGCATGCTGGCGTCCACCCCGATCATCGAGGCCATCGCGGAGGCCTGCGACGAGGTGGGCATCGGCCGGGACATCCCGTTCGTGGTGGACCCGGTGGCCGCGTCGATGGGCGGTGATCCGCTGCTGGCGGACAGCGCCCTGGACGCGTTCCGGAAGCTGATGTTCCCGCGGGCCACGCTGATCACGCCGAACCTGGACGAGGTCCGGCTGCTGACCGGCATCGATGTGAAGGACCGCTCAGGGCAACGGGACGCGGCGAGGGCGCTGTACGAGTACGGCCCGAAGTGGGTCCTGGTGAAGGGCGGCCACCTGTGGTCCGACCCGCGCTGCGTCGACCTGCTGTACGACGGCAGCGAGTTCATCGAGTACGAGGGACCGCGCTACGACCAGCCGCACACGCACGGCAGCGGCGACACCATGGCCTCGTCGATCAGCTCCCGGCTGGCGCGCGGTGAATCGGTGCCCGAGGCCGTGGAGTTCGGTAAGCGGTATATCACCCGCGCGGTGGCCGACGCGTACCCGCTGGGCGCGGGCCACGGCCCGGTGTCCGGTTTCTGGCGCATCTCCGAGGACCCGGTCTAAGCGCCCCGAACTTGACGATGTTCGGGGGCGGAACGACCCCGAACATCGTCAAGTTCGGAGACTGGTCGGTAGCCCGGCACGCAGTGCGACGCAGACCGCGCGGATGGCGGGATGGTTCCCGGCACCCGCGCGGTAGGCGAGCCTGGTGCGCCGGCGTACCCGCATCTCGGTGAGCACCACGTCGTCCTCCAGGTGCGCCGCGCCCAGCTGCGGCACCAGCGCCACGCCCTCGCCCGCCGCCACGAAGCGCAGCACGGTGCCGAAGTCGTCGATGTGGTGCCGCACGTCCGGGGTGAACCCGGCGGCCTCACATGCGCGCATCGTCATGGTGTGGCACCGGGTTCCCGGGCTCGCCAGGATCCATGGCGCCGCGCGCCACGCGCCCAGATCCGGCGAGGCCCCCGGGTAGTACGACGCCAGGTACATGGTCTCCGAGCACAGCGGCTCGCTGTCGATGCCCGGCTCGGCGGGGAACGGCACGAAGTCGTAGTCGTGCACCAGCGCGAGGTCCAGGTCCCCCGCCCGCAACGCGTCGCCCATGTCCGCCGGGTCGAGCTCCCGCAGCATGGGCACCAGCCGGGGGTGCTCGGCGGAGAGTGCGCGCAGCGCGCCGGGCAGGATCACCCTGGTCGCGCTGGGGAACGCGCCGACCCGCACCGGCCCGGACAGCCCGGCCCTGGCGTCCACCAGGTCGGCCTCGGCCCGCTCCAGCCGGGCGAACACCGCCTCCGCGTGTTCCACGAGCCGTTGCCCGGCCGGGGTGAGCCGCACGCTGCGGCCGGACCGTTCGAGCAGCGGAATGCCGGCCTCCCGTTCCAGCACGCTCAGTTGCTGGGACACCGCCGATGGGCTGAAGGTGAGCGCCTCCGCGACCGCCGCGATGGTGCCGCGCTGGGCAAGTTCGCGCAGGAGACGCAGCCTGCGTACGTCGAGCATCAGCTCAGCTTACGCATGGCGGCAGATATGGTCACTGGATCCGAGGCTCATCCGGATGCACCCTGGAGGCATGACCTCGCTGACCGGCATCCACGTCCCGTTGATCACCCCGTTCACCGCCGAAGGCACCGTGGCGACCGAAGCGCTCGCCGGTCTGGCGCACAAGGCGGCCGACGCCGGGGCGGTCGGCCTGGTCGCGCTCGGCACCACCGCCGAGGTGGCCACCCTGGACCACACCGAGCGGGCCATGGTCATCGACGTGTGCGCGTCGGTGAGCCGGGAACGCGGGCTGCGGCTGACCGTCGGCGCGGGCGGCAGCGACACCCGGGCGTCCGCGCAGGCGTTGCAGGATCTGACCCAGTGGCCGGACATCGACTCGGCACTGATCCCGGTGCCGATGTTCAGCAGGCCCGGCGAAGCGGGCGTGCTGGCGCATTTCACCCACCTGGCGACGCACAGCCCGCTGCCGCTGATCGTCTACCACATCCCCTACCGCACCGGTCAGCAGTTGAGCGGGGCCACGCTGCGCGCGATCGGCGAACTGCCCGGCATCGCGGCGGTGAAGTACTCGAACGGCGCCATCGACACCGAGACCATCGCGCTGCTCGGTGATCTGCCCGCCGACTTCGCCGTGCTGGCCGGCGACGACTCGTTCGTCTCGCCGCTACTGGCGCTGGGTGCCTCCGGCGGCATCCTCGCCTCCGCGCACCTGGCCACCGAGTCCTTTGTGGACCTGGTGACCGCCTGGCGGGACGGGGAGGCGGGCCGCGCGAGGGAACTCGGCGCCCGGCTGGCCAGGTTGTCCGCGACGCTGTTCGCCGAGCCCAACCCGACGGTGATCAAGGGCGTGCTGCACGCGACCGGTGAGATCCCCACGGCGGACGTGCGACTGCCACTGCTGCCGGCGAGCCAGGACTCGGTCGACCAGGCGCTGAAGGCGCTCGCCGAGGCCGGCGTCTAACGCTTACGCTGGGTAGGCACGCAGCGCCGCGGCCAGACATTCGGGTCACAGGTCTCCGGCAGATCCGCGAAGCTCGGCGGAGCCGGCCGGGTGGTCGGCGGTACCGCGGGCTTCGTCGGTTTTGCCGGCGGCGCAGGGGTATTCGGCACCGGCGGATTGATGGTGGGCACCGGAGAGGTCGGCTCCGGAGAATCGGGAACCGTCGCACTGGGTGCGGGGGAATTCTGCGTAGGAATCGGGGCCGCCGGAGAACTCGTTGCACTGGGTGAGGCCGGTGCGGCCGCGGTCAGGAAGTTCCTGCCGACAGGGCTGCAGACCAGGCCAATGCCCAGCACTAAGCCGGTCGCCACTCCGGCGACGGCGACATTCGTTGCCGTACGTGTCACAGAGATCGTCTCCCTCCGGCCTGTGTTGCTTTCCCGCGCCGGTGCAGGGACTACGCCATATGGGTGTGACTCTAGGCCCCAATTGTCATAGGGGCAAACCCGTGACGCGAATCTCCTTATCCGACAGGTATTTCACGCAGCGCAAATGCGTTGTCGGCCATCTAGGCGTCGTTCGGGCGACGGGACTTTCGCAGCTATCGCAGCAGGACTATGTTGATAATGATAATGAACATCATTGCCGATCGCGCATATGTGCATGGGTCGGCAACCCTGTCGGAGCGGAGTCCCCATGTCCCTCAGTTCAGCGTCCGTGGCATTGCCCCTGACCAGGGGTTCCCTTGCAGGACACGTTGAATTGACCGACACGGACGTCCATCCGACCGTAAACGATACGCCGTACGAGGTGAAGGCCCGCGTATCCGTGGCGGAGATTCTCGACGTACATCGCGAACTGTCCGCACTTCGATCACACGCTCCGTCGGAGATCACGGATCCGCACTTCGCCGAACTGATGCGCATGAGCATCTCGTCGTCAGGGGAGAACACCGACGACCTGATTCACGATCACCGGGTCGAAGCCGTACTGCCCGACCTCCGCCGGTTCTACGCGAGCGGCAGCTATCAACGGGAACTGGCGCACTCGCTCCGGGTGATCAACGCGAGCGACCCGCACGCCGCCTTCGCCGAAGTCCCCTACTACGAGAACTACCGCAAACTGCTGGCGTTCGAGGTCGGCGGCACGCTCGCGTCAGTGAACCCGCGGCCGCAACGAGTGCTGATGATCGGCTGTGGGCCGATGCCGATCACACTCGTGTTCCTGTCCGAGATGCTGCAGTGCGAGGTATCCGGCATCGACATCAGCCCCGAGGCGTGCACCCTCGCGCGGAAGTTCTGCCGGACGCTGGGCACGGACGTCACCGTCCACGAGACCGATGTCCTGGACTTCTACGCGTACGAGCAGTTCGATGTCGTCCTGCTCGGCGCCAGCGTCGGCCTGGACAAGGAACTGCGCCTCCGAATCATCAAGCACCTGAGCGAAGGCATGGCCAGTGGCTCCGCCCTTGTCGTGCGCACCGCTCACGGCATGCGCAGGCTGCTGTTCCCCCAGGTGGATCCCGCTGATCTCGAAGGATTCGAGTGTCAGTACCTCATTCAACCCATGGACCGCGTAGTCAACTCCATGATCATTGCCCGCAAGACCTGAGCGGTCAGTCCCTCGCGGACACCCTCTGCAGCAACTCCTCGATCTGCGCTGACGCATGGGGAAGCGTTCGGGCCAGCCCGAGCGCTTCCGCCCAGACCTCACCCGCCGCCGTGAGATCGTTCAAAGCGGCCAACGCGTCACCACGCGTCGTCAGAACCCGAACCTGTCCGAACCGGTCGCCGAGCGATGCGTGGAGTTCCTGCGCCGGCACCAGCCAGGCGAGCGAATCCGACGGCTTGCCGACCCGCAGATCCAGAATCGCCAGCTCCACGAGCGCGCTCGCCTGCTCACGCCGACGGGAGTCCCGCTCACAGGAGTCCAAAGCTCGCGCGAGCAGTTCACGAGCCACATCCAGCCTGCCGACAGAACGCTCGACGCTGGCCAGATCGACCAGGACCCTGGCCACTCCCTGCTGGTCGTTGACGTCGTTCAGGATCTCCAGCGACAACCGGAGATTGGCGGCCGCCCCATCGAAGTCCTCCGCGGCACGACAGATGAGTCCGATGTCGGACAGCGTCCACCCCTCGCCGTAACGATCACCGAGCTTCCGATTGAGATCCAACGCCTCGCCCAGGTACACGAGGGCCTGGTCGTAATCCTGCAACAGGCGCTCGTACACGACGCCGAGATGAGTCAGCGCGTTGGATTCCTCGTGCAGGTCCCCCAGATCATGGAATATCTCGCGGGCACGAGAGAAGGACTCCAGCGCACGATCGGCATCCCGCCATTGGAGATACACCACTCCCGAGACGCCGAGCACCATCGCCTCGCCGGGCGGATAGGGATGCTCGACGAAGGTCTCCGAGGCCTTCGCCAGGCGTTCCAGTGCTTCCTCGTACTGCCCCTGCATCTGGGAGATGGCACCCAGGTAGGCATACGTCAGACCGATCCGGATCTGATCGCCGAAGATCTCGGCAAGCTCGGCGCTGCCACGCAGCGCGCCTTCCGCCTCCCGATGGCGCGATTGATTCATCTGCGCGAGACCAATATTGAACAACGCCTCACATTGAACCGGAAGGTTGCCGTATCTTTCGGCCGACCGAAACGCGGACTCGCTGATCTCGGCCAGAACCCTCGGGTCGCCGCAAATACGCATCATATGCGAGCAGATCGCCGACAGTTCCCAGGAGTACGGAGTTAGATCAATGGATTCGGCATGCTGAACACTTTCAATAATCCCGCTCAGTTCATCACGGAACCAGTCGATCGCGGAGATATAGGAATCCAGAACGGAATGGTTTCCGGCCGGTATTTCACCGTACTCGGCAAGCAGGTAGCCACTGGGTCCGGGCACAAGCCTCGCGGCGGCTAGGCATTGCCACTTGACGAATTCGTAAAGCCGCCTGGTCGCGACTTCCCGCTCTTGCACGTCAAGGGTTTCCTGCATTATTCGACGAGAGAACTGCTTCAGCAGATCATGAATCCGATACCGATCTCGCCGGACCTCTTCGATCAGGAAGTGGTCGAACAAGGTCTCCATGAGTTCTTGCGTCTCGATTTTCCCGAATCCACACAGCGCGGCGACGGAATTCACGGTGAACTCGGAGCACGGATGCAGCGCCAGCTGCAGGAACACGCTGCGCGCCCGCTCGCCGAGATCGCGGAACGAGAGTTCGAACGCGGCTTCCACCGCGCGGTTGTCCAGCGCGGCGACGATTCCCTCGTCCAGCTGCGTCAAGCGATCGATCAGATCGTCCACGGACCAGGATCGGTGCTTTCGCAGGGTCGCCGCCGCGAGGTTGATGGCGAGGGGCAGATTTCCGCACAACGCCACGAGCCGCTGAACGCCAGTGTCGTCGATAGCCTGCTCGTCGAGGCCTGCGGAGGACACGAACAGCACGGCGGCGTCGCGCGAAGGCAGCACCTCAAGATCGATCGGAGTCACACCATGGACAATATCCATTCGGCGCCGACACGTCATCAGCACTCGGGATTTTCCACGCCCGGGCAGGAGTTCGCTTACCTTGTCAATACCCTGAACATTGTCCAGAACCACCAACATTCGACGATCTGCGATAATCGATCGCCACAGGGAGAGCCTGCCCTCAATGGTGGACGGCATCCCCTGGGGAGCCACGTGAACAATCTCCAATAAGGCACCGACCGCCTCGTCGACTCGCAACGGAAAACGATCCGGCGTGTAGGCCCTCATATCCAGGAAAACCTGGCCATCGGGAAAGTCAGCCGCCATTCGATGGGCGGCGTGAGTGACAACGGCAGATTTTCCGACGCCCGCCATACCAGATACCGCGAATATCCGCGAATCTTCAGCGGACTCCATCGAGCATATCGTGTCGACGACTTCTCGGCGATCAGTGAAGTTGCTCGGCTGTTTGGGTAAGTTCTGTGGAACCGGCCTTTTTTCCGGCCGCTGTGCCTCGTAGAAGTTGATGACTCCGACATGGCCGGCCGCAATGCTGTTGTCCGCCGCCATGATGGTGGTGGCGGTCAGATCAGGAACTACAGGGCTTCCACTGGAATGGACGCCGGGATGTCGCCCTGGAATCAGCCCGGCTAACGAGGGTCCTGCCGGGCTCCGCCAATAGAGACATCCCCCATAGAAACCGCAGCGGCGGAACCACCGGACGCCTTGATCGAGACATCCCCCGTGAAGACCTGACCGTTGTCCCCGGTCTGGATCCCGGAGGCCTGCTGAGTCGCGACAAGCTGCTCTACCAGGGCTTCGAGTTCCCGGGCGAACTCCGGGTCCTGCTCACACAGATCCTCCAGAGACAACCGGACCCGCTCCCTGGTCCGCGGATTCTCCACCCCGTCCGACAGTTCGCTCTCGAATTTCTCGTATGCGGAATCCCCGGACATCCGCGCCTGCACCAGGTCATGGAGTCGCGTCAATCCTGATTCGAGAAGCGAGTCGACCCTGTTCTCAACGGCTTTCCCCAGTTTGCCACCGATCCAGGTGGCCAAGAACCCCAGAGCGGGCTCGATGCCGATCATTCGGTCACCCTCACTACGAGACAACTCGTACCACTACCCAGCGCGAGCACAGTACTACCGCCCGCACAGGCGACCTGGTGCGTCGGTGACGTTTACTCCGAACGGAGCAACGAGCCGGCCGCTCAGTCCCGGTCCGGGCTGGAGGCCTGGGCCCAGAACCGCTCCGGGATCCGGCCCGCCTCCCGGGCGGCGTAACCGGCGATGACCGCGTGCTTCATCGCGGTGCCCATCAGCTCCGGGTCGTCGGCGCGGGTGACGGCGGTGGCCAGCAGCACGGCGGCGCAGCCCAGTTCCATGGCCAGGCAGGCGTCCGAGGCCGTGCCCACTCCGGCGTCCAGGATGACCGGGACCGAGGAGCGGGACACGATCATCTCGATGTTGTGCGGGTTGCGGATGCCGAGGCCGGTACCGATCGGCGAGCCAAGGGGCATGACCGCGGCGCAGCCCACCTCCTCCAGTTTCAGCGCGAGCACCGGGTCGTCGTTGGTGTAGGGCAGCACCACGAAGCCGTCGTCCACCAGCTGCTCGGCGGCTTCCAGGGTCTCCACCGGATCGGGCAGCAGGGTGCGCTCGTCGGCGTGCACCTCCAGCTTGATCCAGTTGGTGCCCAGGGCCTCCCGGGCCAGCCGCGCGGTGAGCACCGCCTCCGCCGCGCTGCGACAGCCCGCGGTGTTCGGCAGCGGCTCGATCTTCAGCGTGCGCAGCAGTTCCAGCACGCCGGGGCCGCCCTCGGTGTCCATCCGGCGCATGGCGACGGTGGTGAGCTCGGTACCGGAGGCGACGAGCGCGCGTTCCAGGATCGACAGGTTCGCCGCGCCACCGGTGCCGGTGATCAGCCGTGAGTCGAACTTGCGGCCCGCGATGACCAGTGGATCCATCTCAGCCTCCCTGCACGGCCACGAGCACCTCGAGCCGCGCGTCCTCGTACAGCTTCTGACCCGCCCACGCGCCGCGCGGCAGGACCTCTCCGTCCAGCGCCACGGCCACCCCGGGCCGGTCGACGGACAGTTCGGCGAGCACCTCGGCGACGGTGGCGCCGTCGGCCACCGCTCGCGTGTCACCGTTGACCCGGATGTTCATCGTTCTCCTTCGGCGAATCGGCTTGGCCCGGCGGCGGACAGCGGTCCGTCGACCGGTCGTCCGGCGACAAGATCGGCGATACCGCCGACGGTGATCGGGGCGAGCAGGATGCCGTTGCGGCCGTGCCCGGTCGCCACGAGCACCTGCGGGCTGAGCGCGCCGATGATCGGCAGGTTGTCCGGGCTCCCCGGGCGGAAGCCCGCCTGGGTCTCCAGCAGTGCGTACTCGGCGAGGCCCGGCAGTACCCGCTCGGCGTCGCGCAGCAGGTCGCGGACGCCGCCCACGGTGACCTCGGGGTCGAAGCCGGTCTCGTACTGGGTGGCGCCGACGACCAGGCCGCCGTCGTCGCGTGGCACCAGGTAGGAGTGTCGCCCTTCTACCTGAGCTCGAACGGTCCTCAGGGGAGGTCGGACCGCGCCCTTCCGGGCCCGCAACCGCAGGATCTCGCCCTTGACCGGCCGCACCAGCTTCGCGAGCCGGGGATGCAGCGCGCCGCTGTGCGCGCCGGCGGCGATGATCGCGATATCGCAGTCGAAGGTGCCGGTTTCATGCACGACCTGGCCGTCGACGACCTCGGTTACCCGATGATCGGCGAACTCAACCTCGTGCTCGGCGCAGGCGCGGCGCAGGGCGCGCAACAGCATCCGGTTGTCCACCGCGAGGTCGCCGGGCACGGACAGCCCGAGGCGTACGGCGGGGCCGAGACTCGGCTCCAGCCTGCGGACCTCGCGACCGGAGAGTTCCTCCGCCTCGCGGCCCAAGCTCACCAGGTACTCGCCCAGTCTGCGCAGGTCACCGCGGTCGGCGCTGTCCACTCCGACCGCCAGGGTGCCCTCGGTGCGCAGGCCCGGGTCGGTCAGTCCGGCGGCGAACTCCGGCCAGGCGGCCAGCGAGGCGGTGCCCAGTTCGAGGAGTTCCTCCTCGCCGGGCCAGGCCTCGGTGACCGGGGCGAGCATGCCGCCCGCCACATGTGAGGAGCCGCACCCGGGCTCCGGATCGAGCACGGTCACCCGATGCTCGTTCGCCAGCTTCGCGGCGATGGACATTCCGATGACGCCGCCGCCGACGACGGCAATTCTCAACATCACTCCACGCTCCCTGCGCCGGCATGACCCGGATCAGGTTCGACGGTCGGGGTCGGCGGACCCCCTCTCAGCCCGGTCCTCCAGGCTCCCGTGCGGACCGGCCTCCACAGTACCTCGTCGACGTAAGGTTCCGGACGTGCCTGGAATGAGCGGAACCGAGATTCGACAGCGGCTGGCCGACGCGAAGCTGTACCTGTGTACTGCGGCGCGCCCGGACCTCGCCGAGTTCGCCGACGCGGCGTTGGCCGGCGGCGTGGACATCATCCAGCTGCGGGACAAGGGCATCGAGGCCCGTGCCGAGCTGGCCGCCCTCGCCGTGCTGGCGGCCGCCTGCGTACGGCATGGCGCGCTGCTGGCGGTCAACGACCGCGCGGACGTCGCGCTGGCCGCCGGGGCCGATGTGCTGCACCTCGGGCAGGACGACCTGCCGGTGGCGATGGCCCGGCGGGTGGTCGGCGACGAGGTGGTCATCGGCCGGTCGACGCACGACACCGCGCAGGTGTCGGCGGCGGTCGTGGAGCCGGGGGTGGACTACTTCTGCACCGGACCGTGCTGGCCGACGCCGACCAAGCCCGGCCGTCCGGCCCCGGGGCTGGACCTGGTGCGATCCACCGCGGACCTGTCGACCGAGCGCCCGTGGTTCGCCATCGGCGGCATCGACGAGGAGCGCCTCGACTCCGTATTGGACGCGGGGGCGTCGCGGATCGTGGTGGTCCGCGCGATCACCGAGGCCGCGGATCCTCGCGCGGCTGCCGAGCGACTGAAGGCGCGTCTGCGCTAACGAGGAGCACTTTCTGCAGAAAGTGCTCCGGTGGTGGGAGCGTCAGACTGAGGCCGTTTCCATGGAAAGTGCTCAAGATGTGGCGGGCGGCGTCGCCGGTGTCCGTCCAACCCAGGCGGCGCCGCCCGTCCGCACGGATGGACCTCTGCAGGGGTGGGCCCATCCGCGTGGCGGCGGACCGATCCGGAACCGGCGGGCCCGCCACAAGCTGATTCCGTTACTTTATGTGAAAGTTGCCGGTCTAGACATCCTCTTAATGGAGTCATTCGATGGGCGATAGCCTGGGAAAATACACAAAGAGTGAGCAATTCTCGGCTTCAAGTACATAGGGTGACCTGCATATCGGCGACCGGGCCATGTGCTCGTGGCATCCGGGGTGGGGTCGTTCCGGGGTACATGTGGGGGGTGGCTTCGCCGGCTTGGGTGGTCGGCGAAAGCGGCTTTGGAAGGGGAGACGGGCTGGGGGTGGGTCTTTCCTGCCTGCGTGTCGGGTGGGGGCACGCCGGCCTGGTGGGGAGGGGCCGCTTCCGCGGTGGACCTGAAGGACGCCATCGTTTACTTGAGCGCACTGAAGGCGTCCTTCGTTTACTCGAGGTACACAAAGGACGCCTTCAGGTACTCACCCGTCCACAGTGGACACATATCACGGCGTGTCGCGCCATTTCCGCAGCGTGTCGCCCCACTTGTCGTGGCTATTAGTCACGACAAGTGGCACTTGTCGTGGATAAAAGACGCGACAAGTGGACTCAGATAACCCGCGCAGCGACCCCGACAACACAGACAGGCGTGCCCCCACCAGACACGCAGGCAGGAAAGACCCCACCCGCCACCCGTCTCCCCCTCCAAAGCCGTCCTTCGACAACACGCCAGACCCCACCCCAGCACCAACCAAGCGTCAGCCCAGCGGCGGGTTCAGCTGAGCCACGAACTTGTACCGGTCACCGCGGTAGATCGAGCGCACCCACTCGAACGGCATGCCGTCGGAATCGAACGAGTGCCGGGACAGCAGCAACATCGGCAACCCGATGTCCGCGCCGAGCAGTTCCGCCTCATCCGGGCTGGCCAGCGCGGTCTCGATGGTCTCCTCCGCATGTCCCATCCGGACGCCGAACCGGTCGCTGAGGATCTTGTACAGCGATCCGCCCGCGTTCACGTGCCTGCGCAGCCCGCGGAACCGGCCCAGCGGCAGGTACGAGGCCTCGATGGCCATCGGCTCGCCGTCGGCCAGCCGGAGCCTGCGCAGCCGGAGCACCTTGGCCCCGGACCGGATGCCCAGCAACCGGGCCAGCTCGGCCTCGGCGGACACCTCGGTGGCCTCCAGCAGCCGGGAGGCCGGCTGCCTGCCCTGCGCGCGCATGTCCTCGGTGTACGAGGACAGCTGCAGCCGCTGGGCGACCTTCGGCGCGGCGGCGAACGTGCCCTTGCCCTGAACGCGGAGCAGCCTGCCCTCGACGGTCAGTTCGGCCAGGGCTTGTCGGACAGTGGTCCGGGAAACGTCGAACTGGGTCGCGAGCGTCCGTTCAGTGGGAATCGGGGTGCCCGGTGGCAACTCGCGCAGCAGATCCAGCAGGTGCCGTTTCAAGCCCCAGTATTTCGGCTCACGTTGTCCGCGCGAATGCTCGTCGCCCGCCATCTCCGAAGCGCGCACGGTCGGCACAACCGTCTCTTCCAGCATCGATTCGCCTCCTCTCGCCAACAAGCACTACCGATGCGTCGGCGCATCCCGTACAAGAATGCACCGCCCGCCGGACAAACTGCGATCACTCGGACGGCGACTCATTTGCACCCTTCGGCGTAATCCAGCCCGCCGATTGCAACGTCTTAGCAACGGCCTTGACAGTTCATGTGATGACTACCACCCTGCTGGGCAATGGTCTACACCATTAAATAGCTACGTAGCGTTCCGCAAACAGGGGTTCGCGGACGGAAACAGGTCACATCGGGCCTCCTGACGGCTCCCCGGATGTCCCCCGGGAAGCCGGTCCGAGATGGCACTGCCCGTTCCGCGCTGCTGCGGTCCGCGCGTGCACTCACATTGAACGGCCCTTGGCGATAAGTGCGATCCAGGCACGGGGATCTCCGGATTCAAGGGGCCGAAACGAAAGGGCGGTACCGCAGGTGAAGCGCAACATTGTGCAGGTGGTGGGGGCCACCGCAGCGCTCGCTCTGGCGTTGACGGGCTGCGGCGGCAGCTCCGGCAGCGGGTCCGGCGACAAGCTGACGGTGTGGATGATGCCGTCGTCGCTGACCAAGGAGATGAGCGACGAACTCAACGCCGAATTCGAGAAGCAGACCGGCGCGAAGGTGGACTACCAGATCCAGCAGTGGGCCGGGATCCAGGAGAAGCTGAACGCCGCCCTGGTCAGCAAGACCCCGCCGGACGTGGTGGAACTCGGCAACACCCAGAATGCCGCGTTCTCCTCTCAGGGCGTGCTCAAGGACGTGACGGCCGACGTGGCATCCCTGAACGGCCCGCAGTGGAACTCGGCGCTGAAGGACACCGGCGCCTTCGAGGGCAAGCAGTACGGCGTCCCGTTCTACGCGGGCAGCCGGGTGCTGGTCTACAACAAGGAGATGTTCCAGAAGGCCGGGATCACCAACCCGCCCACCTCCCGGCAGGCGCTGCTGGAGGACATGGCCAAGCTGCGGAACGCCAACGCGAGCGACACCAACTTCCAGGCCCTCTACCTACCCGGCCAGAACTGGTACCTGCTGTCCTCGCTGATCTGGGACGAGGGTGGCGACCTGGCCACCGGTTCCGGCAAGACCATCAAGTCCACGCTGGACAGCCCGCAGGCCAAGGCGGGCCTGGAGGCCTACAAGCAGCTGCAGGCCGCGTCCGGCACCAAGGGCAGCCTGGACACCGACGAGGCGCACCCGCAGCAGTCGGACATCTTCGGCCTCGGCCACACGGCGATGATGTACGCCTCGGCGAACGACCTGCAGCCGCTGTACAAGGCGCACCCGGAGCTGAAGGACGGCAACAAGCTCAGCGCCTTCCCGCTGCCGTCCAAGAACGCCGGCAAGATCTCCCCGGCCTTCCTCGGTGGCTCCAACCTGGCCCTGCCGGCCAAGAGCGCCAAGTCCGACCTGGCCAAGAAGTACATCTCGCTGCTGAACAGCGAGAAGTACCAGATCAAGCTGGGCAACGCCGAATGGGTGCCCGGTTCGCTGCAGGACACCACCAAGCTGACCGTGGGCGACTTCGCCCAGGCCGTGCAGCTGACCTCGGCCACCGGCAAGAGCGCGCCGTCCTCGCCGAAGTGGGCCCAGATCGAGGCCGGCCAGAACCCGCTCAAGGACATGCTGACCGCGTACCTGACCGGTAAGAAGTCGCTGAACGACGCCACCTCCGAGGCGAACACCGCGCTGCAGAAGGCTTTGCAGGGTTAGCTCGGCGATGACAGCGACCGTCAATCGTGCGGTGCCCGCGGGGAATTCCCCGCGGGCGCCACGTCATTCTGCGAGCGAAGGGAACACCTTGCGGCGCCGAGCCTGGTTCGACCGCAGTGTGATGCCCTATCTGCTCCTGGCGCCGGCCGTACTGGGCATCGTGTTCTTGCTCGGCTACCCGGCGGTGCTGGTGTTCATCACCAGCTTCCAGAAGCTCGACCTGGCCGAACTGTTCTCCGGTGAGACGGTCTGGGTCGGCTTCGACAACTATGTGGAGATCTTCTCCGAGGCGGATTTCTGGACGATCACCCTGCGCACCGTGGTGTTCACCGCCGTGGTCGTCGGTGGGACCGTGCTGGCCGCGCTGGGCATTTCCCTGCTGCTCAAGCATGTGCCGGGCAAGATCCGGATGATCCTGCAGATCTGCCTGCTGCTGGCCTGGGCGACGCCGATCCTGGCCTCGACCACGGTGTATCTGTGGATCTTCGACCAGAACTTCGGCATCCTGAACAAGACCCTGGTCAGGATCGGTTTCGACAGCTTCGCGGGCTTCAACTGGTTCCAGAGTGGACTGTCCACTCTGGCGGTCATCGGGCTGCTGATCGCCTGGCAGGCGGTGCCGTTCGTGGCGCTGACCCTGTACGCGGGACTGCTCGGCGTGCCGACCGACCTCTACGAGGCGGCCGGTATCGACGGCGCGAGCCCGTGGCAGGCCTTCTGGGCGGTGACCTGGCCGGGTGTGCGCCCGATCCTGGCGCTGGCCACCTTCCTGTCGGCCATCTGGGACTTCAAGGTGTTCACCCAGGTGTACGCGATCCGCAAGGGCGGGCCCAACGGGGACAGCACCACGCTGTCGATCCTGCAGTACCTCAAGGGTCAGTCCGGCTCGCACTACGGCCTCGGTGCGGCGGTCAGCGTGATCATGATCCTCATCCTGGCGGTCGCATGCACGCAGTACCTGCGGATGCTGATCAAGTCCTCGGATGTGGAGCTGCGATGACCAAGCTGTTTTCAACCAAAGGCGTGGGGCTGTCGGCGATCAGCCTGCTCGTCGGAGCGCTCTTCATCTTCCCGTTCTACTGGATGGCCAGCACCGCGCTCAAACCCAACGCGGACGTGCTGTCCAACGACTACGACCTGCTTCCCGCGCGCATCACGGTGGCCAACTTCGGCGACGCGATCGACCGCCCGTTCTTCCTGAGCTCCCTGACCAACGGCCTGATCGTGTCGCTCACCGCCGTCGGCGCCGCGGTGCTCGCCGCCCTGCTGTCGGCGATCCCGTTGTCCCGGCTGAAGTTCCGTGGCCGCAAGGGGTTCCTGCTGCTGGTGATGATCTCGCAGCTGGCACCCCTGGAGGCGTTGTTCATCCCGCTGTTCCTGATCATGAACGACCTGGACCTGCTGAACACCCTGTTCTCGATGATCCTGGTGTACTTCGGCGCCGTACTGCCGTTCTCGGTGTGGACCCTGCGTGGGTTCGTCTCCGGGATCCCGGTGGAGCTGGAGGAGGCCGCGATGGTGGACGGGTGCACTCGATGGGGTGCATTCCGCCGAGTCACGTTGCCCCTGTTGGGCCCCGGCCTGGTAGCTACGTCGGTATTCGGCTTCATCACGGCATGGAACGAGTTCCTGTACGCGTTGGTGTTCACGTCAGCGGACGCCAACCTGCAGACCCTGCCGGTGTGGCTGAACGGGTTCACCGGGAACCAGGCGACCGAGTGGGGCACGGCGATGGCCGCCTCGGTCATCTTCACGGTACCCGTGCTGATTTTCTTCTTGATCGTTCAACGTAACCTTGTCGCGGGTGTGACCGCGGGGGCCGTGAAGGGATAGCGAACTAAGTGACCACTGTGGACAGTCAGCTACGCCGACTGGCTCTGGGCGTACTACTGCCGACATTCGACGGAACGACCGCGCCGGACTGGATTCTGGACTCGGTCTCGGCCGGACTGGGCGGAGTCTGCCTGTTCGGCCGCAATGTCGAGAACGACGAGCAGGTCGCCAAGCTCACCGCGCAGCTGCGGGAGCGGCGACCGGACGTCGTGGTGTCGATCGACGAGGAGGGTGGGGACGTCACCCGCCTCGACTACTGGCGGGGTTCCTGCACCCCGGGCAACTACGCACTGGGCGTGGTCGACGATCTGATGCTGACCACAGAGGTCGCCGCCGCGCTGGGCGCACGCCTGGCCCGGTGCGGCATCACCCTGGACTTCGCGCCGTCGGCGGACCTGACACTGACACTGGACGACCCGGTGATCGGTGTCAGGTCCTTCGGCGCCGATCCGGCGCGGACCGCCAAGCACGTTCAGGCGTACGTCCAGGGCATGCAGGCCGCCGGGATCGCGGCCTGCGCCAAGCACTTCCCCGGCCACGGTGCGTCCACTGTGGACTCGCACGAGGGCCTGCCGACGCTGGAGCGCAGCGAGCAGGAACTGCGGGCCACGGAGTTCCTGCCGTTCATGGCGGCCGTCGAGGCGGGCGTGCGGGCGGTGATGACCGGTCACCTGGTGGTCCCCGAGTGGGGCCCGGAGCCGGCGACGCTGAACCCGCGCGCCATCCAGGTGCTGCGCGAGGACCTGGGCTTCACCGGCGCGGTCATCACCGACGCGATGGACATGAAGGCCATCTCCGGCGCCGAATCCGCGCAGCACGCGTCCGCCAGTGGGGCCGTGCGCGCCCTGCAGGCGGGCGTGGACGGCATCTGCATGAGCGGTGAGTGGACCGAGCCCGGTGTGGTGGACCTGTTCGCCGACACCATCGTCGCCGCCGTCCAGGCGGGAGTGCTGCCCGAGCGGCGGCTCGCCGAGGCGGCGGGCCGGATGACCGAGCTGGGCAGCCTCCGCCAGGTGGGCAGCGTCGGCACGGTGAAGTCCTCGGACAGTGATCTGGGACTGCTCGCGGCGACCAGGGCGCTACACATCGACGGGGAACCGTTGCTGAACGGATCTCCGCTGGTGGTGGATGTCATGGTGCCCCCGACAATGGCGATCGGCCAGGTACCGTGGGGGCTCGGCGGGCCGATGGCCGAGCTGGTGCCGGATATCGATCAGGTGATCATCCACGAGGACGAGGCGGACGCCTCAGCGATCCTGACCCGTGCCCAAGGGAATGGGGCGCAGCGCAGGCCGCTGGTGGTGGCGACTCGGGATGCCCATCGTTATCCGTGGGTCGGCCGGCTGATCAAGGACCTGCTGGCCGTCGAACCCGGGCTGGTGCACGTGGAAACCGGCGTGCCCGGCCCCAATCTGGGGACTGCCGGCCGGATCAACACCCACGGCGGTTCCTATGCCTGCCTGCGAGCAGCCGCTCAGCTGCTCGCCGGACACCTGAAGACCGGAAAGGCCTGACCCTGAGATGATCGGGACACAGACCGCCCACGAGGCGGAGAACCTGCCTGGGCACCTGATGCGCTCGGAGATCGACGAGACTCCGGACGCACTGGCCAGGATCCTGGCCAACCGGGACGCCATCGTCGAGGTGGCCGAGCAGATCAAGTCCGCGGACCCCCGGTTCGTGCTGCTGGCCGCGCGTGGCACCTCGGACCACGCGGCGCTGTACGCCAAGTACCTGATCGAGGTGCTGTGGCAGAAGCCGTGCGGACTGGTCTCTCCGTCCACCACGACCCTGTACGAGGCCCGTCCGGACATGTCGGACGTGCTGCTGCTGTCGGTGAGCCAGAGTGGTGGCTCGCCGGACCTCAGCGAGGTGACCAAGGTCGCCGCCGAGCAGGGCGCGCTGACCGTCGCGGTCACCAACACCCCGGACTCGCCGATGAACCGCGCGGCGAAACTGGGCATCGACATCCACGCCGGACCGGAGCTCGCGGTGGCCGCCACCAAGAGCTACACCGCGCAGCTGCTGTCGCTGTACCTGCTGATCGACGCCATCCGCGGCGGCGACGGCTCGGACGCGGTGCGCATCCCGGAGCTGGCCCGATTCACCCTGGACAGCACGGCCACCGAGGTCGCCGAAGCGGTGCAGCGCTACCGCTTCGTCGGCCGCATGGTCACCACCGGCCGCGGCTACTCCTGGGCCACGGCGGCCGAGGGCGCGCTGAAGCTGGCGGAGACCTCGTACCTGACCGCGCGCACCTACTCCGGCGCCGACCTGCTGCACGGCCCGGTGGCCGCGGTGGACGACCAGACGGCCGTCCTGGCGGTCTGCTCGGCCGGCCGCGGTGGCCAGGCCATGCCCGAGGTGGTCAACCGGGTCCGCGACCGCGGCGGCGATGTGCTCGCCGTGGGCTCGGCGACCTCCGATGTCTCCGCGCACCTGCGGATCGGCACCCCGGAGTGCGCCGAGGAGCTGTCGCCGATCCTGGAGATCCTGCCCGTCCAGCGGCTGGCCCTCGGCCTGTCGCTCGTCCGTGGTGGCGACCCGGACAACCCGCGCGGCCTGTCCAAGGTGACCAAGACCCGCTAGTACCTTCTTCACGGCTGAACAGGCCCGGACCCGCACCGACGGTCCGGGCCTGTTCGTTTTCCGGTGCCTGACAACGATGTCGGGTAGATCGGATACCTGTTCCCGGGACAACACGTTTTGGTAACCGCTACCCTTTCGTGCGCGGGAACACTTGTGGGGATGGGGACCGGTATGCCACAGATCAACGTGGGCGGCGGCTACACGATCGACCTGGAAGAGGGCCGACGCTTCGTCAAGGTACTCAGGAATCACCTGGACACGCTGACGGACGAGTACGCGAAACATTCGCGTCAGATCAACGTGGCGCCGCCGGGTGATGACGTGTACAGCCGCGCCTTCGCGAAGACCTCCACCGACATGGTCGTCGAGTTCCACAACTGGGTGGTCGGTATGCAGAAGGATCTGCGCGAGAAGATCAAGAGTGTGAACGCTCAGCTGGCGAACTACGGCCTGGCCGAAGACGACAACATCATGAAGGCGTGATCCGTGCGTATCTCCCGACTTTCCCTCGTCCTGAGCGCTGCGGCGCTGGTCGCAGTCTCCGCCTGCAATGGCGGTGGCACCGCGTCTCCGAGCAGCTCGGCACCGACCAGCAGCGCTGCCAAGGTCGCCAACCCGCTGAACACCGACAAGCTCAAGGCCGACCTGTGCAAGGGTCTCACCGCAGCACAGCTCCAGCCCTACACGGGCGTCATCGCGAGCAGCAAGCTGGAGAGTGAAGGAGCCGACTCGTCCGGCTGCACTTTCCACCCCAAAAACGTCGACTCGATCAATGTGGGGATCAACTACTTCCCGAAACTTGGTCCGGCCGACTTGAAGGCTGCTAAGGCTGGTTTCCCCTGGAACGAGGACACCACCCCCATCGACGGGTACTACACCAGGCACGCCTCGCAGGCGAAGGATCAGAAGAGCGGCGCCTGCGGCACCGCGGTAGCCGTCAATGACACAACCTCGGTCGAGGTCTTGGCTCAGACGTCCAACGAGGCCGACCCAAACTACGCACAGATGTGCACCGTCAGCGACAAGCTGGCCAAGCAGCTGATAGAGAACCTGAAGGCAGGTAACTGATCATGGGTGGCCGGTCTTTCCAGCCAGGGGCTGAGAATGTGTGCACGGTGGATGGTCCGACCGGCACCCTGTACGACCAGTTCTATACGAATGCCAAGGGCACCGACTCGCTGAACAAGGGCGCGCAGGCGTTCAAGAAGTTCAGCGAGACCTTCGAGCACCTGAACACCAGCCTGACCAAGGACCTAGCCGGTTTCAAGGCCAATTTCGAAGGTTCCGCCTCCGAGGCCATGGGGCAGGCGTTCAAACCGCTGATCAGCGATTTCGGCAAGGGCCGGGACCTGGCCACGAAGGCCGCCCACGAGTACGAGCGGCAGGCCGAGCACTTCAACACCACCAAGCCGAAGATCCAGAAGGCGGTGGATGTCCCGCCGCCGGGTTTCTGGGACGGCAAGGTGCCCTGGAACACCGACCACGACGACGCCAAAGAGAAGAACAACGAGGTCACCACCGGCAACGAGGCCGCGTACGGCGCCTACAAGAACAACACCCGGATCACCGCTACCGCGCTGCCGGTCTTCGACCCCAACGCCGGTAACCCCGGTGGTACCGGTGGCCAGCAGGCCGGTTACGGCGGCGGCCAGGTGGGCGGCCCCGGAGGCGGCGGTGCCGGTGGCTACGGCGGCTACAGCGGCTCGCAGGGTGGTCACGGCGGCTCGGTCCCCGGCTACACACCGTCCTACGGTCCCGGCACGGAGATCGGCCAGCGGAACGCCGCGCCTGCTCCGCCCGCCCCGGTGGGCGGCACGCCTGTCGACCACGGCGGCCCCCGTCCGACGCCTGTTGGTGGCGGACTCGGCATGCCGATCGGCGGCATCGGTGGCTCCGGCTCCGGTAGCGGCGGCCGGCTGGGCGGCGGCGCGGGCGGTCGGGTGAGCGGCCTCGGCGGCAGCGGATCGGCCGGCGGCCTGGGTGGACGCGGCAGTGTCGGCGGCCCGAGCGGCGGCCTGGGCGGTGCGGCCGGTGACGGCATGCACGGCAAGCCCGGTACGGCGGCCGGTAAGGCCGGCGCTCCCGGTCAGGGCGGCATGGGCGGCGGCGGTCGTGGCGGTAGCCAGGGCGGCGATGACGACTACGAGCACGAGACCGCCTCGTACCTCCAGGGCGAGCACCTGAGCGAGATCGTGGGCGACCTGCCGCCTACTCCGCCAGCGGTCATCGGCGGATAAGAACCAGGAGAAACGCGTGTTGCAGGGGACCGTCCGTGTGTCCACTCTGGCCTGGCAGGTGGTGCGTACCCGCGCGGGTATCGAGGAACAACACCATGTGCTGAGCGCGGATCACGGACCGGCCGTGCTGGACGGCAACGAGGACGTGCTGCGCCAGGCGTTCGACGAGCTCAACATGGCCGGGCTGGCCAGCGGAACCGAGGTGCACCCCGATCTGGTGCGGGCCATCGGTTTCCTGACCCGCCCGGCACTGGAGCTGCACGGCTGGCTCGGCTACCACGACCGCACCACCGTCGGCTTCGTCGCGGCGACGGACGGCCAGAGCGGGATCCTCGCCAGGCGCAGCGAGACCGCGATCCAGCTGGACCCGATCGCACCCGACTCGCTGCCGGACATCGTCATCGGGCTGCTGCCGCAGCTTCCCGCGGCACACGGCCGATCCATCACCGTCCCCAAGTCCACTTTGGACGAGATCGCCGGCGACGCACCCGCCCCGAAGCAGCCCGAGCCCGATGACGGACTCGGCTTCCTGATGCGGGACGAGCCCCAGCGTGACCCGGAGCGCGAAGCCCTGGAATGGGTCATCCAGCTCCCCAGGCTGGGCGGCGGCCGGATCTACGCCGCCGGCCGGGATCACGTGGGCCGCCGCCGCAAGTCACCGAACCCGATCACCTACGTGGACACCGAGCCGGGCCGCTGGGCGATGCAGCTGAAGCCGTCCGACTCCGGCGAGCCGTGGGGCGTGCTGCTGCCGGCCTCTCCGGCGTACCTGCACTACGAGGTCTCCCGGCTGTTGCAGGACGTCACTCCCGCCGAACGGCACTAACCCTCAAGGCCCGTGTCGTTTGCGGAAGGTCCAGCCACCATCGGGTCTTCGTAGCGTCTCCACCTGGTCGCCCAGGGCATGGATCGCCGTGTGGTGGTGCCCGCAGGCCAGCGCGAGGTTGGGCTCCTTGGTCTCCCCATCGAAGGCCCAGTGCCGAACGTGGTGGATGTCGGAGTACTCGGCGGGCATCTCGCAGCCCTCCCAGGAGCAGCGCATGTCCCGCACGGTCACCGCTCTGCGGATCGCCACCGGGACGACCCGGGTGGAGCGGCCCACATCGAGGATCTCGCCCTGCAGTCCCAGGATGATCCGGGTGATGTTGCAGTCGCAGGCGATCCGCCGCAGGGTTTCCGGGTCGATGACCCCGACCCGGTCGATGATCGCCTGCCCGGTCAGGGTCCCGGCGTTCCGCAGCTCGGAGAGCGTGCAGGTGACCTGGATCTGCGGCTTGTGGCCACCGCTGGAGGGCAGCTGCCCGCCACGCAGGGCGCGGTCGCAGATCTCGCCGAGGGCGTCGGCGCGTTTCTGCGCGGCGGTGCGTTCGTCCCTGTCACCGGCCACCGCCGGTGTGATGATCGCCTCCAGGGCGGCCCGCAGTTTGGCTCCGGCGTCCGAGTCGAGGTAGCCGCGCACGGAGACGAATCCGTCGGATTCGTGGATGTCCAGGCCGCGCCGCTCATACCGGTCGACGGCCTTCTCCGCATCGGCATCCGGATCCAGTTCGGCCAGCAGGTACCGCACGGCCAGGGCGACGGCTTCGGGGGTGTCGGACCGAGCCAGGTCGGTCAGGATGTGTTCGCGGTCCAGGAACCCCGCGCGGGTAACGCTGGTGTCTTGTGCAGCCCGGCGACGATCACGCGTACGTGGCCCAGGGTGATCTCACCGGCGGCGAAGAGTTTGTGGGTCAGCGGCAGTACGTTCAGGGCCTGACCGATCATCACGAGGTCGCGTGCCTCACGCCAACTGGTGTTGTGCTGCAAGCGCAGCCACTGCCGGGTGCCCAGCACGTCGGTGGTCTCGGTGGTGCCACGCCGGTCCATGGTGCCGACGGTGCCGATCAGCGTGCGGGCCTCGAACACATGATCGTTAGCCACTCACTATCAGGTGAAACCGATTCGCCGCCAGCCGAAAGCCCCACCAGGGCCCGAAGTTGACGATGTTCGGAGCTCGTTCCTCGCCGCGAACATCGTCAACTTCGGAACGACGACAGGAAAGTCAGGCGTGCACCCACCCAACAAGAAGGCAGGAAAGACGCAAACCCCGGCCCGACTCCCCCTCCAAAGCCATCTTTCGACAGCCACCAGACCCAACCCAGATCAGTTTCCGGCGGCGGGCACCGAAACCTCCCGGGACATCGCGGGCACCGGAATCGATTCGTCCGCGTCGAACACCAGGTTTCCGCCCACCCAGACCTTGCGAGGGTGCCATTCGGCGTCCCACAGCACCAGATCCGCGTGCGCTCCTGTCTCGATCCGGCCGATCTTCTTCTCCCCCAGCACATTCGCGGGTACCTCACTGGCCGCGGTGAGGGCGACGGCCGGGTCGATGCCCAGGCCGATGATGTTGCGCACCGCGCGGTCCAGGGTGAGCGCCGAGCCGGCGATGGTGCCCTCCGGGGAACGCGGCACGCCCTCCTCGGTGAGCAGCACTTCGGCGCCGCCGAGCAGGTAGCTGCCGGGCGGCATGCCGGCGGCGGCCACCGCGTCGGTGACCAGCGCGACCCGCGGGCCGGCGGCGTTGAACACGAGTTTGCAGATCTCGCCGGAGACGTGGGCCAGGTCGGCGATCAGGCCGAGGGTGTACCGGTCGTCGACCAGCGCGGCGCCGGGCACGCCCGGTTCGCGGTGGCCCAGGGGGCGCTGGGCGTTGAACAGGTGGGTGATCATCCGGGCCCCCGCGTCGGCGGCGGCGTGGGTCTGCGCGGCGGTCGCGTCGGAGTGGCCGACGGCGACCAGCACACCGGCATCGGTGAGCCTGCGGACCGCCTCCATGCCACCGGGCAGCTCCGGGGCGAGGGTGACCTTGCGCAGCGCGGCGGCGATCACCGGGTCGCGCAGGATCGTGTCCAGGTGGGCGGCGGTCGGGTGCTCCATCAACGCGGGCTCGTGCACGCCGTGCCGGTCCGGGGAGATGAACGGGCCCTCGAAGTGCAGGCCGAGGGTGCGCGCGCCGATACCGGCGGGGATCTGGGCGATGGCGGCCAGCAACTCGTGGGCCTGCCGGGTGATGGTCGGCACCTTGGCGGTGATCAGCGTCGGCAGGAAGCTCGTGACGCCGGTCGACGGCAGCGCGCGCACCACCGTGCGCATGGCGTCCGCGTCCACCTCGGCGAAGTCGACGCCGACGGCGCCGTTGATCTGGATGTCCACCAGACCGGCGGTGAGCACGCCTTCAGCAGGCTCGGCGGTGTCCCTGACCTCGGCGATGTGCCCGTCGGTGACGTGGACCGCGACCGGCCCGCTGATCTTGCGACCGAGTAGTGCCCCGCTAGCTGCGATGACGGCGCTCAACTGCCCTCCATTGGTTTAGACCACCATCAGAAAGGTAGCCGTCATACGCCCATTGGTAAACAGCCCAGAAGGTGCCGGGAAAGGCCCGAAAAGCTCATTTGATCGGTTGCATAATGCGCAATCCGTACGATGATCGACCGAGCGTGATGGCCCGAATACACGGCGTTCTACCCATGCGAAGTTGACGATGTTCGGGCTCCGCCCGAACATCGTCAACTTCGCGACCAGGGAGTTCAGGCGCCCGCGGACTCCGGCACGCGCGGGTGGCGCAGGCCCGGGTGGTCCTCGGGCAGCGCGGACCGCAGGGCCCACCACGCGGCGGCCAGGCTGGCCGCCTGGAGCGGCCAGGACAGGGCGACCCGGGCGATGCCGAGGGCGAGCACGGAACCGGACAGCCACAGGGCGCCGAACACCACGACGCGGATCAGGTACTGGACCAGGAAGGCCCAGCTGGCCCGGCTGTACGCGCGCAGCAGATCCGGGTCCTTGCGCCAGCGCGTCTTCTGGCCGAGTACTGCTCCGACGATCACGCCGAGCAGCGGCCAGCGCAGCACGATGCTGATGATGAAGCCGAAGAAACTGGCCGCGTTCATCGCGATCTGCAGCAGGAAGAAGTCCTGCGCGCGGCCGGTGTACAGCACCACGATCACCGCCGCGGCGACGCCGAACAGGCCGATCAGCACCGGCCGCCACCGCTCGCCGCGGTACATCCGCCACCCGCCGAGGCCGAGGCCCAGTACCAGGGCGATCAACGCGCCGAGGTGCACCGAATGGGACAGCAGCCACGCCGCCACGAACGCCACCGAGGGCAGCGTGGCGTCCACCGCACCGCGACGTCCGCCGAGCAGGTCGGCCAGGCTCTCCTGTTTCTGCACGCTCTCAGCCTTCCCTAAGCGCACCGCGAAACGCCACATCGCGGCCGGACCGATACGACACCTTCAGCCGCCGCACATCGATACGCCAATCGTCGCAACGCGGCGGTAAGCCATTGACCAGCGGGTTTACTGAATCTACGCTGCGGCGAAACCGTCTTGGAAGTTGCCTATTCACACTTCACCGGGAGGCCAGGTGCGTGCCGGAAGCCCCCGTCTGCTGCGCGAGATCAACGACCGCGCGGCCATCGAGGCCCTGCTGCGCACCGGCCCGCTGTCCCGGGCCGAACTGGAAACCCACATCGGACTGTCCAAACCGGCCACCGCAGCCCTGCTGACCCGGCTGGAATCGGCCGGCACGGTGATCCGGCACGGTCTGCGTGGCGGTTCCCGGGGACCCCGGGCCCAGCTGTGGGCGGTCAACGGCGGGCTGGCGCATGTGGCCGCGGTCGACCTGACCCCGTTCTACGTGGACGTGGTGCTCGCGGACATCGCCGGCAACGTGGTCACCGAGCACTTCTCGCCGATGCCGCCCGCCGGTACCGCGGGCGTGCTCGGCGCGTTCACCGACGCGATCGCGGTGACCTGCGGTAAGGCCGGGCTCACGCCGCGCGCGCTGCGGCACCTGGTGGTCGGCGCGCCCGGCGGGGTGGACCCGAAGACCGGGCACCTGGAGTTCGCCCCGCACCTGCCCGGCTGGCAGGGCTTCGACCTGCCCGGCACGCTGCGGGACCGTCTCGGTTGTCCGGTCACTGTGGACAATGACGTGAATCTGGCCGCGGTGCAGGAGATGCACGTCGGCGAAGCGACCACAGTGGACAGTTTCGTGCTGGTCTGGCTGAGCCAGGGCATCGGTTCCGCCGTGGTGATGAACCGGGAACTGGTGCGTGGCGCCACCGGCGGCGCGGGCGAGATCGACTGGATGCGGGTACCGGACCCGGACAATCCGGGCACCGGCTCCCGGCTGGGCGAACTGCTCAGCGGCGGCCGGCTCGTCACGCTCGGCAAGGCACACGGGGTCGGCGGCAACTCCAGTGACGCGGTGATCCGCACCGCGGTCCGGATGGGCCGCGCGGGCAACGGATTCCTGCGGGAGGTCGCCCGGCGGATCGCCATCGGGGTGGCGGGAGTGGTCAGCGTGCTCGACCCGGAACTCATCCTGCTGGCGGGCGAGCTCAGCCAGGCGGGCGGCGATCGGCTGGCCGAGCTGGTCGGCTCCCAGCTCTACGAACTCGTGGTGCCGCGACCCGAAGTACGTCGCGCCCAGGTCATCAGCAAGCCGGTCCGCAGCGGCGCCGTGCGCACCGCGCTGGCCGTGGCGCGGGAACAGACCTTCGGTGCTCCTCAAACCCTGTAAGTGAGCGGAGGGCTCATGAAACGCGTACTCACCGCCGCGCTCGCGGTGGCCGTACTGGCCGGGGTCTCCGGCTGTGCGGCCGCCGTCCGCGGCAACCGGATCGACGGGCCACCGGGCCCGGATGACAAGGTCACCCTGCGGGTGTGGAGCCCGTTCACCGAGCGCGAATACGACGAGTTCGCGAAGGTGCTGAACGACTTCCACGCCCAGCACCCGAACATCACCATCGAGTCGGTGGGCAACCAGGACGACGACAAGATCACCCAGTCCATCCGCGGCAACAACGCGCCGGACGTGGCGGTCTCCTGGTCCACCGAGCAGCTCGGCCAGTACTGCGCCACCGGCAGCTGGCAGGACCTGACCCCGTACCTGCGGCGGGACGACACCGGCTTCGAGAACAAGATCCCGGACGCGGTGCAGACCTACACCCGGTTCGAGAACAAGCGGTGCGCGATGCCGCTGCTCGCCGACACCTACGGCCTCTACTACAACAAGGATCTGCTGGCGGCCAAGGGAATCCAGCCACCGAAGACCATGGCCGAGCTGACCGAGGCGGCCAAGAAGCTGACCGTGCGCAACCCGGACGGCTCGATCAAGGTCGCCGGATTCGTGCCGCTGACCAACTTCTACAACCAGCGGGCCTACATCATGGCTCCGCTGTTCAACGCCACGTCCACCACGCCGGACGGCCGCTCCGCGATGGGCATCGACCCCGGCTGGAAGGACATGTTCACCTGGCAGAAGGAACTCACCGACTGGTACGGCTACGACAACCTGGCCCGGTTCACCGCCGGCCTCGGCCAGCAGTACTCGGGCGACAACGCGTTCCTCACCGGCCAGGTGGCCATGATGTCCGACGGTGAGTACCGCACGGCCTTCATCAAGGACCAGAAGCCGGACCTGAACTACGGCACCGCGCCGATGCCGGTCAGCGACCGGTACCCGGACCGTTTCGGCGGCGGCTACGCCACCGGCACCATCGTCGGCATCCCGAAGGGCGCCAAGCACGCGGGCGCGGCCTTCGAGCTGGTCAAGTACCTGACGCTGGACACCGGCGCGCTGGTGAAGCTCGGCAACGGCCTGCGCAATGTGCCGACCACCAAGGAGGCGCTGGACAGCAAGGACCTGGACGTCGACGCGCAGTACCAGACCTTCCTGGACATCTTCAAGAACAAGAACCTGGCCGGCCCGCCCGCCACCACCAACGGATCCGACTGGATCAAGACGGTGCAGGACTTCGGCGCGTCCTGGCTCAGCGGCAAGGTGCCAGATCTGGACGACGGCCTGAAGAAGCTGGACAAGCAGATCGACGACTCGGCCTCGATCGGCGGCCGATGATGCCCGCGAACCGCAGACTGGTCGTCCTGGCGTTCCTGGCCCCGGCGATCCTCGGCTTCACGCTGTTCTTCGCCTATCCGCTGCTGGCCACGATCGGCATGTCGTTCACCGACTACGACCTGATCAACCCGGTGAAGTGGGCGGGCCTGCGCAACTACACCGACATGTTCACCAAGGACGCCCTGCTGAAGACCGCCGTCTACAACACCCTGTGGATGGTGGTGGTCCTGACGGTGCTGCGCGTCGCCTTCGCGCTGGGCACCGCGCAGGTGATCGCCCGGCTGAAGTCGGGCGTCGGTCTGGTCCGAACGCTCTGCTACCTGCCGTCCCTCGCCCCGCCGGTGGCCGCGACGCTGGCCTTCGTCTTCATCTTCAACCCGCAGACCGGGCCGGTGAACAACGTCCTCGCCGCGATCGGCATCGACGGTCCACTGTGGTTCCAGGACCCGAACTGGTCCAAGCCCGCGCTGACCCTGCTCACCCTGTGGGGCTCCGGCGAACTGATGATCATCATCCTGGCCGGGCTGCTGGACGTGCCCAACGACCTGTACGAAGCGGCCTCTCTGGACGGTGCCGGCTCCGTCAGGAAGTTCTGGCACATCACCCTGCCGTCGATCACCCCGGTGCTGCTGTTCGGCGTGGTGAACTCGATCATCTTCGCCCTGCAGTACTTCACCCAGGCCGTAGTCGCCGGATCGGCGGCCTCCGGTGCCGCCGAACTCACCGGCTCCTACCGGTACATGGGCTACCCGGAGAACTCCACGCTGACCTTCCCGATGTGGCTGTACCAGCAGGGATTCCGCTACTTCCACATGGGCTACGCCGCCGCGCTGGCCACCGTGCTGTTCATCGTCTCCTTCGCCTTCACCGCGTTGCTGGTGCAGCGGATGCGCCGAGCCACCAACGTCGAGGAGGGGACGGCATGAGGACTCCCCGGAATCCGAAGTCGGCGATGTTCGCGCGAGGTACGAGCCCGAACATCGCCGACTTCGGGACGCTTGTTCTCCCGAACATCGCCAACTTCGAGAACGCGGTCCGCACCGAGGAGGGGACGGCATGACCACCATGACCAGGAGGCGCCCCGGCCAGGGCGGCAAGACGCTGGAGTGGATCGCCATCCACAGCCTGGGGATCGCCCTGGGGCTGGCCTTCGCGCTGCCGATCGTGTTCATCCTGCTGACGGCGTTCATGTCCGACCAGCAGACACTGACCGCGCAGTGGTGGCCCCGGGAATGGCACTTCGAGAACTTCTACGAGGTGTTCCAGAAGGTCCCGCTGCTGCGGTACCTGGGCAACTCGCTGCTCTACTCGCTGCTCGCCACCTTCGGCATGCTGCTGTCCGCGATCCCCGCCGCCTACGCGCTGTCCCGCCTGCGCTGGAAGGGCCGCAATACGGCGTTCCTGCTGGTGGTGGCGGCGATGATGCTGCCGCCGCAGGTGGTCGCGGTGCCGCTGTACGACCTGTGGGCGGCGGCCGGGCTGACCGGCACCCTGGTCCCGCTGATCGTGCCGTACTTCCTGTTCGACGCGTTCAGCGTGTTCCTGCTGCGGCAGTTCTTCCTGACCATCCCGCAGTCCTATGTGGACGCTGCCAGGATGGACGGCTGCAACGAGTGGCAGATCGTCACCAAGGTGATCCTGCCGATGGCCAAGCCGGGGCTCGCCGCGGCCGGGCTGTTCTGCTTCCTCTACACCTGGAACGACTACTTCGGTCCGCTGCTCTACACCGGCGAGCAGCAGGACAACTGGACGCTGTCCGTGGCACTGGCGTCCTTCCGAGGCATGCACTACGTGCAGTGGAACCTCACGATGGCGGCAACGGTGCTGATGCTGCTGCCCGCGATCGTGTTGTTCCTGTTCGCGCAACGCTCATTCGTCCGAGGCATCACCTTCACGGGAGTCAAAGGCTAAATGAAGCTCACGGTTGTCGGCGGCGGTTCCACCTACACCCCCGAGTTGATCGACGGCATCGCCGGCCGTCGCACCAGTCTGGCCGTCGACGAGATCACCCTGGTCGACCCGGACACCCATCGACTGTCCATTGTGGGCGCCTTCAGCCAGCGCCTGCTGGACCACGCGGGCCACGGCGCGAAGGTCACCACCACGACGAACCTAGAGTCCGGTGTGGACGGTGCGGACGCGGTACTGCTGCAACTGCGGGTCGGTGGCCAGACCGCCCGGCACTCCGATGAGACTTTTCCGCTGGCCTGTGACTGCCTCGGCCAGGAGACCACCGGCGCCGGCGGGCTCGCCAAGGCGTTGCGCACCGTGCCGGTGATCCTGGACATCGCCGACCGGGTCCGCGAGCTGACCGGCCCGGACACCTGGATCGTGAACTTCACCAACCCGGTCGGCATCGTCACCAGGGCACTCCAGCAGGCGGGCCACCGGGCGGTCGGCCTGTGCAACGTCGCGATCGGCATGCAGCGGCGGCTCGGCGGGATCCTGGGCGTCGAGCCGAGCGCGGTGAAGCTGGACCACGTGGGCCTGAACCACCTCACCTGGGCGCGCGGGGTACGGGTGAACGGCATCGAGATGCTGCCGGAACTGCTGACCACCTACGGCGACCAGGTGGCCGCGGACATCAAGCTCCCGGTGGAGCTGATGCGGCTGCTGAACGCGATCCCGTCGTACTACCTGAAGTACTTCTACGAGCACGACTCCGTGGTCCGCGAGCAGCACGGCCAGCCGTCCCGGGCCCAGGTGGTCAAGGACGTGGAGGACGAGCTGATGAAGATCTACGCGGACACCGAGGTGGTGACCAAGCCGGACTCGCTGAGCAAGCGGGGCGGCGCGTTCTACTCGGAGGCCGCCATCCAGCTGGTGCACGCGCTGACCAGCGGCGGCCGCCCCGAGGAGCACGTGGTCAACGTGCGCAACGACGGCACGCTGCCGTTCCTGCCGGACGACGCGGTGATCGAGGTTCCGTCCCTTGTGGACGGCAGCGGCGCGCGCCCGCTGCCGATCGCCCCGCTGGACCCGGACATGGCCGGGCTCATCGGCGCGGTCACCGGCTACGAGTGGCTGGCCCTGGAGGCCGCGCTGCACGGCGGCCGGGACCGGGTGGTGCGCGCACTGCTGGCGCATCCGCTGATCGGGCAGTGGGATGCGGCGGAGAAGCTGGCCGACGCGTTGATCGCCGAGAACCGCGACCACCTGCCGTGGGTCAAATGACGGCGGCTGTGGCGGCGATCGACGGCGGCAACAGCAAGACCGATGTGCTGCTGATCGCCGAGAACGGCGAGGTGCTGGGCCGGGCCAGAGGTGGCGGATCCTGCTACCAGACGGTCGGTTTGGACCGGACGATCGAGGTGGTCGGCGAGCTGCTGGCCGAAGCCGCGGGCGGCGTGCAGCCGCCCTATGCCAAGCACGTCTACGCGTGCATGGCGGGCGCCGACCTGCCCCGGGAGGAGCAGCTGCTCACCGAGGTGCTGGGCGGCTGGTCGGACCGGATCACGGTCACCAATGACACGTTCGCGCTGCTGCGGGCCGGTACCCAGGACGGGGTCGGCGTCGCGGTGGTGTGCGGTGCCGGGGTGAACGCGGTGGGCGTGGCGCCCGATGGCCGCACGCACCGGTTCCCGGCCATCGGCCAGCTGGCCGGCGACTGGGGCGGTGGCGGTTTCCTGGGCCGGGAGATCTTCTGGTGGGCCATCCGGGCCGAGGACGGCCGCGGCCCGGCGACCTCGCTGCGGGACGCGGTGATCGAGCACTTCGGCGTGCGCACGGTGACCGAGGCGATGGAGCAGCTGCACTTCGGTGAGCGGCCCACCTCGGCGCTGCACGGCCTGGTTCCGTTGCTGTACCGGGAGGCCGGGGCCGGTGACCCGGTTTCGGTGCGGCTGACCGACCAGCAGGCCGACGAGATCACCGTGATGGCCACGGTGACCCTGCGCGAGCTGAATCTGCTGGCCGAGCCGGTGAAGGTGCTGCTCGGCGGCGGGGTGGTCACCGGCATGCCCGGGCCGTTCCTGGCCGACGTGGAGCGCCGGATCCACGGCATGGCCCCGAAGGTCACCATCGAGCTCGTCGCCGCTCCCCCGGTCATCGGGGCGGCCCTGCTGGGCCTGGACGCCCTGGGACTCACCACTCCAGAAGTGGAGACCCGCCTCCGAAGTTGACGATGTTCGGGGCTCGTTCCTCCCCGCGAACATCGTCAACTTCGGAACTGAAAGTCCCTTGAAAACGCTTAGGGCGCCCCCTTCCCCTGGGGGCGCCCTTCGCGTGCACCCAGCTTGCGCTGGTCTGAGGGGTCCGCTAGCCGGTGGTCACCGACGAGGTGGGATCTGCGGACTGTTGTTGGCTGTGCGACGGCGGCGTCGGCGGAACCGTCGCGGTGGGTGCAGCCGAGGAGATCAGGCCGATGATGCTGCTGGTGGTGCTGACCGTGGGAGACGGCGCGGCGATCACGGTGGATCGCGGCGGCAGCGTCACGTACACGGTGGACACACCGGTGGTGCGGACATCAGCGGTGGAGGATGTCGGACTGGGAGCGGAGCTCGGACCAGGTTCCGACGAGGGCGTATCGGTAGTCGCAGCCCGCTGACCCATCCCGAACCCGATCAGGATCCCGAGGACGATAGCCACCGAGGTGGTCGCCGACAGAGCCAGTTTCGGCATCCGGGGCGGGGGCAGCGGCACTGCGACTCCGATCCGAAAGAGTTAGAAGAGCGTGGCGGGGGGCGTCCACGCTCAACTGACTCATCGCTAAGTCTGACCAATGCGATACGCCGCATGACCATGCTTCACCATTTTGGGTCATACCTCTTTGCCATAGCACGAATCCGGCTGGCGGTTGACCCGGAGAGGCTCACATGCATGTCGGAAGCGGTTTTGCTCCGATCAGCGGCTATCGGGACTGCTTGGCGACGAGCTCCTGGATCATCTCGAAAATGCGTCTCGCTAGGCCGGTCGAGTCCATCGGGGCGTAGGTGACGACGTCCGAGGAGTCCGCTCCGCGACGCGTCGTAACCCCATAACGACCGTCGGCCGTGTCGAACCACGCGAGTTCCGGCAGCCGGTAGCGCAATCCGCGATCGTCCTTGGCGAGCACCGAGAACTGACCCAGCCGGATCTTGGGCCGGCTCAGCAGTTCCTCGGCCGCCAGGAGTTCCGGCGACTCCTCGCGGGCGGCACCGGGGCCCACGCCACCGCCGCGCCGTTTGGTGGCCGGCAACGACAGTTCCACCGGCTCGCCGGGGCCACCGGGCAGCTGCGGCAGCAGTTCGACGATGCCGAACACCATGCCGCTGGGTTCCAGGAAGTCCATCCGCATGGTGTTGTCCTGCAGGACACCCAGCACCGTCTGCCTGCCGCGCGCGCTGACCCGGGCGGCGAGCAGCTGCTGCTTCTCGGTGTTCAGCAGCCCGGCCAGCGTGATGATCAGCTGGCCATCGGCCAGACATCGCAGGCCCTCGACGAGGGTGGCGTCCGGTTCGCCGTCCCGCAGCAGGCCACGCCGGGTCAGATCCTCCCGGACGGCGGTGCGGATGCGGTCCCGTTCCTCCGGGGTGTCCCCGAAGCGCGGAACCTCCAGCGGGTAAGGCAACTCCCCGAGGTCCAGTTGCTCCCAGAGCATGTCGACCGCGGCGAGCGAGAGTGTGACCGTCTCCATCAGTAGCGGAAACCTGGTGGTTCCTCGCCGATCACCGGCGGCGCCACCAGCCGGGAGTCGCCGTAGTAGTCGTCGTTCATCGAGATCAGGTAGGACGGCCGCTTCGACTTCTTCTGCACCACACCGGAATCGGCCTCGATCCGGGGCGCGGGCGGCGTCTTCACCACGGGTGCGGCGGGCGTCAGGGGCGCGGGCGCGACGGCGAACTGCGGCGGGGCGGTCACCACGGTGGCAGGTTCGGCCTTGGTCACGACGGGCTGCGAGCGGCGCAGGCTCACCTGGGTGAGCTGCGGGACGGCGATGGGCGGCGGCGCGACGAGCGGAGCCTTGCGGCCCAGCGCGGGCAGGGTCGGCGCGGCGGCGGCGACCGGCTGCGGGTCGGTGTCCTTGATCGCGGGCATCACCTCGGTGCGCTCCGCGGCCGGAATGTGCTCGACGAACGGCTTGGGCGGGGTGGCCTCGACCCACATCTCGACCTTGGGGCCCGGGTCCGGCTCGGGCTCCGGTTCGGGCTCTGGCACGACCTCGGCGACCGGCTCGATCGCCGGCGCCGGCTCCTCTTCGGGTTCCTCCAGCGAGACGTGCGCGGCCTCGACGAGGGCCGACTGGTACTCGCTGAAGTCCCGTTCCAACTGGGGTAACAGCCGTGGATAGGCCAGCGGGTCACGCTGTGCCGCCATCGATGCGAAGGCATCGCGCAAGCGGAACACAGGTACCTGCATCGGAGCCCCCTTGCTGGGTCTCAGGCCACGTCCCCGGCACCGTAGCAGCGCAGGCGCCAGGGTTCAGGTCGTTTGGTCAATCCCGAACGTCATCACACCAACAGCCGAACGCGTTGTAGCCGGGCAACGTCTCCCAATGGCCGTACACCGGAGTTATAGCCGCGATATGGGTATCAACCGCCGCTTACCGAAGGTCGATACGGCCGTTTCTGCCAGCCGGGAGACACGCGACGCCACCGCGCTCGCCCTCGACCCTTTCCTGCGCGCCCGGCCTGCGTCAACAGCGGCCAGGTCACGTTGACAAACGGCCGCACCACGCGGGTGCGGCCGTTTGCCCTGGAAGATCAACTAGTTCAGCCGATGGCAGCGGTCAGCGCGGCCAGATAACCGCCGCGGTGACCCGCCGCGTTGGGGTGGTAGGACTCGAACACGGCCGCCAGGTTGACCTCGTTGATCCACGGGGAGTCGCCGCAGGCGCCGTGCCCGGCGAAGGTGTCCCGCACGTCGACGAACCGGGCGCCGGCCGCCTGGGCGCGGTCGGCGATGAGCCGGTCCAGCTGGTCGGTGGCGTCGTTGATCACCTTGCGGTCCTCCACCAGCACCTCGGTGAGCTTGTGCAGGCAGGTACCGAGCTCGAACAGGTGGGGGTAGCCGAGTACGACCAGCCTGGCGGCGGGCGCGGCCTGCCGGATGGCCGCGTAGGCGTCGTCCAGCTTGCCGGACAGTGCGGGCAGTTCGGCCAGGCCGTCGGCGACCGCCTGCTTGCAGAGGACCCGCTTCACCGGGATGGAGCAGATGGTCATGGCCTTCGAGAAGCCGACGTCATTGCCGCCGATGGTCAGGGTGACCAGCGTGGTGCCCGGGGACAGCTCGGTCACCTGGTCGGCGAGCACATCCTCGGTGACCGCGCCGGAACAGGCGGCGTGGGTGAACGACGTGGCACCGGCCTGCGCAGCGTGGAGCACCGGGTAGGCGTTGGCGCTCCGGTGGCAGTCGCCCCCGCTGTAGGCACCCGCGCCGTTGCCGGAGGAGAAGGAGTCGCCGAGGGCGACGTAGTTCGTCGCGGGAGCGGCGGAGGCGGGCGCTGCGAGGAGACCGGTGAGCAGAGCGGAGACGATCAGTACACAGTGGACGGAACGCATGGGAATCCTCGAATAGTCGTGCTGTGCGGCGGATTCGCGGCACAACACGACTATCGAGAGCTGATCACCAGCGACTGTTCGATCTACTTCTGGCGACCGGTAAAGCGGAAGGGACTTTCACCGATCAGCGTGAAATCCGCTCAGCCGACGGCTCCCTGAAGTGCGGGAAGGTAGCCGCTGCGGTATCCGGTCGCGGTCGGGTGGTAGGACTCCGCCTGCTCGGACGGCAGGATGCGGGCCTCGCGGATCCACGGCGAGTTGCCGCAGGCGCCGTGGCCGGAGAAGTTGCTCCGCACGTCGACGTAGTCGGCACCGGCGGCCTTGGCCCGGGCGGAGATCACGGTGTTGATCTCGTCGGAGGCGGCGTTGATGCCGTCCCGCGCCTCGAGCGGGACGTACCAGATGGCGTTGGAGCAGCCACCGCGCTCGAACAGGCGCGGGTAGCCGAGGACGACCAGGCGGGCGTTCGGCGCGGCCTTCTTGATCGCGGCGTAGGTGGCGTCCAGCTTGGCGGCGGCGCCGTTCTTGATGAAGTTCCGGCCGGCGGCGATGCCGTCGTAGCAGTCCTGACCGGTGCCGGAGCCCTTGGTGCAGGCCCGCATGGTGGCCGGGAAGCCGGCGTCGTTGCCACCGATGGTGATGGTGACCAGCGTGGTGCTCGCCGACAGGCTGCGAACCTGCTGGTTGATGACGTCCCCGGTCACCGCGCCGGAACAGGCGGCGTTGGTGAAGGAGTCGACCTTCGCCGCCTTGGAGTACAGGGCCGGGAAGCCGTTGGCGCTGCGGTAGCAGCTGGTGTCGGCGTAACTGCCACCCCCGTTGCCGGAGGAGAACGAGTCGCCGACGGCCACGTAGTTCACCGCTGCGGGCGCGGCGGCGAACAACACGGAGGCCGTGGCCGGGGCGGCGAACGCTCCGGCGACGATGGCGGACGCGGCAATGACCCATCGGACAATGCGCATAGGACACCCCTGGAATGTGATGTTGAAAAAAGGCAGGGCAGGAACAGGCATGCCAATGGCAGAAAAACTGTCGACGGTGAAAGAACAGCATTGAATTACGAGACCCACCAGCCCCAAATGGTGGACGAAGTCAAATATTCAACGCTCGGCAACCGGGCAACGGTTAACCGTTTAAAGGAGATAACACCGCACTACGCCAACAGGATCAGACCAGTTCGTCAACCAGCGGAGCGAGCCGATCCTGATAAACCAGACGGTCATTGATCAGCTGCTCGGAGACCAGTACGTGTTGCCGGTCCAGCCGCTGCCAGACCGGTCCGGCGACCCGGACGACGGTGAGCACCAGCTCGAAGTTCGTCGCGGACCGGCCGGCCCGCTGCTCCGCCTGCTGGACGAGCCGGTCGATCGGCGCGCGGACGGCGTCGTTCTGCATGGCGATCTCGTGCTGCCAGTCCATGATCGCCTGGTTCGCGTGCGCCAGGGCCTCGCGGATGTTCGGGCAGCGGGTCAGCGAGGGCGAGGTCCGGAAGATCGGCATGAGCTCCAGCCGGGCGCGGCTGGAGCCGAACTCGTACTTGCGGCCGGCGAAGCGGAGCACCTCCGACCACCAGCCCGGCCACTCCTTGACGATCGCGTCGAGATCCAGTCCAGCCGGGTCTACCGGCTGGATCGGAGGTGCCAGGGCGGGCAGGTCGGGCTCGGTGTGCACGGGGAGAGCGAGCGCGTCACGGAGACAGAGAGCGGTGTCCACTGACGGGTCTTCCCCGACGCTGACCAGCCAGGACTCATGTCCGGCGAATCGCATGTGCCGAATCTGCCGGGCCCATCAGGTAAAGGCAATACCCCGAGGGTGGAACCCGGCAACAGAGGAATAACAACTCGGTTACCGGTACACGACTACAGCGCGGAGCGTGGCTCTTCGAGCGCTCCGAGTAGATCGTCGAAGTAGTGCGGCAACGTATCCCACGGGTTCGGTTGCACGTCGTCGGTGACGTAGATCCAGCTCGCCCGGTCCGCGCACTGACGCACCTTGCCGGTGTCCAGATCCGCTGCGTTGTAGCTCACCACGGCGAAGTTGCTGGCCCGGTAGCGCGACTGCCAGTCGGTGCGCTGACAGTCGTCCGGCTGCCCCTCGTTGTCGTACAGCGTGACCACGTCCACCATGTCCAGATAGGACTCGCGCGTTGCCGTGCCGGGGTTGCCGACGAGGTAGTCGAGCTTCTTGGACCGCGCATAGCCGGCCACCTGCCAGTAGTACCGCTCCTTGCCCGGAGCGTTGGCCATCTCGTCCAGGAACATGCCCTTGAGACCGGGATAGCCGGCCTTGATCCGGTCCAGCTCCGCCTTCACCGAGTCGAAGGAGGCGTTGCCGTAGCTGGTCGTCACATAGCCGATCGGATCGATTCCCTCACGGAGCAACCGGCGGATTCCGGCGCGGTAGGCCTCCTGCTCACCGGCATTGATCCACACCGGCGGATTGATGATCGCGACAATCGGAACACGGGGATGCAATCGCTTCGCGCTGACCAGTTCATTCCATTCCGAACTGCTCGGCGAACTGTATAGCGGGACGATGGTTCCCGGCCGATCCTCGTCATGCGCGAGGGCCGCACCGGGACCGACAATGGCGGTCAGTAGAAGTGCCGCAACCAACAGGCTTCGCTTCAACACGGCCCCATTCGTACAGGTGGCCCATAACATTATGGGCGTTTTCCATAGAATCTGTCCTATAACGTGATTACTCCGAATAGACGCAGAATCTATAGAAACTGCTCGATCGACTAGCCTATTGCGCTATGCCCAACCCTGCCACCCTGCTCGACCGCGGCGTCGGCTGTCTACTGGGCGGAGCCCTCGGTGACGCGCTCGGCGCGCCCGTGGAATTCGCCCGGCTGCCGGAGATCCGCGCGGAGCACGGCCGCGCGGGGATCACCGAGCCACCGCGGCCCGCGTTGATCACCGACGACACCCAGATCACCATGTTCACCGCCGAGGGCTACCTCGCGGCCTGGGTGCGTGGCCACCGCGACGGGGTGTGGCAGCCGATGGACGCCGCCTGGCGCAGCTACCGGCGCTGGCTGACCACCCAGCAGGCCAAGGAGCCCGATCCGGCCGCGCACGGCCTGCTGACCGACAAGCGGCTCTACGCGAGCCGGGCACCGGGGCTGACCGGCCTGCGCGCGTTGACCTCCAACGAGCCGGGCTCGCTGGATCAGCCCCGCAACGACGCCCAGGGCTGCGGCGCGGTCGCCCGCAGTGCCCCGGCCGGCTTCGCCCCCACCGCAAGGCGGGCCTACGACCTGGGCTGCGAACTGGGTGCACTGACCCACGGCCACCCCTCCGGCTGGGCGCCGGCGGGCGCGCTGGCCATGCTCATCCACCTGATCGCGGTCCGCGGCCGCACCCTCGCCGAGGCCGTGGACCAGGTCACCGGCCGGGTACTGCGCGACGACCAGCCGACGGCCCTGGCGCTGGCCGCCGCGGTGAAGCAGGCCGCGGTGGACCGGGCGCGGATCCGGGAGAACCCGTCGCTGGCCCCGTGGCCCGCGTCCATCGAGCAACTGGGCCAGGGCTGGACCGGCCCGGAGTCGCTGTCCATCGCGGTCTATGCGGCACTTGCCCAGCCGGCCGCCCAGGAACTGGCGCAGGGCCTGCGGATCGCGGTGAACCACTCGGGCGCGAGCGCGTCCACGGCGGCCATCGCGGGCAACATCCTCGGCGCGCTGCACGGGCGGGCGGCACTGCCCAGGGAGTGGCTGGTGCGGCTGGAACTCGCGGACGCGCTGTCCCAGCTCGGCCTGGATCTGGCGTCCTGTTGCAGCGGCGTCACCTTCGAGCACGACCCCTACCTGATTACCTGACGGGCGCTTGAGAAGCTGTACCAATGGCGTTGGATCGCGAGGCGGTGGCTAGGGCCTCGCTCAGCCTGTTGGACGAGGTGGGCCTCGACGGGCTGTCGCTGCGCAACATCGCCGCCGATCTCGGTGTGCAGGCGCCCGCGATCTACTGGCATGTGAAGAACAAGCAGGAGCTCCTGGACCTGATGGCCGAGATGATCCTGGCCGATCACCTGGGCGGCCTCCAGGCTTTGGGACCTGACGACTCCTGGGCGGACTGGGTGACGAACCTGGCCCGGTCGATCCGCACCGCCATGCTGCGCAGCCGGGACGGGGCGCGGGTGGTCTCCAGCAGCTACGGGACCGGCGCCACCGCGCTGCGGGTGGTCGACGCCCTGCTGCACGCGCTGCGCGAGGCGGGCTTCCCGCTGCCGGACGCGGCCCGGGGCGCCGACGCGGTGCTGAACTACGTGCTGGGCTTCACCCTCAACGAGCAACTGGCCACGCCGCAGCCGATCACCGGCGGTGGCAGCGATCCGGAGCAGCTGCGCGAACTGTTCGCCGCCGAACAGCACCCGTCGTTGTCCCGGGCGCTGTGGCTGTTCGCCGATCCGGACACCGACGCGCGGTTCGACCACGGGCTGCGGCTGTTGCTGACCGGGATGCGGCTGGCGCGGATGACCCAGGCGTAGGCGTTCTCCGAAGTTGACGATGTTCGGGTTGCCCAGAAAAGGAGCAGCGCCCGAACATCGTCAACTTCGGGCGGCTGAGGGGAGCGGGGCTGGGTCTGGCTGTCGTCGAAGGAGGCTTTGGAGGGGGAGACGGGTGGGCTGGCCCGCCTGTCCTGCCGGCGTGTTGGGTGGGGGCACGCCAGTCTTGGTGGTCTGGGCCTGAATGTGGCTTTCAGGCCCATCCATGGGCCTGAAAGCCACGTTCAGGCACTATTCGTCCACAGTGGACACTCACCACGGCGTGTCGTACCATTCCCCCACCGTGTCGCCCCACTTGTCGCGGCTTTTAGTCACGACAAGTGGCACTTGTCGTGACTAAAAGACGCGACAAGTCAGCTCAGGTAACCCGCGCAGCGGCCCCGACGACCCAGACAGGCGTGCCCCACCCAGCACGCCGGCAGGAAAGACCCACACCCCGAGCCCATCTCCCCCTCCAAAGCCTCCTTCGACAACGGCCCGGACCCAGCCACCTCACCCTCCGTGCCTGAGTGACTCTGCGCAGTCATTGGGAGTATCGAAAGTGGCCGTTCGAGAGTTGAATCACACCGAGGGCGGGCTTGCGGCTACTGGAGGTAGTCAAATGATGGTGAATGAGCAAGGTGCCGTGGTGAGCCGGATGTTCCGGGGGCTGTTCCGTGCCATCGCCTGGGTGGCGGCCGGGGTGGTCATGTCCTACGTGCTGTTCCAGGATTCGCCGTACTCGTTCCTGATCGTGCTGGGCGCGCTCATCGCGCTGGTGTCCATCGTGCGCATCTGGCGCCGCGATCTGCGGGTCGAACTGGCCGACGCCAGAGCCAGTTACGTGACCGCGGTTCGTAAATCTCGCTGGGACGCGTGACCCAACCCGGGGTCACAGCCGTTTAGACAGATATGAGCCCCAAGCGTCTGCGCCTGGCCGCGCTGCTGATCGTGGTTCCGCTGGCCATCGCCATCCCGATCTACTTCCTGGCCACGGCCTACGACGACTACGTCCCGGTGCCGGATGAGAACTGCGTCGCCTGGAAGACCGAGAACGTCCAGGCTCCGCCGGAACACCTGGCCTACAAGATCACCATGCAGAACTGCGGCAGCGCGAGCTTCACGCTGAACAGCTATCCCAAGATCGAGCTCTTCGACGACGCCCAGTACCTGGTTCCGGTCGAATGGGCCGAGGCGCGCGCCAGCTTCCCGGAGCTGGACAAGGGTCCGACGCCGTTGATCATCAAGCCCAAGGAACTGGCGAGCACCACACTCATCTGGCCTAAACCGGCCGGAGAACCCACGCCGAACTCACATCTGGTCACCCACATGGCGGTCGCTCCTCCGCCAGGCGCCAATGAGGACCTGCTGGAGACCATGCCCGAGTTCAGCCTTCCCGAGGGCGTGAAGGTCTCGCACACCGCCTGGCGTGACCAACCCAACACGTGAAGATCAGGTAACCAGCCGGTTCCGCAGAGGTCAGACATGACAAGGGCCGTGTGTCGCGAACGAACGCGACACACGGCCCTTCGACGAGCCGGCTAGGAGACTCGAACTCCTGACCTACCGCTTACAAGGCGGTTGCTCTACCAACTGAGCTAAGCCGGCGGACTTGATCAACCGATCTAGCCCAATCGTAGGCAATAAAAGGTCCAGACACCTAAAACCGCTGGTCCCACGCGCCGAGTGAGGATCTTTACGTCGTGTTGTCCAGCGGGCCATGGCACAGTGAGCATGGTTCTAGTACGTATGTCCTGTTTAGTTTCCGGCGTTCCCGGACAAACTTCAGGGACGTACCCGGCGGAGTGGGAGGGAAGACGTGAGCAGCGGTAAAGGCTCTACGGCGGATTTCGTGGTGGTGGCTAACCGACTGCCGGTCGACCTGGAGCGCGGCAAGGACGGCGAGATCATCGCCAAGCGCAGCCCCGGCGGTCTGGTGAGCGCGCTCGAGCCGTTCCTGCGGTCCCAGCAGGGCGCCTGGGTGGGCTGGCCCGGCCTCACCGAGGACTCCAAGCTGGACCCCTTCGAGGAGGACGGCCTGCTGCTGCACCCGGTGATGCTCGGGGCGCAGGACGTCGAGGACTACTACGAGGGCTTCTCCAACTCCACCCTGTGGCCGCTGTACCACGACGTGGTGATGCCGCCGATCTTCGACCGCGCCTGGTGGGACGCCTATGTGCGGGTCAACCAGAAGTTCGCCGAGGCCACCGCCGCCGTGGTCGCCGAGGGCGGCACGGTGTGGATCCAGGACTACCAGCTGCAGCTGGTCCCGAAGCTTCTCCGGGAGCTGCGGCCGGACGTACGGATCGGCTTCTTCCTGCACATCCCGTTCCCGCCGATCGAGCTGTTCATGCAGCTGCCGTGGCGCACCGAGATCATCCAGGGCCTGCTCGGCGCGGACCTGGTCGGCTTCCACCGGCCCGGAGGCGCGCAGAACTTCCTCTGGCTGGCCCGGCGCCTCGGCGGCGTCGAGCCGATGACCACCGCCGTCGGCGTGCGCACCAAGCAGGGCCTGGTGCAGCACGGGGACCGCTCGGTGAAGGTGGGCGCGTTCCCGATCTCCATCGACTCCCAGCAGTTCGACACCCTCGCGCGCAGCCGGGACACCGAACTGCGGGCCAAGGAGATCCGGGAGGAGCTGGGCAACCCGAAGCGGATCATGCTCGGCGTCGACCGGCTCGACTACACCAAGGGCATCGAGCTGCGGCTGCAGGCGATCCGCGAACTGCTGGCCGAGGGCCGCATCGATCCGGAGGACACGGTGATGGTGCAGCTGGCCACGCCGAGCCGGGAGCGGGTCGAGCACTACAAGCAGATGCGCGAGGACATCGAGCGCGAGGTCGGCCGGATCAACGGCGAGTTCGGCAAGATCGGTCACCCGGCCGTGCACTACCTGCACCAGTCGGTCAGCAAGCAGGAACTGGTGGCCTTCTACACCGCCGCGGACGTCATGGTGGTCAACCCGGTCCGCGACGGGATGAACCTGGTCTGCAAGGAGTACGTGGCCTGCCGCCATGATCTTGGCGGCGCGCTGGTGCTCAGCGAGATGGCCGGCGCGGCGGCCGAGTTGACCAGCGCCTTCCTGGTGAATCCGCACGATCTCGAAGGCGTGAAAGATGCGATCGAAGCGGCCCTGATTGTCAATCCCGCAGAAGGGCGACGTAGGATGCGCGCTCTGCGGCGTCAAGTGCTGACCCACGACGTCGACCGATGGGCGCGGTCCTTCCTCGAGGCCCTTCATGCGTCCTGAGCGATGAGCGTTTGACCACGCCTTTGAACACGCCGCAGCCCTCGACCGCCTTACGCGCAAATTAAGGAATCAGCGTTGACTGCCGAGGCTCTTCCCATCGAGTTGCGGCGTGCGCTCATCGAGATCGCACGCACCCCTCGTCTGCTTGTCGCCTGTGACTACGACGGCACTCTCGCCCCGATCGTCGAAGATCCGAATGCGGCCCACCCCAACCCGGAATCGGTGCGCGCGCTGCGCTCACTGGCCACGTTGACCGCGACCACCACCGCGTTGATCTCCGGTCGCGCGTTGCGTGATCTCGCGACTCTCTCCCGGCTTCCCTCCGAGGTCCTCCTCGTCGGCAGTCACGGCTCGGAGTTCGACGCCGGTTTCGTGCACGACCTGCAGCCCGAGGCCAAGAAGCTCCACGAGCGGCTGTGCGGTGAGCTGGAGAAGATCATCTCCGGCGCCGTCGGCGTGCACCTGGAGACCAAGCCGGCCAGCATCGCGGTGCACGTCCGCCGCGCCGAGAAGGCCGTCGGGCAGCCCGTGCTGGACGCGGTGCGCACCGGCCCGGCGACCTGGGACGGCGTGGACGTGACCGAGGGCAAGGAGGTCATCGAGCTCGCCGTGGTGCAGACCGACAAGGGCCACGCCCTGGACGTGCTGCGTCACCAGGTGGCCGCCACCGCCGCGATCTTCATCGGCGACGACGTCACCGACGAGCGGGCCTTCAAGCGCCTGCACGGACCCGACCTGGGCATCAAGGTCGGCGACGGGGAGACCCTCGCCGAGTACCGGATCGCCGACACCGAGCAGTGCAGCATCGCGCTGGCCTACCTCCTGGAAGTGCGCAAGAACTGGCTGTACGGCGAGCAGGCCGTGCCGATCGAGCGGCACTCCATGCTGGCCAACGAGAAGACCGTCGCGCTGCTCACCCCGGACGCCCGGCTGACCTGGCTGTGCCACCCGGAGCCGGACTCCGCCGCGGTGTTCGCCGACCTGCTGGGCGGCACCTCCGCCGGGCACTTCTCCATCAAGCCGGAGCGCAACGGCCTGCCGCTGGGCCAGCGGTACCTGCCGGGCACCATGACGGTGGAGACCCGCTGGTCGAAGCTGCTGGTCACCGACTACCTGGACCACTACGGCGACGTGCACCGCACCGACCTGATCCGGGTGATCAACGGCGCCACCAACGCGGTCATCGAGTTCGCCCCCCGGCCGGAGTTCGGCGCCGTCCCCGTGCGGCTGATCGCCGAGGAGGAGGGCCTCCGGGTTCTCGGCACCTCCGAGCCCATGGTGTTGCGCTCCCCCGGCGTCAACTGGGAGATCAGCACCGACGGCCAGCACGAGAGCGCCCGCGCCGTCGTCACCGCCGCGCCGAACGAGTCGATCGTGCTGGAGCTGCGCTGCGGCACCGACGACCTGTCCGAGTCCGAGGTGGCGGAGATCGACCGCCGCGCCTCCGCCGGCCGCTACTGGTCGGACTGGCTGGCAACGCTGCAGCTGCCCGCCGTCGAGCGGGAACTGTGCGCCCGATCCGCGCTGACCCTGCGTGGCCTGGTGCACGGACCCAGCGGCGGCATCATGGCCGCGGCGACCACCTCGCTGCCGGAGGACATCGGCGGCGTACGCAACTGGGACTACCGCTACTGCTGGCTGCGGGACGGCGCGATGACCGCGCAGTCGCTGGTCTCGGTGGGCTCGCTGCACGAGGCCGAGGCGTTCCTCGGCTGGCTGCACGGCGTGCTGGGCACCGTCCAGGGCCCCGAGTGGCTGCACCCGCTGTACACGCTGCACGGCACCAACCTGGGTGCGGAGGCCGTCATCGACTCACTGCCCGGTTACGCCGGCTCGCGGCCGGTGCGCGTCGGCAACCTGGCCAACCAGCAGGTCCAGCTGGACGTGTTCGGCCCGGTCGTCGAGCTGGTCGAGGTGCTCGCCCAGGCTCGCGGCAAGCTCACCGACGACGACTGGACCATGGTCACCGCCATGGCGCAGGCCGTCGCCAAGCGCTGGCACGAGCCGGACCACGGCATCTGGGAGGAGCGGCACCACCCGCGCCACCACCTGTACTCGAAGGTGATGTGCTGGGTGACCCTCGACCGCGCCGTGCGGATCGCTGAAGCTTTCGGCCGCTCCACGGAGCCCGAGTGGGCGACGCTGCGCGACCGGATCCGCGCGGACGTGCTGGAGCAGGGCTGGAACGAGGAGGTGGGTTCGTTCACCACCGCCTACGACGGCACCGACCTGGACGCGGCCTCGCTGTTCGTCGGCCTCACCGGGCTGATCGACCCGTCGGACGAGAAGTTCCAGCAGACGGTCACCGCGATCGAGGCGGAGCTGCGCAGCGGTTCCACCGTGTACCGCTACCGCCGCGACGACGGTCTGCCCGGCGACGAGGGTGGCTTCCACCTGTGCGCCGCGTGGATGGTCGAGGCGTACCTGCTGACCGGCCGCCGCACCGAGGCGGAGGAACTGTTCCAGCAGATCGTCGACTGCGCGGGCCCCACCGGCCTGCTGCCCGAGGAGTACGACCCGGTCGCCGAGCGCTCGCTCGGTAACCACCCGCAGGCCTACTCCCACCTGGGTCTGATCCGCTGCGCCCAGCTGCTCAGCGCGTAATCGAGTGAGGGTGCCCCTTACTGCGTTCAACGCAGTAAGGGGCACCCTCACGCTATGTCAGGCTCAGGTCGGCGACCGTGATGTTGCCGGTCTGACTGGTGGCGGTGATGGTGATGGTCCGCAGGCGTTCGGGGTCCACTCCGGCGAACGCGCTGAGCGGCACCGTGATCGCCGTGACCAGCGCCGGTGGATTGCCCCACGAGTCGGCGTCACCCGGGGGTAACCGCAACGCCGGACCGCTGAGCGGCGTACTCGCCGTGTTCCCCGTGAAGTCGCGCACGCTGACCGACAGGCCGGGCAGCCCGGCGGCGGAGTTCCACGCTTCGTGGGTCAGCCGGATCCGCAGCGCCTGGAACCCGGACAGCTTCGTCCCGGCGGGGATGGCGTTGCTCCAGGCGGCACCGGGTTTGTCCCACGCGAGGCGAACCTGCGGCAACGAGGGGAACGGGCCGTCCCACTGGCTCGTCACGTGCGGCTCAGCGCTCTCCTCGCCGAAACAGCGAATCGGCGCACCCGGCTTTCCGCCACAGGCCTGTTGTGCGGTGAAGCCGGCCGCGGTCACCTCGCCGCCCAGTGCGTTCTTGCCGAGATCGGCCTGATCGTTGATCACAAGCCGGTTCGGGGCCGTGAAGGACGCGACCACGCCGGCCGTCTTGGCCGAAGGTGGAGACGCGGTGTTGCCGCTGAACAGGGTGTCGTATTCGGACTGACCGAGCAGCCGGGCGCGCAGGAAGCCGCCGACATAGGCGTTACCCGCGCCGAGCTGCTGCTCCGGGGTCAGCCATCGGCCAGGCCGGTCACACCGCTCGGCGGCGTAGGTGGCCCCGTCGTCGAGGGTGCCCGCCTCCCAGCCGCCGGGCGTCCACACGGTGTTGAAGAAGTTGTGGTTCGCGCCCATCACACCGAGCAGGGCGTGCGGCACGGTGTCGGCCGTCGTCGTCGCGTCGTCGTAGTAGTGCACGCCCTCCAGACCGGCGACGTCACCGTCGCAGTACGGCACCACGCTGAGGCTCGCGGTGCCTCGGGGGTTCGCCCGCAGGAAATCGGTGGCGGCGAGCGGCACGAGCGCCGTGATCCCGAACCGGTCGGCCACCGGTCGCCGCGCGTTCTGCTGCGCGGCCTGGACGATGCCCTCCCCACCTCGGCTGTGCCCCATCAGCCCGACGTTGCCGAAGTCCAGCCTCTCGTGGAAAGTGCCACCGAACGGGCCGCCGGTATCGGAACCGGCCCAGCCCCGCCAGAGCTCCAGATGGCGCAGTACGAGTGCGCCCCGGTCCGGCTGGCCGAGGTCCCGCAACCCGTTGTCGTAGCCGGGTATGCCGTTGGCCGCGATGGACACGACCACGATTCCGTGGCCGGCCAGCAGGTCGGCGAGGGGCCGGTAGCCCTGCTCGTTCGGGATGCGCTGGAAACCCGCCGGGCAGGGCCACTTGATGTTCCACTTGCCCTGCGCGTTGCCGCAGGAGCCGTGCCTTCCATGCAGCAGCACCGCGACCGGCCGCTTGGTCGCGCCGAGGTCGACGGGGTAGGTGACCTCGCCGGTGATCTCCACCCGGTGCCCGCTCGGTGTGGTGAAGGCGGTGTCCCCCAGCGTGTACTGCGTGCGCGCGATCGCGGCGGGCCCTGGGGCACCCGGGTCGCTCGCGGTCAACGGGACCAGGTTCGGCGCGGGCTCGTTCCGCGGCGGGCCCGCGGCGGGCGCGGGCCGGGCGGCGGCGGACCGGTTCGGCAGCGAGCCACCACTCCACACCACGCGAAGCTCATCCTGCTTCACCGGCTTGTCTGTGGTGATGCCGACCGAGCGGCCGTCCTCCGACAGCGTGCCGTAGCCGAGCGGAGTGTTCCCCGCCATGACCACCGGCATGGCGTCACGCCCCAGCTCTGGTGTCGGCAGCTGCACGACCACCGGCACACGTTGCTCCGGCGCGGCCATGGCCGGCAGCGCGGGAGCCAGTAATCCGAAGGTCAGCAGGGCAGCGGTAAGAACAGATGAGTTCCGTAATCGCATGGCCGGAGTCTGTTTCCGGCATGTCCGCATTGATCGACATGTTTGTCACAGCTTTGTAACAGCGGCGGGGCGAATTCCGGCGCCGCGCTCAGCGGAACGCGGCGCCGGATTCGCGTCTGACAGGGCCTCAGCCGGTGACGGTGTGCTCCCCGGTCTCCACGTGCCCGGCGAACCGGCGGGACCACGACGGATCGCCGGTGATGGTGGCGGTCATGTCGTACCAGCCGTGGCCGTATACGACCGGGTTCCAGTCGTCGGTCTTCGTCTCCCCCGCCGCGAGCGTGTAGCTCCACGGGCCGTCACCCCGGTAGGCGTTCGGCTTGATCGTCACCGTCACCTCGCGGCTGGTCCTGTTGACCAGAGTCAGCCGGAGCTTCAGCTCGTCGGTCAGCGAGGCGTTGGCCTCGAACCCGGACTTGGCCGCGTCACCGGTGAAGGTGCGCAGGAAGCCGTTCGGACCGTGTACATCCATATCGTACTTACCGGACACCGCAAGCTTGGGCTTGGCCTGTGCGCTGACCAGGTCGAACGGCCACGGGCCGCCGGTGGTCCCGTCGTAGCGATGTACCACCAACTGCAGGCCGGCCGCGCCGGTGTTGCCCAGGGTGAGCTCCAGGTTCTTCCCGTTGATCACGCCCGCCGCCGACGGCTGGTAGGGCAACGCGCGGGCCGGGCGGGTACCGGTCTCGACGACCGGCTCCAGCTGCCGGCCGTTCTTCGGCGGCGCGGGCTTCGGAAGCTTCGTCTGCGTCGCGTCCGCCTCCGCGCGCAGCTTCGCCGTGTCCGGCAGCAGCGGGATGGTGGTGTTCGCGGTGCCGAAGTCGAAGGCGGCGGTCAGGTCACCGCAGATCGACCGGCGCCAGGCGGAGATGTTGGGTTCCCGGACGCCGGTCCACGCCTCCAGGAAGCGCAGCACCGAGGTGTGGTCGGACACCTGGGAGTAGTTCCAGCCGCCGCGGCTCCACGGGGAGATCACCGTCAGTGGAACCCGCGGACCGAGGCCGATCGGCTTGCCGTTGACGAACTCGTCCGGGGTGCCGGCCGGCGCCTGCGGGCCGCACAGGTGGTCGTAGAAGCCGTCGTTCTCGTCGTAGTTGATCAACACGACGGTCTTGGCCCACAGCTCCGGATTACTCCACAGGGCGTTCAACATGCCCTGCACGTAGGCGGCACCGTCCACCGGGCGGGCCTCCGGGTGCTCGGTGTAGCCGTAGGGCGCGACCACCCAGGACACCGCGGGCAGGGTGCCGGTCTGACAAGCCTGGATGAAGTCGGCGAGCACGTGGCTGGTGTCCTTGCCCTTGCCGGAGTCCGGCAACCACGGCCGGCCGACGCGGGCCCGCTCGGCGAGTTCCTTGTTGGCAGCATTGTGGTACTGGTCGAACAGCCACAGCGGGTTGTCCCCGTAGTCGCCGACGAACGGGTGACCGCCCGGGTCGTCGCCGACCTCGTCGTTCGCGAACACCCGCCAGGAGATGCCCGCCGCCTGGAGGCGCTCCGGGTAGGTCGTCCACCGGTACACCGGCTTGTAGTCGGCCGGGTTGCCGATCGCCGCGCCGCCCTGCTTGCCTGCCGGGTCGATGGTGCCGGTCCACATGTACAGCCGGTTCGGCGTGGTCGGACCGGCGATCGAGCAGTAGTAGTGGTCGCCGATGGTGAACGCGTCGGCCAGCGCGCGGTGGAAGGGCACGTCGGTCTCGGTGAAGTAGCCCATGGTCATCTCGGACTTGGCCGCCACCCAGCCGTTGTTCAGCCCGTTCGCCTGCGCGTTGTGCTGGTCGGTCCAGCCGTGCGCCAGGTCACCGAGGTCCTGGCCGTCGACCTTGCGGGTGTCCACGTGGAACGGCAGCAGGTAGCCGTCGCCGCGCTTGGCCGGCTGCCGGTACACGTTCCGCACGGCCGTGCGGTCGGCGAAGCCCCGGACGCCTCGCATGGTGCCGTAGAAGTGGTCGAACGAGCGGTTCTCCTGCATCAGGATGACCACGTGCTCGACCTCGTCGAGGCCGCCCTTGCCGCCGGGCACCGATAACGCCTGGGCGGCGTTCGGACCCAGCGCGGACAGGGTGCTCGCCGCGGCGGCGGCGCCGAAGAAGGTACGTCTGCTGACACTCATGGTGGGAGCCTCCGACAGGGCGGGTTCTGGGGCTACTCGAACCTCGTTCGCTCAGGTCACGCTTTGTCCAGCAGCGTGTGACCTGTGACTGTCGAATTCCAGTATTTCCGGTGTTCAGTACCGGTGCCGGAAGCTCCCTGAGCGTCAGCCCGCTGCGGCTTCGTCCAGGATCCGGGCCAGCGCGGCCGGCTCGCTGATCATCGGCCAGTGCCCGCTGTCCAGCTGGAGCAGAGGCATGCCGGACACCGGAGGCTTCGGATCGTTCGCACACCAGATGTACAACCTGGGCAGTGCGGTGGCCGCGGCCAGATCGTCGGGGGCAGGCGTGTTGTACGTACCCATCGGATGCTCGGTCGACCGGTCCCACAGCCACTGAAGCTGCTCTGGCGTCATGCCGTGGGCAGGCCAGTAGGTGTCGAAGAAGTCCTGGGTGAACACCTTCATCCGCCAGCCGTCGGTGATGGTCGCGAAGACCCCGGCCACCTCGGGCGGCAGTGTCTCGTGCAGCGTTCTGCCCGCCACCGGCAACGCCGCCCCTACGTACACGATCCTCGCGATCCGCTCCGGGATCAGGTTCGCGGCCATGGTCGCGGGGACGCCGGCGTAGGAGTGGGCGACCAGCACGACATCCCACAGATCCGCGTAGCCGATCGCGTTGACGATGTCCCGAGCGTGCGTGTGCGCGTCGATCTCCGCCGAGGCCAGGTGCACCCGGTCGCCGAGCCCGGTGAGGGTCAGCGGAACGACCCGATGCCCCTGAAGCTCCAGCAGCGGCGTGACCTTCTCCCAGGCCCACGCGCCGAGGAAGGTCCCACCGACCAGTACGAAGTTCGTCATGCGGTCTCCCTCAATACCGTGGCCAGCCGCTCGGGCGCGGAAGCCATCGGGAAGTGGTCGCTCTCCAGCTCGATGACCGGGATCCCCGCGCGAACCCGGTCGATGGCCGGATCGTCAGTGGCCTTCACGAACACGTTCGGCAGCGCGTACGCCGCGGTCAGGTCATCCAGGATCGGCGTGGTGAACGTGGTGATCGGGTGGTCGGTGGCCCGGTCGAGCAGCCAGCGCTGCTCGTCCCGCTCCACCCCGTGCTCACCGAAGTGCTCCGCGACTACCTCTACTCCGGGCAGGCGCATGAGCCAGCCGTCCGTCAGCGACTCGAAGTAGTCGCGGGCGAAGTCGGACATCACATCCCACAGCGGCCGGGACTGTTCCGGATTCAACGCGGCCACATAGACGATCTTCGCGATCCGATCCGGGACGCGCGCGGCGGCGATGGTGCCAGGGCCTCCCGCGTACGAGTGCACCACGAGCACGACATCCCGCAGATCCGCGTAGGTGATCGCGTTGACGATGTCCTGGGCATGGGTGTGCACATCGATCTCCGGGGAGAGCAGATGTGCCCGATCGCCCAGCCCGGTGAGCGTGACCGGGAAGGTCCGATGCCCGTGAAGCTCCAGATGCGGCGTGACCTTCTCCCAGGCCCAGCCGCCCAGGAAGGAACCGGCCACCAGTACGAAATCCGCCATCGTTACCCCCAAGGTTCTGGCTACCGAACCTAGGGGGCAACGATCAGCGCTGCCATTCTTTTCCGCCCAGGGCGGATCAGAAGCCGTACCAGGCGGTCTCGGTGGTACGCGGCGCCGCGGTCGTCTGGCCGATGATCAGCTCGGTCTCCAGGCTGACGGATCTGGATCTGCCGACCTCGGAGCTGTCCGTCAGCAGCCGTCCCGCCGCGCGGCCCTTCTCCATCACCGGCTGGCGCACGGTGGTGAGCCCGACCTGCTCGGCCTCCGGGATGCCGTCGAACCCGGTCACCGAGATGTCCTTGGGTACGCCGAGCCCACGCCGGTTGATCTCGTTCATCGCGCCCAGCGCCAGGATGTCGGAGGTGCAGATCAACGCGGTGACGTCCGGCGAGCGCTCCAGCAGCTGCGCGCAGGCCTCGGCACCGTTGGTCTTGCTGTGGTCGAAGCGTTCCACCACCGGCACCGTCGACCAGTCGACGCCCGCGGCGCTGAAAGCTTCAGCGAGGGCGGCCAGCCGGATCCGCTGCACGTGGAACTGCGCGTTCTGCTGCCGCTGCACCGGCACGAAGCCGTCGTTGCGGTCCCGGCCCAGTCGCATGCAGAGCACACCGACCTTGCGGTGCCCCTGATCGATCAGATGCCGGGCCAGGCTGGTCGCGGCGGCGCGGTCGTCGATGCCGACCCAGTCCACCCCGTCCACCCGCGGCTGGTCGCACACCACGGTGGGCACCGGGCGCTGGAGCACGGCCGCCAGGTGCGGGTCGTCCTCGGGCACGGAGTAGACGATGAAACCATCCACACCCGCCCGGTGCACCGCGGCGACGTCCTCACGTTCCGGGTTGGCCGGCACCAGCAGCAGGCCCTGGCCCGCGTCCTCGCAGGCCTCCGCGAGACCTTCCAGGAAGCCGATGGCCGCCGGGTCGCGGAACGCGTAGGACAGGTTCTCGGTGAGCAGCAGCCCGACCGCGCCCGCCTTGCGGGTACGCAGTGAGCGCGCCACCGGGTCCGGCCCCGGGTAACCCAGCCGCCGCGCCGTGTCGAGCACCCTGCGACGCAGTTCCGGAGACAGTTGGTCCGGCCGGTTGTACGCGTTGGACACCGTGGTGCGGGAGACCCCCAGTTCGGCGGCGAGAGAAGCCAGCGTCGCCGAACGCCGAGTGTTAGATGGCCGAGGCATGGAGTGACCGTAACGGTTCAGAAGGAGCTGGTGAAGCATCTTCGGGGTGGTTACCCAATCGACTCTTATTTGTTCCCCGATCATCCGACCGGTGACAAACACCCAGTTGGGCGCCGCCAACCGGGTAACGAACTCGATGAACCCACGGTGAACAGCCGCGGCCGAACGTCTCATTCGTGCCAACATGCGATGCGGAGTACCTATATCCGAAAAGCATTGTCGTGTCTGTTCGGGGGCTGACTCAGCGCCTTGCGTTAGATACCTTGTCTAGACCAAAGCGCCGGACCTATATCCGGCGTTACCTGCACATGTACATAAGAGAAGGGGGCGTCGCATGGCGGAGGTCGCCTATGTCAGCGCCTCGCGGGTCTTCTCCGGCACACCGCCAGTGCGGGCCGTGGACAACCTCGAACTGAACGTCACCGACGGAGAATTCCTGGTTCTCGTCGGCCCGTCCGGTTCCGGAAAATCCACCGCGCTGCGGATGCTCGCCGGTCTGGAAGACGTGGACGAAGGTGCCATCCATATCGGCGGCAAGGACGTCACTCACGTCCCGCCAAAAGGCCGCGACATCGCAATGGTCTTCCAGTCGTACGCGCTCTACCCACACATGAGCGTCGCGGAGAACATGGGCTTCGCGCTCAAGCTCCGTGGCGTGTCCAAGGCGGAGGTCCGCTCCAAGGTGGAGGAGGCGGCGAAACTCCTCGACCTGACCAAGTATCTGGACCGCAAGCCGAAGGCACTGTCCGGCGGGCAGCGGCAGCGCGTGGCCATGGGTCGCGCGATCGTCCGTGAACCCAGCGTCTTCCTGATGGACGAACCACTGTCCAACCTGGACGCGAAACTGCGGGTGGAGACCAGGGCCAATATCGCTGCCCTGCAGCAGCGACTGGGCACCACCACGATCTACGTGACCCACGACCAGGTCGAGGCGATGACCATGGGACATCGGGTCGCGGTACTGAAGGACGGGCTGCTGCAGCAGTGCGACAGCCCGCGCACGCTCTACGACCGGCCGGCCAACGCCTTCGTGGCGGCGTTCATCGGGTCGCCCGGGATGAACCTGAAGACCGTTCCACTGGTCGCGGAGGGCGCCCAGCTGGACGGGTTGACCGTTCCGCTCAGCCGGGAGGCGCTGGGGGCGGCGAGCGATCATCAGCTCAAGGAAGTCACCTTCGGCATCCGGCCGGAGTCCCTGCACCTGGTGTCGAGCGATCAGCCGGGTGTGGATCTCGTGGTCGAGCTCGTCGAGGAACTGGGCGCCGACGCGTACGTGTACGGCACGGTGCGCATCGGTGGCTCCGCTCAGCGGTTCATCGTCCGGGTCGACGGACGTACCCCGCCCGCCATGGGCCAGACCGTCAAGGTCGGCGTCCGGGACGCGGGCGAGGTTCACCTGTTCCACCCGGAGACCGGCGAACGCATCGTCGGGTAGCAGTACTTCCCGTTAAGGCCGCCGTCCCCACCGCGCATGGGGGCGGCGGCCTTTTTGCTGTCGGGGGTGGGGGTTGGGTCTGGGCTTTTTGTCGAAGGAGGCTTCGGAGGGGAGATGGGCTGGGGCTGCGTCTTTCCTGCCTGCGTGTTGGGTGGGGGCACGCCTGTCTGGTTGTCGGGGCCGCTTCCGCAGAGGACCTGAAGGACGCCATCGTTTACTTGAGCGCACTGAAGGCGTCCTTCGTTTACCTCAGGTAAATGGTGGCGTCCTTCAGGTCCCCCCGCGCAGCGGCCTATCCCCACCAGACCGGCGTGCCCCCACCCAGCAGCCCGGCAGGAAAGACCCACACCCGAGCCCGTCTCCCCCTCCAAAGCCTCCTTCGAAAAACAGCCCGAAGCACCCCCACCCCCGCCGCCAGGTAACCGCATTCCCGCAGATCCATGCAGGCCTGCGCATGGGTGCTCTTGCGTATGGGCCATTGCGGTGAAGGTCCACAACGAGCGGGCAACAACGGGACAACGGACGGGGGCTAATAGGTTGTGACTGTCGTTTCGGACATAAACTGAAGTCGATAACGGTTTCCATTACATACTGTGGATACCCACTGTTGACCCAAGGAGTGATCTTGAGGCTGAAGCAGGTGGCCCGGACGGCCCCGAGCATCGCCGCAGCGCTCATCGCCGCGCTGACCCTCACCGCATGCGGCGGGAGCGGGACCGGCACAGGCGACGCGTCCGGCAACGGCAAGATCCAGGTCGTGGCATCCACCAATGTCTGGGGGGACATCGTCACCGCCGTCGGTGGTGACCAGGTGCAGGTGAAGTCGCTGATCAGCGGCGCGAACCAGGATCCGCATTCCTACGAGAGCACCCCCGCGGACGCGGTGGCGGCCGGCAAGGCCGACCTGATCGTCTACAACGGCGAGGGCTACGACGAGTTCGCCGCGAAACTGGCCCAGCAGAACTCGGGCAAGAAGGTCATCCAGGCCTTCGAGGTCGCGGGCGGCAAGGACAACGAGCACGTCTGGTACTCGGTGCCCGGCGTGCGCAAGGTGGCCGCCAAGGTCGCCGAGCAGCTCGGCCAGATCAAGCCCGCCGACCAGCAGAAGTTCACCGCGAACCTGACGGCGTTCACCAAGACGCTGGACGAGCTGGACGCCAAGCTGAAGTTCCTGCACGACACCTACCCCGGTGCGAAGGTGCTGATGACCGAGCCGGTCGCCGGTTACCTGGTGCAGGACGCGGGCCTGGCCGACATCACCCCGGCGAAGTTCGTGGAGGCCGTCGAGGCGGGCAACGACCCGTCCGCACAGGTCATCGCCGAGGTGAACAAGCTGGTCGACGAGCGGACGCCCCGGGTGTTGCTGTTCAATCCGCAGACCGAGTCGCCGGTCACCAAGAAGCTGCGCGAGCAGGTTCAGGGCAAGGCGATCCCGGTCGTGGAGGTCACCGAGCTTCAGCCAGACGGCAAGACATATGCGCAGTGGATCGGCGGCGAGCTCGACAAGCTGCTGAGTGCGCTCCGGCAGCGGTAGAAGGGCAGGCACCACGATGAGTGTTGAACCCGGCCTCGGCGCGACCGCGCTGGCGCCCCGCCCCGAACCGGAACCGGTGGTCCGGCTGCGCGGCGGGCGGTTGCGCTACGGCAACCGCGTGCTGTGGGACCAGCTGGACCTGGACATCCGGCCCGGCGAGTTCGTCGCCGTGCTCGGCCCCAACGGTTCCGGCAAGACCAGCCTGATCCGGGTACTGCTCGGCCTGCAGCAGCTGGCCGGCGGCACCGTGCAGATCGAGGGCAGCCCGGCCCGGCGCGGCAACGGACGGATCGGCTACATCCCGCAACAGCGCGCGGTGGACCCGACGCTGACCGTGCGCGGCAAGGACATGGTCGGCATGGGCCTGACCGGTCACCGCTGGGGCATCGGCCTGCCGTTCGGCCAGGCGGCACGCGAGCGCAAGCGGCTGGTCGACCAGGCGCTGGTCGCGGTCGGCGCGAGCGAGTACGCGCACCTGCCGATCGGCATGCTGTCCGGCGGCGAGCAGCAACGGCTGCGCGTGGCCCAGGCCGTCGTCGGCAACCCCGGCCTGCTGCTGTGTGACGAGCCGCTGCTGTCGCTGGACCTGGCGCATCAGCGGATGGTCAGTCAGCTGGTGGCCAGGCGGGCCCGGGAGGCGAACACCGCCGTGGTGTTCGTGACCCACGAGATCAACCCGGTGCTGCCGCTGGTCGACCGGGTGCTCTACCTGGTCGAAGGCCGGTTCAAGATCGGCACGCCGGACGAGGTGATGACCTCGGAGACGCTCTCCGAGCTGTTCCGCACGCCGATCAGCGTGCTGCGGGTGGACGGCAGGCTCGTGGTCGTCGGCGACCAGGAACCGATCGTGCACCACCACGTGGAGGCATGAGATGGACTTCTTCACCACGACCGGCGACATGCTGCAGCTGGGATTCGTGCAGCAGGCCCTACTGGCCGCCGCCGTCCTGGGCCTGGCCTCCGGGGTACTCGCCCCGCTGGTGGTGGCCCGGCAGATGGCGTTCGCCGTGCACGGCACCGCCGAGCTGGCGTTCACCGGTGCGGCGGCCGCGTTGCTGCTCGGCCTCAGCACCGGTGGAGGCGCGTTGATCGGCGCGTTGCTGGCCGCGGCGTTGCTGGGCGTCCTGTCGCTGCGGGGCAAGGAGCGGGACGCGGTGATCGGCGTCGTGCTGGCCTTCGGTCTCGGCCTCGGCGTGCTGTTCCAGGGGCTCTACAAGGGCCGGACCAGCAACAAGTTCTCGCTGCTCGTCGGGCAGATCATCAGCACCGACAGCACCGACCTGGTGCTGCTGTGCGGCTCGGCCATCATCGTGCTGATCATCATCGCGGTGATCTACCGGCCGCTGCTGTTCGCCAGTGTCGACCCGGACGTCGCGATGGCGCGTGGCGTTCCGGTGCGCGCGTTCGGGCCACTGTTCGCGGTCCTGGTCGGCGTCGCCACCTCACTGGGTGTCCAGCTGGTCGGCGCCTTGCTGGTGCTCTCGCTCATGGTCACCCCCGGAGCGGCGGCGGCGCGGGTCACCGCGAATCCGGTGACCGCCACCGTCCTCGCGGTGCTGTTCGCCGAGACCGCGGTGCTCGGCGGCATCGTGTTGTCGCTGGCCCCCGGCCTGCAGATCAGCGCGTTCGTCACGATCATCAGCTTCAGCATCTACGTGATCTGCCGGCTGATCGGCAACCGCCGCGTCGAGCGGCTGCCGAAGCTTCAACCGGTTCTCGTCTGAGCACGCGCCGGAAACTCAGCGATGAGTTTCCGGCGCCGCACGGGTCTCTACCGGCATGACGAGCACGCACATCCTGAGCATCCCCGGCGCCGAGATCACCTACGACGTGCGCGGCCCACTGCCCACCGCGGACGGCCGCCCGCCGCTGCTGATGCTCGGCCAGCCGATGACCGCCGACGGGTTCGCCACCCTGGCGGGTTTCCTGCCGGACCGCACCGTGGTCACCTACGACCCGCGTGGCCTCGGCCGCAGTACGCGCAGCGACGGCCGCACCGACAACACACCGCAGGTGCAGGCCGAGGACGTCCACGCCCTCATCGAGACGATCGGCGGACCGGTCGACGTGTTCGCCAGCAGCGGCGGCGCGGTGACCGCGCTGGCCCTGGTCGCCGCACATCCCGGCGATGTGCGCACCCTGGTCGCGCACGAACCGCCTCTGCTCGCGGTGCTGCCGGATGCCGACACCGCCGGCCGCGCCTGCAAGGGCTTCCGCGACGCGTACCAGGCCGGTGGGTTCGGCGCAGGAATGGCCGCCTTCATCGTCTTCACCTCATGGCAGGGCGAGTTCACCGAGGACTACTTCGCGCAGCCGCCTGCCGACCCGGCCGCGTTCGGGCTGCCCGCGGCGGACGACGGCGAGCGCGGAGATCCGCTGCTGTCGGACAGTTCGCTGGCGGTCATCGACTACCGGCCGGACGTGGAGGCTCTGCTCGCCTCACCGGCCAGGGTGCTGATCGCGGTGGGCGAGGAGACCGGTGACGCCTTCACCGCCCGCACCGCACGTGCCATGGCCACCCTGCTGGGGCAGGAGGCCGTGGTCTTCCCCAGTCACCACGGCGGCTTCGCCGGCGACGAGTTCGGCTACCCCGGTAAGCCGGAGGCCTTCGCCAGGCGCCTCGAAGAGGCCCTGGCCGGTTAGGAGTCGGTGCGCAACCTGGCGTACAGGACGCAGTCGCGCCACTGGCCGTTCAGGAACCAGCCCTCGCGGATCACGGCCTCCCGCTGGAAGCCGGCCTTCTCCAGGCAGCGCTGCTCGGCGATGTTGTCGAGCAGCGTGTCCGCCTCGACGCGGTGCACGGTGGTGTGCGCGAACAGGTAGTCCGCGAGCATCCGCTGGGCGGTGGCCCCGTATCCCCGTCCCCGGTGGTCCGTGAGCACCATGCCACCGATCCCCAGACATCGGCCCAGGTCATTGGGGCCGTGCTGGTTGCGGTACCAGGTGACCCAGCCGACCGGGGCGCCGTCGGCCTCCACCACGAACCGGCCGAGGTCCTCGCTCAGATAGCCGTGCTCGGCGAACCGCTTCCGCATGCGCCGGCCGCTGACGAAGCCGGTCCAGACGTGGTCGCCGACCTGGTCCCGGTCCTGCATGGTGGCGATCATCCAGTCGAGGTCGCGCTCGGTGAGCGGGCGCAGGGTCGCCGTCATGACTCGCCCCGCAGCAGGCTGTAGACCACGCAGTCACGCCAGCGTCCACGCAGGAACCAGGCGCCGCGGAACACGCCGTCCCGCTGGAAGCCCGCCTTCTCCAGCGCGCGCTGCTCGGCGATGTTCTCCGGCAGCGTGTCGGCCTCGATGCGGCGCACGGTGGAATGCGCGAACAGATAGTCGGCCAGCAGGCGCTGCGCCGCCGAACCATGGCCCCGGCCTCGGTGTTCCGGCCACAGTGAGATGCCGATGCCCCAGCAGAACGCCGCCTCGTTCGGGCCGTAGAACTTGCGGTACCAGAGGACGATGCCGATCGGCCCGGTGTCCGCGAGATCGATCACCAGCCTGCCGTCGCTCGCGGTGAGGAAGCCGGTTTCGGCGAACCTGCGCCGCTGGTTCTGCGTGCCGGTGAAGCCCGACCAGGTGTCCTGGCCGAGAAAGTCCTCGTCGAACGTGTAGCGGTCCAGCCAGTCGAGATCGCTCTCGCGCACCGGACGCAGCCGTAAGTCCCCCATTTTCATGGGGACAAACCTAGTTGGATGATCAACCGTCCGCAGCTGTTTCGGCGTCCGTGCGCAGCCTGCTGTAGATCACGCAGTCCCGCCAGCGCCCTTGCACGAACCAGCTCCCGCGGATCACCCCGTCCCGCCGGAAGCCGGCCTTCTCCAGCGCGCGCTGCTCGGCGAAGTTGTCATCCAGCGTGCCGGCCTGGACGCGATGCACCGGGGTGACCGCGAACAGGTACTCGACGAGCAGCCGCTGGGCCTCGGTGCCATGGCCGCGCCCGCGGTGCTCCGGCCACAGCCGGATGCCGATGTCGATCGCCGACTGCTCCGAGCGCCAGCTGACCATGCCGACCGGTTCGCCGTCCGCCAGCACGGTGAGCCTGCTGATCTCCGGTGTCAGGAACCCGTTCTCCGCGAACTGGGCACGTAGCCGGACGGTGTTCCGGAAGCCTCCGGAGGACGCGTCACCGGTCTGGACGGCCCGCCGATCCTCAGTGATCAACCGCTCCACGTCGGCCTCGGTCATCGGTCGCAGAGTCACCGTCATCGCTCACCTCGCAACAGGCCGTAGACGACGGTGTCCCGCCACTGGCCGCGCTGGAACCAGTACTCGCGCAGCACCGCGTCCCGCCGGAAGCCCGCCTTCTCCAGCGCCCGCTGCTCGGCGATGTTGTCGGTCAGGGTCAGGGCTTCGACGCGGTTCACCGGCGTATGCGCGAAGAGGTAGTCGGCCATCATCCGCTGCGCCTGGGTCCCGTGCCCCTGCCCCCGGTGCTCCGGCCAGAGCGCGATGCCGATCTCCCAGCACGGGGCGCCGAAGTTGCCGCCGTAGACCTGGCTGCGCCAGGAGATGGTGCCGAGCGGTAATCCGGTGGCGGTCTCCACGACGAGCCTGCCGTCGATGTCGGAGAGGTAGCCGTCCTCGGCGAATCGCCTGCGTACCTTGCCGGGGTCGCTGAAGCCGGTCCAGTCGAATTCGCCGCCGAAGTCCGGCTCGCGGAAGTACCGCTCCAGCCAGCTCAGGTCGGCCTCGCGCACCGGGCGCAGTCGTATGTCCCCCGAGGTCATGGATCGAACGTAACGGGCGGGCGCTTCGGACGCAGCCCATTTTCGCCACTTGCGCGGGTGGCGAAAATGGGCCGCAAGTCCTGGAATTGCGCGCGTTTCCAGTCCGATCCATCGGACGCCGCCACCATAAACGTCGATTAAGACCTGGTCAAATTGCGTCACAAGATGGTCAAAGTTTCAGCAAAACCCGTCTCCACCAGCGATTACGTGACACAGATCGCATCGGGGGAAATAGTAGAGAATGAAACTACTATTTCGCCGATAAAGGAAGATAATTGTCAGTATTGACCTCTAGTTAGCTGGAAGTTCTAAGCTTCTGATATGCGGATTCTGTGCGTAGGACGACGGCAGGACGTCATGGACCCGATCCTGGCCACGCTGCGGGCCGAGGGCATCGACGCCGAGGGCGTGGTGGACCCGGAACTGGCCCTGGCGGCGATCCCCGGCGGCGGGTTCGAGGTCCTCCAGCTCGGCGGCGGAGTGCCCGCCGAGCCGAGGGCGGCGCTGAAGGAACTGGCCGCGGCGCACGGCATGCGGGTACTGGAGGAGTCGGCCGCCGATTGGCAGGACGACTTCCCGGGGTTCGCCCGCGCCCGGCTGCTGCCCCACCTGCGGTGAGTCTGGGGGGGACGGCTTTGGAGGAGGAGACGGGCTCGGGGCCTGGGTCTTTCCTGCCTGGCTGTTGGGTGGGTGTCCCTATGGGTTTGGTCAAGCCGCTGCTGGTGTGGGGGGCCGGTAGTAGGCATGATCGCGGAGCATGGCGAACAGGACGTCGCAGCGTCGGCGGGCTAGGCAGATGAGGGCGGCGTT
>QZFT01000016.1 GCA_003600225.1 Pseudonocardiaceae bacterium YIM PH 21723
CCAGTCCCGCCAGCCACTCCAGTAACTGTCCACAGTGGAGTCCTCCATCTTCAAGATGGATTTGGGGCCCCAAATCCATCTTGAAGATGGATGACCCGACCCAAGTGAAGATCCACTCAGCCGGATGGGCGACATCCGACACCAGAGGCCCCGCGCAGCGGCCCCGACCGCCCGGCAGGCGTGCCCCCACCCGACACGCAGGCAGGAAAGACCCCGCCCCCACCCGCCTCCCCCTCCAAAGCCGTCCTTCGACAGCCGCCAGACGCGCCAGGCCGCCACATGCGAAAGGGCCCCCACCCGGAGGTGAGGGCCCTTCTGCTCAAGCGATAACTACCGCCGCATGAACGGAGGGATGTCCACGTCGTCGTCCTCCGGCTCCTCGGTGACCCGGGTGGCGGTGGACGGCACACTGCCGGTGGTGACACCGGGCTGCGGCAGCGAGGACGCCGGGTGGCGGCTCTGGAAGGCCGTGTGCGCCGGACCGCTGGACGGGACCGGCTGCTGTGCCGCCGGAGCCGGAGCGGGGGTGCTGGGCCGTGCCGGAGCCGGTACCGCGGCCTGCTGCGGAGCCTGCTCGACCGGAGCCGGCCTGCTGACGCTGCCCGCCTCGGCGGAGGCGACCGTGCTGCGGGACGCTATCGGCGCGGCTTCCAGCTTCTTGTGCGTCGGCTGACCGGAGTCGAACCCGGCGGCTATCACCGTCACGCGGACCTCATCGCCGAGCGAGTCGTCGATGACCGTTCCGAAGATGATGTTCGCCTCGGGGTGCGCCGCCTCCTGGACCAGCGAGGCGGACTCGTTGATCTCGAACAGGCCGAGGTCGGAGCCACCCGCGATGGACAGCAGCACGCCGTGCGCACCCTCCATGCTGGCCTCCAGCAGCGGCGAGTTGATCGCCTTCTGCGCGGCCTGCACCGCCCGGCCCTCTCCCCTGGCCGAACCGATACCCATCAACGCGCTGCCCGCACCGGACATCACGCTCTTGACGTCGGCGAAGTCCAGGTTGATCAGACCGGGGGTGGTGATCAGATCGGTGATGCCCTGCACACCGGACAGCAAGACCTCGTCGGCGCTGCGGAAGGCGTCCATCAGCGAGACGCCGATGTCGCCGAGCTGCAGCAACCGGTCGTTCGGGATGACGATGAGCGTGTCGCACTCCTGGCGCAGCTCCTTGATGCCCTCCTCGGCCTGGCCCGCCCGGCGCCGTCCCTCGAAGGAGAACGGCCGGGTGACCACACCGATGGTGAGCGCGCCCAGCTTGCGTGCGACCGAGGCGATCACCGGGGCACCACCGGTACCGGTGCCACCGCCTTCGCCCGCGGTCACGAAGACCATGTCGGCGCCCTTGAGGACCTCTTCGATCTCTTCCTTGTGGTCCTCGGCGGCCTTGCGTCCGACCTCAGGGTTGGCGCCGGCGCCAAGGCCGCGGGTGAGCTCGCGACCGATGTCCAGCTTGACGTCGGCGTCCGACATCAACAGCGCCTGCGCGTCGGTGTTCACCGCGATGAACTCGACACCCTTGAGACCGACCTCGATCATCCGGTTGACGGCGTTGACGCCGCCACCACCGATGCCGACGACCTTGATCACCGCGAGGTAGTTATGCGGGGGAGTCATCGGACCCGCCTTCCTGATCGTGGTTCCCGCTCTCTCCTGTCGTGCGCTGGTTCTCCCCGACTCTCCGGCACCTGATCATCGACCTGAATCAGCCGACCAAGTGTGAGAACCCTCAACCTCAACAAGAGGCTCAGAGTTATGTCAACTCCCGATTTCAGTCCGGACGTTAAGCACCGCGGGGCCCACAGTCCAGCAGCCACGCCGCAAGTCGTGCAGGTCTTCCAAACGATCCATAGCCGGACTGCCGGTGGTGACCTGTCCCCATCGCCCGACGCGGGAGAACCCATCGCGCTGTAACGGTACCGCGCCTGGGTTTCCGGCGTTCATGATCCGGGCCCTAGCGGCCTGTGACGCCGTCGATCTGCTCACGCAGGATGTCCAGGTGCCCGGCGTGCCGCGCGGTCTCCTCGACCAGGTGCAGCAGAATCCAGCGCACGGTGACGATGCCGCCATGTGGATCATCGGATTCGTGATCGAGTTCGTACCGCCACGCCAGCGACCTGCTCACCTCGCACTGCCGGGCGTAGTCGGCCACCAACGCATCCAGCGTGTCCGTCCCGGTGAGCCGGAAATCGGCGTCCCAGTCGGCGGGTCCCCACGGCGCGCCACACGGCCGGCCGGCCAGGACGTGCTCGAACCAGTAGTGCTCGACCCAGCGCAGGTGCAGCAGCAGACCGCCGATGGTGGTCAGCGAGGGCACCAGCTTCCGGCGAATATCCTCTTCGGACAGTCCGGCGACCTTGAGCGTCACCGATTCCCGCAGGTAGTCCAGGAAGTTCCCGAGCATGTCGCGTTCCGCGCCACGACCGGGGACCCGCCGATCGTCACTCACCGGTCGCCCCGTCCAGGAGCTCCCGCAGGATGTCCAGCTGCCCGGCATGCCGCGCGGTCTCCTCGATCATGTGCAGCAGGATCCAGCGCACCGACAGGCTCGTCCCATGCCGCGGATGGATCACCTCCTGCTCCAAGGGCAGCTCAGCGCTGACCCGCCGGCTGCGCTCGCAGGCCTGCGCGTAGTCGTCGAGCAGCGACTCCAGGGTGTCGGACTCGCCGAGCCGGAAGTCGCCGTCCTCGTCGCCGAGCACCCAGGGCGCGGAGCACTCCTGCTTGCCGATCACCGCCTCGAACCAGTTGTGCTCCACCCAGCGCAGGTGCCGCAGCATCCCGCCGACGGTGGTCAGTGAGGGCACCAGCCCACGCCGGACATCGGCCTCGGACAGGCCTTCGGCCTTCAGCACCACGGTGGCCCGCTGGAAGTCCAGGAAGGCCTCCAGCATCGCGTGTTCACCGGCGTGCGGGGCGGGATCGATACGAGTCATAGATCAAGTATCCCGGTGAACGCCACCGGATTTCTCCGGCGAAACCGAGTCATGATTCGGCTCGTTAACCCTCCTTGTTCGTACGGAAATAGTCACGATTCATGCACGGCCGAAGCCGCGAATATCAATAAGAGGTCCGTTCGCGCAGGTCAGACACGCTGTTACAACGAACGAGTGATAGTGAAATGCTGCCAAACGGCCGATTCCTTCAGACCGATATCACTCTTTAGTGTCCCGACCAGGTTTCCCCTGCAACCGAGGCTTTTCCGCACTCGGTTAATCGTGCTTGGGAGGGCATGTGCAGCTCAGAAGATCGATTATCGGGGTGGCCGTCGCCGCCGCCGTCGGCCTGGGAATTCCCGCGCTGACGTCGGCCGCACCCGCGCCCGTCCAGTCCGCAGAACAGGCGCAGCCGAGCGACGAGTTACCCAACCCGTTCGAGGACAAGCGCCGGGCCCTCAAGCAGGAGGCCATCGCCGAGGTGGTCAAGGGCAACACCCAGGTCGAGCAGCGGGGCGCGTCCAAGGTGGCCAAGGTCGGCACCAAGGCGGCGACCCAGCGCCAGCAGCAGGAGAAGTCGGCCCGCACCGACCAGTACGTCGAGCTCAGCCGGGAGAAGACCGACAACATCTTCGTGGTCCTGGTCGAGTTCGGGAACGAGCGTGACCCTAAGTACCCGGACCAGGACACCGACCCGAACACCCCCGGGCCCGCCCGGTTCGACGGGCCGCTGCACAACCAGATCCCCGAGCCCAACCGCGGCACGGACAACAAGACGATCTGGAACAAGGACTACTCGCAGCAGTACTTCCAGGACCTGTACTTCGGCAAGGGCGAGTCGGTGAAGTCCTGGTACGAGAAGCAGTCCTCCGGCCGCTACTCGGTGGACGGCACCGTCACCCCGTGGGTCAAGGTCAAGTACAACGAGGCCCGCTACGGCCGGTCCAACGGCTACCCCTGCGCCGGCAACACCTGCAACAACACCTGGGACCTGGTCCGCGACGCGGTGAACCAGTGGTCCGCGGACCGCAAGGCCGAGGGCGCGACCGACGAGCAGATCAAGCAGGAACTGGCCAAGTACGACCAGTGGGACCGCTACGACTACAACAACAACGGCAACTTCAACGAGCCGGACGGCTACCTGGACCACTTCCAGATCGTGCACGCCGGCGGTGACCAGTCCGACGGCGATCCGTGGCAGGGCGAGGACGCCATCTGGTCGCACCGCTGGTACGCGTACGGCACCGACGCCGGCAAGACCGGCCCGGCGGACAACAAGCGCGGCGGCACCCAGATCGGCAACACCGGCCTGTGGGTCGGCGACTACACCGCGCAGCCGGAGAACGGCGGCCTCGGCGTGTTCGCGCACGAGTACGGCCACGACCTCGGCCTGCCCGACCTCTACGACACCTCCGGCCCCAGTTCCGCCAACGAGAACGGCGTCAACTGGTGGTCGATCATGTCGCAGAGCCGGGTCGGCGGGAAGAACGACCCGGTCGGCCTGAAGGCGGCCGACTTCGGCGCCTGGGAGAAGATGCAGCTGGGCTGGCTGGACTACGAGACCGTGGTGGCCGGGCAGACCAAGACCCTCGACCTGGGCCCGCACGAGTACAACACCAGCAAGGCCCAGGCGCTGGCGGTCGTGTTGCCGGACAAGGTGAAGACCACCGATCTGGGTGCCCCGGCGGCCGGTTCCAAGTTCTTCTGGTCCGGTCAGGGCGACAACCTGAACACCACCGCGACCCGGGACATCGATCTGACCGGGAAGACGGCGGCGGAGCTGAAGCTCAAGTCCCGCTTCGACATCGAGGCCGACTACGACTACCTGTACGTGCAGGCGTCCACCGATGACGGCAAGACCTGGACGGCCTTGGACGGCACGGTCGGCGGCAACGCGTTCCCGAAGGACGCGTCGAAGACCCCCGCGCTGACCGGATCCTCGGGCGGCAAGTGGCTGGACACCGTGGTGCCGCTGAACTCCCTGGCCGGCAAGAAGGCCAAGCTGCGGTTCAACTACGTGACCGACGGCGGCGTGTCCCCGGTGGGCTTCTTCGCCGACGAGCTCGCGGTGACCGCCGACGGCCAGCCGGTGTTCACCGACGGCGCCGAGGGCGACACCTCCGCGTGGAAGTTCAACGGTTTCAAGGTGACCAGCGGCAAGGAGACCAAGTCCTACGACAACTTCTACCTGGCCAGTCACCGCACCGCGGAGTCCTGGGACAAGTACCTGCAGACCGGCCCGTACAACTTCGGCCGGCCGGCGACCCCGAATCTGGCGGAGCACTTCCCGTACCAGACCGGCCTGCTGGTGTCCTACTGGGACACCTCGCAGGTGGACAACAACTCCAGCCAGCACCCCGGTGAGGGGCTGATCCTGCCGGTGGACGCCCACCCGCAGCCGATCTACAACCTGGAGGGCCTGGCCTGGCGGCCCCGCATCGCCGGCTACGACGCGCCGTTCTCCAAGCGCAAGGGTGACTCGTTCACGCTGTCCGTGAACGGGAAGCAGAGCTACGTACGCGGCCAGGACGCCAACCCGCTGTTCGACGACACCAAGACCTACTGGTTCGCCGAGCAGCCCACCGCGGGCGTGAAGCTGCCCGCGGCGGGTGTGGGCCTGAAGGTGCTGTCCGAGAACGGAACCTCGCTGAAGGTTCAGGTTCTGAAGACCAAGTAGCGGACCGAGCGAGGGCCCCCGTCCAGCTGCTGGGCGGGGGCCCTCGACGCTAGGCCGGAAGGGTGATTCCCTTTGGCCAGGGCCGAATTTTCTGCTGAGCGGGACGAATTTGACGCTGGGGCAACGGAATCTCCGTATACTGCCGCCTAGCAATCTGGGGGGATTCGCACACGGAAGCTGCGAATCGGTGTGTCCCGGGTTGATCCTGTTCAGAAAAAGGGACCACTGTGATCGACGTTCTCGCCCAGCAGTACCAGACCGACCCCACCGCGTCGGCCCCCTCCCCCGTCGGCTCCATCGTCGGCCTGGCCATCGCCGTGCTGATGATCGTGGCGCTGTGGAAGGTGTTCACCAAGGCGGGCGTGCCCGGCTGGTTCGCCATCATCCCGATCGTGAACATCTACGGCCTGACCAAGGTCGCCGGCCGTCCCGGCTGGTGGGTCATCCTGCTGCTGATCCCGTTCGTCAACATCATCTTCCTGATCATCCTGTCGGTGGATGTGGCCAAGGCCTTCGGCAAGGGCGGCGCGTTCGGCTTCTTCCTGCTCTTCGTGCTGGGGTTCATCGGCTACCCGGTCCTCGGCTTCGGCGACGCCCGGTACGTCGGCCGCAACCAGGTCGCCGCGCACGTCTGATCCACTCGCTTCACCGGGAGACCCCCGTCCGGCCCGCCGGACGGGGGTCTCCCGCGTTCTGCGGACCGGGTATCGGGTAATTCACGTCACACTGCGGACTCGCCGGCATCTCGGTGTGGCCACGGCCCATCCGCGTCTGGGGAAGCGAGTTCACCCCCGTTTATGACGGCCCTTAGTCGCGTCTTAGACATTCGTTAGCGGGCCGCGATCCCCTCGTTACGTCGAACCGAACCGTAAACTCACGCAGAGCTCATGGCTGGGCCACCCGGTCGGCCGCGTCCATCTACCCGGCCGGTAGCGGGCAATGCCCTCAGTGACATCACCCTGATGGCGGACACATGATCGCGAATTCGCCGCCCGCGCCCCCGCTGAGCTGCGTATTCCATTTCCTAAGAATGGTCCACATGAGGACATTCTTACCTTAGGCCAAGCGGTACAGAAGCTTTGGCATAGCCCTAAAGAATAGACCTCTCGGCGGTACGGACGCCCATTTGATGGTGAGCGCGGATTTCGTCGCAACGGACCTATCCGGCCCTGCATGGCGGCACTACCTTCGCCAACCGAGGAAGATTCGAAATCTGGGGTGGGATTTCCAGGGCTCACATTTTCCAGACACGTCGGCGTCTTTACTGATCCGCGGCGAATGGAGTGCGCCCAACGAATTCCTCACACACACCCTGCTTACTACGGAGACAACGTGACAGAGGTGGATTCACTCGCGTATTACGTTGACGAAGATATTCTTCGCCAGACGCGATCCGGCGAGTTGGCCAGGGTCACATCCCTGGCTTCATACTTCGAACTGAGCTGCGATCGCAGCCCGCACGCGGTGGCTGTGATCTGCGAAGATGAGCAGCTCACGTACCAGGAACTGGATCAGCGGGCCAACCGGCTGGCGCATCTGCTGCGATCCCGCGGCATCGGCTCCGGGCACACGGTGGGCATTTTGCTGGACCGGTCGGCGGATACATACATCGCTTTACTTGGTGTACTCAAGTCCGGGGCGGCCTACGTTCCGTTCGACCCGTCATTCCCGGCCGATCGCATCGCGTACATCGCCCGGGATGCCGAGCTGTGCGCCATCCTCACATCGGTGGCATTGTGCGGCCAAACGATCGATTCGGAATGCCCTTCACTGGTATTTGACGAACTCAACAAGGATTTAACGGCCCAGCCGTCGAGTCGTCCGCAAATCGCAATTGCGCCAGCGGACTTGTGCTATGTCATCTATACCTCGGGAACCACCGGAAAGCCCAAGGGCGTCGCGATTTCGCAGGCGAACATCGTGAACTTCCTGCGGGTGGTCACCCCGGTCTACCAGATACGCAGACTGGATCGTGTCTACCAGGGCCTGTCGATCGCGTTCGACTTCTCGATCGAGGAGATCTGGCCGGCCTGGATCGCCGGAGCCACGCTGATCGCCGGGCCGTCCGACGGCCGGCGGGTGGGCCGGGAACTCACCGAGTTCCTGGCACAGCAGCACGTCAGCGTGCTGGCCTGCGTACCGACGCTGCTCACCACCATCGGCGCGGACCTGCCCGACCTGCGCACCCTGCTGGTCAGCGGCGAGGCCTGCCCGCCGGACCTGGTGCGCACCTGGGCGCGGGACGGCCGGCGGATCATCAACGCCTACGGGCCGACGGAGGCCACGGTGACCTGCACGGTCGCCGAGCTGTATCCGAACCGGCCGGTGACCATCGGGGCCCCGCTGCCGAGCTACACGATCCACATCCTGGACGACCGGCTGCGCCCGGTGGCCGACGGGACCAGCGGCGAGATCTGCATCGGCGGTCCCGGGGTGGCGATCGGCTACCTGAACCGGCCGGAGCTCACGGCGCAGAAGTTCGTCGAGGTCGACGGCGAGCGGCTCTATCGCAGCGGTGACCTCGGCCGGTTCACCCCGGCCGGGGAGATCGAGTACCAGGGCCGGATCGACACCCAGGTGAAGGTGCGTGGCTACCGCATCGAACTGGGCGAGATCGAGGAGGCGATCCGCGAGGATCCGGTGGTCACCCAGGCCGTCGTGACCCTGGTCGGCGATGGGCTCGTCGGCTACGTGACGGTCAACCGGGAGGACGAGGAGTTCCGGCCCCGGCTGCACGCGGCACTGCGGAAACGACTGCCCGGCTACATGATCCCCGCTCACGTGGAGATCCTGGACGAGCTCCCGCTGCTGGCCGCCGACAAGGTGGATCGCGGCAGGCTGCCCGCTCCGGTGTCCCCTCCGCTGGGCCGGTCCACCGGGCAGCGCATCGAACCGGCCACTCCGCTGGAGAAGCAGCTCGCCGCGGTGTGGGCGGAGATCCTCGGTGGCGGAGAGCCCTCGGTCACCGAGGACTTCTTCTGCGACCTCGGCGGGCACTCGCTGACCGCTGCCCGCCTGGTGTCCCGGCTGCGGGAACAACCCGAGTTCCAGGGCCTGTCGATGGCCGACCTGTACGCGAACCCCACGATCCGGGGTCTGGCCACGTTCCTGGAGTCCACGGTGCGGCAGCCCGTGGAACCAGAGGACGGGCCGGAGCCGATCAGGCACTCCAGTGCGCGCGTCTGGGCGTGTGGCGCGGCGCAGCTGGTGACCCTCTGGAGCTGGCTGCTGGTGATGGGCCTGCCCGCGGTGCTGCTCATGTACCGGATGCTCGGTGAACTGGACATCCAGGCCCTGGACCTGCCGGACGGCGGGTTGTTCGGCTGGCTGCTGACCATGCCCATCACCGGTTTCGCCGGACTCTGGCTGGGCCTGACCGTGGTGACGATGCTCAGCCTGCCGATCCTCGGCTGCCGTCTGCTGATGATCGGCCTGAGACCCGGCTGGTACCGGCTGTGGGGCACCCGGTACCTGCAGATCTGGTTGTACGGCAAGGTCATCGGGCTCGCGCCCCTGCCACTGCTGGCCGGATCCCCGCTGCTGGCACCGTATCTGCGCGCGCTGGGGGCCAGGATCGGCAGCCGCTGCCACCTGGCGGCACCGATCCTGCTGCCGCCCTGGGTGCGCATCGGCGACGACACCAGCCTCGGTTACGGAACCCGGCTGAACGCGTCCTATGTGGAGGGTGGCTGGATCCGGCTGGCACCGATCACGATCGGCAGCCGGGTGCACGTCGGCACCAACTCGCTGGTCCTCGCGGGAGCGGTGGTCGAGGACGACGCCTCGGTCGGCGAGCAGTCGCTGATCGCGGCGGGCCAGACGGTTCCCGCCGGCCAGTACTGGGCGGGCTCCCCCAGCCGGCACGTTCCGGAGGGTTCGGCGTTGCTGGACCAGCTCACCGCCCGGGCCGACGACCGGCACCACCCGTGGTGGCTGCTGATCGGCTACGCACTCGGCGCAGTCTTCATGATGCTGGTGCCACTGATCATCCTGGCGCCGACCGTGGTGGTGATCGCCTGGCTGGCGCACTCCGAGGGCGGCCTGCTCAGCTCGCTGTGGTCGGTGGTGATCGGCGGGCCGGCGGTCGCGCTGACCACCTGCCTGCTGGTGATCGTGGTCAAGCGGCTCGTCCTGTGGTCGGCGAAGGCGGGCATCCATCCGGAGCGCTCGGTGTTCGGCCTGCGCAAATGGCTGGCCGACGCGATGATGACCACCAGTCTGAACATCACCCAGGCGCTGTACTCGACGCTCTACCTGGTGCCGTTCCTGCGTGGGCTCGGCGCGAAGACCGGCCGCTGGTCGGAGGTGGCCACGGTCAGCTTCGTCGACCCGGACATGATGGTCATCGGCGCGGAGAGCTTCGTCGCTGATGTGTCCGTGGTGGGACCCGCCGTCTTCCACCGTGGCCGGATCGCGTTGCACAAGGCCGAGGTCGGCACCAGGACCTTCGTCGGCAACGGCGCCCTGGTGCCCGGGTCGGCCGTGCTCGGCGACGACAGCCTCATCGGCGTGCACTCGGTGGCGCCGGTCAGACCGGTGGAACCGGACACCACCTGGCTGGGCTCACCGCCGATCTTCTTCCCGCGCAGGCAGCAGAGCCAGAGCTTCGACGAGAGGTACACCTTCGCCCCGGCGAAACGGCTGATCGCGGCGCGGCTGCTGATCGAGTACTTCCGCGTCACGCTGCCCGCCACGGTCGGCTCGCTGTCCACCGCGCTGGGTGTGGCGGCCACCGCCGGGCTGGCGATCATCTGCCCGCCGTGGGTGCTGCTCCTGCTGTCCCCACTGCTGTTCCTGGGCGTCGGCCTGGCCGCGACGCTGCTGGCGGCGCTGCTGAAGTGGATCGTCATCGGCCGCTACCGGCAACGCACCGAGCCGCTGTGGAGCGTGTGGGTCCGGCGCACCGAGTTGATAACAGGTCTGTACGAGAACATGGTCGTCCCGCTGTTCGGCAACCTGGTCACCGGGACCCCGTTCTGGCCGGTCGTACTGCGGCTGTTCGGCGCGCGCATCGGCCGCCGGGTGTGGCTGCAGACCACCTATCTCACCGAGTTCGACCTGGTCCGCGTGGGCGATGACGCCGCGGTCGGCGAGTTCACCTCACTGCAGACCCACCTGTTCGAAGACCGGGTGATGAAGATGTCCACCGTCACCGTCGGCCGGGGCGCCTCGATCGGCGCGCGGTCGGTGGTGCTCTACGACGCGTCGGCGGGGCCCGGCACGTCGGTGGACGCGATGTCCCTGGTCATGAAGGGCGAGAGCCTGCCGGCCGACACCCGCTGGCGCGGCATTCCCGCCCGCCCTCGCTAACCACTTACTCAGGAGGAAGCACCATGACCATGCTCCATTCCGCGCCTCCCATCGGACCTGATGTGCGAGGCGATGTACCGGGTCCGCGTTCCGCGGTGCTGCTGGCGAGCCAGCAGCGGCGGGAGTCCAACGCCCGGACCTACCCCCGGCACCTGCCGATCGCCATCGAGGAGGGTTCCGGTTCCTTCGTCCGGGACCTCGACGGCAACGTGTTCATCGACTGGCTGAACGGCGCCGGGGTGCTGTCGCTGGGCCACAACCACCCGGAACTGGTCGCCGAGATGATCGACCAGCTGGGCAGGCTCACCCACGGCCTGGACTTCCCCACCCCGGCCAAGGAGGGGTTCATCGACGCCCAGCTGTCCATGCTGCCCGCCGGGATGCGGGACCGGATGAAGTTCCACTTCTGCGGCCCCACCGGGGCCAACGCGGTGGACGCCGCGATCAAGGTGTGCAAGACGGCCACCGGGCGCGGCGACATCGTGTCCTTCCAGGGCGGTTTCCACGGTTCCGGCAGCGCGGCGATGGCGCTGACCGGCCTGGTCGCCCAGAAACAACCGGTCCGCAACGGCGTGCCCGGCATCCACTTCTTCCCCTACCCGTACCGCACGCACTGCCCCGCCGGGATGAGCCTGGCCGACTACGGCCGCGGCTGCGCGTCCTACCTGGAGCGCTCGCTGAAGGATCCCAACGGCGGGATCCCGCTGCCCGCCGCGGTGATCATGGAACTGGTGCAGGGCGAGGGCGGGGTCGTCCCGGCGACCCTGGAGTTCGTCCAGCAGGTGCGGGCGGTGACCCGGGAGCTGGGCATCCCGCTGATCGTGGACGAGGTGCAGACCGGCTGCGGCCGCACCGGAACCTGGTTCGCCTTCGAGCAGTTCGGCATCGAACCGGATGTGATCGTGGCGTCCAAGGCGTTGTCCGGGGTGGGCAGCCCGATCGCGTTGATCATGTACGACCGGGTGCTCGACACCTGGGCGCCCGGCGCGCACACCGGCACCTTCCGCGGCAACCAGCTGGCGTTCGCGGCGGGCAGCAAGGCGATCGAGATCGTCCGCCGGGACGACATCCTGGGCAATGTGCGTGCCCGCAGCGCGCAGCTGATGACCAGGCTGGACGTGCTGGTGGACAACCCGTGGGTGCGGGAGGTCCGCGGCATGGGCCTGATGGTCGGCATCGAGCTGGCCGATCCGGTGACCGGCCGCTGGGCGAGCGAGCTGGCCCGCCGCGTGCAGGCGAGTGCGCTGCGGCGGGGCCTGATCGTCGAGCTCGGCGGCCGGGAGGACTGCGTGGTGCGGATGCTGCCCGCGTTGAACGTCAGCCCGGAGGTGATCGACATAGGTGCGGGCATCCTGGTGGAGACGATCGCGGAGCTGACCCGATGAGCACGCCGTCGCTGGAGGATCCCCTGGTCAGCGAGGTGCTACAGGGGCAGCCGGTCGCGAAGGTGACGGTCGTCGGGGTGCCGTATCCGAAGGCCGCCCAGGTGTTCCGGGTACTGGCCGCCGCCGACGTGCAACTGGACATGATCACCCAGCGGGCCTCGGTGCTCGGCGGTGACCGCTGCGAGCTGGCGTTCACCGTCGATCCCACCCAGGGCGGGAAGACGGTGACCGCGTTGTACGACGCGCGGGCGGCGATCGGCTTCACCCGGACCGTGTACGACGACCAGGTCGGCAAGGTGTCGCTGCTGGGCTCGGGGGTGCGCTCCTACCCGGGGATGACGGCCGTGTTCTGCGAGACCCTGGCAGCGGCCGACGTGCGGATCGACATCATGTCCACCTCGGAGCGCACGCTCTCGGTGCTGTGCCCGGTCCATGAGGTGGCCGCGGCCCTGGCCGCCCTGCGGCGGGCGTTCCACCTGGACGTGGCGCTCGCCGAAGCGGGCTGAGAGGCATTACGCGAAGTTGACGAGGTTCGGACTCTGCTTGATTTCTTGGCACCCCGAACCTCGTCAACTTCGGAGCCAGGCTCCGCCGCCTATCCGCGTAGTGCAATCGAAGGCTCTGCCGGTTCCGGGCTGAGCCTGGTCCGGACCGGCGCTCGTGAAATCCTGCGGAATCTCACCCCGAGGTACCCGAACCTCGTCAAGTTCGGAGCAGCTAGGCCACCGTCGGCAGTCCGGGCGCGGAGACGTTGTAGATCTTGCCGGGCCGGCTGAGCAGCGCGCCGAGGATCTTGGACTTGCGATCGGAGTCGTCCGTCGAACCCCAGACGATCGTCACGCCGCTGCCCAGGACGAGCTGGACGTCCCCGGGGGTCTCGGCGGAGAGCTTCACGACCTGGGCCCGTACCCCGGCGGGCACCGTGCCCAGCACGCTGATCGCGGCCTTCGTCGCCGGATCGGTGGGCGCCACGCTGCGCACCACCAGCTCCGGAATGCCCTTGGGCACCGCTGAGACCTTGGTGTACGCGAGCCCGGTGTGGTCGACCAGCACCGGGCCGTCCGGCGAGTTGACCACCAGCAACGGCTTGCGCTCCACCACGTGCACCACCAGCGTGGACGGCCACGAGCGTTCCACGGTCACCGAGTCCACCTTGGACAGTTTCCGCACGTTGGCGGCCACGTCGTCCAGGTCGACGGTGGCGAGGGGGGTGCCCTCTTCCAGGCCCAGCGAGCGCTGCACCTCGTCGGCCTTGAGCGAGCTGATCCCCTCGACCTTGACCTCCTTCATCCCGGCGACCGGGGTGAAGTACACGAGGTACGTGGCAGTGGTGGCCAGGATGAGCGCGAGGATCAGCAGGAACGGCCGCATCGACCGGCGTCGCGCCGGTCTGCGGGGCACTCCCCGCTGCGGGTAGGGCCTGCGCCCGGCCGGGCGCCCCGAGTCCGCCGGACGGCGTGGGCGGCGGACCGGACGGCGTTGCGGCTCACCCGGTCGGTCCCGGTCGGGGTATCCGGTCACGAATCTCCGCCCTCCGCGGCCAGCTCGGCCAGCAGTTCCGGACCGAGCATGGTCACGTCGCCGGCGCCCATGGTGATCACCAGATCACCGGGCCTGGCCAGCGCGGCCAGCTGCTTCGGCGCCTGCTGCAATGACGGCTGGAAGTGCACGTGGCCCGCGTCAAGGGGCACCTTGCCGGCGATCAGCCCGCCGTTGACGCCGGGCTGCGGCTCCTCGCGGGCGCCGTACACGTCCAGGACCACGACCTCGTCGGCCAGGCCGAGGGCCGCGCCGAACTCGTCGGCGAAGGTGGCGGTGCGCGAGTACAGGTGCGGCTGGAAGGCCACGATGAGCCGGCCGTTGCCCACGACACCGCGGGCGGCCTTCAGCTGCGCCTCGACCTCGGTGGGGTGGTGTGCGTAGTCGTCGTACACCCGGACACCGGCCTCGATGCCCTTGTGCTCGAACCGGCGGCGCACGCCACCGAAGGCGGCGAGCCCCTCCAGGAACTCGTTCAGCGGCGCGCCCAGTTCCATGCCGGCCAGCAGCGCGGCGACCGCGTTGCCCGCCATGTGCTCACCGGGCACGGCGGTCTTCACCGTGATCGTGCCGATCGCCGGGACCAGGCCGGACAGGTCGACGGTGACGGCGGCGCCGTTGCCCTCGGGGACGTAACCGGTGATCACCGCGTCGCCACCCTTGAACCCGTACCGCAGCACCCGGATCTCCCGGGCGGCCGCCTTGTCGGCCAGCTCGGCGGCGCCGGGGTCATCGGTGCCGGTGATCAGCGTGCCGCCGGGCTCGATGCGGCCGAGGAACTCGTCGAACACCGCCATGTAGGCCTCGGCGGTGCCGTGGTGGTCCAAGTGGTCCGGCTCGACGTTGGTCACCACGGCGACGCTCGGGCTGAAGCAGAGGAACGAACCGTCGCTCTCGTCGGCCTCGGCGACGAAGATGCCGCTGCTGCCGTGGTGCGCGTTGGCGCCGGACTCGTTGAGGTCGCCGCCGATGGCGAACGACGGGTCCATCCGGCAGTGCTGCAGGGCCACGGTGAGCATCGAGGTGGTGGAGGTCTTGCCGTGGGTACCCGCGACGCACGCGACGCGGTGCCCGGTCATCAGTGCGGCGAGGGCCTCGGCCCGGCGCAGCACGGTGATGCCCCGCTCCTGCGCGGCGACGAGTTCCGGGTTGTCCGCCTTGATCGCGGTGGACACCACGACGGAGGTCGGGTCGCCGAGGTTCCCGGCGGCGTGGCCGACCTCGACCCGCGCGCCCTGGGCGCGCAGCGCCAGCACGGTGCGGGAGTCCTTGGCGTCGGAGCCGGACACCTGCGCGCCGCGGGCCAGGAGGATGCGGGCGATGCCGCTCATCCCGGCGCCACCGATGCCGACCAGGTGGGTGCGGTCCAGCCTGTTGTCGAGCGAGGTCATCGCAGTGCTCCCGACGGGACGAGTTCCAGGACCATGCGGGCGAGGGTCTCGTCCGCGGTGCGGTGCCCGGCGTTGCTCTGAGCGAGGGCCATCTGGCTGAGCGTGCCCGGGTCGTGCAGTAACGGGATGAGCAGGTCGACGACCCGCTGGGTGGTGAGGTCCTCGTCCTTGACGATCACACCGCCGCCGGCGTCGACCACCGGGAGGGCGTTGAGCGCCTGCTCGCCGTTGCCGATGGGCAGCGGCACGAAGACCGCGGGCAGGCCGACGGCGGACACCTCGGCGACGGTCATCGCGCCGGAGCGGCACAGGATGACATCGGCGGCGGCGTAGGCCAGGTCCATCCGGTCGCAGTACGGCAGCGGCACGTAGCTGGGCGCGCCGGGTACCTGCTGGACGGCGATGGTGTTCTTCGGGCCGTGGACGTGCAGCACACCGATGCCGGCCTGCTGCAGGGCACCGGCGGCGCCGGAGACGGCGCGGTTGATCGACTGCGCGCCCTGCGATCCACCGGTGACGAACACGGTGGGCGCGGTGGGGTGCAGGCCGAAGTGCGCGCGGGCCTGGGCGCGCAGCGCGGCCCGGTCCAGCGTGGTGATGGAGTGCCGCAGCGGGATGCCGATGACCTGGGCGTCCAGGCCGCTGTTCGGCACGGCGGCCGCGACCTTGTGCGCGAACTTGGCGCCGACCTTGTTGGCCAGGCCCGCCTTCGCGTTGGCCTCGTGCACGACGATCGGCAGCCGGCCGCGGGCGGCGAGGTAGGCGGGCAGCGCGACGTAGCCGCCGAAGCCGACCACCACGTCCGCGCCGTACCGGTCGTAGATGTCCCGCACGGCCCGGATAGCGCCGCGGACCTTCAGCGGCAGCGACAGCAGGTCGGCGGTCGGCTTGCGGGGCAGCGGCACCGGCGGGATGAACTCGAGCTGGTAGCCCCGGGCGGGCACGATCTTGCCCTCCAGGCCACGCTCGGTGCCCAGAGCGATGACCCTGGCATCCGGGCGCAGGCGCATGACCGCGTCGGCCAGCGCGAGCGCGGGCTCGATGTGGCCGGCGGTGCCGCCACCGGCGACGACGACACAAGGTCCATTGTGGACAGAACCGTTGGCAGGCAGGACAGCCTCCGCGAACTCGCCTGAAGTGGTGACGAGAACCAGACTAACAACGCCGCCTTGACAAACCCTGCGTACCCATGCGTGTCGCGCTGCGCGACTGTGTTACGCGGACGGATTGATGTACTCGCAGTACACATTGTCGTTGAACGGCCGTCCGCGATAGGTGCCCTCGGCCCGGTAGGCGCCGATGAACCCCTGCCCGAAGCCGGGCACGAACGGCTGATCGACATGCCCGGTCCAGTCCAGGATCGGCTCGCCGCTCTCGTCCCGGACCTGCCAGTGCACGGTCTTCGGGATCCGGCACGGCACGCCCAGCGCGTTGGGCTGCCGTTCGTCCTGGTACTCCAGCACGGTGAAGTCGGAGTCCGGATACCCCCGGGTGACGCCGTCCAGGGAACGCTCGTAGAGCCCGTGCGCGCCGCGGATCCCCTTGGCCTCGATCACGCCGAAGGACAGCATCGTGTCGCCGGCGACGGCCACCTGATAACTGAAGGTGTCCCAGGGCAGGGCCAGCCCGGGCAGGTCGACCAGCTGATACGGGGTGAATCCGTAGGCGTACTCCCAGGTTCCCAGGCCGCTGACCTCGACGGTCTCGCCCTGGTGGGTGATGGTGCCGGTGTACGGCGCCAGCAGGCCCATGTGGTGGTAGATCGGCATCTCGATGAACCGGGTCAGCGCGTCGGTGACGTCCAGCCGCAGGTCGTAGCCCCAGCCGTCGTACCGCCCGGTCACGCGGTAGTGCGGGTAGGGACCCGTGATGGTCAGATCACCGCCCCACTTCAGCGAGGACCCGTCCTCCTGGAAGTCACACTCCCCGCGGGCGTCGTACTGCCGGTAGTGGTGCGCGCCCTCGGCCGAGGTGTGCGTGGTCAGGAAGGCGCTGTGCCGGCGACCACCGGGCAGCCAGGTGTCGTTGTCGAAGGCCTGCACCCCGGCCCGGCCGATCATCATCATCACGCTGAGCACGTTGTGCGGCGCGGGCAGATCGGAGATCATCAGGCCGTAGTGGACGGTTCCGGCGGACAACCCCTTGAGCCTGGGGCGCAGCAGATCCGGCGTCTCGAACCGGCGCCGGTGCTCCCCCTCCGCCTTCCGCGCCTGCTGCTTGATCAACGCCATCAGGGCGCGTGGCAACAGACCACCGGAACCGTTGCCCAGCTGCCCCACCTGGTAGTTCTGCTGGATCGCGACCATCCCACCACTCCTATGTATGCCGACCTACATAGAAGACGATAACGTGATTATCCGATTTGGCCTACAGTCGGTTCCGAATACTGGAATCCGTCAGCGGCGGCCGCCGGCCGGAGCCGGGTTGGCCGGCCGGCCGCGGGGCGGGACCGGTGACGGCTTCCCGCGCCGCTTGGTGGGCGGCCGGTACACCGAGGGGATCGGCAGCCGCAGCATCTTCGCGACCGCTCCCTGACCACCGGACTTCAACGCCGAGATGCAGGCGGGCTCGTTGCGGGCGAAGTTGGCCAGGATGCCGAACACGATCATGGTGGTGACCACCGAGGACCCACCCGAGGAGATCAGCGGCAGCGGCAGGCCGGTGACCGGCAGCAGGCCCACCACGTAGCCGATGTTGATCACGGCCTGGGTCACGGTCCACACGGTCAGCGTGGCGGCCACCAGGCGGATCCACGGGTCGGTGTTCCGGGCGGCGATGCGCAGCCCGACGTAGGCGAGGGTGCCGAACAGCAGCAGCACGGTGCCGCAGCCGAGGAAGCCGAGCTCCTCGCCGATGATGGCGAAGATGAAGTCGTTGTGCGCGTTCGGCAGGTACATCCACTTGGAGCTGCTCTGCCCGAGTCCCTTGCCGAACAGGCCGCCCTCGCCGAGGGCCAGCAACGCCTGCTGCGCCTGGAAGCCCTCCTTCAGCGAGTCCACCGAGGAGGGATCGAGGAAGGCCCGCACCCGGTCGGAGCGGTAACCGGCGGTCGCGGCGAGGACCAGCGCGCCGGACACCGCTCCCAGCGCGATCACCCCGAACAGCCGGAACGGGGCGCCGGCGAACCAGAGCAGGGACATCAGCACGATGGCCAGGGTGATCGTGGAACCCAGGTCGGGTTGCAGCATCAGCAGGGTGAACATGAGCAGCGCGGCGGGCACCACGGGCACCATCAGGTGCCGCCATTGATTCAGCAACGCGCGCTTGACCACCAGCACGTGGGCGCCCCACAGGGCGAGGGCCACCTTCGCCGGCTCGACGGGCTGGAAGGAGAACCCGGCCACGATGAACCAGGACCGGGCGCCGTTGATCTCCTTGCCGATGCCGGGGATCAGCACCAGGACCAGCAGGCCGAGGCTGACCAGCACCGAACCGAAGCCGAACCTGCGCATGGTCTTGGGCTTGATCCGGAGCACCACCACGAACAGCACCATGCCGACCAGCACGTACATCAACTGCTTGTAGAAGTACGAGTACGCGGTCTTCCCGGAGTTGATCGCGTCCACGGTGGACGCGGACAGCACCATCACCAGGCCCATCGCGGTGAGCAGGCCGAAGGTGGCCAGCACCAGGTGGTACGACGTGAGCGGCCGGGCCAGCCAGGCCGCCAGCTTGGTGCGTGCGGTCAGCAGCTGCGTACTGAAGGCAGTGGTGACCTTGCGCGCCATCAGGCCTCCTGGTCGGCGCCCTCCAGAACGGTACGCACGGCCTCAGCGAAGGCCCTGCCGCGGTGGGCGTAGTCGGTGAACTGGTCCATGGACGCGGCCGACGGGGCCAGCAGCACCGAATCGCCCGGCTGGGCGAGCTGGTGTGCCGTCCGAACGGCCGTATCCATTACTCCATGCTCACCTGGCTGCACCTGATACACCGGGACCTCCGGCGCGTGTCGGGCCAACGCGTCGGCAATGACCGCCCGATCGGTACCGAACAACACTGCGGCGGCCAGGTGCTCGCGGGTCTGCAGCACCAGGTCGTCGACGTTGGCACCCTTGAGCAGGCCGCCGGCCAGCCACACGGCCTTGGGCTGCGCGAGCAGCGAGGCGCGCGCAGCGTCCGGGTTGGTCGCCTTCGAGTCGTTGATGTACTTCACGCCGTCGCGCTCGGCGACGAGCACCGAACGGTGGTCGCCGGGCGTGAAGGCGGCCAGGCCCTCCCGGACGGCCTGCGCGGGCACGCCGATGGACATGGCCAGCGCGGCCGCCGCGAGGGCGTTGGCCACGTTGTGCGGTCCGGGCGGGCGCACGTCGGCGACGTCGGCGATCGGCTGCGGCATCTCACGGCAGGCGAAGACCCGGTCGACCAGGTGTCCGTCGACGATGCCGAACCCGCCGGGCTCGGGCGCACCGGCGCCGAACGGCACGGCGTGCGGCCGGTCGACGGCCAGCTTGGCGACGATGGGGTCGTCGGCGTTGTACACCGCGACGCCGTCACCCCGGTAGATGGTCGCCTTGGCCTTGGCGTACTCCTCGATGGTGCCGTGCCAGTCGAGGTGGTCCTCGGTGACGTTGAGGATGGCGGCCGCGCGGACGGCGAGGGTGGAGGACCAGTACAGCTGGAAGCTGGACAGTTCCACGGCCAGGATCCGGCGGCTGTTCGGCTCCCGGTCGGCGTCGACCGCGTCGATCACCGGCAGGCCGATGTTTCCGCAGGCGATGACCTCGTGCCCGGCGGCCTGCAGAATCGAGGCCAGCATGCCGACGGTGGTGGTCTTGCCATTCGTGCCGGTGACCGCCAGCCAGGTGGACCGGCCGTCGTCCAGGCGCCAGGCGAGCTCGACCTCGCTGATCACCTCGACGCCCGCCTCCTGCGCGGAGTGCGCCAGCGGGTTCTCCGGCCGCAGGCCGGGGCTGGTGACCACCAGGTCGATGCCGGACGGGAGCTCGGTGAGACCCGTCGCGGTCCGGACACCCGGGAACTGGTCCGCCAGCTTGGCCAGCGGGCCGGTGTTGTCGTCGGTCACGGTGACCGTGACCTCGGCGCCCCGCTTGACCAGCGCGGACACCACGGAGCGTCCGGTGACGCCCGCGCCGATGACCAGGATGTGCTGTCCGGCGAATTCCGTCATTGCTGGAGACCCAACCAATCGCTGTAGAACAGGCCGAGACCGAACATGCAGCAGATACCCGCCATTAGCCAGAACCGGATGATGACGGTGGTCTCCGCCCAGCCGGCCAGTTCGAAGTGGTGATGGAAGGGTGCCATCCGGAACAGTCGTTTGCGAGTGGTCCGGAAGACCGCGATCTGCAGCACCACCGACATCATCTCGACCACGAACAGGCCGCCGAGCACGATCATCAGCAGCTCGGTCTTGGAGACGATGGAGATACCGGCGACCAGGCCACCGAGCGCGAGCGAACCGGTGTCACCCATGAAGATCTTGGCCGGGGCGGCGTTCCACCACAGGAAGCCGACGCAGCCTGCGGTGGCCGCGGCGGCGATGACCGCGACGTCCAGGGGGTCCCGCACCTCGTAGCAGCCCTGGGTGGTGCTCAGGCCGCAGTTGTTGCGGAACTGCCAGAAGGAGATCAGCACGTAGCTGGCCAGCACCATCGCCGTGGAGCCCGCGGCGAGGCCGTCCAGGCCGTCGGTGAAGTTGACCGCGTTGGACCAGGCGGAGATGGCCAGGTAGCAGAAGATGATGAAGCCGATGGCGCCGAAGGACACGAAGCCGATGTCCCGGACGAACGACAGGTGGTCCGAGGCGGGCCGGTAGCCGGTGTCCGGGTCGGGGAAGTACAGGGCGAGCACGGCGAACGAGACGGCGCCGAACAGCTGGCCGACCAGCTTGGCGGTCTTGTTCAGACCGAGGTTGCGCTGCTTGCGGATCTTGATGAAGTCGTCCAGGAAGCCGACCAGTCCGAGCACGGTGGTCAGCAGCATCACCAGCAGGCCGGTGGCGGTGGGACCTTCGGCGTGCCGGTCGGTGAGCCAGGCGTAACCGTGGCTGGCCAGGTAACCGGCCCAGATCGCGGTCATGATCGCCACGCCACCCATGGTCGGGGTGCCGCGCTTGGCCTTGTGGTTCTGCGGGCCCTCTTCGCGGATCTCCTGGCCGAAGCCCTGGCGGGAGAACACGCGGATCAGATAGGGGGTCAGCAGGATCGAGACCATCAACGCGATGGCCGCGGCGACCAGGATGTTCTTCACGAGGTGGATTCCTCCAGGTCGAGCAGGCCGTCAGCCACCCGCCAGAGTTGGTAGGCGTTGGACGCCTTGATCAACACAACGTCGCCGGGGCCGGCTTCGGCCCGCAGCAGGGTCAGGGCGGCGTCGGCGTCGGCCACCTGAACCGACTCGTCCCCCCAGGATCCTTCCAGGTGCGCCCCCTGGTGGAGGGCGGCGGCCTCGGCGCCGACCACGACCAGGCGGTTGATGTCCAGGCGGACGGCGAGCCGCCCGATCTCGTCGTGCCGCGCGATGTGGTCCTCGCCCAGCTCGCCCATCGGGCCGAGGACGGCCCAGCTGCGCCGGGGCGGATTGGTCGCCCGCGCCATCGTGGCCAGGGCTTTGAGCGCGGCGGCCATCGATTCCGGGTTGGCGTTGTAGGCGTCGTTGACGACGGTCAGCCCGTCGGCGCGCTGCGTGACGTGCATCCGGCGCGCGGATACCGGCGCCGCGTTGCTGAGCGCCGTCGCCGCCTCGTCCACCGAGGCGCCGAGTTCGAGGGCCACGGCGGCGGCGGAGAGCGCGTTGCCGACCTGGTGCACGCCGCTGACCTGGAGCCGGACCGGCGCGCTGCCGTCCTTAGTCACCAGGGTGAAGGTGGGCCGGGCGTTCTCGTCGAGCTCGACGCCGGTGGCCCGGATGTCGGCGTCCGGGTTCTCGCCCACGAGGACGACCTTGGCCTTGGTCCGGCCGGCCATGGCGGCCACCAGCGGGTCGTCGGCGTTGAGCACGGCGAGCCCGTCTGCGGGGAGGGCCTCGACCAGCTCCCCCTTGGCCTGCGCGATGGTCTCGCGCGAGCCGAACTCGCCCAGGTGTGCGGTGCCCACGTTCAACACGACGCCGATCCGGGGTGGCGCGATGCGGCACAGCGCCGCGATGTGGCCCACGCCACGCGCGGAGAGTTCCAGCACCAGGTGCCTGGTCCCGGCATCGGACCGCAGCACGGTCCACGGGTGGCCGAGCTCGTTGTTGAACGAGCCGGGCGGCGCCACGGTGGGGCCGGAGACGGCGAGCACCTGGGCGATCAGGTCCTTGGTGGAGGTCTTGCCGGAGGATCCGGTCACCCCGACCACGGCCAGTCCCTTGGCGGCCAGGCCGGTGACCACGGAGGTGGCCAGGTTCGACAGCGCGGCCAGCACGGCGGCGCCGGAACCGTCGGTGTCGCCTGCCAGGACGTAGGACCGGGATTCGGTGTGCTCCACCGCTGGCACGATGATCGCCGGGGCGTCCACCTCCCGGGCGGCGAGCACGGCCACCGCGCCGGAGGCCACGGCCTGGGCGGCGAAGTCGTGCCCGTCGACGCGCTCACCGGGCAGGGCGATGAACAGCCCGCCCTCGGTGATCTTCCGGGTGTCGAACTCGACGGTCCCGGTGACGAGCTCGGTGCCGTCGGTGCGGTGCAGCCGACCGCCCACCGCCTTCGCGATGTCGGCCACCGTCATGGGGATCACGCGCCGGCCTCCAGTTTGGCCTTGATCGCCGCGGTCAGCTCATCGCGGTCGGAGAAGGGTTGCACCACGCCTTGGATCTCCTGACCGGTCTCGTGTCCTTTGCCGGCGACGACCACGATGTCCCCGGGCTTCGCCCGGCGCACGGCCTCGGCGATGGCCTGCCTGCGGTCGCCGATCTCCAGCACTTCGCCGCGCTGTCCGGCCGGAAGATCATAGGCACCCGCCAGCATCGCCCGGCGAATGGCCGCCGGGTCCTCACTGCGCGGGTTGTCGTCACTGACGATGAGCAGCTGCGATCGGCTCGCGGCCGCCCGGCCCATCAGTTCCCGCTTGCCGGAGTCCCGATCGCCGCCACAACCCAGCACGACGATCACCTCGCCGGTCGCCTGCTCGCGCGCGGCGTCCAGCACGGCGGTCACCGCACCCGGTTTGTGCGCGTAGTCGACGACGGCGGTGAACTCCTGGCCGACGGCCACCCGCTCCATCCGGCCGGGTACGGCCATCGCCTCCAGGCCCGCGGTGATCGCGTCGTGCTCGACCCCCTGGCTGTGCAGGCAGCCGATGGCCAGCAGCGCGTTGGCGATGTTGAAGTCCCCGGGCAGCCGGATGGTGACCGGCAGCGAGGCGCCGTCCGGGCCGTGCGCGACGAAGGTCTGCCTGCCGTCCGGGAAGACCTGGCGGTCACTGTAGGTCCACGCCGCCTGGTCCTGGATGGACACGGTGACGGTGTTCGGCTTGACCAGCCTGCGGCCCCAGTCGCCGTCCACGCAGACCACCTCGGTGGCGGCGCGGCCGTCGAACAACAGCGCCTTGGCGGCGAAGTAGTCCTCCAGGTCCCGGTGGAAGTCCAGGTGGTCCTGGGACAGGTTGGTGAACCCGGCGACGGCGTAGCCCACGCCGGCCACCCGGCCCAGGGACAGGGCGTGGCTGGACACCTCCATCACCACGTCGGTGACGCCACGTTCCAGCATCACGGCCAGGAGTGCCTGCAGGTCGGGGGCCTCCGGGGTGGTGAACGCGCTGTCCAGGCGGGTGCCGGCGATGTTCGTCTCGACGCCGCCGATGATCCCGGTGGTGCGGCCCGCGGCACGCAGCGCGGAGTTGATCAGGTACGTGGTGGTGGTCTTGCCCGCGGTGCCGGTGATGCCCCAGATCGCCAGCTTGGTGGCGGGCTCGCCGTAGATGTGCGCGGCCGCGACGCCGATGATCTGCCGCGGGTTCTCGTGCACCAGCACCGGCAGGTCGCTGCCGTCCAGCTTGCGGGCGCCCGCCTCGTCGGTGAGCACCGCGACGGCGCCACTGCGCTGGGCCTGTTCGGCGAAGTCGGCGCCGTGCGCCCGCGCCCCGGCCAGCGCGGCGAACAGATCGCCCTGCCTGGCCTCATGGGCGCGCAGAGTGGCGCCGGAGACGGTCACATCCCCACTACCGGACACCAGCTGCGCGCCGACCAATCGGGCCAGCTCAGACAGGGCCAGGCGGCGGACATGCGATGGGCGTGGTGGCGGAGCGACGTTCTTCGCCCCGGCTGCAGCGGACTTCACGGGCACGTCACGGAGGCTACCGGCGCACGGAGCGTGATCACCCGTCAGGTGTCTTGTCACCGGTGACCGGTAGTCCGGCCCGATGGGCCATTCAGGTTATGTCCCTGGAAATCGTTTTCGGTATCGCCTACAAACATGTGTGAAGGTTCCCTGCGACACCAACCCTGCCGGTGTCAGCCTTCCAACCCTGCAAAGGCACACAAATGAAGATCAAGTTGATGGTGGGCGCTGCCGCGCTCGCCCTGGCGACGGCTGCTGTCGCCATCCCGTCCGGTGCGTTCTCGGTCAACGAGGTCGCCGCTCCGAAGCCGATCATCGGCGGTTCCGCCGGTACCTACTCCCCCGCCGCCCGGCTGCTGATCAACGGCGTGGGCAACTGCACCTCCACGCTGATCAAGTCGCAGTGGATCCTCACCGCGAAGCACTGCGTGACGGGCTCCTCCGGCTACTCCTTCAACATCGGCTCCACCAGCGACACCGGTGGCATCAAGGCCAACGGCACCACGGTCGTCCGGCACCCGTCCGCCGACATCGCCCTGGTCAAGCTGGACAAGGCCGTCAGCAGCCCGACCGCCACCCTGGCGAGCACCGACCCGAGCACCGGCTCGTCGATCAACGTCTACGGCTGGGGCGCCACCAAGCCGGACCGCTGCCCGAACGAGGGCGGCGAGCTCAACTGCCAGTCCCCCTACCTGAAGACCGCCAAGGCCCAGGTGACCGGCAAGGTCACCAACTCCTACGGCGTGAACATCGGACTGCGGGGCACCGACGGCGGCGTCGGTGGCGGCGATTCGGGCGGCCCGGCGGTCAACGCCGCCGGCCAGCAGGTCGGCGTCGCGTCCACCAGCGACCGCAAGGACAAGGGCAGCTTCTACTACATCAGCGTCGCGACCTACCTGTCCTGGATCCAGCAGAACGCCGTCTGATCCATCCCTGAAGGGCACCTTGAGCAAGGTGCCCTTCAGGCATCAGAGCGTGTGATAGGTGCCGTCGTGGTACAGCAGCGGACGGGCGTCCGCGTCGCTGTGCGTCTCCTGCACGGCGGCCACCACCAGCCGGTGGTCACCGGCGGGCACCAGGGATTCGATCCGCACCCGCAGCCAGGACGCGACGCCGTCCAGCACCGGCTCGCCGGTCGACAGCCTGGACCAGGAGGTTCCGGCGAACCGGTCGATCCCGCTGGTGGCGAACCGCCGGGCGACGAGCTCCTGGTCGTGCGCCAGGAAGTTGACCACGGCGTGCCGGGCATCCCGGACATGCGGCCAGCAGGACGCTCCGCTGCCGATCCCGAAGGACACCAGCGGCGGTTCCAGGGACAGCGAACTGAGCGAGGTGGCGGTGAATCCGGCCGGGCCGTCGCCTCCGTCGAGGGTGATCACCACGACGCCCGCCGGATGACGGCGGAACACGGAACGGAATCCATCCTGCAGGGCGACGGTCATGCCTCCATCGTGCGGACCAGCGGCTTCCCGGTCAACGTGATCCACCCCGGGACACCCCCAACGGATCGGTGTACAGCCGGTGCAACATCACGGTACCGGCGGCGACGGACAGCGTGTGCTCCCGGAAACTGGTGGCGATCACCGTGGATTCCGGATGGGCACAGGCGAAGGAATGTTCCCGCACCTGCCGGTGCACATGCTCCAGGCAGCCGGGAACGTGGACCACCGCGGCGTCGGCCAGGATCAGCCGATCGGGGTTCAGCAGGTCCAGTAGCGTGGCCACGGCCCGGCCGACCCGGATGGACCGCTCGTGGAACAGCTCGACGGCGAACGGGGAGCCGTCCATCGCGGCCCGCACCAGATCCGGGAAGTGCGGACGGCCGACCACCCCGGCGGCCAGTGCCCGGCGCACCAGGGTGGCCTCCGAGACCGTGACCTGGAAACACCCGGTACGCCCGCAGAAGCAGGGTTCGCCGCTGCCGGCCACCGGCAGGTGCGCCACCCCGCCCGCGGCGGACCGCGGCCCGTAGTGCACCACGCCGTCCACGGCGAACGCCGCGTCCACCACGTTGCCGATGAACAGCTGCACCACGCTGGAGGCGTCCAGGCCCTGGCCGAACAACTCCTCGGCGCTGGTCAGGGCGCGGGAGTGGCCGTCCACCCAGACCGGCAGCCCGATCTCCCCCGCCAGCAGGTCGCCGATCGGCACGCCGCGCCAGCCGATCAGCGGGTGCTCGATGATCCGGCCGTCGTCCTGGTCCACCCAGCCACCGGTCGCCACCCCGACGCCCAGCGGAACCCGATCCTCGGCCGCCAGCAGCTTCCGCAGCCGGTCCGCCGCATCCGCGACGAGGTCGGCGGGATCGGTGCTGCGGTGATCCCGCCGGTCCTCGGTGAGCACCCGGCCACGCAGATCCAGCAGTGCGACAGTGCTGTAGGGCACTCCGATGTGCAGCGCACCGGCCACGAACCGGCCGGTGTCGATGTCCACCGGCATGTGCGGCCTGCCGACCGCCTTGGGCGCGGCCAGTTCCGGCGCCTCCCGCAGCAGGCCCGCCTCGATCAGCTCCGCGCTCTGCCCGGTGATCGACGCCGGCGACTGGCCGACCACCCTGGCCAGCGTGGATCGCGCCAGGGGGCCGTGCCGCAGCACCGCGCGCAACACGCCGCCGGGGCCGGTACGCACCCGGCGCCCGGCTGACGGCACATCCGTGCGGCGCAGTCGCTCCATAAGCTGATGTTGCCCCAGCCGAACAGCAGATTTCCGCAGTTTGTGGCTTTTCTCAGAAATGTGATGTCGCCGGATTATTCGCCACGGCGCGCCGATAACCCACTCCTGAGGGAAAGGCAGTTCAGGGGCCCGATATCGTGCCCATCACCTGAGGGAGGCGCGCCATGTGGACGGCGATGTTGCAACCGGCGGAGTTCAACGCGCTCTGGCGGCGATTGAACCTGGGCGAACGCTCGCTGGTGCTCAACCCTCCCGACGCCACCGATGCCGACCAGCAGGCCGAGGCGGAACTGCGCAAGCGCTGCCTCATCGACGGCGACGGCCGCACCATCGCCTCACTGTCCAGCGCGTTGCGCACCCTCGCCCGGCCCACCTGGGAGCTGGACCTGCGCTGGGCCCCCGAGGTCGGCGCCGAGTACCGCGTCCTGGTCGCCGCCGACAACGAGACCGCCGCGGTCGGCAGCTGGGACCGGCAGGTGATCCGGCTGGCCCAGGTACAGCCGGAGTCCATGATCAAACGGATGGTCGACCAGCTCGGCCGGGTATCCCCTGGTCACGGACAGTCAGTGTCGGTACCGGCCGCCGCGCTGGACCGTGCCGCATCCGGCGGTAGCGCGTGGGATATCGAGCGAACTCTGGTCTCCGGCGGGCTGAGCAGCGCGGACGCGAGCACACTGATCGGTATGTTCGGCGCGAAACGGCTGCGGGCCGGCCAGATCGGTGCCGCGGCCTGGGATGCGGGTGGCACCCGTCATCGCGCGCCGTGGGTACTCACCGTGTTCGACACCGTGCGCGGCCGCTATGTGATGTATGAGCGACGGTCCATGGTGACCGTCTCCCCCGTCAGCCGGGAGCAGCTGAGCCTGCTGCTCACCGAATTGCTGGATTCCGCGCATCACACCGCGCAGATACCGGCTGTCCACCGGGCTGTAATACAGACGCAATCCCCCGTGCGAGACAATTCCCCCATTGCGACTTCGGTCGCAGGAGAGGAACAATCGTGAGCTCCCGACTAGATCTACCCTCCGCCCTGCCTTCGATGCCGGAGGACACCATGCAGGAGACGACCATCGACAGACTGCTGACCTGCGGTCTGGGTGACTTCATCCTCGATCGCTCGGACCGCGAGGTCGAGGAACGCATCGCCCGCGACACCAGGCTGGCCGCTCAGCGCGCCGCCGACGTGTTCTCCGGAAAGCTGTAGCGGGACCGGCAGTCCGCCGGCCCCGCCAGTAGCTCAGACGGTGACTGCGGCCTTTCGCCTGCTCACGAACAGGGTGAAGGCCACGGACAGCCCACCCCACAGCACGATCTGCGTGCCGAGCGTGCCGAGCCGGAAGTCCCACAGCAGACCGGCGGGCACATCCACCGGGTCATTGCTGTCCGGCAGCACCAGGAACGCGATCACCAGGCCGAGCACGAAGATCCCCGCCGCGGCCAGCTGCCGGTAGAGCTGATCGACTCCCTTGGCGGCGAGGGCCGCGGTGAGACGCCAGATCACGACGACGGCCAGCACGCCGATGACGATCGCCCCGACCCAGGCCCACGTGCGAAGGCCGATCGTGTCGGGCTCGCCGACCCCGGGCGGATTCGACGGGTAACGCAGGAACGGCAGCAGGAAGACTCCGGCGAACGCGGCGCCCGCCAGCTTGGACACCGCCTGCCAGCTGCCATCCCGATCCGTGCCCGCCGCCCGGTTCACATAGGCGAAGACCAGCGCGAACACCAGTCCGAGGGCCAGCCCGGCGAGCGTCGTCGCGACGATCAGACCGAACTGCTGCGTGCCCCGGGTGAACACCTCGGCCTCCTCCCCGTGACCGGCGTGGTGCGCGGCCTCCAGGTCGATGGCCCGTCCGATCGTCGGTTCAGCCGCGAAGTAACCGAAAACGCCGGCCAGCAGGCCACCGATGGCACCGGCTCCGGCGCCCTTGAGCAACATGGACACTCGGTACACCCTTCTTAGTGGCAGGGGGCACCGAGCAGGTGCCGTCCGTCGTGCATGAACTCGTGCAGGTAGTTCGCCGAAGAGGCGACCTTGCCGAGAATGGGGGTGAGCAACTCCCCCTGGTCGAACAGCACGCCGAACAGGAACAAGGCGGCCAGAGCGGCTGCCAGTGCGATAGCGGTCTTGCCGGGCAACTCGAATCCACGCCCGGCAGCGAGCGTTGGTACTGCCATCATCGACTCCTTCCACGGGCTCCTCGGCCCTGGGACAAGGACGATGTGGGTGCAGTCTCCTGACTCCTGACATCGCTGTCAGTCACAGTGGCGGGACCGTGCCGGATTCACACCGGCTTCCTGCTCTCCCACACGTGCACAGTTCACCGCGAACGCCGTGAACCGCAGGTAGGAGAATGCTGACACAGCATCGCGGCCCCGCACCGGCAAAGTCTCATTTGATCTTTAAGAGCCGAGTTCACTCGATCGCCAGAGCAGTCGACCGGTTATCGGTATCCACAGCCCGCCAACTTATCCACACCTCACACCAGGCGCCCGAAAGAACATTCGAAACCTGGCTAGCTTGGCGGCATGCCAACCACACATCCGCCCACACCGGCAAACACCGAGGCGTCACTACCCCCACGACGGCTAGCCGAAATCTTCCTCGCTTTGGCCCTGCTCGCCGAGAAGCAGCCCGACTGTGCCCTCGAGACGGTCATCCATTTCACTCCGGCCTCCAAGGCCGAGGCACAGTCCCTGATTCATCAAGCCAGCACCTTGCGTGGGCCGCTACGAAGAACGTGGCAGGCCTTGCACGAAGGATGGCTTGACGGCGTCTCGGCCTACGCGATCTACAGCATGACGCGCGATCTTCAAGCGGAACAGCTGCCAGTGATCGAAGGCGTTGCACTCGAAGCGCTCCAGCGGCAGGCGCTGGAACTCGAAGACCTCATCGTCCTGATGGCCGACGAGATCCGGAGGGTAATGCCATGACTCAGCCGCTAGGGGAGCTGATTGACCAGGTCGGACACGGAGATCTGCGGACCGGTGTAGAACGGGATCTCCTCCCGCACGTGCCGGCGAGCCTCGGTGTAGCGCATCTTGTGCATCAGGTCGACGATCCGGTGCAGCTCGTCGGCCTCGAACGCCAGGATCCACTCGTAGTCACCCAGCGAGAAGGAGGCCACGGTGTTGGCCCGAACATCCGGGAAGGTACGCGCCGCCATGCCGTGGTCGCGGAGCATCGTGCGCCGCTCCTCATCCGGCAACAGGTACCAGTCGTAGGACCGGACGAACGGGTAGACGCACACGTACTTGCGCGCCTCCTCGCCGGCCAGGAACGCCGGGATGTGGCTCTTGTTGAACTCGGCGGGCCGGTGCAACGCCACGTTGCTCCACACCGGGCGGCTGGCCCGGCCCAGCGCGGTGTGCCGCAGCGCGGTGTACGCGGCCTGCAACGGCTCCACCTCGGCGGCGTGCCACCACACCATGAAGTCGGCGTCGGCCCGCAGACCCGCCAGGTCGTAGACGCCGCGTACGACGACGCCCTTGCCCTCGAGGGACTCGAAGAACTCCTGCGCCTCCAGCACCGCGCCACCGCGGTCGGCACCGAGCGTGCCCTGGTCGACCTTGAACACCGACCACATGGTGTAGCGGATGGTGTCGTTCAGCGCGGCGTAGTCCAAGCGAGTCATGGTTCCATCCTAGAAGGTCGTGCGGCCGGGGATTCGCCCACTGCGCGGTGGCCGAACGGCACTTCGCAAGCAGGGCTACCGGGCGTCCCGCACATCCGCCGCGAGCCGTTCGGCGGCGGCGGTCGCGGTGGCGATGCACGCCGGAATACCCACGCCGTGCAGCGCGGCACCGGCCATCTCCAGCCGGGGCAGTGTGCCGATCTCCCGCTCCAGCGAGTCCACTGTGGACAAATGGTTGAGGTGGTACTGCGGCAGTCCGCCACCCCAGCGGCGGACGACCGTGTGGGTCGGGGTGAAGTCGATGTCGGTGAGCTCGGCCAGATCCCGCAGCACCATGGCGACGAGCTCGGAGTCCTCCCGCTGCAGCATGGCGGTCTCGCCATACCGGCCGATGGAGCCGCGGATGAAGACCCCACGGGCACCGACGTGGTCCCACTTGCGGCTGGAGAAGGTGAAGGCCTTCGTCGCGAACGGTGTGCCGTCCCGGCGGCGTTCCTTCTCCGCGATCAACACCCCGGAGGCGCTGGGCAGCGGCGCGTCGCCGGCCAGCGTCACGCCGACCACGGCCATCGAGGCGAGATCGACGCCGGCCAGCAGTCCGGCCGCCCGCAGCGAGACGTCCGTCAGCAGTCGCCGGGCCGACGGCGCGGGCACCGCCAGGACGACGCCGTCGAACTCACCGCTCTCCGGGAACAGCTCGGCGCCGTAGGACACCCGCCACCCCTCGGCGAGACGGCCGAGTTGCCGGACCGGTTGGCCGAGCCGGATCTGCACTCCGGACGCCCTGCTGAGCGCACGGATCAGCGTGCTGAGGCCGCCGGTGAGCGTGCCGAACACCGGAGCCGGGTTAGGCGAGGTCGGCAGGGTCCGTCGCGCCGCCTCGGTCAGGCTGCGCGCACCGTCGTCGAGCGCCTTGGCCAGCGCGGGCATGGTGGCCCGCAGGCTGAGCTGGTCGGCACGACCGGCGTACACGCCGCCGAGCAGTGGGTCGACGAGTCGTTCCACCACTTCACCGCCCATCCGGGCCCGCAACAGCTCCCCGACCGTGATGTCGCTCCGGTCCCAGTTCAGGCCGGGCAGCAGCGGTTCCTTGTGCACCCGCTCCGCGCCGACCGGACTCAGCACCTCCGCCGCGGTGTCCGGATCCGCGGGCACACCCATCGCGGTACGCGCCGGCAGACCGACGGTCCGGCCACCGGCCCGCAACCGGGGAGCGGCCTTGGCCGGATGTGCCAGCTGGTCGGTCATCCCGAGCTCGCCGATCAAGGCCAGCGCCTCGGGGCGGCGGGCCAGGAAGGCCTCCGCCCCCAGGTCGAAGGGCTGACCGGCCAGCTCGGCGGTGTCCAGTTTGCCGCCGAGGCGATCCGCCTGCTCGAACACGGTCAGCTGGGCGCCCGGGCCCAGCAGTCCACGCAGCCGGTAGGCGGCGGTCAGTCCGGAGACGCCGCCGCCGATGATCGCGATTCTCGGGGCTGCGGTGCTGCTCATGCTCCGAGCTGGTGGACGTGTTCCACGACGCGGGTGAGCACCGTCGGGTCGACGTTCGGGAGGACGCCATGACCCAGGTTGAAGATGTGTCCGTCGGCGGCCCGGCCCTCGGCGACGATCCGGTCGATCTCGCGCTGAAGAACCGGCCAGTCGGCGAACAGCAGCGCCGGGTCCAGGTTGCCCTGCACCAGGTTCGGCTTGCCACGGCCGTCCAGCCTGCGGACGGCCTCGTCCAGCGGCACCCGCCAGTCGACGCCGACCACGTCCGCACCGCTCTCGCCCATGGCGCGCAGCAGCTCACCGGTGCCCACCCCGAAGTGGATCTTCGGAATGCGCACGTCGGCCAGGCCGTCGAAGACGAACCGGGTGTGCGGCTCGACGAATTCGCGGTAGTCGCGCAGCGACAGGCATCCCGCCCAGGAGTCGAACAGCTGCATCGCGTCGATGCCCGCGTCGGCCTGGACCTTCAGGAAGGTCAGGGTGATCTCGGCCAGCTTGCCGAGCAACGCGTGCCAGGTGTCCGGGTCGGTGTGCATGAGCGCCTTGGTGCGCTCGTGGTTCTTGCTCGGGCCGCCCTCGATCAGATAGGAGGCCAGGGTGAACGGCGCACCGGCGAAACCGATCAGCGGGGTGTCCCCCAGCTCACCGACGAGCTGACGCACCGCGTCGCCCACCGGGCGCACGTGCTCCGGGTCCAGGTCCGGCATCGCGGCCACGGCGGCTGCGTCACGCACCGGGTTGGCGATAACCGGCCCGGTGTTCGGCACGATGTCCAGGTCGATTCCGGCGGCCTTCAGCGGCACCACGATGTCACTGAACAGAATGGCGGCGTCCACGTGGTGGCGGCGCACCGGCTGCAGGGTGATCTCGGTGACGAGGTCCGGAGTCGCGCAGGCGGTGAGCATCTGGGTGCCCGCCCGCAACGCGCGGTACTCGGGCAGCGAGCGGCCGGCCTGACGCATGAACCACACCGGCACCCGGCTCGGCGTGATCCCCCGGGCGGCCTGCATGAACGGCGAACCGGACAGCTCACGGCGCCCGGTCGGCAGGTTGGTGTTCATCTCAAGGGTCATGGTCCTCCCATGGTCTCACGTAGCCCGGTGGACGGTGCCGCGCACACCCCTAACGACCATGGCTCCCATCGGTGACCACCCTCGGTGACAGACCCGGCACGGAAGGACACGCCACGCGCCGATCTCGGCGTGTCGCAGCAGGATGGGAAGGCTATGGGCACTTAGAGTCCGATCTGTGACTGCGATGGCTGGGGTACCCGAGGTCTTCCAGCGAGCCGTGCGGGCACTGGAATCCCTCACCTCCCGGCCCGAGGTGCGACTGGAGACGGTGAAGCCGCCCAAACGGCTGGCTCCCTTCGCCTACGCGCTCTCCGCAGACGTGCTGGACGACGAGGGCGAAATCGATCTGGCCACCGGCCGCCTGGTGCTGCTGCACGATCCCGAGGCCCCGTCCGCCTGGGGCGGCGTCCTGCGCATCGTGATCTACCTGACCGCGGAGCTGGACGCCGAGGTCGCCGAGGACCCACTCCTGCCGGAGGTCGGCTGGTCCTGGCTGACCGAGGCGCTGGAGACCTCGGGCGCGGACTGGTCGGCACTCGGCGGTACCGTGACACTCACCGCATCGGCGCGGTTCGGTGACATCTCCGGGCCACAGCGGACGCATGATCTGGAGATGCGGGCGTCGTGGACCGCCACCGACGCGGAACTCACGGCACACGGCGAGGCGTTCTGCCAACTCCTCGCAGATGCCGCCGGGCTACCTCCGGTTGGCGTCTCCATCATCGGTCAACGACAGGCTCCATGACCTCTTGACAGGCCTGCCACCCGCTGCTAGCCACGTGTTTTCCTCACCCGTTCAGGGGTCGAACACGCGGAAATGTGAATAACATTTTGATAACTGGCCGTAGCTTCCTACCAAAGCCCGACGAGCCCGCCTGTGCCAGCCGTCTCAACCGATTGAGAGAGACCGGTTCCTGACGCATAACGCCCGGTAGGCGCAGTGAAAACGGGTCCGCAGCGCAGTGACCTCGGGAAAATGGCCTAGACCAGCGCCGATCGAGTTCACTCGTAGGCCATCTGGCTGTATCGCTGTTGCTCGCCGGTTCGTTAGCCAACCGATCCAGAGTCCCTCTTTTGAGGGATATAAACCTGGCTCCGTGACGGGATCGTCGCGATAGATACCCGATTGATCGTCCCACTGACCCGCATGGGCGGCTACGCTTCCCCCGTCGACACCACTTTCGGTCGATCAGTGGCGCGGCTGATTGGACGAGAGACCCGGTGACGGTCGGGGGGCACGACCGACTCCAGGGAGGTAGTGACGTGGCTGCCGTCGGCTTAGGTCAGGCCGTTCGTACCACGCCGGCAGGCTCCTTGCCTGCCAACATGGTCCCGCATCCGCGGGAAGAACTGTTCTCGGTACTGGTGGTCGATGACCACCCACTGCTTCGGGAGGCAATTGCCACCCGGTTGATGCAGATGGGAGCCGGTACCGTGCATGAGGCCGCATCGGTGGCCGAGGCGAGGGCTCGCGCCCTGGCCACGGGCCCGTGCGATCTCGCGATTCTCGACCTCGGGCTCCCCGATGGCACGGGCATTGATCTGGTCACGGAACTTCGTGCCCAGGGATGGCCGCGCATCGTGGTTCTCGCGTCCTCGGACGACCCGTACGCGGTGCGGTCGGCCTTCCAGGCAGGCGCTCAGGCCTACCTGCTGAAGTCCGCCTCGCCGATGGTGGTCACCGATGGCGTACGGCGAGTGCTCGACGGCGGCGTGTACGCCGACCCGAGCGTGGCGCCGGTCCTCGCGGCCGGTACCCGCGTTCCGGGTACGGACAACACTCCGCGCGAGCTCTCTGCTCGTGAGGTCGAAGTCCTCCAGCTTGTCGCTGATGGCCGCTCCAACAAGGAGATCGGCGAGGCGTTGAACCTGTCCGCCCTCACGGTGAAGTCTCACCTGAGCCGGATCGGTCGCAAGCTGGGTACAGGGGATCGGGCTCAAATGGTCGCCTTGGCCATGCGGGCCGGCGTGATCCGCTAAGCGGTTCACGGTTCCGGACACGGATACACAGGCGCACCGACCGTCGTGTGATTGCGACGGTCGGTGCAGCTCTGTGATCCACTCTGTCCACCCCAATCGGGCAAGTTCGCCCGAACCGGCTGTTCAAGGCACCGATTGACAACGTTTTCTGGCAACAACAGGTCACCAGGAGAGCAAAACCCGTAGGGTCTGGCGCCGTGGAGGATTCCGACATCAACATCGAGACCGCGACGGCTTCGCCTGTGTCGAATTCCGAGGCAACACCCCTGACGGAACCCGCCGAGGGTGTACCCCCGGTCGTGGGTGATCCAGCGGGCCTGGCCAGACTGATCAGCAGACTCACCGCGGGCAGCGGCGCCATCGCCGTGGACACGGAACGAGCCTCTGGCTACCGCTACTCCCAGCGGGCCTATCTCATCCAGCTGCGCCGCGAAGGCTCAGGCAGCTTCCTGATCGACCCCATCCCGCTCGCCGGCAAGATCGCTCCCCTAGCGGAGGCGATCAACAGCGAGCCGTGGGTACTGCATGCCGCATCCCAGGACCTACCGTGCCTGGCGGAGCTGAACCTCACCCCGGCCGACCTGTTCGACACCGAACTGGCAGGCAGGCTCGCCGGCTATCCGCGGGTCGCCCTCGGCTCCCTGGTGGAGGAACTGCTCGGCTACCGGCTGGAGAAGGGCCACGGCGCCGCCGACTGGTCCCGCAGGCCGCTACCGCCGGACTGGCTCACCTACGCGGCCCTCGACGTGGAACTACTGCTGCCGCTGCGTGACGTGCTGAGCAAGGAACTGGAGAAACAGGGCAAGCTGGAGTGGGCCCTGGAGGAGTTCGAGGCCGTGCGTACCGCACCGCCCCCGGCTCCCCGGCACGAGCCCTGGCGCCGCACCTCGGGCATCCACCGCACCCGCTCGCCCCGGCAGCTGGGCGCGGTGCGAGCGCTGTGGGAGGCCCGCGACGCCATCGCCCGCGAGCGGGACATCGCCCCCGGCCGGGTACTCCCGGACAGCGCGATCATCAACGCCGCGACCACGGCCCCCACCACCGCTCAGGCGCTCATCGCCCTGCCGGTGTTCGGTGGCCGGGTGCAGCGCAAGATGGTGGGCACCTGGCTCGGCGCGCTGAAGACGGCTGCCGAGATGACGAACGCGGAGTTGCCGGACGCCATGCCGTCCACCGGCGGTCCGCCACCACCGAACCGCTGGGCCGACAAGGACCCCGCTGCCGCAGCCAGGCTGGCTGCGGCGCGTGCGTCGCTGACCGCCATCGCCGAGCAGCTCACGCTCCCGGTGGAGAACCTGCTGCAGCCGGACCTGGTGCGCCGGACCTGCTGGCAACCACCCGCCGCGACTGACGTGGACACGATCACCGAGGTGCTGTCCGCAGGCGGCGCCCGCAGCTGGCAGATCGGGCTGACCGCAGAGGCCCTGTCCAAGGCCATGGTGGCCCGCCCCAGCTGACCGCATTCCGGATACCAGCCGCACCGATATCCGGACATCGAAAAAGTAGTGGCGACGGATCCGCCCGGATCCGTCGCCTCACTCCCTCATCTGCTGGACGACGTCCGCTCCCCCACACCCGCCGACACCTGATCGGGTGAACTCACCACCAGAACAGCCGGAAAAGCATCCCCCAGCCCTCCGCTGAGAAACAAGCAGCGCCCCGAGGCGGCAGCCCGGCGATCAGCCCCACCGCGGGTCGCGACCGGTGACCGCCAGCAGGGATTCGAAAGGGGATGCACCATGCGCGACAGCGACTTCCGGTCCATACACCCCGTACTGCCGCGCCATCGGCGCCATCTCGGCAACCGGCCCAGCCAGCTCGCCGACAACCCGCTCGTCCGGCACATAGGACTGTCCCGTGGCAGCGGCCAGGTCCCAGGAGTGCACGAGGACATCCCCGAGCACCATCTCCCCCAGGGTGCGCGCCGGCATGTCCATGCTGCCCGCCGTCCCCTCCTCGGCCCCAGGCAACGCCCAGGCGTGGATCAGCCGTCCGACCTCCCCCGCGAACCGGTCCCGCCAGTCGCCGCCTTCGCCAAGGTAATCGGGGGTACTGGTGAAATCCGCACTCCCCTTGGTCGGGTACGCCTGGAATCCGATCACCACGTGCATGAGGTGATTGAGCAGGTCCTTGACCGTGTAATCGCCGCACGGAGTAGGGGCACCGAGCTGGTCGTCCCGAACACCGGCGACCACCGGTACCGCACTATCGCCGGCCAGGACCAGCAGTTCACTGATTGCCGTCATGCCCTCAGTCTGCTGGATCCGTCTTGAACATTCGCGACATCGGACTCCAGATAGGCGAGCACGGCCAGCACCCGCCGGTGATCATCGTCCGACTGAGCGAGTCCGAGCTTGTCGAAGATCGCCGTGATGTGCTTGCTGACCGCCTTCTCAGTGATCACCATCGTTCGGGCGACCGCCTGGTTCGACCGCCCCTCGGCGATCAACGCGAGCGTCTCCCGCTCCCGCGCAGTGAGCGCCGGAGTCCGTTGCCTGGCCAATAACCGCGAGACCACCGTCGGATCCAACACGGTGCCACCAGCCGCGACCCGACGCACCGCGGTCACGAATTCGTCCACATCGGACACTCGGTCCTTGAGCAGATAGCCCAGTCCCCCGGCCCGATCGGCTAGTAGTTCCCTGGCATACAACTGCTCCACGTATTGGGACAGCACGAGCACCGGCAAGCCGGGGATCGCGCGGCGCGCCTGCAACGCCGCGCGGATTCCCTCGTCGGTCTGGGTGGGCGGCAATCGCACATCGACCACCGCGATGTCCGGGCGATATCGGAGCAGCGAATCCAACAGCGACGGCCCACTCGCCACCGCGTCGACGACATCGAAATCGTGCGCCCGCAACAACCGGATCAAGCCGTCTCGCAAGAGAACCGAGTCTTCGGCCAGCACTACTCGCATGGCACCTCCATCCGGATCTCCGTCGGCCCGCCCGGCGGACTGATCACCCTCATCACCCCGTCGAACGCGCTCAATCGGCGATCGATCCCGGACAGACCACCGCCGGCCGCAGGCTCCGCGCCACCGATCCCATCGTCTCCGACCAGCACCATCAGCAACGGACCGTCCGTCCACATGCGAATCCAGCCCCGGCGGGCCTCGCTGTGTTTGAGGGCGTTGGCCAGCAGCTCCGCTACTGCGAAGTACACGGCCGATTCGGCGGGCAGGGACAGCTTGATCTCGGCGGGCAGTTCAAGATCCATGGACAGCGGCGTGTCCAATGCGAGGGCCTGCACCGCGCCGACCAATCCGCGATCGGACAGCACCGGCGGATGGATACCCCGCACCAGCGTCCGGAGTTCGTCCAGCGCCACGCGCGTCGACTCCCTCGATTCGACCAACAGAGCCTTCGCCGCACGGGGGTCGCCTTCCAGCAATCGCTCGGCCAAACCCAGATTGATCGCCAGGGCGGCCAGCCGGACCTGAGCCCCGTCGTGCAGGTCCCGTTCGATCCGACGGACCTCCGCCGCCTGCCGATCAACCGCGTCCGCTCGGGAGGCGGTCAACTCGGTGATCCGGTTGCCGGACCGTGGATCCAGCACGCGGTGCACCAGGACAGCCGCCGCATGCGGTACCCGCAGCGTCACTGTCCACGCGACCACCGTCAGGACGACTCCGGCCGGCACGAACATCAGTGCCAGGGGCCAACTGTCGATCACGATGGCGAAATGGAGCCAGCCCACAGGTAACTTCAGATACCAGTAGGGCATGGAGATCACGTTGTAGGTGGTCCACCACAGCACCAGGAGCAGCAGCACGGCCAGCCCACCGAAAACAGCATGGCAGGCCAGCCATACCCGTCCGGATACCGGATTTGCTTCAGGAATCGGACGCCGCAGAGTCGATACCGCCCAACGGCGATGTCGCTCGACGAATTCTCGCCGCACACGACGACCGGCGAGAAGTACGAGCGGCGCCACCGTCGCCGTCCCGATCAATGCAGCGACCTCACCGAGCCGTCGCGGCCATTTCTCCCCCATATCCCCATTCTGCTGCCTTTACCCGGCGGGTCAGTAGGGCTAACCCCCGTATGCACCGGCGACTTCACTCCATTCCACGGCCACATTCCTCCGGCGAAAGTGGTTTCGACAAGTCCACGAGCTCATTGGGGGAATCATGAAGATCGTGTCCGCGACAGTGATCGCGGCGCTGACCGCCACCCTGGCCTGCCCAGCTGCGACCGCTCAACAGGACACCCTGCGGGCCGACACCGAGGCCATCCGTCAGGCCGGCGGCATCGGCGTACTGACCAGGGTGGACGATCAACACGGCACGCGCTCGGTGACCGCCGGGGTGGCCGAACGCAACACCACACGGGCGATGCCCGCGGCTACCCATTTCCGGATTGGCAGCGCCACCAAGACCTTCACCGCGACGGTGGTGCTCCAGCTGGCCGCGGAGGGCAAATTGTCCTTAGAGGACAGTATCGAGCAGTGGTTACCGGATGTATTGCAGGGCAACGGATATGACGGACGTACCGTCACCCTTCGCCAGCTGCTGCGCCATCAGAGCGGGATCTTCGACTACAGCGAGGACACGCAATTCGCCGCCGACATGTATACGGTGCGCGGATTCAGCGAACATCGGTACGACGCATTCACCGCACAACAGCTCGTCGGGCTCGCGCTACGTAACCCGCCACGATTCGCTCCGGGCAGCAAACACGAGTACAGCAACACCAACTATGTCCTGCTCGGAATGGTGATCACCAAGGTCACCGGAACGCCGTGGGAGAAACAGATCCTGGATCGGATTCTGCGTCCGTTGAACCTGCGCGAGACAACCCTACCCGGACACGATCCCCGCCTGCCGACGCCCTACGTACACGGCTACGAACTGCTCGACGGCAGCCCGGAGCGAACGGACACCACCGAGTTCACCGTGAGCTGGGGAGATGCCGCAGGTGCGTTGATCAGTACGGCGCAGGACCTGAACACGTTCTACCGTGCGCTGCTGTCCCGGCAGCTGTTGCCACCGGATCAGCTGCGTCAGATGCAGGACACGGTGCCGGTCGGCTTCGACGACTGGCCGGGTGCCGGTTATGGGCTCGGGCTGGTGCGCTTCCCACTCAGCTGCGGCGGTGCCTACTGGGGACATGGCGGTGACGCGCCGGGATTCCGCACCCGCCAAGGGGTCAGCGCCGATGGGCGCCGAAGCGTGACCATCTTCGTCACCACCCGGACAGCGGCGATCGAGAAGGCGACCTGGACGCTACTCGATCACGCACTCTGCGGGCGGTGAGACATGCTGATCAAGAGCATCCTCACCGTGGCACTGACAGCGGGCCTCCTGTCCACATCGGATACTCCTCAATGGACGTCATGCACCATTGACGGCACCCAGGCGGAGTGCGCCACCGTCCAGGTTCCGCTGGATTACCGCAGGCCACTGGGACGCACCGTGGGCATCGCGATCACCAGATTCGCGGCGACCGACCGCGCACACCGCGTCGGCTCATTGCTGGTCAACATCGGTGGTCCCGGCGAGCCATCCCGAGACGCTCCCCTGGAGCTGAGCAAGCGGGTCAGAGAACGATTCGACGTCATCGGCATCGATCCACGCGGAGTGGGCGAATCCATCGGGCTGGACTGTGGCTGGACCAGCGGTGATGTCTGGTACGGGCCTGGGCTGAGCCGGGCCGACTTCGATCGTCAGGTAGCGATGAAGCGGAAGCGCGCAGCCCAGTGTCCTGGCGAACTCCTGTCCCATCTGTCCACTCGGAACGCCGCCCGGGACATGGATCGTATCCGGGCCGCGCTGGGCGAGCGGAAGATCTCGTACATGGGCTGGTCATACGGAACGCTGCTCGGCGCGGTGTACAGCGAGCTCTTTCCGGGGCGCGTGGACCGCATGGTGTTCGACGGTGTCACGAACTGGCGGGATTCCGGCACCTACTACGGCCGGCACGCTCCCATGACCTACAACGGCTTGCGGGAGTGGGCCGATTGGGCGGCGCACCGGGATTCCACCTATCACCTTGGCGCCACTGTGGACGAAGTTCTACGCAGGGTGGAATCGTTGGCGTCCAAGGACTTTCAGATCGATAAGTACACAGTGGACAGGTTACTGGTGCCGCAGCTCATTCACGTCTTGCTCAACAACAGTGCCGATGACGCGGGGCTGGCAGAGGGCCTGAACTACCTGATCGCCATGGCCGAGGGAAAACCGAATCCACCCGGGGGCGAACGACTGAAGGCCGCCGTGGACTGGTTCCATTCCATCCAGGCCGCTCGTCAGGCCACCGCGCAGACCGCCATCCTGTGCGCCGATGTCGTCGAGCCTTCCACTGTGGACAGTGTGTGGGAGCGGATCGAGGCCGGCCGGGATCGCTACGGATTCATCGGTGCGGTCACCGAAGATCTGACACCGTGCGCGTTCTGGCCGCGAATGAACCGGGAGCCGGTCGTGCGACCGCACAATGACTCGGCGGCGCTGATGATCGCTGCGACCAAGGATCATCAGGCGCTGTACAGCGACGCGCTGCAGACACATCGTGAACTGCCGAATTCCCGGTTGATCACGCTGAATTCCCGGCAGCACACGGTGTACGGACACTCGGCGATGCCGAACGCTCAGGTCAGCGGGATGGTCGACGACTACTTGCTGACCGGCGTACTGCCGCCGAGGGATATCACGGTCGGCTGATCAACCGGCTGTTGCAGGCAGGGCAGGCGCACCTCGGTGATCAGTCCGCCTCCTTCCCGGAGGCGGGCTGTCACCTCGCCCTCATGCGCGTCCACCGCGGCGGCCACAATGGACAGTCCGAGACCGGTGCCACGGCGGGCGGTGCGATCGACGCCGCCGCGCCGGAAGGGCTCGAACAGTTGCGGCAGCTTGTCGGCCGGAATCTCGTTGCCGGCGGCGGAAACCAGCAGCACGCTGACGCCACCGTCCACAAAGGTGTGAACCTCGATCTGGCCGCCGGGCAGATTGTGCCGAACCGCGTTCTCCAGCAGGTTGCCCGCGACTCGTTCCAGCAACGCGGGATCGCCCATGGTGCACGCCGGTTGCAGGAACATGGAGACCTCGAGCCCATCGGCCTTGGCCTCGGATTCGATGGCATGCCAAGCCCGATTGACCATGACCGCCAGGTCGACCGGCTCGGCGATCAGCTGAAGGTTGCTCGCACTGGCCAGGATCAGCAGCGAATCGACCAGTCGCTCGGCGCGCTCCGTGGCGTCCAGGACCACCGTCGCCATCCGGCGGAGCTCCTGGGTATCGGCCTCCGGGTCCGCCAGCGTCACATCCAGTTCGGTGCGCACAACGGCCAGTGGTGTCCGCAACTCGTGACTCGCGTTGGCCACGAAACGCTGCTGCGCATTGAAGGCGGACTCCAAACGCTGCAGCATTCCGTTGAACGTGTCCGTCAGTTCCGCGACCTCGTCCTGCGGACCGTGCTGACCGGCAGCCTCACGCACCGGGATGCGCTCGGACAACGACTCCGCGGACAGCCGGCGCGCGGTGTGCGTCACCTCATGGAGGGGACGAAGCACCCGGCCGGTCAGCAGCCAGGCCACGAGCCCGGTGGCGATCACGCCGACCAGGAACGCCACCAGTCCGATATCGAGCAGCTGCTCGTGAGCGAGATCGCGCAGTGCCGGAGCGAGTTGGTCGGGCTGGACCTGCTCACCGGCGATCTCCACCGTCGTGCCTGGGGGGAGCACCGGGCCCCGGACAAGGACCTCGCCGACGATCAGCCAGCCAAGGCACAGCAACACTGTGCTCACAACCGCCGCCAGCACGGTGGCGAGCACAGTGATCTTCAGCCGCAGGCCCCGGCGCACCGGTAGCCACTTCACTTCGGAAATCTCACGCCTCTGCAGCAGCACCACTGGGAGCGATGCGATATCCAGCACCGACAACGGTCTCGATCAACGTGGGCTCGCCGAGCTTCTTGCGCAGCGTCATCACGGTGACCCGCACGGTCGTGGTGAACGGATCCGTGTGCTCGTCCCAGACCCGCTCAAGCAGATCTTCACTGCTGACCACGGCACCGCCGGCTGCCAGCAGTACCTCCAGCACGCCGAATTCCTTGCGGGTGAGCTCGATCGGCTTGCCACCACGGGTCACCAGGTGCCGCGCCGGGTCCACCACGACATCCTGAGCTTCCAGAACCGGGGGCGCCACCGGCGTCGCTCGCCTGCCGAGGGCCCGCACCCGGGCGACCAGTTCGGCGAAGGCGAAAGGCTTGGTGAGGTAGTCGTCCGCGCCCAGGGCCAGACCTTCGACCCGGTCGGAGACGGCACCGCTCGCGGTCAACATGATCACCCGGGTCAACGCTCCGGACGACATGACCTTGCGGCACAACTCGTCACCGGGCAGGCCGGGCAGGTCCCGGTCGAGCACGATCACGTCATACCGGGTGACCGACGACTTCTCATGTCCCTGATCGCCGTTATAGGCGACGTCCACCGCCATGCCCTCACGGCGCAGCCCACGGGCGATAGCGTCGGCGAGGGGCTGCTCATCCTCCACGACCAAAATCCGCATACCGTTACCGTCCCACACTCCTACCCCTGGTCATCAACACCAGCGGCATGTTCACGGCATTCTCTCAGCACCTGGCTCACCATTACTTCACATGTAGCCTGTCGAGCCAACTTGCCGCCCCCGTCCGGCCGGACTGGGTGGGCTGGCGCCTCGTGGATGCTGCTTGTACTCAGCAGAGGGCCCGAGACCGGTTATCCGGACATCTGACGGTCGGTTTCACCCGATCGGGCAGTCAGGGCGACGGCCTGCCGTGGTCCGGTGAAGACCACCAGTGCGGCGGAGACCATCAGGGCGCTCATCAGGGCCAGGACCCAGCGGAAGTCGAGCACCGTCACCAGGCCGGCCCCGACGGCGATGGCGATGGTCTGCGGCACGGAGATCATCAGGCTGAACGCCGCAGCGGTCCGGCCGACCAGAGCGTTCGGCGTGTGCCACTGCACGAGCGTGGCCTCGCCGATGTTCAACAGGGACAGGCTCGCCCCGCTCAGCAGCCACCCGATCAACGCCACACCCGTGATGGGCGCCATCTCGGCGACGTAGCCGAACGCGGGCAGGGCGAAAGATAGGCCGAGCACCGTCATGATCCCGAACCGACGGGTCAGCCACGGCGCGAGCAGACCGGCGGTCAGAGCCCCGACCCCACCCATGAAGATGCCCACGCCGAGGAATCCGGGCGGCCGGTGCAGACCTTGGTCGACGATGGCGAAACCGACGGTCTCGGTGAATCCCCAGGCCCACAGGGCGAGGAACGCGGCGACCGCGGCACGCCACAGCACCGGGGTGCGACGAAGATGACGCGCACCCGCCGTCATCGCGGCGAGCCAGTGCTCCCCGGCCGGCACCGGCTTGGCTTCGACCACCCGCAGGAACAGCAGGAACACGATGGCGATCGCGAAGGTGGCGATATTGCCGATGATCACCGGGAGTGGGCCGTACCAGGTCAGCAGGGCCGCACCCAACAGCGGCGTCAACAGGCGCATGGCATTTCTGGCCGTCTGCAGAACGCTGTTCACCGTCGCCAGCCGTTCCGGCGGCACCATGGTCTGCAGCAGCGCGGTCTGGGCGGGTGCGGAGAACCCGTACGACACACCGAAGCCGAACATGACGAGGTAGATCAGCCAGGCATCGCCGGCATCGCGCACCAGCGTCAGCAGCAGGACCAGGAGTGCCGTGGCCAGGTTGACGATGACGAGTAATCGCCGCCGGCGCATCCGGTCGGCGATCGCCCCGCCCAGTGGCCCGGTGAGGTTGCCCAGGGCGAACATGAAGAAGGACAGGCCCGCCGCCGATGTGCTGCCGGTGAGCTCCTTGATCCAGATGCCAGCAGCCAGCCACAGCGCGTGGTCACCGAAAGCCGAGACGGTCTGTCCGATGAGGAACAGCCGCACGTCCCTCATGGCTCGATCGCCTGCCGGGGATAGGTGAAGCCGATGAACTCCACCGGCTCACTGCCTGGCGGTCTGGCACTCGGATCGACCACCCGCTCGCGGTACCGCAGGGTGAAGGCCGCCAGTTCCCGCTGCAGCTCGGCCAACTCGTCCGGGGTCACGTGGAACACCGTTTGTGTTGCTTCGGTCTGGATGCGCCGATGTTCATCGAACGCGGGCCTCATGACATTGATCCGGTTGAGCTTCTCCAACCAGGTCGTCCACAGATGAGTGCTGAGCAAGTCCGCCGCAGGATTGCCGGAGTCTGTGGCGTCGAAGGTCAGGCCGATATGCGATCGCTTCCACGGCCGCCGCCTGCCCTGACCGTCACCGGTCTCCTCGACGAAGCCGTACTTGGCGAGAGTGCGCAGATGGAAGGCGCAGTTGGTCGGGGACTCCCCCACGATCTCCGCGGCTTCGGTCGCGGTGAGCGGCTCCTGCCGGGCGAGTGCCTCCAGCAGCGCCCACCGGGTCGGGTGCGCCACGGCCCGCATCGCCTTGGGATCGGTCAGCCGCCTCGGCTGGTCAGAAGACATGTTTCGAAACAGTACGCTCGAAATATTCCTTTCGAAAGGTGGTCTTCGGGTGTGCACCCCCGAAGACCGTGGCCTAGTCCGCCAGATGACGCTCGGCGTAGACCTTCATCGCGTCCCGCACCAGCAGTGCGGTGCCCGGACCGTGGACGTCGTAGTTCTGCGTGAACCGCGGATCGTCCACGTACAGCTGCCCCAGACCGATGATGTAGCTCTTGCCGGTCTCGGCCATCACACCCAGCCACCGCACGTGCCGGGCGACGATCGCCTGCACCTGCTCGCTGTCCGGCGCCAGGCCGGCCCGGTGCGCGGCGCCGAAGTCCGCGGCGATGTCGAGCTGGTCCTGCTGGAAGCGCTGCCGCTCCTCCTTCGACATCGAATGCCACTGCCGGTCACCTCGCTCGTAGGCGTCCCGGCCCCAGCGTTCGGCCACCTCGGCCTTGTACCGCGTGTGGTTGAAGCCGTCGAAGACCTCCTGTGCCATGAGTTGCTCACCTCCCTCCGTTTTGCGCAGTGTCGTCCGCACCGACTCGATCTGTCGTCCGATGCGCTCGCGCTCCTCCTCCAGCAACCGCAGATGCGAGCGCAGTGCGACCGCCGCATCCGCCTGTCCGTCGAGCACCCCGGCGATGGCCGGCAGGCCGAGGCCGAGTTCCCGCAACAGCAGGATGCGTTGCAGGCGCACCAGCGAGTCCTGGTCGTAGTAGCGGTATCCGTTGGGCCCCACCCGGCTCGGCGGGAGCAGCCCCAGCTCGCCGTAGTGGCGCAGCGTGCGGCTGGTAGTCCCCGCCGAGCGGGCGATGTCCTGGATGGACCACTCCATGCCCGCTCCTCATCCGATCCGATGTCGTCGACGAGGACCACGGTAGAAGTTGACGTAACGTCAAAGTCAATCCGGATTCGGAAACTGTCAGCCGATCCGGGCAACGCGGGCGGCGGTCACGCCGAGGAACAGGCCGAGGCCGATGCAGGCGGCGCAGACGAAGAACATCACCCGGTAGCCGACGGCGGCGGCGATCAGCCCGAGCATGCCGCTGCCCGCAGCGATGCCCACGGTGAAGCAGGCGCCGAAGGTGGACAGCGCGGTGGCCCGCTGCCGCTCGCTCACCGAACGCACCACGAACAGCCCGAGCATCGGATAGATCTGCCACATGCCGACGCCGACCAGCACGCCACCCAGCACGGCGAGCCACAGTCCGTCGGCCAGGCCGATCAGCACCACGCCGACCGCCTCGACCACGAACAGCGAGGCCAGCGGTCCCGGCCGGGTCGGCTCCCAGCGGATCCAGCCACTCGACAGCCGCAACAGCACGATGGTCAGCGAGTATCCGGTGACCACCGCCGCTCCGCCGGCGATCCCCCGGGAGTTCAGCACGGCGACCGAGAAGCTGGCGACCGCGGCGAAGCCGAACGCGGCGAACGCCAGCGCGCCGCTGGGCAGGGCCGTTCCCAGGATGGCTCGGGCCGGAGCGGGCGCGTCGTCCGCGCTCTTCGGCGGGACGCGCACCTCCGGCACGACACAGGCGATCGGCACCGCGAGCAAGGCGGCCAGCCCGGCGATGACGAACACGGTGGTGGTGCTCAACGCGTGATCGAGCAGCGTGCCCAGGGGAGCGCCCATGCCCAGCGCCACGTAGACGACGGTGCCGCCGAGCCCTAAGGCCCAGCTCTGCCGGTCCTTGGCGACCAACTGCACCGGCCACACCATGGTGGCCGCGAGCATGGCGCCCATGCCGATGCCCATGACCAGCCGCAACCCGATCAGCGCGGGGATCGAGCCGGCCAGCGGGTAGCTCACCGTGGCCAGCGTGATCACGACGGTGCCCGCAACGGTGAGTTTGCGGGCACCGATCCGGTTGAGCAACGCACCGAACAGCGGCCGGCAGAGCAGCGCGGTGATCGCGTAGCCGCCGACGACGGCGCCCACTTCGGCCGGTCCGCCGTGCAGGGTTCCGGTCACGTATCCGGGCAGGATCGGCACGGTCAGCGCGAACGGTAGGTAGGCCAGCCCGGTCGCCAGCGCGACGAGCACGGCATGCCACAACGTGCGCTTGCTGGTCGTCTCGGGTGATAAGTCGGTGTGCACGGATTCGCCCCCTGTCCCGGGAATGAACCTAGGCGGGGAACCGGGCCCAGAGCCTGTGATCTCGGCTACCGGGGAGTGGAATCCCCGCGATCAGCCCCGGGCGAAATACAGCACCGTCATCGTGACGGCGGTGGTCAGGACGACGCCCCGGAGCGTGCGGCTGGACAACCGGCGAGCGATCCGCGCGCCGACGAAGCCACCGCCCACCGCTCCGACGAGCACCGCGGCAACCGGCACCGGATACCGCAGGACGTCGGCTGCGAACAGGAAGAACAGTGCGGCGACCGCATAGATGGCGGCGAGCTGGGTGACCCGGGTCGGGTTGCCCTCCGCCGGATCAAGGCCGAGTCCAATGCTCCAGAAGGCCAGCATCAGGACGCCCACGGCTCCGCCGAAATACCCGCCGTACATACCGAGGAACAGCTGTCCGATCAGGACGGCCTGCACGCTCAGCCCGATCGGACGGCCGATGGCGTTCGCCAGCAGGCGGGCGAGCGGGCGACCGAAGGCCAGCACCACGGTGGCGAAGGCCAGCAGCCAGGGCACCGCGACGCTGAAGGAGTCGGCCGGCAGCACCAGCAGGAGCGCGGCGCCGAGGATGCCGCCCAGCACGCTCGCAAGGGTGAGCGAGGTCGTCGACGTGGATCCGACTCGGATCAGCTCGCCCCGGTACGTCCACGCGCTGGCGATGGCGCCGGGCAACAGGGCCACCGTGGTCGAGGCGTTCGCCGCGACCGGCGGCAATCCGGCGGCCACCAAGGCGGGCAAGGCTACGAAGGTGCCGCCTCCGCCGCTCGCGTTCAACGCACCGGCGACGAAGCCGACCAGCAACAACCCCAGAGTCTCCAGCACCGGCTCAGCATCACCGCCGGAGCATCGGGGCACAATCCATCGCCGCAGCCCCACCGGGATGACCGCGCGGGACCGCCTTCCGGCCACTGCGGAGCATCAGCGTCCTGACCAGCAGAAATTCAGTTATCAGGTGCGGAAATGGCTCATGATCCATCGATTCCACAGCTGAAGGCCAGCGAAAACAACCGTCGGCTCAGGGATTGGCGCCCTGCACGAGCAGATGGTCCAGTAACGCCCTGGCAGCCGGGTTCGTCAGCTCCGGGCTCCGGCCGGCGAGATGGATCGCGCGGCTGAACCCCGGCTGTTCCAGCCGTGCGAACGGCAGGCCGGACTTCTCCGCGACGGGTTCCGGCACGATCGTGATACCAAGCCCGGCCGCGACCAGTTCGACGAGCAGCGGCATGTGGGTGGCCTCGCAGACACGATGGTGCCGGAGATCCGCGGCGGCGAACAGCCGGGCGACCATGGCCTGGATGCCACTTCCCTGGAAGTCCACGAACGGCTCATCGTCCAGCTCCGCGAGCCGCACCCGGCGCCGGGGAGCCAGCCGATGCCCGGGCGGACACAGCAGGACAAGGTACTGAGTCCAGCGCGCGAAGCTGTGCAACTCGTCCGGTAATGGCTGGTCAGCGGCCAGAAAGGACAGATCGAGCTCACCGCTGCCGACGGCGGCCGCCAGATCGGGCACCCGGCCGTCGCGGACGTGGATGCGCACTCCCGGATAACGCGTCCGGAACTGCCCGAGGCTCATCGGCAGATCGAGGACGGACAGCGTCTGGATCGTGCCGATCGCCACCTGCCCGCGGGACAGGCCGGTCACGGCCGACACCGCACCGCGGCCCGAGACGACCTCGGCGAGGATCCGGTGTGCCGACGGTAGGAACGCCCGCCCCGCCTCGGTCAGCACCACCCGCCGGGTCGTGCGCTCGAACAGCTGCGTGCCCAGTTCCGCTTCGAGCTTCCGGATGGAAGCGCTCAGGGCGGACTGGACGATGTGCACACGCTGTGCGGCGCCGGTGAAACTCCCAGCTCGAACCACGCTGAGGAAATGCTCGATCTGCCGCAGTTCCATTGAGCGACTCTATCGCTGGGCCGGCGCCTACACAGGCATGTGACAGCTGGTCAGATCCGCTGGGCGCCACTCACATTCTGACCGGATTTCTGCGTTGGTTCGAGCAGGCTGGAGGCCCACTCGGTGACCCGGCGCGACACATCTTGTGCGGTCAGGCCGATGTCGGCGAGCACCTCGGGACGGGTCGCGTGATCATGGAACTGCTGTGGGACGGCGATGTCCCGCAGCGGCACATCGATCTCGGCGTCCCGCAGCGCGGCCGCCATCGCCCAACCGAAGCCACCGTGCCTGCCGCTGTCCTCCACCGTCACCACGAAGCGGTGCTGCGCGGCCAGCTCGGTGAGCACCTGCGGCACCGGGTAGATCCAGCGCGGGTCCACCACGGTCACGCCGATGCCCTGGTCGGTCAGCCGCTGCGCCGCCTCCAGCGCGAGGCCGGCGAACACACCGACGGAGATCAACAGCACGTCGCTGGTCTCCCCCTCGGCGGGACGGTGCAGCACGTCGACACCGTCGAGGCGTTCGACAGCGGCGATCTCCGGACCGACCGATGCCTTGGGGAAACGCAGCACGGTCGGACCGTCATCGACGGCCACGGCCTCCCGCAGTTCCTCCCGCAGCCGCTCCGCGTCACGCGGCGCGGCGACCCGGATCCCCGGCACGATGCCGAGCAGCGACAGGTCCCACATGCCGTGGTGACTGGGGCCATCCGGCCCGGTGATGCCGGCCCGGTCGAGCACCACCGTGACGGGCTGCTTGTGCAGCGCGACGTCCATCAGCAGCTGGTCGAACGCCCGGTTCAGGAACGTCGAGTAGATCGCGACCACCGGGTGCATACCGGCCATCGCCAGACCCGCCGCCGAGGTCATCGCGTGCTGCTCGGCGATACCGACGTCGATCCAGCGGTCCGGGTAGGCCTTGGCGAACTTGCCGAGGCCGGTGGGGTGCAGCATCGCGGCGGTGATCGCCACGATGTCCTCCCGCTCCTTGCCGATCTCCACTAGTTCCCCGGAGAACACCGAGGTCCAGCTGGTGCCGTTGCTCGGAGCGGGTTTGCCGCTCTCCGGGTCGATCTGACCGACGGAGTGCATCTGGTCGTCTTCGTGGTTCTCCGCGGGCGGGTAGCCATTGCCCTTGCGGGTCACCGCGTGCACGATCACCGGTCCGCCGAACGCCTTCGCCCGGCGCAGCGCCTCATCCAGCGCGGCCAGGTCATGGCCGTCGACCGGGCCGAAGTACTTCAGGCCCAGATCTTCGAACATCGCCTGCGGGCTGATCGCGTCCTTCAGCCCACGCTTGGCCGCGTGCAAGGCGGCGTACACCGGCTTGCCGACGACCGGCGTGCGCTGCAACGTCCGCTTGCCGCTTTCGAGGACCTTCTCGTAGCCGGGGGTCAGCCGCAGCTTGGCCAGGTGATCGGCCAGGCCACCGATGGTCGGCGAGTAGGAGCGGCCGTTGTCGTTCACGACGATGACGACGGGGCGGTCCTTGCTGGCGGCGATGTTGTTCAACGCCTCCCAGCACATGCCACCGGTCAGCGCGCCGTCACCGACGACCGCGATGGAGTGCCGACGCTGGCCACGCAGCTGGTAGCCCCGGGCAAGTCCGTCCGCGTAGGACAACGCGGTGGAGGCGTGACTGCTCTCCACCAGGTCGTGCTCGCTCTCCGCCCGGCACGGGTAGCCGGCGAGGCCACCCTTCTGGCGCAGCGTGTCGAAGTCCCCGGCGCGGCCGGTCAGGATCTTGTGCACGTAGGACTGGTGGCCGGTGTCGAAAACCACGGAGTCATGTGGTGAGTCGAAAACCCGGTGGATCGCCATGGTCAGTTCCACGACGCCCAGGTTCGGGCCGAGGTGTCCACCGGTCTGGGACACCTTGTCCACCAGGAAGGACCGGATCTCCGCGGCCAGCGCGACGGACTCCTCCAGCGTTAAACGCTTGAGATCATCGGGGCCGTGCACGGATTCCAGCAATGTCACCGTCTCCACCTCACGTTGGTTGCGGTCGTCCGCTCAGTCTAGGCAAGACGCGAGGACCGCCGACGCGGTTGCGCCCCGCCGGCGGCACCTCACACCTGTATGTCCACTCACATGATCTGGCCGGGCCCGCTCGCGGGAGGATCCTCCTCGGGCACGGCGGCCGATCGCGCTACTTGCCCTGTCGTTGTTCGATGATGTGCACGTTGGTCGCTTGAGGGCCCTTCTGGCCCTGCGCGATGTCGAACTCGACCGCCTGCCCCTCTTCAAGGGTGCGGAAGCCGGTTCCCTCTATGCCGGAGAAATGGACGAAGACATCGGCACCGCCGTCCCGCCGCTCGATGAATCCGTAGCCCTTGTCGGAGTTGAACCACTTCACGGCACCTTCAACCACCGTCGTGCTCCTTCCTCACGGGCGACGCCATCCGCGAGCGCACTGGCGACGATATGTAGTTAGGCGACTACGGATGGTAGAAGTGCTCTCCGCCTCCCGGCGACCCCCGGGACGGACTTACCGCCCGAACGGGTAGGCCTAGTGTTGCCCACCCGTGACCTGCACGGCAATCGGCTGATCATGGTGCTAGAACTAGCCATCGACACCTCGTCGTAGCGATCTTCGGGAGCAACACGTGCATGAGCTGGTGCGGGCAAAACTGGCGCGGCGGTTCGCCCTCCTCGACTTCGAGGGCCGGGGACATCTCACCCGGGGCGACTTCGACCGGATGGCCTGGCGGCTCGTGGAGGCGACCGGCGACACCTCGCTGAGCGGACGGCTGCTGGAGAACTACCGGCACGGCTGGGCGCAGCTGACCTCGGCGCTGGGCCGGGACATCGATTCGACGCTCAGCGAGGAGGAGTTCGCCCGGGCCTGGTCGGATCTGGTGGGCCGCCGGGGATTCGACACCGTGGTGCGGCCGATCGTGGAAGCGGTGTTCACGGTGCTGGACGCCAATGGGGACGGGCGGCTGTCCGGTGACGAGTTCGCACACTGGCTGCGGGCATACGGCGTCGTCGGCGAGGACGCGACCCTGGCCTTCGGCAGGCTGGACCGTGATCACGACGGCCTGATCACCAGGGCCGAGCTGTTGGCGGCCTTCCTGGAGTTCTTCGGCTCGACGCTGCCCACCGCGCCCGGAAACTGGTTGTACGGACCCTTCGACGTGCTGTCCCCGATCTGATCCATCGGCGGCGGATCGAGGCGACCGCTGGTCCCGGTGAACGGCGATAGGTGCGATCCGTGCACCCGATCCGCGATCTACCACCGGTCGCACGTGAACATCCGCTCGGCGACGTCCGCCTGCGTGACCTCGATCGGCGGGAGTACCAAGAACACACCGACCCCATGGAGGTGTGTAGATGACTGCCCCGACCTACGACCTGTCCGCGATCGCCCCGGCCCGGGTTCTCGTTCTCCCGCTGGAATCAGGCCAGTGCCACTACCGATCGATCGCCGACCGCGTCGCGCCGTGGAGCACCGCCGAGCACCTGGTGGACCCGGACACGACCATGGTGGTGATCGGTGTGTGCGACGGCTCCATGCAGCTGGGCGAGCTGGGATCGTTCATCCAGGAGCTGGGAATGCGGGGTGTGCTCGTCGAGCTGGTGCAGGTCGCCGAGTACGAGGACGTACAGATGGCCGAGACCGAGATCACCCGGCTGGTCACCGCGCAGATGGACCGGCTGGGCATCGACCCGCAGGACACCCTGATCGACATCTCCGGTGCCGAGCCGCTGGTCGGCATGGCGCTGAGCCGGCTCGCCGCCCGGCGACGCATCCGGTGCTGCCTGCTCGCCAACGGCGCGGGCCACCAGATCGATCCGTGGATGCTCTAATTCTGTTGCGTCGGCACCTTGCGGCCGAGGAACGCGGCCAGCCGATCCAACGTACTGGCGCCGGCCGGCACCGGCTGCTCGACGTCGAACGGTGCGCCGGGACGTGGACCGCCGCCGAGCCGGGCGCGCCACATGCGCAGGGCGCCCTCCGCCAGTTCGGGCTCGTAGTCCGTCGGCTGGCCGGTGGCCACGGCAAGATCCCAGGAGTGCACCAGCAGCTCGTTGATCCGCATGTGGGCGAGCATCGCCGCGGGCTGCTTGCCGAACGGCGTCTGAAAGGTGGCCTCGCGCGGGGCGGTGGTGATCGCTGAACGCAGGTCCCGCAGCGAGGAGCCGAAGGCATCCGGAGCCTTGGTGAAATGCTCGGGCGGGCGCTCCCCCGGTCCACGGCCGGTCCAGCTGGTCTCGCGGCCGACCAGGAGGGATTCCACCTTCCGATTGCCGTCGATCAGGTGGTTGATGACCTCCCGCACGCTCCACTTCTCGCATGGGGTCGGAGCGTCCAGCTGCTGCACGGTGATCGCGGAGACGATCCGGGCTGCGGCCGCGGACGCTCGATCCAGTGCGGTGAGGAGATCCATATCTGCATCATCGCCTGGACTCCCGGGCAAATCACGGAAAGCCACACGCAAACCCCCCAACCGTGGCATGGAGGCCTGGCCGGCGAGATGGGCGCGCTGGCGCTACTGGCCGGGAAACCGCTGGTGATCGCTTTGCGGAGCTCATCGATCGGGATTAGGTTCAACGGCTGTGGAGCCCAGGAGAGTCGAGAAGGATCAACTACTCGAAGTGATCTTCGGCCAGCCGCTGGGCACCGCGGACGAACACCAGATCGCGGAGAAGGTGGCCGGCCGCCTGGATGCCAGCCCGGACGCGGTACTGGAGGCGTGGCATCAGCTGGACCGGAACAAAGAGGACGGCGATGGACGCAGCGAGCTCGCCGCCCTGGTCGGCGCCGGGCGACGGCAGGACTTTCTGGCGGCACGCAGCATGGTGGAGATGCGGCTTGATCAGACTCCCGGCATGGCGGGCAAGGTGGCTGTACGCTCCGGCCCGGAGATCGCTCCGCGGCTGAGCCGACTGGTGCGTCAGATGGCGGACACCGAGGACATGGTGCAGCGACAACGCCTGGCCATCGAATTCTGGATGTGCGTGGCCGAGGGCACCCAGTCGGTGATGCTTTCCATGATGATCAAGGACATGCTGCCCGCGCTGGAGCCGTTCTTCCCGGTACTGATCGGCATCGCCAAGCTGGAACTCAGCGATCTGGATCCGTATCGCGAGGTGGTCGAGGCCATCTCTATGGCAGACGGCGCATTGGCGGCCAAACGCACCGAGGAGTTGATCGCCGGGTCCAGCGCCGCATTGATCGAGATCCTCGATGACCTTGCGACCGGATCAACAGACGCCGACTGACCGTCCGCGATCAGTTCCGTCCCGCACTACTTTTCGCCCGGTACATCGCCTTGTCCGCAGCGCCCAACACGGTCGTCGCACATCGCCCGTCGAACTCCGCCCAGCCAATACTCACCCCTACCTGGGAGCCGGGAGCGATGTCCGACCAGTTCACGTCACGCAAGGTGGCAAGGATGCGGTCCCCCAGCCCATAAGCAGCGTCGATGGACGTAGTCGGCAGGATCGCCACGAACTCGTCGCCACCGTAGCGAGCCAGGAAGTCCTGCGGACCGAAGCATGTCGTCAATGCTGCGGCCACCCGCATGAGAACCTGGTCGCCCACCAGGTGACCATGAACGGTGTTGATGTCTTTGAAGCGATCCAGGTCGAGGACTCCGATGACAGCGTTGCCACACTGCGTGGTCATCTCGGCCAGCCGCTCCTCCAGGTGCCGGCGGTTCGGCAAACCGGTGAGCGGATCGGTGAGGGCCGCATTCGCGTATCCGGCGAGCGCTTCAGCCATCTCGGCACGGTCCAGGTTGGCCGCAACTCCCTGGACGACGATGTTCTGACATTGCCGGGTCATGTCCGCGGCCAGGCGCCAGGCCTCACGCTCGACGGCGAGGGCCGCCGCGTGATCTCCGAGCGAGGACAGCGCGAGCGAACGCAACCGCAACGTCTCCACCGGATTCCCCGGCCCCGCGTGCATCATGGCGTCCAACAGCGTGATCGCTTCCGCGCCCTTACCCTCCGCCACTGCCGAACAGGCCAGGAAGAGCAGCTCGAAATCGGCGACGTGCGGCCGATGCGGTCCGGCCGGCCAGAAATGGTGTGCGTCAATGCCTGGATCTCCACCGAGGGCAGCCAGCCGCACGGCGGCGTACGCAAGGCACAGCCGGTCCGCGTAGTACAGATTGGCGAACAGATCACCGGTCCGCGACCGGGCCAGTGCACACAGGGACTCCAGTTCCCTGATGCAGGCGGGGGTGTCACCGCGATGGTCGTAGACCAGCGCAGCCATCAGTCGCGGCACAGTGCCGACCATGCCGAAGCCCCAGCGAGCACCTTCCTCTCGTGACCGATGGTTGAACTCCGCCGCCTTGTCCACCAAGCCGATGATGCTGGCCGCATATCCCAGGTCGGCCCAGGCCAATGCTGTCGAAACGGACGGCATGGTCTCTGCCTCGGCGGCACGCACTCCGTGGACGATGTGCTCGACGGCGCTGGCGACCTCGCCGTTCAGCGCCGTCACACAACTGCTGATCGCATGGAATTCCGCGAGGAATGTCGGCACCGGGTTTCGCTGCAGAGCCTGGTGCGCACGATTGGCCGCGAGGGTGAACTGATCCAGGGGCAATCGGTCGTAGAACAGGCCGGTCAACAAATACAGATGTGCCTGGGTGGATTCCAAGGGATCGGCCGCACGCTGGATGAGACGGACAGAACCGGGACCGACCTGGTCGATCCGGCCGGCGCGCATGAGCTGCTCAAGGTGCTCGCAGTCGCCGACGAATCGGGTCCGGTCCAGGCCGCCCATAGCGACACCTCCGTAGCCGTGGTCCCGAGCCGCGCCATGTTATCGGCTCTTCCGCTGTGCGGTAGATGCCGCACAGGAATTTCCTGTAACGGCATCACCGCGGTGAAGGCGCGAACTCAGGGCGACCGGGCGGCCAATGCGACTCACGCGGCCTCTGACTCGTGACCATCTCGAATACGGACCCGGCGTTGTCGGCCCTGCGGCGAGGTCCAGTCACGGTCACCGTTCGGCTGGAGCTTGTAGCTCCACCGCTTCTCGTCCTTGTAGCGGTGGTGCCTGCGACAGAGCGGGGCCAGGTTGTGCGAGCAGGTCAGGCCGCCCTCCTGGCGCTGGGTGCAGTGGTCGATGTCGCAGGTGACCGCCGGTGCACAACACCCGGGGAAGGCGCAGGTCTGATAGCGGGCCCGGATGAAGTCTCGTTCGGTGTCCGTCGGGCGGTACCGGTCGGTCGACAGGTCCATTCCGACACCGGAGACCGGGTCGGTGACCAACCGGCGCCAGGTCGGCGCCTCAGCGGTCAGCCGTCGCGCCAGGTTCGCCGGGATGGCGCCCACACCATGCATCTCGGCCCCGACATCGGAGTCTCCGAAAACGAGATCGTGTGGAACGGTCACAAAGATCTCCGCCTTCACCGGGCTGAATTCCGGTTTCCCCTCACCGCCGGCGACGAGTACGGCGAGGGCCAGGTCGGCGCGAGCCTGGTCTTGAGTTCGATCATCCTCACGGCTGCGTGTGGCCCGGACCTGGCCGTCGATCTGCGCGTAGGCGGCCTGGATCTCGTCGATCGAAGAGTAGAGCCGCAACTCCCCCATGCCGTCGTACAACTTCCTGATGGTCAGGTTCCGATGCTGCTTACGGCGTTCATGCCTCTCCTGCGCGCCCTCAGGATCGAGTTCGATGATGATTTGCTCGGCAAGGCCACGCAGCCTGGGCGGGGTGAGTTCGGCCGCGTACGGCAGCACTCCCTTCTCCACCGACCGGCTCAGCTCGGTGTTCAGCGGCCTGGTCACGTCGAACAGGGTCTCGGCCTTGTTCTGGTCGATGACTCCGGCACGCAGGCTCTCCAGCGTGTCCGGCAGCGAGGACGCGAACGCCCTGGCGAGCGCGGCCAGTCGTTTGATCTTCGGCCAGGTCAGCATCAGCACGACCCGGATCTCCTCCAGCTCGTCGTCCGGACAGGGGGCCGACTCCAGCAGCTGTCGCATGTCGGTGAAGAACGCGGCCTGCGCATGCGCGATGGCCCGATACCGGGCGATCACGCCATCCGTGTTCACTGTGTCGCTCATGATCTCTCTTTTCTGGGGGACAGAAGCGGGTACTGCCGATCGCTGTGTTCATTCGGGAAATCTCCATGCCGACTCAGGGCAAATCTCAGCGCGATGTCGAATTCGGGTCACAATGTCCCTATGACGGCTCGAGTGGAGCAGTGGCGTGCCGAGGGACGGCTTGAGGAAGTGGACGGACACCGGATATTCGTCCGGCTGATCGACGGTCCTGGTCCGACGGACGTGTTCTTCCACGGCTATCCGTCCAGCAGCTATGACTGGCGGACGGTGCTTCCGCTGCTGAGCAATCGGGTACTGCTGTTCGATTTCCTGGGGTTCGGCCTTTCGGACAAACCACGCGACCATGTCTATTCGTTGCTGTATCAGGCAGATCTGGTGGAGCGCCTACTCGAGCGCTTCGTTCCCGGACCTTTCGTCGTGGTGGCCCACGATCTCGGTACTTCGGTGGCGAATGAGCTCATGGCCCGGGGCCTGACCGCCGATGTTCTGTTGTTCAACGGCAGCATGGTGCTGGAGAAGGCCAGTCCGACCCTCGGCCAGAAGCTGCTGCGCAGCCGGTTCGGGCCACTGGCGGCCAGACTCACCACGCAGGCGTCCTTCCGCTTCCAGTTCGGCCGCGTGTTCACGCCGGACCATCCGCTCACCGCGGCCGAAGCGGACGACCAGTGGGCTCTGCTGACGCATCAGAACGGGCATCGCATCCTCGACAAATTGATCTATTACCTGCACGAGCGGGTGTGGTACGCCGATCGCTGGCACGGCGCCATCCGGGATTGGCCCGGCCGGCTGGAACTGGCCTGGGCGCTACGGGATCCGGTGGCCACCACTCGGGTCCTGGACGCGATGCTGGAGCTGCGCCCACAGGCACCGGTGACCCGGCTGCCCGAGCTGGGTCACTACCCGCAGCTCGACGATCCCGTTGCCATCGCGGACATCATCAACCGGTTCGTTGCGACAGCGGAGACGTCGTGATCGCAGACAGGCCGATCCGATTCTGGAGGTAGTCGACGATCGCCTGGTGAGCGTCCTCGGTGACGCAGACCGCGATGTGGTTGTCCGGCCGGATCAGCACGGTCGTGCCGGCGGTGATGCCGAACTTCAGCCAGACATCGGGATCGATGGTGTACACGGGGATCTCCGGGTACTCCGGCAGCACGAATCCCAGCGTCCCGGTGCCGTCGGAGACCTGCAGCACCGTCCAATGCGGACCGGCCAGCAGATCGAAGACCGTTTTACCGGTCTCGGTGCGCCCATCCGGCGCCCGATCGCCCGCGATCAGGCTGCCCTGTTGCGCGCGACGATCCTCGGCCAACGAGCCGGTGCGGTAGTTGATCCCGAGTTGGTGGACCTCGCGGCTGCGTACATTGGCGTCGGCATCGCCGTTCTTGTACTTCGCCAGCAGTCGGCCGGACAGGTCGAGTGCGGCTTCTGCCGCCGGCCGCCGCTCCTGCTCGTAGCTGTCCAGCAGGCTCTCGTGTGCGCCGCCGAGCACGGCGGCCAGCTTCCACGCCAGGTTGTAGGCGTCCTGGATCCCGGTGTTCATGCCCTGACCGCCGGTCGGCGGGCACACATGCGCCGCATCACCGGCCAGGAACACCCGGCGCTCGCGGAATCGGTCGGCGATCCGCGCGTTGGCCCGCCACGTAGTGGACCAGGTGATCTCCTGCAGCACGATGCCCGGGTCACCGGACGCGGCGCTCACCAGGTCCTGGAGGTGCTCCAGTAGTGAGGTGTCGGCGGGCAGAACGGGCACCGGGATGGTGAAGTTGAACCTGTCCGTGCCGTGCAACGGGACGAGGCTGACGAAACTGTCCCCGTATCGCCAGATCCGGCCGTGTGATCGGTCCAGCCCGGACAGCCGGACATCGCCGAACGTCATGGTGGTGCCCTCGTCGGTCTCCCCCGTGAACGGTATGCCGCAGGCCTTGCGCACGGTGCTCTTGCCGCCGTCCGCGCCCACCACATAGCGGAACCGCGCCCGCTGCGGCCCGGACCGGGTCAACAGGCCGACCACGACCTCATCCGGTAGGTGGGTCAGATCGACGAGGGTTACGCCCTGCTCCAACGTGCCGCCGAGTTCGGCCAGCCGGTCGCGAAGGATCTGCTCGGTCCGGTACTGCGGCACGAAATAGGGATTCGGGTAGGGCACGTCGGCGGTCGGTGGATAGGTCTCGGCCTGACTGCCCTCCCAGATCACCTGGTCCCCGTCGTAGATCCGCGTGGGCAGCGGTTCACCCCCGGCCGCCAGCACCGTGGGCAGCACCCCCATGTCCGCGAACACCTCCTGGGTTCGCGGCATCAGACCATCTCCCCGGGAGCCGCCGAAGAAAGCGGTCGACTGGTCCACGAGCCGGAACGACACGCCCCGGCGCGCCAGTTCACAGGCGAGCAGCAACCCGGTAGGTCCGGCACCGGCGATCAGTACTTCCGCATCGAGTTTCATGTCCCCTCCAGTTATCGGTACGTTGTACGGCATCGTCGTACGCCGCACGATGAAGACGATAGATGGTACGGTGTACGAATGGCAAGTGCGCAGGACAACGCCCCTATTTGGGCGAGGCCGGAACCAGGGGCACGTCGGCCCAGATTCACCCGGGAGCAGCTCGCGGAGGCGGCGCTGGCGATCGCGGACACCGAAGGTTTCGATGCGGTGTCGATGCGCAAGGTCGCCGGCCATCTGGGGGCGGGCACGATGACGCTCTACTACTACGTGCGCACCAAGGACGACCTGATCGCGCTGATGGATGACGCGATCATGGAACAGGTGCTGCTGGAGGAGGTCCCCACACACTGGTACACCGCCTTGACGGCGATCTCCGTGCGCACGAGGGAGGTGCTGATCCGGCACCCCTGGGCGCTCACCTCACTGCAGAACGCCCGGGTCGGACCGAACGCCATGCGGCATGCCGAACAGACCTTCGCCGCACTCGCCGACACCGCACTCGGACCGGAGCAGCGCTATCTGGTGATGGCCACGGTCGACGACTACGTCCATGGCAACGCGCTGCGCTGCGGGCAGTCGAAGGCGCACAGTGCGATGGAGGACGCCGAACTCACGGCGGCGACCGAGTTCGCCGAATCGGTGATGGACAGCGGCGTGTTCCCGCACACCGCGGCCATCTACCGGGACCCGGCCGGGCAGGAAGCGCTGCGTGGCTTGCTGACCGAGGAGGGCGAACTGCGCCGGTTCACCATCGGCCTGCGGGCCATTCTGCTGGGTCTGGCCGCCGAATTGGGGCTGACCGTGTCCTAGCCGAGAGCGTGCCCCACCGGCGCGAACATCTGCGCGGGACGCCCCTCGGGGATCGAACCGTGCCGCATGAAGGTGGCCTGATAGACGGTGGCCAGACCACATCCGGTCAGCCACTCCCCCAGGTTCCGCTGATCGTCCAGCAGGTCGATCCGCACCGGGCCCTCGGCGCCCTCGGCCAGATCGGTGATCAGCGCCTGAGCCCCGTCCTCATCGGGTGCGACCACCGGGCCGATGGCCTGCCAGTCGTCGCTGGCGTACCGGGTGGCGTAGCCGACGATCTCGCCGTCTTCCTCGAGTACCCGTACCTGTTCGGCAGCGGAGAACAACCGGGCCAGCATGTGCGCCCGGTCCACCCCGTAGACCTCGGAGTCCAGCTTCACGATGGGCCCCAGATCGGCGCTGATCGCCGGACGGCTGCGCGGGGAGTCCACCCGGACCAGGCCGAATCGGCCCACCCAGACATTCGCCGTGCGCACATCCTCGAACCCGAGCCGTCGATAGAGTTCTCGACCCTCGGTGGTGGCGTACAACAGGGTGGTGGCAGGGGCCGCGGCAGCGAGCACGTGGCGAACGAGTCCGGCGCCGATGCCCTGGCGTTCATGCCGGCGGGCCACCAGCAGGTTGGACAACACCGCCGCGGATGGGCCGTACCGGGTGAGCACAGCACAGCCGGCCAGGCCACCCTGCTCGTCCCGGACGCCGTACGCATCACCGACACCGAACAGCAGCCGCCATTTCGGCTCCTCCGGCTGCCAGTCACGGTCGACGGCGAGCCCGACACAACCCGCGAGATCGTTCGGCGTCAGCCGCTCGATGTGCATCCATCCCCCTGTTGACGCCCACTCTTTCGGGTGAGCATGCACGCCTGGGCCGCTTTCTACCAGCAATTTCCGCCGCGTGTCATCGTCGCCACACGGGAATCCCGCCGCACAATCGGGGTTTCCCACGGGGCGGAAAGGTGGCGGATCGTGGCTCGCGATATCGACGGACTGCACCAGGTGACGGTGACCCTGCGGTGCTCGGCGAACGCCGAGGACGTGTACGCGTTGCTCGCCGACGGGGCCTCCTGGCCCTCCTGGGCATCGGTCACCTCGGCGACTGTGGAGCCGGCCGTCATCGGCTCACCGCACGAGATCAGGGTGTTCCGCACCCGGCTGCTCGGCTGGCCGCTGACCCTGCGCCAGCAGCTGATCGGTTGCGTGCCCGGCCGGGTCTTCTACTACTCGCTGGCTTCGGGACTTCCGATCCGCAACCATCGCGGGTCGGTGGACCTGCAACCCAGGAAGAACGGCTGCGCCATCACCTGGACAGCCGGGTTCCGCCCGGAGTTCCCCGGTACCGGCTGGCTGCTGTGCCTGGTGCTCAAGGGCTTCCTGCAACGCTGTCTGTACGGGTTGGTCCGGCAGGCGACCCCGCAGCCGATCGAACCGGAGCCGGTGGAGGACTGGATCCTGCCGATCCAGCAGGAATATGTGGATCAACCGGCTCGGGTGGCGGACCGATCGGTCCTTTAGGCTGGGCGCCATGCCCCGCCGCCCGGCTCCGGACATCCGCGAGCGGATCCTGCAGACCGCTACCCGGCTGTTCTCCGGACACGGCGTGCACGCGATCGGGCTGCAGCAGATCATCGACGAGTCCGGGTGCGGCAAGAACGTGCTGTACCGGGAGTTCAGCGGCAAGGACGCGCTGGTCCTCGCGGTGCTGCTGCGGTACTGCGAGGAATGGGAGCGGGCTGCGGACACGCTCCTCGGGGATCCCGGTGAACGGCTGGTGGAACTGGTCCGCATGTCGGTGAACCGGGCCGTCATCCCTGGCAACCGGGGCTGTCTTCTGCGGAGCAGTTTCGCGGAGTTCCCGGACCCGGCGCATCCGGTACACCGGCTGGCGGTCCGCCGGCACAACGAGCTCCGGGCGCGACTGCGCGAGCTGGCCGGAGCCGCGGGTGCGAAGGACCCAGGCCGGCTGGCCGACCGGCTGTTGCTGATCATCGATGGCGTTCAGGTCAATGGGCCGGTGCTCGGACCGGGCGGCGCGGTGACCGGAGCGGAGGAGTTCGCTCGGGACACCATCGCCGCCGCGCTGAGCTGACGATCTCGGTGTGCGGCCGCCGCAGTCAGTAGCGCACGCGGAACCACAGGCAGGTGGACTGCTCGGCCGACTCCAGGCGCAACCGGTCCAGGCGTACGGTGCGCCCGCCGGGGTGGTCGAACAACCGGGTGCCGTCGCCGAGCAGCACCGGGGCAACCACGACGAGAACCTCGTCCAGCAGACCGGCCTCCAGGCAGCTGCGTGCGGTCGCGGCGCCCAGGACGCACACGTATCCGTCGCCGGCCGCGGTCGACGCGGCGGTGACCGCGGTGCGCACATCGTCGGTGAAGGTGACGCCGGGAACGGGGTCGGCGGGCGGATGGTGGGTGAGCACGAACTGGGGGCCGGACCAGGCGCCGCCGAAGGCGCCCTCCTTGTCGGTGTCCCGGTTCGGGTCGTCGCCGTGGAAGGTACGGCCGCCGACCAACAGCGCGCCGATGTCCGGCAGCAGCTCGTCCATCAGCGGATTCGGGCCGAAGTAGGGGGTCAGCCAGGCCATGTCCCCGGCGGGTCCGGCGATGAACCCGTCCAGGGACATGGCGGCCGTGTAGAGCAGAGTCGCCATCAGGGGCTAGGCACCGACCGCGGTGAGTTCGTCGGGCTGATAGGCCTTGGCCTGGAGCGTGTACAGGTCGGCGTACCTGCCGCCCGCCGCGAGCAGCTCGGGGTGGGTGCCCTGTTCGATCAGTTCGCCGTGGTGCAGCACCAGGATCTGGTCGGCGTGCTTGACGCTGGCCAGCCGGTGGGTGATCAGGAAAACCGTACGGCCCTGCGAGAGCAGCCGGAGCGTCTCGTAGACGGCCGCCTCGGCGCGGGCATCCAAGGCCGCGGTCGGTTCGTCGCAGATCAGGATGGGTGCGTCGCGGTACACCGCGCGGGCGGCGGCCATCCGCTGCCACTGCCCACCGGACAGGTCCTGACCGTTTTTGAACTCCTTGCTCAGCAGCGTGTCCCAGCCGTGGTCCAGTTCCTCGGCCACCTCGGCGGCGCCGGTGCCGGTGGCCGCCTGCAGCAACAGCAGGTCCTGCGGGTCCTCGCGGTCGGGGCGGCCCAGCCGGACGTTGTCCCTCGCGGTCAGCGGCCAGCGGGTGGGGTCTTGCATGATCACCGCGACCCGGTCGGCGATCGAGGATTCGTCCACCTCCGCCAGGTCCACTCCGTCCCAGCTGATGCTGCCGGACTGGGGCAGGTAGAGGCCGGACAGCAGCTTGGCCAGGGTGGACTTGCCGGAACCGTTCTCGCCGACCAGGGCCACGACCTGGCCACGGCGGATGGTCGCGGACACCCCGGACAGGGCCGGCTTGCTCGCGTCCGGGTAGCTGAAGGTGACCCGGTCGAGTTCGATCACCTCGGGATCGGCGGGCGCCTGACGGCCGGTCGCCGGGCGGGTACGGGCGGTGGCCTCGGTGAGGAAGCGCTGCATGTCGCCGATGTACATGCCGGATTCGTGCAGCCGGTTCAGCGAGAGCACCAGCTGGGACAGCGCGCTGCGGCCGGTGCGCATGGCCAGCACCGCCGCACCGGCCACCGCCAGGGGCATGATCTGCGCGTACAGCAGCCAGCCGAGGACCACATAGCCGGCTCCGACGGCGAGCCCGGAGATGGTGCGGCCGGTGACACCGATGCGTTCGGCGACCTTGCCCAGCTCGATCTGCTCGTTCAACAGCACGTCACCGACCCGGCGGTGTTCCCTGATCAGGGTGGGCTGGGCGGTGTACGACCGGATCTCCGCCGCGGCGTCCCGGTCGGTGAGCAGCCGGTTGAGCATGCTCTTGCGCCGGTAGAGGGCGACCCGGCGCACCGAGGAGATGTATCGCAGCCGGCTGCCGCGCAGGGTGGCCCACGCGTCCGGGAGCACCGAACAGAGCAGGACCAGCGCCAGCAACGGATGCAGGACGGACACCGCGCCGACCGCCGCGGCGAGGGTGACGATCGCGGTCAGCAGGCCGACCGCCTGGTTGTAGGCCTGGGTCAGGTTGGACACGCCCTGGGACTGGGCCCTGGACAGCAGGTCGTGGTGGTCGGCGTCGTCGTAGGCGGCGAGTTCGACCCGGGAGGCGGTGGCGATGACCTCGTCCTCCGCCAGCCTGCTGATCACCGGGGTGATCCGCGAGTTCAGCGTCGCGATCACCGAGACCACCAGGCCTCGGCCGGCGAAGGCCACCACGACGAGCGTCAGCTGGCCGGCCGCCGCCAGCACCCGGTCCGGGGTGGGGCCCACCGCCAGCAGGGCGGTCAGTACCCGGGTGGTCGCCAGCAGGCCGGTCGCCGACGCGATACCGGACAGCAGCTGCAGCACCAGGATGGCCACGAAGGCCCTCGGCGAGGCCTGCCAGGCGAACCGGCTCACCACCCGCAGGGTTCGGGGCAGTTCACTGGCCTTGCGCCATATCCCGGCCTTGATGGCCTCGTCCCCGTACTCCCGCCAGTACGGGGAGCGCATCTCCACGCCGTCGATCACCACGGTGTCCGGCAGCGGCGGTAAGGCGAACCAGCGGCGAATCCCATTCAGCACGCGCATCAGCTCCATTTCCCAGTCCGGCCGCTCAGAGTGCCCGAGGGGTCTGACATTGTGCGGTCGGGCAGCCTTGGTACAACCCGCTAACCGGCGGTTTCTATTTCCGCCTGGTAGGCCCTGGCCTGGAGCGTGTACAGGTCGGCATACCGTCCGTCGGCGGCCATCAGTTCCCGGTGGGTGCCCTGTTCGATCAGTTCGCCGTGGTGCAGCACCAGGATCTGGTCGGCGTGCTTGACACTGGCCAGCCGGTGGGTGATCAGGAAGACGGTGCGACCGGCGGCCAGCCGGCGGAGCGTCTCGTAGACGGCCGCCTCGGCCCTGGCGTCCAGGGCGGCGGTCGGTTCGTCGCAGATCAGGATGGGTGCGTCCCGGTAGACCGCGCGGGCGGCGGCCATCCGCTGCCACTGCCCACCGGACAGGTCCTGGCCGTTCTTGAAGTGCTTGCTGAGCAGTGTGTCCCAGCCCCGCGACAGCTCACCGGCCACCTGGTCGGCGCCGGTTCCCTCGGCGGCCGCCAGCAGGAGGCGGTCGCCGGGGTCGGGGCGGTCCGGTCTGCCCAGCCGGACGTTGTCCCTGGCGGTCAGCGGCCAGTGGGTCGGATCCTGCATGATCATCGAGATCCGGTCCGCGATCGACGCCTCGTCCACCTCGGCCAGGTTCACCCCGTCCCAGCTGATGCTGCCCGCCGTGGGCAGGTAGAGCCCGGCGAGGAGCTTGGCCAGCGTGGACTTGCCGGAGCCGTTCTCCCCCACCAGCGCCACCACCTGTCCGCGGTGCACGGTCGCGGACACGCCGGCGAGGGCGTCGGTCTCACCTCCGGGATAGCGGAACGTCACCCGGTCCATGGTGATGATCGACGGGTCGGCGGGCGCGGCGATCCCGTGGCCGTGCCTGGTCCGCCCGGCCACCTGGTCGAGGAATTGACGCAGGTCGTTGATGTACAGGCCCTGTTCGTGCAGCCGGTTCATCGACAGCACCAGCTGGGACAGGCCGGACCGGCCGGTGCGCATCGCCAGCACCGCGGCTCCGGCCACGGCCAGGGGCATGACCTGGATGTACAGCAGCCAGCCGAGCGCGGCGTACCCCGCCCCGGTGGCCAGGCCGCTGACGGTGCGGCCGAGCAGCGAGACCTTGGCCTGCGCGTCGCCGAGCGCGATGTGTTCGCGCAGCAGGACCTCGCCCAGCCTGCCGTGTTCGGCCAGCAGCGTGGGCTGCGCCGCGTACGCGCGCAGTTCGGCGGCCGCGTTCCGGTCGGCGAGGAGATCGCTCAGCATCCAGCGGCGCCGGTCCAGCTGGATGCGGCGCAGCATTGAGGCGTAGCCGAGTTTGCTGCTGCGCAGTTCCGCCCAGGCCGACGGCACCACCGAGAGCACCAGGATGAGGGCGAGCAGCGGGTGCAGCAGGCTCACGACGCCGATCGCGGCGGCCAGGGTGACCAGGGCGGACAGCAGGCCGATGGCCTGGTTGACGGCCTGCGGGACCTGCAACGCGCCGCGGTCGCGGGCCCGGCTGAGCTGGTCGTGGTGCTCGGCGTCGTCGTATCCGGCCAGCTCGATATGGGCGGCCGCGCGGATCACGGCGTCCTCGGCGAGCTGCCGGACGTGGGGGGTGAGCCGGGAGTTGAGCGCCGCGATGATCGCGACGGCGACACCCTGGACGGCGAAGGCGGCGATCACCAGGCCCAGCTCGGCCGCGGCGTCCAGTACCCGTTGCGGGGTGGGGCCGGTCTCCAGCAGGGCGGTCAGCACCTGGGTGGTGGCCAGCAGTCCGGTCGCCGCGGCGATCCCGGAGAACAGTTCCAGCACGATGATCGCGATGAACGCCCGCGGTGAGGCCTGCCAGCAGAAACGGGCGACCTCGCGCAGGGTGCGCGGCAGGATCCGCAGCTGGTCCCACAGGCCGCTGTTCACCGTGGCGTGGTTGTGCAGCTCCCAGTACTCGGTGCTGAGCTGATCCTCCTCGGTGACGACGGGTGCGGGCAGGGAGAACCAGTTCCGGAACAAGGCGCGCATGCGACCACCCCCCAAGGGCACCAGGATGCCCCGGACGGTGATCATCGGGCGAGGGATTTCTCAGCGAGCGGACAACAGCGCCACGCACTCCACGTGGTGCGTCATCGGGAACGCGTCGAATGCCCTGAGCTGGGTCAACTCGTAGCCGTGCCCGGCGAACAACGCGATGTCCCTGGCCAGCGCGGCCGGGTCACAGGCCACATAGACCACCCGTGCGGGTGTCTTGGCCGCGATCGCGTCGACGACCGATCGGCCCGCGCCCTTGCGCGGTGGGTCCAGGACCACGACCGAGGGCTTGCCCCGCGCCAGGATGCCCCGGCCCAGCGAGTTGTCCACCCGGCCGGTGGTGAAGTGCACGTTGGGCAGGTCGGCCAGGCTGGCGCGGCCGTCGGCGATGGCCTGGGTGTTGGACTCCACGACGAACACGTTGCCGCGTGGCCCGACCTGTTCCGCGAGGACCGAGGCGAACAGCCCCGCGCCGCCGTACAGGTCCCAGGCGATGCCGCCCTTGGGTGCCCGTGCCATCTCGGCGACCACCCCGGCGAGGGTGTCGGCGGCGGCCGGGTGCACCTGCCAGAAGCCGTGCGCGTTGACCTTCCACCGGCGGCCCGCCGCGAACTGCACGGCCACGCCGCTGCCGGCCACCTGCGCGGTGCCGTCCTCGGCGATGCCCTGCACGTGCAGCGTGCCCTCGCCGTCCACGCAGACGTCCACCTCGGCACCGGACGGCCAGTCCTGGCCGGTCAGCGGGGGTAGCGCGCCGCGCACGGCGATGGTGCAGTCGTCCACCGGGATGATCTCGTGGCTGCGGTGCAGCCGGAAACCCAGGTTCCCCGAGCCGTCGACGGCGAGCCGGGTGCGGGTCCGCCAGCCTTCCAGTTCCCGGGGGCCGGTGGCGGGCAACGCCTCCACCTCAACCGGCCAGTCGATGCCGGCCAGCCTGCGCAGCTGCTCGGCGACCACGTCGGCCTTCAACGCGCGCTGGGTGTGGGCGTCGGCGTGCTGCCAGTCGCAGCCGCCGCAGCCCCGCGGGCCCGACGCGGCGCAGGGACGTTCCACCCGGCCGGCGGAGGCCTCCAGGACGGTGATCGCGTCCGCCCGGCAGAAGGAGCCGCCGGTGTCCTCGGTGATCTCGGCGATGACGCGTTCTCCCGGCAGGCTGTGCCGGACGAAGATGACGCGGCCATCGTGCCTGGCCACGCAGTGACCGCCGTGCGCCACCGGCCCGACGATGACCTCGACCCTGCGGCCGGTCCAGTCGAGCTTGTCTGCTGTCTTGCTCACGATTTTTTGTCGACCGCCTGATGTCCTGGCTCAAGGCCCCTACGGATGGCTCCGGGTGCCACAACCGGCTTGTCGGTGACCTTGGCCGAGGACTGCAACTGCCACGGCACGCTGGTGACCATAACGCCCGGCTGGAACAACAGCCGTCCCTTGAGCCGAAGTGCGCTCTGGTTGTGCAGAACCTGTTCCCACCAGCGCCCGACCACGTACTCGGGAATGAATACGGTGACCACGTCCCTGGGGTTCGCGGTCCTGATGCGCTTCACATAGTCGAGAACGGGTTTGGTGATCTCGCGGTACGGCGATTCGATCACCTTGAGCGGGACCTTGATGTCCAGTTTCTCCCATTCGGCGGTCAGCGCCCTGGTCGCGCCGTCCTCCACGTTCACCGTGACCGCCTCGAGGGCGTCGGGGTGCGTGGCCTTGGCGTAGGCGAGGGCCCGCAGCGTGGGCAGGTGCAGCTGGGAGACGAGCACCACCGCGTGGTTGCGCGCGGGCAGCGTGGCGTTCTGCCGGTCCCGCATGTGCAGTTCCACCTCGGAGGCCACCGAGTCGTAGTGCCTCCGGATGGCGTTCATCAACAGGAAGATGGCGGCCATCGCGGCGATGGCGATCCAGGCGCCCCGGGTGAACTTGGTGATCAGCACGATGATCAGCACGGATCCGGTCATCAGCAGGCCGAACGCGTTGATCGCGCGGATCTGCTTCATCCGGCGGCGCTCGCGCGTGTCGGTCTCGGTACGCAGCAGCCGGTTCCAGTGCCGGATCATGCCGGTCTGGCTCATCGTGAAGCTGACGAACACGCCCACGGTGTACAGCGGGATGAGCTTGGTGACGTCGGCTTCGAAGCCGATGACCAGCAGCACGGCGAAGGCGGCCAGGAAGGCGATGCCGTTCGAGTAGGCCAGCCGGTCGCCCCGGGTGTGCAGCTGCCGGGGCAGGTAGCGGTCCTGGGCGAGGATCGAGCCGAGCACCGGGAAACCGTTGAACGCCGTGTTGGCGGCCAGGACCAGGATCAACGCCGTGACGGCGGTGATGAACCAGTAGCCCGGGGTGAAGTCGCTGAACACCGCGTTGGCCAGCTGGGTGATCAGCGTCTGCTGCACGTAGCCGTCGGGCGCGTTGAGGAGCTGTTCCTTGGGGTTCTCCGCCAGCACCACGCCGGTGTCCCTGGCCAGCGCGATGATGCCCATGAACATGGTGACCGCGATCAGCCCGAGCATCAACAACGTGGTGGCCGCGTTGCGCGACTTGGGCTTCTGGAAGGCGGGCACGCCGTTGGAGATGGCCTCGACACCGGTCAGCGCGGCACACCCCTGGGTGAAGCTGCGCAGCACCAGGAAGATCAGGGCCAGGCCCATCAGGTGCTCGTTGTCGTCCTTGAGCTTCAGGCCCGCGCTGGCCGCCTGGACCGTGTCGCCCAGGATCTCGATCCGGAACAGCCCCCAGCCGATCATGATGAACACGCCGACCATGAAGGCGTAGGTGGGGATGGCGAAGGCGGCGCCGGACTCGCGGATGCCGCGCAGGTTCACCGCGGTGATCAGCAGGATGGCGATCACGCTGAACACGACCTTGTTGGACGAGACCCAGGGGATGATCGCCCCGATGTTGGCCGCCGCCGAGGAGATGGACACCGCGACGGTGAGCACGTAGTCCACCAGCAACGCGCTGGCCACGGTGAGACCGGCGTGCCTGCCCAGGTTGACCGTGGCGACCTCGTAGTCGCCGCCACCGCTGGGGTAGGCGTGCACGTTCTGCCGGTAGCTGGCCACCACGGCGAGCATGACGACGACGATCACCGCGCCGATCCAGGGCGCGAACGCGAAGGAGGCGATCCCCGCGACCGACAGGGTCAGGAAGATCTCTTCGGGGGCGTACGCGACGGAGGACAGGGCGTCGGAGGCGAACACCGGCAGCGCCACCCGCTTCGGCAGCAGGGTGTGCGCGAGGCGGTCGCTGCGGAACGGCCTGCCGAGCAACAGCCGTTTCGTGGCGGTGGCGAGCTTGGACACGGCGCACAGCCTAAGCGGTCGCGCATACCTCCCACGGCCGGTGCCACCTAAGTAGTGCGCAATCCGCCGATTGTGGCTCCACACTGGTCGATCAGGATGAGTAGCAGGTCACAGCCGGAGGCACGTCGCGTGTTTTACCTCGCGGGGCGTAAACCGCAGGCCGAGGCTCTTGACTCGTCAAGAGGTACGGTTGGCCCAAGAGGGTGCACCGGTGGGTGCCGCTTCGGCGGCGATCCGTCGGTGCAGCCTCTTTCCTGAGTCTTCAAGGAGGATCCCGTGCACGTGGTGATCATGGGCTGCGGCCGGGTGGGTGCGTCACTCGCCAAGGCCCTCGGCCGGCTTGACCACCAGGTTTCGGTCATCGACAAGGACAGCCAGGCCTTCCGCCGGCTGGGGGCGGACTTCCACGGCCAGCAGGTCACCGGGGTCGGCTACCACCGCGAGGTGCTCATCGAGGCCGGCATCGAGCGGGCGGGGGCGTTCGCCGCCGTGTCCAACGGTGACAACTCGAACATCATCTCCGCGCGGGTGGCCCGCGAGTCGTTCGGCGTCTCCCACGTGGTGGCCCGGATCTACGACCCGAAGCGGGCGGCGGTCTACGAACGGCTGGGCATCCCCACGGTGGCCACCGTTCCCTGGACCACCGACCGGCTGCTGAACATGATCCTGCCGGAGGCCACCGGCCCCGCCTGGCGCGAGCCGTCCGGTTCGGTCGCCGTGGTGCGGCTGCCGCTGCACGAGTCCTGGTACGGGCACTCGGTCCGGGAGATCGAGGAGTCCACCGGCAGCCGGGTCGCCTTCATCATGCGGTTCGGCAGCGGCGTCCTGCCCAAGGCGGGCACCGTGCTGCAGGCCGACGACCAGGTGTACGTGGCCGCGTTGTCCGGCACGATCTCCGAGGTGACCTCCCGGTCCACCCAGGCACCCGAGGAGGGCAACTGATGCGTGTCGCCATCGCCGGTGCGGGGGCCGTCGGCCGCTCCATCGCCGCCGAGCTGCTCGCCGACAAGCACCAGGTCATGCTGATCGAGCGCGACCGGCAGCACTTCGACCCGGGTTCCGTCCCGGCCGCGGAATGGGTGCACGCCGACGCCTGCGAGCTGACCTCGCTGGAAGAGGCCGGCATCGAGCTGTGCGACGTGGTCGTCGCGGCCACCGGGGACGACAAGGTCAACCTGGTCATCTCGCTGCTGAGCAAGACCGAGTTCGGCGTGAGCCGGGTGGTGGCCCGGGTGAACGATCCACGCAACGAGTGGCTGTTCACCGAGGGCTGGGGCGTGGACGTCTCGGTGTCCGCGCCACGCATCCTGGCCGCCGTCGTCGAGGAGGCGGTATCCGTCGGCGACCTGGTCCGGCTGATGACGCTGCGCCAGGGTCAGGCGAACCTGGTCGAGGTCACGCTGCCGGAGGACACTCCGCTGGCCGGACGCTCGGTCGGCGCCCTGAAACTGCCCAACGGCGCCGCACTGGTCACCATCCTGCGGGGCGGGCGGGTGATCGTGCCGCAGTCCGACGACTCCCTGGAGCCGGGCGACGAGCTGCTGTTCGTGGCGTCCTCGGACGTGGAGGACGAGATCAACACCGCGCTGCGGGCACCGGCCGAGGACTGAGCACAGACGTAAGCATGGGCACCTTGCGCGCGTCTGACGCGCGCAAGGTGCCCATGCTTACGAAAAGCTACGCCGCCGGTGCCGGTTCCTCGGCGGGCGGGACGACCTTGCGGACGCGACGGATCGCCCAGAAGGAGACCAGGCCGCCCAGCGCGGTCAGCGGCCAGCTCATGGCGATCTTGGTGATGCCCAGCGCGCTGACATCGTTCGCGTCGTAGAAGAACTTCTGCGCCAGGTAGCGGGCGGCGAAGATGGCCGCCCAGGTGAGCGTGGCGACGTAGTAGGCGATGACCGCGGCGCGGTGCTTGCGCCACTCCATGCCTTGCCCGTTCAACGCGGACCAGGCCACGCCGACGAGCGGCCAGCCGATCAGCGCGGACAGCAGGAACGCGCCGCCGTAGACCAGGTTCAGCCAGATGCCGAAGGAGAAGAAGCCCTTCGCCGAACCGGTGTAGTAGGCGATGAACGCGCACACGCCGACGCCCAGGAAACCGGAGATGGCCGGCTGTACGGGCTCCTTGCGCACGATGCGCAGCACCAGGATCAGGATGGCGCTGCCCAGCGCCGCCCAGATGGCGGGCATCATGCCTGCGAACAGATTGACGAAGACGAAGACCAGAACGGGCACACCGGAGTAGATGAGGCCGCTGACGCCGCCCATCTGCTCGAGCATGGTCTGCTCGCGCTCCTGCTCGGAGGGTTTGCCGTCGGGGAGCGCCGCCGGAGCCGACGCCGGGAAATCACTCATGTGTCGTCTGCAGTTCGTAGTAGGGGTTGTACAGGACCTTCCGGCCGTCACGCATAGCCAGCCGCCCACTCGCCCGAAGCGTACGACCGGGCTCGATGCCCGGAATCCGCCGCCGCCCCAGCCAGACCAGGGTGACGCCTTCGGTGCCGTCGTACAGCTCGGCCTCCAGGGTTGCCACCGCGTCCCGCGGCGACAGCTCGACGCTGCGCAATCTGCCGTGCACGGTGACCTCCTGCCCGGACCTGCAGTCGCAGGCTCGCGCGGCACCGCTCTGCGCAGCTTGCCGTGAAAGATCGTCCGCGTCCAATTCGGCGAGGTCGCTGGTCAGCCGACGCATCAGCCGACGCCAATAGCCACCTTCAACGGTGCCGTTCTTGTCGGCGCCACCCATTCGCGCTCCCGTGCGCCTGAGGCCGGTCCCGGCCTGATTCCTGTCCAGCGTAACCGCGTTCCAGTTCGTGCCGGTGGGTAACTTGTGACCGCACCCACAGAACTAACGCGTGATACCCGCTCGACGTTCCGTCGATGCAAGGTTTCCCCCAGCACCGGGACCTTAACCCGATCGGGTTACCACACGCCTGTGATGTGTGATAACCCGTCGGCCGCCTCTCAGGCCTCCGAGCCCTGGGCCTGGTCGATGTGCCGGGCGATGGCGTCCGGGAGCTGGAGCGCCAGCGGCGTCCGCACCGGCAACGGTTCCTCGCCGCGGACGACCACGGTGTCCCGCAGCACGTCGTGCAGCGCGGCGGCGGTGGCCTCCGCCTGGTGCAACGGACCGGCCGCGACACCGCGCAACAGCCAGCGCGGACCGTCGATGCCGACGAAGCACAGTGCGGCCTTGGGCATGACGGCCCGGATCTCCAGGCCCCACTCGCCGCGTTCGAACTGGGCCTTGCCGCCCTCGTTCTTCAGTTGTTCGAGCAGCTCCTCGCTGACGTCCCGCCACAGCCCGGTGCTCCGGGGCGCGGCGTACGCGCTGATGGTGAGCCGCCCCAGTGAGGTGACCACGTGGACGGCCTTGACCGGCCCCTCCGGCTCGACCTCGACCTGCAACTGGGCACCCTCCGGCAACGGCAGCCGGACCGAGCCCAGGTCCAGCCGGGAGATGCCGTCCTCGGGAACCGCCGAGGAGTCGTAGGGGCCGACGATGTCGTCGAACTCCTCGTCCTCGCCCACATAGCCGTGTCCGGCGATCCACGTGGGGTCGAACCGGACCGAGCCCCGTCCGGCACGATGCCTGCCGCGCCTGCGCCGCCTGCCAAACATGGCCTAGACCTCCATACCTTCCGCCAACGGCACTGCCGTCGGCCGTGCGTCCCCCGGATGCAACGCCTGGTTGTTCAGGGCAACATGTCCACCGGTCGAGCCATATCCTCCGGTGCCACGCACCGATTGGGGAAGCTCTTGAACCTCACGGAATTCCGCGTGCTCATACCGTTGGATCACCAGCTGGGCGATCCGGTCGCCTCGGCGCAACACCACCGGCTCGCGGAGATCGTGGTTGATCAGGCAGATCCTGATCTCACCTCGGTAGCCCGCATCAATAGTGCCCGGGGTGTTCACCACGGAAAGCCCCACCCTGGCGGCGAGCCCGGAGCGCGGATGTACTAGGCCGACGTACCCCTCGGGGAGGGCGATGGCCACTCCAGTGCCCACGACGGCCCTTTCGCCAGGCGGAAGTACCAGGTCACTGGTGGTGACCAGGTCCGCGCCCGCGTCGCCAGGCTTCGAGTAGGAGGGCGGTGGAACGTCCTTGTCCACGCGATGGAGCAGTACCTCGACGCTGTGCATGGCGGCCAAATTACCCTGATGCCGTGACTGCGAGCCCCGCCCTGTCCGGCAAACCGCTCTTCGACCAGCGCCAGTGGCTGCCCTGGTGGCAGTGGCTGCTGCCGATGTTCGGCGCCCTACTACTGGCCGCGGAGGTACATCTGGGATACGCCGGCGTGCGTGCCTGGCTGCCCTACGCCGTGTTGTTGCCGGCCACCGCCTTCATCCTGTTCTCCCTCGGGCGGATGAAAGTGATGGTTCAAGGCGGTGAACTGTGGGTCGGCGAGGCGCATCTGCCGCTGAAGTTCGTCGGCGAGGTCACGGTCGTGCCCAAGGAGCGGCGACGCTCGGTGCTGGGACCGAACCTGGACCCGGCCGCGTACATCGAGCTGCGGGCCTGGGTGGGGCCGGTCGTCCGGGTGACGGTCACCGACCCGGGTGACCCGACGCCGTACTGGATCTTCAGCGTGCGCTCGGCCGAGGAGCTGGCGGCGGTGCTGCGCCGCGAGGTGCCGAAGCACCTTTAGAGCTGCCCGGGCTGGTGTGTCCGGTCTGGGTGGTCGGGTGCAAAGCGGCTTTGGAGGAGGAGACGGGTGGTCCGCGCCCGTCTTTCCTGCCGGGCTGTCCCGTTGTGGGCGCTTCGGGTCCGCGACGACTCGGGATGGTGCCCCTGGGACTGGAGTGCCCGGTGATGCCCCTGTGGGTGAACGGCCTCGGATTGTTCCATCTTCAAGATGGATTTATGGCCGTTGTTCCATCTTGAAGATGGAACAACGGGTTGGTCCACAGTGGACTCGAAGCGCACTGGGCGGTCCAGGTCAGGGCGGCGGGACCTGATCGCCACGGAACGTGAGCTCAGCCGCAAACGGGCACAGGGCACCGGATCCTGCGGGCGATAGGTGACCACACTCGGTCACCCAAGCCCCAGGCCGGCGTGCCCCCACCCAACACGCAGGCAGGAAAGACGCAGCCCCAAGCCCGTCTCCCCCTCCAAAGCCCTCTTTCCCCAACCACCCAGACCCAACACACGAAGCCCGGGCATAACCGAGGGGCCCGTCCACGACGCGGACGGGCCCCTCCGGGGTACTGCTGTTGTTGCCTTTAGGCGCAGTCCCGGCAGATCAGCGCGCCTGCCCTCTCCTCGGAGAGCCTGCTGCGGTGATGCACCAGGAAGCACTTGGAGCAGGTGAACTCGTCCGCCTGCTTGGGCAGCACCTTCACGCTGAGCTCTTCACCGGACAGGTCTGCGCCGGGCAGCTCGAAGTTCTCAGCCTCGGTCGACTCATCGACGTCGACCGAACCGGACTGCGCTTCATTACGCCGCGCCTTCAACTCTTCAAGCGAGTCCTCAGCAAGCTCGTCCGCATCGCTGCGGCGCGGTGCATCGTAGTCGGTCGCCATCGTCTTTCACCTCTGGATGTACCTGGAGACAAGTTCGTGCCGCTGGACAACGCTCCAGCGCCTCGGTTTGTGCCCGATTCTTGGAAACAGATCGAAGAACCCCGTTGTTTCCACCCCTGAGCGCCGAGAGGGTAGCCCAAGACGCTGGGTATTACGCGACGGGTCACCCGACTGGGTGGTCGGTGACCGGGTCCGGTTGCCCCAGCAAGACAGGATTCAACCAAGGTCAGCAGCATACGAAGGCCCTGCCGGAGTAGCCGTCGCGACACGTGGTGCTATTCGCCACATATCCGGGTGAATGTGGTGGGCCGGGTGGATGTTCCTGCCGCGAATCGCCGACCTCATCCGCCTGAGTGCATCGGCCAACACATAGGCTGTGCACGCACACGGGCGAAACGATCATCGAGGAGGCGCAAGGTGGGTGCGGCGAGCGGAATGGGTCTGCGCATCCCGCGGTATCGGCGACGGCGCCCGGTACCGGCCTTCATCATGATCGGCGTTCTGGCGCTGCTCGCCGTGACGGTCTGGGTGAACGTGTTCGGCCGGACGAACAGCGATCTGGGTGCACAGGTGTGCAACCAGCCTCCGGTGGTGACCCCCAAGGAGGGCGAGCCGGCGCAGCCGAAGCTCGGCGAGATGCTGTCCGGCGACGCGCTGGACGGCGTCGACCCGCTCCCGGCCGAAGAGGTCAAGGTGACGGTGCTGAACGGCAGCAAGAAGCGCGGCTACGCCACGCTGGTGGCCGAAGAGCTGCTCGGCATGGACTTCGGCAGGTCCCTGGACCCGACCAACGACCCGATCTACAACGACCAGCTGTCCTGCTTCGGTCAGATCCGGTTCAGCCAGGCCGGCGCGGGCGCCGCACGGACACTGAGCCTGGTCGCCCCCTGTGCGCAGCTGGTGCGCGATTCCCGGCAGGACGCCACGGTGGACTTCGTACTGGGTGACAAGTTCGACGACGTCACCCCCAACGCCTCGGGCAAGCGCGCGTTGACCCTGCTCAAGGACTGGTCCTCGGCGCATCCCACGCCCTCGGGCGACGGGGCGAAGCCGGTCGACCAGAGCACCCTCAAGGCCGCCCGTCAGGTGCGTTGCTAGGCGCCGAACCGCAGCCGGGACACGGCGAGTGCGCCGTCCCGGACCAGTACGCCGTACCGGGTGCGTAGTTCTTCGCTGAGCCGGTAGGTGGGCAGCGAGATGCTCAGTGCGGCCACGGCCACGCCGTCCGGCCGCCGGATGGCGGCGGCGACCGCGCTCACCTCGTCCCGCCACATCCCGATGTTGATCGCGTAGCCGCGTTCCCTGGTCTCCACCAGCAGTGCCTGGTCCACCTGGACGGGCGCTTCCACGCCATGGGCCAGCAGCGCCAGTCCGGAAGCGGACAGCTGGATGGGCGCGCGGCCGCCGACCCAGGTCACGTTGCGCACCGCCTGGGTGCTGTCGACCTTGTCCAGCAGCACCACCTCGGCGCCGTCCGGCATGGTCAGGTGGATGGTCTCGCGGGTCCGCTGCCCCAGTTCCGCCATCGTCGGCGCGGCGGCCTCGCGCAGCATGCTCTCGTTCCGCAGCAGGTAGCCGGCCATCGTGAGCGGCTTGAAGGTGAGCACCCAGCGGGTGTGGCCGGTGCTGTGCCAAGGCCGGATCCAGCCGCTCTCGGCGAGCACCGCGAGGCTGCGCTGCACCGTGCTCTTGGGCAGTCCGAGCGCCCTGGCCAGTTCGCTGACGCCGATCGGCTGTCGCTCGGCCAGGGCGTCCAGAACCTGAAATGTCGTACTGACGCTCCGCAAACCGTTGACACCTCCGTCACACCACCGCACACTTTTGGCCCACAAGCTAGCACAGCCGTTTCGTATTACGGCACAAATTGGAGGCGCTCGATGATGCCCCTCGACGGAGTCCGAGTCCTGGACGTCAGCCAGGTGATGGCCGGCGCCTACTGCTCGGCCCTGCTGGCGGACATGGGCGCGGATGTGATCAAGGTGGAGCGCCCGTCGGGTGACGAGCTGCGGGCGTGGGGCGCGAACTTCCCGGGCGGGGAGTCCCCCGGCTACATGGCGGTCAACCGGAACAAACGCGGCATCGCACTGGACATGCGGGATCCGCGCGGCGCGGAGACGCTGCTGACGCTCGCGGAGACCGCCGACGTCCTGGTGGAGAACTTCCGGCCGGGCACCATGGCGAAGCTCGGCCTGGGCTACGAGGCCGTCGCGGAGCGGAACCCGGCCCTGGTCTACTGCTCGATCTCCGGCTTCGGCCAGGACGGGCCCTACTCGGGCCGCGGCGGCTACGACCTGATCGCCCAGGGCATGTCCGGGATCATGAGCGTCACCGGGGAACCCGGCGGTGGGCTGGTGAAGACCGGCGTGCCGGTCTGCGACCTGAACGCCGGCATCCTGGCCGCCAACGGCATCCTCGCCGCCTACATCCACCGGCTGCGCAGCGGTCAGGGCCAGTACCTGGACACCTCCCTGCTGGAGTCCGGGGTGTCGCTGCTGGTCTGGGAGTCGGCGGTGTACTGGAGCACCGGCCAGGTGGCGCAGCCGCTCGGTTCGCAGATGCGGCTGGCCGCGCCCTACCAGGCCTTCCGGACCAAGGACGGCGCGCTGACCGTCGGCACGCCGAACCAGCGGCTGTGGGAGCGCCTGGTGGCGGCGATCGGCGAACCGGGGATCGGCGAGGATCCCCGGTTCGCCAAGCCGACGGACCGGCTGGCCAACCGGCCGGTGCTGACCGCGGTGCTCCAGGACGTGTTCGCCACCGAGACCACGGCGCACTGGCTGGACCGGCTGCTGCCACACGGCATCCCCGCCGGGCCGATCCACGACGTGGCCGAGGTGTGGGCCGACGAGCAGGTGGTGGCCCGGAACATGAGCGTCGAGGTCGAGCACCCGACGGCGGGAACGGTCCGGCACATCGGCACCCCGGTGAAGTTCTCCGCGACCCCCACCACGATTCGCAGGCCGGCTCCGCGCCTGGGTGAGCACACCGTCGAGGTGCTCACCGAAACCGGAGTCCCGAAAGCCCAGATCGAGGAACTTCTGAACGCCGGAGTCGCCGTATGACCACCGTTGAACTGAGCCAGCCCTCGCCGCACATCGCGGTGATCACCCTGAACCACCCGCCGGTCAACACGCTCTCCTGGACCAGCCGGGCGGACCTGAAGCGGATCCTGGACAAGCTGGACGGCGACGAGGACATCCGCGCCGTGGTGATCACCGGCAGCGGCCGGGCCTTCACCGCGGGCGCCCACCTCGGCGAGGACCAGCAGATGGACGACGGCGCGCTGCCCGAGTTCCTCGGCGACTTCGACCGGATCATCAACGGTATCGAGAACTTCCGCGCCCCGGTCATCGGGGCGATCAACGGACCGGCGATCGGTGGCGGCCTGGAACTGGCCCTGGCGTGCGACATCCGCATCGCCTCCACGCGGGCCGTGTTCGTGGCCGCGGGCGTCAACGTGGGGCTGATGGCGAACTTCTGGCGGCTGGCCAGGATCGTCGGCCTCGGTCCGGCGAAGGAGATCCTGCTGACCGGCGAGAAGTACGGCGCCGAGGAGGCCCTGCGCTGGGGGCTGGTCAGCTCGGTGCACGAGCCGGACGAGCTGATGGCCGCCGCACTGGCGAAGGCGGAGCGGATCGCGAGCCGGGCGCCGCTGTCGGTGGAGGCCACCAAGCGCTGCGTGAATCGGGCACTCGACGTAACACAGCACGACGCCGATCGGCTACAGGTATCGGAGATGTCCGCACTGTTCCGCTCGGAGGATCACCAGGAAGCGCTCCGCGCGTTCTTCAGCAAAACCTCCGGAAATTACCAACGACGGTAAGAACGGACATCCCTGTGAACGTATCGATCCTGAACACCGTGGTGCTGCCCGCCGGGCTGGCCCTGATCATGCTGGGTCTCGGCCTGCACCTGACCACCACGGACTTCCGCAGAGCGCTCACCGCCCGCAAGGCGGTGCTCGTCGCCCTGCTGTGCCAGGTGGTGCTCATGCCGCTGCTGTGCGTGGCGCTGGTCGAGGCGGCGGGCGCCGAGCCGACGGTGGCCGTCGGCATGCTCGTGCTGGCCGCCTCACCCGGCGGCACCCTCGCCGCCCTGTACAGCCACCTGGCCGGTGGCGAGGTGGCGTTGAACATCACCCTCACCGCGATCAACTCGGTGCTCTCGGTGATCACCCTTCCGCTGGTCGTCTGGGCGGCCACCAGCCACTACCTCGGCACGGGTGACTACATCGGGCTGCAGCCGAGCGCGATCAGCACGATCATCGCCATGGTGCTGCTCCCGGTGGCCCTCGGCATGTTCGTCCGGCACCGGTGGCCGGGACCCGCCGGCCGGCTGGACCGCCCGGTGCGCGTGTTGTCGCTGCTGGTTCTCGTCGTGGTGATCGCCGGTTCGCTGTGGCAGAACCGGGACCGGCTGGTCGACACGATCATCGTGGTCGGCCCGCTGGTCACCGTGTTCTGCGTGCTGAACCTCTCCGTCGGTTACTGGCTGCCCAGCGTGCTGCGGCTGAGCCGCGGCCAGGCGATCAGCACCTCGATGGAGATCGGCGTGCACAACAGCGCCCTGGCGATCACCATCGCGGTCAGTCCGCTGTTCCTGAACGACCCGGCCATCGGCCTGGCCCCCGGGCTGTACTCACTGTTCGGGCTGATCATCGCCGGGGCCGCCGCCTATTTCCTGTCCCGGCGGACCCAGCCGGTTCAGGCCTCGGTGACTTGACCGGCGCCCACCTCCCGCAACGCGTCGAACAACGCGTCCGCGATCCCCGGGGCGGCGACGACCGTCAGATACGGCCCGAGGCCGTCGTCCTCCGGGTGGTCCGGGAACCGGGTCACCGCGCCCGCCTCCCGGGCGATGATCTCACCCGCCGCGTAGTCCCAGCGGTTGACGCCGTGCTCGGCGTAGGCGTCCACCCAGCCCGCCGCCACCGAGCACAGGTCGACCGCGGCCGACCCGGAACGCCGGATGTCGGCCACCCTGCTCAGCAGCCCGGTGACCACGGCGGCCTGCTGGGCCCGGCGCTTGGCCGTGTAGCCGAAGCCGGTGGCCACCAGCGACAGATCCAGTTTCTCCGCCGCCGACACGCGCAGCGGCGCGCCGTCGCACCAGCTGCCCAGGCCACTGGCCGCCCACCACTCCCGGCCGGTCAGCGGCTCCACGATGGCGCCGGCCACCGAGACGCCGTCGACCTGATAGCCGAGCGACACGGCGAAGTGCGGATAGCCGTGCACGAAGTTCACCGTGCCGTCGATCGGGTCGACCACCCAGCTGACCCCGTCGGTACCGGTGTCCCCGCCGAGTTCCTCGCCGAGCACCCGCTCCCCCGGCCGCAGCTGTTCGAGGCGTTCCCGGACCAGGCGTTCCGCCGCCTGGTCGGCCTCGGTGACCAGGTCGGTCGCCGAGCTCTTGCTGTCCAGCAGACGGGCCTCGCCGCGCATCCGCTGTACCAACTCCGCCGCCTCGGCCGCCACCTGTCGAGCGGTCGACGCGACCTTCTCCAGATCGGACACTGGGATGTTCATAGGTCCATCGGATCACAGTGCACCCGCGATGGGGACGTGCACGTTAGGGTGCTCACCACCTCAACTGAATCGAGTAGGAAGGTTCGGCATGGTAGGGACGGCCAAAGGCCGCGGCTTCGGTGTGGACGTCGGCGGATCAGGCATCAAGGGCTGTGTGGTCGACGTGGAGGCCGGTGCGCTCGAGGGTGAGCGGCTGCGCATCCCCACTCCGGAGGGCGCCGAACCGGACGCGATCGCCGATGTGGTCGCGGACATCGTGAGCTCCTTCGACTGGCACGGTCCGGTCGGTGTGACGCTGCCGTGCGTGGTGAAGGGCGGCATGGCGCTCACCGCGGCGAACGTGCACAAGAGCTGGATCGGCACCGACGCGGCGGAACTGTTCGCCAAGCGGCTGGGCCGGGCCACCGACGAGATCATCGTGGTGAACGACGCCGACGCGGCCGGCCTGGCCGAGATGCGGTTCGGCGCGGGCAGGAGCCACCACAAGGGCGTCGTGGTCGTGCTGACCTTCGGCACCGGCATCGGCAGTTCGGTGTTCGTCGACGGCGAGCTCGTGCCCAACACCGAGTTCGGCCACCTGGAGGTGGACGGCCACAACGCGGAGAAGCGGGCGGCCGCCTCCATCAAGGAGGACGAGGACCTGTCCTGGGCCGAGTGGGCCAAGCGGGTCACCCGGTACCTGCAGGCGGTCGAGACCGTCATGTGGCCCGATCTGATCATCGCCGGCGGCGGGGTCAGCAAGAAGGCCGAGAAGTGGCTGCCGCTACTCGAGGTCAAGACGCCGGTCCTGGCCGCGGGACTGCGCAATGACGCGGGCATCGTCGGCGCGGGATGCATGGCCTCCCAGCTGCTGGTGGGTTAGCACGATCGGGCGAGGCGTTCGGGGCGGTTCCACCCCCGAACGCCCGTCCCGAGCCTGGCCAGAGGCCACATGGGCACCAGCGGAATTCGAGAAAACCGGTGCTCCCTACGACTGGATGCCCGGTTAGTCGTTACAATGGAACAGCAGCGGGTTCGTGGGACCAGCGAACACCGCGCCTTCGCCAGGGGCTGACCATCAGACATTCGTTTGTTGAGCCGTCCGTGGCGACCACAGAATTCCGCAGTCGATCGTCGCGAAAGGGCGTACGTGGCAGCCGCAGATACCGCAACTCGACGCGCCAGCTCCGCCACTGGTGCTGCCAAGTCGACCAAGGCCGACTCGGCAGCAACGCCAGAAGAGGGAACGGCAGCGCCGACCCGCACCCGCAAGGCCCCGGCCAAGAAGGCTCCGGCCGCCGCCGGTGCCAAGGCCCCCGCCAAGCGTGGACCGAAGGCAGGCGCCAAGAAGGGCGACGCCAAGACCGCCGAAGGGGACGAGCCCACAGAGCTCGACGGTGAGGAGATCGACCTCGAAGCCGACCTGGCCGAGGATCTCGCCGAAGACCCGGTAGTCGAGGAAGAGACTCCGAAGGACGGCCAGGGGGACTTCGTCTGGGATGAGGAGGAGTCCGAGGCTCTTCGTCAGGCCCGTAAGGACGCCGAGCTCACCGCCTCCGCCGACTCCGTTCGCGCGTACCTGAAGCAGATCGGCAAGGTCGCGCTGCTCAACGCGGAGGAGGAGGTCGAACTCGCCAAGCGGATCGAGGCCGGCCTCTACGCCGCCGAGCGGGTGCGCCGCGCCGAGGAGGAGAACGAGAAGCTCTCCCCGCAGATGCGTCGCGACCTGCGTTGGATCGTGCGCGATGGCGAGCGGGCGAAGAACCACCTCCTGGAGGCGAACCTCCGACTGGTGGTCTCCCTCGCCAAGCGCTACACCGGCCGTGGCATGGCGTTCCTGGACCTGATCCAGGAGGGCAACCTCGGTCTGATCCGCGCGGTGGAGAAGTTCGACTACACCAAGGGCTACAAGTTCTCCACGTACGCCACCTGGTGGATCCGTCAGGCGATCACCCGCGCGATGGCCGACCAGGCCCGCACCATCCGTATTCCGGTGCACATGGTCGAGGTCATCAACAAGCTGGGTCGTATCCAGCGCGAGCTGCTCCAGGACCTGGGCCGTGAGCCCACCCCGGAGGAGCTGGCCAAGGAAATGGACATCACGCCGGAGAAGGTGCTGGAGATCCAGCAGTACGCGCGTGAGCCCATTTCGCTGGACCAGACCATCGGCGACGAGGGTGACAGCCAGCTCGGTGACTTCATCGAGGACAGCGAAGCCGTGGTCGCGGTGGACGCGGTGTCGTTCACCCTGCTGCAGGACCAGCTCCAGTCGGTCCTGGCCACGCTGTCCGAGCGTGAAGCGGGCGTGGTGCGGCTGCGGTTCGGCCTCACCGACGGTCAGCCGCGCACCCTGGACGAGATCGGCCAGGTCTACGGCGTGACCCGTGAGCGGATCCGGCAGATCGAGTCCAAGACCATGTCGAAGCTGCGTCACCCGTCCCGCTCCCAGGTGCTGCGCGACTACCTGGACTAGCGAGTACTTCGAAGGGCGCCTTCCCCGGCCGGGAAGGCGCCCTTTTTTTATGGGAGCAAGGCTCCCATGCTCCCGTTTTAGTGGGAGGAAAGCGCCCATGTTCCCGTCGAATGGGAGTAAAGCGCCCATGTCGCCACCACCAACGGCGTCAGCGGAACCGATCAAGGTTCTCCTGGACCCAGGTGTGGACGGTGCGCGCGGTGCTGGGCGCCGCGATCCCGGAGTGCCCACCGGGCCGGGTGTAGAGCCGCCAGTGATGCAGCTGCCCGTCGACGATGAACTCCGGCAGCCGGGACCGTTCCCGGTAGTCCTGTTCGGAGATCTCCTCGAAGCGCAGGTCCCGGCCGAGGGCCGAGCCGACCACGGCCAGCAGTTCCGGCTTGGTGAACGACTGCGGCCCGATGAACTCGTCCACCCGGTTCGCGGGACTGTCGCCCAGCAGCGCGGCGGCCGCGCGCTCGGCGATGTCCTGCGGGTGCACGGGTTCCAGCTGAGCGCCCGCGCAAGGTTCCCGCACCACCCCGCCCGCGCGGATCTGGTCGGCCCAGAACCCCAGGTTGCCGGCGAACATCCCCGGCCGCAGGTGGGTCCAGCGCAGCCCCGAGTCCTCCACCAGCCGCTCGGTCCGCCGGTGATGGTCACCGATGGCACTGCCCGGCGCCTGGATCGTGGACAGCGTCACCACATGCCGCACCCCGGCCCGGCACGCCTGCTCCAGCAGGCCCGCCGTGTCCCCGTCGCCGAGCAGATAGAGCTGGTCGGCCCCGTCGAACGCGGCGGACACCGAGTCCGGACGGGTCAGGTCACCCGCACGCACATCGACCGCGGCGGGCAGCCCCGCCTCCCCCGGCCTGCGGGTGATGGCCCGGACCGGTTCCCCCGCCGCCACCAGCAGATCGATCACCCGGCGGCCCACCTGCCCGGTCGCCCCGGTCATCAGGATGGTCACCGGAAGGCCTCCGCGTTCTCGGCCGCCCAGTCCCGCACGGTGCGGGTGCCCCGCTCGGCGCGGAACTCACCCAGGGTGCCCTCGGCCATCTGCTGCCACAGCCGCAGCATGGCGTCGACGATGAACTCGGGAAGCGAGGTCTCCGCCCGGAACTGCTCGACGGAGATCTCCTCGAACCGCAGCTCCCGGCCGATGCCCTGGCCGATGGCGGCCACCATCTCGGGCTTGGTGAGCACCTGTGGCCCGACGACCGGGCGGCGGACACCCTCCAGTCCCTCGGTGGTGAGGGCCTCGAAGGCCAGGTCGGCGATGTCCAACGGATGCACCGGATCGGCCCCGGCTCCGGCGTACGGTTCGCGCACCACACCATGAGCGCGGATCTGTTCGGACCACTGCAGCAGGTTCGTGGTGAACATCCCCGGCTGGATGTGGGTCCAGGGCAGGCCGGAGGCCTGCACAACCTGCTCGAACTCCCGGTGCCCGTCCCAGAAGGCCTGGTCCGTCAGCTGCGCACCGACCGAGGACAGGGTCACCACCCGGCGCACCCCGGCCCGTTTCGCCCGATCCAGCAGTCCGGCCGTGTCCCAGTCGGAGAGCAGGAACAGCCGCTCCACCCCGTCGAAGGCCGCCGACACCGAGTCCGGCTGGGACAGGTCACCGCCCCGCACATCGACCTCGGCCGGCAGCCCGGCGGTCTCCGGGCGGCGGGAGGTCGCCCGCACCGGCTGCCCGGCGGCCAGCAGCAGGTCCACCAGAGGCCGCCCGACATTGCCGGTCGCCCCGGTCACCAGGATCGTCATCGGAAGGCCTCCGCGTTCTCGGTGACCCACTGGGCCAGGGTTCGGGTTCCACGGGGTGCGTCATAGACGAAGGCGGTGGGGTCGGCGGCCCCTTCCAGCCACATCCGCAGGATCGCGGTCATCTGCGCGTCGAAGTACCTGCCTGGTCGCCGGTCCCGGAACTCCTGCTCGGAGATCTCCTCGAACCGCACATCGCGGCCGATGACCTGGCCGATGACGGCGGCCATCTCCGGTTTGCTGAACGACTGCGGGCCGGTGAGCGGCAACGCCTTGCCCTCGTGCCCGTCCTCGGTGAGCGCCGCGACGGCCAGGTCCGCGATGTCCATGGGGTGGACGGGTTCGCGGCGGACGCCGGGATAGGGCTCGCGGGCCACGCCGTCGGCGCGGATGTCCGCCGCCCAGTCCAGCAGGTTGCCGGCGAACTTCCCCGGCCGCAGATGCGTCCAGGGCAGGCCGGCGGCCTCCACCGCCTCCTCGGTCCGGCGATGCAGCCGACCCGCCGTGTTCAGCGGCTGTCCGGCGGCGAACGAGGACAGCGTCACGACCTTGCGCACCCCGGCCCGCTCGGCCAGGTCCAGCAGGCCGGCGGTGTCGCCGTCGGGATACAGGTACAGCCGGTCCACGCCGGCGAAGGCCTCGGCCAGTCCCGCCGCCTCGGCGAGGTCGCCACGCCGGACGTCCACGCCGTCGGGCAGACCCGCGGTCTCCGGACGGCGGGTGATCGCCCGCACCGGCTCCCCCAGCCCGGCCAGCAGCTGCACGACGCGGCGACCGATGGTGCCGGTCGCCCCGGTCACCAGGATCGTCATCGGAAGGCCTGCACGTTCTCGGTGACCCACTGGGTGAAGGTCCGGGTACTCCTCGGCACTCCGGGGACCCGGCCGGCCCCTGCACGCCAGGTGGCCAGGATCGCCTCGACGAACGGGGCGGGCAGGGTTCCGGCGACCCGGTCGCGGTACTCCTGCTCGGAGATCTCCTCGAACCGCAGGTCACGGCCGGTAGCCTCGGCGATGACCCGAACGGCCGCCGACTTGGTGTACGCCCGCTCCCCGGTCAGCGCACGGGCCGTGCCCTCGTGCTCGGCGGACAGCAGCGCGTCCACCGCGAGTTGGGCGATGTCGCGGGGATGGATCGGCTCCATCGTGGCCGCCGCGTACGGCTCACGCACCACTCCCTCGGCGCGGATCGTCGGTGCCCACCAGCCGAGCAGGTTGGTGGCGAACATGCCGGGCCGAATATGCGTCCAGGGCAGGCCGGAGGCCTCCACCGCCTCCTCCACCACACGGTGGTGGTCGCCGATGGCGTTGTCCGGATACAGCACGGATACCGAGGACAACGTCACCACGCGGCGCACGCCTGCCCGTTTCGCCTGGTCCAGTAGCCCAGCGGTGTCACCGTCCGCGAACAGGTACAGGCGATCCACGCCCGTGAAGGCGTCGGCGAGCCCGGCCGCGTCGGACAGGTCACCGCCCCGCACGTCCACGCCGTCCGGCAGCCCCGCGCTGTCCGGTCTGCGGGTCACCGCCCGCACCGATTCCCCAGCCCCCAGCAACAGATCCACCACATGCCGGCCGACGTTTCCCGTCGCACCGGTCACCAAGACGGTCATGGCCGCTCCCTCCAGTTGATCAGCCACTCCCCACCATAACCACTAGTCAAGTTTGAATATTTCCCTTCACCCTCCGTAGCCGCGAGGTGGTACCAAGATCGCCCCGGAGACTCCACCGAATGCCGGGTTGCATTTGATGCGAAAACAACTCCGACTCGTGATCAAGCGGTACGGAATCGGCGGCGGAATGGTTCAGCGGGAAGCATTGGGATTCAATGCGACAAGAATCACAGAATAGCCGACTACGCAAAGTGTTGTGACTCAAGCCACATTTAGCTGTCAGCAGAATCGGCCGCGACTCCGGAAAACGTCGGGCGACACACCCGGCGGCATACCCGGCCCGTTCCCGATTTCTCAGGGAGTGGGATGGATCTCACCTGCGGCCGAACCCGGAATAACGCTTTCCCCTCACGGGTATTACCTGGTGAGCGAACCAAGACAAGGGCCGCTCGTCGTAACCTGAGAGAGCCACCCGGCGGCATATCGCTGGGGAGCACTGGTGCCATAGCTCAACGGTTATAGACGGTGGCCTTGCCGATCACCAGCTGCAGTGGAGCGCGAGCCCAACGAAGTACACCCTAAAAAGGTCTGGACACCACGGGGTGAGGGTGGCTTACTCTCCACGAATACGACATACGGGTAATGGAACAAGGTTGTAACCGCTCAGCGACGTGGGAACACTGACGGGGCGTCCAACGTTCCTTAGAGTGATACCAACGAGCATCGCGGATCGCTTGGTCCTCCAGGCGCCCGGCGTTCGTAGCAGTGAGAAGGATGTCGGAACAGCCGGCATCCGGGACGGAGGGAGATAGTTATGACTGGAATGCTCACCCGCCCCGAACTGACATCTGCTGACCGCTGCGACCGCTGCGGGGCTGCAGCCCGGGTACGCGCCGTCCTCTCCACCGGTGGAGAACTCCTGTTCTGCGGTCACCACGCCCGCGCTCACGAGTCAAAACTGCGCGAACTCGCGGCACAAATCACGGAGGGTTAACCGACACTCTTGATGCCCGCAAAGGCACGCGGAAGGCGCGGATCCACCTGGGTCTGCGCCTTCTCGCTGTTCACGGGCAGTCTGTGAACGGGATGCCCATAGCTTTCGGAAGAGATCGGTTGATCGGGCGAGCCTGACGTCCGAGTATGGACAGTGCCGCCTCACTCCACCCCTGCACAGGAGTGATTCCATGTCACGTTCGCGACGAATAACCGCACTCATCATCGGCGTGCTGATAGCGCCGTTCATCACCGTGGTCAGTGCGGGCACCGCGTCCGCGCACGGCTACGTCAGCAACCCGCCCAGCCGGCAGGCCCAGTGTGCCAGCGGCACGGTGAAGAACTGCGGCGAGATCGTCTGGGAGCCGCAGAGCGTCGAGGGCCCCAAGGGGCTCAAGAGCTGCAACGGCGGCGATGGCCGCTGGGCCGAGCTCAACGACGACAACTTCGGCTGGAAGGTGGCGAACGTCAGCAGCACCACCACCTTCACCTGGACCATCGAGTCGATCTCCCGGCACGCGACCAAGAACTGGGAGTACTGGATCGGTGGCACCCGGGTCGCCAACTTCGAGTACGGCGGCAAGGAGCCCCCGGTCACCCTGTCCCAGAGCGTCAACCTGGGCAGCTTCAAGGGTAAGCAGAAGGTGCTGGCGATCTGGAACGTGTACGACACCGAGAACGCGTACTACGCCTGTGTCGACGTGAACATCAGCTGATCACGACTGGCCGGGAGGCCGCCGCTCGACGGCTTCCCGGCCAGAGCACGGGTAGAGCACGCGGACGATTGCTATCGCTTCCTGCCGGAAAGGGTTTTCCTGCCGGGCGCGCCGGGAGAGTATGGCTGCTCCCCCTCGCACAGGAGCCGGTACATGTCACGGAAAATCACCGCACTGGTCGTCGGTGCCCTGCTCTCCCCCTTGATCTCCGTCGTCACCGCGAGCGGCGCGTCCGCCCACGGCTTCGTCAGCGACCCGCCCAGCAGGCAGGCGCAGTGCGCCGCCGGGACGGTGTCCTGCGGCGATATCAAGGCCGAGCCGGACAACGTGCGCGGCCCGAAGGGCCAGGCGACCTGCAACGCGGGCGATGCCCGCTGGGCCGACCTGAACGACGACGGCAAGGACTGGACCGTCACCCCGGTCGGCCAGCAGGCCACCTTCACCTGGACGATCACCCCCGGCGCCCAGCACCCCACCGCCAACTGGGAGTACTGGATCGACGGCACCCGGATCGCCGACTTCGAGTACGGCGGGGCGCAGCCCCCGGTCACCCTCGCGCACACCGTGTCGCTGGCCGGCCGCACCGGGCCGCAGAAGATCCTCGCGGTCTGGAACGAGTCGGCGGCCGACATCGCGTACTACTCCTGCATCGACGTCAACGTCAGCCGGTAGCCCGCCGTTCGGCGGCAAGTCCGCCGGACAACGGGTGAAGAACATCTGCGATCGCCATCGCTCTTGTGCCGGGAAGGGTTTTCCTCGCGGCGACGCCGGGAAATCATGGCGGCAACCGCCTCGACTTCCCTGCACAGGAGCCGGTACATGTCACGAAAAATCACGGCGTTGGTCGTCGGAGCCATGGTCGCCCCGCTGATCTCCGTCGCCACCGCGGGCACCGCGTCTGCCCACGGCTACGTCAGCAACCCGCCCAGCAGGCAGGCGCAGTGCGCCGCCGAGACCATCTCCTGCGGCGACATCAAGTACGAGCCGGAGAGCGTCGAGGGTCCCAAGGGACTCAAGAGCTGCAACGGCGGCGATGCCCGCTGGGCGGACCTGAACGACGACGGCAAGGGCTGGACCGTCAGCCGGGTCGGCCAGCAGGCCACCTTCACCTGGTCGATCAAGAAGGGCGCCGAGCACGCCACCACGAACTGGGAGTACTGGATCGGCGGCACCCGGGTGGCCAACTTCAACTACGGCGGCAAGCAGCCACCGCTGACGCTGTCGCACAGCGTGCCGCTGACCGGGTACACCGGTAAGCAGAAGGTCCTGGCCGTCTGGAACGTCGACGACACCGCTTTCGCCTTCTATTCCTGCATCGATGTGAACATCGGCTGATTCCGGGCTACTCCGGGGAACGGATGGTCCTATTCGGCCATCCGTTCTCCGGAATGCTCATCTCTTTCCGGATATGCGCCATGTGGCGGGTATTCAGGCACAGTCGTCCAGCTGGTGTGTGTGAACGATAAACAGTGAAACTCACGCTACGTGATAGCGGTCACATACCGTCGAAGCATGCCGTTCAACGCTGAACCATGAGAGTGGCCGCCTTACAGCGGGTCTGGGCGTAATCCCTGTTGCCCAGCGCCCGCGTCCCTGCACCGACATAAGGAGCGGTCCATGCATGTGATGCGTCGGGTATCCGTCATCGTCGCCATGGCACTCGTCGGGGTGTTCGTCGCCCCGCTGAGCGCGTCGGCACACGGTTACATCAGCAGTCCGGCGAGCCGGCAGGCGCAGTGCGCCTACGACGCCACGCTGAAAGAGAAGTGTGGCGATATCAAGTACGAGCCGCAGAGCGTGGAGGCCCGCAAGGGATCCACGCAGTGCAACGGTGGCAACAGCCGGTTCCCCGAGCTCAACGACGACGGCTTCGGCTGGAAGCCGACCAGCGTCAGCGGCGGTTCGGTGGCCTTCACCTGGACGTTCACCGCGCGGCACGCCACCAGCGACTGGACCTACTACGTGAACGGCGCCAAGGTCACCACGGTCTCCGGTGGCAACAAGCAGCCGCCGGCCACCGTGACGCACACGGTGAACCTGGGCGGGGCCAAGGGCAAGATCAAGGTCCTGTCCGTCTGGAACATCTCGGACACGGTCAACGCCTTCTACTCCTGCGTGGACCTCAACGTCAGCTGACCGGACCGGCGCGCCCTTCCCCTGAAAGGGCGCGCCGGACTGTCCTACCAGGACCGGATGGTGGCGACGCGCTCTTCGAGCTGCTCCAGGGTCGCCATGGCGACCGGCGGGCCGCCGCAGTAGCTGCGCAGCTTGGCGTGGATCTCGCCGTGGGTCTTGCCGGTGCGCCGGTTGTACAGCGAGACCAACGTGTTGAGTTCCTTGCGCAGGGCGGCGATCCGCTCCTGGGTGCTCTGCGGCTTCGGCGGTGGCGGCGGCGCCTCCGCCTTGCGCTTCTTGGCGGACGCCATCTGCTGGGCCTGCCGCTGCCGCAGCAGTTCGCGCATCTGGTCGGGTTCCAGGAGTCCGGGCAGCCCGAGGTAGTCCTCTTCCTCCTCGGAGCCGGCCACCGTCGCCGTGCCGTAGGAGGAGCCGTCGTAGATCACCTGATCCAGCTCGGCGTCGGCGCCCAGCATGGTGAACCCGGGCTCGATCTCGCCCTCGTTCTTCTCCCGGTTCGCGTCGGCCAGGAGTTCGTCGTCCCAGCCGTCCTTCTCCCGGTGCGGCTTACCCAGGACGTGGTCCCGCTCGGCCTCCAGCTGGCTGGCCAGGTCCAGCAGCACCGGCACGCTGGGCAGGAAGACGCTGGCGGTCTCGCCCTGCTTGCGGACTCGCACGAAGCGGCCGACGGCCTGGGCGAAGAACAGCGGGGTGGACGAGCTGGTGGCGTACACGCCGACGGACAGCCGCGGCACGTCGACGCCCTCGGACACCATGCGCACCGCGACCATCCAGCGCGAGGTGCCGTCCGCGAACTCCTTGATCCGGCCGGAGGCCTTCGGGTCGTCGGAGAGCACGACGGTGGGCTCCTCGCCGCTGACCGCGTGCAGGATCTTGGCGTAGGCGCGGGCCACGGTCTGGTCGGTGGCGATCACCAGGCCACCGGCGTCCGGGATGCCGCCCTCCCGCTTCAGCGTGAGCCGGCGGTCGGCGGCGGCCAGCACGGAGGGCATCCACTCGCCCTTGGGGTCCAGCGCGGTGCGCCAGGCCCTGGCCGTCTGCTCCTGGGTCAGCGGCTCGCCCAGCCGGGCGGCGAACTCGTCGCCCGCGCTGGTACGCCAGCGGGCCTCACCGGAGTAGGCCATGAAGATGACCGGTCGCACCACGCCGTCGCGCAGGGCGTCGGAGTAGCCATAGGAGTGGTCCGCGGCGCTGGTCAGGAAGCCCGCCGCGTCCGGAACGTAGTTGACGAACGGGATCGGCGAGTCGTCGCTGCGGAACGGGGTACCGGTCAGGCACAGCCTGCGCACCGCGGGTTTGAAGGCCTCGCGGACCGCCTCGCCCCAGGACTTGGCGTCACCCGCGTGGTGGACCTCGTCCAGGATCACCAGGGTCTTGCGCCGCTCGGTACGCACGGTGTGCAGCGTCGGGTGCGCGGCGACCTGCGCGTAGGTGACCGCCACACCGTCGTAGTCGCTGGAGGTAGCGCCGTCGGCGTTGGTGAAGTTGGAGTTGATCGAAATACCCGCCCGCGCGGCGGAGGAGGCCCACTGGTGCTTGAGGTGCTCGGTGGGGGCGACGATGACGATCTGCTCCACCACCCGGTCGGCGAGCAGCTCGGAGGCGACCCGCAGCCCGAAGGTGGTCTTACCCGCGCCGGGTGTCGCCACGGCGAGGAAGTCCTGCGGCTTGCCGGTGATGTACTTCAGCAGCGCGCGGCGCTGCCAGGCACGCAGGGTCTGCGGTGGTGCCGGCGGGGCTTCGGTAGCGATATCGGGCTGGGCCACCAGGTGGTCACTGCTCCTTCCCCTGGCTTGACGCGCGAACGCCCCCACTGCAGGGGTCTCGTGGAGGCGCCGACGACTTTACCCGCCCCGCCGCCGATCTACCCGGCACGGCCGGATGACGCGGGAACATCACAGGTGTTTGCGCCTGATCCGGGGGTCGTGTCGCGCAAGATCAAGGTCATGCAGGAGACTGTGGGGTGACATGACCGAACAGCCCGCGGACCCGACCGGCGATGTGTCCCCCCGGACGCGTCGCGGACCGCTGCGCCTTCTGGCGAACACCGCGAAGAAGGCCTGGGACGACAACATCTTCTCCGAGGCGGCGCAGGCCGCCTTCTGGCAGACGCTGTCCCTGCCGCCGCTGTTACTGGGTCTGCTGGGCAGCCTGGGCTTCCTGTCCGACTGGCTGGGCCCGAACCTGGTCGACGTGGTGCAGCACCGGATCATCGCGTTCTGCCGCACCGTGTTCAGCTCCAACGTGGTCGACCAGATCATTCAGCCGACCGTGTCCGACATCCTGACCAAGGGCCAGGGTGGCATCGTCTCGGTGGGCTTCCTGATCTCACTGTGGGCGGGTTCCTCGGCGATGGCCTCCTTCGTGGACGCGATCACCATGGCGCACAACCAGTACAACGTGCGCAACGTCGTGTGGCAGCGGATCTTCGCCCTGATCATGTACCTGGTCGGGCTGATCATCGCCATCGTCAGCCTGCCCCTGGTGGCCATCGGGCCCGGCCTGCTGCCAAAGCTGTTCCCGGTGTCCTGGCAGGACAAGGTGGCCGAACTGGTGGCCAACTTCTACGTGCCGGGCACGTTGCTGCTGCTCATCCTGGCGCTGACCACGCTGTACAAGGCGGCGCTGCCCCGCAAGCTGCCCTGGCACCGCGGGCTGCCCGGCGCCGCACTGGCCATGGTGGTCTTCCTGCTGGCGAGCACCGGACTGCGGTTCTACATCGCGGCGGTCAGCAGCACCGGCTACACCTACGGCGCCCTGGCGACGCCGATCGCCTTCCTGCTGTTCACCTTCATCATCGGCTTCGCCATCGTGCTGGGCGCGCAGTTCAACAACGCCGTCGAGCAGATGTGGCCGGCCAGGATGACCCGCCGGGAACGCCGCCGCTGGCGGCAGCTGGAGCTGGAGCGGTACGCGCGCCGCCGGCAGCGCGAGGCCGGCGTCCGGGCGTGGCAACGTGCCGAGGACGCGGAGACTCCGCCGGCGCCCAAGTCGGACCTGCTGGATCCGGCGCACGCCGATTAGCCCGTTGTCGGGGCTTCTGGTGGTTGGCGAAGGATGGCTTTGGAGGGGGAGTCGGGCCTGGGCCCGCGTCTTTCCTGCCTGGCTGTTGGGTGGGGGCACGCCGTTCTGGTGGGGAGGGGCCGCTTCCGCGGGGGACCTGAAGGACGCCATCGTTTACTTGAGCGCACTGAAGGACGCCTTCGTTTACCTGAGGTAAACGAAGGACGCCTTCAGGTACCTGCGGTCCACAGTGGACGTCCGTATCGTGGGAGACGACGGCGTGTCGCGCCATATCCGCACCGTGTCGCCCCACTTGTCGCGTCTTTTTCCCACGACAAGTGGCACTTGTCGTGGGAAAAAGACGCGACAAGTCAGCTCGGCCCCGCACAGCGGCCCGGACCACCCGGACAGGCGTGCGCCCACCCAACACGCAGGCAGGAAAGACGCCGCCAACCACCCGTCTCCCCCTCCAAAGCGGCTTTCGCCAACCGCCAGACCCAACCCCCACCCGCTGTGCGGATGTCCACAATCGCGACCCGCAGACGGCCGGGCGGCGCATGATCGGGCCATGGAATCCATCGGAGTCCGAACGGAATCCTCGCGTCCGCTGGTGGCGGCCACCGCCGTGGCGGTGGGCGCGACCCTGCCGGTCTACCTCCTGGGCAGCCTGAGCGGGCCGCTGCTCCGCGAGCTCGACCGGGGACCCGCCTGGCTGGGCTGGACTTCGGCCGGCTTCTTCATCGCCGCCTCGGCCGGCGCGAGCGGCAGCCATCGGCTGACCGCCCGATTAGGGGACCGCCGGTCCCTGAAGTTGCTCGCCGGGCTGGCCATCGCCGCCTCGCTCGCCTTCGCCCTCGTACCGGCGGATCCGTTGCTCGTCGCGACCGTGTTATTACTGTCCGGGCTGGTCAACGGGCTGAGCCAGCCGGTGGTGAACGCCTACCTGGCCACCCGCACCGCTGCGGACCGGCGAGGCTGGGTGTTCGCGATCCGGCAGTCGGCGATCCCCGGAGCCGCCCTCCTCGCGGGGGCCGCCGTGCCGGTCTCGGCGGCGAGCCTCGGCTGGCGCTGGCCGGTGGCCGCGGGCGCTTTGGTTCCGCTACTGGGTCTGTTGCTGGCCCGGCCGGATCCATTTTCACTTGACACTGAAGCCACTGATGAACCGGAAACCCAGGCGCCGGGCTGGCTGTTGCTCGCCTTGCCCACCCTGGTCGCTCTCGGTGCGGGCGCCGCGGTCAGCCTGGGCACCTTCCTGATCTTCACCGCCGACCAGCTGGGCGCCGACGAGGCGACCGCCGGGTACGTGGTGGTGGCCTCCTCCGGGCTGTGCATCGCCGTGCGGCTGCTCCTCGGGCGACTGGTCGACTCGCGGAACTGGCCGCCGATGCGGATCACCGCCGCGATGCTCGCGGTGGGCGCCGCGGGCTACGCGTCGATCAGCCTGGTGACCGGCCCCGGGCAGCTGTACGCGCTCAGCCCGCTGCTGTTCGCAGCGGGCTGGGGCTGGGTGGGCCTGGTGACCACCGCGGCGGTGAACGCCGCTCCCCGGGATTCGGCGCGCACCACCGGAGCGGTGCAGACCGGCACCTACCTGGGCTGTGCGGCGGGACCCGCACTGCTCGGGCAGCTGGCCCACTCGTACTCGGTGACCTCGGCCTGGCTGGTGGCGGCGGTCTGCGCCGGCCTGGCGGCGCTGGTCGCGCACGCCATCGGCCGGCGGCTGGGTCAGTCCGCGTAGAACGGGTAGTCGGTGTAGCCCTTCTCGGTGCCGCCGAAGAAGGTAGCGGAGTCGGCCTCGTTCAGCGGCAGCTTCTCCCGCAGGCGGCGGGGCAGGTCCGGGTTGGCCAGGGCCAGCTGTCCGACGGACTCGATGTCGGCCAGCCCGGCCGCGATGTCGGAGCCGATCCGGTCGGCGGGCGTCCCGGCCCGGTTCAGGATCAGCACGCCCGGCCAGGCGGCGCGGATGTCGCGGATCAGCTGCTCGTCCCGGTCGGTGACATCGCGCATGAAGGCCAGGTGCAGGTAGGCCAGCCCCAGCGGAGCCAGTTCCCGGACGAGGGCCAGGTACAGCTCCGGGTACTCGTCGGTCTCCCCCGCCTCGTTGACCTGGCCGCCAGGGCTCAGCCGGATACCGATCCGGTGCCCGCCGACGGCCTCGACCGTCGCCGACGCGACCTCGACGGCGAACCGGATCCGGTTCTCGATCGAACCGCCGTAGCCGTCGGTGCGCCGGTTGGTGTGCGCGGAGAGGAACTGGTTGATCAGGTAGCCGTTGGCCCCGTGCAGCTCGATGCCGTCCAGGCCGGCGGCCACGGAGGTGCTGGCAGTGTGCACGTAGTCGGCGATGGTCCGCTCGATGTCCGCCTCGGTCATCTCCCGGGCCACCGGGGCGTCCTGCATGCCCTCGGGGGTGAACATCTGCGTCGATTCCAAGGGCACCGGGGACGGGGCGACCGCAGAACCGCCGTCGGGGCGGTTGGCCGGGTGCGCCATCCGGCCGACGTGCATGACCTGCGCGAAGATCCGGCTGCCCGCAGCGTGGACCTCATCGGCGACGGCCTTCCAGCCGGCGATGTGCTCGCCCCGGTACAGGCCGGGGGTGAACGGGTAGCCCTGCCCCTCATCGGAGGGCTGCACGCCCTCGGTGATGAGCAGACCCAGGCCGGCCCGCTGCTTGTAGTACTCGGCCATCAGCGGGGTCGGCGAACCGTCCGGCAGTGCCCGGCTGCGGGTCATCGGCGCCAGCGCGAGCCGGTTGGTGAGTTCGTTGTCGCCGACCTTGATCGGCTCCCAGATGTCGGCCATCGCCGTGTCCCTTCAGGTCACTGTGTCCTTCTGAAGGGAGCAACGGGACTTCTGTAATGACTATTTCAGAAATATTCGGAATGTGTTCCGGATTACCGGTCCTGCAAGGCGTCCAGGGCGACGGCCTGCGCGGCGGCCAGGCGCCAGTCCAGGTTCCGGTCGAAGACTTCCAGCAGGTAGGAGTCGCGCACGGCGGGGAATTTCTTGGTCACCGACATGACCGGGTGCTCGCCCGCGGTGAAGTCGAAGTGGTACGGCAGGAAGGACAGCGCGTCCACGAACCGGCGCAGCACGGCGACGACCGGGTTGCGCTCGGTGCCGCTGAACTCGCCCAGGTTGGGCTGACCGACATGCCAGGTGGAACGCAGGAAGGACTTGACCGCGTCCTTGCGGAAGAAGCCGATGACCTGGCCGTGCGCGTCGTAGACGTCGTAGGTGGCGCCGATGTCCAGGCGCTGCCGGGCCTTGAAGCCGAACACCGGCTGGTTGCGGTCCTCGTCGGCGTAGAAGGTGACCTGTTCCTTGAACGCGAACCGCTTCTGCTGCGCGACCGCGAGCAGTTGCCCGTCGCCGCCATCGGGATTCACGGCGCTGACCGTGTAGCGGTTGACCAGCATGGTCAGCTTCTGCCGGACCCGGAACTGCGCGACGGGCTGCGTCACTTTTCCCCCATGGTGAGGACGGCTATCGATGGTCAGCCCAACGATAGCCGTCCTGGCTCACGGAGGCCTTACTCGTCCCCGCCACCGCCACCGGGCGGCAGTCCCTGGTAGACCCGCTTGCAGTCCGGGCACACCGGGGAGCCGGGCTTCGGCGACCGGGTGACCGGGAAGACTTCGCCGCACAACGCGACGACATGAGTGCCCATCACGGCACTCTCCGCCACCTTGTCCTTGCGGACATAGTGGAACATCTTGGGTACGTCGGTACCGGTGCTGTCGGTGCCCTCCGGGCGGGTGTCCAGCTCCGGGAGCGTCTGGGTAGGTGCACTCACAGGTCCATGATGCCCTATGGCCCCCGAACCCGGCGAACACAGTGACTACGGTAGCGATCGTGCTACGTATCGCCGAAGAGGTCACCGCCGCTCTCACCGACGGCCGTCCGGTCGTCGCGCTGGAGAGCACCCTGCTGGCCCACGGGCTGCCCTCGGACCGGGCGCTGACCGTGGGGAGGCGGCTGGAGGAACTGGTCCGCGCCGGGGGCGCGGTCCCCGCGACCGTCGCCGTGCTGGACGGACATGCCCAGGTCGGGCTGAGCCCCGCGCAGCTGGAACAGCTGTGTGACCCGGACATCGCCCTGGCGAAGCTGTCGCTGCGGGACATCGGTCCGGCGATCGCGCTGGGTACCGACGGCGCGACCACCGTGGCCAGCACCGCGGCCCTCGCCCATCGGGCGGGCATCCCGGTCTTCGCCACCGGCGGGCTGGGTGGCGTGCACCGGGACAGCACCTGGGACGTGTCGGCCGACCTGCAGGTACTCGGCCGGACCCCGGTCCTGGTGGTGAGCTCCGGGGTGAAGTCGATCCTGGACATCCCGGCCACCCTGGAGGTCCTGGAGACCCTGTCGGTCCCGGTTCTGGGTTACCGCACCGACGGCTTCCCCGCCTTCTACCGGCGGGACTCCGGTCTCCCCGTCTCGTTCCGGGTGGACGAGGCGAGCCAGGCCGCGGCCGCGTTCGCCGCGCACCGGCGGTTCGACTCCGGCGGCATGCTGGTCGCCAACCCGGTGCCGGTGGAGCACGAGATGCCCGCCGGGGAACACGACCGGATCCTGGCCGAGGCCCTGGACCTCGTCGCCCGGCAGGGCACCACGGGCAAGGCCGTGACCCCGGTACTGCTGTCCCACTTCCACTACGCGACGGACGGGCGCAGCGTGCGCACCAACGAGGCCCTGGTCGAGTCGAACGTGCGCCTCGGGACCGAGATCGCGGTGGCCCTGTGTCGACAGTGATCGTGCTGGGGGACGCCGGCCTCGACGTGGTCGCCCGGCACGGTGAGCCGATCACCTACGGCGGCGACATCCGGGCCAGCATCGAGACCACCGCCGGCGGAGCGGGCGCGAACACCGCCGTCTGGCTGGCCGGCTACGGGGCGAAGCCGGTGCTGGTCACCCGGGTCGGCGACGACAGCGCGGGTCGGCAGACGGCCACCGAGCTCACCTCCAAGGGCGTGCGCTGCGCGTTCACCGTCGACCCGGCGGCACGCACCTTCTGCGTCGTGGTGCTCGTCGATTCCACCGGCCAGCGCACCATGCTGCCCGACCGCGGCGCCGCCGCCCGGGTGCATCCGGACGACCTGGACACCCGGCTGCTGGCCGAGGCGCGGCACCTGCACCTGTCCGGTTACCTGCTGCTCGACGAGAGCTCGCGGGCGGCCGGGGTCGCGGCGCTGACCGCCGCCCGGGACGCGGGCCTGACCACCTCGGTGGATCCGCAGGCCGCCGCGTTGCTGCTGGGCGGCGGCCGCGAACGGTTCCTGGAAGCCGTGCGGGGCGTGGACCTGCTGCTGCCCAACGCGGACGAGCTGTCCGCACTCACCGGCTCCCCCGCGCCGCTGACCGACGGGTCGGCGCGTGGCCTGCTGGACGTGGTCGGCGCGGTCGTGGCCACCGACGGTCCCGGTATGGCGGTGTGGCTCTCCGCCGAGGGCGAGCTGACGATGCCCGCCCCCGAGGTGCGCTGCGTGGACTCCACCGGAGCGGGCGACGCGTTCAACGCCGGCCTGCTGTGCGCGTGGCTGTCCGGCGCCTCCCGGTCGACGGCGCTGCGCGCCGGGGTGCGGGCCGGCGCGGATGCCGTCCAGTACGTCGGGGCCCAGCCGCCACGTTGCTAGTCACGTTCCTCCGGCTCCAGGGCTCATCTCAGGTGAGTACCTACTGGAGGAGGACCTGATGAAGTTCGTGCTGGTGGTCCACCACGGCACCTTTCCGCTGCCGGGCACGCCGGGGGCCGAGACGGTGCCGGTGGACGAGGTGAAGAAGGTCTACGCCGACTTCGCGGCCCTCAACGCGATGCCGAACGTCAAGGGTGGCCCGCCGCTGGGCCTGCCGAAGGACGCGGTGACCGTCCGGGTGAACCACGGGTCGACCGTGCGCACCGAGGGCCCGTTCCTGAACGCGACGAGCGCGGTGGGCGGGTTCATGGTGGTCGAGGTCGAGGACCTGGACGCGGCGGTCGACATCGCGGCCCGTATCCCGCAGGCGCGGCTGGGCGGCGCGGTCGAGGTCCGGCGGCCGGAGAAGTACTGGTGATCGCCACTGCACCGGGCCGGTCAGCCGGCCCGGTGCAGGGTCGCCGCGACCTCCAGGACGCGCCGGGTGTCCAGGATGACGTCGATCCGGGCGATCCGGTCGCAGGTCACGGTGAACGCCATCACCGAGTACGGTCGCCCATCGATGCTGGTCAGAGCACCGATTAGGCCGTTGACCAGGAGGGGCCGCAGGCTGCCACCACGCGGGGCACGGGCGTTCTCGGCCACCGCGGATGCGCCGCGGACGACGGTCGCGGGCCGGGCGGCGCCGGAGTCGGTCCGCACCACGACCTCCGGGTCGAGGATGCGGAGCAGGGCGTCGAAATCGGCGGCCCGGGCGGCGGCGTAGAAGGCGTCGACCACCTGCCGCTGCCGGGCCAGATCCGGGTCGGGCCGGGGAATGTCCGCCCCGTGTACTCGCCGCCGGGCGCGGCTGGCGAGCTGGCGGGTGGCGGCCGGGGAACGGCCCACGATGTCCGCGATCTCGGCGAAGGGCACGTCGAACATGTCGTGCAGCACGAAGGCCAGCCGCTCCCCCGGGCTGAGCTCGTCGAGGACCACCAGCAGGGCGAGGCCGACCGCGTCGGCCAGCAGCGTCTCCTGTTCGGGACCGGGTTCCGGGTCCGAGACGACCAGGTCGGGCAGGTGCGTTTCCAGGGGGTCCTCGCGGCGCCGCCGGCGGGATCGCAGCTGGTGCAGGCACTCCCGGGCGACGACCGTGGTCAGCCAGCCGGCGAGGTTGTCGATCTGCTCGGCGTCGGTGCGGCTCAGCCGCAGCCAGGCGTCCTGCACCGCGTCATCGGCCTCGGCCACCGATCCCAGCATCCGATAGGCGACGCCCCGCAGCCGGGCACGTTCCTGCTCGAAGCGATCGGCCGGCCACCGGTTCTCGTCCATGTCCGCCTGAGCCCCCGGATGCCGCCGATGTGACGGCGCTAGTCCTCCGGCGTGGAGTCGATCACCGGGTGGGCCTTGGATTCGAGCACCTTGGTCGGCTTCTCCGGCCGGAACTTGTTGACCTTCTCCGACTTCTTCGGCGGGCGGTCGTTGGCGATCAGCACCGCGATCCACGGCAGCGGCACGGACAGCACCACGAAGGCCAGGCAGACCCAGGGGTAGTTGAAGGTCAGCGCGGCGCCGAGCAGGCAGGGGAAGCGGGCGCCCATCGTCAACGCGTACTTGCGCCGCCGGGCCGCGTACTGCTCCTCGTAGGACTGCTGCGCCTCGGTGATCAGAATCGGGGTGTCGCCATCCTTCTTCACGACACCACCTCCCACGATCGGGTCATCAAGTCTCATTGTGTCACGTCCTCCGCCTGGCGCGGGTCTTTCACCTTGGGATCAATGTCCAGATCACCGCGCATCAGGGCCCGGAGCGTCTTGTAGTTCTCCTGGCCCTGCTCCCAAAACTCTTCCAGCTCGGCGACATCGGTCTCCGACCGGTACAGCAACCGGGTGGTGAGCCGGCTCCGGACCAGCACGGTCCGCGGAATCCACTGGCGGATCGCCTCCGGCGACACCAGGTTCACCAGGCCGAAGGACTGCTCGGTGGCATCCTGCGCCGCCAGCAGCTTCTCCGTCTGCTCATCGGTCGGAACCCGTTCCGTCTTGCGCGCCATCCAGACCGGGAACATCACCATGTCCCAGCGCTCCACCGAGCCGATCAGGGTCGCGTACGCCTCCTGCTTGGCCTTACGCCAGTGATCGAGATCCCGGTGCTCCTTCTCCCGGCGCCACCGGCGGTCCTCCCGCCACGCGCCGATGACCTGGGTGGTCAGCACACCGATGAAACCGAGGGCGGCCACCGCGATCGGCACCCAGAGGGGCACGTTCCCATTCACCCGGTTGAGCCTAGGCCTTGCTCGCGGACAGGAACTGGGCGAACCCGGTGATGTACTGCCGGATGTCGGTGAGCCCGCGTTGCGCGAGGGCGTCGTGGATCTCGTTCTGGCCGAACATCCGCTGCCCGGAGGCGGTGCCGATGGCCGAGCCGATGGCAGCGCCGAGCCCGGACTCCGGCCGGTGGCTGACCAGCAGCGCGATCCGGCCGCCGGGGCGCAGCACCCGGATCATGTGGTCCAGGGCGGCCCACGGATCGCCGAACATGTGCAACGCGGCGAAGCAGCACACCGCGTCGAAGCTGGCGTCGGCGAACGGCAGCCGCTCGGCGTCGCCCCGCAGGTAGCCGACCTCGGGGTGGTCGAGGGTGTCGGCGATCGCCCTGGCCAGCATCGTCGGCGAGGCGTCGACGCCGACGACGAGACCACCGGGCCGGACGGCGCCGGCCAGGTCGCGGGTGAAGTTGCCCGGCCCGCAGGCCAGGTCGAGGACCGTGTGACCGGGCTTGAGCCGGAGCTGGCCGCGGACGTACTGCCGCTCCCCCGCCATGCTGGGTCCGGTCAGCCCCTTGGCCAGCCTGCCGAGCAGTGGCCGCCACGCGCGCTCATAGATCACCGGCACCACGCTGCTGCGCATCAACCGCTGGGTGATGGTGTCCGGGACCTCGTGCCGGGCCTCGAGGAGGTCCAGGTAACCGTGGCTGGTGTCCATGGACGCGGGCATCGGATCCAGCAGCGCGCGCAGCCGATTCACGGCGGGCTCCGTCATGTACACAGTCTTACCCAGCAAACGGCTGAAAGGCAGGTGAGAGATGTGCCACCCGGAGACTCGCCCGGTCGAGTGTGCCCCGGGTCTCACCGCGAACCGGCCGATAGATCGGCCGAGGATCTTCATCGGCCCGGTGACATGCGTGTTCCCCGGTCGTTCGGGTACCCGGTTACATCAGGGCAGCATCACCGTCATCCCCGACCGGTGGGTAAAAGCCACGTCAAGGTCACGTTTCGACGGTTGGGCGTGTCCCTGGCCCGTGGCTAGTCTCGACAAGGCCCATTTGAAGGAGGACACGGTGTTGTATCGGATGATCAAGCACGTCTCACGACTGCTCATCCGGCTTTTCCTGCGCCCGAAGATCGAGGGCTTGGAGAAGGTTCCGGCACGTGGCCCCGTCATCTTCGCCATCAATCACCTGTCGGTGATCGACAGCTTCATCGTGCCGATCCTGCTGGACCGCAACGTGTCCTTCCTGGCCAAGGCCGAGTATTTCAAGGGCTCCCGCATCCAGGCCGCGTTCTTCACCGCGGTCGGCGCGATCGGCGTGCAGCGTGGCGCCGGCCGCTCGGCCCGTGAGTCCCTGGACGTGGCGGTCGAGGTGCTGAACGCCGGTGGCTCCTTCGGTATCCACCCGGAGGGCACCCGCTCCCCCGACGGCAGGCTCTACCGCGGCAAGACCGGCGTCGCCCGGCTCGCCCTGGAGACCGGCGCCATCGTGGTCCCGGTCGGCCTGATCGGCACCGAGAACCTGCTGCCGCCCGGTTCGAAGATCCCGCGCATGGCGCCGGTGACCATCCGGTTCGGCGAGCCGCTGGACTTCTCCCGGTACGAGGGCATGGCCAGCTCGCTGCCCATCCTGCGCTCGGTGACCGACGAGATCATGTACTCCATCGTCGAGCTGTCCGACCAGGAGTACGTGGACCGCTACCAGCAGCCCGGCGCCGCCGCGAAGGCCGCGGCCTGATCAGCTGCCGATGACCCGGCTGTGAATCAGCCGGAAGGCATCCCGGTCCACGAACTGTTCCTCCCGGGCCAGCAGTCTGCCCACGTGATCCAGGAACGGCTCCGGCTCCATGATCTGCACGCTGCCGCGCTCGGCGTCCTGGGCGACGGTGACCTCACCGGCCCGGTTCGGGTAGATGAGCACCACACCGGACACCGTCAGTTCCGGTAAAGCCGCCCGGAACCGGGAGACCGCGTCGAACAGCCGGGTGGTGCCGCCGCGGAACGGGTGGCCGTTGCGCCACAGCTCACCGGACTCGTCCAGGTCGTAGTCGCCGGGCAGCCACATCTTGGACTCCACCAGGACGAGCCGGTTACCGCACAGGACCGCGTGGTCGGTGTCGGTGAAGATCGATCCCGGCCAGGACAGCCCGTGGAAGACGCGCACCGCGGGAATGCGGGTGAAGCAGTCCTCCAGCAGTCCGGCGGTGATCCACTCGCCCTTGTCGCTCTGCTCGGACAGTCCGCCGAACACCTTCTCGCCGGCGAACTCGAACTCGAACGCGCGCTGTTCCCGCTGTGCCATGAGCCGCCGGTGGCCGAGCATGACCACGCCGACGCCCGCGACGAACCAGAAGATCGGCAGCAGCGGCCCCAGGCCCAGCGGCAGCAACGCGACCACCAGGAAGAGCAGCCAGCCGACGAGCACGCCGCCGAGCAGGTTCGTCGATGGGCCGTCGAACGGCCGGGACGGCACCCGCAGTTTCGGGTCGACGGTGAACCACCAGCCCAGCTGGGCCGGGCTGACCTTCGGGGTCGCCGGAGTGAAGTTGGGGTCCTCCCCCAGGTCCTGCCTGCTCGGCCTGGACCGGCGCCGGACCGGTTCCTCGGCCGGCTCGGGCTTGCGGAAGCCACGACGCAGGTCCTCGTCGTACCCGGCACGCTTGCCCGGATCGGTCAGCGTCTCGTACGCCCCCTGCAACAGCCGGAAGGTGCCCGGGGTACCGCCCCTGTCCGGGTGCATGATCTTGGACAATGTCCGATAGGCCGACTTGATCTCCGAGGTGGACGCGGTACGCCCCACCCCGAGCAGCTCGTAAAAATCGACCTCTGGCACTCCCCAACGATATTGGGTGCGTCCGGCACCGGTCAGGGCGGCTCCGTAGGCTGGCCTGGTGTACGTGCTGTTGAGCGCCGCGATGTCGATCGACGGGTACCTGGACGACGGGTCGCCGGACCGTCTCGTGCTGTCCGGCCCGGAGGATCTGGACCGGGTGGACGCGGTCCGGGCGTCGGTGGACGCCATCCTCGTCGGAGCGGGCACCGTCCGGGCGGACGATCCCCGGCTGCTGGTGCGGTCCGCCGACCGCCGGGCCGCGCGGATCGCGTCCGGGCTGCCGGAGAACCCGATCAAGGTCGCGTTGACCAGGGGCGATATCGATCCCGGCCGCGCCTTCTTCACCGCCGGCCCGGCCGAGAAGATCGTCTACGGCCCGGCCGCGCTGCGGGACTCGCTCGGCGAGCTGGCCACGGTGGTGGACCTGGACGACCTCGGCGCGATCCTGGCCGACCTGTCGGCACGCGGGGTCCGCAGGCTGATGGTGGAGGGTGGTGGCGCGGTGCACACCCAGTTCCTGTCCGCCGGTCTGGTGGACGAGCTACAACTGGTGGTGGCGCCGTTCTTCGTCGGTGAGGCGGAGGCGCCCCGGTTCGTCCGGCCCGCCCGGTTCCCGTACACGGCGCTGAACCGGCTGCGGCTCGAGGCGACGGAACAGATCGGCGACTGCGCACTGCTGACCTACCGGACGGAGCGGGGATGACCACGCATATCGACGCTTACTGGCTGACCAAGGCCATCGAGGTCTCCCGCAACTGCCCGCTGTCGTCCACCGCGTTCTCGGTGGGCGCGGTGATCGTCAGCCCGGAGAGCCGGGAGCTGGCCACCGGCTACTCCCGGGAGATCGGCAGCCAGCACGCCGAGGAGACGGCGCTGCAGAAGATCACCGACCGCGCGGCGCTGGACGGCGCCACCATCTACAGCTCCCTGGAGCCGTGCAGCAGCCGCAGCTCCGGCCCGGTCCCCTGCGCCAAGCTGATCATCGACTCGGGTATCCGCCGGGTGGTGTTCGCCTACCGGGAACCGAGCGTGTTCGTCATCGGCCAGGGCGCGGAACTCCTGGAAGCGCACGACATCGTCGTGGTGGAGTTGCCGGAACTGGCCGAGGAGGTCAAGGCGATCAACCGGCACCTGGTCTAGGCGCGCCGGAAGATCAGCATCACGTGTGACCGGGGCTCCCCCTCCTGCGGCCGGCGAACGGTCCGCACCACCTCGGCGAACCCGGCCTCCTCCAGCTGCGCCGTCACCGCGTCCACGGCGAAGTAGTAGGCGTCCATGTCCAGGCCGCTGTGCCCGAACCCCTCGCTGTAGTGGGTAAAACCCTCACCCGCCTGGAACACCAGCAGCACGTGACCGCCCGGCCGGACCACCCGGGCGAACTCGGCGAAGGCGGCCGGTAACCAGTCCGGCCGGAAGTTGATCAGCGCGTGGCAGGCCACCACGCCGCCCAGACTCGCGTCGGCCTGCGGCAGGTCGAGCATCGATCCCACCTCGAACCGCAACTCCGGGAAGGCCTTCCGCGCCACCTCGACCATGCCCGGCGCCAGATCCAGCCCGGAGATGTCCACGCCGAGCCGGCGCAACCGGTCGGTGGTCTTCCCCGGTCCCGATCCGACCTCCAGCACCGGGCCGTCGACGAGTTCGGCGAACAGCCCCAGGGCCGCCCGCTCCACCGGCTTGTCCGCGAGCTCGTCGCCGTAGTGGTCCGCGTAGTTCTCCGCGACGGTGCTCCAGCCGTGCGCGGTGTTCGCCATATCGATCATGCCCACGACCGTAATCGAGGGCACCGACACTACTTCTTGGCCGCCGCCTTGGCCGCCTTCTTGAACGCACGGACCTCCTGCAACGTGGTCGCGTCGACCACGTCGGCCACCGAGCGCCGGGATCCGTCGGTGCCGTAGTCACCGGCGGCCTCCCGCCAGCCGGCCGGCCGCACGTCGTACTGCTTGCCGAGCAGGGCGAGGAAGATCTTGGCCTTCTGGTCGCCGAAGCCGGGCAACGCCTTCAGCCGCGTGAACACCGTCTTGCCGTCCGGCTCGCCGTCGGTCCACAGCCTGCGGACGTCGCCGTCGTACTCGTCCACCACCGCCTGGCACACGGCCTGCAGCCGCTTGGCCATCGAGCCGGGGAACCGGTGCACCGCGGGCGGGGTGGCGCACAGTTCGGCGAACCGTTCCGGGTCGTGCGCGGCGATCACCGCGGGATCCAGCGAGCCCAGTCGCTCCAGGACGACCTGGGGACCGGAGAAGGCCTTCTCCATCGGGATCTGCTGGTCGAGGACCATGCCCAGCAGCAACGCCAGGGGATCACTGGCGAGGAGGGCGTCGGCATCGGGGTTCTGCGCGAGACACAGCGTTCGGGTCACCGGGCCATTGTCCACCCGGGCGGCGAGGCGCCGTACGCCGACCGGTGCATCGCACAGCCTTGTGACACATAGTGCGCATGGCATACAGTCGCCGCCACGATCAGCCGATCGGCAACACCCCACAGAGGCCCCCTGCAACGCCTCATCCCTGTGTGTGGAGGCAAGCGACCCATGAGCATCCGTCGTAGCTTCGTCCTGACGGCCGGCGCGGCCGTGCTGAGCCTGTCCGGCCTGGTACCGGGCACCGCCATCGCGGCCCCGATCACCGCCACCACCGTCTGCGTGAGCGACGCCCAGGCAGCGGAGTTCAAGGACCTGGTAACCCAGGCCAGGGGAATCTGGAACGGCGCGGAGAAGAACGTCCAACTGAGCAACTGTTCCGGCGGCATCAAGGTCATCGCCAAGGACAAGCTCCCCGGCGGCTCGTACTACACCGGCGACGGGCACGGTCACGGCACCGTCTACCTCGACCGCAGCCAGATCGCCCAGGTCTACGGTCTGCGACTGGTCACCCACGAGATCGGCCACGGACTCGGCCTGGGCGACACCTACGACGGGCCGTGCTCCGACCTGATGTCCGGCGGCCGGAACTCCGAGGGCGCGGCCTGCCGCAACGCCCAGCCGAGCGCCGCCGAGCGCGCCGAGGTCGACCAGCGCTGGGCGAACGGGTACGGCGCTCCGCAGCAGCGCGACAGCTTCACCGCGGTCTACGCCGGCTAGTACCGGCGAGGGCGGTCCCCGCCGGTCAACCCTGCATGTCCTGCGGGGGCCATGCCCATATTTCGGAAGTTTCATGCAGCAAACACACAATTAACAAACGTGATTCAGATCACACATTTCGAAACCAACCGTTATCGCAACTAGACCGTCCGTAAAGCTGATCATGGGGCGAAGCGCGACCTGGGGAAATGAAGATCAACATGCGCCAACGTTGACCAACCGCGCGACATGCAACCAACTTTCGCGGTAAGGATCGTCAACCTGGGTATTACATTTCAGCGATACCTGAGCGTCTTGTGCGATCCCGATTCCTGACATAACTTCCTTCCAACACGCTGATCCTGAGCGTGAAAAGCGCAGTTGTACGGCTTTCCAGAAGGCCTTGTCGATATGCGTTAAGGAGATCGAAATGGGAGTTCCGGCAGCGGCGGTGATCAGCACCGCCATGGCGCCCTCCCTCGCGATCACCCCCACGACCACCGTTCGCCGACCGGAATTCCCGTCCGTCGGCGTCCCCGGCAATCCCTGCCGGATTTACCGGTCCGCCTTGGCTGGAAGTCACTCACCAGCGGCGGCCGTCAGTCGCGGAACCCTGCACCGCGACTGAGCGCAGTACAGAGAGTCGCCGTACCCCAGAGCCACCCTGCAAGGCACTGGAGTACGGCGACTTTCTATTTCCGGCCAAGTCGGTGAATTCCCACCACACAGTCCTGCGCCAAGCGGGTGATTCCGCACGCGCCCCATGCCACATATATAGCAATGCGCGCATACCCTATGCGCCTCGCGCGACACTGAACAGCGGCGATAACCTCCCCGAACAGGCTCCTCCCCTATAGCCCAGCAGTGAAATCCTGGTGAGTTCGGCCCGTCTTGCTGCGGCCATTTCGCCGACCTAGCTTGGCGGTGCGAACCGATTTCCCTGCTCGCATCCCTGCTCAACGAGGAGTTCCCATGTCCTTGGGTACTTTCGCGCGCACCCTGGTGCGCCTCGCCGTGGTCGCACTGCCCATCGCCGGCGTTTCCGTCGCCGTCGCCGCCCCCGCATCCGCAGCGGGCACGGTCTGCGTGGACAGCAGCCGGTCCGGCCAGTACTCCAGCCAGGTCGGCCAGGCCATCCAGGTCTGGAACCAGAGCGTGCGCAACGTCCAGTTCCGCGCCGGCTGTTCCGGCGGCATCGCCATCATCACCGTCGGCCAGATCTCCGGCGGCTCGCAGTACCGCGGCGACATGCGCGGGCACGGCACCATCTACATCGACATCAGCCAGGTCAACCAGGGCTACCTGCCCCTGCGGGTCGTCGCCCACGAGATGGGCCACTCCCTCGGCCTGTACGACAACTACTCGGGCCCCTGCTCCGAACTGATGTCCGGCGGCGGCCCCGGCACCTCCTGCCGCAACTACACGCCGAACGCGGCGGAGCGGTCCAGGGTGAACCAGATCTGGGCCGGCCGCGCGCTGTCCGGCACCGAGAACGCGGTCTTCGTCTACGCCCGCTAGCCGCCCACGGGATCGGGCGTATGGCTCCAGCTGCGGCCGGAGCCATACGCCCGATCGCATAAAGACATTCTGATATTCAGCTGAATTGGGGACTTCACCAGCCCCTTACGGCCCGGCTACCTAGTGTGTCGACGAATTCCCTGCACTCCTCAAGGAGACAATTCGATGCACACATTCAAGCGTGCCGCCCTCGGTCTCACCCTGGCCGCCCTGCCGCTGGCCGGCGTGGCGGTGGCCACCGACGCCGTCTCGTTCGGCTCCGTCGCGGCGCAGTCCCCGATCAACGTCGGCCGCGTCTGCCTGGACGGTTCCCAGGCCGGCCGGTACCAGGCCGAGGTCCAGGGCGCGATCAGCATCTGGAACAGCCACGTGCACAGCGTGCAGCTGGCCGAGTGCTCCGGCGGCATCACCATCACCGAGGTCGGCTCCTACCCAGGTGGCTCCCAGTACCAGGGCGACATGCGTGGCCACGGGCAGATCTACATCGACGACAGCCAGGTCGACGAGGGCTACAACCACCAGCGGGTGGTGGCCCACGAGATCGGCCACGGCCTGGGCCTCTACGACAACTACTCCGGCCCCTGCTCCGAACTGATGTCCGGCGGCGGCCCCGGCACCTCCTGCCAGAACTACAACCCGGACGCCAACGAGTCCGCGCAGGTGGACCAGATCTGGGCGGGCAGCCTGACCGCGGCCGCGCCGAAGCAGAACGTCACGCTGGTCTTCCCCACCGCGCACGCGACCAAGTAGGCAGCGGCGGACAGTTCACCCGGCACTCGGACATATGGACCAGCCTATGGGGCCATATGTCCGAGTGCATAACGGCGTTTTGGGGGCTGTGAAATTTCAACGACAGGGTATTTCCGGAACAGATGCATTTATCGTGTCATGCGAATTCCCTGCACTCCTCACAAGGAGATAATTCGATGCATATGTTCAAGCGTGCCGCCCTCGGCCTCACCCTGGCCGCTCTTCCCCTGGCCGGCGTCATGGTCGCCACCGGGCACGACGGGTTCTCCAGCTCGAACGTCGCCGCCCAGGTCGGCCGGGTCTGTATCCAGGACAACACCGGCGGTGTCTACAGCAACGAGGTCAGCCAGTCGATCAGCAGCGTGTGGAACCCGCGGGTCAAGAACGTGCAGCTGGCGGCCTGCTCCGGCGGTATCACGGTCACCGCCGTGGCCTCCCACCCGAGCGGCTCCCACTACCAGGGTGACATGCGTGGACACGGCTCGGTCGTGATCGACCGCAGCCAGGTCAACCAGGGCTACCTGCCGCTGCGCGTGGTGGCGCACGAGATCGGCCACGGCCTGGGCCTGTACGACAACTACTCGGGCCCCTGCTCCGAGCTGATGTCCGGCGGCGGCCCCGGCACCTCCTGCAAGAACGCCTACCCGAACGCCGCTGAGGTCAACCAGGTCAACCAGATCTGGGCCGGCAGCCTGAGGAACGCGGGCCCCGGCGAGGTCACCCTGGTCTTCCCGACCGCTCGGGACGCCAAGTAAGCATTTCGCGGTAACCAGAGGCCCCCGGTTCGCCGGGGGCCTTTGCGTTGTCACGATCTTTTCACCCATTCGCCCGCAATCCGTGCCACAGGTCACAACGAAGTCTCGGGTGGCGGCGGTGTCCGCGTCGTGCCGCCGCCGGCATGACCGGTGCACGCACCGGCCAACACGGCGCAAACCCGAAGGGGTGATCGAGTGTTCGGCAAGAAGTACGCGGCACAAATGATCGAGCGGAGTGCGGAGAACGGTTCCGACCGCCGCCGATTCCTGAAGGCAGCGGGCCTGGGCGGCCTGGGGCTGGTGGGCGCGACCGCGTTGAGCGGTCTGAGCGCCACGCCGGCCATCGCCGCTCCCCGCGCGACGGCCGGAGCGGCAGCCGCGCAGGTCAGCGATGGTGCTGTACTCAACTTCGCGCTCAACCTGGAGTACCTGGAGGCACAGTTCTACTCGTTCGCGGCGAACGGTAAGGGCATTCCCGACTCGCTCCTCACCGGCACCGGCACGCAGGGCGGGGTCACCGGTGGACGCCAGGTGCATTTCCGCACCCGGTCCATCAAGCAGTACGCGCGGGAGATCGCGGGCGATGAACTCGCCCACGTGTCGTTCCTGCGCACCGCGCTCGGTTCTGCGGCGGTCAGCCAGCCGGCGATCGACCTGCAGAGCAGCTTCACCGCGGCCGCCAGGGCGGCGGGCCTCGTAGGACCGGACGAGAAGTTCGATCCTTTCGCAGATGAGGAGAACTTCCTCCTGGCCGCGTTCCTGTTCGAGGACGTCGGCGTCACCGCCTACAAGGGCGCGGCGCCACTGATCGACAACAAGACGTACCTGGAAGCGGCGGCCGGCATCCTCGCGGTCGAGGCGTACCACGCGGGCATCATCCGCAGCGCGATCTACGACTGCGGCCGCGACCTGCAGCAGGCCAGCCTCAAGCTGTCCGCTGCCCGGGACAGCCTGGACGGGCCCAGCGACCTCGACCAGGGCGTCGTGGACGCCAAGGGTCAGGGGAACATCGTGCCCACCGACAGCAACGGCATCGCCTATAGCCGTACGCCGGGACAGGTGCTCAACATCGTCTACCTGAACCCGAAGCAGGTCACCTCCGGCGGGTTCTTCCCCGCCGGTGTCAACGGCGACGTGAACACCAGCGACGCCAACGGCTGATCAGCAACTCCGGTGATGGTCCAGACCAGGGCCATCACCGGCCCCGATCACTCGGAAAAGATTCCCCCGAACGGGTTAGGCCACACCCGGGTCAAATCCGTATGTATCAGCGGGCGGAGACTACCCGAGGAGTGGTGAGTGTTCGGCAAGAAGTACGCGGCGCAGATGATCAACAGAAGCGCGGAGAACGACACCGATCGACGCCGATTCCTGAAGGCTGCCGGTCTGGCCGGGCTCGGGGTCGTGGGTGCCACCGCTTTGGGCACGTTGGGCGGATCGCCTGTCTCGATCCGGCCGAGTGCGGCCGAGGGTGAGGGAGAGGTCAGCGACGCCGCCGTCCTCAACTTCGCACTCAACCTGGAATACCTGGAGGCACAGTTCTACTCTTTCGCCGTCTACGGCGCCGGCCTGCCCGACAACCTGCTCGACGGCTCCGGTGACCAGGGCGGGGTGGTGGGCGGGCATCAGGTGACCTTCAAGTCCCGCACCATCCGGCAGTACGCCACCGAGATCGCCTCCGACGAGCGTCAGCACGTGGAATTCCTGCGCAAGGTCCTGGGTGACGCGAAGGTCGCCCAACCGAAGATCGACCTGCAGAACAGCTTCAGCGCGGCGGCGCAGGCCGCCGGGCTGGTCAAGGCGGGAGAAGCCTTCGATGCTTTCGCCAACGAAGAGAACTTCCTGCTGGCGGCCTACCTGTTCGAGGACGTCGGCGTCACCGCGTACAAGGGCGCGGCGCCACTGATCCAGAACAAGACCTACCTGGAGGCGGCCGCGGGCATCCTGGCCGCCGAGGCCTATCACGCGGCGAACATCCGCAGCGCCATGTTCGAGTACGACCGGGATCTCACGGACGCCAGTGTGAAGATCTCCGATGCCCGCGACAGCCTGGACGGGAAGAAGGACCTCGACCAGGGGATCATCGACGACAAGGGCAACGCGAACATCGCACCCCTGGACGGGGACGGCATCGCGTTCAGCCGCAGCCCCGGCCAGGTGCTCAACATCGTCTACCTCAACCCGAAGAAGGTGGAGTCCGGCGGATTCTTCCCGAACGGGGTCAACGGCGACGTCAAAGAGAGCGACGACAACTGATCCTCCTGCCCTGGTGACGGCCCCTGCGGGCCGTCACCGGGTCGGGATGCCAGGATTCGTCTGTGAACCCGCTGTTCTCCGATGCCTTCTGCGACCAACTGCGCAGCCACTTCCAGGCCGCCGAGTACACCACCGACGGTGTGATCGACCTGCTCGGCCCGGACGTGCACGCCGCGCTCGGCCGGGGCGAGACCGAACCGGCCCGCCGGATGCTCGGCGCCGACGCGCTGGACACGCTGGTGCGGATCTTCCTGCTCGGCGACTCGGCGTCGGACACCACCGCGGCCAAGGCACTGCCGGTCGAGGAGGCACTGGCTGCGGGCCTGCTGGAGCGCAGCGCGGGCGAGGTGCGCAGCGCCCTGGACGCCCGGCCGTACGGCGATGACCTCGGCTCCTGGTGGGTCATCTCCGATCTGGATCCCGAAGCGCGCACCCAGCGCGGCACCGGAACCGGCGCCGACCACGTGCTGGGCATCGGACACGCGTCGACCAGCCTGGCCAGGGCCACCAGCCGCACCCCGGTCGGCAGCCTCCTCGACCTGGGCACCGGCTGCGGCGTGCAGACGCTGCATGCCAGTCGGCACGCGCAACGGCTCACCGCGACCGACCTGAGCCAGCGCGCCCTGACGATGGCCTCGAACACCTTCCGGCTCAACGGGATCGACGTGGAACTGGCCGAGGGCGGCTGGTTCGACCCGGTCGCCGGCCGCACCTTCGACCAGATCGTCTGCAACCCGCCGTTCGTCGTCGGACCGGCCCGGGTCGACTGGGTCTACCGCGACTCCGGCCTGGGTGGCGACGCGGCCAGCGCGCTGGTGGTGAACCAGATCCCGGCGCACCTGAGCCCCGGTGGCGTCGGACAGCTGCTGGCCTCCTGGCTGCACGTGGACGGTCAGGACTGGCGGGAGCGGGTCGCCGGTTGGCTGCCGGACGACCAGGTCGACATGTGGGCCGTGCAGCGCGATGTCGCGGACCCGGCGCTGTACGTGGGCACCTGGCTGCGGGACACCGGTATCGATCCGCGCTCCGCGGACGGCAAGGCACGGTCCAGGGCCTGGCTGGACTGGTTCGACGAGAACAAGGTCGACGGCATCGGCTTCGGTTTCATCACCCTGCGCCGGGCCGATGGTGAGGGCGAGGTCGTCTGTGAGGACCTCCGTCAGGCCTACGACGATCCGCTGGGCGCCGAGGCGATCGGCTGGCTGGAGCGCGCCGACTGGCTGCGCACGCACGGCACGGTGCGTGGCCTGCTGGCGGCAAGGCTGACCGTGCCCGAGTCCGTGGTGCTGGAGGACGTGTCCGGCCCGGCGGAGGAGGGCTGGTCGCCGATCGTGCGCCGGCTGCACCGGATGGACGGCCCCGGCTGGCAGCACGAGCTGGACGAGATCGCGGTCTCGCTGCTGTCCGGCTGCCGCGGCGCGCTGCCCCTGGAGGATGTGCTGACCTTGCTGGCGTTCGCCCACGACCGCTCGGTGGACGAGCTGGCCGGGCTGGCGCTGCCCGCGGTGCGCATGCTCATCGCGCACGGCATGCTGCTGCCGGTGGACCGCTGATGCGGGCCGTGGTGGCCAGGGTGCTGTCCGCGGGCGTCACCGTGGACGGCGAGACCGTCGGGGAGATCACCGAGCCGGGGCTGCTGGCCCTGGTCGGTGTGACCCACGCGGACACCCCGGAGACGGCGGAGACCATGGCGCGGAAACTGCACGAGCTGCGCATCCTGCGGGACGAGGAATCGACCCAGACGGCGGAGGCGCCGCTGCTGCTGGTCAGTCAGTTCACCCTTTATGGAGAGACCCGCAAGGGCAGGCGGCCGTCCTGGACGCAGGCCGCCCGGCCGGAAGTTGCCAAACCACTGTTCGACGCCGTCGTCGAGTCGCTGCGCGCCCGTGGCGCCACGGTGGCGACCGGCCGTTTCGGCGCCATGATGCAGGTCACGTCGATCAACGACGGCCCGTTCACAGTCTTGATCGACATCTGATTCTCAGCGAACGCTCAGGTGCTCCAGGGCAACGTCGCAGGTGGCAGCCCCGTCTTACTCATGACAGCTCGGGAACGAATCGGGAACCGAGTTCGTTAAAGCAAGTGTTAGACCGAGGACGTGGGGAACCCACAGGGAACACCGGGCGTAACCACCGAAGCCGCAACGACGTAAGACGTTGGCGGGCAATGGCGCACGCCCAATTAGACCTACTTGAGCCTTCTACAGGGGAGGGAGCTCATGACCGTCCCACTCGCCAGGACCAGCCCGGAGGCTGGTGAAGACCTCGACGCCCAGGGACCTGCAGCGGATCTGGTTCGAGTCTACCTGAATGGAATCGGTAAGACCGAACTGCTCAGCGCGCAGCAGGAAGTGGACCTGGCTCGGCGGATCGAGGCAGGCGTCTTCGCGGCGCACAAGCTGGACACCGACAGCACGCTGCGTGACGCGGACCGCACTGACCTGCGCATGCTGGTCAGGGACGGCCATCGGGCGAAGAACCACCTGCTCGAAGCCAACCTGCGACTGGTCGTCTCGCTCGCCAAGCGCTACAGCGGCCGGGGGATGCCGCTGCTGGACCTGATCCAGGAGGGGAACCTGGGTCTGATCCGCGCGGTGGAGAAGTTCGACTACACCAAGGGTTTCAAGTTCTCCACCTATGCCACCTGGTGGATCCGGCAGGCGATCACCCGGGGCATGGCGGACCAGAGCCGCACCATCCGGCTGCCCGTCCACCTGGTCGAACAGGTCAACAAGCTGGCCAGGATGAAGCGGGAACTGCACCAGCAACTGGGCCGCGAGGCGACCCACGAGGAGCTGGCGGAGGCCTCCGGTATCGCCGAGGAGAAGATCGGCAACCTGCTGGACCACTCCCGGGACCCGGTAAGCCTGGACATGCCGGTCGGCGCGGAGGAGGACGCCCCGCTGGGCGACTTCATCGAGGACGCCGACGCCTCCGACGCGGAGAGCGCGGTGATCTCGAACCTGCTGCAGGACGACCTGCGCCGGGTGCTCGGCACCCTGGAGTCCCGCGAACAGCAGGTGATCCGGCTGCGCTACGGCATCGACGACGGCCAGCCGCGCACGCTGGACCAGATCGGCAAGAGGTTTGGCCTCTCGCGCGAGCGGGTACGTCAGATCGAGCGCGAAGTGATGGGCAAGCTCCGCACTGGCGACCGAGCCGACCGTCTGCGCGCGTATGCGAGCTGACAACTGAACCGTCACCTCATCGAGTGAGGTGACACCGCTTAACTGTCGGGGGACAGTTAAGGACCAGCTAGGCGACGTGGCCACCCCCTCGGTGGCCGCGATCGCTTGCCACGGAAGGTCGGAACGGATATCCATGCGGGCGGTGGCCGCGTGGCCAAGCCGGTCCGGCCTTCCGACCATTCACCGCACTATCGATCACCACCGCCCCACACCATCGGGTGACAATCCGCCCCCGGTAACTCGATTCGCCCCCGCCGGCCCTCTGCTGAGTACAAACAGCATCCGCGAGGCGCCCCCGGCATAGCGCAACGGGCGCCCCCGTGAATCCGGCGGAAGGGGGCCCAGCGGCGACCGGCCCCGATGGCCGCGACGGACCCCAGGGAACGAAGCACCCACCTACGGCCGTGGCCGGCGGATCGGCACCACGCCCCGACGGTCATTCCCGGTACCAGGAGTGCCGGGTCAGCGGGAGATCATCGGTCACGCCCTTGGTGAGCACGTACTGCGAGAGATCGATCGCGCCGTACCGGAACGCCGCGGTGGAGTGGGACAGCCACAGCCGCCACATGCGATAGAACCGCTCATCGAACATCGCGATCACCTCGTCGCGATGCCGCTCGTACCGGCGCAGCCACTCGGCGAGGGTCAGCGCGTAGTGCGGACGCAGGTTCTCGTAGTCCACCAGGCGCAGGCCCTGGTCCGGCAGCGCGGCCATGATCTCCCGGTTCGACGGCACATGGCCGCCTGGGAAGATGTGCTTGTCGATCCACGGGTCGTTCGGGGTCTCCCGCTGGTGCGTGATGGTGTGCAGCACGGTGACCCCGCCGTCGACGAGCATGTCGTGCACCGCCCGGTAGTACGCGGCGTGATTGCCCCGGCCGACATGCTCGAACATGCCGACGCTGACGATCCGGTCGAATCGCTCGCCGCGTTCCGGCAGATCCTGGTAGTTGGCCAGTTCGAAGCGCACCCGGTCGGACAGGCCCCGCCGGCCGGCGGCCTCCCGGGCGTGGGCCAGCTGCTGGTCGCTGAGGGTCACGCCGAGACCGTGCACCTCGTATTTCTCCGCCGCGGTCAGCAACAACGTGCCCCAGCCGGAGCCGATGTCCAGCAGCCGTTGGCCCGGGCGCAGGTGCAGTTTGCGCAGCACATAGTCGATCTTGTGTTCCTGGGCGGACTCCAGGGTGTCCTCAGGGGAGTGGAAATACGCGCAGCTGTAGGTGAGGCCCGTGTCCAGCCACAGCGCGTAGAACTCGTTGCCGAGGTCGTAGTGGTGCGCGATCTGTTTGCGCTGGCTGCCCCGGGTGTTCCGGGTCCGGGGCAACCGGGGCAGCCGGCCGAAGAGGTGCTCCAGCGCGGACTGGTTCTCCTGTTTCAGCCGGACCAGGCCGGTCAGCGGGCCCTCGATGTCGATCCGGCCGTCGGCGTAGGCCTCGCCGAGGGTGAGCGAGACGTTGGTGAGCAGGGAGCGGACCACCGAAGGGTCCTTGATGCGCAGGGTGAAGTAGGGCTCATCGGGACCGAAGGTGCGTTCGTCGCCATCCCAGAAGATGATCGTCAGCCCACCCCGCTGCAGGCGGCTCAGCGCCGCCGTCAGGAGCTGTTTCGCCATCATGATCTTCGATGGTAGTCCGGCAAAACGACTGGTGAACGGGGTCATCAGGAGGAACCCAACGCTGCCTACAGGAGCAATCCGGCGCTCGCGTCCGGCCGGGAAACCAGGTCGGCGCCGTGTTCACTTGCTCACTCCCGGGCTCGTTGGTGTCAGGGTCACATCTCTCCCGGCGATACCCGGGGGTACGTTGAGCCTTTACTGACCCGCTGCTGCCCACCACAGGAGCCCTCGGACCATGTCCGCCCCCACCACGAACTTCACTTACACCGATGTCCTGCCGCTCGCGCCGGACACGACGGAATACCGCCTGCTGACCACCGAGGGGGTACGGGTCCACGAGGCTGCGGGCCGCACCTTCCTGGAAATCGATCCCAGCGTGTTGACCCTGGTCGCCAAGGAGGCCATCAAGGAGATCCAGCACCTGCTGCGCCCCTCGCACCTGGCTCAGCTGCGCAAGATCATCGATGACCCGGAGGCCAGCGGCAACGACCGCTTCGTGGCCATGGATCTGCTGCGCAACGCCTGCATCTCGGCCGGCGGCATCCTGCCCATGTGCCAGGACACCGGCACCGCGATCGTCATGGGCAAGCGCACCGAGACCGTGCTCACCGGCGGCGACGACGAGCGCGCGCTGGCCAAGGGCATCTTCGAGGCCTACCAGGAACTCAACCTGCGGTACTCGCAGCTGGCGCCGCTGACCTTCTGGGACGAGAAGAACACCGGCACCAACCTGCCCGCGCAGATCGAGCTGTTCCACAAGGACGGTTCCGGCGAGCCGAAGTACGAGTTCCTGGTGATGGCCAAGGGCGGTGGCTCGGCGAACAAGACCTTCCTCTACCAGGAGACCAAGGCGCTGCTGAACCCGAAGCGGCTGGCCTCCTTCCTGGACGAGAAGCTGCGCAGCCTGGGCACGGCCGCCTGCCCGCCCTACCACCTGGCCGTGGTGGTCGGTGGCACCTCCGCCGAGTACAACCTGAAGGTCGCCAAGCTGGCCTCCGCCCGGTACCTCGACGGGCTGCCCACCTCCGGATCCCCGGAGGGCCACGCGTTCCGCGACGTGGAGCTGGAGGAGCAGGTCCTGGAGCTGACCCGCAACTTCGGCATCGGCGCCCAGTTCGGCGGCAAGTACTTCTGCCACGATGTGCGCGTCATCCGGCTCCCCCGGCACGGCGCCTCCTGCCCGGTGGGCGTCGCGGTCTCCTGCTCCGCCGACCGCCAGGCCAAGGCCAAGATCACCGCGGAGGGCGTGTTCCTGGAGCAGCTGGAGACCGACCCGGCCAAGTACCTGCCGGAGATCGCCGACGAGCAGCTGTCCGACGAGGTCGTGCGCATCGACCTCAACCAGCCGATGGACGCCATCCGCGAGACGCTCACCACGCTGCCGGTGAAGACCCGGGTCTCGCTGACCGGTCCCCTGGTCGTGGCCCGCGACATCGCGCACGCCAAGATCAAGGAGCGGCTCGACGCCGGCGAGGGGATGCCGCAGTACCTGCGCGACCACCCCGTCTACTACGCGGGCCCGGCCAAGACCCCCGAGGGCTACGCCTCCGGTTCCTTCGGGCCGACGACCGCCGGCCGGATGGACTCCTACGTGGAGCAGTTCCAGGCCGAGGGCGGCTCGCTGGTCATGCTGGCCAAGGGCAACCGGTCCAAGCAGGTCACCCAGGCCTGCCAGGCACACGGCGGTTTCTACCTGGGCTCCATCGGCGGCCCGGCCGCCCGGCTGGCCCAGGACTGCATCCGCAAGGTCGAGGTCCTCGAGTACGCCGAGCTCGGTATGGAGGCGGTCTGGCGGATCGAGGTGGAGGACTTCCCCGCGTTCGTCGTCGTCGACGACAAGGGCAATGACTTCTTCGCCGAGTCCGCCACCCCGACCATGCAGGTGAGCTTCCGCCGCTAGCGGCTCGTGGCCGCGGTGGGGTTAGATCCCCGCCGCGGCCACCAGCATCGGCCGCAGCGTTCGGGCGTATACCGCGTTCAGGTGGTTGTCGTCGAAATAGACCGGCACTCCCCCGATAACCGAATAGCAGCGCTCCGCGTCGCAGAAGTAGTTGGTCAGGTCGATCACCCGGACGCTGGGGTCCGCATCGGCACTGGCCGTCAGGGCGACGGCGTCCGGTGGCATGGACTCCGCCCTGGTCATCGCACAGGCCAGCGGATCCGTGGCGTGCAACACCACGCAGTCCTTCTGCCGGGAGTAGCCCACCGGCGGATCGGCGATCGGGAAGACCTTCGCGCCGGTGGCGGTCCACCGATGCCAGTAGTTCTGGAGCCCCTCGCGGTACTGCTCCAGTTCTGATCGGCCGGACCCGTCGTCCACCTTCTCCACCCTGGTGAACGCGGAGGTGAACACGTAGGCCGGCTTCTCCCGTTCGATCTGCTCGACCGCATCCCGGCCGAAGTTCATGCAACCGTCCAGCTCGTCCGGCTGCATGTTCAGGCCCAGCTTGCCGCGGAACCGCACCTTGGCGACCGGGCAGCCCGCCGAGTTGGCGACCCGCAGCCTCCAGTGTCGCTCGGCGGCCACATCCACCAGCGTGGACAGCCATTGGTGCGAGTGCGAGTCACCGATCAGCCAGACAAGCGGGGCATTGGCATCCCCCTTGCTGAGGTCACAGGTCCAGGGACTCAATGAGCTGCCCGCGGGCAACCCCGACTTGTCCCGCACGCAGGGCGCGTTGGGCGCCCAATACCCGTTCAGCGCGGTCATGTTGACGTTGTCCGCCGCACGGAACGGATCGGCACAGCTGCTCCCGGGAGCCAGCGCCGCCGCGCCGTAACACGGGCGCAAAGCGGAGTCCCGCTCCTGTACCGCTGCCTGGTCGGCACGCAGTTCCGCACCCCAGGCAAGTCCGCCGCCGGCCAGGCCGATCACCAGCATGCCCGCCACCATCGCGGTCAGCGTACGCCGGGAGCTTGCCGTGATCATCGGCCAGCGCATGCCCCGGTCCTCCACGTACCGCTTGCACAGCCAGGCCAGAACCAGCGAACCGGCGAGCAGGCCGAGCCGCAGGTCCCAGGTCAGCTTGGCGGAGAAGACGAACGGCGCGAGCACGATCAGCGGCCAGTGGCACAGATAGAGCGAGTAGCTGATGTCCCCCACCCACTGCACCGGCCGCCGGGCGGTCAGCTTCTCATGCCACAACGGGCGCGACTCGATGCCCGCGGCGATCACCAGGCCGGTGCCCAGCGTGGGCAGCAGTGCCCAGAGTCCGGGGAATTCGGTGGTGTGGTCGAAGCACACCGCCGCCCCCAGGATCATGCCGAGACCGAGCAGGGACAGCAGATTCGACACCGCGGCGGGTAACACGATGCGGTGGGCGAGCACGGCGATTGCGGCGCCGATCATGAACTCCCATACCCGCACCGGGGTGATGAAGTAGGCGGCGCTGCGCTCGATCTCGGTGTAGTGGGCGCTGAACACCAGCGACGCCAGGCCGAGGACGGCGATACCCATCGGCACCACACCGCGGATCCCCAGCCGGCGGCCGATCAGGCCCAACGCGATCAGCAACAACGGCCAGCACAGGTAGAACTGCTCCTCCACCGACAAGGACCAGTAGTGCTGGACCATGGTGGCGCTGTCGCTCATCGCCGAGTAGTCGACCGCCTTGGCCGCCAGCAGCCAGTTCTCCCCGTACGCCACGGCCGCGAGGGCCTCACCGGCATTCGACCTCCACAGCGAGTAGGGCAGCAGCAGGAAGGCGGCGAGCAGGCTGAGCAGCAGCACCAGGAACGCGGCCGGTAGCAGCCTGCGCGCCCGGCGGGCATAGAACCTGGTCAGCCGGATTCGCCCGGTGGCGGCGAGCTCCCGGCCCAGGTGTGAGCTGATCAGGAAGCCGGAGATGACGAAGAAGACGTCCACCCCGACGAAGCCACCGGTCAGGCGGGTGGGCCACAGGTGATTGAGCACCACGGCCAGCACCGCGATGGCACGCAGCGCCTGAATATCCGGACGAAAGCCCGGTCGTTTCGCCGACACGGCCGGTTCAGGCCGTGGCAGGGCAGCGAGAGTTGCGGTCACGTGAGATCCCCAGTGCAGTGCGGTGTGTCCCTGACGGAGCTAAGACGCCCCCGAACCACGTTCGGGTTGACACCAGCGGGACATTCGCATCGCGACCGGTGGAGCTACACCCCCGCCGCGGCCGCGATCATCGGCCGCAGTGTCCGGGTGTACACCGCGTTCAGGTGGTTGTCGTCCAGATATACCGGTACCCCGCCGACCACCGAGTAGCAGCGGTCGTGGTCGCAGAAGTAGTTCGTGAGATCCACCAGCCGGACGTTCGGATCCCGGCTCTCCCTGGCGGCCGTGGCCACGGCGTCCGGGGTGGTCGCCCGCGTGCGGTCCATGGCGCAGGCCAACGGATCGTCCGGGTTGAGGATGACGCAGTTCTTCGGCCGCAGGGTGCCCAGCGGCGGATCGGCCATCGCGAAGACCTTCGCTCCCGCCGCGGTCCACCGGCCCCAGTAGTGGTGCAGTCCCTCGCGGTACTGCTCCAGCTCGGAACGACCCGAGCCGTCGTCGGCCTTCTCGAACCGGGTGAAGGAGGCCGTGAACACGTAGGCCGGCTTCTCCTGGGCGATCTGCTCGGTGGCGTCCTCGCCGAACCGCATGCAGTGCTGTTTCTCCGACTCCGCCATGCCCTGCACATCGGTCTTGCCCCGGAACCGCACGTGCGCCAGTGGACAGCTGGGCTGGAAGTCGATCCGCAGGATCCAGTGCCGTTCCCTGGCCAGGTCGGCCAGCGCGGCCTGCCACTGCAACGCGTGGGAGTCACCGATCAGCCATACCCGCGTGGCGCCCGGTTTGCCCTGGCTGTAATCGCAGGTGACCGGGGTCAGCGTGGTGCCTCTGGGCAGGTTGGACTCGTCCGGGCGACACCCCGACTGGATCAGCCAGTACCTGCTCGCCTCGGTCATGTTGACGTCGTTGGCCGGCCGGAACCTGTCGGCACACCTGCTCCCCTGCTTCAACGCGGCAGCACCGAAGCAGGGCTTGGCGGCCGCTTCCCGCTGCTCGACCTGTGCCTGCTCGGTGCGCATCTCCGCGCCCCAGGCCAGGCCGCTGCCGGTGAGCCCGGTGACCAGCATGCCCGCCACCATCGCCACCAGGGTGCGGCGCGAGCTGACGGTGAGCTTCGGCCAGCTCATCGCCCGGTCCTCCAGGTAGCGCTTCGACAGCCAGGCCAGCACCAGCGCGAGCGCCAGCAGAGCCAGGCGGGCGTACCAGGTGAGCCGGGCGGACAGGGCGAACGGGCCGAGCACGATCAGCGGCCAGTGCCACAGGTACAGCGAGTAGCTGATGTCGCCGACCCACTGCACCGGTCGCCGGGCGGACAGCTTCTCGTGCCACAGCTCGCGGGGCTCGATGCCCGAGGCGATCACCAGGCCGGTGCCGAGGGTGGGCAGCAGCGCGGCATAACCCGGGAAGGCGGTGGTGTGGTCGAAGGCGACGGCCGCGATCAGGATCAGTGCGAAGCCGAGCAGGGAGGTCAGGTTCGCGACCAGCGCGGGCAGCACGATGCGGTGCGCGGCCAGGGCGATCCCGGCGCCGATGGCGAACTCCCACACCCGGGTCGGGGTGACGAAGTAGGCGGCGCTCTTCTCCGCCTCGGTGTAGTACACGCTGAACCACAGCGAGGCCCCGCCGATGAGGGCCACTCCGGCCCAGCCGATACCGGGGATCCGGGTCCGGCGGCGCAGCCAGGCCAGGGCGATCAGCAGCAGTGGCCAGCACAGGTAGAACTGCTCCTCCACCGACAGCGACCAGTAGTGCTGGGCCATGGTGGCGGTGTCGCTCATCGCCGAGTAGTCGACCGCCTTGGCCGCCAGCAGCCAGTTCTCCCCGTACACCACGGCTGCGAGGGCCTCTGAGGCGTTGGAACCCCACAGCGAGTACGGCAGCAGCAGGACCGCGGCGATCAGGCTGAGCAGCAGCACGGTGAACGCGGCGGGCAGCAGCCGGCGCGCCCGGCGGGCATAGAACCGCACCAGACGGACCCGTCCGGTCGAGCGGATCTCCCGGCCCAGGTGCGAGCTGATCAGGAAGCCGGAGATGACGAAGAAGACGTCCACCCCGACGAAGCCACCGGTCAGGCGGGTGGGCCATAGGTGATTGAGCACCACGGCCAGCACCGCGATGGCACGCAGGGCCTGGATGTCCGGCCGGAATCCGGGTCGCCGTCCGGTGTTCGCGGGCCGATGAAGGGCAGGCTGATGCTCGGGAGCAACAGTCGTCGTACTCACGTGATAAACCCCAGCGGGAGGTCGTGGAGCTGGTCCCCGGACGCCGAGGGGGCTCCGGCGCTGGGGTCAGCGTGCGCGGTCAGGCCTTGTTCCGGTTCGCACCCCGCTGACATACCCACGGGGCTGGGAGCCGCAAACCAAGAATTGGTGGCCGCCAGCTGTTCCGCTCAGCTGGCGGCCACCATGGTATGCGCCCCTAGAGAGGGAGGGCGGGGCGCATGGGGTCTGGGGTTCCGTCACCCCGTCTCGGTGCGCCGGTCCACAACGATCCTGCGGTCGTTGTGGGGGGCATCCAGCGCGACCTCGACGGGTGGGTAACGGAGATCCAGGGTGCAGGCCATCTTCTTTTCCGGGGAGGGCACCGTCTCTACCAGTACGATCTTGATCTCGGTCTGACTCTGGGATGCGAGATCGGCGCGAACCTTGCCGCATCCACCTTCCTGCGCGTACAGACCGATCTTCTTACCGTTCTGAGTGGTCCACACCGGGGCGTCGCTCCCCAGTGTCGGATCGTTGCTGGTGATCTTGGAGTGATCGACCGGCTTGGCACCTACGGGAACCGTCTGCTGTCCTGGCGGCAACGAAGAAGCATCAGCTGCGTTCGATGGGGCAGGGCTGCTCGTGCTCGCGTTGCCGGATGTCTCACCACATCCGGACACCGAAAGCAGCACAGCTACGGCTGCGACAACCATTCCTAGGCGCTTCACGATCGGTAAGACGGGAGCCGTTACAGGGCCGGTTGCATTGGGATGGGGGAAATTCCAAGTTGCTCCGATCGGCGAACGTGATTAGTCCACTTCACCGACGGCGCATACGCCGTTCCGCAGCACCGGGGCCGGTCCGCCCATGTCACCGGGTCATGGAGCTGCCGTTACCTGCCGACGGCCTTGCGGTAGGCGGCCACATCGGCGGCCAGGGCGGCCAGGATCGCGGTCCAGTCCGGCCGCCACACGTCGACGCCCACCAGCAGGTGGTCCAGCTGTTCGACGGCCACGCCGTCACCGGGCACGTCGATGCGCACCGGGTGGGCGTACGCCTCGGTCGCGGTGCGCTGGACCTCCTCGGAGAGCAGGAATTCCAGCAGCCTGCGGCCGGCCGCCGCGTGCGGCGCGCCCTTGACCAGCCCGGCGAAATGCGGAATGGACATGGTGGCCTTCTTGCCGTCCGGACCGGCCGGGAAGAACAGCATGGTCTCCGGGCTGATGGTGCTGATCGCGGCGAGGCTCAGCTGCGTATCGCTGTTGGCCACCAGCAGATCGCCGTTGTTGACCTTGGGTTGCAGCGGGCTGGTGGCGCCGATCGGCCCGGCGTTGCTGGACTCCAGCTTCGCCAGATAGTCCCTGGCCCCCTGCGGGCCCAGCACATGCTGCAAGAGCAACAGCATCGCGGTGCCGTCGCCGGCCTGGCCCGGGGTGGAGTACTGCAGCTTCCCCTTGTACCTGGGGTCCAGTAGATCCGACCAGCCGTTCGGCGGCGGCGTGGCCTGGCGGGTGTTGTAGACCAGGCAGAAGAAGTTGTCCAGCACGGCGGTGAACCGCTGCCGCGGATCCCGCAGGCCCTCGGGCACGAATTCCCGGCCGGGGACCGAGTATTCGGCCAGCAGATCGGACTCGGCGGCTCGCTGCACGAACGGCGGCAGCGTGATCAGCACGTCCGCGGTGGGGGCGGACCGTTCCCGTTGCAGGCGATCCACGATCTCACCGGATCCGGCCTTGACCGGTGGGGCGACCTTGATCCCGGTCTTCCGCTCGAACTCGGCGAACTTCGCGGTGTACCACTCGCCGAGGCCGTCGGCGGTGTACACGGTGACCCCGGCGCCGGAGCCGGAGTCACGGAGAGAGGCGGTGGAACCGGCGCCGCAGCCGGTCACCGCCAGGAACGCCACCGCACACAGCGCGGTGACAAAGGGGTGTACGCGCACTGGCAAACCGTGCGTTGTCCAGGTGTCCATCCATCAACGGATAGATGGACTACAGGTAAACGCTCTCCACGTTTACCAGTGACTTCAACGATATGCGGCCGAATGGGCTAATGAACTACAGGTTTCGTGCTATGTCTGCCCGTCCACCCGCATCTTCGTCATGAAGCTGAACCGGTCGCCGCGGTACAACGACCGGGCGCGCTCGATCGGAACGCCGTCGGGGTCATAGGAGACGCGGTGCAGCAACAGCATCGGCAGCGCCGGATTGGTGCCGATGAGCAAGGCCTCCCTCGGGGTGGCGAGCACCGTCTCCACCAGCTCCTCGGCCTCGGCGAACACGACGCCGAACTGCTCCAGGCAGGTGTGCAGCGAGGTGTCCGGGTCCAGCACGTCCGCCACGGTCGGGAACCGCTTGCCGGAGAGGTAGATCGACTCCAGGCCGATCCGCTCACCGTCGGCCAGCAGCACTCGTTCCAGGTGGACCACCGGATCCCCGGCAGGGATGTGCAGTTCCACGGCCAAGGACTCGTCGGCGGCCAGGTGTTCCAGGCTGATGATGTCCCTGCCCGGCCGGACGCCCTGTCTGCGCATGCCTGCCGAGTAGCTGAACAGCGCGAGTGGCTGCACCAGTTTGGGTGGGGCCACGTAGGTTCCCCGGCCCTGGCGGCGGAGCACCTTGCCTTCCAGGACCAGTTCGCCGACGGCCTGGCGGAGGGTGACCCGGGAGACGCCGAATCGCTCGGCGAGTTCCCGCTCGGGCGGCAGTAAGGCCCCCTCACCGAGTTCGGCGAGCAGGTCCGCCAGCCGCGTCTTCACGGCGTAGTAGCGAGGAACGCGCCCGTGGTCGGGGATGCCAGCACGAACCGGATCTGCGGCTCGCTGCTGGGGAACATGGTGATTGACCGGCACGTCAGGCGAGCTTAGGTGGGCGAGGTGACGGTGAATGCCCGAAAGCAATCAAGTGCACTCGGGTGAGCGCGGTGATTAGTCCGGTCAGCCGAACACCATCGGCCTATCGCTACGCAAAAGATCGATCGGGGCGTCAGCCGAGCCGGCGTGGCCCGCCATCGCTGCGCGAGGGCTGGGGGCCGATGGTCATCGTCGCCCCGGTGACCAGACAGCCGTCGGCGGTGGCCAGCACCGGATCCAGGGTCAGCGACCGCACCTCGGGAAGGTCCTCGGCCAGCGCGGCCACCCGGTGCACCAGATCCTCCAGGGCCGCGATGTCGGCGGGCTGACCGCCGCGGTACCCGGTGAGCAACGGGGCCGCCCGCGGCGCCTGCACCAGTTCGGCGACGTCCACATCGGACAGTGGGATCGCCCGGTAGGCCAGGTCGCCGACCAGTTCGCTGATCACCCCGGCCAGGCCGAAGGAGACCAGGGTGCCGAAGGACGGGTCGTCCTGCAGGCCGATCACGCAGGAGATCGCGTCGGCGGCGACGGCGTCGGTGATCTCGCCCGCCGGGTGCACCCGGATGCCGTAGCAGTCCAGCAACGCGCTGACCTGGCCCGGTGACAGCAGCTGGGTGGGCTCGCCGTGCCGCCGATGCTGGGTCATCAGCTCGTCCATCAGGGCATGTGCGTCCTGCCCCCGGATGCCGGACGGGTCGGTGAACTCGCCCAGCGGCGCCGCCCGCCAGGCCTGGTAGCGGGTGGCCCTGGCCAGCGCCACCACCGCCCGCTCCGGGCTCGGGTAGGACGGGATAGAGCCGCGGCCCGGCATGCCCTGGTCGTCCAGCACGGCCAGCTCCGCGGGCACGCCCTCGGCCGCCAGGAAGGTGGACACCACAGGCTTGTCGTGCCCGGCTTCCAGCACCGCCTCGCGCAGTGCCCTGGCGTAGGCGGTGCCCGGGATGGCCAGGGGCGGTACGAACACGGCGACCAGGGAGTCCACATCCGGCCGGGAGGCCGCCGCACGCACGGCGGCGGCGAACTCCTCGGGCGCGGTCTGGCTGCCCACGTCCACCGGATCACCGGCGAGGGTGAGGCCTTCGGAGATCACGGCGTCGGCGGCGAGCACGCCGAGGGCGCTGGAGTTACCCACGATGGCGACCCGGTCGCCGGTGGGCAGCGGCTGGTAGGCGAGCACCAGCGCCGCGTCGAAGAGCTGGGCGATGGAGTCCACCCGGATGGCGCCCGCCTGCTCGAACAGGGCGGCCACACTGGATTCGGACATCTTCGCCGCGTTGGCGGCCAGGCCCCGCCGGACCCCGTACCGGCCGGACTTCACCACGATCACCGGTTTGCTGCGGCCCAGCCGCCGGGCCAGCCGGGCGAACTTGCGCGGGTTGCCGAAGGACTCCAGATACAGCAGCACCACGTCGGTGGCCGGATCCGTCTCCCAGTACTGCAGCAGGTCGTTGCCGGACACGTCGGCCCGGTTGCCCGCCGAGACGAAGGTGGACAGCCCGAGACCACGCTCGGCGGCCTGGGCGAGGATCGCCACGCCGAGGGCGCCGGACTGGCAGAAGAAGCCCACCCGGCCCGGTCCGGGCAGCATCGGTGCGAGGGTGGCGTTGAGCCGCACCGCCGGACTGCGGTTCACCACCCCGAGCGCGTTGGGGCCGACCACCCGCATGCCGTGCGCCCTGGCCTCCGCGACCAGCCTGCGCTGGGCGAGGTCACCGCTCTCCCCCGCCTCCGCGTAACCGGAGCTGACCACCACCAGGGCCTTGACGCCCTTGGCCAGACAGGCGTCCATCACCTCGTCGACGCCGGCCGCCGGTACGGCCACCACGGCGAGGTCGACCTGGTCCGGGATGTCCAGCACCGACGGGTAGGCCCGGACGCCCCGTACGGAACGGTGTTCGGCGTTGACCGGGTACACCGGCCCGTGGAAGTCGGCGGCCAGGAGGTTGGTCAGTACGGCGTGGCCGATCTTGGTGTGATCAGTGGACGCGCCGATCACCGCGACGGAGCGGGGATGCAGCACGTTGTGCATGCTGCGTGCCTCCGCGGCCTGTTCGCGGGCCCTGGCGACGGCGAGGGAACGCTCGTTGGGTTCGATGGCGAACTCCAGGTGCAGCACGCCGTCCTCGAGTTCGCGGCTGATCTGGTAGCCGGCGTCCCGGAACACCCGCACCATGCCGACGTTCTCCGCGAGCACCTCGGCCTCGAAGCGGCGCAGGCCGTGCTCCCTGGCCGCGGCGGCGAGGTGCTCGAGCAGGATCGAGCCGAGCCCGCGGCCCTGGTGGGCGTCGGAGACCACCAGGGAGACCTCGGCGGACTGCCTGGCCTTGAGGGTCTCGTAGCGGCCGACGCCGATGATGTCGTCGCCGAGCAGCGCGATCAACGCGACCCGTTTGTGGTGATCCAGGATGGTGAAGCGGTCCAGGTCGCGTTTCGGGATGCGTGGGTACGCGCCGAAGAACCGGAAGTACACCGTGCGCGAGGACAGACCGGCGTGGAAGGTGACGAGCCGTTCGGCGTCGTCCGGGGTGATCGGCCGGATGTGCACGGTGCCACCGTCGGCCAGTACGACGTCGGCCTCCCAGCGGCGGGGATAGTCGTACGGGTCGAACGGCAACTCAGTCTCGAGGGTCATCCGGATCCAGCCCATGGAGGGGGAACACCGCGCGCCGAGTCTCTCCGATGGCGCGGTCGACGCCATCCTCGCACGCACCCTGCCACGGCCGATACTCGGCGGAACCGCCATCGGTGAGCGAGGACGGCACCGCTGCTCCGGGGAACATCCGGGCGGCGTAGGTGGTCCAGTCGCCGGGCGTGGGAGTGTTCGGATCCAGGTCCTCGTCCAGCACGGTCGCCAGCAGGTGGGTCCACGAGCGTGGGACCACCCGCAGCAGGGAGTACCCGCCGCCACCCAGGGCCAGCCACTTCGCGTCCAACCTGGTGATCAGGTCGCGCAGCGCCTGGTAGGTGGCCCGGTGGCCGTCCACGGTCAGTTCCAGGTCGGCCAGGGGGTCGTGTCGATGGGTGTCGGCTCCGCACTGGGTGACGACGACCTGGGGCCGGAAGGATTCCAGTACCGACGGCACCACGGCGTGGAAGGCTCGCAGCCAGCCCGCGTCTCCGGTCCCCGGTGGCAGGGCGATGTTGACCGCGCTGCCCTCGGCTCCCGCCTCGCCCACCTCGTGCGGGTATCCGGTGCCGGGCCACAGGGTGTGCGGGTGCTGGTGCAGGGAGACCGTCAGCACCCTGGGGTCGGCGTAGAAGGAGGCCTGCACGCCATCGCCGTGGTGCACGTCCACGTCGATGTAGGCGATACGTTCCACCCCGTGGGCCAGCAGCCACGCGATGGCCACCGAGCAGTCGTTGTAGACGCAGAATCCGGCCGCGCGGTCCGGCATAGCGTGGTGCAGGCCGCCGCCGATGTTGATCGCCCGATCCGCCTGGCCACTGTGCAGCAGGCGCGCGGCGGCCACCGATCCACCGGCCACCAGGGAGGCGGCCTCGTGCATCCCGATGAACACCGGATTGTCCGGCGTGCCCAGGCCGTGCCCGCAGTTCCAGGCATGACCGTCGACGGATGCCTCCGCCACGGCGTCGACGTAGTCCTCGCGGTGCACCGCGAGGAGATCCGCCCGGGAGGCGGGTTCCGGTGAGACCGGCTGGACCCCGTCCAGCACGCCGAGCTCGGTCGCCAGGCGCATGGTGAGGTCCAGCCGCACAGGATTGAGCGGGTGATCGTCACTGAGTTTGTAGTCAAGCAGACGGTCATCCCAGACCACGGCGGTACGTGTGCCCATGAGGCGAACGTACCGTCTGCACGTGCAGATGGCTGCGCACCAGCACGGTATTTTTTATTTACCGCAGCTCAGCCGGGTGTCGATCCGGTAGCAATCGGCCGTTCGGGCTCACCCGACCAGTGCGACCAAGAGCCCGCGTACAGCGCGGCGGGCCGTTCCGGCGTGGACAGACCGGCCACTTCCAGGGCCAGCAGCACCGAGCACGCCGTCACTCCGGAACCACAGTAGGCACCGATCCGCCGGTCCCCGGTGACGCCGAGGGCGCCGAAATGCCCCCGCAGGTCCTCGGCGGTACGCCAGCGCCCGTCCGCGGTGTGCGCCGCGAAGGGCGCGTTGACCGCCCCGGGCACATGCCCGGCACGCGGATCGATGGGTTCCTGCTCTCCGGAGTACCGCTGCGGGGCGCGGGCGTCCAGCAGAAGTCCGGTACTGGCCAGTTCCGCCGCCTCATCGGCGTCCAGTACCGGTACGGATCCGGGAACCACCGTGACATCGCCCGGCTGCGGCACCGGAACCTCGGTACTCGGCACGCCGCCATCGGCGATCCAGCCCGCGTATCCCCCGTCCAGCACGGTCACCCGGTCGTGCCCGGCCCAGCGCAGCAACCACCAGGCTCGCGCGGCGACCGAGCCGTCGGCGTCGTCATAGACCACCACCGGACTGTCCGCGGTGATCCCGGCCGCTCGCAGGGTCGCCTGCAGTTGCACCGGGCCGGGCAGCGGATGCCGCCCCGCGGCACCGGGTTCGGCGGCCAGTTCCCGATCCAGGTCGACGAACACCGCGCCGGGCAGGTGCCCAAGCAGATAGTCGTCGTGTCCCGGTGGACCGGCGAGCCGCCAGCGGACGTCCAGCACCACGGTGTCCGGGTGAGAGTCACGCAGCTCCGCGAGTTCGGCGGAATTGATCAAGGCACCCATGGGACCATGATGCATGACAGCGGATATCGGTGGACACGCCCGGCCCCAGCGGTGGGAATACCACGCGATGTGGACGGCTTGGGAATAACCCGACCTTGAAATGGGACACTGCGGACGCCGACTAGCATAATCGGCGACGAAGGGGAAGCGGCGTGAACGACCTCATCGACACGACTGAGATGTACCTCCGGACGATTTACGAGCTGGAGGAAGAAGGTGTCGTGCCACTGCGCGCGCGGATCGCGGAGCGCTTGGAGCAGAGTGGCCCGACGGTGAGCCAGACTGTCGCCAGGATGGAGCGGGACGGTTTGCTGCAGGTGGCCGGGGACCGGCACCTGGAGCTGACCGATGCCGGCCGCGCCCGGGCGATCGCCGTGATGCGCAAGCACCGGCTGGCCGAGCGGCTGCTGGTGGACGTCATCGGGCTGGAGTGGGAGCACGTGCACAGCGAGGCCTGTCGCTGGGAGCACGTGATGAGCGAGGCGGTGGAGCGCAAGCTGGTCAAGCTCCTGGGCAACCCGACCACCTCCCCCTATGGCAACCCGATTCCCGGTCTGGACAAGCTGGGTCTCGGCGACCCGGCCCCGGCGCCGGGCACCGATCTACGCCGGCTGGACGAGGTCGGCGCGAACGGTGGCGGCAGGGTGCAGGTGTGCCGGATCGCCGAGCATGTGCAGCTGGACCCGGACCTGCTGAGCGAGCTCAAGCGGATCGGCCTGACCCCCGGTCAGGAGATCACCGTCGCATCCGGCCTGGACGCTGGCGACGGGGTCACCATCACCAGCGGGGACGCCTCGATGCGGCTGGAACCGTATGTGGCGCACGCGGTGCTGGTCCGGAACGCCATTTCCGGCTGAGCGAGCGGAACCGGGTGAACAACACAGCGAACCAGGCGGTCAGGACCTTCGAGGAGTTACACGGCCATACGCCACACGGCGTGTGGTCGGCTCCGGGCCGGGTCAACCTGATCGGCGAGCACACCGATTACAACGACGGGCTCGTCCTGCCCCTGGCCATTCCGCAGCGCACCCAGGTCGCGGCCTCGCCGCGCACCGATGGTCTGCTGACGCTGGCCAGCATCGGCCGGGACACCCTGGTCGCCGAGCCGCTGCGGGTGGCGGACCTGCGCCCGGGGAGTGTGACCGGCTGGCCGGCCTATCCGGCGGGTGTGGCCTGGGTGCTGGCCGAGCGGGGGCTGAGCACCGGCGGCGCCGACCTGGTGATCTCCGGGGACGTGCCCACCGGGGCCGGGCTGTCGTCCTCGGCCGCGCTGGAGTGTGTGGTGGCTCTGACCCTGACCGGACTGGCCGGGGTCGAACTGCCACTGGGCGAGCTGGCCCGGATCGCGCAGCGAGCGGAGAACGACTTCGTCGGCGTACCGTGCGGCATCCTGGACCAGACGGCCTCACTGAGCTGCACCGACGGCCACGCGCTGTTCTATGACGTGCGCAGCGGACAGGCCGAGCAGGTGCCCCTGGACATGGCCGCGGCGGGCCTGAGCCTGCTGGTGATCGACACCCGCGTGCAGCACGCTCTGGGCGAGACCGGCTATGGCGACCGCCGCCGGGGCTGCGAGAAGGCGGCCGTGGAACTCCGGGTGCCGAGCCTGCGGTCGATCGAACCGGCGGACCTGGCATCGTCGCTGGACAGGTTGCCGGCCGAACTGGTGCCGCTGGTCCGGCACGTGGTCACCGAGAACGCCCGGGTGGACACCGTTGTGCGGCTGCTGCGGGCCGGCCGGGTGGCCGAGATCGGCGACGCGCTGACGGCGTCCCACGTGAGCCTGCGGGACGACTACCGGGTCTCCTGCGCCGAACTGGATCTCGCCGTGGACGCCGCGCTGGCGGCGGGCGCCCTCGGTTCCCGGATGACCGGCGGCGGATTCGGTGGCAGCGCCATCGCGCTGGTGCCGGCCGACGCCCGGCAGGCGGTGTCGGCCGCCGTGGCCCAGGCGTTCGCCGACCGGGATCTGGCCGAGCCCCGGCAGTTCACCGTGCTCGCCTCGGCGGGCGCCGGACGGGACGACTGACGCGTCTGGTTGGCTGTGTGCCACAACCGCACGGCAGTGACCTCTGAGAAAGGGACCAGTCCACAGTGAAGTTGTTGGTAACCGGTGGCGCGGGCTACGTGGGCAGTGTGAACGCGGCTCGGCTGGCAGAGGCCGGACACGAGGTCGTGGTGGTGGACGACCTGAGCACCGGCCACGCCGACGCGGTGCCCAGCGAGTGTCGCTTCGTCGAGGGTGACCTCACCGAGGTCGCGCCGGGCCTGCTGGCCGAGGGCTTCGACGGGGTGCTGCACTTCGCGGCCAAGTCCCTGGTCGGCGAGTCGATGACCGAGCCGGCCAAGTACTGGCACGGCAACGTGAACGCCTCGGTGGCGCTGCTGGACGCGATGGTCGCCGCCGGCACGCCGCGACTGGTCTTCTCCTCCACCGCCGCCACTTATGGCGAGCCGGAGCAGGTACCGATCAAGGAGACCGCGCGCACCAGCCCGACGAACACCTACGGCTACACCAAGCTGGCGATCGACTACGCGATCACCACCTACGCGCAGGCGCACAACATCGCCGCCGTCAGCCTGCGGTACTTCAACGTGGCCGGCGCCTACGGCCGATTCGGTGAACGGCACGCGGTGGAGACCCACCTGATCCCGATCATCCTGCAGGTCGCCACCGGTGACCGCGAGCAGGTGCAGATCTTCGGTGAGGACTGGCCGACCGAGGATGGCACCTGCGTGCGCGACTACATCCACGTGGTGGATCTGGCAGACGCGCACCTGCTGGCCCTGCAGCACGCCATGCCCGGTACGCACGGGATCTACAACCTGGGCAGCGGCGCCGGTTTCTCGGTGCGCCAGGTGATCGACACCTGCCGCGATGTGACCGGGCACCCGATTCCGGCGGCGGTGGCCCCGCGCCGGGCAGGCGACCCGGCGGTCCTGGTGGCCTCCAGCGAGAAGGCTCGGACGGAGCTGGGCTGGCAGCCGAAGCGGGAGAAGCTGGCCGACATCGTCGGCGACGCCTGGACGTTCACCCAGAGCAGGCGCTGACCGGCATCGAGCAGGTCCCGATGTCGCTGAGGTCCGGATTCGCACACTCCCCGGAGCTCAGCGACATCGGAGCCGGATCACGGCTCGGAGAACAGTTCGCTCGGCGCCTGGATCACCACGGCGGCGACCGCGGTGGGCGGCGGGGTCGATAATCCCTTCTGCCGCAGGCTGTCCAGGTGGAAGCTGACCGCCTCGCGCATCAGGCGGACACACTCTTCGAAGGTGTCGCCGGCCGCCGTGCAGCCGGGCAGATCGGGGCTCCAGCTGGTGTATCCGCCATCGTCGCGTTGCCGGACGACGGCCACATATCCACTCATGCACAACTCCGCTCAGCACATAACCACGTGGGAGGCCTGACCGCGCCCCCATGCGGATACCTGGCCGATAGATAGCGGAACCTGCCGTACACAAAGCACCATGCCTGGCGAAATCCCAGGTCGCAACGTGTCGACTCACTTGTCAGCCCGCCCGGACCACCCGGTGGGGTGAGCACGAACGGACCGTGCACAACGATGGCGCCGCGCTATCGACCGGCAGCGTTTCCGGATCCGGTTCGAGACGGTGCGGACGTACCCCCTATCGACCGGTTGCCCGGCTACGCCCCAACAAGGTCACACCGAGCAGCACCTGGAAAACGAACACCAGGTAGATCGCCACCCGCTCCACCAGCCCGCCCTCCGGGAAGGCATGGGCGCCGATCACCGGCAGACTCAGCCCGACGAGGATGCCGAGGACACCGATCAGCACTCCGGCGATCCGGAACCAGCCGGGTGCGGCCCGAACCGTGATCCCCACGATGATCGCGATCAGCTGCGACCCGAGGATCACACCCGCCGCGCCCAGGGTGTGCCAGGTGGTGATCAGCGCGCTGGACGAGGAGGCATTGAACACGGCCACCAGGGACGCCCCCAGCGCATGTGCCGTGGCGAGGGCCAGCACCAGGTACCGCGAACGACCGGGCACCAGCCGGAAGAGCAGCACGGCGGCGACGATGTACGTCATCCCCTGCACGTTCAGCGAGAAGTTCATCAGGCCGTGCCAGGGCGAGCACACCAGCCTGCCCTGCTGCGGCCCGCATACCGGACTGCCCAGGTCACTGATGTACAGGTGCACGTAGTCGTAGAGCGGGTTGTGCCAGGCCCCAGCCGTGACCGCTTCGGCGATGAGGAACTGCGCCGCGCCGAACAGGAGCAGCACACCGGCCACCCGCCGGGTCGTGAGCGAAACGTCGGTAGCCGACTCCATGACCCCACTGTGCAGCCCACCCGCCGGGCTCGCCACCGGGGAACCTCCATCCAGTGGGAGCCCGGTCAGTGATCTACGGCAAGCCGGACGCCCAGGCCGACGAAGATGGCGCCGGTCGCCTGGTGGATCCGCCGCCGGGCCGTCCGCCGCCGGCTCAGCCAGGCACCGATACGCCCGGCGAAAACGCCCACCGCCCCGTCAACCAGGAACTCGAACGCGATCATGATGACGCCCAGCACGAGGAACTGCAGCCACACCCGGCCGAGTTCCGGGGCGATGAACTGCGGCAGGAACGCCATGGTGAACGCGACCATCTTCGGGTTCAGCAGATTAGTGATCAGTCCGCTACGGAAGGCCCTGCCCGCCGTCCAGGGGACCGAATCCGGCTCCTCCGCCGCAGCAGCGGACCTGCTGCGCAGCAGTCGCCAGCCGAGATGGATCAGGTAGCAGGCTCCCGCCAGTCGTACGACGGTGAAGGCGATCGGCACCGCGGCGAACAACGCCGTCAAACCCGCCGCCGCGACTGCGACGTGCAGCGCTTCGCTCGTGGCGATGCCGGCGGTGGCGAACAGGCCCGCGCGCGGGCCGCCACGCATGCCACAGCCGAGGACGAAGAGCATGTCCGGTCCGGGCGTGATCATGGCGATGGCCGTGGTGATCAGGAACGCGATCAACAGGTGCTGGTCGATGGGCACCAGCAGATCGTGGACGCAGTTCGCCCCGGGGCGCTACCGGATTTCCGGATCACCCGAAGGCAACAGTGCGTAGTGAGCACTCACTACATACAGTGGAGGACATGGAATCCACTATTGCGCAACGACGACGGGCTCCGCGCCAGAGTGTCGAGGAGCGGCGGGCCATGGTGATCCAGGCGGCGATCCCGCTGCTGGTCGAACTCGGACCGGCCGTGACCACGCTGCAGATCGCGCGGGCGGCGGGCATCAGCGAACCGACGATCTTCCGGGCGTTCACCGACAAGAACGAACTACTGGCGGCCTGCCTGGCCGATGTCACCGATTCCCGGCATGTGGTCGCCGAACTGACGGCGATCGATGACTCACTCCCCCTGCCGGACCGGCTGAACACGGCGATCGAGGCGATCCGGGCACAGGGCGAGCGGACCGGCTCGGTGATCATGGCGGTCGGCGCGGCCGGTGCCCTGCGGCACCGGGATCGTCAGTCGATGGAACCGGGCGAACGGACCAGGCTGGAGGAAAGCCGGACGACCGGCTACCTGGAGATGCACGCGGCCATGACCGCGGTCCTGGAGGCCGATCAGGCGGCCCTGCGGTTGCCCGCGGCGGACATCGCCACCCACGTGCTGGCGATCGTGCTGTCCCTGGGCCGGGGCGGCGGCTGGGACAAGGGACCGGCGAGTATCACCACCGACGGCCTGGTGGACCTCATCCTGCACGGCATCACCGTCTGACCCGGAAGTGACGGGCTCCGGTTCTGGGGTTACCGGAACCCGTCACCGCTTCCCCCGGACTGGGTGCCGGGGGAGGCTGGTTCACCATCGGGACGGGGCTGTCCCGAAGTTGGCGATGTTCGGGGCTCGTGCCTCGCCGCGAACATCGCCAACTTCGGTCGGGTGCGGTTATCTCTGTGGAGTTGTCAAGGATCGGTGTGGGCGCCGGGTTCAGCAGCTGAGGACGCGGTGGAGCTCGGCGCAGGCGTTGTCGATCATCGGGGTGATGTGTCCGGGCGGCAGGGCCGCATCCGCCAGGATGTGGATCAACCGGCCCAGGGAGTGCCCCGGCTCCAGGTCGAGCCCGATGCCGAGCGCCTCGGCTCCGAGGACGCAGTTGCCCCGGTAGTAGGCGCAGAGCCCGAGCAGGATGGCGGAGTCGGCCCGGATGGACTCCGGCAGGCCACGCACCAGCGTCACCAGCAGCGTTTCGAACTGCTCGGCCATCGGGGTGGCCAGCAGACCGATCAGCGGATCCCGCACCCCGTGCACGCCCAGCAGGATGCCGAGCCGGACCAGACGCTCGTCGGACAGCTCGTCGCGGCCCTCGGAGAACTCGGTGAGCAGATCGACGATCTGTTCCACCTCGGTCTCCGGGGCGAGCATCCAGCGGGCGTCGAGATGGCCGGCCAGGATCTCCCGGCGGGCGGCCAGCACCGGCTCCGGGTCCGGGTCGAGGCGGGACAGGATGTCCTGTCTGCTGCCGGCGGTGACCTTGCCGCTCAGCACGGCATGCGCCGCGAGCTGGGTGGTCCTCGGGTCCGGCAGCGGTCCACCGCAGCCGGTGCATCCGGGCCGGTAACAGCCCCAGTCCGCGCCGGTCTCCGCACGGGTCATCCACAGCGGGTGCCACGGCGTCATACCGGCGAGGCCGAGCCGTTCGCCGACCCGTTCCACGAGGTCCGTCGCGGGTGGCCCGTCGTCATCGGGTGGATGGACGATGATCGGGCACACGCTGGTGATCCCATGTCTGGTCATCGGCTTGAGCATGGTGTCGATCACGGCGTTGTAGTGCGGTGGCTCCGGGATGTCGTGCCGCATGGTCACGGAGTGACGCAGTGTGCGTCCCTGCCCGGTCAGGCCGATCAGGATGAGTGAGTTCTCCGGATGGAATCCCAGCATGGCGGGAACGGAGGCCAGCATCTCGGCCGGTCCGGAGAGGGAGGCGATGGTGGGTGTGGATGTCATGACGGCAACGATGCCGGGATCGTGGCGGGGGCAGGGGGTGGTCGGGGCGATCTGTGGACAAGGGGGGCCGCTGTGGACAACCGCGGTGGATTCGGGCGGTTACAGCGCTCTGACAAGGCAAAAGCCACGTTCACCGTTGAACGTGGCTTTCGCTGACCGCGTGGTGGACTAGCGGGGCACGACCTTGTCGACCGTGCGCTTGCCGCCGACGACCGGCAGCTGGAAGCTGGTCCTGGCCAGATCCACCGAGATGCCGGCACCCGGCTTGGGGCGCAGGGTGAAGTCACGGTCGCTGGACAGCAGCACCAGGCCGATCCGGTGGCCCTTGGCGACCACGTAGTCGTGTGGCTGCAACGGCACGGTGATCTGGTAGTACCAGCCGGACTCGATCGCGTCGGTGTGGTCCGCGCCGTGCCGGTTCTGCGGATCCGTCCAGCCGCGGGTGATGATCCGGTTGGTGCCGTCCGGGGCGCGGTCCACCAGCAGTGCGGTGACATTGGCCGCCGGACGGCTGAAGGACAGCGAGGCCGTGACCGACGGGGTGCCGCTCACCCGCAGCGAGTCGCTGAGCGCCGGGGTGAAGTAGGACAGCCGGTTACCCGACTTCGCCGCGTCGGCCAGCTGCTGTGCGGTCAGCGTGGCGTCGTCGGTCAGCGATTCCGTGGTGTCCCAGCCCCGGACGGGCGTGCGGTCCAGCGGCCCGGTGGTCTCGCCGCCCGGCTTGGGGAAGAACGAGACCGGTGCGGTACCGGGAGCAGGCCATTCGGCCTCGGTCACCCAGGACTTGTCCTCCCGTTGCACGGTGGACCGGGGCTCGCCCTCGACACCGTTCTGCTGACCGCACAGGTACCTCGTGAACCAGCGGTTCAGCTCGACCAGCCACGCGTCCCGGCGCAGGCCGATCGGGTCGGTGTGCCCGAACTGGTGCCACCAGATCTTGTGCGGCGTGCCCTGCTTGCGCAGCGCGGCGTACCACTGGGCGGCCTGCTGGGTCTTCACGTTGCTGTCGTTCAGGCCGTGCACCACGAGCGTGGCCGCCTTGACCTTGCCGACGTCGTTCAGGTAGTTCCGGGAGTCCCAGAAGTCCGTGTAGTCGCCGGTGACCCGGTCCTGGTCCTTGGTGATCTTGTCGATCACCGCGCGGCAGACCTGCCGGTCGGCCCGGGTGTGCACGTACTCGGCCAGGACATCCGCGTCCTCACCCTGGTAGCCGCCCGGGGCGACCACGGCGCCGTTGGCGCGGTAATAGTCGTACCAGTTGGAGATGGCCGCGATCGGGACGATCGCCTCCAGTCCCTTGACCCCGGTGCTGGCCACGGCGTTGGGCAGCGTGCCGTTGTAGGACACGCCGATCATGCCCACCTTGCCGGTGGTCCAGCCGGCCTGCACCGCGTTGCCCTGGGCGTCTTTGGCCGAGGCCCGGCCGTTCAGCCAGTCCACGATGGACCTGCCGCCGATGGTCTCGTTCTGCTCACCGGTGGTCGGGCAGCCCGTGGACGGCCCGGTGCCCAGCGAGTCGGCCTTCACGATGGCGAAACCGCGGGACAGCAGGTACTCGTCCTGGCTCTCCGCGGCCGCGCGGGCCTGCTGTTGCTGCTGGAGCGCGGCCGCCCGGCGCTCGTCCTTGCCCGGGTTCAGCCGCGAGTCACCCCACGTGGGCGGCTCGTACAGCTCGACGTCGACGTTGTGGTTCGCGACGTCGTTGCCACCGGCGTAGTACGGGCTGATCGTGTAGACCACCGGCGACTTGAGCCCGTCCTGGGTGGCCTTCGGCCGGATGACCCTGGCGTGCACCAGGTCGTCCTTGCCGTCACCGTCGCTGTCCACCGGGGCGGTCACCCAGACCTCTTCCCGGATGACGTCGGCGGCGTTGAACACCGGCTGGGCCTGACCGTCCTTGAACACCTGAACCGGTGGCGCGGCATGCGCGGGCACCGAGGTCAGGGTCGCCGCGACGATCGCGGTCAGCACGGCACTGCGGCGCAGGTACCGCATCTCTCCCCCTCATGAAAAAGTCTCAGCTCTGTCCTAGGAGACCCTTATAGGTACGGAGTGCCTGGTCAATAGCCCGTTTGCCGTCGACCACCGGCACTGTGAGACCGGTCTCGGCCAGATCGACCGAGATTTCGGTTCCCGGCTTCGGGTGCAGCGTGAACGCCCGGTCGCTGGACAGCAGCACCAGACCGATCCGGTGGCCGGGCGCGAAGACGTGGTCATGGGGCTGTAGTGGCACCGAGATCCGGTAGGACTCGCCCGGCACGATCGCCTCGGAGTGTTCGATACCGTTCCGGTTCCGCGGATCGGTCCAGCCCTTGGTGATCACCTTGGTCGACCCGTCCGGCGCCCGGTCGATCAACAGCGCGGTGACATTGGCGGCCGGTGTGCTGAACGCCAGCCGAGTGGCCAGCAGCGGCGCTCCGCTGAACCGGACGGCGCCGTCCAGCGGCGAGGTCAGATACGCCAGCCGATTCGGCGAAGCCGGCATGCCACTCAGCGTCAGCGAGAACTGAGTCGAGTCGTCGACCAGCGATTCCACCCCGTTCCCCACAGGAGCCAGGCCGAGCCCTCCCGTGGCGGGGCCACCTGAGGTGGGGAACAAGGACACTGGCACGGCCGCCGGGTGCGGCCAGTCCGCTTCCGCACTGAGCGAGCCGTCCTCACGCTGCACGGTCGCCCTCGGCTCCAATTCCACGCCGTTCTGTTGTCCGCACAGGTAACGGGTGAACCAGCGGTTCAGCGCGGTCAGCCATTCACCGGGGTGCAGGAAGATCGGGTCGTCATGCTGCGCGCGGTGCCACCAGATCTTGTGCGGGGTGCCCTGGGCACGTAAGGCGGCGTACCACTGCGCCGCCTGCCCCGTCCGGACGTTCTGGTCGCCCAGCCCATGCGCGACCAGCACCGCCGCGTGTACCTTCCGCACGTCCCGCAGGTAGTTCCGCTGGTCCCAGAACCGGTTGTAGTCACCGGTGATCCGGTCCTGGTCCCGGGTGATCTCCTCGATCACCGGACGGCAGACCTCCCGATCGGCCCGGGTGTACACGACGTCGGCCAGTACATCCGCGTCCTCCCCCTGGTAGCCGCCCGGATTCACCACGGCGCCGCCGACCCGGTAGTAGTCGTACCAGCTGGAGATGGCCGCGATCGGGACGATCGCCTCCAGCCCTTCGACCCCCGTGCTCGCCACCGCGTTGGGCAGCGTGCCGTTGTAGGACACGCCGATCATGCCCACCTTGCCGGTCGTCCAGCCGGCCTGCACCGCGTTGCCCTGCGCATCCTTGGCCGAGGCCCGGCCGTTCAGCCAGTCCACCACCGACTTCCCACCGATGGTCTCGTTGGACGCACCCGTGGTCGGGCAACCGGTCGACGGCCCGGAACCGAGTGAATCGGCACGGACCACGGCGAATCCCCGGGCCAGGAAGTACTCATCCTGGCTGGGCGCGGTCGGCACATCCAGCCGTCGGCCCCGCACCGTCCGGTCAGTGGCCGCCAGAGCGCCCGGTTGGTACAGCTCCACGTTCACGTCATGCCGGTTCGCCCGGTTCGTGCCCGCGTTGTACGGACTGATCGTGTAGACGACCGGCGCCTTCAATCCCTGCTCGGTGGCTCTCGGCCGCGTGACGACGGCGTGCACCAGGTCGTCGTGACCGTCCCGGTCACTGTCCACCGGAGCGGTGACCCAGACCTCTTCGCGAATGACGTCAGCGGCATCGAAGACCGGCTGCGCCTGGCCGCCGGCGAACACCTGGACCGGCGGCGTCGCGTGAGCGGGCACCGCGGTCAGGGTCACCGCAATGATCGCGGTCAACACAGCGCTACGGCTCAGATACCGCATGAACACTCCCGAATTGACGAAAATGTTTCGTTTGTATATCCGATAGAGAGTCATAGCCTTGGGTAGCTGGGGCAATAGCGAGCTCGTCACATCGCCGGTTTCTCACCGACAGCACAGCCCCATTGACTTAGCGCCATCGGCGGGGAAGATGAGCTGCACCGCAGGTCATTGGAGTCGAGGAATGCAGCCGACGCTCTACCGCATCGACCAGCCGGGAGCGGGCCAGCTGAGTTTCATGGCCGCCCCGGAGGGTGGCGCGCAGCTACCGGAGCAGCTGCGGGCCCTGTCGGCGCTGGGCGTGCACGTGCTGGTCTCCTCGTTATCGATCCGGGAACGCACGGAGCGGGAACTGGAGAGCGAGGAGCTGCGCGCACACCGGCTCGGCATCCTGTGGGTCAGCCTGCCGGTTCCGGTCGAGGGCACGCCGGCCATCTCCGCCGCCCGGCCCATCCTGCGCAGGCTGGCCGAGCACCTGCGCGACGGCCGGAACATCGTGATCCACTGCTCCGACGCGGGTGGCCGCGCGCCCATGCTGGCCACCGCACTGCTGGCACTGGGCGGCGTGGAGCCGACCGACGCCTGGCAGCGGGTGGCCGCGGCACGGGGCGAGCGGGTACCGGACAACGAGGACCAGTTCCGCTGGGTCTACGGCCTCGGCGGGCCGCAGGTGGATCTGACTCAGCCCGAAGGCGCCGGGAAGCTCACCGGGCTGCGGTGACCGTCCCGGTCGACGGCCCGTACCCCGAAGAACACATCGTCCTTGGACAGCGCGAACGTGGCGGTGGTGACGTCGCCGACGCGGTGCACCTCGGTCCAGTCGTTGTCCGTGGTCTCCCGCACCACCACCTCGTAGCCGGCCAGGTCCGGCTCGGTGCCCCGGTCCCAGACGATCGTGGTGTCCTGAGCGAGGGTCTTGGTGACCAGCTTCGCCCCGACGGGCGCCGCCGGTGCCTGCGCGAGTGACCACAGGGTGGACAGGTTCACCTTGGCCACCTTGGCCATGTAGCCGAAGTCGCAGAACTCGATCAGGTCGCCGTACTGGACGCCGTTCTCCACCCGCACGTCCTGGTGCTGGTGCGCGTAGTTCTCGGCGGCCTCGGTGAACCGCAACGCCGGCCAGCCGAGTTCCAGGAACGGGATGTGGTCGCCGCCGCGCAGGTAGCGGTCCCGGCGGTGTACGACCCGCACGTCCATGCCCGCGGCGACGTCCTTGGTGAACCGGCCGAGCTGCCGGGACGTGGAGTCGTTCTCCCCGCCGACCTTCTGCCGGATGGCGGCCTGCGCCGGGGTCTCCGCGGTGGGCACGCCCTCGGCGAACAGCCGCACGGTGTTCGGGTGCTTCGTGCCGTCGTGCGCGGTCGAGCTGCCGACGATGTCGTTGGTGAACATGCCGTGCACGGTCTTCCCGGCGGCCTTGAGCTGCTGCGCGAGGTGCCGGGCGCCGTACAGGTTCTGCTCCTCCCCCGCGACGGCGGCGAAGATGATCGTGGCCTCACTGTCGTGCCGGGCCAGCACCCTGGCCGCTTCCAGGACCACCGCGACACCCGAGGCGTCGTCATCGGCACCGGGCGCGTCGGAGGTGAAGTCGAGGGGATTGGAGCACCGGGAGTCGTAGTGGCCGCTGACCACGTAGACACGCTGGGGGTCGCCGGTGCCACGCAGGGTGCCCAGCACGTTGGTGATGGTGGTCGGGACGGGTATCCGGTCGCCGTCCGGCTGCTGCACATAGGACTGCAGCTCGGCGGTGAACCGGCCATCGGAGGTCGCGGCGATCGCGCCGAACTCGGCCAGCAGCCAGTCCCGGGCGGCGCCGATGCCACGCTTCGGGTCGTTCTGCGCGGACAGGGTATGCCGGGTGCCGAAGGAGACGAGGGTTCGCACGGTGTGCTCGATGCGGCGCTCATCGATCTGCGACAACAGGTCGCGCAGCTCGCGGCTCGGGGCTTGGCCGGCCGCTGCCGCCATGGCCCCCGGGTGGAGGGCCGCCGCCGTGCCGAGCACGGAGGCGGCCAGGAAAGACCTACGGTTCGTCACTCACACGTGTGTACGCGGTGTCCGGCCCGTTGACCAGACCTACTGATCCGGTTCGTCACTGCAGCCCCAACTCCTGGGTACGCGGTGCACGGCCCGTTGACCAGACCTACGAGCCCTGGGCGATGTAGTCGGCGAGGTGTCTGCTGTCCTGTTCCAGCTGGTTGATCCGGTTCTTGACCACGTCCCCGATGCTGACGATTCCGCGTAGCAGCCCGTCGGCCACCACCGGGATGTGCCGCACCCGGCGCTCGGTCATCACGTCCATCACCCGGTCCACCGTGTCCTGCGGCGAGCAGGTGACGACGGCGGTGGTCATGATCCGGGAAACCGGTCCGGTCAGCAGCGCCGGACCGTGCTCGTGCAGTGAGCGCACCACGTCCCGCTCCGACACGATGCCGACGACGCCCTGTGGGTCGGTGACGACCATGGCTCCGATGTTGTTCAGCGCCAGGAGGGCGAGGAGTTCGCTCACGGTGGTTCTCGGTTCGACGGTCGCCACCATGGTGCCCTTGGTCCGCAACACATCAGCAATCCGCATAGTCGGCCCTTTCCACTCGGTATTAAAAAGTGATCCAGGTCTCACCAGAGATTAACCGCTGAACCCGAATCAGGAAACACCTCACGGAAAGCTCGCGCCGACGGGCGAACTCGCTCACCTGGTCAGCGGAAATAACACGGAACTCACCCACGACTCACATTAATGATCGATCAATGGGACCGGGGCCGGTCCACACGCGTGGACCGGCCCCGGCTTCCCCTCGGTCAGCCCCGCTTGCGGGTGGTGAAGTTCCGATGACCATGCGTGTTCAGCTGCGTGCCGCGGATAACCCCGTGCCCCTGCGGTGGCGTGGACCGCTTGGCGGACCGGCGCTCCCGCCTGCTCAGCGGAACCTCCGGCTCATTGCCGGATTCGGACGAAGAAAGTGGCGGTGTCATATGCGACCTCCCGAATACATACGGGTGCGAATAGCAAAGGGAGCCGCGGGAGAAAGATCGAAAGGGAAATGATCGATGGCCCGCGGTATGCCGGATGCGCGACACCAGAACGATCAATGGCATCGGCGCGCTACACGGCCGGACGGCGCTACTTGCGGCGCGGACTCATCAGTTACCCATGGCAGGAACCGTACAAGGCAGCCCGTGGCGGGCGCATCCTATTTATCGGCGGCGATCGCCTCGAGGTCGGCCGGAGTGCCGGACATGATCAGCCTGGCGTGCTCGGTGACGAGCTCCACCGGCCAGTTCCACCAGGCGGCGGCCAGCAATCGCCGCACGTCCTCCGGCTCGTAACGCATCCGGATCACCGTCGCCGGATTGCCGCCGACGATGGCGTACGGCGGCACATCGGAGACCACCACGGAGCCGGCCGCGATGATCGCGCCGTCGCCGATGGTGACCCCGGGCATGATCAGCGACTGGTAGCCGAACCAGACGTCGTTGCCCACCACGGTGTCCCCGCGGCTGGCCACGTTCATCACCAGGTCCAGGGTCTCATCGCGCCAGCTGCCGCCGAAGATGGCGAACGGGAACGTGGACGGCCCGACCATCGGATGCATGGCGCCGCTCATGATGAACCGGGTGCCCTCGGCGATGGCGCAGTAACGGCCGATGACCAGCTTCTCCGGGCCGTACCCGTAGAGCACGTTCCGCTGTTCGAAGGCGGCCGGCTCCACCGGGTCGTCGTAGTAGGTGTACTCCCCCACCACGATCTTGTCCGAGCTGATCAGCGGCCGGAGGAAGACCACCCGATCCACGCCCGGCATCGGATGTGTCTGCGTGGGATCGGGTATCACGAGAGACGATCTTACCGGCGGTCCAGGCGCTGTCGATGGAATTCCTGGTAGTCGGTGATCCGGCGGAGCACCAGCACCAGCAGGATCAGCATGCCGACCAGCGCGGTCTGCACGATGCCGAAGTACACCGGGTCGCTGAGCTCCCAGCGCCACAGGTAGCGGGTGAGCAGCGGATTGAGGCCGAGGATGAGCACCTCGAAGACCAGGTAGCTGAGGAACCAGACCTCGACCGGGCCGAACCGCAGCGGCCTCGAGTCCGGACCGCCCGCCTTCCAGATGTCCTTCAACGCCATGTACGGCACCACCGGACCGATCAACGGCACGAACCAGCCGACGACCAGCATCCGCTGGCCGATCCGGTGCCGCCGGGGCGAGATCGTCTCGGCGTTGGCCTTCGCCGTCTGCACCCAGGCCAGGAGGCTGAACAGACAGCCACCCAGCACCAGCAGGCAGCCGACCGGGATGATCGCCCGGACCAGCGAGGGCGGCCAGTGGGCGAGCGCGCCGACGAGGGTGACGGCGGTGAGCAGCAGGGCCACGGCGAGCATCAGCTCGACGTTCTGCGTCTGGCTTCGTGGCGATCGGATGAGGGACAAGGCAGCAGAGCTCATACGGGAATCCCCAGTTCAGCCGGGCACCAACTCTCAGAGCTTGCCACCGCAACGATCTTTCGGTAACCCGATCCAGCTGATCGGGTTACCGAAAGATCGCCCTACCGTGCGGCCTGCCAGGCCTCCTGGGCCCGCGAGATCCGGACCACGACCGGGATCAACGCCGCGACGTGGACGAACGCGGCGGCGGCCAGCAGCAGCCAGATGTTCAGCTGCGGAACGAACGGCGCCTTCAGTACGACGACCGCCACGAACATCGTCACCTCCACCAGCCACCACAGCTCGACCAGGGTGAACCGCCGGGCGGGCGACTCCGGGAGGCTGGCCCGCCAGAGGTCCCGGAGCACCAGATAGGGCAGGACCAGGTTCACGATCGGGATGAACCAGGAGACGACCATCAGGCCGCGACCGACGCGGTGCGGCCGGTCCGACATCAGTTCCGCGTTGGTCCGCGCGTCCGTCAGCCAGTCGATCCAGCGCATCATCCCCGCCAGCAGCAGCAACGCCCCCACGATGCTGCCTGCCGAGGCCAGCAGGCCGAGCCGGCCGGTGATACCGGATTCGAACAACAGCGCCGGTGAGGCGAGCAGCAGCGGCCCCACGACCATCAGCGTCGCCAGGATGCGGACATGCCGGGTGAGCGGGCGGAAAACCGGCACAGCCGAGGAAAACGGATAACTCGTCACGAGCAAACCCCCAGTTCGCGTTGCGACCGAAGGTAGCGACAACGAGACCGCCCGGGGGCCCGATCACCGGATCGAGCTACCGGGCGGTCATCCGGTTCAGCGAGTGGCCAGCAACGCGGTCGTCCGCTCGCGCCGTCCCCAGGCCACGACCAGGCTCAGCAGCAGGATCACCAGCGCGCCGAAGGCCTGGCTCGCGGGCGGCGGCAGGAAGAACAGGTGCGACAGGATCGCGCCGACCATCACCGCCGCCAGGCCCAGACCGGCCAGGCCGGCCAGCCGCGGGATGAGCAGGCCGATCGCCCCGGCCACCTCCAGGATGCCGGTCAGGTACTGCAGAAAGGAGCCACCGGGGAGCAGCCCGAACATGGCCTCCACCTCCGGTCCACCGATCAGCTTCATCCCCCCGGCGAACAGGAACAGCGCGGCCAGCAGAACCTGCAGCACCCACAGCCCGATATTTGCCTTGTCACCCATGTCGTCCACTCCCTCCAGGCGTCCGTTGCCCATACTGACCGCACCGGAGGGAGAAACTCATCGGTCGGCCGGTTTCTGCTGCACGGCCCAGCTGTTGCCGTCCGGGTCGTCGAAGAAGATGAACGAGTTCCAGTCGCCGCCGTGCCCCTCCCGGGGCTCGCCGTCATCGAAATGGGTCACCGGCGTCACCTGCACCCCGTTGCCGGCCAGCAGCGCCCTGGCCGCCTCCACGTCGGACACGACCAGCTGCAGCCCCTTCACCGATCCGGGCGGCGCCTGGGACACCCCGGTCCCGATGGTGATCGAGCACCCGGATCCGGGCGGGGTCAGCTGGACGATCCGGAACTGCGGCGAGATCTGGTGGTCGACGTCGACGGCGAACCCGCACTGCTCCGCGTAGAACCGTTTGGCGCGGTCCACATCGGAAACCGGGATCACGACGACTTCGAGCTTCCAGTCCATGCTGCGTCCTCTCCTGACGACCGAACGGTGCTATCGCACCAGTCCTGGTCGAAGATCACCAGGGTAAGGAGCCGTCATCGTCGTGGAAACCCCCGTTTCCCCTGTCCGTGGTGGCCAGCTCGATGGCGATCGCCGCGCCCTGCGCCGCGGTGCGGCCGCCGGTATAGCCGTTGATGTTGGTGGCGCACCAGCCGGGGGCGCAGGCGTTGATGCTGACCGAGCTGCCGGCGAACTCCCTGGCGTACTGCACGGTGAGGGCGTTCAACGCGGACTTGGAGGTGTTGTACGCCAGGTAGTTGGGCTGCTGGGTGCCCGGTTCCGACTGCAGGGTCAGCGAGCCGAGACCACTGGAGACGTTCACGATCCGGCCGGCGGGCGCCTGACGCAGCAGCGGGAGCAGCGTGTTGATCACCGAGGCGACGCCGAACACGTTGGTCTCGTACACGGCGCGCAGGTCGTCGAGCGCGGTCTGGCTGGGTACCTCGGTGCGCTCGGCGATGCCCGCGTTGTTGACCAGGACGTCCAGCCTGCCGAAGTCGGCCTCGATCCGGCCGGCGGCGGCGCGCACCGAGTCCGGGTCGGTGACGTCCAGCCGCACGAACCGGGCGTCCCCCTCGGCGGCGAGCCCGGTCACCGCGGCCGCACCGCGCTCCGGGTCGCGCGCCGTCACCAGCACGGTCAGTCCCCGTCTGAGCAGACCGCGGGCGATCTCCAAGCCGATGCCTTGATTGGCGCCGGTCACCAGCGCCACCTGTTGTGAGGTCATGGGATCACCACATCATCTGAACCGCGTTCAAGGTCAACCCCATTCGGCCTAATTGCCGAAAGTCGTTTGCCACACGGTTCGTTCGTTCCCAGGATGGCGCTATGTACACACCGACGTACAACGCCGTCGATGAGCACGCGATCCGGGAGCTGCTGTCCCAGAACGGCGCCGCGGACCTGATCACCGCCACCGAGGAGGGCCTGCTGGCGACCATGCTGCCCTTCGTCTACGACGCGGACCGGCATGTGCTGCGTGGGCATCTGGCCAGGCTGAACGAGCAGTGGAAGCGCCCGGTGCTCGGCGAGGCCCTGGTGATCGTGCGTGGTCCGGACGCGTACATCAGCCCGTCCTGGTACCCGAGCAAGGCGACCAACAGCCGCACCGTGCCGACCTGGAACTACGTCACCGCGAACGTGTACGGCCGGCTCACCCTGCACGAGGATCCGGCCTGGCTGGAGGCGCATGTGCGGGAGCTGACCGACGGGCACGAGTCGGGGCGGCCGAACCAGTGGTCGGTGGACGACGCGCCGCCGAAGTTCATCGCCGGCCAGCTGCGCGCGATCATCGGGCTGGAACTGGAGATCACCCGGATCGACGCCCGGTTCAAGCTGAGCCAGAACAAGTCGGAGCTCGACCGGCAGGGCGTGGTGGACGGCCTGCGCACCGAGGGCGATCACCCCAGCGCACAGGCCGTCGAACAGGCCGCTAGATCCTGACGTTGCGGCAGGTGGCCTTGCGGTGGTGCAGGAAGGCCTCTACCGGGTCACCGAAGCGCGCCCACACGCCACCCGCGTACGGGCCGATGAGCCGGAGCTGCTCCAGGGCCTCCGGCCACCGCTTCGCGGCCATCAGGCAGTAGGCCAGGTAGCTGCGACGTACCGGCGCGTCCGGCCGGGCTCCATCGGGTCCCGCCAGCAACTCCCGCTCGGTGTCCAGCCACTGCGCGCGTCCGGCGACCCGCCAGATGACCTTGTCCTCGGCCTGCGACTCGACGGCCGCCTGCAACCGGAGGTGGTGCAGCTGGGGATGCGCCGACGCGGCGGCCTCGGCGAAGGCGAACATCTCCTCGTCCGAGCCGTACCACTTCCGGCACCAGTACTGCAGTGCGCTCTCGTGCGCCCGGCGATGCGCGGGCGCGCGCTGGATCAGTTCCTGCCACAGCGCGCGGAACCGGTCGTGCTCGTAGCCGAGTCCGCGGGCGGCGGTGATCAGGGTGAACCACGGGGTGGGGTCGTGCGGGGCCAGCTGGGAAGCCGCCAGCGCGGCGGGCTCGACCTGCTGGATCACCCGGTGGAAGCCCTCGAACTGCTCGTCGCTCGTCTCGCCCGCGGTCCGGCCACCGCGGATCTGCCACGCGAGTTGGACCAGCGACTCCGCGTAGATCATGGCCGCGCCGGGATCCTGCGGCCGGGCGGAACGCCAGTCGCGCAGGAACGCGTCGTCACCGGCGGCGATCCGGCCGAAGACCGCCACGTAACCGGCTCGCCGGTCCCAGTCCTGGCCGGCCCGGTGCAGCAGGTCGGCGACCGGCCGCCAGTCCCCCGCGTGCGCGGCGGCCGTCGCCGTCTCCAGGTCCTGGTCGCGGAACGGGGATTCCAGGGTGACCTGGTCGTCCGGCACCAGGCCCCAGCGCACCGGGTCGACCGGGTCGAGGAGTTCGGCCAGTTCCTTGCTGCTCACCGAGTCCATGAACTCCATGAGTCCCATGCCGCGGCGCTTGGCCTCCCGGCGCCATACGAAGAAGCCCTTGATCTGCGTCAGCACCATGTCAGTTCTCCCCAGTCAGTACGGTGGGCCGGGTTCCGGCCGGGTGGTAGTCGAGGGGCACGCCGGCGGCTGTCAGCAGCCCGCGCAGCGATGCCGTGGATCCGCCCTCGACGAGGGCGTCGACGATGGAGTCGTGCAGTTGTTCCGCGTCGGGGCCGGTGATCTGGACACCGGGTTCGCTGGCCCAGTCGTGCTTCCACCGCGCCTGCCCGGCGTCGACCAGCGCGACCATCACGACGTTGGTCAGGCCGCCTTCGACCACGGGCCTGGACAGCTCCCGCCGGGCCCGCGCGCCCAGGTCCGGCCCGGCCTCGCGCTCGGTGCCGTCCAGCGCCGCCAGCCGCCCGGCGTCCACCGCGTCGAGCACGGTGCGCAGGGTCGCCGGTCCGCCCGTAGCCCGGCCCGCGTGGTCCAGGAATTCGGCGGCGGCGGCCCCCAGCTGGAACCGCAGTCCCGCCGACTGCACGGTGCCGAAGTCGGCGAGCCGCTTGGTCTTCGCCTCGTCGACCAGGTCATGCCGGTAGGCGTATTCCAGCAGGTCCAGGGGCTGGTTCAGCAGGGCGAGGGCGCGCCGGTCGGTGATCGGGGCGGCCGGAACCGCGCCGAGGGACTCCAGGGCGGCGATCCGCGCGGTCATCGGCGGGTGCGAGTCGAACGGGCTGGTCTCCTCGCCGTCGAGGTCGTGCCGCAGCTGCTCGTACTCGGCCTGCCTGGCCGGCTCGGCGAGCTGTTCCAGGAAGCCGGTGAAGATGTGCGCCGGCAGGTATCCGGCGTCCCAGCCGACGAACACCCGCTGGCCGAGGAAACGCCGCCAGACGGTGTCCAGCAGGGCGACCTCGCGCAGCGCGCTCACGGCGGTGGCCGAGTCGGTGCACCGGGCGGACATGACGTCCGCGGCGAACTCCTGGCGGCGGACGAGATCGGCGGTCAGCAGGATGTAGCGCAGCACGTAGAAGCGGAACAGCCGGCCGATGATCCGGTGCAGCCACTTCTCGTCGTCCAGCCGGGAGCCGGCCTTGATCATCGACAACCGGCCCCGATAGATCAACGCGGACCAGCGGGTGTCCCGGTTGCTGTAGTGGCCGAGTTCGTGCGCCAGCACCGAGATCAGCTGCCGCTCACTGAAACCGGCCAGCAGCGGCGCGCCGAGGTACAGCGTCCGGTGCCCGGCGATCAGGCCGAGGAACCGGGTCCGCTCGGAGACGGCGGCGTTCACGTCGTCGGTGATCCGGATGAACTCCGGCGGCCGGGTACCGACCTGCCCGGCGAGGTCGCGGACCAGGCGCCATAACTGCGGCTGCTGCTCGGGGCTGACCGGAATCCCGGGCTCGGCCCCCGTCTGCCTGCCGCTGATCGTGAAGTAGCCCCGGAGCACCGCGTAGATCAGCGGCACGATGACGAAGGCCAGCTTGAGGGCCACGAACCTGGCGTGGGACAACGCCCACAGCTCGATGCCGATCAGCCCGGCGACGATGCCGAGGACCAGGACGTGGAAACCCACCAACAGCGACACGGCCAAGGCCGCGCGCGTACTCACACGCATTCGGTACTACCCCCAGTGAAGTACTACGGTCCGACGCTCGGTCATCGCCGCAGGGCGGCGCGGCGTTAGCCCGATGCGGGGAACAACCGCTCACCGGAAATCGACCGGGACCGGCCGCCGTCCGCACCGGCCGGGATCTCCCCGGCCAGCATCACCCGGTGCATGACCCTCGGGTGGTCGAGGTGCGCGGTGTCGGCGGGCGCCAGGTGGAGGGTGGCCCGATTGTCCCAGAAGGCGATGCTGCCGGGTGCCCAGCGGAACCGGGCGGTGTACTCGGGCCGGGTGACCTGCTCGACGAACATCTCCAGGAGCAGCCTGCTCTCCGCGCGGGTGACGTCCAGGATCCGTTCCACGTAGTACGGGTTGACGTTGAGCAGCCGCTCCCCCGTCTCCGGGTGCACCCGGACGACCGGGTGGGCGGTGGCGATCTGGTGGTCCTGGAGGTGCCGGAGATAGGCGTCCGGCCCGGATTTGGCCAGGTAACCGACGCCGAGCCGGTGTTCGGCCCACAGCGTGTCCGCAAACGCGCGCACCGGCTCGGACAGGCCCTGGTACGCGGCGGCCAGGTTGGTCCACGTGGTGTCGCCACCGTACGGCGGCACGGCCTCGGCGCGCAGGATGGTCGCGGCCGGCGGGTCGAGGCGGGCGCCGTGGTCGGTGTGCCAGCCACGCAGCGGGATGTGCCTGCGCCGTTCGAGCCACTCGGCGTGGTCCATGCCGAACTTCCCGCCCAGCTCCAGGCGGTCGGCGGTCGTCTCCACCTCGGGGTGGTCCGCCGGGGACGCCGAGCCGCGTTTCGGCAGGGTGACGAGGTCGCCGAACCGGCGGGCGAAGGCGATGTGCCCGGCGTGGTCGAGGTGCTGCTCGCGGAAGAAGATCACCTTCCAGCGGAGCAGGGCGGCCCGGATGTCCGCGACCGTGGCGTCGTCGAGGGGGTCGCGGAGGTCCACCTCGGTGAGTTCCGCTCCGATGTGCCCGGCTACCGGCAGGATCTGCATGCCTGTCAGCCAAACGCCTCCGGTGCGGGGACACAAGATCCGGCAGCATGGACGTACGGCGACGACGGGGGGAACCGCCATGACGGACACGGTGATCATCGGGGTGGATGTGGACGCGCAGGCGGCGTGACGATCGTGACGGTGCCCTTCGGCTTCGAGTCACTCGCCGCCGTGGCCGACTTCCAGCGCCGCTTCTTCGCGGGCGAGCAACTGCGCGAAGGCCGGACCGGGTGAGCAGGCAGATCGGGACCGCCGGTCGGCGTGCCTGCCTACCGGGGCTGACGAGCTGATCGCTACGGTGTGCCGGTGACCGACTACCGCGTGCGCCAGACCACCGGACTCACCTCCTGGGTGGCGATCGACTTCGAGACGGCGAACCCGAAACGCGGCAGCATGTGCGCGGTCGGCATGGTCGCGGTGGAGGACGGCAGGCCCGTCGATTCGTTCAGCACCCTGGTCAAACCGCCCTCGGCGGCGGCCGAGTTCAGCCCGTGGAACATGCGGGTGCACGGCATCACCGCGGGCGATGTCGCGGCGGCGCCGACCTGCTCGGAGGTCCTCGACCTGATCACCCGCTTCACCGCGGGGCGACCCCTCGTGGCGCACAACGCCTCGTTCGACGCGAGCGTGCTCGTCCAGTCGCACCAGCTGGTGGGCAAGCCGGCGCCGCAGATCCAGATGTTCTGCACCATGCGGCTGGCCAAGCGGCTGTGGCCGCACCTGGACGATCACAAACTGCCCACCGTGGCCACGGCGACCGGGTTCAGCTCGCTGAACCACCACGCGGCGCTGTCCGACGCCCAGGCCGCCGCGCACGTGATGATGGCCGGCCTGACCCTGAACAAGACGAACGACCTGGCCGTGCTGGCCGGTCTGGTCGGCCCCGGCCACTGCTAGTCGCCGACCTGGCCCGGCGCCCGGGTGCCGAGCCTGGCGTGCAGGCCGTCCACCAGCGTGCGCAGCAACGCGGTGAGCTGGTCCCGCTCGGCCTCGCTCAGGCAGTCCAGTAGCTCGATCTCCCGGCCCAGCACGGCGTCCACCAGTCCCTCGACCGTGGCGTGCCCGGCCTCGGTGAGCCGCACGTCGACCGCGCGGGAGCCGTCCTGCCGTGGTGACCGGGCCACCAGGCCCTCCCGCTCGGCGCGGTCCACTCGCTGGGTGATGGCGCCCTTGGTGACCATGGTGGCCTCGGCCAGCTCCCGGGTGGTCATGAGGTAGGGCTCGCCGGACCGGCGCAGGGTGGACAGCAGGTCCAGCGTCGCGGTGTCCGCGCCGGCCTCACGCAGCAGCCGGGTGCGATCGTCGCCGAGGAGTTTGGCGGCGTGCCACAACCTGGTGACGATGCCGATCGAGGCGACCGAGGTCTGCGGCCGCTCCCGCGTCCAGGCGAGGGCGATCGCGTCGACCGGGTCGCCGGAATCCAGTTGCATATCGACCCCGAGTTCGTGTTTAGATCTAAACGTTTAGACCTAAACATACCAGTGGAGGCGAACTCATGGGGAACGTGGTCGTGGTGACCGGCGGCGGAACCGGCATCGGCCGGGCCATCGCGGAACGCTTCGTCCGGGATGGCGCGACCGTGCTCATCACCGGGCGGCGGCAGGAGTTGCTCGACCGGGCGGCGGCGGAGATCGAGGCGCAGGCGTACGCCTTCGACGCGACCGACCCGGAACAGGTGGCCGCGTTCGCCGCGGCAGTGGGCCCGGTGAACGTGCTGGTGAACAACGCGGGCGGCAACCGGGACTTCGACGCCGCCGCGCCGGCGACCCTGGACGAGGTCGCGGCAGCCTGGCAGGCCAACTTCGCGGCGAACGTGCTGTCCGCGGTGCTGGTGACCACCGCGCTGCGCCCGTCGATGCCGGCCGGCGGCTCGATCATCACCATCGGCTCGATCGCGGCCGACAAGGGCGCCGGGTCCTACGGCGCGGCGAAGGCGGCGATCGGGTCCTGGAACATCGACCTGGCCCGGCAGGCCGGCGGCGACGGGATCACCGCGAACGTGGTCTCGCCGGGATACATCGCGGACACCGAGTTCTTCCGGGACGTACTGACCGACCGGCGCCGGGAGCAACTGGTCGACGCGGCGATGACCGGGCGGGCGGGAGCTCCGCGGGACATCGCGGGCCTGGTGGCCTTCCTGGCCTCACCGGACGCCCGGCAGCTCACCGGGCAGACCCTCGCCGTCAACGGCGGCGAGTGGCCGAGCCGGTAACGCCCCCGGAATGAACCCGGACACGAATCAACCGGGCAGCCGCTGCTTCCACCCGGTCTCGGCGAGGGCGTCGTGAATGTCCGACAACGGATCGGCGTGGCGGTGGACGAGTTTCCAGGTCCCCTGGACGCGTCGATAGATCTGAGTCACGCGGAGGGTCTGAACCGTGCTCGTGTCCTGGCCGGATTCGCGACGACGTTCGAGCTCCACGGTGTAGGCCAGGTCGCCCGTAGCCGCCGCGAGAGTCTGTACCTCGACGCCGTCGCGGCTGCCGCGGCCGGCGACGAGCGGGGTGATCGCATCGAGCCTCCGGGAAAGGGCGGGCCAGCCGACGTCGTATCCGCCATACGCCCCGAACAGCGTGGTGTGATCGGCATGCCAGTAGGTCTTCCTCGTAGGTTCGGCGTTGCCGGCCGCGAGTTCGGTCAACGCGTGGTGCACCTCGTCGACAGCCGACTGCACGTCGGCGGGTAGGTCTACAGCTCCAGGATCGGCCACCCGTCATTCCTCCTGTTCGTCGCGCCGGCCGGACTCGGCGGCGGCCACTGATCGTGCAACCTCCATCGCACTCGAGGTCAAGCCCGCCGGGCCAGCGCCTGCCCGGCGGGCAGATCAGCGGTGAACTCGCGGAGGAACGCGAGAATCGGGGTGAGGTCGTGGCCGGCGGTGGCGGCGTCGATCGTCAGGTAGAGCTCCTGCTCGATCTGTGCGATCCGGTCCGCCAGCCGCCGGCCGTCCGCGGTGAGGGACAGCTCGACATGCCGTCGATCATGCTCGGCGACCTCACGGTGGAGCAGGCCCACCTCGGCCAGCCGGGCCACGAGGCGGCTCGGGCTGCCGCCGCTCTCGCAGACCAGCAGCTCGCCGAGGCCGTTCAGCGGGAGCGGGCCGTGGTCCTGCAACACCCGCAGCACCTCGGCCTGGGACGGGGTGACACCGAGCGGCCGCAGCGCCTTGGCGAGCAACCGGTTGCCCTCCCGCTGGGCGGCCAGGATGAGATAGCGGAGTTCTTCAGCGGGTCGCATCGATCAGGAACTCCTCCACTGCGCGGGCATAGGCCTCGGGATGGGAGAACCGGAACATGTGCCCGGTCCGGTCCAGCACGACCTCCCGGGCATCCGGGAGTCCGTTCACCATGATGGCGGCCGCTTCGGTTCCGATCAGCACGTCATGGGCCGGAGTGAGCACCAGCGCGGGGACCCGCACCCGGTCCAGACGATCACGGTAATCCGCGGCGAGTACCGCCGTCACCCGGGCCCCGAAGGACTCGGCCGGCGTGTTGTCCAGGAAGAGCGCACGGCTGTCGACAGTGGTCCACGCGCCGTCATGTGGCGAGGCCAGCCGCCGCGCGTGGGTCCGGAGCACCAGTTCGCGGTAGGCCCCGCCCCGCAGCCGGCCCATGATCCGCATCGCGCCACGCCACAACGGGGACGACACGGGGTTCGCGGCGAAGCCACCGGACATCACCAGGGCACGGAGTCCGGCGGGCTGCCGGACCGCCAGTGCGAGGGCGATGGCGGCGCCGAAGGAGTCACCGACGAGCACGTAGTCGGTCAGGTCGGCGACCTGTTCCGCGAGAAAGTCGGCGTAGGCCTCGACGTCGTCGACTCCTTCGGGCAGCCGGAAAGTGCGGAGTGGCCGATGGGCCAGCGGGGTCAGCCGCGCCAGATCCCAGGGCGCACCGGAGAAGCACGGGACGAAGACCAGGGTCGGTTCACTCATGGAAATTAGATTACACGACATACATGTCGTATCACGTATTTTCCGGAGGATCGTCGACGCTAGATTCGGGACCGTGAAGGGCGAGGCGAAGCTGGAACAACGGGTGATCAGCACGGCGGAGCGGCTGCTGGCCGGCCGGAAGTCGGTGTCCGCGCTGGAGGTGCTCACCGGAATCGGCTGGCTCTCCGACCGCGATGTCGACGCCTGGCGGCTGGGCCGGGCACCGGACCTGTCCGGTGCGCTGGCCGTCGGTCCGGAGAAGGTGGCCCTGGCCCTGCAGGCCTTGCAGCGGTGGGCCGCCGAGCAGCGCCTCGAAGCCGGCGAGGTCCCGCACATCGGCGCCAGCCGGACCCGCGAGGAGCTGCGGGTCACCGCCGACGACGAGGCGGAACGGGTGTTCCGGACGCACTGGACGATGCCCGGCCTGTCCGAGGCCAGGCGTGCTCAGGTGACCGCGCGGCAGGCCAAGGTGCCCGATCTGGTCGTGGTGTCCGCGGTCGAGGACTGGGTGTGCGCGCAGTGCGGCGATACCGGCGAGTTGCTGTTCCTGGAGAACGACGCGCCGCACTGCCTGGACTGCGTGGACATGGGTCACCTGATCTTCCTCGGCGCCGGGGACGCCACGCTGACCCGCCGGGCCAAGAAGGCCAGTGGGCTGTCCGCGGTGGTCATGCGGTTCAACCGGTCCCGCAAGCGCTACGACCGGCTAGGCATCCTGCTGGAGCAGGGCGCGCTCGACCAGGCCGAGGAGAGCTGCCTGGCCGATGAGGACCTGCGGCAGCGCCGCCGGGTAAGGGACGGCGAGCGTCGCGCGGCGCAGGATGTCGGCTTCATCGCGCGCTTCCAGGAGGAGATCCGCCGGCTGTTCCCCGGCTGCCCGGCCGAACGGGCCGAGGAGATCGCCCAGCACGCGGGCACCCGGGGAAGTGGCCGGGTCGGCCGGTCAGCGGCGGGACAGGCACTGGACGAGCGAGCGGTGACCTTGGCGGTGATCGCCTCGATCCGGCACCTCGACACGGACTACGACGAACTCCTGATGTCCGGCGTCCCCCGTCAGGACGCCCGCGACCGCATCGCGGCCGTCATCGACCAGGTGCTGGATCGGTGGCGTGATAGCGGTCGAGGAACGCCCGCTCCGACTCGGTGAACGCGCGGGACCGGTTCGTCTCGGCGTCGAAGGCGACCAGCACCGACGAGGCCTCCGCGTACACGTTCCGGTCGTCGCGCACCTCGTACCGCAGGGTGAACGAGGACCTGCCGACCTCGGCGACCCAGGTCTCCACCCGGACCGGCTGCACCTGGGGCAGCAACGGGCGCCGGTAGTCCATCTCGTGCCGGGCGACCACCAGACCGACCAGGGGCTGTCCCCCGGTGCGCAGCGGATCGGCGTGCAGCATCTCCATCCGCGCGTCCTCCAGGTAACCGAAGAACTTCACGTTGTTGACATGCCCCAGCATGTCCATGTCACTGAACCGCAGGTGGAACTCGTGCACGTGGCGGCCGGCGGAAATGGTCGAGCTCGGTGAATGCGTAGACACGGTATCCATCATTACCGGCCAGTACGTCCTGGAGAAGCACGGCCGGAGCACGTCACAGACGTGAGACGTCGTCCCGTGGCCGGGGCCACGGGACGAC
>QZFT01000017.1 GCA_003600225.1 Pseudonocardiaceae bacterium YIM PH 21723
TACGGCGTCAACGTCCAAGTCCTGGCCGACCTACGCGGCGTCCTGCTCTGGGTCTCCGCCGCCCTGCCCGGATCCACCAACGACATCACCGCCGCCCGCACACACGACATCCTGACCACCATCGAACACACCGGACTGACCATCCTGGCCGACAAGGGCTACCACGGCGGAAAACACACACTCGCCACCCCACACCGCAAACCCTACAAAAGCGAACTCACCGACGAACAACGCCAGATCAACCGCACCCACGGCCGCCTACGCGGCCCCGGCGAACGCGCCAACGCCACCCTCAAAAACTGGCGCATCCTGCGCCACCACCACTACCACCCACACCTACTCACCACACTGATCTGGGCCATCTTCACCCTCACCCAAACAGGATGAAACAGGCTCACATCGGGGCCGGGGCAGCCCTTGACACCCGCTCCCCCGCCGTAAAGTGACGCCAGGTCGCTTGAGGGCGGTCTGTCCCCGGATTGGGGCGGGGCACTCCTTATCGGTGATCTTGAACCGACCGCGGCAAGGTGGCGGCCAGGCCGACCACCACGAGGTAGGCGACCGCCACCAGAGCCAGCGGCGGCCCGAGGTGGATGGTGCCGGTCAGCAGGCTGCCCAGCACGGCGATCCCCAGAGCGCCGCCACTCTGCCGCGCCGCGTTGAGCACGCCGCTCGCCAACCCGGCCTGGGCAGCCGGCAACGCGTGCATCGCGGTCGCGACCATGGCCGGCATCGCCAGCGCACAGCAGCCCAGGACGACGGACCCCACCCAGAGCATGGGCAGTGAGTCGGAGAAGGCCAGTACACAGGCCCCCACCGCACCCAGCGCACCACCGATGATCATCGGTAGCCGGGTGCCGAGCCGGGCGACGACCCTGCCGGACAGGAACGCATTCACCCCGATCACCGCGGTCAGCGGCAGCAGTGACAGGCCGGCCTGCCACGCGGGCAGGTGCCGGGTCTGCTGCAGGTACAGCGCGAGCACGAACAGCGTGCCGTACAGGCAGAAGTTGAACAGCAGCCCGATGCCGCAAGCCACGCTCAGTGGGCGGCTGGCGAAGATGCGCAGCGGCAGCATCGGCGCCAGGACCGACCGCTCCACCAGCAGGAACAGTGCCCCGGACAGCACTCCGGCACCGAGCAGGGCCACCACCAGCGGCGCCGTCCACCCCCGCTGCCCCGCTTCGATCAGCCCGCCGGCCAGCAGACCGAGGGTGGCCACCCCGAGCACCTGACCGGCCGGATCCAGACCGGTGTCCGCTCGACGCGGGGTCTCGGTGACCGTCCACCGGGTGAGCAGCACCGTCAGCAGGACCACCGGCACGTTGACCAGGAAGATCGCCTGCCAGCCGACCAGGTCCACGGCGAGCCCGCCGAGCACCGGGCCGGCGGCCAGGCCGATGCCACTGACACCACCCCAGACGCCCAGCGCGTGTGCCCGGCTGCGCGGCTCCGGGAACTGGTGGGCGATCAACGCCAGCGAGGCGGGCAGCAGCACCGCGGCGCCGATGCCCTGCACCGCCCTGGCCAGGATCAACGTGCTCGCGTCGGTGGCGAACGCGCAGCCGACCGAGGCGATGGCGAACACCAGCAGGCCGGTCAGGAACGCCCGCCTGCCACCGAGCCGGTCGGCGGCGACGCCCGCGGACAGCAGCAGCGCGGCGAGGGCGATCGTGTAGGAGTCGACCACCCACTGCAGCACCTCGAGATCCCCGCCGACGTCGGCCTGGATGGCCGGGAGGGCGACGTTCACGATGGTGGCGTCCAGGGTGATCATCAGGAAGCCGAGGCACAGGGCGGTCAGCGCGATGCCGCCCCGCTGAGTGGTTCGCACGGTCGTCACACGGTCCAGCGAACCGTGGTGCCCGGCGGATGCTCCAGGACCAAACGCCTACCTCTGATAGGCGTAGCCTCTTACAGGTGGAGCTCCGTCAGCTCAGATACTTCCTGGCCGTCGCCGAGGAACTGCACTTCGGCCGGGCCGCCGCACGGCTGGGGATCGCGGGGCCGTCGCTGTCCCAGCAGATCAAGACCCTGGAGCGCCACCTGCGGGTGCGGCTGCTGGACCGGGACCGGCGGTCGGTGGCGCTGACCCCGGCGGGCGAGGTGCTGCTCGCCGATGCGCGGCAACTGGTGGCTCTCGCCGACGACGCGGTGCGCCGGGTGCGTGGCGTGGACCAGCAGGCGTTGCGCATCGGGCAGGTGAGCTGGATGCCGCGCGAGCTGTTGCAGGCGGCAGAGGTTCCGCTCCGGATGGACGAGTGGGTGCTGCCCTCGCACACCCAGGTGAACCGGGTCGCCGAGTCCGGGCTGGATCTGGCGGTCGCCTGGACCACCCGGTCCGATGTGGACAGGCTGGGGCTGGCCGCCCGGCTGCTGTGGGCCGAGCCCCTGGTCGCGCTGCTGCCCGCCGAACACCGCGCGGCGCAGGCCGAGGACATTCCGGCCGACCAGGTGTGGGTGTTGATCGACGAGGATGAGACGTCCTGGGAGTCGTGGAACCGGTTCGCGCTGGACTTCGCCGAGCACACCGGCGCCCGGGTGGTGCGGATCAACGACGGCGGGATCACCGGGCCCGGCTTCTACGCCCACGTGCAGCGGCTGCGCGGCCCGGTGCTGCGCTCCCCCAAACGCCATCCCGACAGCCGGCCGCCTAGCCTGACCAGCAGGCCGGTCATCGATCCGGTTCCACTGTGGACCTGGTCGCTGGTGTCCAGAGTGGATGATCGACGACCCGCCGTGCTGCGGGTGCTGGACCAGGCACCCCCGATTCAGTCGATCTCCGGCTGGCTGCCCGAGGACGATCCGTTCCGGGAGCTGCTCACCTCCTGACCGACTTGGTCTCCATGAGGAACTCGCCCAGCAGGCCGTCATGGGGTGCCGCGGGGTCGTAATCGGTGGTGGGCAGGCTGATCCGGAGCGACCGGATACCCGGTTCGGCGGCACACCGGTCGATCAGTTCCTGCTCGGCGCCGTACAGGCTGAGCACCAGGCTGTCGGCCAGGGGCGCGAGCCCGTCCGCCGGGCGCCAGTGCCGGAGCCAGACACACGGGAACGGCAGCTCCACCGGAGGTTCCCGGCCGGTGAGCACGATCGGGCGCAGCGCGGCACTGCCATCGCCCAGCTCGGCGACCAGGTCATCCGGGCCGACCAGCCCGCCGGTGTACCCGGTCAGCCATCCGGCGAGCCGCCGGGCTTCGGCGATCGGGCGCACCGGCAGCACCGCGTCCGGGTGTTCCGGGGGCAGCACCGGAAGCACTCGCAGCCGGGCGGACAACGCCGTCAGCAGCTGGGGTATCACCTCCGGATCCTCGGCCAGGATCGTGGTGGCGTTCAGGCACTGCGCCCCGCCGTCCAGGGTGATCGACTCCACCAGCGACGCCAGCAGCGGCCGCCAGTCGACGCCCGCACTGATCAGGATCTTGGACCGGCCGGGGCCGTAGGTCTTCACCGTGCGGCGGTGCCGGTAGCGGCGCACCACCTCGTCGCCGCCGAAGACCAACGCGAAGTCGGCCGCGTCCACCAGCCGGTCCGCCGCCGCGTGCCCGGTGGGCAGGATCGCCACCCGGTCGGCGGACACTCCCGCCGCGAACAGGGCGTGCGCCAACCGGACCGGGGTCAGTGGGTCCGCTGTGGACGGTCGCACCGCGACCCGGTATCCCAGTGCCATGGCCAGCAGCCATTCCACGTGCGGCAACGGGTGGTTGCCCGGAGCCAGCACCCCGAGCACCCGGCCGCGGGGCACCCAGGCGGTGTCCGGGCCGGCCGGTGGCCGGTGCGCCGACAGCAGGGTGGGCAGCGGTCCGGACAGGCCGCCGACGATCCGCACCGCACGATGGGCGGCCCGGATCGGCACGCCGGTGATCCCGGAGTGCAGCAGGCAGTAATCCATCGCGGTGAGTCCGTCCAGAGTGGACTCGGCGAACTCCTTGCAGGCCCTGGCGATCAGCTCCACCTCGACGGCGTCCTCGGACTCCCCCAGCGCGCGCACCACCCGGCCGGTCAGCAGGGCGGGGGCCAGGCCGAGATCGAGCGCGGGACGGCCGGTGACATCGTGCACCACCACCCGGTCCAGCGAGCGCTGCCCGTCGCCGCCCGGACGGATCGGATCCACTGGCAGCGGCGCGGCCATCTCACTACACGCCTTCGCGGATCGGCACACCGGCCACCATCGGCAACGGGGCGACCCCGGACAGGCCGTCGACACCGTCCACAGCGGACATCCGGATCGCGGTGTCCCGTTCGATCTGGTTGGGCAGCCACAGATCCAGCGTGAGGTGGTGCCGCCGGACCCGGCCGCGCTCGCCGTAGTCCACCGGGGCGCCGGTGTCCTGTTCGAGCAGCTCGACGATCAGGTGCGGATGGAACGGCTGGAACACGCAGCCGGCCACCTCCGCCCGCTGACCGTCCAGGATCCAGCCGACCTGTTCCAGCAGATGGTCCACATAGGACCGAGCAGCACCGGGATGGAGCCGCTTCACCCAGCGCGGATCCAGGTCGACGGTGAAGAAGGCGCCGTCCCGCAGCTGTGCGGTGCGGGCGAACAGGTAACCGGCCACGTGTGGGCCGGTGGGCCCGAGGTAGAGCCAGTTGCCGCCGCCCACACCGTGCCGGGCGCTGATGTCGGGCAGCCGGACCAGGTCTGCGACGGTGGTGATCTCGGTGGCCGGATCGAAGTGCCACCGCATCGCGGCCCGGATCAGCGTGCGGGCATCCGGTAACCGATCGAGCGGGCCGTCCAAGTCCTCGCGGGGATCCACATCCGCCTCCCAGAGACATTTCCCGTGGAAACTCTCGGGGAGTTTCCACGGGAAATGCCGATTCAATTAGTCGATCTTGCCGAGTATCCAGTTACCCGGAGCTTGCGGGTCATCGCTGAAGTAGTATTCGACAACGGCTTGCGCCGCTTCGTCCCTGGTAATGAAACCATTGCCGTCGCGATCCAGCCGCCGAAATGATTCGGTCGCCTCGGCAGGCGAGATACCCATGGTGGACGTGTACCACCTGATGTGTTCCTCCAGACCGATCCGGCCGTCTCCACCGGTGTCGGCGATATCCATGATCGCGTCGACCAGCGGCCGGTAATTGGCCAGGAACGCCTCCCGATCGGCCAGAATCCGATCGGCGAAGGCGGATTTGTACTCGTCAAGGCTGATTCGGCCATCCTGATCGCCGTCGGCGAGCTCGGCGAGGGTCCGCCAGACCTCCAGCAGCCGCTCCCGGAACATCTGCGCCCTGGGCTCCGTGGCGTCCAGCCCGAAGGCCTCGTTCACCCGGTGCGCCACCTCGTCGAAATCCGATTTGTCCACGAATCCGTCCCCATTGAGATCATAGGTACGGAAACGACGATTCAGTTTTTTGTCCAGAAATGCCGATACCGTCATGGCTTACTCCCGTGAGGTTCAGCAAATCTAGCGTCGGTGTGATAGCGGACACAATCCGCTGAATGTGGCTATAACGCCGGTGCACAGTCGGTGACTTTCCCCGAATGTGCACCGGCGCACTCGTCACTCGATCTTGCCCAGCATACGGCTGCCCGCCGACTGTCGATCTTCGCTGAAATAGTATTCGAAGACGGCCCGGGACATCTCCTGACCGGTGAGATACCCACTGCCGTCCCGATCCAGCAGGTGGAATATCTCCGTGGCCTCATCGGCCGGGATGCTCAGCACGGAGACATACCATTTGATGTGCTCGTCCAGCGTCAGCCGTCCGTCACCGTCGGAGTCGGCGTAGCCGGCCAGCGTTCGCCAGAGGCCGGTGAGTGTCTCGCGCAGGCTCCTGCTCTTCGGATCGGCATCGTCCATACCGAACACCTCGTTCACCCGGTGCACCGCACCGGCGAAGTCGGACTCGGTGAGGATGCCGTCGCCATCGAGGTCGTAGGTACGGAATCGGCGCTCTAATTTTCGGTCCAGGAAGGCCGATATCGGCACTGCGCACTCCCGTCGCGGGACAGCCACAAGATCCACAATCTACAGCTCGCCGAGCTCGGTGAGTTCGGCGTCGGTCAGCAGTCGTGAGCGGATCAGGAACCGGACTCCCTCCGGCGCCTCCAGGGAGAAACCGCTGCCTCGCCCCGGCACCACATCGACGGTCAGGTGGGTGTGCTTCCAGTACTCGTACTGCGACTCGGACATCCAGAACGGCACGGGCTGCCCGTCCACATCCAGCTCGCCGAGCCGCACATCGGAGCCACCGGTGCGGAACTCGCCGTCCGGATAACACATCGGCGCGCTGCCGTCGCAGCAGCCGCCGGACTGGTGGAACATCAGCGGCCCGTGCTGGTCCCGGAGACGGCGGAGGAGATCCGCCGCCTCCGGGGTCAGTCCGACCCGGTCGGCCATCAGAAGAAGCCCAGCGGGTCGTCGGAGTAGCTCACCAGGAGGTTCTTCGTCTGCTGGTAGTGATCGAGCATCATCTTGTGGTTCTCCCGGCCGATGCCGGACTGCTTGTATCCGCCGAACGCGGCGTGTGCCGGGTAGGCGTGGTAGTTGTTCACCCACACCCGGCCCGCCTGGATCTCCCGGCCCGCGCGGTAGGCGGTGGTGCCGTTCCGGGACCAGACGCCGGCTCCCAGGCCGTAGAGCGTGTCGTTGGCGATCTTCATGGCGTCGGCGTAGTCCTCGAACCGGGTCACCGAGACGACCGGGCCGAAGATCTCCTCCTGGAAGATGCGCATCTTGTTGTCGCCCTCGAAGATCGTGGGCTGCACGTAGTAGCCGCCGGACAGGTCCCCGCCGAGGTCGGCCCGCTCACCACCGGTGCGGATCTTGGCGCCCTCCTGCTTACCGATGTCCAAATAGGACAGGATCTTCTCCAGCTGGTCGTTGGAGGCCTGTGCGCCCATGGTGGTCTCGGTGTCGAGCGGGTTGCCCTGCTTGATGGCCTGGGTGCGCGCGGTGACGTCGTCCATGAACCGGTCGTAGATGGTGGACTGGATCAGTGCGCGGGACGGACAGGTGCAGACCTCGCCCTGGTTGAGCGCGAACATGGTGAAGCCCTCGAGTGCCTTGTCGTAAAAGGCGTCCTGCTGGTCGGCCACGTCGGCGAAGAAGATGTTCGGGCTCTTGCCGCCGAGTTCCAGGGTCACCGGGATGAGGTTCTCGCTGGCGTACTGCATGATCAGCCGCCCGGTGGTGGTCTCTCCGGTGAAGGCGACCTTGCGCACCCGCTTGTTGGACGCGAGGGGCTTGCCTGCCTCGACTCCGAAGCCGTTGACCACGTTGATCACGCCTGGCGGGATCAGGTCACCGATCAGGGACATCAGCAGGTGGATGGAGGCCGGGGTCTGCTCGGCGGGCTTGAGCACGACGGCGTTGCCCGCGGCCAGTGCGGGAGCCAGCTTCCAGGTGGCCATCAGGATCGGGAAGTTCCACGGGATGATCTGCCCGACGACGCCGAGCGGCTCGTGGAAGTGGTAGGCGATGGTGTTGTCGTCCACTTCGGACAGCGAGCCCTCCTGGGCCCGGATGGCGCCCGCGAAGTAGCGGAAGTGGTCGATGGCCAGGGGAATGTCCGCGGCGAGGGTCTCCCGGACGGCCTTGCCGTTCTCGTAGCACTCCGCGACGGCGAGCTTCTCCAGGTTCTCCTCCATCCTGTCCGCGATCTTGTTCAGGACGTCGGCGCGCTCGGCGGGCGCCGTCTTACCCCACCCGGGGGCAGCGCCGTGTGCGGCGTCGAGGGCCTTCTCCACGTCATCCGCTGTGCCACGGGCGATCTCGGTGAAGGTCTGTCCGGTGATCGGGGTGGGGTTCTCGAAGTACTGCCCCTTGGCCGGTGGCACGTACTCGCCGCCGATGTAGTGGTCGTAGCGGGATTCGTAGGACACCACACTGCCATCGGTGCCCGGAGCTGCGTAGGTGGTCATGGCCGGACGGTATGGCCGGCGGGGTTGCAACGACGTTGCATCGGCATACGGCTGAACGGACGCCTGGTCCCTTGCCGCCGCTGGCGGGCGGACCCATCATCGGTGGAATGGAGCGCGGCGGCGACCCGGTTGCGGACGCGCGCGAACTGGTGCGCGTCCATGATGCGGTGCTGTCCGGGAAGCGCTCTCCCACCGAGCTCCGGGAGATCATCTCCGCCTCTTGGCGCCGGTCCCTGCGAGCCCGGGTCGATCCGGATCGGGGCAGGCCACCGGTGGTGTGGGAGCAATCAGACGTGCGCTCGGTGCGCGCCGAGCATCCCCTCGCCCAGGTGTTGCCGCTGCTGCGCCAGCTGCTGGTGAGCATCGCCGACGAGGGCGAGCACATGATGATCGTGACCGACGCGGAGGGCGACATCCTGTGGCGGGAGGGGCAGACCGGGGTCTGCCTGCGTGCGGACCGGGTGATGCTCACCGAGGGCACCCGGTGGAGCGAGACGGCGATGGGAACCAACGCCATGGGCACCGCGCTGGCCATGGGCTCCCCGGTGCAGGTGCACTCCGGTGAGCACCTGGTGCGCACCTACCACCGGTGGACCTGCTCCGCGGCGCCGATCCACGACCCGGACACCGGTGAGCTGCTGGGCTGTGTGGACATCACCGGACCACTGCACACCCGGCATCCGGCCACCTTCGCCCTGGTCACCGCCGCCGCGCGGCTCGCCGAGGGACACCTGCGGACGGCGCAGTACCAACGGGACGAGGAACTGCTGCGGCGCAATCTGCCGCACCTGACCGGGCCGGGGGCGCTGCTCAGTCCCACCGGGCGGGTACTGGCCGCCGAATCCTGTTCGCTTCCGTCCAGAGTGGACATCGGCGCCGAGTCACCCGGGATGCTGCTGGAGCCCCTCGCCGAGGGATACCTGTTGCGGCTCATCGGAAAACCGGCCGGGTTGCCGAGCCTGTCCCTGGCCTTCCTCGGGTCCGCGCCCCGTGCTGTCCTCAATGGACGCGAGCTGCCGCTGAGCCTGCGGCACGCGGAGATCCTCACCCTGCTGGCGCTGTGTCCGGAGGGGCAGAGCGCGGAGCAGCTGGCGCTGGATCTGTACGGCGAGTCCGGGAATCCGGCCACCGTCCGCGCCGAGTTGCACCGGCTGCGCGGGCAGTTGGGCGGCTCGGTCGTGCTGACCAGGCCCTACCGGTTGCATGCGGAACTGGACGCCGACTTCCGCTGTGTACGCAGGCTGCTGCGGGCGGGCCGGTTGCGGGACGCCATCGACGCGGCCAAGGGCGACCTGCTGCCGAATTCGGAAGCTCCCGCGATCCGCGCGGAACGCGATGAACTCACCGTGGCCCTGCGATCGGCGGTGCTGGGCAGGCGGGATCCCCAGTTGTTGTGGCGCTTCGCCCAGACCTCCGGTGGCGCGCAGGACGGCGAGGTGCTGAGCAGTCTGCTCGCGGTACTGCCCTCCGGGGACACCCGGCGAGCGCTGATCCACGCGCGGCTGCGCCGCTGACGGCCGGTCAGTCGGTAGGGATGTGCTCGCCGAGCCGTTCGTCCGACCGGCGGCGCGATTCCTCGATCCGCTCCAGGGTGTCGCCGAGCCCCAGCAGCAGGTGGAAGCCCATCGGGATCAGCACCGACTGCTCGGCATGCTCCGCCGGACCGAAGTGCCCGGCGCGCAGCAGTTGCAGGAAACCCCGCTGGGAGCTCCAGAACTCGGCGGCGACGCCTCGCGGGTCCGCCGGCCGGAACCGTCCGGCGTCGATGGCCCGGGTAGCCGCGTCCACCAGGTGCAGCCACGTCGCGTCCTGCGGCTCGGGCACCTCGGGGTCGGCGTCGGGATCGAGCCAGTTGCGCACCGGCGGCACGGTCTCCGGTGGACCGGCGATGCCCGCCATCAGGTCCTGCAGATGCGGGTTGGCCGCCGCGAACCGGTAGCGGAGCCGGCCCGCGATCATGAGGTCGGCGACCGGGTCATCCGAGACGCCGATGGTGTGCAGCTGCTCGGCGAACCGCCGGTGCCCCTCGGCGGCCACGGCGGCGATCAACTGCTTCATCCCGCCGAAGTGGGTGTAGATGACCATGGTCGACGCGCCGCACGCGGCGGCGACACGCTTGCTCTGCAATGCGCTCGGGCCATGCTCGGTGAGCAGCGTGATCGCTGCCTCGACGAGGGCGCGCGGCATTTCCCAGGTGGCGGTGGGCCGGATGGTCATGTGTTCATACTCCATCCTGGCTTCGTTCATCCACAGCCCGGGATACCCGTGTTCCCGCCTAGGGCATGTGAGACGCGTCCCATCACCTGACCGGGGCATGGAACGTTTTCCCAGCGTACCCGGTCACCCCAGGAGTGCTCATGCGCCACCGTGGTCCCGCCGCCGCGCTCACGGCTGTTCTCGTCGCCGCCCTGCTCACCTCGGGCGCCGCCCAGGCGCAGGATGACGGCTTCTACACGCCGCCCTCGCCGTTGCCCGCCGGGCGCGGCGGGGATGTCATCCGGCACGAGAAAATGGACTTCTACCTGGACAAGGACAAGAAGGAGAAGGTCCCGGGCAGCGCGCAGCGGGTCATGTACCGCAGCAGCGACGCGCACGGGCAGCCGGTGGCGGTGACCGGCGTGGTGCTCACTCCCTCGCGACCGTGGACGGGCCCCGGCGAACGCCCGCTGGTCGCGTGGGCCTCCGGCACCCAGGGGCTGGCCGATCAGTGCGCCCCGTCCCGCAAGGCGAACGACGGCACCGACCTGGAGGCCAAGAACATCGCCAAGCTGATGGAGCGCGGTTACGGCGTGGCACTGACCGACTACCAGGGGCTGGGTACGCCGGGCAACCACACCTACGTGATCCGCGCCGCCGAGGGACACGCGGTGCTCGACTCGGCGCGCGCGGCGCAGCGGCTGCGCGAGGCGGGCCTGCCGGAACACGGCCCGGTCGCCATCGCGGGCTACTCCCAGGGCGGCGGTGCCTCGGCGGCCGCGGCCGAACTGGCCGGTGAGTACGCGGCCGACCTGGACATCAAGGGGGCCTACGCCGGTGCGCCGCCGGCCGACCTGGACGCGGCGGCCCGGCACCTGGACGGCACCTACGCGATGGCGCTGGTCGGCTACGCGATCGTCGGCCTGGAGGCCGCGGATCCCCGGGTGAACCTGCAGCCCGCGTTGAACGAGAAGGGGAAGAAGTTCTTCGCGGAGATCGTCCGCCAGTGCGCGAAGGACAGCATCCGGAAGTACGCGTTCCAGCGTTCGAAGAACTACACCATCGACGGCCGTCCGGTGGCGGACTACATGACCGAGGAACCGTGGCTGTCGGTGCTGAACGATCAGCGCCTGGGCAACCGCAGACCGCCGGTGCCGACCCTGGTGATGCACAGCAGGCTGGACGACATGGTCGCCTACCAGCAGGGCAGGCAGATGGCCCGCGACTGGTGCGCCCTCGGTGCCACGGTGCAGTTCCGCACGATGATCACGCCCACCCACGTTCTGGGGAAGAAGGCGGCGACGCCCTACGCCTTCGACTGGCTCCAGGACCGGTTCGAGGGCAAGCCGCCCCGCTCCAACTGCGGCGACTTCTGACCCCGTCCAGGACTTAGGGTGCGCTAACCCACAAGAGTGACTCGGTTGGCCGTAGCGACGGTCATTCGTGATCCGTAATCTGGATCACTGTGTCCCCGATCACATCGGTGCGAGTGCATGGGTGTCATCGCTTCGGCTTCAGGTGTGTCTACTGTGGACTACCGGTTCTGGTCTCCGAGGAACCGGACCACCCTGGGCATCCCGCGGTCGACGTGGCGACACCGGATCTGGCCATTCTGCACCGATTCTGTGATCAGGTACTGCGGCCCGGGGACCTTTACCTACCCGCCGATCGTGGCGTGATCCTGCGGCGGGCTCACCTGGGCTGGGCCACCGAGCAGTACGAGGCCGGGCGATCTTCCCGGCACTACATCGGGCTGGGCATACGCGAACCCGAGCTACGGCCGCGCCACTGGCGAGCGCGGACGATGAGCTACGCGTGCAAGGCCTGTCGCTATTACGTCGGCTGGTTCGGACCCCACTGGAGCTGAGTCCCCTTGCTCATCCGTCTCATTCTCGGTTTATCGATCACTGTCGTCTCGGTCGCCGTCGCGGGCAGGCGCGCGCTCTGGCTGGGCAGGCTGATCACCGCAGGACAACCCGCCTCCGGACGCACCCGGCAACTCGGTTCCCGGGTGCTGGCCCAGCTGAAAGAGGTGTTCGGGCAACGGAAACTACTCACATGGTCGGTGCCCGGCGTCGCGCACTTCCTGACGTTCTGGGGCTTCATCATCCTGCTGTTCACCATCATCGAGGCCTTCGGCGCGCTGGTCGACCGCGACTTCGCCGTGTGGTGGATCGGCCGGTCGGCCTGGCTGGGTTTCCTGGAGGACCTGTTCACCGTCGCCGTGCTGGCCGCCCTGGTCACCTTCGCCGTCATCCGGACCAAGGAGGCGCCGAAACGCAAGGAGCGGGCCTCCCGGTTCTACGGCTCGCACACCGGCCCGGCCTGGCTGGTACTCGGCCTGATCAGCAGCGTGATGATCACCCTGCTGCTGTACCGCGCGGCGCAGATCAACACCGGCTACTTCCCGTTCGGCGACGCCCCGTGGGCGTTCGCCTCCTGGCTACTGGCCCAGCCGCTGGCGCCGCTGGGAACCGCGGTGAACTCGGTGCTGGAGACGGTGTTCCTGCTCGGCAACATCGCCGCGGTCATGGGTTTCCTGGTCTTCATCATGCACTCCAAGCACCTGCACATCTTCCTGGCGCCGCTGAACGTGGCGACGAAGCGGCTGCCGGACGGGCTGGGACCGTTGCTGCCCATGGAATCCGGTGGCAAACCGGTCGACTTCGAGGACCCGGGCGAGGACGACACCTTCGGTCGCGGAACCGTCGCCGACTTCACCTGGAAGGGCATGCTGGACTTCGCGTCCTGCACCGAGTGCGGCCGCTGTCAGAGCCAGTGCCCGGCCTGGAACACCGGAAAACCGTTGTCCCCCAAGATGGTCATCATGGACCTGCGGGACCAGCTGTTCGCCCAGGCACCGTACATATTGGACGGTGAGAAGCAGGAGAACGGCCAGCTGGTGCCCGGGGTGATCGACCCGGATGTGCTGTGGTCCTGCACGACCTGCGGGGCCTGCGTGGAGCAGTGCCCGGTGGACATCGAGCACGTGGACCACATCGTGGACATGCGCCGCTACCAGGTGATGATCGAGTCGGAGTTCCCCACCGAGCTCGGCACGCTGTTCCGTGGCCTGGAGACCAAGGGCAACCCGTGGGGGCAGAACAACTCGGAGCGGATGGCGTGGGCCAAGGGCCTGGACTTCGAGGTCCCCGTGGTCCAGGGCGAACTACCGTCCGAAGTGGAGTACCTGTTCTGGGTCGGCTGTGCGGGTGCCTTCGACGCCGAGGCGGCCAAGACGGTGCGGGCCACCGCCGAACTGCTGCACATCGCCGGGGTGAACTACGCGGTGCTGGGCAATAACGAACGCTGCACCGGGGATCCGGCCCGCCGGTCCGGCAACGAGTTCCTGTTCCAGATGCTCGCCCAGGAGACGGCGGCGCTGTTGAACGAGACCTTCGGCGACCGGGAGAGCCGCAAGATCGTCACCACCTGCCCGCACTGCATGAACACCCTCGGCCGGGAGTACCCGCAGCTGGACGGGCACTACGAGGTGGTGCACCACACCCAGCTGCTGAATCGCCTGGTGCGCGGCGGAAAACTGATCCCGGTGCGCAAGCCGGAGGGCGAGGTGACGCTGCACGATCCGTGTTATCTGGGCAGGCACAACAAGGTCTACGAGCCACCCCGTGAACTCATCGGCGCCGGCCTGACCGAGATGCCCCGGCACGGTGACCGGTCCCTGTGTTGTGGCGCCGGCGGTGCCCGCATGTGGATGGAGGAGCGCATCGGCAAGCGGATCAACCTGGAACGGGTCGACGAGGCGATCGCCACCGGGGCGGACACCATCGCCACCGCCTGCCCGTTCTGCCGGGTGATGCTCACCGACGGGCTCACCCAGCGGCAGAGCGAGGACGTCGCGACCGGTGTCCAGGTGCGCGACGTCGCCCAGCTCCTGCTGGACTCGGTGAAGCGGGGTGAGCAGCCGGATCACCTGTCGTGAGGCGATCGCGGCGGCCCCCACTTGCCCTTGATCAGCATCTCCCGGCGCTCCCGGCCCACGATGTGCCGAGCGGCGAGGTCGCCCTGCCAGTTGGCGATCAGCAGACCGATTCCCAGTCCCCCGAGCAACACCACGATTCCGAACGGGATGCGGATGGCAAGGCTCCAACCCTCGTATCCCCAGATACGAACCGACCCGATCACCGCACCCAGCACCGCGAAGTACCGCACCAGCCGGAGGAAGAGAATGAACGTCGGCATGAGGTGACCTCCTCACTTTCGACCCCCTCTTCGCAGTGTCACCCTCCTCGCTGGCTTACCGGTGAGTCGGTGCCGGGGCGATGGTCAACCGTTAGGCCACCGGAACCGGGGTCAACCGGATTGCGTGATCGACCAGGACAGGCCCTGCCCGGTCAGGTGCTCCAGCCACCGATCGGTGAGCTCGGCGCCGCCGTCTCCGGCGCGGACCAGCCCGGTGGGCAGCCTGCCCGCCAGGAGTTCGCCGATCCCGAAGGCCAGCGGCTGGGAGACGCAGCGGGCCATCGCCGACTCCCGCTCGTCACCGGTCACATCGAGCAGGAACCGGCCGGTCCAGCCGTCCAGTTCGAGGGCGACCACCAGGACCACCCGGTCCCGATCGGTGTCGGTGGTCGGGTACTCCTTGGCCAATCGCGTGGCCAGCTCGGTGATCCGGGTGTCGTCGCCCGTGGTGACCACCTCGAACACCTCGGCCCAGGCGTCCAGCCAGCCGGAGTGCCGCAGCGTGCCCCGGACGAATTCGTCCAGCTGCCAGCCTTCGGGCAGCCCGTACTGCCGGATGAACGGCAGGCTGTCCCGGTTCGGGTAGACCTCGAACGGCTCGCCGTCGATGGTCACCGTGCTGGTGGCCGTCCACGGCCGCTCGACCCGGACCGGCTGCCCGTCCCGCAGGTAGGACGCCGGGCTGAGCAGCGCGGTGAGCACCCCGCGCGGCGCCCAGCTGAACCGGTAGCGGAACTCGTTGACCTCGGCCGGGATTCCGCCGCAGTAGGAGGTCAGCCGCACCCCGGTGGCCGACTCCCCCACTGCTGCCCGGGCCCGGTCTCGCAACACGTGCGCGGCCAGGTGGTCGATACCCGGGTCCAGGCCGGCCTCGGTCAGCACGGTGAGCCCGGCGCCGGCCGCCTCCTCGGCCAGCGAGGCCAGTTCCGGGGAGGTGTAGCTGGTGCAGGCGAAGTGCGCGCCGCCGGCGATGGCGGTACGCAGCAGGCCCGGATGTTCGGTGGCCGGGAGCATGGAGACCACGACGTCACCGGGCCGTATCTCGGCGGCCAGCCGGTCGCCGTCCAGCGCGCGAGGTTCGGCGCGTCCGGTGAGGCCGCGTTCGGCCAGGGCCTGTTCCGCTCGTTGAGTGCTGCGGTGCCACAGCAGCACCCGGTTGGTGTCGCATAGCGAGTTCAGGCCGCTGCCGGAGGACATTCCGGCGCCGATCCAGTGCACGTCAGCCATGGGTGGCCTCCCGGAACAGGGTGGCGCAGCGCGCCCAGGGGGAATCGGGTTCGTCGATGGTCAGCAGGTGATCCCGGAGTTCGGCGGAGAACGCGGTGCTCGACTCCCGGGGCAGCAGGGTGGGCAGGTTGTCGATCGCGATGATGTCCAGCACCGGGTCATCGTGCAGCCTGCGCGCCGGGTCGCGCCAGGTGGTGATGTCGTCGTAGATCGGCAGCGTGTTGGCCGCCGAGCCGACATCGCAGGTCACGTCGGCGATGACCCGCAGCGCCGAACCCGGCTGTCCGATCTCGGACCTGGTCAGGAACGGCTCGGCGGGACCGGAGCTGAACACCGCGTTGATCAGCAACTGGTGCCGCTGGATCGCCGCCCGGTCCAGGTTCCGGGTCTCGGCCAGGTCCCAGGCGGTGGCCGGCACCCCGGCGGTGGTGAGCGCGTCCACCGCTCCCCGGCCACAGCGGCCGAGCGCCCCGATGACCAGCCCGGACTCGGCGTGGGCCGCACGCAGCCGGTCGTCCAGGTCCGACTTGCCCATCGGCGCCAGTGGCGTGGGCAGCTTCCCGGCCGCGTGCAGCACCGCCAGTGCCGCGCCGACATATCCGGCCCAGTAGCCGAAGGCGGCGAGCCGTCGCCCGGAATCGTCCACCAGGTACTCGAGGTCCAGCAGCGTCCCACCGCCCGCGGCGAACCGGTCCAGCAGCGCCCGGGCACCGGGTTGTCCCTTGTAGGCGTGACCGAAGAACACGTGCCGGTGCACCAGTTTCTCCGGTAGCTCCGGCAGTTCCTTGAGCCCGACGATCACCTGGTCGGCCGGAGCGTCCACCCAGGACCCGGCGGGCGCGATCGCGCACCCGGCGGCGGCGTATTCCTCGGTGGCGAATGTCCTTTTCGGACAGTCTTCCACCGTGATGGCGATGCTGCGTTCGATCAACATCCGCGCGTCCGCCGGAGTGATAGGGGTGCGGGACTCGATGTCCCGGGTCTCGTTGCGCAGCCAGAGCTTCGTCATCACATGCCGCAGGCTACATTGGCCTCAGACGATGTTGATCATCCCTCGGGCGTCATACCGAGGGCGTCCAGTACAGCCCACGCGGCCGCTGCGTCCTGCACGCCGAGCCCCACGCTGGCGTAGAACACCACGTCCTTCGGCCCGCTCCGACCCGGTCGCTCCCCGTTCAGCAGCGCGCCGAGTCCGGCCAGATCCGCCTCGGCGAGCGTGCCGTCGGCCAGCGCCGCCATCACCGGGCCGGTGTGCCCGACGGCGGTGTGCACATCGTCCACCGCCACCAGGCCCGCCCGGCGCAGCACATCGGTGCCGACCTCATGCCGATCCGGCTCGAATGAACCGATACACAGCACCGTCGCCCCGTCGGCAAGCCAGCCGGCCTCCAGCACCGGCTGTTTGCTGAGCGTGCAGGTCACCACCAGGCCGGCGTCCGTCACCGCCTCCCGCGGGGTGGCCACGGCCCGCGCCGGAATGCCCAGTTCCCGGGTCAGCTCGTCGGCGGTGGCGGTACGGCTGACCTCCCGGGGGCTCCACACCAGGATCTCGGTGAGCGGCCGCACCTCGGCCAGCATCATGGCGTGCGCCCTGGCCTGTACCCCGGACCCCAGCAGCCCCAGCCGGGCCGGCCCGGGAACGGCCAGCTCGTCGGCGGCGACGGCACTGGCCGCGGCGGTGCGCACCGTGCTGATCACGGTGCCGTCCAGCAACGCGAAGGGACGTCCGGTGACCGGGTGCATCGCCAGCACGGTCGCCGAGATGCTGGGCAGGCCGAGCTCGGCGTTGCCCGGATGCACGCTGCCGATCTTGGCCACCGCACCCGTGCCCGCGGACATCCGGGACAGGTAGGCGAAGGCGACCCCGTCCCCGAAACGGCTGGGGTGCATGATCTTGTGCGGCAGGTCCACCTCGTCCCGGCCGAGGGCCTGGAACGCGGCTCGCTGCGACTCGATGGCGAGCTGGGGAGTCAGTACTTCGCCGACCTTATCGGCCGAGATCTGCGGAATCGATCCATTCATACCCGGAGCATGACCAATGCCGGATCGCGGCAAACGAGGCTTTCCTCTCACCGGAGGAAAGCCTCGTTCACCGGAAGGCTCAGACCGCGACCGGGGCGCGCAGCGCGATGGAGAACCGGTCCACCACGGTGTGCAGCGGGCCGTGTACCTCCGGGTGCGGGCCGGTCTCCTTGTCGATCGTGCGATCCAGCACGAACCAGCCGGGCACGATGTGGTCGGCGCCCAGTGAGGACAGCACCGGGCGCAGCGCGTAGTCCAGTGCGAGCACGTGCGCCTGGGTGCCGCCGGTCAGCACCGGCAGCACCACCTTGCCGGCCAGCGCGAACTGCGGGAGCAGGTCGAGGAGGGTCTTCAGCAGGCCGCTGAAGGAGGCCTTGTAGACCGGGGACGCGGCGACCACGCCGTCCGCGGACTCGATCGCGGCGACGGCCGCGGCGATCTGCGGATCAGCGGTGTTACCGGCCAGCAGCGCGGCCGGTGGCAGGTCACGGACCTTGATCACCTGAATGGTGTGGCCCTGGGCGGTCAGCCGGGCCGCCACGTGGGCGGCCAGCACGGCGGTGCGGGAACTGGCGGACGGGCTTCCGGACAACACGACGATCCTGGACATGCGATCTCCCTCAGTCAGATCGATCCATGGCGGGGTGGCGGCGTTCCGTTGAGCGCGTAGCGGCCGATGTGCTGCACCTTCCAGCGCACCGGGTCGTGCAGGGTGTGCGTGCGGGCGTTGCGCCAGTAGCGGTCCAGGTTCAGCGAGTCCAGCGCCGAGCGGGTGCCGGCGACCTCGAACAACGCCGCGCTCACCTCCACCGCGACCGGATCGGCGAAGGCCTTCGCCGTCGCCACCGCGATGGACGCGGCCGACGCGGTCTCCTCGGTCAGGTTCACCCCGGCCTCGTCCACCGCCTTGGCCGCGCGGGACAACAGCGCCTCGGCGGCGCGGACCCGGATCTCCAGTTCACCGAACCGCTGGATGGTCAGCGGGTCCTCGGCCGCCCATTCCACACCGGATTCGGCCCACGGCCTGCTGTAGTTGCGGACGAACGCCCCCGCCTCGGCCAGTGCGCCGCGCGCGATGCCCACGTCGATGGCCGCGTGCAGCAACTGGGCCCTGGCCCCGTGCAACTGCGGGCCGTCGAAGGTCAGGTGGTGCGGAGCCACCAGTTCGGCGGGAACCCGCACGTTGTCCAGTTTCACCGTGCCGCTGGCCGTGGTGCGCTGTCCCATGCCGTCCCAGTCGTCCACAATGGACACACCTGGGGTTCCGGCCGGGAGGAAGACCACGACGACCTGGTCCTCGGGGTTCTTGGCCGTCACCGGGATCCAGTCGGCGAACAACGCGCCGGTGCTGTAGTTCTTGATTCCATTGAGGACATATCCGCCGCCGGCGTGTTCGGTCAGCCGGGTGCGGATCTCCTGCGCGTGCCGGGTGCCCTTCTCCGCCTGGGCATTGCCCAGCAGCTTGCCGGCCAGCACCTCGCCATAGATCAGCCGCTGCTGCTCGGGCGTTCCCTGCCGGTCCAGCACGTGCAGGAAGGTGAAGTGGCTCTGCGGGATCTGCGCGATGTTGGGGTCCGCCGTCGCCAGCAGCCGGAATACCTCGGCCGTGGTCACCGCACTGACCTGCGCCCCGCCGTACAACCGGGGCACCGAGATGCCCAGCAGACCGCTGGCCGCCAGCTCCGCCAGCTCCTGGTGCGGCAGCGTGCGGGACGCATCCCGCTGCGCGGCGGAATCGGCGAACCGCTCAGCCAGCGCCCGGGCGACGGTGATCGCCTCCCGGTCACCGGTGATCACCTGGGCGGTGTGTTGAATTTTCTTGGGCTGAACGGCCAGGTCGCGGCCGGTCAAGGGTTCGAGGCTCATGCTCCCGCCACTCCCACCGGGATCTCCTTGCGCTCCAGCTCGGCTTCCAGCTCCCGCACGATCGGCAGCACGTTCTTACCGAAGTACTCGACCTCCTCCAGGTAGTGCAGGAAGCCGGTCAGCAGCAGGTTCACCCCGCGCTTCTTGTACTCGATGGCGCGTTCGGCGATCTGCTCCGGGGAGCCGATCAGCTTGGTCTTGAAGCCGTCGTTGTACTGCACCAGGTCCTCGAAGGACGAGTCGGCCCACATGCCCTTCTTGTCCGAAGTGGACCGTCCGGCCTGGGCGACGGCGTCCCGGAATCCGTGCACCGCCTCGACATTGGCCTTGGCGACGATCTCCCGCAGCGTCTCCTTGGCCTCCTTCTCGGTGTCCCGGGCGATGAGGAAGCCGTTGAGGCCGAACTTCACCGTGCGGCCGTGGACCTGGGCGGCGGCGCTGACCTCCTCGATCTGCTCGGTGATGCCGTCGAAGTCCTTGCCGTTGCTGAAGTACCAGTCCGACACGCGGCCGGCCATGGCCCGGGCCGCGGTGGAATTGCCGCCCTGGAAGATCTCCGGAGTCGGACGGCCGGGCAGGTCGAGGGGCTTGGGCTTGAGGTCGTAGCCCCGCAGCCGGTAGAAGTCACCGGCGAACTGGGCGTTGTCCTCGGTCCAGCTCTTGCGCAGCACCTGGATGAACTCCTCGGCGCGGCGGTAGCGCTCGTCGTGCTCCAGCCACGGCTCGCCGAGGGCGGTGAACTCGCCCTTGAACCAGCCGGACACCACGTTGACGGCCGCGCGGCCACCGGACAGGTGGTCCACAGTGGACAGCAGCTTGGCCAGCACGGCGGGCTGCCAGAAGCCGGGGTGCACGGCGGCGATGACCTTCAGTCGCTCGGTGGCCAGCAGCAGCGCGAGGCTGAAGCTCGTCGACTCCTGCTGGTAGGCGGCACCGTAGCTGGCCATGTAACGGACCTGGGAGAGGGCGTAGTCGAAGCCGTTGTTCTCCGCCAGGATGGCGAGTTTTTTGTTGTAGTCGTAGCTCCAGTCGGTGCGCTGCTCGATCTCACTGGTGACCAGGCCACCGGACACGTTGGGCACCCAGTAGGCGAACTGCAGCGGGGCATACGGCGAGGAGGACACAGTTATCTCCCGGATTTGGGGGCATGCGGATGCGCGAGAGGGGTCGATCAGGAAAAGGAAGGGCCCTGTCGATCGATCAGCGACACTGCTGCCGGGTGACCCGGGCGAAATCGACGTGCAGGCGGCGGGTCAGATCCCACCGGTCGGCCAGCACCGCGGACGCGGGCACGCCGAAGGCGCCCGCCGGGTACCGATAATCGCTGGCCATAGTTCCGACTGTACGCATCTCAGCGAGCGTGCGTCGAGAAGAGTTTCACGATCCCGCGATAGGCCTCGCCTATCACCGGAAGGCGCGGGCCACATCGGCGAACAGATCGTGCAGGTCACGGACGGCCCGCGGCATCGCTCCGGAGATGCGCCGTTCCAGCACCGTCTGCACCTGGGCACCCGCCGGCTCCAGCGGCCGGTGGGTGATCAGGCCCGCCCGTTCCAGGGGGTCGCCGAACACGCTGAAGTCGGGCAGCACCGTGACACCCAGACCTTCGGCGACCATGAGTTTGCCCAGCTCGGCGCCATCCGTGGAGTAGGAGAAGCGCGGCTGCCTGCCGGCCAGCAGCCGGTGCACGTACCGGTGCATCACGTACCCGGCGCGCATGACGATCAGCGGCTGGGCGAGCAGGTCGTCCACCCCGATGGCGTCCAGTTCCGCGAGGGGATCATCGGGACGCAGGCAGACCACGACCCGGCCGGTCATCAGGTCAGTGGCGGCGAAGTCCGGGGACCGGTCGTCGCCCTCCAGGTGGTTGATCAGCCCCAGGTCCAGGCTTCCGTCCAGCAGCGCGCGGTGGATGTCCGCCTGCTGCGCGCCGACCACCTCCACCTGGGTGTCCGGGTGCTGTTCGCGGAACAGCCGGATGGTCGGCACCAGCAGCGGCACGGTGGCGGTGTGCACGGTGCCCATCCGCACGATCCGGCTGCTGTTGTGCTGGTGATCGGCGGCGCGGCGCAGCCGGTCTACGGCGTCCAGCACGCTCTCGATGTGTGGGAGCAGCTCGCGGCCCTCGTCGGAGATGCGCGCCCCGGAGCGTTTGCGGTCCAGCAGGCCGACGCCGAGTTCCCGCTCCAGGTTCCGCACGGTCTCGCTGAGCGCGGGCTGGGACAGGTGCAGCTCCTCGGCGGCGCGGCGCAACGACCCGGCCCTGGTCACCGCCCGGACGTACTCCAGCTGTTCGATCCGCACGGCACCCTCCCGAGGTTCAAGGGTCAGGTTATCGCTCAGCCGGCGGCCGTGCCCACCACCCGCAGCGGGGTGATCCGGACCACGACCCTGACCACCTCAGGCGGCAGTTCCAGGTACTCCTCTCCCGCCCCGGGACCCTCGTACCGCTCGGCCAGCGACACGGCCAGTTGCCTGCCGGCGTCCTCGACCACGGTGGCGGTGCCACGCACCTCGACGTAGCGCTGCGGATCGGCCTTGTCGAACACGCACAGGCTCGCCCGCGGGTCGCGGCGCAGGTTCTTCTCCTTACGCCTGCCCGCAGCCGTGGAGATGAGCAGGTCATCCCCGTCGGTGCACACCCAGACCACCGAGTTCTGCGGACTGCCGTCCGGGTTCAGCGTTCCCAGCACCGCCGGGTTGCTACCGTCGATGATCTTCCGCGCGGCGTCGCTCAGGGCTGCACTCATGATCACCAGATTAGCGCGGCCGCACCTTGGCAATCGCCGGGAAAGCTGCTCCACTGAACGATCGTGACCTGGAGACGATGGGTAGTGGCTCTCTTCGCGACTATGTCGATGACCGCCGGGGTCAGCCCGGCGACGGCGGGCCCCGAACAGTGGAAGATCATGCCGCTGGGCGACTCGATCACCCATGGGGATGGCAGCTCCACCCAGTCCAGCTATCGCGCGGATCTGTGGCGCATCCTGTACCCCACGCATCCCGGGCTGGACTTCGTCGGCTCACAGCAGAGCGGGCAGCTCCCGGACACCGACCACGAGGGCCACGGCGGCTGGATGATCGACGATCTGCGAGCGAAGACGATCGGCTGGATCGTCGCGTTCCAGCCGAGGACCATTCTGCTGCACATCGGCACCAATGACATGGATCGCGGACCGGAGCCGGAGCAGGCGCCTCAGCGACTGGGGGCCTTGCTGGACGACATCGAGAAGGCCGTGCCGGGGACTCAGGTTTTTGTGGCGACGCTGGTGCCCAGTAAGAAGGCGGCGGTGCAGGAGCGAATTGATCGGTTCAACGCTGCGGTTCCCGGGGTGGTGGCTGGGCGGGCGCACGTTTCTCTGGTGCGGATGGATGGGTTGGATCCGGATTTGGATCTGCGGGATGACCTGCATCCAAACGATCGGGGGTACGGGAAGATGGCCTCGTTGTGGGGGGCGGCTTTGGGTGGTTGACGAAAGAGGGCTTTGGAGGGGGAGACGGGCTTGGGGGCCTGTCTTTCCTGCCTGCGTGTTGGGTGGGGGCACGCCAGTCTTTCCTTTTGGGTCTCTAGGTTCCGAAGTTGACGATGTTCGCGGCGAGGAACGAGCCCCGAACATCGTTAACTTCGGGGCACTTGATGGGGCCTTCACTGGGAGCGAACCAGCATCACCCGATAGGAATTCGCTAACGATCTTCACCGTCGGCATGATGAACATATGGGCGAAAAAATCCTCCTGAGCATCGCGGACACCCTGTCCGCCGATCCGCGATCACTCACGCCCACCCAGCTTCACGCCCGCGAAGAAGTCCTGTTCCAAGCCCGGACCATCATCGAAGCGGCGTTGATCGACACCATCGGCGTGATGGACTCACGCGGCACCACGGAGACCACCGAAGTGCTGCCGACCCGGCAGTGGTTGCGGGCTCGTCACCGCACCAGCTGGCGCGAAGCCAAAGACCTCGTGGCCCTGAGCCACGCCCTGAAAGTACTGCCGCTCACCGACAAACTCTTCACAGCCGGAGAGATCACCCTGGCCCATGTCCAGGTGATCGCGCGTGGTTTGAATCGGACCACCAGCGTGACCCGAGCCGGGTTCCTGGACGCCGAACACATCTACTCCGAACTGGCACGCGTGGAGACACCGGAAAAGGTGGAATGGGCGATCCGCTACCTGCTCGCGCAGCTCGATCCCGATGCTGAGGATGAGAAGGCTCTCGACCGGTATGAGAAGCGGGGTCTGGATTTCTTCGAGTCCGATGGGTTCATGCAGTTGCGCGGTTATCTGGATTCGAGCACCGGCGCGAAGGTGAAGGCGGCGATCGACGCGGTGATAAAGCCACCGGCAGCCGATGACCAGCGGACCGCCTCCCAGCGGCGGGCCGACGCATTGGGTGAGGTGTGTGATAGGGCCTTGCGCGGTGACTCGCTGCCCTCCAGTGGTGGTCAGCGGGCGCAGGTCAACATCACCTGCACCCTCTCGGAGCTGATGAACGCCGGTGCCCTCACCGGACAAGCGGTGATCGACGGAGTCGGGGTTATCGACCCGGAGACCCTGCGGCGGATCGCCTGCGACTGCAACGTCTCCCGGATCCTGCTCGGCCCCAGAGGCGAAGTCCTCGATGTCGGGCGGTCGACCCGAGTCGCACCTGTGGCGCTGCGGAGAGCACTGAGCTTGCGGGACGAGCACTGCTCTTGGGACGGCTGCGAAGCACCGGCCCGGTACTGCGATGTGCACCATGTCGAGGTCCACTGGGCACACGGTGGCGAGACCAACCTGAAGAACTGCGGACTGTACTGCGGCCACCACCACACCGCGATCCACACCTACGACACGGTGACCGTGCGAAGACCGGACGGTGGGTTCCTCACCCGCAGACGCCACTGATCCCTACGACGGCCGGTGCCTAGGCCGCCTTCCGGGCGCGGCGGCGCCCGGCCGGGAGTTCGTACAGGCGCAGGTCGTGTTTGTACAGGTGATAGTCGACCTGCTGGGTGTGCCGGGGCCGGTCGCTGAACACGCCGTGCCGCCGCAGGTCGCGTTCGATTGAGCGCTCCATCGCGGACTGGGACGGCAGTCGGTACTCCCCCGCGGCATAGGCGCCGAGCAGCTTGGACTGGAGCTCGGTGAACGGGAACAGGGTGGGCAGGGCCTGGGCGAAGCCCATGAACACCAGGTTCCCGATCCCCGGTTTGAACATCCGCTTGTACAGCTGGATCTGGTTATCCGGCGCGGAGATGAAGTCCTGGTCGAAGAACGGGAAACTGATGTTGTAGCCCGTCGCGTAGATGATCGCATCGAACTCATCGGAACTGCCGTCCGCGAAGTGCACGGTGTGCCCGTCGAGCCGCTCGATGTTCGGTTTGGCGGACACATCGCCGCAGTTGAACCGGTGCAGTAACTCATTGCTCGTGGTGATGTGCGCGGTGTAGAAGGCGTGGTCCGGCTTAGGCAGGCCATAACGCTGGGGGGAGCCGAACAACAACCGGAAACCGGCCGACCGAAACACCCGCTGCAGTTCGACCGGCACATAGGGAAGCGTGTAATGGAAATAGTCCGCCGGCCACCCGAAGATGTACTTGGGCGCCACCCACGCCCCGGAACGGGTCGAGATGGTCACCTTGTTCTGCAGGGACCTGTTCGACAGTTCGCAGGCGATGTCGGCCGCTGAATTGCCGATGCCCACGATCAGTACCCGCTTCTCCCGCAGATCCAATGGGTCGAACGGATCGAGGTAGAAGTGCGAGTGGATCTCCTCGCCGGCGAACTCGCCGGGAAACCGTGCCCAGCGCGGATCCCAGTGGTGCCCATTGCCGACCACCAGGAGGTCGAACTCCTGGGTCCGCCCGTCGCCGGTGGTGATCAGCCACTGACCATCGGGAGTCTGTTCGGCATGTTTCACCGGGTTCTGGAACGAGATCCGGTCCAGCAGGCCGAACTTCTCCGCGTACAGGTCCAGGTACTCCTTGACCTGGCTGTGGTGCATGAACGTGGGATAGTGGTCCGGCATCGGCAGGTCTTTGAAGGCGAGATTCTGCTTCGAGGTGTCGATATGCAGGGACCGGTAGGCGCTGGAGTGGCCGTTGGAGTTCCCGAAGGCCCAGTTGCCACCGATGCGGTCACCGGATTCGAAGCACGTGTAGTCGATGCCCCGATCCGTCAGGGCCTTACCGGCGGTCAGGCCGCTCAGCCCGGCTCCGATGACACAGGTTCTCGGTTTCTTCATGCCTTCCCTCCCACGGGTTGCTTGCGGGCCCGACGACGGCCCGCGGGGAGTTCCCGGCGCAGGTCGTGCCGGTACAGGTAGTAGTCCGCCTGCTGGGTGTGCCTCGCGCTCGCCTTCCAGGAGCCGTGGGCCCGCTGATCGCGTTCGATGCCGCGCAGCATCTCGGCCTCCGAGGGCAGCCGGTACTCCCCCGCCGCGTAGGCACCGAGCAACTTGGCCTGCAACTCGATGAACGGGAACAGCGTGGGCAGGCCCTGGGCGAAGCCGATGAAGGCCAGGTTGTCGATGCCGGGCTTGAAGATCCGCTTGTACAGCGGCAGCTGGTTGTCCGGGGCGGCGATGAAGTCCTCGTCGAAGAACGGGAAGCTGATGTTGTACCCGGTGGCGTAGATGACCGTGTCGAACTCGCCCGAGGTGCCGTCTACGAAGTGCACGGTGTCGCCGTCCAGGCGCTGGATGTTCGGCTTGGCGGCCAGGTCTCCGCAGCTGAACCGGAACAGCAGGTCGTTGGACTGCGTGGGGTGCGCCGTGTAGAAACCGTGGTTCGGCTTGGGAGCGCCGAAGCGTTCCGGGGTGCCGAACATCAGCTTGAAGCCGGCGCCCAGGATCGCGCGCTGCACGCTCACCGGGACGTAGGGCAGAGTGCGGTGCACCCGGTCCACCGGCATGCCGAAGATGTACTTCGGCATGATCCACGCCCCGGAGCGAGTGGAGATGGTGACCTGGTTCTTCAGCGACTTCTGTGACAACTCGCTGGCGATGTCGGCCGCGGAGTTGCCGATTCCCACGATCAGGATCCGCTTGTCCCGCAGGTCGAGCGGATCGAACGGGTCGATGTAGTGGTGCGAGTGGATCAGCTCGCCGGTGAACTCACCGGGGAACTCCGGGAAGCGCGGATCCCAGTGGTGGCCGTTGCCCACGACCAGCAGGTCGAATTCATTGGTCTCACCGTCCCCTGTGGACACCGACCAACGTCCGTCGGGAGTCCGCACGGCGCGTTTCACCGGATTCTCGAAGGAGATCCGGTCCAGCAGGCCGAACTTCTCCGCGTACAGGTCCAGGTACTCCTTGACCTGGCTGTGGTGCGGGAAATCCGGGAAGTGGTCCGGCATCGGCAGATCCTCGAAGGCCAGCCGGTACTTGGAGGTGTCGATGTGCAGCGAGCGGTAGGCGCTGGAGTGCCCGTTGGAATTACCGAAGGCCCAGTTGCCGCCGATCCGGTCGCCGGACTCGAAACAGGTGTAGTCGACACCCCGGTCGGTCAACGCCTTGCCGGTGGTCAGGCCACTCAGACCAGCCCCGATCACACACGCTCTCATCGAGCCTCCGTTCACAGGTCCAGCGTCAGGTCGCCCTGACCGCGGGACACGCAGATGTTCATGTAGCCGGGCAGTGGTCGCTGGTTCACGTGCTCGACGGTTCCATCCAGCACCCGGACCTTGCAGGTGCCGCAGAATCCCTGCTGGCAGGAGTACATGACCGCCGGCCGCACCCGGCGGATGGCGGCCAGCGCACTCTCATCGGCGGCCACCTGGACCCGGGCGCCACTACGGGCCAGGGTCACGGTGAACTCGGTGCCGCCGATCACCGGAGGTGCGGAGAACCGCTCGCTGAACAACGGGACCTGGACCGGAACGACGGACCGGATCGCGGAGATCATCGGCGGTGGACCACAGCAGTAGATGGCCGCGCCCGCGGGCAGGTCCCTGATCAGGTCCGGGCCGGTGGGCAGGCCGTGTTCGTCGTCGGTGCGCACCCACAGCCGGTATCCGGCGATCTCCCGCAGTTCGTCCACGAAGGGCAGCGAGGACAGCGACCGTCCGGTATAGACGATCCGGTAGTCGGCACCCCGCCGGGCGGCGTCCCTGACCATGGGCAAGATCGGCGTGATGCCGATTCCACCCGCGACGAAGAGGTACGCATCCTGCCGGACATAGGGGAACGCGTTACGCGGGCCGAGCACCGAAACCCGGTCGCCCGGCTGCAAGGTGTGCACCTCCAGGGAGCCGCCACCACCGTCCGGAATGGACCGCACCGCGATCCGGTAGCTGCTCAGGTCGGCGGGGTCCCCGGTCAGTGAGTACTGGCGCATCCGTCCCGAGGGCAGCAGCAGATCCAGGTGAGCGCCCGGATGCCAGTCCGGCAACCGGTCACCGTCCACATGGGACAGGGTCAGGCTGAGCACGTCCTCGGCGACCGCCTCGCGACGCACCTCCTCGACCGTCAGCGGCAGCACACGGTTCACCGGCGTGACCGGCGGCCTGCCCTTGCCGAGCCAGTGGGAGACCGTGTCCCAACGTCCGCCGATGGTGGCCACGATCTGCATCACCCGGTCGCGGCGGGCCCGGCCACGCAGGTCCGGGGGCGGCTGAATGCGCATCACCGCTGAGCGGCCCGAGCCGCGGGCGACGTGGCCAGGTAGCTCACCGCGAGCTCGGTATCGAACTCCTGGGACGGGTGGTAACTACGCCGGAAGTACGGCAGTACCTGGCTGATCAACAGCCGAAGCCTGGGCAACAGCCCTTTCCTGCCCGCCCGGAAGAACTCCCAGGCGAACCGGAGGGCGCCCGGCTTCTTCTTCAGGTCGGGGTCGGCGGCGGCCAGGTGCTTGGCGCCACGGATCGCCAGCAGGAGCAGTCCGGCCAGCGCCACCGTCATGCCGAGCATGCGCCGCAACACCCGTCCATCGAGATGCTGGTAGACGTCGAACGCGACCGACCGGTGCTCCACCTCCTCCGCGCCGTGCCAGAGCAGGAGATCGGTCATCACCGGATCTGCGCCCGCGCGCACCCACGGACCGGTGTCGTTGAGGAACCAGTGGCCTGCGGCGGCGGTCAGGTGTTCCAGACCGGCGATCAACGCACAACGTTCCACCACCCAATCGACCTGCCGGACCGCCGACAGATGTGGCCGGGAACCGAGCACCTCGAAGAAGAGCCAGTGCATCTGATCCAGGAAGGGCTGCACGTCATAGCCCAGCGCGGCAAGGTGCTCCGCCGCTCCCTGGTGGGACTCGGCGTGCATCGACTCCTGGCCGATGAAGCCCTTCATGTCCTCCAGGACCTTGTCGTCCCGTACCAATGGCAGGGCCTCGGTGTAGACCTCGATGAACCATCGCTCGAAGGACGGCAGGATCAGGTGCACGGAGTTGAGCAGGTGACAGACGTACGGCTCGCCGGGAATCCACACGGCAGGCACATTCGACCAGTCGAACTCGACGTTCCGGGCATGCAGCGACACGTCCACAATGGACTCCAATCAGCCGGTGGATAGCTGGTCGCGAACGTGGTGGGCGATCAGTTCTGGGTTCTCCAGGGGCAGCCAGTGCCCGCCGGACACCATCTCCACCCGGGCATCGGGCGAGGTGTGCAGCATCGGCAGGCCGATCAACGCGTCGGAGCGGGGCGCGAGCACGCGCGTCCGGACCAGCGCGGGCCGGTGCCGGGGGAACATGGTGCGGCGCAGGACATTGACCCGGTAGATCCACAGTCCATTGCGGACATCCCGGTCCACGGGTGGCGGACCGGGCCTCGTCTTCGCCATCCACACGCCATCGATCTTGCTCTCGGGCAGCCAGGGCAGGTGGTAGAAGCCCACGTACCAGGACCGCAGCCCCTGCCGGAGTTTGGCGAACAGGTCCCGGGGCGAACGGACCCACTTTCCGATGTGGTCCAGGCACGGACCGGAGATCGAGGTGAAGCCGGAGAACCGGTGGGCCAGCGCAGGATCGGTGACCGCGTGCCAGCCGATGATCGAGCCCCAGTCGTGGGCGACCAGGTGCACCGGCCGATCGGGGCTGACCGCGTCGGCCACCGCGACCAGATCGGCCGCGAGCAGCTCGATCCGATAGCCGCGGCGGCCGGGCGGTGCTTCGGAGTCACCGGCACCACGCAGGTCCAGGCTGACCACTCGGTGGTCCTCGCGCAGACTCTCCGTCAGTCCCGTCCACAGTGTCCGGTTGTCCGGGTAGCCGTGTGCGCACAGCACCACCGGGGCCTCGGCGGGTCCCTCGACGGACACGACCAGAGACAGGCCGTCGGCCGTTGTGACGCGCATCGCACACCTCCTGAAGGGAAACGCTAAGGGCCGCTGAGGTGCGCAAACAGCACTCAACGGCTCACCCGGATTGACCGAATCGATCGAGCGATTGGGTCAACACGAGAGCGCGGCACAGTCCTGGGAGGACCCGGCCCAGGGGCTTACCGTCGGCGCAGGAGGTGCACGATGCGCGAACCAAAGGTCGTGATCATCGGGGCCGGCATGTCCGGCATCTGCATGGCGGCGATGCTGACCCGGGCCGGGATCGAGGACGTCACCGTGCTGGAGAAGGCCGGCGATGTGGGCGGCACCTGGCGGGACAACCACTACCCCGGCCTGGAATGCGATGTGCCGTCCGCGTTCTACCAGTTCACCTTCGACCGCAATCCGACGTGGACCAGGTTCTTCTCCCCCGGCCCGGAGATCCACCGGTACTTCGCCGGCACCGTGGACCGGCTGGGCCTGCGGAACAAGATCCGGTTCAACACCGAGGTCGTTCGCAGTGAATTCCACAATGGACAGTGGCAGGTGGACACGGCGTCCGGTGACCGATACCAGGCGGACTTCCTGCTCTCCGCCACCGGCGTGCTGCATCACCCGGTGCTGCCGGACATCCCCGGACTGGACGACTTCGCCGGCCCGAGGTTCCACACCGCCCGCTGGGACGACTCGGTCGACCTGAAGGACAAGCGCGTCGCGGTGATCGGCACCGGCTCCACCGGAGCCCAGCTCACCGTCGCACTCGGCGGAAAGATCAAACAGCTCGACCTGTACCAGCGGACCCCGCAATGGGTCATCCCGCTGCCCAACTGGGGTACCGATCCGCTCACCAAGGTGCTGCGCAGGTTCCTGCCACTGACATCTGCCATGGAGTACCACCTGGTAAAGCGGGGAATGGCGTTCCTGGCCGAGGGGCTCACCAGGCCGGGCTGGCGCCGGAAGATGTGGAGCGTCACCGCGCGAGGGAATCTGCGCACCGTGCGCGATCCGGAACTGCGCGCGAAGCTCACCCCGGACTATCAGCCGGGCTGCAAACGACTGGTGATCTCCGGCAAGTTCTACCGGGCCGTGCAGCGGCCGGGCGTCACCGTGATCACCGAGGGCATCGACCACATCGAACCGCGGGGCATCGTCACCAAGGACGGCGTACTGCACGAGACCGATGTGCTGGTGCTGGCCACCGGATTCGACGCTCGCGCCTACCTGCGGCCGATCCAGCTCATCGGACCGGGCGGTCTCACCCTGGATCAGGCCTGGAAGGACGGGGCGCGGGCCTATCGCACCGTCGCCCTGCCGGGATTCCCCAACTTCTTCATGCTGATGGGCCCGCACAGCCCGGTCGGCAACTACTCGCTGACCGCGATCGCCGAAGCTCAGGCCAAGTTCGCCCTGAACTGGATCCAGGACTGGCGTCGCGGCGCTTTCAGCACCGCGACCCCCAGCGATCACGCGACCCTGCTGTTCAACAAGAAGGTGCAGGGTGCCCTCCCGAGGACGGTGTGGGCCAGTGGCTGCAACAGCTGGTACCTGGGGACCAACGGACTGCCGGAACTGTGGCCGTGGAGCCCGTTCGCGCATGAGCGGATGCTCGCCGACAACCACCGCGACGAGTTCGTGCTGGACGCCTGATGCCCAAGCACAGCAAGCCCAGCCGGCAGTCGGTGTGGCTGGCCTTCCTGTTCCGCACACTCATCAAGCCGTTCGTCTTCTGGTTCCGGCCCGGCCTGTCCATCAACCGATTGCGGCACACCGGCCTGCTGCTGGACCGGTCTTTGGGCCTGCTCCCGGTAGGCAAACGGCCGGTGCCGGGAGTGTCCGTGGAGCCGCTCACGGTGCACGGCTGCCGGGCCGAATGGCTGCGCCCGGAAACGGAATCCGGTGGCGTGCTCCTGTACCTGCACGGAGGTGGGTTCTTCTTCGGCGGACCGCACACCCATCGCCGGCTGGTGTCCCGGCTGGCCAGGAGCAGCGGGCTGGCCGCGCTCAGCCTGGAGTACCGCCAGCTCCCGCTGTCCGGGCTGGGCGACTCGATCGCCGACTGCGTCGCCGCCTACCGGCTGCTGCTGGACCAGGGATTCGCGGCCGACCGGATCGTGATCGGCGGCGACTCGGCGGGCGGCCACCTCGCCCTGGCCACCAGCCTGGCGGCGGTCCAGAGTGGACTGCCGAAGCCGGCCGGCGTGTACGTTGTCGCCGTGGGTGAATCTGGATGACCTGGAACGACAGGCGCACGCCAATGTCCGGTCGGATCCGTATGCCACGCCCAACGCCCTCTACCTCGTCCGGCAGCTGCAACAGCAGCAGTTCGGCGAGTTCAAGTCCCTGGTGGACGGTGACCTGGTGACGCTGCCGCCCACCCTGGTGCAGGCCGGCGGTCTGGAGATCCTCGCCGCGGACGCACTCTCCCTCGGTGAACGGCTGGCCGCCGCCGGGGTGGACTGTCAGGTCCGGGTATGGCCGGGCCAGATGCATGTCTTCCCGCTGCTGGCCGACCTGCTACCGGAGGGCCGCCTCGCGGTCGTCGAGGCCGCGAACTTCCTGCGTAGGCAGACCCTGAGCCCGGAACGCGGCCGGTGAGCAGCCGGTCCACCGGCGGAACGCCCTGGTGAACGCGCTCGTCTCGGAGAAACCCAGCCGCTTGGCGATGCTCTCCACCGAATCCCCGGTGCTGCGCAATGCCTCGGCCGCCTGCTTGGCCATCACGTCGTCGCGGATCTCCCGCAGCGAGGTGCCCTCGGAACGCAGCCGCCGGCGCAGCGTCGGCGTGCTGATCAACAGGGCGGCGGCCATCTCCTCGGCGCTGGACAGCCGCTCCTGTTCGAGGTCCTTCTCCACCAGGCGGCGCACCCGGACAGCCAGTACCGCCTCTTCCTTGAACGGCGACAGCAACCGGGCAGGGGCGGAATCCAGATAGTCCAGGATGGCCCGCTCGTCCCACTCGATCCTGGCTTCGAGCAGACTGGCCGGCACCACCATGATCAGCTCGGTGGCCTCCGGGTCGAAGCGCACCCGATCACCGAGCAGCAACGTGATGTCGTCGACGTTCTCCGGCTCGGCGAACGGAAGCACGGCCTCGATGAGCGGCGCGGGACGACCGATGGCCCAGGAGGTCACCCGGTTCAGCACCGCCGCGGTGACCACGGTCTTGATGTGTAACGGTCCCGGATCGGGCATCACGCTCGAATAGGCGTAGACGTGCCTGCCCTTGGCCTCGACACGAATATCGGGGATTCCGGGAATACATCGAAGGAAGTCGGAAATGCGATCCACGGCGCCCTGCACGGTGGTCACACTGGAAATCGCATAACAGATCAACCGCAGCGTTCCCAAGGGCACCGGCGCGACGCCGAATCCAATCAGATCGTCCCCGGTCACCTCACGTGCGGCGTTATAGATTCGAATGGCCTGATCCTCGGTTACCCGCATATCGCCCTCGACTAGATCCATGGGCGAGATACCCGACCTGACCAACACCGCATCGAAATCCAGATTGTTCTGGTACGCCATTTCAATCAAGGCCATGACGAACGAGTGCGGAATGCGATGGGTCATGCGGACAGACCTCCGTGAGACGCGGCGGTGCGTGTGCTCCCCTTCACAGCATTGACGTTGTGAGCGTTTGAGTCAAGCAGGTTGCGCTGCGCGGTCATCGCATCACCGGGCCCGCGAACCTAGCGTCTTAGCTGTGAATACAGCCCAGCGCCCGGTCGGATCGCCGTGCATGGTGCTGACGGAGGCAACGATCCGGGCGCTGGTGCTCGCACGCCATCGCACGGAAGCGATGCCCACCCGCCCGAGCACGGACAGCGAGCAGGAGAAGGAGGGGTCATGGCCAACCGAGTATTCGTGATCGGCGTCGGGATGACCAAGTTCGAAAAGCCCGGCCGGCGCGAGGACTGGGATTACCCCCAGATGGCCAAGGAGTCCGGCACCAAGGCGCTCGAGGACGCCGGAATCTCCTATGACAAGGTGCAGGAGGCATATGCCGGTTATGTTTACGGCGAGTCCTGCAGTGGTCACCGCGCCGTTTATGAGCTGGGCCTCACCGGCATTCCGATCCACAATGTGAACAGCAACTGTTCGACCGGCTCCAGCGCATTGTTCCTGGCCGCGCAGGCCATTCGCGGCGGCCTCGCCGACTGCACCCTGGCGCTCGGCTTCGAGAAGATGCAGCCCGGTTCGCTCGGCTCCACCTTCGACGACCGCGAGCAGCCGATGCTCAACCACCTGCAGGCGATGGCCGAGCTGGCCGAGCTGGCCTTCCCGCCCGCCCCGTGGATGTTCGGCGCCGCCGGTGTGGAGCACAACGAGAAGTACGGCTCCACCCACGAGCACTTCATCAAGATCGCCGACAAGAACCACCGGCACTCGACGAACAACCCGTACTCCCAGTTCCAGGAGGAGTACACCATCGAGCAGATCCGCAACGACAAGATGATCTACGCGCCGGCCGGGCTGACCCGGACGATGTGCTCGCCGACCTCGGACGGCTCCGGCGCGGCCATCCTGGCCAGCGAGCGGTTCGTCGAGGAGAACGACCTGTCCGGTCAGGCCATCGAGATCCTGGGGCAGGGCCTGGTCACCGACATGCGGTCCACCTTCGAGAGCAAGACCCTCGGCGCACTGGTCGGCGCGGACATGTCCGCCAAGGCCGCTCAGAAGGCCTACGCCCAGGCCGGCATCGGCCCGGAGGACGTGCAGGTCATCGAGCTGCACGACTGCTTCGCCACCAACGAGCTGCTCACCTACGAGGCACTCGGCCTGGCCGCCGAGGGTGAGGCGCACAAGCTCGTCGACTCGGGCGACACCACCTACGGCGGACGCTGGGTGGTCAACCCGTCCGGCGGCCTGATCTCCAAGGGTCACCCGCTGGGCGCCACCGGCCTCGCGCAGTGCGCGGAGCTGAACTGGCAGCTGCGTGGCCAGGCGGACAAGCGCCAGGTGGAGAACGTGAACTACGCACTGCAGCACAACATCGGTCTCGGCGGCTCGGCGGTAGTCACCGTCTACGGACGCCCCCGCTAGTCAGTCAATCCCTCAGCTGAAAAACACGGACAAAGGAGTAAGTCATGGGCGTTCTGCGTCGCGAAATCACCCTTCCGGCCGCCAAGAATGACCTGTGGAAGGTCTTCGCCGACCTGAGCAGGCTGGGTGACTGGCTGACCCTGCACGTGAAGTTCAAGTCCGAGGTCCCGAAGCTGGAGGACTACAAGGAGGGCCTGCAGGTCACCCAGGTCATCTCGATGATGGGCATGCCCAACACCATCGAATGGACCGTCGCGCAGTTCACCGACGGCGAGTCCTGCCAGATCACCGGCACCGGCATGGCCGGCGTGAAGGTGTCCTTCACCTTCTCCGTGGCCGAGGCCGACGGCATCACCACCGGCAAGCTGGACGCCGAGTTCAAGGGCCAGATCATCGTCGGCGCCCTGGGCAAGGCCGTGGAGAAGCAGGCCGGCAAGGAGCTCAACGTCTCGCTGGAGAAGCTGGGCGACCTGATGGTCACCGAGGGTGTCCTGCCCGCCGACCAGCGCGACAAGGTCGAGATCAAGGAACCCGTCGACGCCTGATCCACCCCCTCGTTCGCAGGTGATGCCCGACTGCATTCGGGCATCACCTGCTCCATATCCGGAAAGGACAGTCCACATGGGACAGCTGGACGGGCGGGTAGCCGTCATCACCGGCGCCGGTCGCGGCATCGGCCGGGAACACGCGTTGTTGTTCGCCAGGGAGGGCGCCGCGGTCGTGGTGAACGACCTGGGCGGTTCCAATGACGGCTCCGGCACCGACGCCGGCCCCGCGCAGCAGGTCGTCGACGAGATCATCGCCGCGGGCGGCAAGGCCGTGGCCAACACCGGGAACATCGCCACCTGGGACGGTGCGCAGGACCTGGTCCAGCAGGCCGTCGCCGAGTTCGGCGGCCTGGACATCGTGGTCAACAACGCGGGCATCCTGCGGGACGGCTTCATCGCCGGCCTCGGTGAGTCCGAATGGGACTCGGTGATCGCGGTTCACCTCAAGGGTCACTTCGCCGTGCTGCGGCACGCGGCCGAGTACTGGAAGAACCAGCACAAGGCCGGCACCCCGCGAGCCGCTTCGGTGATCAACACCGCCTCCGCCTCCGGCACGATCATGCCGAACGCCGGGCAGGCCAACTACGGCGCGGCCAAGGCCGCCATCGCCGCCCTGAGCCTGGTCGCCGCCGACGAGCTGGAGCGCTACGGCGTCCGGGTCAACTGCATCGCACCGGTGGCCCGCACCCGGCTCACCCTGGCCACCCCCGGCATGGGCGCCATGTTCGCCATGGAGGTCGAGGAGGGCGAGTTCGACGCCTTCTCCCCCGCCAACATCTCGCCGCTGGTGGCGTACCTGGCCACGGAGAAGTGCACGGTCAACGGACGCGTGTACGCGGTCCAGGGCGGCGCCATCCAGCTGCTCAAGGGCTGGGACATCACCGACACCATCGAGTCCGAGGGCCCGTGGCAGATCGAGGACCTCGCAGACCGTCTCCCCGCCTGACCCCGTAAAGCTGAAGGGAGCAACACCGTGGCACGTGAGTACCTGCTCGGCCTCGGCGTCACCGACGATCACGCCGACCTGGCGGACTCGGTGAACGCGTTCGCCGAACGGCACCTGACCCCGGAGGTGCGGCGAGCGGCCGTGGAGGCCAAGCCGACGCTGCCGGAGTTCTGGAAACCCCTCGCCGATCAGGGACTACTCGGCCTGCACCTGCCCGAGTCGGTCGGCGGCCAGGACGGCGGCCTGCTGGAGCTGGCCGTCGCGCTGGAGGCCATCGGCCGCGCCGGTGCCCCCGGCCCCTACGTGCCCACGGTGTTGCTCTCCGCAATTTTGTCCACAGTGGACGACACGGCCGCACACGCGTTGCTGCCCGGCCTGGTCGACGGCACGATCCTCGGCGCCGTCAGCCTGAACCCACGCCTCACCGGACAGGCCGACGGGGACGCGATCATCGTGTCCGGCGAGTCCGGCCCGGTCTTCGGCTCCGATCTGGGCACCGTGTTCCTGCTTCCGGTCACCGTGGACGGTGCGGTCAACTGGGTCCTCCTGGATGCCGATGACGTGACCCTCAAGCGGACCTCCTCGGTGGACGTGGTCCGGGTGGCCGGGCCGGTCAAGGTCGACGGGGTACGCACCGAGCGGGTACTGCGTGGCCTGACGGCCGGCACCGTGCACACGATCGCCAGCGTGGTGCTGGGCGCCGAAGCGGTCGGCGTCGCCTCCTGGGCCGTGCAGTGCGCCGCCGAGTACGCGGTCACCCGCGAACAGTTCGGCAGGCTGATCGGCCAGTTCCAGGGCGTCAAGCACCGCTGCGCGAGCATGGTCATCGCGCTGGAGAAGGCCCGCGCCGTCGTCTGGGACGCCGCCCAGGCCCTCGACGAAGGCGCGGAGAACGCCAGTTACGCCGTCGCCATCGCGACCTTGATCGCCCCGGACGCGGCGGTCAGCACCACCAGGGACAACATCCAGGTGCTCGGCGGCATCGGCTTCACCTGGGAACACGACGCGCACCTCTACTACCGCCGCGCGGTGACCCTGCGCGCGCTGCTCGGCCGCTCCCGGGACGCCAAGCGCCGGATCGCCGAGCTGACCCTCGCCGGGGAGTCCCGGCCGGTGAAGGTGCCACTGCCTCCCGAAGCGGAGGAGCTGCGCCCGGCCATCGCCGCCGAGCTGGCCGAACTGGCCAAGCTGGAGGACGAGACCCAGATGCACGCCCTGGGCGACAACGGCTGGGTGATGCCCCACCTGCCCGCGCCGTTCGGCCGGAACGCCGGACCGGTGGAGCAGCTGGTCATCGCCGAAGAGATCAAGAAAGCCGGCGTGTGGCTGCCCGAGCTGGGCCTGGCCGCCTGGCTGATCCCCTCGATCGCCGCCTACGGCACCGAGAAGCAGCAGACCGAGTTCGTCGCCCCCACACTGCGTGGCGAGATGATCTGGTGTCAGCTGTTCTCCGAGCCCGGCGCCGGATCAGACCTGGCCTCGCTGCGCACCGAGGCGGTCAAGGAGCCCGGCGGCTGGCGGATCAACGGCCAGAAGATCTGGACCTCGCTGGGCTACATGGCCGAGTGGGGCGCCATGATCGCCCGCACCGACAAGTCCGTGCCCAAGCACGACGGCATCGGCTACTTCCTGATCAAGATGGACTCCCCCGGCATCGAGATCCAGCAGCTGCGCGAGATGAGCGGCGGCGCGTTGTTCTCGCAGATCTTCTTCGACAACGTGTTCGTCCCGGACGAGCACCTGGTCGGCGGGCCGACCGAGGGCTGGAAGGTCGCGCGCAACACGCTGCAGAACGAGCGGGTCTCCCTGGGCACCAAGGAGATCCCGCTGTACGCCGCGCTGCGCGACATGGTCGCCTACATCAAGGCGCACCCGGAAGCCGACCAGTCCCGGTTCGGTGAGCTCACCGCCGACCAGCAGGCACTGCAGCTGCTCAACGGCCGCGCGGTGCTGAACAAACTGCGTGGCGCCGACGCCTCGGCCAGCGCCGCGGTGGCCAAGTTCCTCAGCATGGGCTTCGGCCAGCAGATGGCCGACTTCGTGCACGGCGAACTCGGCGAGGAGGGCACCGCCGACGAGTTCGGCGAGTTCAGCGAGAAGTGGAACGAGCAGACCATGGCCACCCGCGCCATGACGATCTACGGAGGCACGACCGAAATCCAGCTCAATGTCATCGGCGAGCGCGTTCTCGGCTTGCCCCGCGACCCTCAGCCAGGAGAGTGATCGAATGCGGCACAGTGGTTCTCGATATGGGGGTCAGACCGTCGCCATTACCGGCGGCGCACGCGGAATCGGGCTGGCGATCGCCCAGGCGTTCCACGCCGAGGGCGCGAACGTGGTGCTCGGTGACCTGGACGTCGAGCTGGCCACTGCTGCCGCCACCGACCTCGGCGACCGGGCGCACGCGGTGCACCTGGATGTCACCGACCGGAAGTCGTTCGCCGACTTCCTGGCCGCGACGAAGGAGCGGTTCGGCGGAATGCACATCCTGGTGAACAACGCCGGGATCATGTACACCGGTCCGCTGCTGGACGAAGAAGAGGCGATCACCGACCGCACGCTGGACATCAACGTGCGGGCGGTGATCACCGGCTGCAAGCTGGCCGCGCGATCCTTCATCGCCGACGGGGTCCAGGGTTCGATCGTGAACATCGCCTCGCTGGCCGGACTGCTCAAGGTTCCGGATCTGGCCACCTACGTGGCGAGCAAGCACGCGGTGGTCGGCCTGTCCGAATCCCTGTCCAGGGAATGGGAATCCGCCGGTATCCAGGTGCTGTCGATCATGCCGACGGTGGTGAACACGGAACTCGCCACCGGTCTGGAGGTTCCACGATGGCTACGGCCGCTGATGGCCGTGGAACCGGAGGACATCGCCAACGGGGTGCTGAAGGGCCTGCGCAGGCGGCAGGTCCGCCGCTCGGTACACGCCTTCCTGGCCCCGTTGCTGCGCGCGTTCGACCTGCTGATCCCGTACCGGCCCCGCCGGGCACTGGAGCGCTCGTTGTCGCTGGACACGCTGATGAGCGGCAAGAACCCGGAGGCCAGGGCCGCCTACCACGCAAAGATCACCCAGGGGCTCTCGTGACCACGGTCTACAACCCGGCCGACGGTTCGGTGGCGGCCGAGGTCGCCGACTTCGACGCCACCCAGGTCGAGGAGGTGGCGGCCCGGCTGCGGGCCGCCCAGGTCGACTGGGAACGGATCGGTCCAAAGGGCCGGGCCGAATGGATGGGCCGGTACCGGGACTGGCTGCTGGACCACGCGCAGGAACTCGCCGACCAGCTGCAACAGGAAGCGGGCAAGATCCGCTCCGAGGCGCATATCGAGCTCGCGCTGGCACTCCAGGTGCTCAACTACTACCGGGAGAACGCCGCCCGGTTCCTGCGCACCGAACACCCCGGCCCGCACGGCCTGGCCGGCGTGGTCAAACGGCAGTGGGTGCACCACCGGCCGCAGCCGCTGATCGGTGTCATCACCCCGTGGAACTTCCCGGTCGCACTGGCGTTGTGGGACGCGCTCCCCGCGCTGATGGCCGGCTGCGCGGTGATCGTCAAACCGTCCGAGATCACCCCCCTCGCAACCCGGTTCGTGATCGAGGGGTGGAAGGAGATCGGCGCACCGGCGATCTTCGAGTGCGTGACCGGCGGGGCCGAGTCGGGCCAGGCCGTGGTGGACACGGTCGACCTGATCCAGTTCACCGGTTCCACCCGCACCGGGCGCAGGATCGCCGAGCAGGCCGCGCGCAGACTGATCCCCTGTGAGCTGGAACTGGGCGGTAAGGACGCCGCCGTGGTGCTGGCCGACGCCAATGTGGACCAGGCGGTCAACGCGATCACCTGGGGCGCGCTGTTCAACTCCGGGCAGACCTGTGTCTCGGTGGAACGGGTCTACGTCGAGGCTCCGGTCTACGACGAGTTCCTGGCGAAACTGGTCGCCAAGGTCGGCGAACTCCGGGACGCGGGTCAGGGCGACATCGGCGCCATGGCCACCGAGGCACAGCTGAACCTGGTCGCCGATCAGGTGGCCGACGCGGAGGCCAAGGGCGCGCGGATTCTCTGCGGTGGCAAGCAGGTCGGTCAGCCCGGCCTGTACTTCCAGCCCACCGTGCTGTCCCAGGTGGACCACACCATGACCTGCATGACCGAGGAGACCTTCGGCCCGCTCATCCCGGTGATGCGGGTGTCCGATGTGGACGACGCGGTGGCCAGGGTGAACGACTCCCGGTACGGGCTGTCGGCGGCCATCTTCAGCGGCAGCGCGCGCCGGGCCCGGAAACTGGCTCAGCGCCTCGAGGTCGGCGCGGTCAATGTCAACGACGTCATCCTCAACCTGCTGGCGTTCAGCGTGCCGCACGGTGGTTGGAAGGAATCGGGAATCGGATCCCGCAGCGGAGGCGCGCACGGGATCCTCAAGTACTGCCGGAAGCAGGCGATCGTGGACAACCTGCTTCCGGCACCCCTTCCACTGATGCGGATGCCGTACCAGTGGCTGCAGATCGACCTGCTCCCACGGCTGTACCGAACCCTCGGCGCCAGGGGCATCCTGCGCAGATTGCGAGCGTTCCGATGAAAGCTGTGCTGTCCCGGATCGGCAACGAGGCACACGCGGTCGGCCAGGCCGTCCGCAGTGGACTGATCGGCTTCATCCCACCGCTGGCCCTGCCCGGGCTGGTCAAGTCCGTTGTGGACTACGGGATGATGGGCAGCGCGTTGTCCGTCGCCGCGGCCCGGTACTCCGGGCACATCGCGGTGCGGGACGAACTCGGCGCGGTGAGCTACGGCGACCTGGACGCGCGGGCCAACGCGGTGGCCCAGCACCTGCGCTCCCTGGGGGTGCGCGCCGGTGATGGCGTCGGCGTGCTGGTGCGCAACCACCGGGGCTTCTTCGACGCGGTGTTCGGCGCCGCGCGCTGCGGGGCCAGGGTGATCCTGCTGAACACCGACTTCGCCGGGCCCCAGGTCCGCGCGGTCGGTGACCGGGAGGACATCGCGCTGCTCATCCACGACGAGGAGTACAGCGAGGCGCTCGCCGACGCGGCTCCGAAGCTCGGCCGGATCGTGGCGTGGCAGGACGAACCCGACGCGGACGGCCTGGAGGCCATCGCCACCAAGGGCGACACCTCGCGGCCACCGCGACCCGCCGTCCACCCGAAGATCATCCTGCTGACCAGCGGTACCACCGGTCTGCCCAAGGGCGCCGAGCGCAAGGACCCGAGGGGCCTGGCCGTGGTCGGCGGCATGATCGACCGGATCCCGTTCCGCGCCAAGCGAACAGTGGCGGTGTGCTCGCCGATGTTCCACGCGCTGGGCTACGCGGGCGCGGTCCTGGCGCTGGAATACGGCTCGACCCTGTTGCTGCGCCGCCGGTTCGACCCGGAGGCCAGCTGGGCGGACCTGCGGGTGGAGCGGGTCGACACCATGGTCATGGTGCCGGTGATGCTGCGCAGGCTCCTCGACGTCGAAGTGGGGGTCGAAGCGGCCCGGCCGCCCGCGTTGCGGGTGGTGTTCGTGGCGGGTGCCCAGCTGGGCAGCGACCTGGCGGTCCGGTCGATGGACCGGCTCGGGCCGGTGGTCTACAACCTGTACGGCTCCACCGAGGTGTCCGCGGCGACCATCGCCACCCCGGCCGACCTGCGGATCGCCCCCGGGTGCGTGGGCAAACCGCTGCGCGGCGTGCAGGTCCGGCTGTTCGACGAGCACGGCGCTGAGGTCCCGCAGGGGGAGATCGGCCGGATCTTCGTCGGCGCGCTGGACCAGCTCGACGAGTACACCACCGGCGGCCGCAAGGAGAGCCTGCACGGCCTGATGTCCTCCGGAGACGTGGGACGATTCGACGCCGAGGGCAGGTTGTACATTGAGGGCCGGGACGACGACATGATCGTCTCCGGTGGGGAGAACGTGTTCCCCGCGGAGATCGAGGAACTGCTCACCGCGCACCCCAAGATCGTGGAGTGTTCCCTGGTCGGGGTGCCGGACGAGAAGTTCGGCCAACGCCTGCGCGCCTTCGTGGTGCCCGCCGACTCCTCGCTGACGGAGGACGAGGTCCGCGACCACGTGAAGGCGAACCTGGCCCGGTTCAAGGTGCCGCGCGAGGTCATCTTCCTGGACGAACTCCCCCGCAACCCGACCGGCAAGGTGCTCCGGCGAACCCTCGTCGCGTGGCAGAAGGAGAACTGAGCATGAAACTGACCGGTAAGCGCGTCCTGGTCACCGGTGCCTCCTCGGGAATCGGCCGGGAGACCGCCCTGCTGGTGGGCCGGTTGGGTGCGCACGTACTGCTGCTGGCCAGGCGGGCCGAGGAGCTGGCGACCGTGCGCGACGAGATCGAGCGCGCCGGTGGTCGGGCGGACTACTACCCGTGCGACCTGAACGACTTCGAGCAGATCGACGATGTCGCCGACAAGATCATCGCCGAGCACGGTGGGGTGGACGTGCTGGTGAACAACGCCGGGCGATCCATCCGCCGGTCGGTGGAGCTCAGCCTGGACCGGTTCCACGACTACGACCGCAGCATGCGGCTGAACTATTTCGCCCCGCTGCGGCTGACCCTGAAACTGCTGCCGGGCATGCTGGAGCGGCGCGAGGGAAAGATCGTGAACGTGACGAGCCAGGCGGTGCAGGTGAACTCGCCGCGGTTCTCCGCGTACACCGCGTCCAAGTCGGCGCTGGAGGCGTTCGGCCGCTGCACCAACCGGGAATTCGGCGACAAGGGCGTCACCGTCGTCTCCGTCCGGATGCCGCTGGTGCGCACCCCGATGATCACGCCCAGCAAGGGCGCCTACCGAGGTCTGCCCAGCTGGTCGGCCACCCGGGCGGCCAAGATGGTCCTGAAGGGCATCAACACCGGTGCGGACTACGTCAACGGCCCCGGCGGGACGATCCTCAGCCTGGTCGACGTCGTTCTGCCCGGCCTGCAGCGATTCGGGCTGCGCCGGTACTACGACCGCTACCCGGAAACCGCGCCCGAGGCCAAGCAGACCTCCTGAGCTGTCAGGCCCCCCGGATAGGCTGCGCGCATGGCGGTGGACAGCGCGCAGTTCCTGCGGATCGTGAACGGGTTGCCCGGGGTGCAGCAGGCGGAGGCCCAGCGGTACAGCTCGTTCAGCGTGCGCGGCGGGAAGTTCGGCTACTACTGGCCCGCCACCCAGACCGTCGGGCTGAAGCAGACCCTGGTGGAGCAGCGGGCCCTGGTCGCCGAGCGACCGGATGTGTTCGAGGAACAGTTCACCTCCGGCGCCTTCGGCTGGGTCGTCGTGTACCTGGAGGGCGTCGAGGCCGACGAGCTCACCGAGCTGGTCTTCGAGGCCTGGCGGCTCACGGCCCCGGAGGACCTGCTGACTGAGGTGCCCGACCTGGCCAAGCCCTAACGGCGGAAGTGCCGGGAGGTCAGCAGGATCGCCGCGCCGAGTGCACCGAACACGGCGAGCAGCACGAACGTCAGGTCCAGCGGCAGGCGCGCGACCGTCAGGCCGGCCAGGGCGGAACCCGCCGACTGCCCGGCGACGAACGCACTGATGATCCAGGCGTGCGCCTCGGTGATCGTGCCCGCCGGGACGAGGTCGCCGACCATGGTGAACAGACAGGCCAGCGCGGGAGCCAGGAACAGTCCGCTGAGGACCGCGGCGACCAGCATCGGACCCGGCGCCGGCATCGCCGCCAGCGGCCAGTAGCTCACCGCCAGGGCGGCGACCAGCAGCGCGAATCTACGCCGGGGCTTGACCGGCCAGGTCCTGGATCCGTAGACCAGCCCACCGATCAGCGCGCCGAGGGCGTTGGCACCCAGCAGATACCCGGCGAAGCCGGGCAGGTTCCTCGCGTCCTGGTAGGCCACTGCGGCGATGGTCAGCACACCGAGCACGACGCCCAGGGACACCAGGGCGCTCAGCAGCCTGCGGAACGGCGCGGACCGCAACGCGCCCGCCCAATCCGGCTCCCTGAGCTCCGTCCGCCAGGCGCGCACCGGCGGGGTGCGCACGTAGACGACGGTGCCGAGCAGCATCAACCCCATGATCACCACCAGGGCGGCCGCCGAGCCACCAGCGGCGATCACGGCGATCACCAGCAGCGGGCCCGCCACGAAGATGATCTCCTGGAAGATGGCGTCCAGCGAGTACACGGCGGTCAGGGCCCGCTCGCCGGACAGCACCGAATGCCACAGCGCTCGCAGACCGGGCTCCAGCAGTGGACGCAGACCGCCGGCCAGAGCCGCGCCGACCCCCGCCCGCCACACGTCACCGGGTCCACAACTCAGGATCAGCAGGTATCCGGCCAGCGCACCGATCACCGAGCAGACCAGCACCAGCGGCTGCCCACGCCGGTCCATCAGCCGGCCGATGACCGGTCCACTCAGGACGGACGCCAGGCCGTACACCGCGGCCAGCGTGCCGACCTGGGGATAGCTGAACCGCTGGTCCCGCAGATAGAGGGCGATCGCCAGGACCGCCATGCCCTCGGGCATCCGGCCGATGATGTTGGCGGCGAACAGCCTCGCCACGAATCTGGTGCGCAGACTTTCCCGATAGGGCCCCAGCATGATCCATCACCCTGCCGGGAGTGAGCGGATCGGTCAATCGATATGCGCGCTGCTGTCCTGCTACCAGCGCTTTTCCCGCCATACCGTGCTGGTATGACTCACACCGAAGAGCGCTTCGACGCGGCAGGCCTCGACAAGTGGACCGAGGAGCAGAGCTTCGAGGTCACCCAGGAGCGGATCGCCGAGTACGCGGCGGCGACCAATGACCCGATCCCCGCGCACCTGGCCGGGACCGTGGCGCCGCCGGTGTTCGCGATCGTTCCGGTGTTCAACGCGCTGACCGAGCCCGCCCTGGAGGTCGTGCCGCTGAACTGGTTCGGCTTCGTGGTGCACGGCGAGCAGGACTTCGTGTTCCACCGGCCCATCGAGCCCGGTGACGTGCTGACCTCGCGGGCCAAGATGATCGGCTTCGAGGGCAAGCCCAACGGCAGCAGTGGGATCACCCTGCTGGAGACGCGGAACCAGAACGGCGACCTCGTCAACGAGCAGTACGTGACGCTGTTCATCCGGGGCAAGGACACCGGGGAGAAGGCGGGCGCCGAGGCCCCCGGGCACCGGTTCCCGGAGGAACTGCGCTCGGAAGAGCCGGTGGCCGTGGTGAAGCAGCACGTGGACGAGGACCAGACCTTCCGCTACGGCCCGGCCGCGGGCGACCCGATGCCGATTCACCTCGACGAAGAGGTCGCCAAGGACTCCGGCCTGCCCGGGATCATCGCGCACGGCCTGTGCACCATGGCGTTCACCTCGTGGGCGGTGCTCACCGAGGTCGGCGGCTCGGACGTCTCCCGGCTGCAGCGGCTGGCCGTCCGGTTCGCCAAGATGGTGCTACCCGGCCAGGACCTCACCACGACCATCTGGCGCGGCAAGTCCGAGAACGGCGTGACCACCTACCACTACGAGACCACCGTGGGCGACACCGTCGTGGTCAAGGATGGCCTCGCCGAGGTGCGCGACTGATGGCAGGCCCGCTGCAGGGCGTCCGGGTGGTGGAGCTGGCGGGCATGCCGCCCGCCGCCTTCACCACCATGATGCTCGCCGACCTGGGCGCGGAGGTGGTCCGGATCGATCGGGCCACCACCAACGAGCGCGGCATCACCCCGCCGGCCGGTCCGCTGGACCGCGGCAAGCATCCGCTCGCGTTGAACCTCAAGGATCCGGCGGACCTGGAGCGGCTGCACGCCATCAGCCGGGTGGCGGACGTGCTCATCGAAGGGTTCCGGCCCGGTGTCGCCGAACGCCTCGGGCTGGGCCCGCAGGAGTTGCTGGCGGCCAATACCCGGCTCGTCTACGGGCGGCTCACCGGCTGGGGCCAGGACGGCCCTCTCGCGGACCGGGCCGGGCACGACATCAACTACATCGCGATCAGCGGCGCCCTGGATCCGGTCGGGCTGGCCGGATCCCGGCCCGTGGTGCCGTCCAACTACGTCGCCGACTTCGCCGGCGGCGGCATGTTGCTGGCCATCGGCGTGCTCGGCGCGCTGCTGGAGCGGGAACGGTCCGGCCGCGGTCAGGTGATCGACTCCGCGATGGTGGACGGCAGCTCGCTGCTGACCAGCTTCCTGCACGGCATGCTGGCCAACGGGCTGATCGCCGGTCCACGCGGGACGAACACCCTGGACAGCGGGGCGCCGTTCTACGACACCTACGAGTGCGCGGACGGCGGGTACGTCGCCGTCGGCTGCGTGGAGTACCCGTTCTACCTGCAACTCCTGGACGGTCTGGGCCTCGCCGAGGACGAGGACCTGCCGTTCTACATGGACCGCACCACCTGGCCGGAGCTGAAGGAGGTGCTCGCCGCGAAGTTCCGGGAGCGCACCAGGGATGAGTGGATCACGGTCTTCGACGGCACCGACGCGTGTGTGTCGCCGGTCCTGGGCCTCGAGGATGCCCCGCTGCACCCGCACAACGTGGCCAGGGCGGCGTTCGTGGAGGTCGACGGCGTGCGCCAGCCCGCGCCGGCCCCCCGGTTCGACCGGACCCCGGCCGACACACCGGCATCCTCGGCCGACCGGGCACCGACGGAGGAGGTCCTGCGTGGCTGGGGAGCATGAATCGGGCTTCCGGCTAGTGGAAACAAACGCGCCGTGAGCATGTCGGATATACGTTTCACCGATATGGACGACATCGAGCTCCTCGCCGCCGCGGTGCGGCTGGCCCAGGACAACGCCACCCGGGGCGGTGGGCCGTTCGGCGCGCTGATCGCCCGGGAAGGCGAGGTGATCGCGACCGGCAGCAACCGGGTCACCGCGAACCTCGACCCCACCGCGCACGCCGAGGTGACGGCCATCCGGGCCGCCTGCACGAAACTGGGCGCGTTCAGCCTGGACGGTTACGTGCTGATCTCCTCCTGCGAGCCCTGCCCCATGTGCCTGGCCTCGGCGCTGTGGGCGCGGGTCGACCGGATCGTGTATGCCGCCGATCGGGACGACGCGGCGCGGGCCGGCTTCGACGACACGGCCTTCTACCAGCTGTTCGACAGCCCCCGGGACACCTGGCCGGTCCCCGTCGTGCGACATGCCGGCGTGGACGGCACGCCCCCGTTCACGGCCTGGCTGAACAACCCGGACCGAACCGAATACTGATCGCTTTCAGAACGTATCGGTGTCGGATCGGGTTTTCACCCTGCGTACTCCGTGCTGATCGTTCACCATGGGGTTCAGGGTTGGTACGTGGTGAGGGGGCATGGCCATGCGTAGATCACCCATGCTGGCAGCAGCCGTCGTCCTGGCGCTCGCCGTGAGCCTGTCCTACGCCGGCGACGCGGCGGAATCCGTCGCCGCGCCGGGCCTGTCGATCATGCCCCTGGGTGACTCGATCACCGTGGGCGAGGGCGGTCTCACCGGCGACGGCTACCGGGCCGACCTGTGGAAGCAGCTCCGCCCCGGTCATCCCGGGCTGCGGTTCGTCGGCTCCCAGCGCGCCGGTTCCCAGGCCTGGCAACGGTATGAGGGCCATTCCGGCTGGACCATCGACCGGATCCGCCAGCCCCTCGGCACCTGGCTGTACGCGGCACAGCCGAACCTGATCCTGCTGCACATCGGCACCAACGACCTCCGCTGGACCGATGCCGAAGCGGAGAGCGCACCGGCCCGGCTGGGCCTGCTGCTGGACGACATCCAGCGGGATGTGCCGGGCATCCCGGTACTGCTGGCCACCCTGGTGCCGGCCACCGATCCGGTGATCCAGCAACGGGTCGAGCGGTACAACGCCGCGATGCCCGACGTGATCCGCGACCGGCCCCAGGTGAAGCTGGTGCGGATGGACGCCGTGACACCCGCCGACATCGCCGACGACGTGCATCCGAACGACCACGGGTACGCGTTGATGGCACAGCAGTGGGCCGGCGGCGTACGCGCGGTGGCGAACACCGTTCCGGAGCACCTGACCTACCGCGCGCCCGTCGCGGCGCGCTGACCAGTCGTCCCGAAGTTGACGAGTTTCGGGCTCGTTCCTCCCCCGAAACTCGTCAACTTCGGAGCAGGGGTAATCCGGTCGCGGTCCACCGGTGATCGCTGATACGGTGCCAGGGCTTCTGTTGCCTGTTCGCGGAGTGATTCCAGTGCTGGTCTGCGAGGACGACCTCCCCCGGTGAGAGCGGCGGGCCCATGCCGCCCGCCCCGCCGGTGCGCCTTTCCTGGCGCCCGGTCACACCCGCACTCCTTTCTCTCGCGAGGCAAACCATGATTCTCGGCACCACCGTGTCCTTTTCCTGGCCGGACGACACTCCGGTCTTCACCGACCTCACCTTCGCCATCGGACCCGGCCGCACCGGCCTGGTCGCCCCGAACGGCGCGGGCAAGACCACGCTGCTGCGGCTGCTCGCCGGGGAACTCTCCCCCGGCACCGGCGGCGTGTCCGTCGAGGGCAGCCTCGGCTATCTGCCGCAGGAGCTGCCGCTGCTGCTGGACGCCACCGTCGACGAGGTGCTCGGCGTGGCACCGATCCGGGCCGCGCTGCACGCGATCGAGTCGGGCGACGCGAGCGAGGAGCACTTCGCCGTGGTCGGATCCGACTGGGACATCGAGGAACGCACCACCGCGATCCTGGACCGGCTCGGCCTGGGTGCGGTGTCCCTCGACCGATCGCTGCGCACGCTCAGCGGTGGCCAGGTGCTGGCCATCGGGCTGGCCGCCCAGCTGGTCACACAACCCGACGTGCTGTTGCTGGACGAGCCGACCAACAACCTGGATCTGGCCGCGCGGCACCGGCTGTACCGGATCGTCGACGAGTGGCCGGGCACGTTGCTGGTGATCAGCCACGACCGGGCGCTGCTGGACCGGATGGACCGGATCGCCGAGCTGCACCCCACCGAGCTACGGCTGTACGGCGGCAACTTCACCGAGTACCGCGCGGCGGTGGACCGGGAGCAGGACGCGGCCGAGCAGGCGGTGCGCACCGCCGAGCAGGACCTCAAACGGCAGAAACGCGAGGCCCAGCTGGCCAAGGAACGGGCCGAGCGCCGGTCGTCGAACGCCAAGCGGAACAAGGCGAATCTCGGCCTGTCCCGGCTGCACGCGGGCAATCACGAGCGCCGGGCGCAGGTGTCGGCCAGCCGCTCGGCGGACGTGCACCACCGGCGCATCGCCGACGCCAGGTCCACTGTGGACGACGCCTCGGCGCGGCTGCGGGCGGAGGACCGGATCGCCATCGCGTTGCCGGAGACCTCGGTGCCCGCGGGCCGCACGGTGCTGGACCTGGCCGGGGTGAGCGCGCTGTCCCTGTTCGCCGGCGACGGCGTGGACCTGGTGCTGCGTGGCCCGGAGCGGGTGGCGCTGTCCGGGGACAACGGCTCGGGCAAGTCCACCCTGCTGAAGCTGATCACCGGTGAGCTCACCCCGGACCGGGGCACGATCACCCGGGGCGTCGGCCGCATCGCCTACCTGTCCCAGCGGCTGGATGTGCTGGACCTGTCACTGACCGTGCTGGAGAACCTGCGGGCACACGCCCCGCAGCTGGCGGACAACGATCTGCGGCACCGGCTGGCCCAGTTCCTGTTCCGCGGCGAGCGCATCCACCTGCCCACCTCCGTGCTGTCCGGCGGTGAACGGCTGCGGGCCACGCTGGCCTGCATCCTGTCCACCGATCCGGCGCCCCAGCTGCTGTTGCTGGACGAGCCGACCAACAACCTGGACCTGGCCGGGGCCGGACAGCTGGAGGAGGCGTTGAACGCCTATCGGGGCGCGTTCCTGGTGGTCAGCCACGACCAGCCGTTCCTGGACGCCATCGGGGTCGAGCGCACCCTGCACCTCAGCGACGGCGCCCTCATCGAGTAAGGGGCACCCACGCTGCGCTCGACGCAGTAAGGGGCACCCACGCCGCGTCGAACGCGAGATGGGTGCCCCTTACTGCATCAGCGCCGGTAGTTGCCCAGGAAGCGGCCGATCCTGCCGATGGCGGTCTCCAGTTCGTCCGCCCTCGGCAGGGTCACGATGCGCACGTGGTCCGGGGCATGCCAGTTGAAACCGGTGCCCTGGACGATGTGGATCTTCTCCTGGAGCAGCAGGTTCAGCACGAACTTCTCGTCGTCGTCGATCCGGTAGACCTTCGGGTCGAACCGGGGGAAGGCGTAGAGGGCGCCCTGCGGCTTCACACAGGACACGCCGGGCAGCTCGTTGAGCGCCTTCCACGTGCGGTCCCGCTGCTCGCGCAGCCTGCCGCCGGGCAGCAGGAGATCGTCCAGGGTCTTGTCCCGCAACGCGATCTCGATGATGTGCTGGGCCGGGGCGTTCGGGCACAGCCGCATGCCCGCCAGCATGGTGATGCCCTCCAGGTAGTCCCTGGCGTGCTCGGTCGGCCCGGAGACGACCATCCAGCCGGCCCGAAACCCGGCCACCCGGTGGCTCTTGGACAGACCACTGAAGGTCAGGGTCAGCACGTCCGGCGCGAGGGTGGCGAAGTGGTGCATCACGGCGCCCTCGTAGAGGATCTGGTCGTAGATCTCGTCCACGAAGACCAGCAGGTTGTGCCTGCGCGCCAGGTCGGCGACGCCTTCCAGGAGCTCCCGGGAGTACACCGCGCCGGTCGGGTTGTTCGGGTTGATCACCACGATCGCCTTGGTGCGATCGGTGATCTTCGAGGCGATGTCGGCCAGGTCCGGGTTCCAGTCCGCGCCCTCGTCGCAGACGTAGTGCACCGGGTTGCCGCCGGCCAGCCGGGTGACGGCGGTCCACAGTGGAAAGTCCGGGCTGGGAATGAGGATCTCGTCGCCGGTGTCCACCAGTGCCTGGACGGACATCGACACGAGCTCGGAAACACCGTTGCCCAGGTAGACGTCCTCCAGGGACACACCCTCGAAGCCCCGGGACCGGTACTCGTCCGCGACCGCCTGCCGCGCGGACGGAATGCCCCGCCCGTCGCTGTACCCGTGTGCGGTGGCCAGGCAGCGGGTCATCTCCCGCAGCAACGACTCGGGCGCCTCGAACCCGAAGGTCGCCGGGTTGCCCTGGTTCAGCCGCAGCACGCTGTGCCCGGCTGCCTCCAGGGCGTTGGCCTCTTCGACGACCGGACCGCGGATCTCGTAACAGACCCCGGCGAGCTTGCTCGACTGCCTGAATTCCATGTCCACCCCACACTGTCGGCCTGCGGACAGCGTACTTGGTTCTTCCAAGTACCTACTTGGTAGGGTTGGACACATGCCGCGCCGAAGCTACGCGCACTACTGCGCCATCGCCCGCTCGCTCGACGTGCTCGGCGAGCGCTGGACGCTGCTGATCGTCCGGGAACTGATGCTCGGCCCGCGGCGGTACACCGACCTGCACGCCGATCTGCCCGGGATCAGCACCGACGTACTGGCGGCCCGGCTCAAGGAGATGGAGAGCGCGGGCGTGATCGAGCGCAGTGCGCTGGCAGCGGGCGTGCCGGTGCGCGCCTACCGACTCACCGAGCGCGGCCTCGCCCTGGCACCCGTACTCCGCGCGCTGTCGGACTGGGGTGGGCCGCTGCTGACCGGGCAGCAGCCCACCGACGCACTGCGGGACCACTGGGGAACACTTTCTGCAGAAAGTGGTCAGGTCGTGTAGTCGGCGTTGATCCGGATGTAGCCGTCGGTGAGGTCGCAGCCGTAGACGGTGAACTCGCCGTCCGCGATGCCCAGGTCGACGGTGATCACCACCTCGTCGCCCTTGAGGTGCTGGGTGGCCGCCTCCAGGACCTCGTCGGTGGACGGCGCCGGGTAGGTCTCCACCTCGCCGAACCGGACGACGACCTTCGTCGGCTCGATGTCCAGGTCGTCCTCGCACTTGCCGATCGCCATGACCACCCGGCCCCAGTTCGGGTCGGCGCCGTGCACCGCGGTCTTCACCAGCGGCGAGTTCACGATGGTCTTGCCCACCCGCCTGGCCTGCGCGACATCGCGCGCGCCGAGCACCCGGACCTCGATCAGCTTGCTGGCACCCTCGCCATCGGAGGCGATCTTGCGGACCAGGTGCAACGCCACCTGGTACAGCGCCTCCTCGAACTCCGCCTCGTCCACCGGCCCGGCCAGCCCGTTGGCGAAGATCGCCGCGCTGTCGCTGGTGGAGGTGTCGGTGTCGATGCTCAGCGCGTTGAACGTCCGGTCGATCACCGAGCGGAAGATCCGGTCCAGGACCGGCTGCTCCAGCTTGGCGTCGGTGCAGAAGTAGGTCAGCAGGGTGGCCATGTTGGGCTCGATCATGCCGACACCCTTGGCCACGCCGGCGACGGTCGCCTCGCCACACCGCGCGCTGACGTGCTTGGGCAGCGTGTCCGTGGTCATCATCGCGGTGGCCACGGCGGGCAGGTCGGCGTCCGGCAGCGTGCGGGGCAGCCGGTCGATGCCCTCGCGCACCTGATCCATCGGATACTGCCGGCCGATGACGCCGGTCGAGGAGACCAGCAGTTCCCCGGGAGCGATGCCGGTGATGGCGGCGACCTTGTCCCGCACCTCACGGGCGTTGGCCAGGCCCTCCGGGCCGGTGGCGACGTTGGCGTTCTTGGCGATGGTCACCACGCCGCGTGCGGTACCGGTGGCCGCGACCTCCCGGCTGACCTGCACACTCGGGCCGGCGAACCGGGATCGGGTGAAGACGGCGGCGGAGACGGCGGGCACCGCGGAGACCAGTACGGAGAAGTCGTCTCCGTCCTCGCGCAGTCCCAGTCCCGTCGTCCAACTGCGGAAACCTTTCGGGCCCTGCAGTGACATGACCGCATCTCCCCTTCACGCCGATTGACTGCATAATTATGCAGAGTGATGAAAAGCAATACTGAGCGTATTGCTTACCCGCAGACGCGGTCAATCGTTGATAAGCGGTCTCACACGACCGGAGGCTAGGAGACCCGGACCAGCCGCTCGTACAACTGCACGGCGGACTCACGCAGCGGATCGGCGATCGTGGTGACCGCGTTCCCGGCCACGACCGGCGCCAGGTTGCCCACGGCGATCTGCTTCGCCTCCATGCCACCCGGCTGCGCGGCCCAGTGCTCCATGTACGGGGCGACCCCGTCGAAGGCCTCATAGCGGGCGATCGCGGTGACGATGTCCAGGATGATCTCCGAACCGGCGGCCAGGCACTCCGGCAGCACCGAGGCGGTGGCCGCGGTCAGCGCCGCGGTTCCGGCAGAGGCCGAGCAGGCGGTGCTCCCGGCCTCGCGGGCGACCGTGGCGGCCGTGCGCTCGTAGAAGTTGTTGTCCTGCTGGACCAGGAAGGTCTCGGCGGAGCCGACCAACGGGCTCAGCATCCGCACCCACCGCCCGGCCTCCTCGGCGCTCCCGTGATCCTGCACGGCCGGCATGTTCTCCATGAACGCCGCCAGGTCCCGGCCGGTCTGTTCCATCAGCGCGGCCCAGCGCGGGAACCAGATCCGGATCACCCAGTCCAGGGCCAGCAACCCCCGCGTCCGCTCGGCGGCCACCGAACCCGCCTGCGGCATGCCCAGCTCATCGATCCGTTGCCGCAGCCCGGGATCCAGTTCCCGGCGGAACACGGTGAGCACGGTCGACGGCGTGGTGACCACGAATACCTCCTGCGCTTGCCCCCTGATGATCTGAAGATGGTGGCAGCGCAAGGTCACCGGTGAATCAGATTCCGGACACCGTGCGTACCTCGACTCCCGCCTGGGCCATAGCGGCCAGTTGCGCGGCGGGAGCGCCGTCGTCGGTGATCACCATGTCCAGGTCGGCGGCCGGGCAGACCAGACCGAATCCGGCATCGGAGAACTTGCCGCCGGCGCACACCGCGATCCGGCGATCGGCCGCGCCGATCGCCTGCTGCCGGATCGGCACCTCGTCCAGGCTGTTCGAGGTCAGCCCGTGCCGCACGGACAGCCCGCAGGCGCCGAGGATCACCGTGTCCACCCGCAACGCGCTCAGCGACAACGCCGTCAGGTGACCGGTGAACATGAGCGAGCCGGGCAGTGTCCGGCCGCCGGGCACCAGCAGCGTCACCTCCGGGCCCCGGCTGAGCACGGTGACCGCGTGCAGATCGAGGGGCACCACCGTCACCCGGCGCCGCGCGAGCCGCCGGGCCACCGCGAGGGTGGTGGTGCCGCTGTCCAGGATGACCGTCTCGCCATCGCTGATCAACGAGTCCAGCTCGGCGGCGATGGCGTCCTTGATGGTGGTGTCCGCGCGCTCGCGGATGGCGAACGGGGTCGCCTCGCCCCGCAGCAGCAGGCTGATCGCCCCGCCACGCACCCGGCGCAGCACGCCCTGTTCGGCCAACTGGTCGAGATCCCGGCGAATGGTCATCTCCGAGGCGCCGGTGCGTTCGGCCAGCTCAGCGACGGTGATCCGCCCCTGTTCCTGCAGCAGATCGACGATCACCCGGATCCGAGGTGTGCTTTCCACACCGGTATCAAACATGGTAAATGTTCGATAGACAAGTCAACGCACATCAATCGTGTTCGTTCTGTCCTTGGGGGTTTCGTGCCACGCTCATCCATCACGCCGGTCGCCACCGCGGGCCTGTTCCTGTCCTTCCTGCTGATCGGCGTCCAGCAGTCGCTCTACGGCCCTGCCTCCCCCGCACTGACCAGCCATTTCGGCATCTCCCTCGGTTCGGCCGGGCTGGCGTTGGCCGCTCAGTTCACCGGTTCACTGACCGGAGTCCTCTGCACCCCGGCACTGCGTGGGCGGATCAGCAACCGCGCGTTCATCGGCCTGGCCGGGATCACCCTCGCGGCGGGCTGCGTCGCCTTCACCCTGGCTCCGGCCTGGCCGATCGCGCTGGCCGCCGCGGTGCTGTCCGGGCTGGGCTTCGGCTGGATCGACGTCGGGGTGAACGAGCTGTTCCTGGAGGCCTACGGCACGGAGGGCACCGGCAGGCTGAACGTGTTGCACGCCGCGTTCGGCATCGGCGCGGTGGTCGGGCCGTTCCTGATCGGCGCGCTCCCCTTCGGCAGCTGGCCACTGGTCTTCCTCGGCTGCGGAGCGGTGTCCCTGCTGGTCGCGGCCAGCGCACGGGGACTGGGTGGCCGTGCCCCACTCCGGCAGAGGGTGACCGGGCGGTCCGGCGCGCGACTGCTGGTCGGCCTGTTCATGCTGTTCTTCGTGCTGCACGTCGGCGTGGAGACCGCGGGCGGTGGCTGGGAGACGAGCCATCTGGTCGGCCTGGGTTGGACGGCGAGCACGGCGGCGATGCTCACCTCGGTGTTCTGGCTGGCCTCCACCGCCGCGCGGTTCGCGATCGTGCCACTGGCCCGCCGTTTCTGCACGGTGCACCTGCTGGCGGGCAGTCTGGCGATCATGCTGATCGGCTGCGTGCTGATCTTCGTCGATCCGCTGGTCCCGGTGGGTTACGCGGTGATCGGCTTCGGCATGGGCCCGCTGTTCCCGACCGGCCTGGTCTGGCTGGCCCAGCAGGTGCCCGCCGCGACGTCCCCGGTGATGGCCGCGAGCATGCTCGGCGGCCTGTTCCCCGCGGTGGTGGGCTCGGCGGTGAACCTGTGGGGCACGGCGGCCATCCCGCCCGCGCTCACGGTGACCGCCCTCGCCTGCGTTGTCACCGCCGGAGTGATTGGCCGGCTGAACGTGGGTACCCGGGAGGACACGACGAGCGAGAGGAGCACGACATGGCTCGCGTCGCGTTCTTGATGGACGCCATGTTCGAAGACCAGGAGTTCCAGGACCCGTACAACAGCGTGCGGGACGCCGGGCACGAGGCGGTGATCGTCGGGCTGAGCGCGGACAAGCAGCTCACCGCGCTGCACGGCACCGAGGCGAAGACCGACCGCGCGGTCGAGGACGTCAGCGCGGACGAGTTCGACGCGGTGGTCATCCCCGGCGGCTACTCCCCGGACAGGATCCGGCTCAGCGACGACATGGTGCGACTGGTGCGCCAGGCGAACGACTCGAACAAGCCGATCGCCGCGATCTGCCACGCGGGCTGGATGCTGGCCGAGGCGAACGTGGTCCGGGACCGCACGGTCACCTCGTGGCCGTCGATCCGCACCGACCTGGTCAACGCGGGGGCACGCTGGGTGGATCAGGAGACCTGCGTGGACGGCAACCTGCTGACCTCGCGGAACCCCGGTGACCTGCCCGCCTTCTGCGCGATGCTGCTCAGCATGGTCAAGTAGCGACGAGCTCCCGCAGCGGCCGCCCGGTCCGCAGGTGGTCCAGCGCCCACCTGTTGGCCGGGTGGCTGATCAGCAGTACCCGGCGGCCGGGGAAGATCCGTTGCAGGTCCTCCAGGAACTCCTCGGTCCGCCGGACCACGTCCCGATAGGACTCCCCGCCGGGGAACGGTTCCTCGATGTGCCGCTGGTGCTCCAGCTCGGCCACCGGGGTCCCGGCGAGTTCGCCGTAGTCACACTCCCGCAGCCGGGCGTCCGGATAGATCGGGATACCCCCGGCATCCAGCGACCAGGGCAGGCTCGGCACGAAGACCAGGTCGACCCCGGTCAGTTGTTCAGAACTCGGAACGGCACTCGGCGAATGCGTCTCGAAGACGATCTCCACGGCATCCATGACACCAGGATGCCCACAAACGATCTCCGTTATGGGCATTGTCAACGAAAGTGGGCCCGCCGGGAACAAACCCCATAGGCCGGGAGTTAGACAGGTTGGTCGATGCGCCCGTGTCCCCGGGCCTCAATTACAACTGCCGCTGCGGAATACCGGTCCGGCCGGAGCCGCATTGCGCCAATCGCCCCGAGGCGACCAGCGCATCGACCACTCACACTTCCCTCACCGGTGCCGGCTCCACCGCAGCACGGCGAGCGCGACGACGGCCAGTCCGGCGCTGACCAGCAACGGCGCCCGATAGCCGGCGACCAGAGCGACCCCACCCAGCACCGGCCCCAGTACCGCGCCGACATTGACGGCGGCCGTGGTGACTCCGCCGGCCAGGGTCGGCGCGTCCTCTCCCGCGATGAGCGCCCGCGAGATCAGCGTGGCGCCGACCGCGAAGGACAGGGTCCCCAGCACCGGCAGCCAGCCAATGGCCGCGACCGGTTCTCCCGCGGTCCACGCGAAGCCGAGCCAGCCGACCGGCACCAACACCGCACCGACGGTGCTCACCCGCCAGGGCGCGCGGTCGGCGAACCGGCCGCTCACCGTGACCCCGAGGAACGATCCCACCCCGAACAGGGCCAGCGCGACCGGAACCCAGCTCGCGGACAACCCGGCCACATCGGTGACCACCGGCGCCAGATAGGTGAAGGCGCAGAAGGTCGCGCCATTGCTCAGCGCGGCGAGCACCAGGAGCACGGTCATCCTGGGCAGCACCCGGATCTCCCGGCGCACACCCGGCACCGGCGCGCCGGCCGCGGTGACCGGGACGGCGAACAGGATCGCCGGCAGCGGCACCGCGGCCAGGATCGCGACCGCCCAGAACGCGGCCCGCCAGCCGTACAGATCACCGAGCAGCGCGCCCAACGGCACTCCCGCCACGCAGGCGACGGTGACCCCGCTGATCAGTACCGAGGTGGCCCGGCCCCGGACATCCGCCGCGACCAGCGTGACGACGGTGCCCAGCCCAACGGCCAGGAATCCCGCGTTGACCAGGGCGGCGATCACCCTGGTGACCAGCAACAACGCGAAGCTGTCGGTCAACGCGCCCAGCACATGGGTGATCACGAAGACCAGCTGGCAGCCGAGCAGGGCCCTGCGACGTGGCCACCGCATGCTCAGCACGGCCACCAGCGGCGCCCCGATGATCATGCCTAGGGCGAAGGCGGAGGTCAGGGTTCCGGCCGCGGACAACGGCACCCGGAGATCCGTGGCGATGGCCGGGAGCAGCCCGGAGAGCATGAATTCCGAGGTGCCCTGGGCGAAGACGGCAAGGGCGAGGACATAGATGACGAACGGCATGTCGAACTCTTCCGAGGGATGGCAGGAGAAGGCGCCACCAGGTGAAGGGAGCGCCACCGACAGGAGCGGTGGCTACCGACTTGCGGCCTCGGGACTCGACATGGCTTGAACGCTAGCGATGACGTCAACCGGATTTCCGGATCAGCCCCGCGCTTCGCTGGGGGTATGGCCGTAGTGGTCGCGGAACGCGCGGGTGAAGTGGGCCTGGCTGGCGAATCCCCAGCGGTAGGCGACCTCGGCGATGGTGCCGGAGCGGCGGGTGGTCAGCTCGGCATGGGCCGCCGCCAGCCGCTCGCGCTGGATGTACCGCGCCGGGCTGACGCCGTCGGCGGCGAAGGTGCGACCCAGGTGCCGGACCGAGATGTTGATCGCCGCGGCCACCTGCTCCGGGCTCAGCCCAGGGTCGGCCAGGTGTTGCCGGATGTACTCCCGCGCGCCGGCCAGCAACGCGGCCGGGCCACCGGTCCGCCTGCCCGCCAGGCTGCCGATCAGGTCCAGCACCGTGTCCTCGGAGGAGGCCGACGCCAGCTCGGTGCGCAGCGCGGCGATGGTGGCCCGCTCGGCGGCAGATCCACCGCCGAGCACCTGCGGTTCGGCCAGGTCACGGGCACACCGATCGGCGAACAGGCCCTCCGGGATGTCCACGAGCAGCTGGCGCATGGGGCTGGAGAAGCCGAACAGGTAGGGCTGGTCGGTGCGGTACAGCACCAGCTGACCGTTGGCCACCGGCACCGCTCCCCCGGCATGGAAGTGCACCGCGTTCCCGCTGGTCACCAGGCTGGCGAACACGGCGGCCCTCGGCCACGCGCGGCAGATCCGCGGGGTGCGTTCGATGACGTGCTCGTTTCCCCGGATCTCGGTGACCCACAGGCGACCGAGCCGGGCGTTGGTCTGCGCGGCGAGCAGACCGTGCTCCGAGTACGAGGTCACACTGAGGCCGACCAGGGCTCGCCGGTTGTGTTCCTCCCAGTAGGCGACCCGGTCCGCAGGTGGCACCGACTCGGTGGATGCGTACCGCAGGTTCGTGCTCATCGGCGCCTCCTCCCGCACCGGAATGCGGTGAGGCTACTGCGAGCCACCCAACTCGGCCCTTTCTAGTGAACTGCATCACACTGTCAGGTGACCGCCGTCCACGGGCAGTACCGCGCCGGTGACGTAGCCGGCCGCCGGAGAACAGAGAAATCCGATCACCGAGGCGACGTCGGCCGGCTCGCCGATGCGCCCCAGTGGAATCCGGGTCAGCACCGCCTCCGTTGCGACCGGGTCGGCCAGTACGCCCTGGGCGAGTGGGGTGCGGATGAACCCGGGCGCCACCGCGTTGACCCGGATGCCGTCGGTCGCGTACTCGGCGGCCAGCGAGCGGGTCAGCTGGGAGATCCCACCCTTGCTGGCGCTGTAGGCGGGCCGATCCCTGCTGCCGTAGAAGGCGAACATGGACGACACCAGCACCAGGCTGCCCTGGGTATCGGCCAGCCCCGGCCTGGCCGCCTCGGCGGTGACGAAGGCCGCGCTGAGGTTCACCGTCAGCACCTCGTGCCAGGCGGCCAGGTCGTACTCCCGCCGGTCCCGGCTGATGCCCGCGCAGGCCACCACGTGCTCCAGCGGGCCGGCCGAGTGGATCAGATCGGTCAGCGCGGCGCTGTCGGTCACGTCCTGCTCCACGACGCGGATCCGTTGGTGTGCGGGCACATCCGCCGGATCGTCCGGCCGCAGGCCGATGGCCATCACCCGGTATCCCTGCTCGGCGAACCACAACGCGGTGGCCGCCCCGATGCCGGAGGTCCCGCCGGTCACCACTACCTGATTCATCCCATGCCGCCCTTCGGCCTTACCAGTACCTTGATCTGTTCGTCCGACCCCAGCAGTGCCCGGGAGACCTGCTCCAAGCCGATCACCGAGGTGACGACCGGGGTCAGATCCAGTCCCTCGCCGGACATCCGGATCAGCTCCGGAAAGCAGTTGCGGTAACCGACGCTGGCGATGATCGTCTGCTCGTTGTCCACCAGGCCGGCGCCGTCCAGCCGCAGCTGCCTGGTGATCCCCACCAGCACCACGCGACCACCCGACCGGGTCGCGGCCAGGCACCCGTTCATCGCGGCCGAGGAGCCGGCCGCCTCCACCGCGAGATCCACCCGCCACTTCAGCGCCGCCGCTCCGACCTCGGACGCCCCCAGCCGCAGCGCCATCTCCTGCCGCCGCAGCAGGGGATCGACGCCGATGACCCGCGCCGCGCCGAGGCGGGCGGCCAGTTGCACGACGAACAGGCCGATCGGCCCCAGCCCCAGGACCAGGACGGTCTCCCCCTTGCGCAGGCCACCGCGGCGCAGGGCGTGCAGGGCCACCGCCGCCGGTTCGAACAACGCGGCCTGCAGCAACGACATGTCCTCGGGCAGCCGGTGCAGCATGTATCCGGGCACCGTGGTCTCCTCGGCCAGCCCGCCGTGGCCCATCAGCCCGGCGAAGCCGAACTGCTCGCAGATGTTGTACTCACCGCGCCGGCATGCCGGGCAGTCGCCACAGCGATAGTTGGGTTCGACGGCGACCCGGTCGCCGACCGCGAGGTCCTCGGTGTCCGGTCCCACCTGGACGATCGTGCCGCTGAACTCGTGGCCCAGCACCAACGGAGCGCGGACGCCGGACGCCGGGTGCGGGGTGTGCACCGGGATGGACAACGGGCCGTCGGCGTACTCGTGCAGATCACTGCCGCACAGCCCGCAGTAGGCCACGGCGACCGTGACCTCACCGGGCCCGGGTGGCGGCGGTGTCCAGTTCTGTACCCGGACATCGCGTGGTCCGTGCCAGAGGGCCGCTCTCACCCGGCTCTCCGCCGCAACACGGCCGGCGCGGTCTCGATCAGTCCGAAGGACAGCAGCATCGCCAGCACCGCGCCGCCGGCGGAGATGTACAGCGCGCTGGTCAGCCCCCAGGCGTCGGCGGCGGCGCCGGCGATCACCGGGGCCAGGAACCCGCCGGCCAGCTCACCGACGCCCATCACCACGCCCAGCGCGGTGGCCAGGGCGGTCACCGGCACGGTCTCCGCCGGGATGGTGGCCATGAACAGGGTGAAGCAGCCCAGGCCGGTGTAGGTGACCACCACGATGATGCCCAGCCAGACCGGATCGGCCACGTACACCACCGCGATCGGGCAGACGGCGGCGATCGCGGTGAACACGATCATCGTGGTGCGCCGGCCGATGCGGTCGGAGATGGCCGGGGTGACGAACCCCCAGATCACCCACGCGATGCCGAAGCAGGTCATCACCAGGCTCATCGTTCCGGGGCTGAATCCCTTGACGGTGACCAGATAGGTGGGCGCGAAGGTGATGATCACGATGAACCAGGTCAGGTAGCAGCAGGCGATCAGCGTGCACAGCAACACGTTCCGCTTGCCCAGCACCGACCACAGTGGAGGCGTGGGTTCCCGGTTCTCCTTGGGCACCTTGGGGATGTCCCGCACCGAACGGATGACCCACACGGTCAGCAGCAGCCCAGGCAGGATGGTCAGCAGCAGGGCGGCGCGCCAGCCCCACTGCTCGGCGGTCCACACCACCAGCAGCGGCGCCACGATCCCGCCGAGCAACCCGGCGGAGGAACCCTGCACCAGTCCCATGTTGAGGCCGCGCCGGTGTTCCTGGGACGCGTCCAGCATCAGCGACTGGGACACCGGCAGCACCGCGCCCTCGGCGAAGCCCATCAGGCCGCGGGCGACCAGCAGGCCGATGAACCCGGTGGTCAGGCCGGCGGCGGCCGAGGCGACGGAGAACAGGATGACCGCGGCCACCAGGATGGGCTTGCGGACGGCCAGCCGATCGGACAGCCGGCCGGTGACCATGCCGGCGACCGCCCAGGTCAGCGCGAGAACGCCGGACACCGCGCCGAGCTGGGTGTTGGTCAGCCCCAGATCCTTGGTGACGTACGGCGCGAGGAACAGCAGCGCCTGCCGGTCGAAGAAGACCAGGCCGAACGCCAGGAACAGGATGGCCAGCAGCCGGTTCTCATAACCGGGCCGGGCGGCGGGTACCTCGGTGGTGGCCATGTCAGCGCAGCAGCTCGTCGATCAGGTGCGCGCCCAGCCCGACCTCGTCGTAGTGCTTGCGGCACATCTCAAGGTAGTCGTGCACGTCGAAGAATCCGACGGGATCGCCGTTCCCGTCCAGCCAGATCAGCGGGCCCTTCACGATGAAGAAGGCCTTCATCGGCTCGGGGCTGTCGTACGCGACCAGCGTGTGCCCCTCACCGGGCGACTCGTAGACGAAGTCACCCGCGGTGGCCACCCAGTCGCGCTCCAGGTAGCCCCACTTACCGGAGATCGTGTACGCGAACACCTCGTGCGGATGGTAGTGCCGGTTCACCAGGCCGGCCTCCTTGGCACGCAGGATGTCCGCCCAGGAGTTGTCCTTGACATTGATCCACAGTGGACGCGAGCCGACGGTCTCGGTGAACGGAACGTAGTACTTGTCCTCGTCGGTGGCCACTTTGGACAGGTAGACCTCGGGTAGCGCATCCGGCCGCAGGGAGTTCTCGATGGGTGTGAGCGATCTCCAGAATTCGGTCATAACCGCCAGTTTTCCCAGCGCGACCGGGACCGGTCTTCACTCTCCGGGACACCTCTTTGCCTGTCCCGGACATGCCACCTCCGGCTAGCGCGGCTTACCGGCCTTGAGCTTCGCGAGATCCGAGGAGTAAGGGCCCGCGACCAGTGCGAAGGCCCCCAGCACCGACGGGTCGGCCTTGGCGAGGTAGGACTCGTCGGTAGGCGGCCTGCCGACCTGGGAGAAACGCAGCGGACCGGTCAGCGACTGGGTGTCCACCCGGTCCGTCGCCCGGAACGCCCGCAGCACGCCGTCCCGGGTGAGATCCCCGTCCGCGCAGGCCTTGCGCAACACGGCGGCGAAGGCCAGCCCCAAGGCGTACGCGTGGTTGGTCGCCGGCGTCAGCTGGGCGTTGGGGTACTTCTCCTTGTACTCCTTGGCCACCATCTTCGGGCCGGGCAGATCGGCCGAGTTGGGGGCCATCGCCGTGACGAACAGCACCCGCTTGATCACGGCCTGCGCCAGCGGAGTCTTGAGGATGGACGGGTCGATACCGATGCCACTGATCAACATCGGCACCTCCCACTTCAGCGCCTCGGTCGAGCCGATCGCACTGGTCGTCTGCTGCGGCTGGGTGCTGACGATGACGACCTTGGCCCCGGCGGCCTTCAGTTCGGAGATCGCCTGCACCGCCTCGGTGCCGCCCTCCGGTATCGACTTGGTGAGGAGGTTCAGCCGCCACTGGTCCGCGGCGAACTTGCTGCCCTCCACCGCGACCCGGCCGAAGTCGGAGTCGACGTAGACATGCCCGACGGTGTCCCCGTCAGCCAGCACGCCGTCTTTCTTGTACTTGCTCAGGCCATTGATGATGTCCAGGTCGTAGGTGGAGCCGACGAGCATCATGCTCGGATGCCCCAGCAGGCTGGGCGTCCAGGTGATCGGCGCGGCCAGCACCCGGGACTGCAGCAGGTCCGGCGCGATGGCCTCCATCATCGCCGTACCGGTGACGTCCAGGAAACCGAGGACCTTCGGCTCCAGGTCGAAGTACTCGCGCAGGGCCCGGTCGACCTTGTAGCCGTGGTCGGCGATGTTCAGGTGCAGTTTGCGCCCGCAGACCCCGCCCTGGGCGTTGATGTCGTCCACCACCAGGCCGTAGCCGTTGTTCCGGCTCGGCGCCGTCGGCGAGAACGGTCCGGTCTGATCACTCAACACGCCCAGGGTGATCGTGTCGTCGGTGACGCCGGGGCCGGTCTTGACCGGTACCGCCCGCTTCGCCGTGCCGCATCCGGCCAGCAGAACCAGGATCACGCCAACGCTAACGATTCTGTAGCGCACAGGTGGCTCCCCCGTTAACGGACACAGACGGCAGGAGTATCTGGCGGAAGCGGGAATTCCACCCAGCAGTGTGAGCCAGCTAACTATAGCCTTTTTTTCGAATTCCTATGCATATTCCCGACTTTCACCGCTCGGCGCGATAGAGCGCGATGCCGTTCGGCACCGGTCGTTCACGACCGTCGGAGGGCACATTCCTTACCGTGGAACCGGTTTCGCCCTCGGCCCTGGCGACCAACTCGGACGATCCGCCACCGTCCACCATGACCGCGTCCTGCGCGCCCCGGTCGCGCATGATCTGCGCCATTTCGGACGCGCTGACCCCGCAGCTCGCGGAAGATCGGCCGTCCACCACGACCAGCATCAGCTGCCTGCCCGCATTCCGGAAGCCGATCGCGGTCTCCGGATTGCGCACCTGGCCGGTCAGTGGATCGGCGAAGGCCAGGTCGGTCAGCTGCTGCACAGCGCCATTCCGGACCAGTACCACCCTGGCCCCCAGCAACGTGGTCATCTGGGCCAGGGGATCGATCTGGGCGGCGTACCGGGCGTCGACCCGATCGCCGACGGCCAGCGCGCCGACCAGGTCGGCCGCCGATTCCGCGCCGACCAGGGCAACCGCGTTCCCGGCTAATCGCCCGGCCGCCGGGGCGTCGTGCTTCTCGGTTACCACGCCGTCGGTGATGATCGCTTCCCGCTGGACACCGGCGTCCCGGATCGCCCTGCTCTCGGTGCCCCACACCGGCGTGAACAGACCCAGTCCGCCCGCTGCGGGCAGGAACGGCTGGTTCAGCCCGGCCAGGGGCTGCCTGCCGCCGGGCAGTGTCACGGTGCCGTCGAGCGAGGCGTCGACGATGCGCCCGGCGCCCTGCCGATCGAATCCCACGGACTGATTCCATGGCTCCGGGCGCGGATTCGGTCCCTTGCGCAGCGCGCCGTCCTGAATTTCCGCGCCGAGGGCGGAACCGGTCTTGCCGATGTCGAAGAAGTCACCGTTGATCGCGGCGACGGCCCGGCCCCTGTCCGCCATGCCGGTCAGCACCTCGGTCCGCGCCACGTCGGCGGGCGTCAGCAAACCGACCCGCACGGCGGGGTTGTCCAGGTCCGCGTCGACCTGAACTCCCTCAAGGGCGCAGCTCGGCCCCTGCAGGTGCAGCGGTGTCAGGGTGATCCCCGGACTCAGCTCGGTGCTCTCAGCCGCCTGCGCGACGGTCGTGCTCGTGAACGCCAGGGACAACGCGACGAACAGTGCCCTCCACATGGATCATGGGTACCGCCGCCGGGTGTCGTACTAGGAAACCCTGGCCGAATCCCGTTGTGCGGGCAGGAAAAAGGCGAACACCGCCAGGAACAGCAGGGTGATCGCGGTTGCCAGCCAGGCCCGGTCCAGGTGCGTTCCGGAGATGCTGACCAGCACCGCGAGACCGATCGCGGCACCACTCTGCCTGGCGGTGGTCAGCAGTCCCGACACGGCACCCGCCTCGGCGGGCCCCGCACCCGACGCGGCGATGGTGGTGATCGGCGTGTTCAGCAACCCACCACCACTGGAGATCAACAGGGCCGGGCCGAGAATGCCCAGCACATAGCCCATGTCCGGTGTCAGCAGGCTCTGCCACCAGAAGCCGGCCGCGGCCAGGGACGCGCCGAAGACCACCAGGGTCCGGCCGTCGACCCGGCTCATCAGCCACGGCGTCACCCGCACACCGACCACAATGGACACCAAGGCGTGCGGCAGCAGCGCCAGACCGGCCTGCAGCGGGGAGTAGTGCAGGGTGTGCTGCACGGTCAACGTCAGGAAGTACCACATCGGAACCATGCAGGCCCCGGCCAGCACGCTGGCCACATTCCCCCGGGCGATCGCGGGAATCCGCAACAGCCGCAACGGGATCAGCGGTGTGGCCGCGTACCGGTGCTCCACCAGCACGAACAACGCGAGCAGGACGACGGCGGCGATCAGTCCCCAGTAGAAGGACGGCGCCGTCCAACCGTATGCGCCGCCCTGGCTGACCGCGTAAGTGAGCGCGGTGAGCCCACCGGTGGCCAATACGGCACCCGGGACGTCCAGCGAGCGCCGGACGGTCAGCTCATCACCCTCCAACTGCCGGACCACCAACGCGATGGCCACCACGCCGATCGGCACGTTGATCAGCAGGGTGGACCGCCAGGTCAGGTATTCGGTGAGCACGCCGCTCAGCACCCCGCCGGCGGCGCCACCGGCGAAGCCCATGGCGGTCCACGCCGCGATCGCCCGGGTGCGACCGGAGCCCTCCGGGAAGGTCGTGGTGATCATGGTCAACGTGGTGGGCGCCAGCACGGCGGCGCCGAATCCCTGACCGGCCCGGGCGGCGATCAACGCCCAGCCCGCGGTGGCCAGCCCACCGAACAGGCTGGCCGCGGTGAACAGGACCAGGCCGGACAGGAAGATCCGTCTGCGCCCGAACAGGTCGGCCAGCCGGCCACCGAGCAACAGCAGCCCGGCGAAGACCAGTACGTAGGCGTTGATGATCCACTGCAACGCCTGGTCGCCGATTCCCAGGTCGCGGCCCATGGTCGGCAGGGCCACCGTCACCACGGACACGTCCAGGACCAGCATGAACTGCGCGGCGCAGGCGGCGAACAGGACGAACCGGACCGCTCCCCCAGTCTTCACGGACACGACCGCCACCCTTCGTTAGCTTGGGTACAGATGTATCACCGTGGCTTGGAGGCCTTCTGCTTGGCCAGCTCGGAGGTGAAGGGCCCGTCGATCAGGCTGAGCTTTCCGGGGGCGTCGAGATCCGGCTTGACCAGGAACGATTGGTCGCTGGACGGCCTGCCCGCCTGGGAGAACCGCAGGGGGCCGGTCAGCGACCTGGTGTCCAGGTGATCCGTCTGGCGGAAGGCCCGGAGCATGCCCTCCCTGGTCATGTCACCGTTGCCGCAGGCCTTGCGCAGCACCGAGGCGAAGGACAGGCCGACGGAGTAGCCGTGGTTGACCGCGGCGGTCGCCTCCACCCCGGGGAACTTGCGGTTGAACGCCCCCGACACCTCCTTGGCACCGGGCAGGTCGGCGCCGAACGGGGCGAACGGGGCCACCACCTTGACCCGCTTCACCACCGCGGGCGCGGCGGGCGAGGCCAGCATCGCCGGGTCGAAGCCGACCGCGTTGACCATGATCGGCACGTCCCACTTCATGGCCTCGGCGGCGACAACGCCGAGCGCCGTCTGCTTCGGCGTGGTGCTCAGGAAGACCGCCTTGGCCCCGGCGTTCTTGAGCTGCGCGAACATCGCGGGCAGCTCGGTGCCGGTCTCCGGGATCTCGCGGGCCTGCAGGTTGAGACGCCACTGCTGGGCGGCGAACTGACTTCCCTCGAGCGCGCCCTGACCGTAGTCGCCGGGCACGTAGATGTGGCCGATGGTGTCGCCGTCGGCGAGCAGGCCGTCCTTCTTCAGCCGGCTCAACCCGTTGATCACATCCAGGTCGTAGGTGGAACCGACGATCATGAGGTTCGGGTTGCCCAGCAGATCGGCTGACCACGAGGTCGGCGCGGCGATCACCCGGCTCTGCAATAGATCCGGCGCGATGGCCTCCATCATCGGCGAGCCGGTGATGTCCAGGAACCCGAGGACCTTCGGCTCCAGGTCGAAGTAGCCGGTGAGCGCGCGCTGCACGTCATAACCGTGGTCGGCGATCGTCATCCCTAGCTTGCGACCGCAGATCCCGCCACCGGCGTTGACCTCGTCGATGAGCAGCTCGAAGCCCTTGATCTTGCTGGGGGTGGTGGGTGAGAACGGCCCGGTCTGGTCGGTGAGCACACCCAGGGTGATGGTGTCGGCGGTGATCCCCGGACCCGTCTTGAGTTCGGCCCGCGGCGTGGACCCACACCCGGCGATCAACACGAGCAAGGACACGACGGCGACGGCGCTGCGCAACACGGACACTCCCCACCAACGAGATGAAATCGATGGAGTATTGGCCTACGCCGAGCGATCTAAACGAATCTGTGGCGCACGTTACTAGCCGGTAGCGGAAGGCACGGTCCACACAGGACGGTTGCGCCCATTGCAACGAATTGTGTGAAAATGACAACGATGGCCGGGAAAGCGCTTATTGACCAAGGGAATCTGAGCGCTATAAAGTAGTGCTGCGCCACGCTCCTGGCGACCCCCAGGCCGGTCGAGCGTGGCGCATTCACAGAATTCACTGAGCCATTATTTCACCCCGCTCCCGGGGCGGTGGGCTGCACGGCAGCGGATCGCCGCAGGCCCCTGCATGGCGGGTGCCGTGACTCTCTTTGCGGAATACCTATTCTTCGCCGAATAGAATTCGCACTATTGCGATGAGCCGCGTCGAGACCCGGCCACCAACCCGGGTACCCGGAGTTGACGAGTTTCGGGCTCGTCCCTCGCCGCGAAACTCGTCAACTCCGGAGCGGGGAATCACCGCAGGACGGCGAGCGGTGTCCCCGGAGCCACCTGATCGCCTGGTGACACGAGCACCTCGACCACTTCCCCGCCGCGCGGCGCCGGAATGGGCGACTCCATCTTCATGGCCTCCAGCGTCACCAACGCCTGCCCGGCGTCCACCGAGGACCCCGCGGCGGCATCCACCCGCCATACGGTCGCGGCGAACGGCGCCTCGATCACCTGGCCGCCGGGTGGCACGGAGACGCGCTTCGGCGGCGCCACAACCGGATCGGGCTTGGGGTCGAACTCCCCCGCCGCGGCCCAGGCGTCGCGCTCCGAACCGAACGCGGTTGCCTGGCGCTCGCGGAACGCGGTGATGTCAGCGGCGTTCGAAGCCAGGAAGCGCTGGTGGTCGGCCAGTGCGAAGGTTCCGTCCACCACATCCAGGGAGAACCGGCCGGCCGCCTGCTGGGCCCGCATGTCCCGCAGCTCCTCCGAGGAGACCGGGTACCAGCTGATGCGGTCGAAGAAGCGCAGCAGCCACGGTTTGCCCGCGAACGCGCCACGCTGGTGCCAGCTGCTCCAGATCTGCACAGTGCGGCCGACGAGCTGATAGCCGCCGGGGCCCTCCATGCCGTAGACGCAGAGGAACATGCCACCCAGACCGACCGTGTTCTGCGCGGTCCAGGTACGCGCGGGGTTGTACTTGGTGGTCAGCAGCCGATGGCGCGGATCGATCGGCGTGGCCACCGGGGCACCCAGGTAGACATCTCCCAGGCCCAGCACCAGATACTCCGCGTCGAACACGGTTCGATACACGTCGTCCACGGTGGACAGCCCGTTCACCCGCCGGATGAACTCGATGTTCCACGGGTTCCACGGGGCGTCGTCCCGGACGCCCGCCATGTACCGGTCGATGGCCTCTCTGGTCGCCGGGTCGTCCCAGGACAGCGGTAGCCGAACTTCGCGGCTGGGCACCACCAGGTCGGCGGTGGCGGGCAGATCTCCGTCGAGTTCCCGGATCAGGCCCACCGCCTTGTTCACCGGCAACGCATCCGGATCCAGGTGTACCTGGAGCGAGCGGACGCCGGGAGTCAGTTCCAGGACGCCGGGCACACCCTCCTGATCAATACGTTCGGCCAGCGCGTGTACCCGCATCCGCAGGGCCAGGTCCAGGGTCAGCTCGCCGAATTCGATGAGCAGGTTGTCGTCACCACTGCGCCGGTAGGTGACCGACGGTTCATCGCCCCTGGCCGGGATCCGGTCCAGCACACCGCTGTCGTCGATGACCGGCCTGCTGGCGGCGACCGCAGTGGACGGACGTTTGCGGAGTTTGGCCGCGTGGTCGGAGCTGATCGGTACGAAGCGCACGGTGTCGCCGGGGCGCAGCTGGCCGAGCTTCCACAGCTCACCGACGCCTGCCGTGGCCGGGCAGACGAATCCACCCAGGCTGGGACCGTCCGGGCCGAGCAGGATCGGCAGGTCGCCGGTGAAGTTCACAGCGCCGATGGCGTACGGGTTGTCGTGGATGTTGGACGGGTGCAGGCCCGCCTCGCCGCCGTCGGTCCGCGTCCACTGTGGACGGGGACCGGTGAGCCGGACGCCGGTCCTGGCCGAGTTGAAGTGCACCTGCCAGTCGGTGGCGTACAGGTTCTCGATGTCCTGCTGAGTGAAGAACTCCGGCGCGGCGTGCGGGCCGTCGAGCACGCCGATAGTCCACTCCGACCGGAACTCGGGACGGTCGGCGGGTGGCACCGGGCCACCGGCCGGATCGGCCGGCTCCGGACCGGAGCGCAGGACGTCGCCCGTGGTCAGCGCACGTCCGGAGTGTCCACCGTAGACGCCGAGGGTAAAGGTGGACGCACTGTCCAAGAAGGACGGCACATCGACACCGCCACGGATCAGCAGGTAGTTGCGCAGCCCCGAGGTACAGGTGCCGATGTCCAGCGTCGCGCCGGCGGGTACCTCGAAAGGAGTCCACAGTGGAGCGGGTTCGTCGTTCATGGTGACGGTGACCGGGGCTCCGGTGACGCAGACGGTCGCCGGGTGGCTGAACCGGAGCGTCACACCGTCCACTGTGCACTCCAGGCCGGGTGCCCCCTCCGGGTTGCCCACCGTCCGGTTGCCCAGCCGGAAGGACAGGTCGTCCATCGGGCCGTTCGGCGGCACTCCGACGTGCCACAGGCCGACGCGGCCCGGCCAGTCCTGCACGGTGGTCATGGTTCCGCCGCGCACCACGTCGATGCGGGGTTCCGGGTCGCCGATGCCGGCCAGCGTGCCGGTGTGGTGGGTGACGGCGGCGAACTCCTCGGCGGCCAGGGCGGCACGCAACTGCCCGAGGTTGGTGTACACGCCGTCGACCCGGGTCTCCGCCAGCGCCGCGGCCAGTGCCTCGATCGCGGCGGCACGGTCCGCGCCGGTGCAGATGACCTTGGCCAGCATCGGGTCGTACTGGGCGGACACCACGGAACCGGGCTCGATCCACCCGTCCACCCTGGCCCGGTCGGGCAGCGTCACGCTGGTGATCAGTCCGGTGCTGGGCCGGTAGCCCGATGCCGGGTCCTCGGCGTAGACCCGGGCCTGGATCGCGTGTCCGCTCGGCTGCGGGGCCTCGTCGAACATGCCGCGATCGCCCTGGGCCAGCCGTAGCATCCAGGCGACCAGGTCGACGCCGTACACCTGCTCGGTGACGGTGTGTTCCACCTGCAGCCGGGCGTTGACCTCCAGGAAGGCCACCTCCTCGCGCTGCGCGTCGTAGACGAACTCCACGGTGCCCGCACTGCGGTAGTTCACCGAGGAACAGAGGGCGACGGCGGCGTCCTGCAGCTGCTCGGTCAGGGCCGCGGACAGCGGAGCGGGGCACTCCTCGACGACCTTCTGGTTGCGCCGTTGCAGCGAACAGTCCCGGGTTCCGAGGGCGAGCACCGCGCCGCTGCCATCGCCGAACACCTGGACCTCGACATGCCGGGCGGCGGTGACGAACCGCTCCAGGTACACCCCTCCGCCGGAGAAGCTCTTCGCGGTCGCGGCGTGCACGCTGTCCCAGGCCGCCCGTACCTCGTCCGCCGACTGACAGGCGCGCAGCCCGATGCCGCCGCCACCGCCGGTGGCCTTGAGCATCACCGGATATCCGAGCCGATCCGCCTGCTGCACCGCGTCGTCCACTGTGGACAGCAGCTCGGTGCCGGGCAACAGCGGCACCCCGGCCGCCTTGGCCGCTGTGCGCGCGGTGTCCTTCGCGCCGAACACGGTCAGCTGGTCCGGGGTCGGGCCGACGAACAGCAGGCCGGCCCGTTCGCAGGCGGTGGCGAACTCCGGGTTCTCCGACAGGAAGCCGAAGCCGGGATGCACCGCGTCGCATCCGGTGTCCCGGGCGACAGCGAGTATCGCCTCGATGTCCAGGTAGCTGTTGGTCGCCAGCCGGACGGCCTCGCCGGCCAGCCGCACGTGTGGCGCGGTCTCGTCGGTGTCCGAGTACACGGCCACAGTGGACAGTCCCAGTTCGTGCGCACTGCGCAGAATGCGGACCGCGATCTCGCCGCGATTGGCGACCAACAGCCTCATTACTCCACCACCATCCGGATCGGGGTCGGGTTGAATCCGTTGCACGGGTTGTTGATCTGCGGGCAGTTGGACACCAGCACCAGCACGTCGGTCTCCGCGCGCAGCCGCACCGTCAGGCCGGGTGCGGAGATGCCGTCCACGATCCCCAGGGTTCCGTCCGGTTCCACCGGCACGTTCATGTACCAGTTGACGTTGCTGACCAGGTCCCGCTTGCCCAGGCCCCACTTGACGCCCTCGGCGAGGAAGTTCTCCACGCACGCGTGCTGGTGCCGGGTGTGCTGGCCGTACCGCAGGCTGTTGGACTCCTGGCTGCAGGCGCCGCCGAGCGTGTCGTGCCGGCCACAGGTGTCCGCCACGACGGTCAGCAGCGGGCTGCCGGTCTGGGTGCGCAGCACGCTCCCGGTGGTCAGGAAGATGTTGCGTTGCGCGGCGATGGTGACCGCGGCGCTGTACCGCTGCGACGTGTCGTTCGCGTCGTAGCAGAGGAAATCGGCCGCCTGGTTGCCGCCCAGGTCCACAATGGACAGCTCTTGGCCACGCTTCAGCACCGTGGAGAACGGGGCCCTGGCGGGCACCTCCACATCCAGCACCGTCATGCGAGCCCCCGGGCGGTCAGGTAGTCGGCGGTGTTCTCGAAGGCCCGCTGCCCCTCCGGGCTGTATGTCCATTCCGGATTGTCCGGGGTGGTCGGCCGGTCCTGCCAGGCCACGATCCGCAGCGGCGTGGCCGGGTCCGAGGACAGTGGGTGCGGCGCGTTGACGATCAACGCGATGACCGGCAGCTCGATCCGCAGGTCGAGGGACTTGCCGGGACCGGCCGAGCCCTGGATCTCGAAGGATCCGTCGGGCTGCACCCGCACGCCCTGGAAGAAGGACAGGCTGGGCGGGATGTCCCGGGGTGTCAGGCCGTGCTTGGCCGCGGCGAGGTGTAGCAGTGGCAGGTCCCGGGGCGCGATGCCGCAGAGGGCGTCGTGCCGGCCGCTCTCGTCGGCCACGATGCCGGCCAGTACCCGGGCCTGATCGGACAGCAGCAGGACCCGGTCACCGAGGTAGGCGTTCCACTGCACCTTCACGGTGTCGGCGACGTTGAGTCGTTCCCAGGGCTGGTCGGCGTTGTACAGCAGCACGTGCGCGCAGGCGGCACCGTCCACATCGGTCAGTCGCAGCCGGGTTCCCCGGGCGAGGACCTTGTGCGTGTATCCGTTGCCGGGGACGATCTCCACCCAGGTGAGCGCGGAGGCGTCCACTCCGGACGGTGGCGAGTCGTAGGTGGCGGCCGGGATGATCGGCATGGCCTCGGCCGCCGTACCCGCCTGTGCTCTGGCGTGCTCCCTGGCCTGTTCCGGTGTCGCTGTGGAACTCATCCGATCTCCTCCCGGACAGCGGATCGCCAGCAGAGGCGACCGACGATCAGTGCGACGAGGACGAATTCGACCGGGAACAGCAGCATCAGCATCGATCCGGTGCCCGCCACGTCGTAGATCTCCGGTCGCGGCCAGCCGATGTTGAGCATCATCAGCAGCCCGTAGCCGACGGCGGCCACGTTCACCGGCAGGCCCCAGCGGCCGAGGCTGAAGTACTCCGGGTGCTCGGGCAGCGGGCCACGCAGCCGCGCGACCAGCAGTGGCGCGGTGACCAGCAGATATGCCAAGTAGACGATCACCACGGAGGTGCCGGTGATGGCGCCGAACAGGGTCGGGTTGCCCAGGTTGACCACCAGCAGGCCGATGGCCACCGCCCCGGTGAGCAGCGCGGGCAGTGCCGGGGTGCCGGTGCGCGGGCTGACCCGGGACAGCCGCGCGGAGCCGGGCAGTGCGCGATCGCGGGCCATGGCGTACATCAGCCGGATGGCGCCGGTCTGTACGGCTAGCGTGCACACCACGACCGCCACGGCCACGTCGGCCAGGAAGATCCGGCCGAGGCCGTCGCCGAAGACCGAGGTGATCACGTAGGGCAGTCCCTTGCCGGCGAGTTGCCCGTCGGTGAGGCTGGGCGCGGCCATCAACGCGCAGAGCAGTACCGCGAGGCCGCCGATCCCGGAGACGAACACGGCTCGCAGCACCGCGCGTGGCGCGGCCCGGCGGGCGTCCTTGGTCTCCTCGGCGACGGTGGCCGCGGTGTCGAAGCCGTAGAGCACGTAACAGGCCATCAGGGCGGAGGCCAGCACGCCGCCGATGCCGGGGCTGACCTCGGGCAGCGAGCGCACGACGACCTGCGGACCGCGCACGGCGAACAGGCCGAGGCCGATCACCAGCACCAGTACGCCGATCAGCTCGGCCGCGACGCCGATGTCGTTGACCCGGGCCATGATCCGCACGCCCGCCACGTTGATCGCGGTGGTGACCAGCAACAGCAACGAGCCGAGCAGCACGGCGTTGGTGGCGCCGGTCGGTGTGGTGATCGACGGGTCGCCGCCGACGAGCTGGAATCCGTCCCAGACGGACGGCAGCACCACCTGGAGGGCGATGGCCGCCGAGGCCAGGGCGACGACGCAGCCGATCAGCATCATCCAGCCGGCCAGCCAGCCGGTGAATCCGGGCGAGAGGTTCTTCGCCCACTGGTACACCGAGCCTGCCAGCGGGTATCTGGCGGCGAGTTCGGCGAAGACCAGTGCCACCAGTAACTGGCCGCCGAGGACGACCGGCCAGGTCCAGAAGAAGGCGGGTCCGCCCAGCGAGTAGCCGAAGCCGAACAGCTGGAAGACCGTGGTCAGGATGGAGACGAAGGAGAATCCCGCCGCGAAGGCGGAGAAGCTCCCGAGTGTGCGATGTAGTTCCTGGCGATAGCCGAACGGCGCCAGTTCATCCACTGTGGACATAGGAAGGGCCCCCCGAGGTGATGTGTTCCCCGCAGTGCTGATTGCGAGTGGCCCAGATTGTGGCGGGTCCTGGATCATCCGGGCACCCCTGAGCCCGGGATCGTCGACAAATACTCCACCCAGCCCTGATGCTCGGTTATGTCCACGGTCCGATCGGCCGCTTGGGCGTCGCAGAGGTATCCCAGTGCGGAACTGCCGTCCTCCAACTGGACGGGTCCGATGCTCAGCGGTGGGAGGACCTCGGTCAGCAGCACGCCCAGCGCGCCCCGGCTGAGGCTCCAGCGCTCGCCGCGCTGCGGTTTGCCGTTGCCGGCGGCGGGAATCAGCCCGGGGCGGGGTATCGCGCCGTCCAGCGCGACCATGCGGTAGTCAGCGCTGGTGTACACCTCGTGCCGGAATCGGCCGCCGAGTTCGCGTAGCCGGGGGTTGAGCGGCTGGCCTCGCAGGTGCGCGCCGAAGACGATCACGTCCAGGTAGGAGTCGGCGGCCAGGAGCTCACCGTCGAGCTGTTCGCCGGTGATCAACGCGCCGATGTCGGCGGCCACCTGGTCGCCGAACGCCCCGGCGATGACGCTGACCCCGAACGGGCTGCCATTCGCCTCCCCCGCCGGGACGGCGATGGCGCACAGATCCAGGAGATTGACGAAGTTGGTGTAGGTACCCATCCGGGAGTTGGTGCCGACCGGGTCGGCGGCCACCTCGGCGAGGGTGGGGTGTCCGACGGTCGTCGGCAGCACCAGCGCGTCCAGCCCGGCTCGCAGCGCCGTGGTGTGCAGGGCATATTCGGCCAGCCGCAGCTGGTCCTGGGCCAGCCGGTGCGCGGGCAGATCGCGGGCCTTGCCGATGATCGCGGCGACGGTGGGGTCGAGGTCGTCGTGCCCCTGGTCGATGAACTCGCCGACGGCGTCGTACCGCTCGGCCACCAGGGCACCTTCGTAGAGCAGCCGGGCGGCCTCCAGGAACGGTGCGATGTCCACTTCGACCGTTTCGAGGCCCTGCACGGCCTGCCGGTAGGCGTGCTGCTCCGCAGGTGAGAGCGGCGAGAGGTCACTGGCGACGCCGACGATCGGGTTGGCCCGGGGGCCGAGCGGGAACCGGTCGGGCCAGGGGCGGGCGAGGGCGTCGATCCCGTCCGGGCCGCTCATCACCCGCAAGGCCCGCTGGGCGAGGGTGAGGTCCCTGGCGAACACGCTGACGCAGTCGTAGGACCGGGCGGCGGGCACCACGCCGGTGGCCGGGAGCAGGCCCCGGGTGGGTTTGAGGCCGACGATGCCGTGCAGTGCGGCGGGCACCCGGCCGGAGCCGGCCGTGTCGGTGCCCAGGGCGATGTCGGCCAGGCCGAGGGCGACGGCGACCGCGGAGCCCGCGCTGGAGCCGCCGGAGATCCGGTCCGGCCGGGTGGCGTGCCGGACGGCGCCGTACGGGCTGCGGGTGCCGACCAGGCCGGTGGCGAACTGGTCCATGTTGGTCTTGCCGATGACCAGGGCGCCAGCCTGCTTGAGACGGGCGACGACGGTGGCGTCGCGTTCCGGCTGATAGGCGTAGGACGGACAGGCCGCGGTGGTCGGCAGTCCGGCGACGTCGATGTTGTCCTTGACCGCGACCAGTACGCCGCGCAGCGGCAGGTCGGGTCCGGCGTCCAGCTCGGCCGCCCGGGCCAGGAGCTGGTCATCGGGGACGCGGCTGATCCAGACCTCCGGGCGGTCCACCTGGTCGATGCGGGCCAGTACCTCACGGACGCGGGACACGATGTTCATACGGCGGGCTCCACGGTTCGAAGGGCGGACAACAACGCCTCGGAGTCGGTCACCGCACCGAACACCCCGCCCTGCATGGTGATCATGCTGAGCGCGGCGGTGTGGTGGGCCGGGTCGGTGGCGCCGGTGCAGTCGGACAGCAGCAGGCATTCGTAGCCGCGGTCGTTGGCCTCGCGCATCGTGGTGTGCACGCAGACATCGGTGGTGATGCCGGTCAACACGATATGAGTGATCGCCGAGGTTCGCAGCAGGAGATCCAGGTCGGTGGCGTAGAAGGCGCCCTTTCCGGGCTTGTCGATCACCGGTTCACCCGGCAGGGGCGCGACCTCGGGCACGATCTCCCAGCCCGGCTCCCCGCGCACCAGGATCCGTCCCTGGGGACCGGCGCTGCCGATCTCGGCGCCTGCCTGTTTCGACCGCCACCGCTTGTTCGCCGGCAGGTCGGACAGGTCGGGGCGGTGGCCCTCCCTGGTGTGGATCACCGGCATGCCCAGTTCGCGGAACCGGGCCAGGACCCGCGCGGTCGGTGCCAGTCCCGCCCGGGTGAGTGCCAGGTCGTAGCCCATCCGGTCCACGTATCCGCCGGGGCCGCAGAAGTCGGTCTGCCAGTCGATGCACAGCAGGGCCGTGTGCGCGGGGTCGAGCACGCCGTCGTACGGCCAGTCGTAGGGCAGGGATCTCATCGGCGTTCCTCCCAGCGACGCAGCAGCGGGAAGACCACGGCGGTGGCCGCCATGGCGATCAGCGCGTCGGACAGCCAGGGCGCGGTCAGGTGGACGGTCAACGCGGCGGCGGCACCGATCCCCCAGGCGAGCAGGGACGCCGGCCGCCATGGCCCCGGTGTGTGCCGGGGCGGGCGTAATCGGTCGAGCAGGATCACGATGCCGATCGGCGGCACCAGCACGCCGAGCAGGGTGAGCCACTGCGGGAAGTGGTTCCAGACGCCGGCCACCGCCGCGGCGATGCCGATCACGCCGAGCACCACGGTCAGCGTGCGCATCCGCAGCCCGGTCAGCTGCCCCCAGCCGATGGCGCCGTTGTACAGGCTGTGCGCGCACACCGAACCCAGGTTGACCAGCGCGAACAGCACCGCGATCGGGACGAGTACGCCACCGGCGCCGACCAGGATAGGCAGGAAGTCACCGCTGCTCTGGCCCCACGCCGCCACGAGCCCGCCGATCAGCAGGGCGATGGTGTAGGCGACCGGGAAGGCCGAGGCGACGGCGAGGAAGCCGGACCGGCCGTCGCGGGCCCAGCGGCTGAAGTCGGCGGCCATCGTGCCCGCGTCGACGAACGTGGCGACGACCAGCGTGACCGCGGCGCCGAAGCTGAGCGCACCCGTCCCCGGCCGGAACTGCCAATCCGCGGCCGGTGTGCTCAGCGAGAGGGCCACCACCCCGAGTACCAGGAACAACGGCGCGGACAGGGCGCCGATCGCCGCCAGCGCGCGGATGCCGAACAGGGTGACCAGCAGGAATGCGATGCCGGCCAGCAACGCGGTCGTCCGCTCCGGCCAGCCGAGACTGTCGTGCAGGACCGCTCCGGTGAGCCCGGTCTGGAAGGCGAACCAGCCGACCACCATGGTGGCCAGCATGACCGTGGGAACCATGTATCCCCGGGAACCGAAGGTGCCGACCGCCAGCAGCGCGAAGTTCTGCCCGGTCCGGGCGGCGAGCACGCTCATCGAGCCCGCGTAGAGCATCAGCACCACGTTGCCCGCGACGATCGCGGCCACCCCCGGCCACCAGCCCAGCGCGTTGACGATGAGTCCGCCGAACACCGCGCAGGTGAGGATCATCGGGAAGCCCGCCCACACGGCGGCCACCGACCCCAGGCCGCGCCGCTGCGCTGCGGGCACCGGGCGGTCCTCGTACTCCTCGAACACCGGTTCTTGGACGGTCTGCACGGGCTCTCCTCACTGACAAGTCCTATAGGATTCGAAATCAATTCCGCCCGTATGACCGGTTTATGACCAGTAGGTAAATTGGCGACCTGCGGAAAGGCGACTGTTCAGGACTCGAACGGCCCTATAGGATCTGCGCCTCATGGCAGTTGACGTGGAAGAGATCAGTGCGGTGATCGAGGAATCGATCCTGCGTGGCGAGCTCGCGGCGGGCAGCCGGATCAACGTGGACGACCACGCCCGGCGGCTCGGTGTGAGCCACATTCCGGTGCGCGAGGCGCTCCGCGCGCTGCACGGCGCGGGCTGGGTCGTCTACCGGCCACGGCAGGGGGCATTCGTGTGTGAGCGGGACCCCCGGGAGCACGCCGATCTGTTCGAAGCCCGGCTACTGGTGGAGCGGGACGTCGTCGAACTGGCCGCCCAGCGGCGCACGGCCGAGCAGCTGACCGGGCTGAACGCGGTGCTGGTCCGGCAGGCGGCGACGGAGGAGCCGGGCGAACTGGCCGCGGTGAACTGCGAGTTCCACCTGGCCCTCGCCGCCTGCGCGCACAACGGGGTCCTGGAGCGCATCTCGGGCGAGCTGAACAAGCGGACCCGGTTCTACTACCTGCCGGCGGCGAGTGCCCGGCGGGACACCTCACTGGCCGAGCACCGGGCGATCCTGGACGCGGTACGCCGGCGCGACTCGGCCCAGGCGGGCGTCCTGCTGTGCGCGCACATCGGGGACACGGCCCGGCTCACCTGACCGATTTGTGGAAGATCAGCAGGTCACAGGGGGTCGCCAGCCGGGTGGACAGCGACGGATAGTCGGCGCTGAAGTCGTCGACCCGGGTGAGCTCGAAGCCGATCCGGGTGTACCACTCGCGCAGGAAGGCCTTCTCCGGGTGCGTCCACTCCCGGGGCCACAACAGTTCCAGCTGGAGGACGTCCAGGCTGTTGTCCACGGCCCACCGCTCGGCGAATCCGATGAGCGCGCGCCCGACACCGGCTCCCCTGGCCTCCGGATCCACCGCCAGCATGCCGAAGTCGGCCTCACCGCTGTCCAGCCGGAACAGTCGCATCGAACCGCGTATCCGGCCGCCGGCATCGCACGCCGCCACGATCTCGCCCGCCTGGACCAGCTTGGTCATGTCGGCGGTGTCCGTCCGATCCGTGCCCTCGACCCAGAGGCCCTTCTCCGCGACGCGATAGGCGGCGTTGGTCAGCGCGACCAGGCCGGCGATCACTGAGGAATCGGTCCCGGCCGGCAGCAGGCGGATATCGATCACGTCCCGAGGCTACCGGAACACAATTCTGCGCATTACCTATTTTCCTATTACCCGTTCATTCTCCATTCTATTCATCACATTTCCGGTGAATAGAACCGGCTTGGCGGGGTATATCGAATGGAGTTCCTCCAGCTGTCGGACAGGGAGCATGCGATGCCGGTGAATCTGGTCGTCACGGTCGGGCCACAGGCCACCGTCCCGGCCGAGACGCGGGAACGGTTCGTCGGCTTTCACGTGCGCATACTGAACGGCACGGGGATCACGGCGATTCAGGCCACCGGCGAGGTGGACTCGGCGACCGCCGACGAGTTCCGGGCACATCTGCGGGCCGCCGACGAACTGGATTCCGCGCCGAAAGGAATGGTCGTCGACCTCTCCCGGGTCACGTTCCTCAGCTCGGCCGGGCTGTCCGCGTTGATCGAGCGGGAGGTCATGTGCCGCAGTCGCGAAATCCCGCTGGTGCTGGTCGCACAGCGACGCGTCGTCACCCGGCCACTGGATGTGGCCGGCCTGGCGGACCGGATCGTCACCGTGCCCTCGATGCGGCTGGCCCTCGTCGTGCTCCGGCTGTCCCGCCGACCGGCAACTCATCCGAACAGCCGCATTCACTAACGAATTCCGCCCGATCCGGCACACTACTTCAGACACCGGATCGGACAAGGGAGCCTCAGTGGGCGGGGATCACGTCGGCGAGGTCGGCACATTGGGCGAGCAGTTCACCGCATTGACCCATGAACTGCAGGAGGCGCACACCGTCGCCGAGGTCCTGCAACACGTGGTGGACGCGTCCAAGGCGATGGTGCCGGACGCCGACCTGGTGAGCATCACCCTGCTCGGCGCGGACGGGCAGCTGCACACCCCGGTGGAGACCGACGCCCTGGCGACCGAGCTGGACCGGCTGCAGTACGAGCTGCACGAGGGCCCCTGCTACGACGCCGCCGACCCGGACGGCCCGGCGATCGCGAACTGCCCTGACCTGCGCACCCACGACCTCTGGCCACGCTGGGCACCGGAGGCCGAGCAGCGCGGGATGATCTCGGTGCTGGCCACCGCGTTGATCCCGGCCACCACGCCCGGGCAGTCGGTGGGCGCGTTGAACGTGTACTCCGGCAGGCCCGGCGGGCTGGACCAGGCCGACCGGAACGTGCTGCTGCTCCTGGCGACGCACGCCTCACTGGCGGTCTCCGGGGCGAGCGCGTTCACCAGGGAACAGTTGCAGCGCACCCAGTTCCAGCAGGCTATCGGCAGCCGGGACGTGATCGGCCAGGCCAAGGGGATCATCATGGCCCGCCGGGGCGTCTCCGCCGACGAGGCCTTCCAGCTGCTGCGCGAGGCGTCCCAGCAGCTCAACGTGAAGCTGGTGGAGGTGGCCCGGACACTGACCACCCGCCACCAGGAACTGGACGGGACGGCTAGCTGATCCAGCGGTGGCTGGGGTTGCTTCTGGTGGTTGTCGAAAGCGGCTTTGGAGGGGGAGACGGGCTGGGGGCCTTGTCTTTCCTGCCTTCGTGTTGGGTGGGGGCACGCCAGGCTTTCCTTTTTTGTGGTTCCGAAGTTGGCGATGTTCGCGGCGAGGAACGAGCCCCGAACATCGCCAACTTCGGGGGTCTCATAGGGCGTTCTGCTGGGGGCGAATCAACATCACGATAGGGATTGGCTAACGATCTTCGCCGTCTGCATGATGGAATGTATGGGCGAAAACCTGCTGCTGAGCATCGCGGACACCCTGTCCGCCGATCCGCGATCCTTGACGCCCGTCGAGCTTCATGCCCGCGAACAAGCCCTGCACGAAGCCCAGACCATCATCCAAGCCGCACTGATCGACACCATCGGCGTGATGAACACCCTCGGCACCACCGAGACCACCGAAGCACTCCCCACCCGCCAATGGTTGCGGGCTCATCACCGCATCAGCTGGCGCGAGGCCAAGGAACTCGTCGTGTTGAGTCAGGCACTGAAAGTACTGCCACTGACCGACAAACTCTTCAAGGCCGGAGAAATCACCCTGGGCCATGTCCAGGTGATCGCGCGGGGCTTGAACCGGACTACCAGCGTGACCCGCGCGGGGTTCCTGGATGCTGAGCACATCTACTCGGAACTCGCCCGCGTGGAGACACCGGAAAAGGTGGACTGGGCGATCCGATACCTGCTCGCCCAGTTGGATCCGGAGGCCGAGGACGAGAAGTCCCTGGACCGGTACGAGCGCCGAGGTCTGGATTTCTTCGAATCCGACGGATTCATGCAGCTACGCGGCTACCTCGACTCGATCACCGGGGCGAAGGTGAAGGCGGCCATCGACGCGGTGATGAAGCCACCCGCCGCTGATGATCAGCGGACCGCGTCCCAACGCCGGGCCGATGCGTTGGGTGACCTGTGCGATCAGGTGCTGCGCAGCGACACCCTGCCCACCTCGGGCGGGCAGCGGGCGCAGGTCAACATCACCTGCACCCTCTCGGAACTGATGAACGCCGGAGCACTCACCGGACAGGCCGTGATCGACGGAGTCGGCGCCATCGACCCCGAGACTCTGCGGCGGATGGCCTGTGACTGCAACGTCTCCCGGATCCTGCTCGGCCCGAACGGTGAGGTCCTGGATGTCGGTCGGGCAACCCGAGTCGCACCCGTCGCGCTCCGGCGAGCACTGAACCTGCGGGATCAACACTGCTCCTGGGAAGGCTGCGAAGCCCCCGCCCGGTACTGCGACGTCCACCATGTCGAGGTGCTCTGGGCGCACGGTGGTGAGACGAACCTGGACAACTGTGGGTTGTACTGCGGACATCACCACACGGCGATCCACACCTATGACACGGTGACGGTGCGAAGACCGGACGGCGGGTTCCTCACCCGCAAACGCAACTGACGAGACGCTCAGCTGACCCAGCGGCGCAGGGCGTCGACGGTGGTCTCCGGCGAGGTGTTGAAGCACAGCGTGACGCCGGGGACCTCCTGGATGATCAGGTTCACCAGCCGCTCGAACAACGGCGTCTGCTCCGGCCATAGCCGCAGGCCGCCGCCGATCATCACCACCTTGATCGGATGGGCGGCCAGGCATTCCCGGACCTTCGCCTCGGCATCCTCTGGATCGGTGCCGATCAGGCAGGGAACGACCTCGAACCCGGCCTCGCGCAGCAGTGCGCCCGCATCGGCGATCCGGTTCTCCAGTGCCCCGGTGTCCCGCTGCGGCAGCAGGTTCGGGTCGATCGCGCTCGGTGCCAGGCCGAGCGACAGGATCTCTTTCCCCATGTCGACAATCCCCCAGTTCTGTGATCAGGCGAAGCGCCACCGGGTGGCCCCCGGCGGCTCGGCGCCACCGACTCCCACCACCGAGCGCGGTTCCAGCACGTACAGCTGCCAGGGCGGTGGGCCGGCGCTGGGCGCGCTGTACGGCGCGGTGAACGCGGTCCCCCGGACCTCGGCGGGCCAGCCGACGCTGCGGTAGTGCGCGGCCACCCGTTCCAAGATAGTCGGATCGGTGATCCGGCGGGCCTCTCCTTCCAGGACCAGGTCGATGCCGAGGCAGCTGGCGGAGACCGTGCACGCCGGATTCGCCGCCAGGTTGCGGGATTTGCGGGTGTTCGGGCCGCTGACGATGTACAGCCTGCCGTCCAGCCACACGGCGCCGACGCCCGCGGCGTGTGGCCGGCCGTCGGGCCTGGTGGTGCCGAGGAAGTAGGTCCTGCTCGCCGGGCCTGCCGTCAGGGCGGTCTCGGCCCGGGCCCAGGACAGCGCCGGATTGCCGTAACTGTCCAGGTTGATCACTTCGACGGGATAGGGCATAGCGCTAAGCCTATGGTCGCCGAGCGACCGGGACATCCCGCTGAATGTGGCTTCCTTTCGGTCTATTCGACTGGAAGCCACATTCACCGACCTCTACCGAAGGAAGGCCACATTCAGCGGGTCACTCACAGGACGATCATCTCCACGGCACCCTCGGACAGCCGGACCGACCGGGGCAGCCGGTCGATGGTGGCGGTGCGGTGGGCGATGACGATCAGCGTGCGGTCGGCGCGCAGCCGGTCCACGGCGGTCTCGATGCGCTCGGCCGTCAGCGGATCGATGTCGGCGGTGGCCTCGTCCAGGATCAGCACCGCCGGATCGACCAGGGCCGCGCGGATCAGGCCGATCAGCTGCCGCTCCCCCGCGGACAGCGCCTCGCCCGCCGCGCTGACCTGTGTCTCAAGGCCGTCCGGCAACCCGCGGGCCCAGTCGTGCAGGCCGAGTTCCCCCAGCGCCCGGTCGATCCGGGTGTCGTCGGGCAGCCCGGGTACCAGGCGCAGGTTCTCCCGGAGCGTCCCGGTGACCACGTGCACCCGCTGCGGGATCAGCATGATCCGCTCCCGCAGCCGCTCCGGGTGGATCTCGGTCAGCGGGACGTCCGCGAACCGGATCTCCCCCGCATCCGGTGCGTACAGCCCGGCCAGGAGTTTCGCGAGGGTGGTCTTGCCGGATCCGGTCGGGCCGACCAGCGCGGTGCGGGATCCGCTGGGGAACGCGCAGTCGATCCCGGTGAGCGCCTGCACACCGTCCACATAGGAATACCGGGTCCGGTGCACGGTGAGCGCCCCGCGTTCCGGCACCGCGCGCCAGGGACCGGCATCGCGCTGTTCGGTCGTGTCCAGCAGGTCCAGCAGCCGGGCCAGTCCGGTGCGCGAGTTCTGCAACCGGCCGAGCAGCATGGTCAGTTCGCTGGTGGAGTCGAAGATCTGCTTCATGGCCAGCACGAACACCGCCACGGTGCTGAGCGGCAGGCTGCCGTGGATCACCAGGTAGCCGCCGAGCAGCAGGATGGCCGCGTAGCCGACGCACTGGGCCAGGGAGACGCCGCCGACCCGCATGGTGACGATCTCCGTGCGCAGCAAGGCTTTTCGCAGGGTGACACCGTCCGCGTCGACGCGATCCCGCCACTGCCCGGCCGCGCCCTGCGCGGACAGCAGTTCCCGAGCCGCGATGCCCTCACTGAAGGTGGCGGCCATCTGGGCCTGCGCGGTGGCCTCGGCGGCGAAGGCGACCTTGGCGCCGCGGTGGAACCACTGCATGGTCGCCCACGCCAGGGGCAGGAAGACGCCGACCAGCACCAGGGTGAGCTGCCAGGAGTACAGCAGCAGCACGATGATCGAGAAGATCAGGTAACCGATGACTCCCAGCAGATCGGGCAGATCGGAGCGGATGAACGAGGTCAGCCCGGCGATCTCGCTGGTGGTGCGGCGCAGCAGTTCGCCGGATCGCTGGGTCTCCAGGAACCGCAGCGGCGCCGCGGCGAGCCGGGTGACGGCCAGTTCCCGCAGCCCGGAGACCACCCGCTCGCCCGCCCTGGCCAGCCACACCTCGGCGGCGCGCAGCAGGAACAGCCGGGCGATGACCAGCGCGGCGAACACGCCCGCCACCAGGTACAGCCCGGCGGCGTCGCGCTGCTGGACGCGGTCGATGCCCCAGCCGACGACCGGCGGCAGGAAGGTGATCGCCAGGGTCGAGGTCACGCTGAGCACCAGGGCCAGCGCGATCGCGCCGCGATGCGGCCGCAGGTACGGCCAGGCCCTGGCCAGTACCCGGGTCTGGTCGGGGTGCTCGGACAGCAGCGGCGCCTCAGCCATGGACGAGCTCCTTCGCGGGCAGGTCCAGCAGGTCGTCGGCGGCGGCGATCACCGCGTCCCGGTGCGAGGCGAACACGATCGTTCCGTTCCACTGCTTCAGTCCACTGAGGATCACCTGCTCGGTGCCGGTGTCCACAGCGGACGTGATGTCGTCCAGCAACAACACCTCGGCGCCGGAGGCCAGGGCCCTGGCCAGCGCGAGCCGTTGTAGCTGCCCACCGGACAGCGTGTTGCCCCGCTCCCCCACCGCGGTGTCGAGGGGCACGTCGAAGGCGGCGATCCGGCAGGCCTCCGCGATGTCCTCATCGGACAGTTCCGGCCGGCCGAGGCTCAGGTTGTCCCGGATGGTCCCGGTGATCACCTCGGGTCGCTGGGCGACCAGGGCGATCCGGCGGCGTACCTCGGCCAGCGGCGCCGCGCCGAGGTCCACTCCGCCGTAGGTCACGGTGCCCTCGTCGGCGAGCTCCCAGCGGCCCAGTAACCGGAGCAGCAGGGACTTGCCGGAGGACAGCGCCCCGGTGATCACCAGGAAGCCGCCGGACGGCACGGTCAGCTCGATCCCGTGCAGCGGGCCGACGCTGAGGCCCTCGGCGCGCAGTTCACCCCTGTCCGGCAGTGGCACCGGGTGCGCCGGGTCGGTGATCGCGGGCACCGCGCTCAGGACCGCGTCGACCCGCCGGGCGGCGGTGCGCGCCTCGGAGAGCTGGGTGAAGCGGAAGGTGAGCATGGCGACCCAGAGGCCCAGCATGCCCATCCAGCTGGTGAAGGCGACGAGCCCGCCGACGGTGAGCCGCCCGTCGATCACCGCCTGGCCGCCGACCAGCAGCCCGACGGCGGTGGCCATGCCGGGGATGAACGGGCCCGCGGCGGCCCAGTCGGCGCCGACCTTCGCGGTGGCGATGGCGGCCTCGGTGACCTGCGCGCTGCGCTCCGCGTGCCGGGCGACCAGGGGGCCTTCGCCGCCGATGCCACGCACGGCGACGCTGGCGGACAGCAGTTCCTCCACCGCGTCGGCCCGGCTGCTGTGCGCCGCGGCCAGTTTGTCGTTGACCTTGCCGAACTTGCGCGGCAGCACCAGGTTCATCGCGAGCAGCAGCGGTACGGTGGCCAGCCCGGCGATGGCCAGCATCGACTCCTGGGTGCCGATCAGCGTCAGCATCACGGTGAACCCGATGAGCCCGGTGATCAGCGAGGCGACCCCGACCAGCCAGTCGTAGAGGGTGTCCATGTCGCGGGTGCCCCGGGTGGCCAGGTCGCCGCGGCCGAAGCCGGAGATGGTCCGGCGGTCCAGCCGCAGCGCGTGATCGAGGAGACTCGCCCGCACCTCGTTGATCGCCAGCGTGGCGGCCCGGGTGATGGTCAGCTCCATCACGATCACGCCGCCGACCAGCGTGCACGCCACGAGCGCGATGATCCCCGCCCACCCCGCGGTGGCCGCGAGGTCATTCTTCTGCAGGCCATCGTCGATGGCGTACTGCAGGCACAGTGGCGTGAGCACCATGCTCAGCTGGTAGACGACGCCGGCCAGCACGGCGATGACGATCTTCCCTGCTTGCGCGCGCAAGCAGTACAGGAGAATTCCCCCAGGCACAGTGATGAACTCCGGTACTCAGTCTTCGTCGACGGGTTCGTGGGCGGTTTCCTCGGTCCTGCCGAGACGCCAGTAGCCGCTGAAATAGATGCTCTTGCGGTCGATGCCGCGCTCGGTCACCAGGTGCCGGCGCAGACCACGGATCACCGCTGACTCCCCGGCGATCCAGGCGTAGCCGGCGCCCTCCGGGAACGCGGTGTCCCGGATGGCGTCGACGAGCGCGGAGCTGTGCCCGGGAAGGGTGCCGTTGCGCGGCAGCCAGGTGATGTCCACGTCCCCGGCGGTGACCCAGTCCTGCCGGTCGGCGTCCTCCGGGACCTCGGCGAACACCAGGGCCCTGGTTCCGGCGGGCAGGCTCTCCACGATGGCACCGATGGCCGGCAGCGCGGTCTCGTCGCCGGCGATCAGCTGCCAGGCGGCGTCCGCGGGCCGGTATTCGGCGCCCATGTGCTCGCCTGTGACCTGCGGCGCGAAGATCTTGAGGACGTCGCCCGGCGCGGCCTTGCCCACCCAGCGAGAGGCCGGACCGGTGTCCCCGTGCGCGACGAAGTCGATGTCGATCTCCCCGGAGCGCACGGCCCGCAGGGTGTAGGTACGCATCGGCGGCCGCTCGGCGAGGGACATCGCCTGGTACTCGGGGTACCACTCGGGGCCGGTGGGTACGTCCAGGGAACCGGTCCGCTCGTTCGGCAGGAAGATCTTGATCCGTTGATCGGGGCCGTTGCTGCGCACCCCGTCCAGCCCGGTGAAGGTCACCCGGATCATGTGCGGGCTGAGCCGCTGTACCGAACCCACCGTGGCCTGGTAAAGCCGGAACGGATCCACCCGCATCGCCCCCCGAACTCGTAAATCCTTCACCTTTCAACGAAGGTTAGGCTACCCAAATCTCAATTCGGTGACTCGGCGTTGTGGTCCCCGGCACGCTGCTGCGCGAACCAGTTGTGGATCGAGCTGCGGTAGCCGGCGGGCAGCGGCAGCCCGGGGAGCTCCTCCTCGGTGAACAGCCCGATCTCCTTGTGCTCGTGGGAGATCCGCGGTTCGGTCGCCTCGTCCAGGTGACAGGCGTAGGTGACGATGAAGACGTCCTTCTCCGCCGCGTCGACGTAGTACATCCAGGAGTCCAGGATCGGGCCGATGGTGACCGCCCACTGGGTCTCCTCCTCGATCTCGCGGACCACGCACTGCTCCGGGGTCTCACCGGGTTCGATGCGGCCGCCGGGCAGTTCCCATTCGTCCCGCTCGTTGCGGAGCAGCAGGACCCGGTCGTCGTGCAGGACTACGGCTTTGATGGAGACGGGGTAGGACATGGGTTCCTCTCGACGAGTGGTCCCGGAGTTGTCGATGTTCGGCGAAGCCGAACATCGTCAACTCCGGAGTCGCACGGAGGTTAGCGATCAATGGTGCGTTGGGGTTCTCCGCTGTAGACGCTGGAGGGGCGGATCAGCGAGTTGGCCGCCAGTTGCTCGTTGATGTGCGCGGTCCAGCCGGTGATCCGCGCCGCCACGAAGATCGGCGTGAACACGGGCGTGTCGAAGCCCATCAGGTGATAAGCGGGCCCCGCCGGGTAGTCCAGGTTCGGGTGCAGTCCCTTGGCGTCCAGCATCGCGACGGCCAATGCCTCGTACAGGTCGAGCAGCTGGCCGCCATCACGCAGATCCGCCACCGTCTGCAACGCGGCCCGCATGGTCGGCACCCGGGAGTCGCCCTTCTTGTACACCCGGTGCCCGAACCCCATGATCTTCCGCTTCTCCGCCAGAGCAGCGGACAGCCAGGCGCCGGCCCGGTCCGCAGTCCCGATGTCGGCGAACGTGTCCATCACCGCCTCGTTGGCGCCGCCGTGCAACGGCCCCTTCAGCGCGCCGATGGCCGCGGTCACCGCACTGTACAAATCGGACAGTGTGGAGGTGACCACCCGCGAGGTGAAGGTGGAGGCGTTGAAGCTGTGCTCGGCGTACAGCACCAGCGATACCTCGAAGGCCCGGACGATCTCCGGTTCCGGCACCGCGCCGAAGCACAGGTACAGGAAGTTCTCCGCGTAGCCGAGATCGTCCCGTGGGGACAGCGGCAGCAGTCCACGCCGCCTGCGCTGGGTCAACGCCACCACGGCCGGCAGCGCGGCGAACAACCGCAGCGCCTTGGCGCGGTTGGCCTCCGGGCTGTTGTCCTCTTCATGCGGGTCATTGGCACCGAGGATGCTGACCGCCGTGCGCAGCGTGTCCATCGGGTGCGCGGTCTCCGGCAGGGCCAGCAGCGTGGAGACCAGCACCCCGGGCAGCGTCCGGAGGGCACGCTCGGCCGCGTTCTGCTCGGCCAGCTGCTGCGCGTTGGGCAGTTCGCCGTGCCACAGCAGGTAGGCCACCTCCTCGAAGGAGCAGTGCGCGGCCAGGTCCTGCACCGGGTAGCCGCGATAGGTCAGCGAGTTGGTGTCCGGATTGACCATCGAGATCGCGGTCGTGTCCACCACGACGCCCGATAGTCCTTTGTGGACAGTGGGTGCGGACATGGATGTCCCCTTAGTGGAATTCGAAGAGTTAAAAGGGAATCAGACTCGGAAATTGAAAATGTTCGCGTCGAAGGCGTTGTACTCGTTGTAGTCGAGCAGCTCGTACAGATCCCGGCGGTGCTGCATCCGGTCCAGCAAGTCCTGCTGGGTGCCCTGTTCGGCGATGGCCTGCAGCCCGGCATCGGCGGCGTGCATCGCGAGACGCAGCAGGCTGACCGGGTAGATCACCATGTTGACGCCCACCGACTCCAGGGTCTTGGCGTCCAGGAGTTCACTCTTCCCGAATTCGGTCATATTGGCCAGAATCGGGATCTCCACCGCGCCACGCATCCGCTCGAAATCGGCGGCGCCGGCCATCGCCTCGGGGAACAGCAGATCCGCGCCCGCATCGGCGTAGGCCTTGGCGCGTTCGACGGCCTCGTCCATCCCGTACACCCCGGCGGCGTCGGTACGGGCGGCGATGATGAAGTTCGGGTCCCGGCGCGCCGCGACCGCGGCCTGGATCCGGCGCACGGCCGTGTCCCGGTCGACCACGGCCTTGCCGTCGAGATGCCCGCAGCGCTTGGGGTTGACCTGGTCCTCCAGGTGCATCCCGGACACGCCCGCGTCCTCCAGCAGCTGCACGGTCCGGGCCGCGTTCATCGGTTCACCGAACCCGGTGTCCGCGTCGACCAGGGTGGGCAACGCGGTCATCCGGGCGATCTGCTGGGACCGGGCGGCCACCTCGGTGATCGTGGTGAGCCCGATGTCCGGCAGTCCCAGCTCAGCGGACAACACTGCCCCGGAGATGTAGACGCCCTCGAAGCCGCGACGCTCGATCAGCTTGGCGCTCAGCGGATTGAAGGCACCCGGAAAGCGTTGGAGCACACCGGATTCCAGCCCACTGCGGAAGGCTTTGCGCTTGTCCACTGCGGACAGTGCTGAGTGGAGCATCAGAAGATCCCCCTCGTGCTCGGCGTGGCGTCGATCAGCGCGGGCAGGCCCAGCGAGCCGACCTCGTCGGCGGTCAGTTCGGGCAGCCTGCTCACCGTTTCCAGGAACCGGTCCTGCACCTCGGGGGCGATGATCCCGTCGGCCAGGGCGCGGAACTTGGCCACGTACTGGTCCCTGGCGAAGGGTCGCGCGCCGAGCGGGTGGGCGTCGGCCACCGCGATCTCGTCGGTCAGCACCGTGCCGTCGACCAGGGTCACCTCGACCCGGCCGCCGAACGCCGGCTCCGGCTCGTGGTAGCGGCGGGTCCACTCGGGATCCTCGACCGTGGTGATCTTCTGCCACAGCTGGACGGTGTCCGGCCGGGCCGCCCGCTCCGGGGCGTAGGAGTCCACGTGGTGCCAGCGGCCGTCCTGCAAAGCCACCGCGAAGATGTACGGGATCGAGTGGTCCAGGGTCTCCCGGCTGGCCGTCGGGTCGTACTTCTGCGGGTCACCCGCTCCGGAGCCGATCACGTTGTGCGTGTGGTGGCTGGTGTGGATGACGATGCCCTCGACCTTGTCGAACTCACCGATCCGCGGGCCGAGCCTGCGGGCCAGGTCGATCAGCGCCTGGCTCTGGTACTCGGCGGAGTGCTCCTTGGTGTAGGTGTCCAAAATGGACAGCTTCGGCTCACCGGCTCCGGGCAGCGGCACCGTGTACCGCGCGTCCGGGCCGGACAGCAGCCAGGCGATCACGCCGTCGGCGCCCTCGTAGATCGGGCTGGGCGCGCCTTCGCCACGCATCGCCCGGTCGACGGCCTCGATGGCGGCCTTGCCGGCGAAGGCGGGCGCGTAGGCCTTCCATGAGGAGATGGTCCCCTTGCGGGACTGCCGGGTCGCCGTCGTGGTGTGCAGCGCCTGACCGATGGCCTGATAGACGGTCTCGGTGGACAGGCCCAGCAGGGCACCGATGCCACCGGCCGCGGACGGGCCGAGGTGCGCAATGTGGTCGATCTTGTGTTCGTGCAGGCAGATGCCCCGCACCAGATCGACCTGCAACTCGTACCCGGCCGCGATGCCGCGCACCAGGTCGGCGCCGGAGCGGCCGGCGTGCTGGGCGACGGCCAGGATCGGCGGGATGTTGTCGCCCGGGTGCGAGTAGTCCGCGGCCAGGAAGGTGTCGTGGTAGTCCAGCTCACGCACCGCGACACCGTTGGCCCACGCGGCCCACTCCGGGGAGAACCGACCTTCCACACCGAACACCGTCGCGCCCGGCCTGCCGGGATGGGCCAGCGCCTGGTCCCGTGCCGCCTTGACCGGCTTCCGGCCGATCGAGGCCGCGGCCACCGCCGCGTTGTCGATCACCCGGTTGATCACCATCTCGGTGACCTCCTCGGTCACCGGGACATCATCGGTGGCAACGGCGGCCAGCTTCCAGGCCAGCTGCTCCTCGCGGGGCAGCGACTCGTCGGACGCGAACGTGCGGACGGCGTGGTCGATCATGTACTCCCCTAGTAGATGTAGAACCCCCGCCCGGCCTTCTTACCGAGCAGGCCCGCGTCGACCATGCGCAGCAGCATGGGCGGCGGAGCGTAGAGCGCTTCCTTGAACTCCGCGTACATCGAGTCGGCGATCGCGGCGACGGTGTCCAGGCCGATGAGGTCGGACAGCCGCAGCGGGCCCATCGGGTGTGCGGTGCCCAGCTCCATGCCGCGGTCGATGTCCTCCGCGGACGCGAAGCCGGACTCCACCATGCGAATGGCGGACAGCAGGTACGGCACCAGCAGGGCGTTGACCACGAACCCGGCCCGGTCACGGGCCAGGATGCTGGTCTTGCCGAGGGTCTCCTCGGCGAACTGCTTGATCAGCTCGGTGGTCTCCGGGCTGGTCATCAGCGAGGGCACCAGCTCGACCAGCGGCAGCACCGGCACCGGGTTGAAGAAGTGCAGGCCGATGACCTTCTCCGGCCGGCCGGTGGCCGTGCCGAGCCGCATGATCGGAATGGACGAGGTGTTGGAGGCCAGGATGGCGTCCGGGTCCTCCACGACCTTGTCCAGCGTGCTGAACAGCTCGGCCTTGATCTGCTCGTCCTCGACGATGGCCTCGATGACCAGCTGGCGGTCGGCCAGCTCGGTGAGGTCGGTGGCGAACCGCAGCCGGCCCAACGCGGCGTCCGCGTCGGCCTGCTCCAGCTTGCCCTTCTTCACAGCGCGGTCCAGGGACTGACGCAGTCGTGCCTGCCCGGCCTCCGCCGCACTGGCACTCAGCTCGGCGACCACCACGTCAAGTCCTGCCCTGAGACAGACTTCCGCAATGCCCGCACCCATCTGACCGGCGCCGACCACGCCGACTCGGCTGATCATCGAATTGCCTCCTGCTGTAAAACCTGTGGGATCCCGCCAAGAGCTTTTCATCCGGACTGCTGTGAAGTCTTGTAAACGTTCGGTGTGATTTTGTGAAAGTTGTTAAAGTCGCAGTTGTGGAGAAAATGTTCGCTGGGGCACGGCTGCGGCAGCTGCGGGAGAGCCGCTCCATGACCCAGTCCGAACTGGCCAGGCTCCTCGCCATCTCCCCCAGTTACGTGAACCAGCTGGAGCACAACGGCCGGCCACTGACGCTGCCGGTGCTGGTCAAGCTGACCGAGACGTTCGGGGTGGACGCCGACTTCTTCGCCCAGCAGGACACCGTGCGCCTCGTCGCGGACGTGCGCGAGGTGTTCGCCGACGAAGGTGTCGGCGGCGCCATCTCGGCCGCGGACCTGGACGAGCTCACCACCAAGCTGCCCGGCGTGGCCGGCACCCTGGTGGCCCTGCACCGGCGGTACCGGGAGGCTAGGGAGAACATCGCGGTACTGGTCTCCGAGCAGGGCCTGGATCGCACGGCCGCCCAGCTGCCGCACGAGGAGATCCGGGACTGGTTCTACCAGCGGCAGAACCACGTCGCCGAGCTGGACGAGCCGGCCGAACAGCTGGCCATCGAGCTGCGGCTGCGCACCGGCGAGGTGCGCACCGGCCTGGTCGCCGCACTGCGCGAGCGGCACGGGGTGCGGGTGGTCGCCGACGACCTGGGCACCGACCAGCACCGGTTCGAGCCGCGTGGCCGGGTGCTGAGACTGTCCTCCACGCTGCGCCCCGGGCAGGCGGCCTTCCGGCTGGCCTCCGAGCTGGCCCTGATGGAGACCGGGTCGGTGATCGACCGGCTGGCCGAGAGCCACCCGTTCAGCGACGACACCGCACGCAGGCTGGCCCGGATCGCCCTGGCGAACTACTACGCGGGCGCGCTGGTGCTGCCCTACCGGGTGTTCCTGGGGGCGGCCGAGCGGTACCGGTACGACATCACCAAGCTGTCCAACCACTTCGGCGTCGGCTTCGAGTCGATCTGCCACCGGCTGTCCACCCTGCAGCGACCGGGAACCCGCGGAGTGCCGTTCTCCTTCGTGCGGGTGGATCGGGCGGGCAACATCTCGAAGCGCCAGTCCGCCACCGGATTCCACTTCTCCCGGGTCGGCGGCTCGTGTCCACTGTGGATCATCTACGAGGCGTTCAGCTCGCCCGGCCGGGTGCTGACCCAGATCGCCGAGCTACCGGACGGCAAGAAGTACTTCTGGCTGGCCCGCACCGTGCACCGGGCGACCGGCGGCCACGGCGAACCGGACAAGACGTTCGCCATCGGCCTCGGCTGCGAACTGCGGCACGCGAGCCGGCTGGTCTACTCCGACGGCCTGGTACTGGGCTCCGACGCGGCGGCCACCCCGATCGGCATGGGCTGCAAGGTGTGCGAGCGGCCCACCTGCCCGCAGCGCGCGTTCCCGGCGATCGGCAAGCCACTCCAGGTGCCGGAGCACACGAGCAGTTACCTGCCGTATCCGCCGCGCGACTGAAAAAATGGTCCCGGAGTTGACGATGTTCGGAGCTCGTTCCTCGCCGCGAACATCGTCAACTCCGGAGCAACAGCTAGGGCTTGGCGCAGTCGACTGGGGCGAGATCGTCGCGGGCGGTGGGGAGCTCGTCGACCGGAGACAGGTCCAGCTCGTCCACGCAGAGGATGCTGGCGGCGCCGACCGGCTGGACCACGTAGTTCCAGTCCATGTCCGGGCTCGGCGGGCAGCTGTGCCCGATGACCTCGGCCTCGGCGTCCACCAGGTCGGCGGCGCGCGCGGCCGGGCAGTCCAGCACGCGGACCAGGTCACCCACCTCGAACAGCGGGGCGCACTCGGCCTCCTCGGTGCTGAGGGTCGCCCAGTCCATCTGCGGGTGCAGGAACACCGGGGCACCCTCGGCGATGGCCCAGGCCTGGCCGGACCGGGTCTGCGTCCAGCCTTCCGGGGCGAGGTCCTTCAGCGAGGCGACACAGTCGTCGACACCGACGGCGGGCTCCAGATCGGCGGCGAACTCCAGCAGGGTCGAGTCCTTGGCGTACGGCCCGTCCTCGAACACCTCCACGATGCCGAAGGCCGACAACGTCTCGGTCAGCTGGGCTGCGATCTGTGCGCTCTCCTGGGCAGCGGCTCGGACGAGCAGCCGGCACCAGACTCGCCGATGTTCGGGCAGGACGGTCATACAGTCCCTTCACCACGGAGTAACTGGGGTCACCGTACTAGGTGGCCCTGACGACGTCGAACACCAGGCACTTATCGGGTGAGCCGATACCCGTAGTGCTTCCAGACGGACACGCCTTCCACCTGCCCGGCCTCGGCCAGGAAGCGGTCGTAGAGCTTCTGCGCGACGACATTGTCCGGCGCGGTGGTCCAGGTCAGCGCCGGGAATCCGGCGGCGGCCGCGTGCTCGGCGGCGGCCTTCAGCAGGGCGTACCCGACGCCGGAGCCGCGGGTCTCCGGCACCGCGTAGAGGTCGTTGAGCAACGCGTTCTTCTGCGCGACGGTGGACTGCCGCACCCAGTAGAGGGTGGCGAACCCGACGGCCTTGCCGTCCTGGGTGGCGAGCAGCTGCAGCCCCTCCTCACCGTCCAGCAACTCGGTGAAGAAGGCCTCGTTGCGGGCGGCGTCCGGCTCCCGCCGGTAGAAGCGCTGGTAGTCGGCCATCAGCGGGAGCAGCGACGGCAGGCTCTCGGCGGTGACTCGGTTGATCTCCACAGTCTTCTCGATCCCCATGATCACACCCTAGTCACGGCAGTAGTGATTGCCGAAGCAATGAGGGCAAGATGGGGTATGCCCAACGCTCCCCTGCCGCGTTTCGGCCGGCGCCCACTGCTGCTCGGCACCCTGATCGCCGCCACCCTGTCCGCCACTGCCCTGCCGGCCTCCGCCGCCGCCTCCCCCGAGGAGGCGCTCACCGAGCGTTGGCTGCGGCTGCTCACCGGCGGCGGCTACGACGCGGCCGACCCGGCGATCGCCGCCGCGCTGCGCCGGGCCACCGGCGTCGCCAGGACCCATCTGTCCACCTTGGACACCTCGGCGAACCGGGTCGCGCTGTGGCCGGATCTGCCGGGCACCGACCCGGGAACGACGCATCAGACCGCCCTGCGGCTGCGGGCCATGGCGCTGGCGTTCGGCTGTCCCGGCGGCGAACTGCACGCGGACGCGAACCTGGGCCGGGAACTGGCCTCGGCGCTGACCTGGCTGCTGGACCGGCGCTACCACGCGGGACTCGCCGAGACCGGGAACTGGTGGTTCTGGGAGATCGGCATCCCGGACGCCACCCTCGACGTCGCCGCGCTCCTCGGTCCGCTGCTGCCGACCGAGAGCCGGGACACGCTGATCGCCGCCGTGCGCCGGTTCGTGCCGGACCCCACCCGGCGCACCAACGCCCCCACGCTGGAGGAGACCGGCGCCAACCGCTCGGACAAGGCGTTCATCACCGCCCGGCTCGGCATCCTGGCCGGCGACGCCGGACGGCTGACCGCGGCGCGGGACGCGCTGACCCAGATCTTCGCCCCGGTGACCAAGGGGGATGGCTTCTATCGGGACGGCTCCTTCGTCCAGCACGGGTTCTACGCCTACACCGGCTCCTACGGCGTGGTGCTGCTCGGCGGACTGGCGCGGATGCTGTGGCTGCTCGCGGGCAGCGAGTTCGCGGTGACGGCCCCGGAGGCCGCCAACACCTACCGCTGGGTGTTCGAGGCCTTCGAGCCGGTCACCTTCGGCGGCGCGATCATGGCCGGCGTCCGTGGACGGTCGCTGTCCCGCTGGTACTACTCGGACCTGGACGCCGGTCGTCAGCTCAGCACCGCCCTCACGCTACTGGCCGACGCCGATCCCGCCCAGCGGGCCGCGATCGGCGGGCTGGCCAAGCGGATCGGCGTCGCCCCGGACGCGGGCGTCGCCGACCTGGCCCGGTTCCAGCAGTCCACCCAGGACGTTCCGCCGCGACCGGCACTGGTGAACACCTTCGTGCTCGGCGACATGGACCGCGCCGTGCACCACCGGGGCCGGTGGGCCTTCGCGATCTCCGCCCGCAGCAACCGGATCTCCAGCTACGAGGCGGGCAATGGGGAGAACGCCACCGGCTGGTACACCGGCGAGGGCATGACCAGCCTGTACACCTCCGAACAGTCCTACGCGGACGGTTTCTGGCCGACCGTGGACCCGTACCGGCTGCCCGGAACGACGACGGCGACCGAGCAGAGCAGGCCGCGGACCAGGGCGGACGGCATCTGGCAGGGCTACCGCGGCCCGGACACCTGGGTCGGCGGGGCCCGGCTGGACCGGGACACGGCGAGCTTCGGCATGACGTTCACCGCGAGCCCGGATCTGCTCACCGGCAACAAGCCCGGCACGCCGAACTCGTTGCGGGGCATCAAGTCCTGGTTCCTGTTCGGCGACCGGATCATCGCCCTCGGCTCCGGGATCACCAGCACCGACGGCAGCATCCAGACCACAGTGGACAACCGCATCGCCCGTCAGTGCACAGTGGACGGCCGGCCGCTGGAAACCGGCCAGACGGACCTCACCGGCGCCCGCTGGGCGCACATCGAGGGCACGGGCGGCTATCTGTTCCCGGACGGTGGCCCGCTGCGTGGCCTGCGGGAGAGCCGTACCGGCCGGTGGACCCAGGCGGGCAAGCAGGAGCAGCCGCCGCCGCAGGACGAGGTCACCCGCGAGTACGCGACCCTGTGGTTCGACCACGGCCAGAACCCGTCCGGGGCCACCTACCACTATGAACTGCTGCCCGGCGCGGACGCGGCGACCACGGCCGCGCAGGCCCGGCTGCCCCGCATCCTGGTGCTGGCCAACAGGCCGGACGTGCACGCGGTCAGTGATCCGCTCGGCGGGGTGTTCGCGGCGAACTTCTTCGCCCCCGCGAGCTGCGGACCGCTGACGGCCTCCGCCCCCTGCGCGGTGGTCGCCCGGCTGACGATGAGCGGGGTGACGCTGGCGATCGCCGACCCCACGCGGCGGGGCGGCACGTTGACGCTCACCGTCTTCGGCCGCCCACTGACGCTGGACCTGAGCGGCCTGAACGGCGGCTCGGTCACCAGGACGGTGCGCCGGTAACCGCGACAGAAGTACACATGATCAGCGGCGGATTCGGTGCGTCTGATGCAATGAATCCGCCGCTGATCATGGAAAATCTCGGCACCGTGGACCGTTGACAGTTACCCGGTGGCCGTGATCGAGCAAGACAATGTGATGCGCACGGCCGGCCACTGTCGCCATATGCCGAATTGAGCAGCGGCATCGAAGCCCGTGAGCAGGGACGATCCGTTCCTGCGGCCAGCACCCGCGGACCGATGGGGTATATGAAATTATGGGCATGCATAGTATTCGCGCATATTTTCAATTTAATGCTTGACGTATCGAAACTGTCAATTTCTTCTCGCTTACCGCACGAAGAACTGTCTGATAGTTTCTTCTGGTGCGCTTAAATACAAACCGTGGTCGTACGACCTTGGCTTTCGGCTGCGCGATCATCGTGATCGGGTATCTGCTGGCGGCCTCGTTGTTCACCACCGGAACCGTGAGCCAGAGGAACACCTCGGCACTCGGTGCGCCATACCCTGCGAACCGGCTCAACTCCGCGTGCGACAAGCCGTCGATCGACGGCCTCCAGCACTGGATTCCCAGCGAGGGCACCATGGTGCCGACCACCGAGACGCTGATCCAGGACGGCAGTAAGTGGTTCACCAGGGTGGAGTTCAAGGGCTCCGAGTGGCACACCTTCGTCGTATGGCTGGGCAACAAGTACGGCGGTCAGGCCGATCTGACGAAGTCAGCCGGCTTCACCGTGACGTACAGCTCGACCGACGACTTCTACGTCCAGCTGCGTCCGTTCTCCCACTGGAGCGGCGGCGACAAGTGGCTGACCACGTTGCCGTCCACCGGCGGCCAGTTGCAGACCAAGACCATCAAGTTCGATGCGGCGAGCTGGACCTACCTGGCGGAGCTGGGAAAGCCGGACTACACCTTCGCCTCAGCGCTGACCGATGCCAGCGGCCTGGTGTTCGTCGGCAAGACCCCGAACAAGCTCGAGTTCCGCGCCCTGCCGATCGACGGTTTCACCCCGCCCTGTAACCCCTGGCCCTAACCGAGCGAGCCGACTTTGAGCAGGTAACAGGCTCCGCACAGGGACTCGTACTGCACAGCGCCGTCCTGCACAGTGCCGTCGATGGCGACCTGACCCCCGACCTGGGTGAAGGCGCCGTCGACGGCCCGGCCGTTGAACATGGCCTTCTTGCCGCAGCGGCAGATCGTCTTCAGTTCCTCGATGGAGTGCGCCAGCTCCAGCAACCGGAGGCTGCCGGGGAAGGCCTTGGTGCGGAAATCGCCACGCAGGCCGTACGCGATCACCGGAACGCCGTCCAGCACCGCCAGCTGGAACAGGTCCTCCACCTGCGTCCCGGTGAGGAACTGCGCCTCGTCCACCAGCACGCAGTCCGGCTCCCCCACCGCCTGCACCGCCGTGCGCAGTGCGGTGTCCCCGTCGATCACCAGGTCGGCCGCGCGGGACACGACCCGCGACTCGATACCGTCCCCCTTGGTGTCGATGGCCGGCTTCACCACGAGGACCCGCTGGCCGCGCTCCTCGTAGTTGTGTGCGACCTGGATCAACGCCGTCGACTTGCCGGAGTTCATCGCTCCGTACCGGAAATACAGCTTCGCCACGGCCGTACGGTAGTCGACGGCTAGCTAGCCGACGATCGCCTCCCACTCGGGCAGCAGGTCCATCGCGTCCTTCGCGTAGGGGCTGTCCCCCGGCTGCCCGGTGTTGTACCGGCTGAACGCGTCCTGCACGCTGCCCTCACGCAGGTAGCCGGCCAGCATCTCGAAGCCGACCCGGATGTTGATCTCCGGGCGCCAGCAGCCGCCCAGCTCGTCGGCGAGGTCCTGGATGGCCCAGTAGGTCAGCTGCACCGGTCCGACGCCCTGACAACCGCAGCTGTCCCGGTTGGCCAGGTACTCGCGGTAGTTCTCCTCGGTCACGGGGCCGCCGACCGGCCCGCAGTCGACCGCGTCATGCCCGTACACGTTCTGGCCGCCGCTGGATTCCTTCATCAGCACGACACAGCCGATGGCCAGGGGTAACCCGGCCCGGTCGGCCTCCGCAACGGCGATACCGGCGATCTCCGGCAGGATTCCACCCGCGATGATCGCGGACTCCAGTGAACTCATGGTCCGGTTTCTACCGGCGTCCCCCCACGGCTGTCCCGGCTTTCGCTAGGCCATCCGACTGATCATGGAGTCGGCGAACCCGCGCACCGCCTCGGGATCGAGTTCGGCTGCCGGCAGGCCGAACTGCCGGCGCAGGGCGGCTCGGATGAGTTCCTTCTCCGGCACCAGTTCCATCGCCCAGCCACCACCGTCCACCTTGGACACCAATGTTCCGTCCACTGTGTACTTCCACGCGCGGCAGGCGTTCAGCACCGTGTACTCCGCGGGCGCGTGTTCCGCGGCCCAGCGCAGTTCGGCCACCAGCTGCCCGCGAACAAGCTCGCCGGGTACCGGGGCGAACACCTCGGCGGCGACTCCCCCGGTACCGAACAGGCGGCCGGACTGGTGGCAGACGGCGAAGTGCAGCACCAGGTCCGGATCCCCGTGACCGGTCGGATCGGGGCCGGCCTTGGTATCCGCCGGGTGGGTGGTCATGTGCAATTCGTAGGCCGGGCTCGCGGTGGGGTTCCGGGCGGCGGTCCGGGTGACGACGCTCAGCTCCAGCCCGCGGGCGGGGCAGGGCAGGCGTTGCTCGCCGAGCTCGTGGATGACCGCCGATCGGGTGGAAGCGGACAGCGGATCGGCGCAGACGACAAGGATGTCAATGTCGCTGCGGCGCGGGTCGAAGCCGCCCAGGACGGCGGATCCGTGCAGGTAGACGCCGATCAGCCGGGAATCGAGCCGGGCTTCGAACACCGAGGCCACGTCGGCGCAGTACTGGTCCACGAGTCGCTACTGTAGGACGCGATGAGCTTTCGAGGGGTGTCCTTTTCCGGGGTGAGCAAGCGGTATCGCGGCCGGCGGCGGGCGGTACTGACCGACGTGACCCTGCACGTTCGCTCCGGCGAGGTCGTGTCGCTGCACGGCGCCAACGGCTCGGGCAAGTCCACCCTGCTGCGGATGATGGCCGGGCTGAGCACGCCCAGCAGCGGAGTCATCTCCGGCCGGCCGGAGATCATCGGCTACGTGCCGGACCGGTTCCCGCCGGGCGAGCGGCTGTCGGCCACCGAATACCTGGCGCACATGGGCCGCATCCGGGGCCTGTCCACCGCCGCCGTCCGCGCGCGGGCCGCCGAGCTGCTGGACCGGCTGGCGCTGGTCGGCGGGGCGCACGTCCCGCTGCGCACGTTGTCCAAGGGCAACGCGCAGAAGGTGACCCTGGCGCAGGCGTTGCTGGTGCCGCCGGAACTGCTGGTGCTGGACGAGCCGTGGTCGGGGCTGGACGCCTCCGCGCACCAGGTGCTCGGCGAGGTCATCGCGGAGACCGCGGCGACCGGCGGCGCCGTGGTGTTCACCGATCACCGGGAGTCGATCGGCCAGACCCACGCGACCACCGGATACGCGCTGGTGGACGGGCGGCTGAGTGCCGCTGCGGCGGCATCGGTGGTCTCGGTGACCATCGAGGTCCCGGCGGCCGACTACGACGGCCTGCTGATCCAGGCGCGCGACCGGGGCTGGCGGGTGCGGCGATGATCGCGTTGATCCGGTACGGCGTGGCGACATTCCTGCACTCGCAGCGCTACCTGGCGCCGGTGGTGTTGTTCCTCGGCGCGCTGGCCATCGCCGCGCTGAACGACGGCGGGCCGCTACTGCCGCTGTACGCGGTGATCTCCGGGGCGTTGTTCGTCGCCACGTCCTGGATCACCGTCGCGCAGCTGAACGCCGAGGACCCGGTACACCGCGCGGTGACCATCGTGCATGCGGGCCGGTCGGTGAAGGTGCTGCTGGCCGGAGTCTGCGTGGCGTTGCTGGCCGGATTCGGGCTCGTGCTCGTCGGCCTGCTCGGCCCGCTGCTGATGGGCCACCACAAGGTGAGCCCGGCGGATCTGCTGCTCGGCCTGGCCGCGTTGAGCACGGCCACCTTCACCGGGACGGCCGTCGGGTTGATCTGCTCGCGGCTGGTCATCCGGCGGCCCGGCTACTCGTTCGCGGTCGCCCTGGTGGGTGTGCTGTCGTTGTTGCTGGTCAAGGGGATTCCGCCGGTGAACGCGATGATCAGGGGCCTGTCCGAGGGGCTGCCGGACATCGCGGGCCTGCTCGGCTACCTGGCGCTGTCCGCGGTGTTGCTGGTGACGGCCGCCGTGCTCGCCCAGGCGGCCGTCACCAGCCGGGACTAGCGGCGTGCGGTGAGGAACAGGTTGCCGCGGAACGAGTCCAGGTGCTCGCCGAACGGCCTGCCGAAGCGCTCGGCGACCTTCTCGGCGTACTCGCTGGTCACGGCCCAGCCGTTGTCGGTCAGCCAGGCGGCCGGGTCGTAGGTCTTGTCGTGCGGCCAGAGGTCCTCCAGGGTCAGGCCGTACTCCTCCTGCATGTTGCGGAACGTCGGGTCGTTGGCCACCTCACGCGGATCGCCCACGATGTGCTCGGCGGCGATCAGGCTGCCGGGCGCGGACAGCCGGTGCATATTGCTGAACAGGGCGACCGTCGCCTCCTCGGGCAGGAACGGCAGCAGGCCCTCGGCGAGCCAGGCCGTCCGGCGCTTCGGGTCGAACCCGGCGTCCAGCAGGGCGGTGGGCCAGTCGTCGCGCAGGTCGATCTGCACATTGCGCACGTCGGCGGTGGGCACGGCGTTGTTGTCCACCAGGACCTCGAGCTTGAAGTCCAGCACCTTGGGCATGTCCAGCTCGTAGACCGAGGTGCCGTCGGGCCAGTCCAGCCGGTATCCCCGCAGGTCGAGGCCGGAGGCCAGCAGCACCGCCTGGGTGACGCCGGACTGAGCGAAGTACTCGTCGAAGAACCGGGATCGCACGCCGAGATAGGTGGCCATGGCCTGCCACATCGGTTCGTCCCCGCCGTCCTCCGGCCCGGTCGGCATGACCGCCCCCGGCCGGGCGGCGCGGACGAAAACCGCCGCCAGGGGATCCGCCACCAGGCGGTCCGGCCGATGCGTCTCGATCGACCTGGCCGCCGCGACCGCGAGCGCGGTCGCTCCGATGCCGGTGACGATGTCCCAATCCGCGTGCTGTCCCATCGACCCACCCTTCATCTTTAGCTAATGCAACTAAACACCTCCCAGGATGGGTCTTCAAGCGTGACGGTTCGGTGAGTCCCGGAAACCCCTGCCCCCGAAGTTGACGATGTTCGGGGCTCGTTCCTCGCCGCGAACATCGTCAACGTCGGATCCGTTGGGGGTCAGGCGGCGCAGGGGGGTTTCGGCGCCGCTTCGGGGCTGGTGCCCCAGCCCTTGGTGGGCGGGGTGGTGGTCAGGTCGTAGCTGACCGTGCCGCCGTTCTTCAGGGCGGACCAGTCGAGGTAGACCTTGTCGTTGGGCGTCTGGCCGACCTTGACCCCGGCGATGTACTGCTGCGGGCCTGCGGGGTCGGCGCCGGGTGCCTCGATGACGAGTTCCTGGCCGCCACCCAGCCGCAGCGCGACCTTGGCGAACCGGGGCGCGTTCAGCACCAGGTGCCCGGTGCCCGGCATGACCGGGTACATGCCCAGCGCGCTGAACACGTACCAGGCGGACATGGTGCCCAGGTCGTCGTTGCCGGTCACGCCCTTGGGCTCGTTGGTGAACAGGGTCTGCGCGGCGTGCGCGATCGTGGAGGTCTTCCACGGCTGTCCGAGGAGCCCGTACATCCACGGGCTGTGCAGGTCGGGCTCGTTGTTCGGGTTGTAGCGCCGCTGGTCGTAGTAGTCGTACGGGCCGAGCACCCATTCCTTGCGCACGGCACCCGCCGGGTCGGCGAGCACCTTGTCGTAGGCGAAGAACTCGTCGAGGCGCTTGGCCGCGTTCGCCTGGCCACCCATCTTCTCGGCCAGGGCGGCGGAGTCCTGCTGCACGAGCCACTGATACTGCCAGGCGGTGCCCTCGTGGAACCCGTCGGCCGAGGCGGGCGAGTAGGGCTTGCCCGCCGGGGTGTACCAGCTGCCGTCGAGCACCTTCGGCCGCAGGAAGCCCTGGAAGTCGCGGTCGGTGACCGAGGCGTCCCACAGGTTCTGCCAGTTGCGGCCGCGCTTCTTCAGCAGAGCGGCCTGGTCGGCGGCACCGAGTTCACCGGCCATGATGGACAGCGAGCAGTCGGCCAGGGCGTACTCCAGGGTCGCGGAGCCGCCGTAGTGCTGGTCGACGTCCTGGCCCTTCTTCGGGTGGTTCTTGTCGTACTCGATGAAACCCTTGGCCAGGTAGTTCGGGTTGCCGGCCCGGCCTTCGAACGGCGAGGACTTCGGCGGCAGCCCGTTGGCGTTCTTCAACAGCGCCGTCAGGGCCTCACCCTCGCGGCCTTCGAGGGCGCCGAACTTCCACAGGTCGACCAGGAACGGGGTGACCGGGTCGCCGGTCATCGTGTTGGTCTCCTGGTTGGCGTACGCCCAGCGCGGCAGCCAGCCGCCCTGCTCGTTGATCGCGAGCACCGAGCGGGCGATGTCCTTGGCGCGGTCCGGGCGCAGCATCGCGAGGAGCTGGTTCTGCGTGCGGTAGGTGTCCCACAGCGAGAAGTACTCGTAGTAGGTCCAGCCGTCGGCGGTGTGGATCTTGTCGTCGAAGCCGCGGTAGCGGCCGTCCACGTCGTTGCCGGTCAGCGGCTGGAGCAGCACGTGGTAGAGCGAGGTGTAGAACACCACGAGGTCGTTCTGCTGCCCGCCCGCGATCCGCACGCTGGTCAGCTCGTCGCGCCAGGCCTGCTCCGCCTGCGTCCGGGTCGCGTCGAAGCCGGCCGCCTTCTCGGCCGCCAGGTTCTTCCGCGCGCCTTCGGCGTCCACCGTGGAGGTCGCGGTGGTCGCGGTGACCGTCTTCTCCCCCGCGAATCCCAGCCAAGCGCCACGCAGGCCGGCCCGGCCGCTGGTCTCCTTGCTGCCCGGGGTGCCGCCGTTCGGGTCCCAGGTGCCGAAGTCCTTGAACGGCCGGTCGAAGGTGGTGGTGAACCAGGTCCGGTAGGACTTGCCGCCGCAGAAGGCCAGGCTGTCCACCCAGCCCTCGATGGTGCGATCGCCGATGAGCTTCACCTCGCTGCCGTACACGGGGTGCTTGCTGGCGGCCTGGCCGACGTTGACGAACACGTTGGCCTTGGCCGGATCGGTGAACGTGTACCGCTCCACGCCGGTCCGGGTGGTCGCGGTGGTCTCCGCGTCGATGCCGCCGTAGTCGGTGAGCCGGGTGCGGTAGTAGCCGGGGCGGCCGACCTCACCCTCGTGGGTGTAGGCCGAGCCGTACCGGGCGTGGTCGAAGGTCTGCGGATTCTTGGTGTCGAAGGTGCCGCCGGGACCCACGGTGCCGGTGGTCGGCAACACGGAGACCAGGCCGCCCTGCTCGAAGCAGCCGGCGCCGGACAGGAAGTGGTGACCGAAGCCGCGGATCTTCGGGTCGTCGTACCGCCAGCCCGCGTAGTGGTCCCCGATCGGGCTGACCTGCGCCTTGCCGAACGGCATGGCCGCACCGGGGAACGTGTTGCCGTCGTCCTTGGTCCCGATGAACGTGTTCACCAGGCCGATCGGATCGGCAGTACTGAATCGGGGTTCCGCTGAAGCCGGAGTGACGAGCCCCGCGGTGACACACAGTGCGGTCACCACGCCCAACCAGGAAGCCCGAGCGCTTCGCGCCATCGTGATCTCCTCTTTAACAGGGGTTGAGGACGCTTTCACGTAGTCCGATCAACGTAAGCGGGAGGTAACGAGGAGGTCAACCATGACCACCGGGAACGGTTAGATTGCCAGTATGCGATCACTCGTGCTGCTGTTGCAGCTGTTCCTGCTCGCACCCCTGCTGGCGAGTCCGGCGCAGGCGGCCGAGCAGCCCGTGGTGCGGGTGGGCACCGAGGGCACCTATCCCCCGTTCTCCTTCCACGATTCGAAGACCGGGCAGCTGACCGGCTACGACGTCGACGTGATCAAGGCGATCGGGCAGAAGGCCGGGTGGCGGCTGGAGTTCGTCGAGACCCAGTGGGACGCGATCTTCCCGGCGCTGGAATCGAAGCGTCTCGACGTGATCGCCAACCAGGTGGCGATCACCGATGCGCGCAAGGCCAAGTACGGGCTGTCGGCGACCTACACGTACTCGCGTGGCGTCGTCGTCCGGCGCAAGGGTGATGAGCGGATCAAGTCGCTCGCCGATATCAAGGGCAAGACCACCGCGCAGTCGTCGACCAGCAGCTGGGCGAAGGTGGCCCGGGACGCCGGGGCCAACATCGAGGCGGTCGAAGGCGTCACCCAGGCCGCGGCGTTGCTCGCCGAGGGCCGGGTGGACGCGATCGTGAACGACAACATCGCGATCCTCGACTATCTGTCCAGCACCGGCTCCGACAAGGTGGAGATCGTCGGCACGGTCGACGACAAGATCGGTGAGCAGGCGCTGGCCTTCCGCAAGGACGACCCGCTGCTGGCCCAGGCGAACCAGGCCATCACCGAGCTGAAGGCCGACGGGACGCTGCGCGGGATCTCCGAGCGGTACTTCAAGGCCGACGTCTCGGTGCCCGACGGCGGCGATGTCTCCTCCCAGCGAGGCCACCGGAGCATCTGGGCGATCGTCGGCGAGACGGCGTGGCCGATGTTCCTCGCGCTGCTGAAGGTGACCATCCCGCTGACCGCGCTGAGCTTCGCCATCGGCCTGCTGCTGGCGTTGTTCGTGGCGCTCGCCCGGATATCCCCGGTCAGAGCGCTGTCCGGGCTGGCCCGCGCGTTCATCTCGATCATCCGGGGCACGCCGCTACTGCTGCAGCTGTTCATCGTGTTCTACGGGTTGCCGCAGATCGGGCTGAAGTTCGACTCGTTCACCGCGGCGACCATCGCGTTCAGCCTCAACGTGGCCGGCTACGCCGCGGAGGTGATCCGGTCGGCGATCCTGGCGGTGCCGCGTGGCCAGTTCGAGGCGGCGGCGACCGTCGGGCTCTCCCCGGCACAGGCGTACCGGCGGATCATCCTGCCGCAGGCCGGCCGGATCGCCGTGCCGCCGCTGTCCAACACGCTGTTGTCGCTGGTCAAGGACACCTCACTGGGCTCAGTGGTGCTGCTCACCGAGATGTTCCGGGTATCTCAGCTGGCAGCGGCCGAGAGCAATGAGTTCCTCGCGCTGTACTCCTTCGCCGGACTCTATTACTGGCTGATCTGCGTCGGCCTGTCCGCGATCCAGAAACGCACCGAAGCCCGACTGAGCAGGTATGTGATCGCATGACTCGTATCGAGGTAACCGGCCTGTACAAGGCATTCGGCCTCCAGCAGGTGCTGCGGGGCGTCGACTTCGAGGCCGCGCAGGGCACGTGCACCGCGTTGCTGGGACCCTCCGGCTCCGGCAAGACCACCGTGCTGCGGTCGCTGAACACGCTGGAGATCCCGGATCAGGGGGTCGTGCGGATCGAGGACGTCTCGGTGGACTTCACCACCATGCCCTCACGCAAGGAGCGGGACCGGCTGCGGGCGCAGAGCGCGATGGTGTTCCAGGCGCACAACCTGTTCCCGCACCGCACGGTGCTGGAGAACATCATCGAGGGCCCGGTGATCGCGCAGAAGCGTCCGCGCGAGGAGGCGGTGGCCGACGCGAAGGTGCTGCTCGAACAGGTGGGCATCAGCGACAAGCTGGACGCCTATCCGGCGCAGCTGTCCGGCGGTCAGCAGCAGCGGGTCGGCATCGCCCGGGCGCTGGCGTTGAAGCCGCGAGTGGTGTTGTTCGACGAGCCGACCTCGGCCCTCGACCCGGAACTGGTGGGCGAGGTCCTCGCGGTGATCCGGGACCTGGCCGGTCAGGGCTGGACGATGGTCATCGTCACCCATGAGGTCCGGTTCGCCCAGCAGGTGGCCGATCAGGTGCTGTTCCTGGACGGCGGGGTGATCGTCGAGCGTGGTCCCAGCGCGCAGGTCATCGGGGATCCGCAGGAGGCGAGGACCCGCCAGTTCCTGGCGCGGATCCTGGACCAGGTGTAGGCCCCCGAAGTTGACGATGTTCGGGAAGAGCACCCGAACATCGTCAACTTCGGAACAGCAGTTAGGAGATGGCGTCGATGATCTTCGGGCGCAACTGCGCCGCGCTGATCACCGCGTCGACTGAGCCGACCTCGACGGCGCGGTGGATGTTGTGCACCCGGTCGAACTCACCGGCCACCTCACCCAGCTTCTCCGCGCGCACCGAGGACCGGATCTCGTCCAGTTCCGCGGTCAGCGTGGCGCGATCGGTACCGGTGGCGGCGACCACGGCCGCCTCCAGGTCACGCACCCGCTGATCGGCCGCCGTGCGCGCGTTGACCTCGCCGGAGAACACCACCGCCGCGGCGGGGGCGCCACCGAGCACCGAGGCGAACGAGCCCTCCAGGGCCAGCACCGTCATGTTCGGGTTCAGTGCCTTGGAGAACACCACGAACGCGCCGCCGTGGTAGCGGGAGATCACGCAGAACACGATCGGGCCCTGGAAGTTGACGATGGCCCGGCCGATCTCGGCGCCGTACTCCAGCTGCAACTTGCGCATCGACTCCGGGGAGCCGTCGAAGCCGGACAGGTTCGCGAGGACCACCAGCGGACGGTTGCCGCTGGCCGAGTTGATCGCCCGGGCCGCCTTCTTCGAGGACTGCGGGAAAAGCGTGCCCGCGGTGTAGATGTCCGGTCCGTCCGTCCGCAGGAAGCCGCGGCGCTGCACCGACTGGGACTCGATGCCCAGCAGGCACACCGGGATGCCACCCAGGTGGGCGTCCTGGACGACCGCCGTCTCCGCGTCGGCCATGCCCGCCCAGCGTTCCAGGACCGGCCGGTCCTGGTCGGCGAGGGCCCGCATCACCGTGCGGATGTCGAACGGCTTCTTCCGGTCCGGGTTGTGCGTCGACGAGAAGATCTGGCCGACGGTGGCGAACTCGCTGCCCTCGATGGTGTGCGGGAAGCTCGACACGTCCCGGTCGGCCGGGTCGGTGCTCTCCGCCCGGCGCGGGGTCTGCTCCCCCGGCGCGATGTAGGTGTGCTCGTAGTGCGCCATCAGCACATCGCGCGCGGCGGACAGGTTCGGCGCCCAGTACTGCGCCTGGCCGTTGGGGCCCATGATCCGGTCGTAGCCGCCGATGCCGAAGTTGTCCTCGGCGGACACGCTTCCGGAGAAGTCCAGGGACTGCTTGCCGGTGAGCACCATCGCCGAGTCCGGGGTCATCACCAGGACGCCCTTGGTGTGCATCAGCATGGTGGCCTCGGCGTTCCAGTACGGCTGGGCGCCGACCGTGATGCCCGCGATGACGATGTTGATCTCGCCGCCGTCCTGGGTGAATTCGACGATCCGCTTGAGCGCGGCCGCCACCCAGTCCATGTTCTCGGTACCGGACTCCATGGAGATCCGGGCGCCCGAGGACAAGGCGTACCACTCCAGCGGTACCCGCAACTCCTCGGCGAGGTCCAGCGCGGCCATCACCCGGCGGCACTCCGGCTCGGACAGCGCGCCGAGGGACTTGGTCGGGTCACCGAGCAACACCACCCGCTTGACGCCCTCGGGGTGCCGCTCGGTCGGCGTGCTCACCACACCGGCGACGATGCCCGCCTTGTTGCGGCCCTTGGGCCGGTCCACCGGAATCAGGGCGTGCGACTCGTCGAGGTCGTGCTCGGTGAACTCGCCGAGCAGGCCGGTCAGTTCGTACGGGTACACCGTGCCGCGCGAGCTGGCCCGGAGCACCTTCAGCCGGTAGTCATCGAGGGGCTCGACCGGTTCGAAGGTGCGCTCGCCGATGCTGAACCGGCTGCCGCCGGTGGCGTCGAACGAGATCCGCATGGCGATCTTGACCAGGTCGCCGGTGCGGATGTCCCGCTGCCGGGCGATGAACAGGATCTCCTCCAGCCCGGCGCCCGCGGTGGTGGGCAGCACGCGGGCGGCGAGCATTTCCAGTTCCTGCCTGGTGAGCTCGCTGGGCGGCCAGATGTAGATGACGACCCGGTTGGTGGGGAACCTGGTCTTCGACGGCCGCTGCGCCTGCGCGCGGCGGATCGAGTTGACACACGCGGCGATGGTGTTCTCCGCGGTGGGCAGGGCCACGAGCCTGCCGTCCTGCTCACGCAGTTCGGTGAGGTCACGGACCTGGGCGAAGGCGACCAGCCGGTCGTCGGACTTATTCTCCTTGGCCACGGCCCGGAACAGGTAGACCTCTTCGTCCAGCGAGGCCAGGCGGGTGAGGTCGAACCGGGACAGCCGCTCCAGCTGCATCCGCTGCGCGATGAACGGGTGCAGGCCACGGATCAGCCGCTCCTCCTCCATGCCGGTCACTGCCGGCCGGAAGGTGAAGTGCTGGTGCATGACCGCGCTGCCGCTGCCGGCGACGGTGGTGGTGACCCGGCTGACCTGGCTGGGCAGCGGGTGCGCGGCGACGACCTCGTGGAGCGCGGCGGCCATCTCCGCGGAGTCCTCGGGCTGGTTCTCCCAGCTGAGGTAGATGTCCGCCTCGACGACTCCCTGACCGGCGGCCAGCCGGCCGAGCCCGTCCAGCGCGGCACCGAGCGACTCGAAGCCGACGGCGGTGGAGACCACGGAGATCTCCGGGCGACCGGCGATGACGAAGGTGCAGCCCGCGACCTCGCTGGTGGTGACCGAGTCGGTCTTCTTGTTGCCGTAGTACCGGCGGGTCAGCACTTCGAGCAGTGCCGCGTTGTCCCGCCTGCCGCGGGTCAGCCGCTGGCCGAGCAGCCGGACCAGGGGCTCGGTGCTGCGCACCATTTCGGCGATCCGCTCGGCGCGGTCGGCGGCGTCCGGGTTGGTGTCCAGGTAGGTCAGGTGTTTGCGGATGTCCGCGTACACCCGGGCCCGGTTGCGGCGCAGCAGCGGCTGGCCGAACCAGGCGAAGACCACGCCACGGGCCAGGTCGGACACCGCCGGGAAGCGGACCTGGGTGGCGGCGATGAGCCGTTCCAGGGCCAGACCCACGGTCTCCCGCTGCACCTCGTCCGGCGGCGGCTCCTGCAACCAGGACCGCAGCAGGCTGGAGATCACCGTGGCGTCGGCCGCGGACCGCTGCAACGCCAGGAAGATGCGGAAGACCGCCGCCTCCAGGGCGCCGGTGCGCTCCAGCTCGCCGACACCGTAGTGGCCGAGGGCCTTGGCCAGCCGGTCCTGGAACTTGGCGGGCAGGCCCGCCCGGTCCACGTCCAGGCTCTGCAGGTAGGTGTGGAAGTACTCGCGTGCGCTGTGCAGGTGTCCCTCGCCGGAGACCTCCTCGCCCGCCGGCCGGTTGCGGCTCAGCTCGGCGAGGTCGGCGAACACCTCCAGCAGGCCGAGTTCGGCCGACAGCGGCCGGTGACCGGCCTCGATGGCGGCCTCGCGGGCCGACCGGTAGTCCGCCAGCACCCGGCGCTCGTCGTGCGGGTCGACGTCGAAGCCGAGCAGCAGGCTGCGCAGGTTCTCCAGGCCACGCTGGGCGCGGTCCCGGGCGGGCAGGTCGCCGTTGGGTACCGGCAGGTCCAGCTCGACCGGCTGCGCGGTCTCCTGCGCGGCGGCGTCGGCCGGGTCGCCGATCGGCTCCAGCCGGAGCAGCGGCGCCCCGGTCTCCACCTGGCTGCCGACCGAGACGACGCATTCCTTGAGCCGGGCGGCGAACGGCGCGCGCAGCACCGTCTCCATCTTCATGCTCTCCAGCACCAGCACCGGAGCGCCCGCCTCGACCTCGTCGCCGACGGTCAGCGGGGTCGCGACGACCAGCGCGGGCGCGGGCGACCGGACCACGCCGCCCTCGTCCCGGCTGACCCGGTGGGTGACGCCGTCCACCTCGATCAGGTGCACCGGGCCGTGGGTGGCGGTGAGCAGCCGGTAGCGGGTGCCGTTGATCTGCACGTGGCCGGTGTGCCGGTCGAAGCGGTTCAGGTCCACGTCGGCGACCCTGCTCTGGTCACCGGCCTCGATGCCGACCCGGAAGCGGTGCGCGCCGATGCGGGCGACCCGGACCCGGTAGCCGACGCCCCGCAGCTTGAGGTCCAGCTGGGTGCCGCTCTCGTGCTGCACCTGCGGCCGGCCACCGAACGCGGTGGACAGCAGGCGCTGCTGCTGGGCCGTCTCCTCTTCCTCGTAGGCCTCGATGGCGGCGGCCGCGAGGGCCACGCCGGAGTGCCGGTGGGCGACGAGCCTGCCCTCACCGCGGACCCGGTCGATCCAGCCGGTGTCCGCGCTGGCGTCGATCACCTCGGGCTGGTCCAGCAGGTCGAGCACGAAGCTCTTATTGGTGGCGCCACCCTCGATGACCACGACGGTCTCGGTCATGGCGCGACGCAGCCGGCCGAGCGCCTCGTCCCGGTTCCGGCCGTAGGCGATGATCTTGGCGATCATCGAGTCGAAGTCGGCGGGGATGGTGTCGCCCTCGCTGACACCGGTGTCCACCCGGATTCCGGGGCCGGCGGGTAGGTCGAGGCGGGCGATGCGGCCCGGGGACGGCGCGAAGTCGCGGTCCGGGTCCTCGGCGTTGAGCCGGGCCTCGATGGCGTGGCCACGCTCCACCGGGCGCTCACCGGTCAGCTTGTTGCCCGAGGCCACGTGGAGTTGGGCCCGGACGAGGTCGAAGCCGGTGGTGGACTCGGTGATCGGGTGCTCGACCTGGAGGCGGGTGTTGACCTCCAGGAAGGCGAACAGCTTCTCGCCGGGGTGGTAGAGGAACTCGACGGTGGCCGCGCCCCGGTAACCGACCCGGTTGGCGAGGCGTTCGGCGGAGGTCTTCAGCTCGTCGACCTGGGCCTCGGACAGGACCGGGGACGCGGACTCCTCGATGACCTTCTGGTTGCGCCGCTGCACCGAGCAGTCCCGGACGCCGAGGGCCCAGGCGGTGCCCTGACCGTCGGCGATGACCTGCACCTCGACGTGCCGGGCGCCGGTGACCAGGCGCTCCAGGAACACGATGCCGCTACCGAAGGCGCGGGCGGCCTCCTGGCTGGTGCGCTCGTAGGCGTCGACCAGCTCGGCCTTGTTGGTGATGACCCGGATACCGCGGCCGCCACCACCGGCGGTGGCCTTCAGCATCAGCGGGTAGCCGACCTCCTTGGCGGAGGCGATGGCGGCGTCCAGGGTCTCGACGGCACCCCGGCTCCACGGGGCGACGGGCACACCGACTTCTTCGGCGATCAGCTTGGCGCCGATCTTGTCGCCCAGCTGGCGCATGGCGTCGGCGCTGGGACCGATGAAGGTCACGCCGATCTCCGCGCACAGCTCGGCGAACGCCGGGTCCTCGGCCACGAAGCCCCAGCCGACCCAGGCGGCCTCGGCCCTGGTCTGCACCAGGGCCTGCTCCAGGGCCTTGAGGTCCAGGTAGGGGCGGGCGGACGCGGGTCCCAGGTCATAGGCGATATCGGCCTCGCGCACGAAGGTGGCGTCGCGGTCGACGTCGGTGTGCAGGGCGATGGTCTGGATGGGCTTCCCGGTCTCCGCAGCCAGATCGCGGACGGCGTGGATGAGGCGCATCGCCGCCTCCCCACGGTTGACGATCGCTATACGGCTGAACACTCGACTGCCGTTCCTTTCAGACACGCTGGCTCTCCACACTGGCTCCGTCACCTGAGCACACTTCCGCACCGGGCGTCCGCTGTCGCTTGCGCAGCCGTACAACAGATCGCGACAGACATTGTGGGCGAGGAGCAATCGGCGCCGGTTCCGGCTGTCCTGGGCCCCTGATGAACTGCGGCGATTCACCTGGCGGACATCTTCGCGATGGATCCAGGCGGTCGAATCCATCTTGACGATGGGTCGAGGGGCCGGCTCGGGTTGTCGTCGAAGGAGGGCTTTGGAGGAGGAGACGGGTAGGTGGCGACGTCTTTTCTGCCTGCGTGTCGGGTGGGGGCACGCCTGTCTGGTGTGTCGGGGCCGCTGCGCGGGGCTCCCGTGTCCCCCATCCGACTGAGTTGATCTTGGATTGGGTCGGGTTATCCGTCTTCAAGACCGATAACTGGGCATTTATCGGTCTTGAAGACGGATAAGTCCACTGTGGACTGTTGCTGGTGTGGCAGATGAGACTGGTGGTGCTCTTGTGGGTGACCGGCGACCACCGGGGCATGCAGTGAGGGGCACCCTTACTGCGTTGAGTGCAGTGAGGGTGCCCCTCACTGCATGAGCGCCGTCCGAGTCCCCGCGAAGCGGCCCAGGCAGCCCAGACCGGCGTGCCCCCACCAGACAGCCCGGCAGGAAAGACGCCCCCACCCACCCATCTCCCCCTCCAAAGCCATCTTTCGCCGACCACCGGACGCACCCCACAATCACCCGGTCAGATCCCCCTCCCGCGCGTTGACCTCCGCGTAGTGCGCCAGCTTGTCCTCGTCCACCCGTACCCCGAGCCCCGGGCCGGAAGGCAGCCGCAGGCAGCCGTCGACGAGCTCCAGTGGATCGGCGATGTCGTCGCCGTGCAGGTAGTACATGCTGTCGATGGCCCGGCTCAGCACCGGTGTACTGGCCACCACCGCCAGGTGCGCGGCGGTGGCGATGCCGAGCTCACCACCGCTGTGCAGGTTCATCCCGAGCCCGAAGGTCTCGCAGTGCGCCGCCAGTGCCTTGGTCGCCGCGATGCCACCCCACTTGTAGACGTCGCCGTGGATGACGTCGACGGCGCCGAGCCGGATCGCGGGGGCGAAGTCCTCGAACCGGACCACGCACATGTTGGTGCACAGCGGGATCCGGATCCGGGACCTGACCTGGCTCATCCCCTCCAGGCCCACGCACGGGTCCTCCAGGTACTCCAGGCCGAGCTCCTCCAGTTCCAGGCCGGCGCGAATCGAATCCGGGACCGACCAGGCCGCGTTGGGGTCCACCCGTAGCTCGACGTCCGGCAACGCCCGGCGGATCTCCCGGAGGATCTCCACATCCCCCCGGGAGTCGGCGGTGCCCTTGAGTTTGACCGCGGTGAAGCCGCCCTCGGCGACCACCTTCACCGTGTGCCGGGCCAGCCCCGCCGGGTCGGGGGCATCGGCGCGGGTGATCAACGCGGTGATCGGGACCTCGGTGCGCACCGGGCCGCCGAGCAGGTTGACCAGGGGCTGCCCGGTGATCCGACCTTGCAGGTCCCAGCAGGCGACGTCCAGGCCGGCGAGGGCCGCGTAGCCGAGGTAGCCGTGGAAGAACGGCACCATGTGCTGCCGGCGATGGAACGCCTCCAGGGCGAAGGGGCTGCCACCGAGCAGGTCGGCGCCGAGCCGCCGGGTGAGCTCGGCGACCGGCCGGCCCCACATGGTCTCGCCCCAGCCCTCGTGCCCGTCGTCGGTGCGCAGCCGCACCACGGTCCGGGTCTCCCCCGTCTTGGTCTCGAACGAGCTGGTGAACGGGTTGCGCAGTGGCACGTTGACCACCCACACCTCGACTTCGGTGATCTTCACTGGGCTCCCCCTTCGGTCCCGAAGGTGACGATGTTCGGGGCTCGTTCCTCGCCGCGAACATCGTCAACTTCGGAGGTCGGCTCCCCATGGCTGTCCCGGGTGGCGTCGTCGAAGGCGCGGATCGCGGTGACCAGGGCGTCGATCCGGGTGGTGAGCAGGTCCAGGCCCGCCTCGGCGGACGCGTCGGAGGCGTCGTCGGTGGCGCCGCCCGCCCTGGCCCATTCCCCGTGCCGCTCCACGGTCAGCCCCGGATGCGGCGGCCGGTCGAACAGTGGGGTCACCGCCGGGCGGGGTTCCGGTACGCCCACCAGGTCCGGGTGGGCGGCGAGCATCAGCGAGGTCTCGAACCAGCCCGCGTGGCCCGGTACCCGGTCGGCGGGTTCGACCAGGGACCAGTAGGAACACGCGCCGAGGGCGACGTCGGCCCGCAAGGCGAACCGCTTCACCGCCAGGCGCATGATCTCGTCGTTGCCGCCGTGCCCGTTGACGATCAGCACCCGGCGGAATCCGCTCTGCACCAGGGAATCCAGCACGTCGGTGAGCACCTGCAACAGGGTCTCCGGGGACAGCGAGACCGCGGCGGCGAACAGGTGGTGTGGGCTGTGCCCGAACGGCAGGCACGGTAGCCGCACGATCTCCGGGCTGCCGCCGAGCTCGCGGACGGCGGCGTCGACGACGGTCTCGGCCAGCAGCGTGTCGGTGCCCATCGGCAGGTGACCCGCGTGCTGCTCCTGGGATCCGATGGGCAGCAACGCGATCCCACCCTCGGCGGCGGCCCGCACCTGGCGCCAGGTCATCCGGTCAAGATCGGCCATCTGTCCTCCTGGGGTCGGTGACATCGCGCAAAGCGTCGCCGAGCACGTTCACCGCGAGCACGGTGATCGCCAGTGCCAGGCCGGGGAACACGGCGACCCACCAGGCCGTGCCGAGGTAGAGCTGACCGTCGGCAAGCATCGAACCCCAGGTCACGGTCTGTTTCGGCACGCCGATGCCCAGGTAGCTCAGCGAGGCCTCGGCGACGATCGCAGTGCCCACATGCAGCGTGCCGATGGTGGCCAGCGGCGCCATCACGTTCGGCAGCAGGTGCCGGCGCATGATGGCCGGGCCGGATGCGCCGATCGCGATGGCGGCGAGCACGAATCCCCTGGTGCGCAGCGACAACACCTCGGATCGCACCACGCGCGCGTAGGACACCCAGCCGGTGAAGCCCAGCACCAGGATCACCAGCCACAGCCCGGAGCCCACGAAGCCGATCACCGCCAGGGACAGCAGCAGCGCCGGGAACGCGAGCTGAATATCGGCCAGCCGCATCAGGATCCGGTCCACCCAGCCGCCGAGGAAACCGGCGACGATGCCCGCGATGCCACCGATCACGCCGGCCAGCACGGCGGCGCTGACCCCGACCAGCAGCGAGATCCGGGTGCCGTAGATGAGCCGGGACAGCACATCCCGGCCCAGCTGATCGGTGCCCAGCGGATGCCCGGCGCCGGGCGGCTGTAACCGGGTGAGCAGATTCTGCAGATTCGGCTCGTGGGGTGCGATCAGTGGTGCGCAGAGGGCGGCCAGCACCAGCAGGATCAGGGTCACCAGCGCGGCGCGGCTCATGTGAGACGCACCCTCGGGTCGAGGACCGTGTAGGACAGGTCCACCAGCAGATTCACCAGGACGAAGATCGCGGCGAAGAACAACACGGTGCCCTGGACCAGCGGAAAGTCGCGGTTCTGGATGGCCTCCACGGTGAGCCGGCCGATGCCGGGCCAGGAGAACACCTGCTCGGTCAGGATCGCGCCGCCGAGCAGGCTGCCGATCTCCAGACCGACGACGGTGACCACCGGCAGCGCGGCGTTGCGCAGCGCGTGCACGCCGACGACCGTGCGGGTGCGCAGGCCCTTCGCCGTGGCGGTGCGGATGTAGTCCGAGCCGAGCACGTCGATCAGTGAGGAGCGGAGCAGCCGGGCGACCACGGCGACCGAGTACAGCGCGAGGGTGACGGCGGGCAGTACGAGGTGATCGAGTCCGCCGTAGCCGGAGGCGGGCAGCCATTGCAGGCGCACGGCGAACACCAGGATCAGCAGGATGCCGATCCAGAAGACCGGCGTGGACTGTCCGATGAGGACGGCGCCCATCACCCCGGAGTCGCCCGCGCGGCCCCGGTGCAGCGCGGCGAACGTGCCCGCCGGGACGGCGATCAACAGGGTCAGCGCCAGTGCGGCGGCGGCGAGTTCGGCGGTGGCGGGCACCCTGGCCAGCAGCACCTCGGCGACCGGCTGGCCGTAGACCAGCGAGTCGCCGAACCGCAGCCGGGGCAACCCGGCCAGGTAGTCGAGGTACTGCGTCCACAGTGGCCGGTCCAGGCCGAGGCTCGCCCGCAGCGTGGTCTCCTGCTGCGCGGTGGCGTCCGGCGGGAGCATCAGCTTCACCGGATCCCCGGACAGCCGGACCAGCACGAAGGCCACGGTCGCCACGCAGAACAACACCACGATCGCACTGAGGATCCGCCGGATGATCGTCGGGATCATGCGGTCACCGTGGCCGAGTGCATGCGCAGCACGCCCGCCGCATTGGGTTGCCAGTGGGCGCGGTCGCCCATCGCATAGATGCTGTCCGACTGGAACAGGAACACGAACGGCGCCTGATCCTTGAGCAGCCGCTGCAGCTCGGTGAACGCCCGCTGCCGGTCCTCCGGCGCGATGCCGAGCTCCTCCGCGTCGATCAGCCGGTCCGCCTCGGGACTGTTCCAGCGGCTCTGCCTGCGGTCGTGCCGCACGTTCGACTGCACCAGACTCTGCCCGTCCAGGGTCCAGCCGGTCGACTTGGCCAGGTACATCGGACCGAGCGCGCGCCGGTTGTCCGAGGTGAGCCGGGCGGTGTAGGTGCCGATGTCCAGCAGCCGCACGGCCGCCCGCACCCCCGCCCTGGCCAGCAGCCCGGAGATCGCCTCGGCGAGCAGAGCGGAATCGGTGCGCGCGGTGAGGGTGGTGTCGAACCCGTTCGGATAGCCGGCCTCGGTCAGCAACCGCTTCGCCAGATCCAGGTCCCGGGTGTACGGGGTGATCGCCGGGTCGTGGCCGAAGGACTCGCGGGGAATCAGCGTGGCCAGTTCGCGGGCCTTGCCGTCCATCACGGCTTTGATCAGCAAGGGTACGTCGACCGCGTGGTTGAGGGCCCGCCGCACCCGGACGTCGGACAGCGGTCCGTCGGTGGTGTCCAGCGAGACGTACGAGGTCGGGACCGCGGGATAGTTCCGGATGGACACGCCCCGGTAGCCGGTGATCTGCAGGGCGGAGTCCGGGCTGAGCTCGGTGACCATGTCCACCTCGTCGCTCTGCAACGCGGCGAGCGCGGAGGAGGTGTTGGGCATCGGCATGAACTCCAGGTCCCGATAACCGGCCGGCCCGGCCCAGTAGCCGGGGTTGGCCCGCAGCCGCAGCCGCCGGTCCCGCTGGAAGTCGACGAAGGTGAACGGCCCGGTGCCGACGGGGTGGCGGGCGAACCCGGCGTCCCCGGCGACGGCCAGGTAGCCGGGCGGCACGACGACCCCGCCGAACAGGGACACCTTCGCCGGGATGATCGGATCGGGCTTGCTGGTCCGCAGCTCCACGGTCAGCTCGTCGAGGGGGACGGCCGCGCTGACGTTGCGCAGCTCGACGATGGGCGACTTGGTCGCCGGGTTGAGTAGCCGGTTGACGCTGAACGCCACGGCGACCGCGTCGCAGGCCTCGCCGTTGTGGAACCGGACCCCGGGCCGGAGCCGGAACCGCCAGGTGTACGGATCCGGGGCCTCCCAGGAGAGGGCCAGGCCGGGCGCGAGCCGGTTGTCGGGGCCGCGGGTGGTGAGCGTGTCGAACACGTTGATCAACGCGTTCATCGACGGCATGTCACTGATCTTGTGCGGATCCAGCGTCCTGGGGTCGGCGGGCTGGGCGATCCGCAGCACGGTGCCCGCGCCGGGACCCGTGGCGCAACCGGACAGCAGGGAGAGGAGACCGAGGCCGAGCAGCGCGCGACGGTTCACGGACACCCCCTGTCGTCCAGATCACACTAAGCTAGGTCGGCGTGGAATCCGTTGTCAACGCCGCCGAGCTGTTCTCCGCCGTCGCCTGGTCCACCGGTACCCCGGCCGGCCCAGTGAGCCGTGGATTGCTGGGCACCCGGAGCTGGGACGGCCCGCCGCTCACCGAGGACTCGCTGTTCGACCTGGCCTCGGTCACCAAGCCGATCGTCGCCATCGCGGTGCTGTCCCTGGTGGATCGCGGCGTGCTCGGACTGGACGATCCGATCGACCGCTACCTGCCCGGGCGGTCGGCGGAGATCACCATCCGGCAGCTGCTGAACCACACCTCCGGCCTGCCCGGCAGCACCCCGCTCTACCGCGATCACCCGACCCGCGAGTCACTCCTGGCCGCGATCGGCCCGGTGAAGGCCCCGCCGGGCACCGTCGTGGAGTACTCCTCGCAGGGGTTCATCCTGCTCGGGCTGATCGCGTCGGCCGCCACCGGATCACCGCTCGACCACCTCGTAGCGGACCTGGTCACCCGGCCGCTGGGCATGACCAGCACGCGGTTCGGCCCGGTGACGGGCGCCGTGGCCACCGAGGACTGCCCGTGGCGCGGCAGGGTGGTCTGCGGCGAGGTGCACGACGAGAACGCGGTGGTGCTCGGTGGTATCTGCGGGCACGCCGGGCTGTTCAGCACCCTCGCCGACATGGAGACCCTCGGCCGGTCACTGACCGCCGGGCTGTTCCCCTTCCCGGGGATGCGCACCTGTCAGACCGAGGGGCTGAACCTGCGCCGGACGCTGGGCTGGCAGCTGGACACCCCGGGCCTCTCCCCCATCGCCTACGGGCACACCGGATTCACCGGAACCAGCCTGTGGATCGACGGCGACCGGTACCACGTGCTGCTCACCAACCGGGTGCACCCGAGCCGGCACAGCGACGACATCGTCCGCATTCGGCGGGAGTTCCATTCCGCTGTAAGTGACCTTGCGGAGCACCCATTCGACCGGCCCCATCCGGAAACGTCGCAGGTAGAGCGAGCTCAGGACAAGCTGGACCAGGTAAATGGCGATCACGATGGGCACCACGGCCGGTAGCGGCAGCCTGCCCACCAGCCCGAAGCCATACCCGGTGAACAGGAACGCGCAGATCAGCGACTGGCTCAGGTAGCCGGTCAACGCCAGGCGCCCCACGCGGCCGACCGGCGCCAGCAGCACGGCGCCCCATCGGGTCCGCCACACCAGCACCAGACAGGCGACATAGGCGACGGTCAGCAGCGGCGCGGTGAGCTCGTTGATCCCCAGGATGAGCACCGAGCGGGCGGAACCGGTCACGCCCTCGGCGGTCAGCCCGAACAGGATGGCGGGCGGCAGACCGAACAGCAGTCCCAGCCTGAGCACCCGGCGCAGCGCGACAACGGACAGTCGATCCGGGTGATCCAGCAGCCGGAGCCTGCCCGCGACCATCCCCAGCAGGAACATCGCCAGCACGATGGGCCAGGTCCTGGACACCTGGAATTCCAGGGTTTCCACGTAACCTTCAGCCCGCCAGGTGATGATCTGGCCGACGGTCCCCCGGTACGCGTTCCAGGCCGATTCGTGGTCAACGGGTATGACCGCCGGCTGTAGCGTGCGCAGCCAGGTCAGCACGCCGAAGATCACCGCCAGCAACAGCAGGAGACCCATGGCCAGCCGGATCGCCGCGCGCGGCGAGAGGTTGCGGCAGGCCAGCAGGACGAGCCCGACGACTCCGTAGGTGGTCAGGATGTCGGCGTTGAACAGCAGCACGCCGTGCGCGGCGCCGAGCACGACGAGCATCAGCAGCCGTCTGGTCCAGGGCCGGACGATCGAGACACCCCGTGCACCGGCCCGCCGCATCGCGACCGCGAAGCCGTAGCCGAACAGCAGCGAGAACAGCACGTAGAACTTGCCCTGGAAGAACGTCCCGATGCCGAACGCGGTGATCTCCCCGAGCCGGTCGAACGCGAAGGCCACCGGCCGGTCGCCGAACGCGAACCAGCTGATGTTGACCATCAGGATGCCGAACAGGGCGAACCCACGCAGCACGTCCAGGATCGCGATTCGCGCTTCCGGCCGCACCGGCCCCAGCTGTTCCGACACCGCATACCTCCGCGAGAATAGGACACGCACCGCGACCGATCGTCACACAGCGTGTCCTATATTCATCGCGGAGGTAACTCCCTGAAAGTGGCTTTCAGGCGGTCGGCTCAGGCGAAGACCTCGGCGAGGAAGTCCTCGGTGGCCGGCTGGTAGCGCAGCAGCTGGTCGGGGTCTTCGACACCGGGGCGGCTGAGGTGCGCGCGCTCGCTGGTCTCGGTTCCCGGCACCACGTACACCACGTTGTTGCCGTCCAGCAGCGCGTCCGGGTAGTCCAGCGGGACCTCGTCGGTGAGGCCGGGGGTGACGACGTTGGGGTCACCCGCGACCTTCTCCAGCGTGGTCTCGACCATGTCCTGGTGATAGTAGGCGGCGCGCAGCCACGAGTACTGCTGGGCGGCCTCGAATTGACGTTCGCTGATGCTCACAGGCAGTTCCAAACGAAGAGGACGTTTCCCTGCGGGACGGTGGCGCGGCACAGGTCACGGACCCGCTCCAGCCAGGACCGCAGGGCGGCGGGGTCCCGGTCGGACAGCTCCGGGGTGGTGTCGTGCCAGTCGGTGGCCAGCCGGTCGAGGTTGTCCTGGCCGACGGCGGGCAGCACGCGGACGATGCGCTCGCTCAGCGTGGTGAGCACCGGCGCCGAGTACAGGTCCGGCTCCTTGGTGGCGGGGGTCTCGTTGGCGGTCTCCAGCGCGGTCTCGTAGGCGACGTCGGAGAGCAGCACGTCCAGCGAGGCGAGCGCGACCGGGTCCAGGCCCCGGGCCCGCACGGTCTGGTAGCCGTACTCGGTCGGATCCGGGAAGCCGGCATCGCGGTAGCCGGGCAGCGAATCGAATCCGGCGCTGAACACGTCGGTGATCATCTGGCTCCTTGGTTCATTCGGCGATCCCCAGCTCACGCAGCTTCCGGAGGTCGCCGAGGTAGTCCTCAAAGTACTTGGACCGGACGGGCGCCGCAGCGACACTCGTCTCGTACACCGAATCGGCCGCCCGTTCCACCACGATCTGCCCGTAGCTGGACAGGTCACCGGTGTCGGCCGAGGCAGCGGCGGCCCGGCTGAGCAGGAACTGGGTCTCCGGGTTCCGCTTCACCAGATGCCCGGGCAGGTCCCAGAACTCGGCGTCACTGAACTCGGCTTCGGTGATGTCCAGCGCCCAGTCGACGTCCTCGTAGAGCTTCGCTGCGGCGGGCGCGAGTACCGCGCGGGCATCCTCGTCCGACATCTGCGAGATCCGGACGCTGCCGACGTTCCCGCGCAGCACGACGTGCTTGAGGACGCAGCTCTGCAGGTCGATCATCCGGGGGTGGCGGAAGGTGTCCACCGTGACGTCCTCGAACCGGACACCGAACAACTGGATGCTGTTGCCCTTGCACTTGGTCAGCGAGACGTTCCGGACCACCACCCCGTAGTCCGGGGAGGGTTCGGCCTGCATGATCACGCCGCCCTCGAAGGTGCACCGATCGAAGTCGAGATCGGCGATGACCTTCGAGTTCTCGATGATCTTGCCGTACTCGATCTCCGCTTTGACGTGGCTACTTGAAGATGTCATCGAGCTTCTTCTTGTCGAACGTCGGATACTGCAGGATCTGGTCTTCGTGGTCGTAGTAGTTCCGCACCAGGTGATCGTCCATCGACTTCTTGGTACCACCGGTGATGTCGACATTGTGCTGGTTGCCGATCTGGAAGTCCGCGACCGGCTGGCCGGGTTTACCGGCACCCATGTGCTTGATGTTCGGATCACTGGCCACGCGGTCCGCGACGTCCTTCTCGATCTGCGAGCCGACGTAGGTGCTGCGGAACTTGGGGTGCTTCTTACCGGCGTCGAGCTGAGCCTGGGTGAGGCTCTTGCGGATATCGTCGTTGGACCGGGCGGCCGATTTGTTCAGCGCGTCCTGGATCTTGTCGAAACTGGCCTTGTCCTTGGTGTTGAGGCCTTTGAGCCAGTCGCCCTTCGGCTTCTTCCGCTTCTGGTCGAGGATCGCCCGGCGCTGGGCCGCGGTCAGTTTGGCCTTGCCGCCCGGCTTCTTCACCTTGGTGGCCAGCGGCTTGAGCGCCTTCGCCAGCATGCCCCCCTTGCCGCCCTTGGTGCTAACCATTGAGCACCGCGTTAATGGCCAGGTTCAGCGCCGCGTCCAGCAGCATCTTGGTGATCTGCCGGAACACCGGGATCTCCAGCAGGGACGCGCCGAAGGTGACGAACGCGGTGGCGATGGCCTGGGCGATCTCCACCGCGAGCATCGCCAGCTGCACGATGCAGGCCGTCTTCAGCGCGATCACCACACCGCCGGCGATGTACATGCCGGTACCCATCAGCGTGGAGGTGGTACCGCCGTTCTCCAGGTTCGTCTTGGGCGCCTCGCCATCGGCCCAGAACGACCCGAACTTGTCGACGGCCTCACCGGTGTTCTTGCCCAGCACCTGCTGCGCGTGCGAGTCGCTCTCCGACGCCGCGTGCTCCAGCTTGCCGGCGAACCCCGACCACTGGCCGCCGAGATCGAACATCTTGCCCTCGTCGCTGAGCGGCCAGTTGAAGCCGAGGGTGTTCAGCAGCCCGGACAGTTCGGGCGGAAGCATCAACCCGCTGCTCATGCCAGGCCTCCCAGAATCTCGTGGAACACGTCCTTGTTGCCGGTGTCGGTGGCGATGTAGTTCTCCGCCATCAGCCCCAGCCGGTCGCCGATGTCGCTGAGTGTCTCGGCGCTGTCCTGGAACGACTCGAAAGCCACCTCGGACACCACCTGGTAGATCATCCCGAGCGCGGATCCCAGGTCGTCATCGCCGAACGCACTGGTCAGCGACTCGGTCGCCGACCGGAACGCACCGACCTGGGTGACCAGGTCGTCGCCGACGCCCATGATCTTCTTGGCAGATCCGCCCATGTCCTCGGGGAGGACATGAAATTCCGCTCCCACCGCCGTTACCTCCCCCGCTAGTCCACGTTCCGCATGATCGAGGTCATGCTGTCCGTGTAGTTCTTCAGGTGCTGCATGCTCTGCGCCCGGACCGCGCTCGCCCGCTCGCCGAGCTTGCGCAGCGCGTCCACGTCCACCGGCGGCCGTTCGGCGGCGGCACTGCGGCGCTCCCATTCGGCGACCGCGGTGTTCACCGCCTCGGACACACCCTGACCCAGCTCACCCGGTGACATCGCCAGCGCGCCGCTGGTCAGCGCCAGTTCGGTGAGCTCGCCATCGGTCACCACGGCGGTGACCTCCTGCGACTCGTCACGGGCTTCGACGGTGATGGGCGCCGGTTGGTTCCCGGCGAGCGCGGATTGCATCGACCGGACGACTTCCATGGCGTCCTCGAACAGGAAGTCCACGTACTGCGGGGAGGCGTCGCCGCCGATCTGCACCTTGCCGGCCAGCTTGGCCATGTTCTCCTCGACGGCGCCCTGGATCCGGCGCAACGCCTGGCTGCTCTGCTGGGTGGCCTCGGCCAGCTGGTCGCCGATGGCGGCCAGGTTCGGACCCGGATCCCCCGCCTTCGGTTGCTCGGCCAGCGACCGGCTCAACGCGTCGTTGATCGCCTGTCGCAGCGGCTCCGCGGCCGCACGCCGGGACTGCCCGGTCAGGTGCGACGCGATGACCACCGAGGTCAGCCGCCGATCGCGCATCACCACCCGGATTGCGCCGTCACCAGCTGTGCTGACAACGTCGTCACCTGGAACGCTCTGCGGCGCGGTGGCTCCCGGCGCCCTGAGCTGCTCCAGCCGTGCGCGCTGGTCAGCGAGTACGCGCTCGAAGTCGTCGCCCTGTTCCACTAAGCCCCCCGGCCCTCGGACTTGATCACTCTCTGTGAGAGTAGACAAACACCGGACAAACGCCAAGTCACGATGCCGACACAGGTCGTGTACAGCTCTTGCGCATCATTCCCAGGACGTGGCCGGTGATCGTGTGCTACGGGTCAGTTCTCCAGTGGCGCCAGTTCGGCCTGGAACTGGTCCAGGAAACCGGGAATCGACTCCACCGGACCGGCGGGCCGGACCACGAACTTGGTCAGCCCGGCGTCAAGGTACTCCCCCACCCGCTCCCGGGCCTGCGTCCAGCCCCGCGCGACCAGCACGCCGGGGTCGTCCAGCTCCGGCCGCTGCCGGGCGATCATGGCCAGCGCGGCGTCCCGGTCCTCCTCGGTCAGCGCCACGACGACGTTGGTGCCGTAGTGGTCGTCCTCGACCTCCCGGCCGGCCCGGGTGGCCGCCTGTTCGATCTGCTTGCGACAGTCCTCGGACTCGGCGGGGGTGACGTTCGCGCCCAGCCAGCCGTCGGCCAGCCGCCCGACCCGGTCCATGGCGGCCGGGATGCGCCCGGTGAGCCAGATGTCCGGTCCGCGCTTCGGCAGCGGGCCGACGGAGATCTCGGTGACCGGGAAGTGCGGGCCCTCGTGGGTGACCACCGGCTCGGTGAGCAGCCTGCGGACCAGCACGAACGACTCCTCGAACACCGCCGCCTGCGCCGGGGTGTACCGGTCGCGGGCCTGCGCGGCGCGGATGCCGAAGGTGGGCAGGATGCGCTTGGGCGCCAGGGAGATCAGCCCGGCCAGCTGGCTCGCCACGGCCACCGGGTGCCGGCCGGTCAGCACCAGGGTGCCGGTACCCAGCTTGAGCGAGCTGGTGCGCCCGGCGGCGTAGCCGAGGCCGATCAGCGGGTCCACGGTGGTCGGAGTGGACAGGAGATCGGACAACCACACGGAGTCGATCTTCCGGGCTTCCAGTTCGTCGATGAGTTCGGTCAACACATCCGACGGGCGGCCCGGTTCACGGGTGGTGACGGTGCCGATTCCAATCCGCACTTTCAGGGTCATACCTGGCACCTTCCTCCCCGAAGGTGCACTTTGCGATCACCGCATGGCGCACCCAACAGCCACTTCACCCGAGTGGCCCACGGGCTTACTGCAAGCGTTATCAGCGGTTTTCCGCAGCGTGATCACCCGCCGGGCGCATGCAGTAAGGGGCACCCACACTGCGTTGGACGCAGTAAGGGGCACCCTTACTGCGTTGAGTGAAGATCGCATGTCCGGCGGCCACTGGTTTTCCGCTCCATGATCAGGGGTAGATCGTCCCGAGGGAGGTGCCCGTATGGCGGTGCGAAGAGGTGTGGTGATCGGTCTGGCCCTGGTGGCCCTGGCCGCGTGCTGGGCGGCCGTCGCGGTCTCCGGCGGCTGGTGGCTGCTCGCCGCGCCACTGGGGTTGATCGCCGCCGTCGGGGTCTGGGACCTGGTCCAGCGTCGGCACTCGGTGCTGCGCAACTACCCGGTACTCGGGCACATGCGGTTCCTGCTGGAAGCGCTGCGCCCCGAGCTGCAGCAGTACTTCATCGAGCGCAACTACGACGGCCGGCCGTTCGACCGGGACATCCGCAGCATCGTGTACCAGCGGGCCAAGGGAACCGAGGCCGAGGAGCCATTCGGCACCGAGCGCGATGTCTACGCCGACGGCTACGAGTACTTCGTCCACTCGATGGCGCCCACCGAGCAACCGGAGGAGCCGCCACGGGTGCGGATCGGCGGCCCGGACTGCACGCAGCCCTACGACATGGCGTTGCTCAACGTCTCCGCGATGAGCTTCGGCTCGCTGTCCTCGAACGCGATCCTGGCCCTCAACCGGGGCGCCTCGCTCGGCGGATTCGCGCACGACACCGGGGAGGGCGGGCTCTCCGAGTACCACCTGCGGCACGGCGGCGACCTGGTCTGGGAACTCGGTACCGGCTACTTCGGCTGCCGGACCTCCGATGGCGATTTCGACCCCGGCGAGTTCAGTGAGAAGGCGGCGGGCGACAGCGTCAAGTGCGTGTCGCTGAAGCTGTCCCAGGGGGCGAAGCCGGGCATCGGCGGCGTGCTGCCGGGAGCCAAGGTCAACGCGGAGATCGCCAAGGTGCGGGAGGTATCGGAGGGGCAGACGGTGATCTCCCCGCCGTATCACCGGGTGTTCGCCACTCCCCGGGAGCTGGTCCGGTTCATCGCCCGGATGCGGGAGCTGTCCGGCGGCAAGCCGACCGGGTTCAAGCTGTGCGTCGGATCGAGGCGGCAGTTCCTGGCGGTGTGCAAGGCGATGCTCGCCGAGGGGACGGCGCCGGACTTCATCATCGTGGACGGCGCCGAGGGTGGCACCGGCGCCGCGCCGCTGGAGTTCACCGACCACATCGGCTCACCGCTGACCGAGGGGCTGATCACCGTGCACAACGCGCTGGTCGGCACCGGCCTGCGGGACCGGATCCGGATCGGCGCGAGCGGCAAGGTGGCCACCGGATCCGACCTGGTCAAGCGGCTCATCCAGGGCGCGGACTACACCAACGCCGCGCGGGCGATGATGTTCGCGATCGGCTGCATTCAGGCCCAGCGCTGCCACACCAACCACTGCCCGGTCGGCGTGGCCACCCAGGATCCGGGACGCTCGCGGGCCCTGGACGTCGGTGACAAGTCGGAGCGGGTCGCGCGCTTCCAGCGGGCCACCGTGTCCAGCGCGCAGCAGATCATGGCCTCGATGGGGGTGGCGGATCCCGCGGGGCTGCGGCCGCACATGTTGCGGCGGCGGGTGGATCCGCACTCGGTTCGGTCTTATGACTCGCTGTATTCGTGGCTGGGTCGGGGGGAGCTGTTGGTGGATCCGCCGGAGGAGTGGTCGGCGGATTGGGCTGCGGCTCGGGCGGATCGGTTCTCGGTGTGAGGGGCGGGGCGGTGGTGGGCGGGCGCATGGTATTTGCGCCTACTCACGCGTCAAGGGCGCCTCTGGCGCAAATGCGGGCAGATTAGGGGCAGGCTGGGGCCTGCCCTCTTCAGGGGCGCGCCCGCCCACCACCGACCCGCTCCGTTGATTCAGGGGTAACCTGCGGCGCGAGTTGATCTTGAATTAATCACCTGATAGTGACTCGAAATCGTATTCCTGTTCGACTAAAATGGAGGCATGAGAAAAGAGCTGACACCGCAGAGCGTGGCCGGTAAATACCGGCTCATCGCCACGGTGACGGCTGACTTCCTCCAGGACCTGCGCGAGCTGTTGTCGACTTCGTTGGACTGTGATTCGGATCGGGAAGAGACCCGGGTCGAGATGACGGTCAGTTCGGCTCGGATCCGCCATTTCATCGCTCTCGCCGAGGCGCTGAAAGAGAAGCTGCCGTGCACGCAAGAAGCCCTCGCTTCGGGTGGGATCGATCTCGCCAAAGCTCAGATGCTGCACACCCTCACCAAACCCCTCGACGCGGAGTTGGCGGGACTGGTCGAGGAGAAGGTTCTGCCCACCGCGCATGAACTGTCGAATTCCGAGATGCGCGCGTTGGGTGAGCGATACATCCAAGAACTCGACCCACACGGCGCGCAGGAACGGCACGAGCGTCGCAAGAAAGACCGGTCGTTCACGGTGACCAGCAAACCGGACGGGATGGGCGAGCTGCGTCTGTACTCCACCGCTCCCGAGGTGCAGGCCGCGTATCAGGCCATCGATCAGCAGGTCCGCAACACGCGCGCCGAAGACGACGAGCGCACGCAGGATCAGGCTCGCGCCGACCTCGCCGCTGCCGTGCTCGCGGCCGGTGGTGCGGGATCGGAGGGTTTCGCTCCGGTGGATCCGAAGATCGTGATCACCATCCCCAAAGACGTGATCGAGGGCAAGCAAGAACACGGCGCCGAGATGCAAGGTCACGGAGCGATCCTGGGATCGATGGCACGACAAAAGGCAGCCGCCGCGTCGGTGTGGCTGCGCATGATCACCGACCCGATCACCGGGGTGGGAATCGACTTCTCCCGCAAGGGATACCGACTCAGCCAGGCAGAGCGGAACTTCCTGATCACACGACATAAGACGTGCCGGTTCCCGAACTGCCAGGCACCAGCCGTCACCAGCGATCTGGATCATCGCGAGCAATACCAACACTGCAAGATCACCCGAGGCCGGGACATGGCACCCCTGTGTCGACGGCACCACATCCTTAAAGAGGAACACGGGTGGTCCTACGAGATCTTGCCGAACGGTGATCTCGTGTGGACGAGTCCGAGCGGCGCGAAGTTCCTCGTCCGGATGGACCCGGGAGCCGATCCAGATGGTTAAGGGAGTGCGCCAGGTAGGGCGGTGGGCGGCGCGCGCCCGTGGGGGCAGGCCGCGCAGCGCCTGCCCCTTAGGGCGTGCCCTTTGGGCCGCCGAGGCTCAGGGGTCAAGGGTTGAGCGCAGCGAAATCCGCGAAGCGGACGCCGAAGGCGCCCTTGAGGCCTGAGAAGCGGCCCAACACAATGCGCGCCGCCCACCGTCCAGGGACAACGCACAGCCGAGTGACAACCCACTTCCGGCTGGCGAGCCGATCACAGCCATCCGAAACTGGCTGCTCAGAGGTTTTTGTACGCCGAAGACGGGGTAGAGCTCAGACATGGCTGTTTCCACCACCACAGACGACATCACCAGCCTGATCCTCGACGACCACGACTGGTTCCGGCGGCAGTTCGCCCGCCTCGACGACATCACCGATCCCACCGAACTCGCGAAGGTCTGGCAGCCCCTGGCCGACCTGCTCGACGTGCACGCACGGGCGGAGGAGGAGATCTTCTATCCCCACCTGCTGCGCCGCGGCGACGACGCCGAGGAGGAGACCCTCGACGCGATCGGCGACCACAACGACATCCGGGACGGCGTCCACGAGGCCGCGCGGCACCCCATCGGCAGCGAGGCGTGGTTCGAGGCCGTGCACAAGGCGCGGATGGCCAACAGCGAGCACATGGCCGAGGAGGAGGACGAGGGTCTCGCCGATTTCCGGCGCAACGCCGACCCCGGGCTGCGCGCCGAACTGGGGCGCCGGTTCGCCGAGTTCAAACGCAGGCACGCCGGCGTGCGGGACCTCGACGTCAGCGACATCGACCCCCAGGAGTACGTCGAGGAGATCGAGGCCGAGATCGGCACCCGGCCCTCCGACGGATCACTGCGAATCGGCAGCCTCAAGGACAAGGACTGAGATGAACCACCTGATGCGCGCGCTGGCCCCGATCACCGAGGCCGGCTGGAAAGAGATCGACTCCGAGGCCAAGGAACGACTGAACACCCACCTGGCCGCCCGGCGGCTGGTGGACGTCTCCGGGCCGCACGGCTGGACCTACTCCGCGACCGAGCTGGGCCGCACCGTGAAGCTCAAGAAGAGCCCGTTGCCGGACGGGCAGAAAGAGGCGCAGGTCAGACAGCGCCGGGTGCTGCCCCTCGCCGAGGTCCGGGTACCGTTCGCCGTCTCCCGCGAGGAGCTGGACGACGCCGAGCGAGGCGCCGACGACCTGGAGTTCGAGGACCTGGACCGCGCCGCGAAGCGGATCTCGCTGATCGAGAACCGCGCGGTGTTCCACGGCTGGGCCGAGGCCGGCATGACCGGCATCACCGACACCTGCCCGTACGACAAGGCCACGCTCGGCGACGACGCTGAGGCGTATCCCGGAGTGATCACCAAGGCGGTGGACACACTGCGCCGCGCGGGCATCGCCGGGCCGTACGGGCTGGCGATCGGGCCGACCGGCTACACCCGCATCGTGGAGAGCACCGAGCAGGGCGAGCTGGTCTTCGATCACCTGCAGCACATCCTGGACGGAGGCAAGATAGTCAGGGCGGCCGGACTGGAGGGCGCCGTGGTGCTGAGCCTGGGCGGGGGTGACTTCGTGCTGGACGTCGGTCAGGATCTGTCCGTCGGCTACAGCCACCACGACTCGGAGACCGTGACCCTGTACCTGGAGGAGAGCTTCAGCTTCCGGGTGACGGAACCGGACGCCGCGATCACCCTCAATCCCTGACGACAGGAGTACGCAGTGGCCATCGCTACGGTCAACCCGGCGACCGGAGAACAGATCAGGGAGTTCGCCGCCCTGACCGCCGACCAGCTGGAGCAGAAGGTCCGGCTGGCGGCGGAGACGTTCCCGGTCTACCGGCGGACCTCGTTCGCCGACCGGGCACGACTGCTGCACCGGACCGCCGACATCCTGGAGGCGGAGGCGTCGGAGCTGGCCGAGCTGGCCACCCTGGAGATGGGTAAGACCCACGCGGCGGCGATCGCCGAGGTGAAGAAGTCCGCCGCGGGCTGTCGCTGGTACGCCGACCACGGCGCGGAGATGCTCGCCGACGAGTCGTGGCCGGTGGACGGCGCGCGGGTCTTCACCCGGTATGAGCCACTGGGGCCGGTGCTGGCCGTGATGCCGTGGAACTTCCCGTATTGGCAGGTCTTCCGGTTCGCCGCACCGGCCCTGATGGCGGGCAATGTGGGCCTGTTGAAGCACGCGTCCTCGGTGCCGCAGGTGGCACTGAAGATCGAGGAGGTGCTGCACCGCGCCGGGTTCGCCGAGGGCGTGTTCCAGACGCTGCTGATCCCGTCCTCGGCGGTCGAGGGCCTGATCGGCGACGATCGGGTCCGCGCCGTGACGCTGACCGGCAGCGAGCCGGCCGGCCGGCAGGTGGGCGCGGCCGCGGGGCAGAACATCAAGACCAGCGTGCTGGAGCTCGGCGGCAGCGACGCGTTCATCGTGCTGCCGTCGGCGGACCTGGACAAGGCCGTGCAGGCGGGCGTGCAGTCCCGGACGCTGAACAACGGGCAGTCCTGCATCAACGCCAAGCGGTTCATCCTGCACGCCGACATCGCGGACGAGTTCCTGAGCAGATTCGTCGAGCGGATGGCGGGCCTGACCATCGGTGACCCGATGGCGGCGGACACCGACCTGGGTCCGCTGTCCTCGGCCGCCGCCCTCGACGAGGTGCACCAGCAGGTCACCGCCACCGTGGAGGCCGGCGCCACGCTGCTCACCGGCGGCAAGCCGCTGGGCGGGCCGGGCAACTACTACCCGGCGACGGTGCTGACGGACATTCCCGAGGGCTCCCCCGGTCATGTGGAGGAGATCTTCGGACCGGTCGCCGTGGTCTGGCGGGCGGCGGACATCGACGAGGCGATCCGGATCGCGAACGACTCCACGCTCGGCCTCGGCGGCAGCGCGTGGACCACGGATCCGGCCGAGCAGGAGCGGATCGTGTCCGAGGTGGACACCGGGATGATGACCATCAACGGCTTCACCCAGTCCACCCCGGAGGTCCCGTTCGGCGGGACGAAGAACTCGGGCTACGGCCGGGAGCTCGCCACCTTCGGCCAGCGCAGCTTCACCAACCCGAAGACCGTCTGGATCAGCTGATCACGCCACGAAGTTGACGAGGTTCGGGCTTGCCCGAACCTCGTCAACTTCGGAGAAGACAGCTCAGCCGCGGAGGGAGAAGCCGATCAGGCCCAGCGCCGCGGCGGCGATACCGCCCAGCAGGACGCGACCCTTGGTGCTGGAGCTGAATCCGCGGACGGCCTTGGTGGTCTTCTTCGTAGCCTTCCGGCTGCGCTTCGTGGCCTTCTTCAGCGCCTTCCGGGTGTCCTTGCGCAGCGCGGCGGTCAGTTCGTCACGGCGCGCGGCGACTCCGTTCAACGTGGTCGTGGCGGTACCCATGATGGTGATCCCTCCGTCGGATGCGATAACTGTGGGTTACCCCCATTCACGCCCGGTCCAAACGTGGGAACACCACCTCTCGCAGGATCAGCAGGATCGCGGCGGCGATCGGGATGGCCACCAGCGCGCCGATCACGCCGAGTAACGCCCCGCCGAGCAGCGCCGCGACCACGGTGACCAACGCGGGCACCTGGACCACCCGGCTGATCACCCGTGGCACCAGAACGTAGTCCTCCAGGACCTGATAGCCCACGAAGAACACGATGGTCGCCACGCCGAGTGGCACCGAGCTGCCGAACACCACCAGGCTGACGATGGCCGCGCTGAGCGTGGCACCGACCACCGGGATCAGATCCAGCAACCCGACGGTGACCGCCAGCAGCAGGGCGCCGGAGATGCCCAGGCTGATCAGCCAGAGGAACGTCACGCTGCCGGCGATCACCGCGATGATCAGCGTGCCGAGCACATAGCCGCCCACCTTGGCGAAGATCTCGTCGCCGATCAGGATCGCCCTCGGGCGGCGGGAATGCGGCACCAGCCGGTAGAGGCCCCGCCGGATGCGCGGCAGGTCGGCCAGGAAGTAGATGGTCAGCACCGTGCCCACCAGGACCTGACCGAGTACCCCCAGCACCGCCTCACCCGCACCCAGCGCGCCCTCCATCAGCGCGCCGCCGTCCAGCAGCCGGTGCAGGTGCTGTTCCAGGTCCAGCCGGTCACTCCACCGCGCGAGCGAGCCGTTGGTCTCGTGCAGCCGGCGCAGGTGCTCCGGCAGCGCATCGGCGAACGCGGCCGCCTGCCCGGCGATCACCGGAATGGCCGCGGCGAGGAACACCCCGAGCAGGCCCAGTCCCACGGCGAACACGCTGCTGACCGCGAGCCAGCGCGGGAACCGCCTGCCGACGAGCCAGGAGACCATCGGCTCCAGGCCGATGGCGATGAACCAGGCCAGGCCGATCAGCACCAGCATGTCCTTGGCCGTGATCAACAGCTGCAGGGCCAGGTAGGTGGTCGCCACTCCGGCGGCACCGAGCATCCCGATGAAGTACGGTGAACGGTGGTTGAGCGGCTTTCCCGGCCTGCCCAACGGCCGCTGCGGGGTACTGATCTCGGCGGCCACCGCCTCCGCCGCGGCCACCGGACCCTCCGCCTTTTCCGAATGTGGTTGGGCCACCAACTCATGGTGCCCCGCGGCATCGTCGCCGTCGTGTGCGGACTCGGTCATCACATGCACAACTACCCCGGGATCGCGATACCGACACCCGTGGTTTCGCGCCTGGCTCCTGGGGTAGCCGAGTAAGCCGCCACTGTGGCGGCTGACGAAAGGTGCTCGTCGATGACCACAGTCCAGAACATCTCCGAACAACACGCCGCCCTGACCGCCCTGCGTACCTATCTGGTCACCGTCGCCGAGGCGGTGGGGGTCGGTTCCGAGGCGCACACCGTCGACCAGGACTCCCCGGTCTCCGCCTACCTGGCGCTCGACTCCCGGTTGACCAGCCATCCCGATCGCGATCTGGCCCTGCTGTGGGACGAGGAGAGCGGCTGGTCTGCAGCCGTGGAGAACCGCGCGGAAGGCGACCTGATCACCGTGTCCTACCTGGGCGGATCCACCGTGGTCCCGCCGGCCCAGCGGGTCGCCCGCTTCGTCCAGGAACTGTCCGGGCTGCCGGTCCGCAGCTGCTCGGCCCGTCCGCGGCTGCGGGCGGCCAGCACCGAGGAGGCCTTGCGGCAGCTGATGACCCGCCACCGGCGTTGACCACGCACGAAACCGCCCGCCGGCGAACAGTCGCAGGCGGGCGGAGTCGCGGGTCAGACAGGCTGGGGGCTGCTCGTGACCAGGTCGGAGTACTTCCGGCAGAGCCGCCGGTAGAGGGCGCGACCGGCCGGGCTGGTGCTCCGGCCACGGGCCAGCAGCCTGGTGATGGCCGGGACCAGGTCCGCTCGCCGGTCGGGGTGGTCATCGAGGCCGTCGAGTAGGCGCTCCACCTGGTTCATGACTCCTCCAGAGAATTCGTCGGCAGGGCAGGTGACGCACTGCGTCCCGCATGGGATAACCGGCGGCGTCGCGCGATAAACGAAAAGCCGGTCGCTACGAGAATCCTCGACAGAAGTCGTCCGCCGACTTCTGGATCCACCAGGTACGACCGTGCCTGGTTTGAAGTCCCGATCTCCGGGTATGCCTGGGGGAAATCCGAGGCTAGGAGAGGCCGATCATGTCGCACGCGCAACACACCGGCGATGTCCTGGTGAGCTTGAACGGCGAGGTCGACCTCGCGACCGCGGCGGGATTCGGCCGCCGGCTGGACAGCGCCCTCGCCGAGGCCGACGACCGGCTCCTGGTGGATCTCAGCGCGGTGCACTTCCTCAACTCCAGTGGCCTGGCCGAGCTGGTGCGGGTACACAAGGCGGCCGCCGACCAGGGCACGCGCATGGTGCTGGTGAGCCCGTCCGCACAGGTCAGCCGGGTACTGGAGATCACTGGCCTGGCAGCGGAACTGCTGATCGACCACGGCTGAGCTCCGCCCAGACCACCTTGCCGGTCTCGTGGATCCGCTGGTCCCAGCGCGCCGCACAGGTGCCGATGATGTGCATCCCCCGGCCACCCTCCAGATCGGGGGTGCGTACCCGCGCGGGGACGGTCGAGCCGTCGTGCACCTCGATGAGCAGCACACCCGGGTCCAGGCACAGCCGCACCCGGAACGGCCCGCGGGCGTGGCGTAACGCGTTGCTCGCGAGTTCGTCCAGGACCAGCAACGCGTCCTGCCGCCACTCGGGGTCCTCTGCGGCGAGGATCTGCTCGAACCAGCGCCGGACGTCGGACAGTTCGTCCAGCCGGCCGCCCAGTTCCCGTTCGTGAATGGGGCGAGCCGTGTCATACAGGCTGGTCACGCGCCGCCCCTTCCGGTTGTGGACTACTCCCTCGGCCCGGGTTACCCGGCCGATGAACCGTTCAACCGGTGATTTCAGCCGCGTTCGGCGATGACCTGCTCGTAGACCCGGACCGTTTCCAGCGCGGCGCGGTCCCAGCCGTACCGGGCCTGGGCACGCAGCTGACCGGACACGCCGAGGGCCTGCGCGTTGAACGGCTGACGCATCAGGGTGCGCAGCGCGGAGGCCACGGCGATCGGGGCACGCGGCGGTACCAGCAGGCCGGTGACGCCCTGTACGACCGTGTCGGTCAGCGCGCCGACCGAGGTGCCGACGACCGGCAGCCCGCAGGCCATGGCGCCCATCGCGACCTGGCCGTACGGGTCCTGCCACGGCGTGCACAGCGCGACGTCGGCCGAGGCGAACAACCCGGGCAGCGCGGTGCGCGGCACGCGACCGACGAGGGTCACCCGGTCCGCCACCCCGCACTGCCGGGCGTGCTCCCGCAGCCGCTGCGCCTCCAGATCCGTGGCCAGCTGCGCGGGCGGCGGTCCCCCGGCGATGACCAGCCGGGCGCCCGGCACCTTGACCAGGGCCTCGATCGACGTCTCCAGGCCACCCTGGGGTCGCAGGTCCCCGACGGCGACCAGCCGCCGCAGACCCTCGCTCGGCTCCGGGGTGACCGTGGTGTCGAACAGGCCGAGGTCGACGGCGAACGGCACCACGGCGACCTTGTTGCGGGGCACCCCCAGCCGGAACACCTCCTGCCGGACCGCCGAGCAGGGCACGATCAGCTTGTCGACCTCGTCGCCGAGCGCGAGGTCGGACGGGCCGTCCAAGGCCTGCACCAGGGGAACGCCGGCCGGCCGCACCACGTCCGCGGCGGCGCGGCCACCGAGCCGGCACTGTGCGTGCACGATGTCCGGCCGTTCCCGCAGCCAGTGCTTGGCCAGCGCCGCGGCGAACTCCGCGCGGCAGGACAGCAGTTCCTCCTCCGGCACCGCGGCCTGCGGCCCGGCGGGGATCCGGACCAGGCGGACCCCGCCCTCGGTGATCTCCGTCCGCCGCTGCCGTGACCGGTCCACCCGGGCGAACACCGTCACCTGGTGGCCGGCGCGCACCAACGCCTCGGCCAGCTCGGTTCCGGTGTCCCCGCAGGGATTCCGGTTGTCCGGTGAACCGGCCTGGGCCGATACCAAGGACACGTACACGCACACCTCCCAGTGATCGCTGATCTCACGCTAATTCGGCGCTGGACCAGGCAATACCCCGGAAACGAAGCACCGTGTCGCAGAAGCGAAGCCTCAGCCGCGCAGGGTTTCCCCCGGGGAGTGGTGGTAGGCCCGCCGGTACGCGTCGGCGAAGTGGCCCTGATGGCGAAAACCCCAGGCCCGGGCGATGGCCATGACGGTGCCGCCGCGCTGCGGATCCGCTTCGCGCAGTGCCCGGTGCGCGCGTTCCAGCCGCCGTTGCCGCAGGTAGGCCATCGGCGTGCAGTCCAGGTGACGGCGGAAGGCGTACTGCAGGGTCCGGACGGTGACATGCGCGGCGCCGGCGATGCGCGCGGCGGTGAGGTCCTCGGCCAGGTGTTCCTCGATGAACCCGAGCGCCCGGCGCAGCGTCGCGGCACCCGCGTCCCGGCGGTCGGCGGCGGTGGGCTCGATCAGGCCCGTGTGCGGAAACGCGTCCAGCACGCAGGCGGCCAGGTATCGGGCGGCGGCGCCCAGCAGCAGCGGATTCTCCACCACCTCGGGGTCGCCCAGGACCTGATCGCGCACGTGGCCGATCGCCTGCCGCAGCCGGTGCGCGGCGGCGGGAGTGACCGGGTGGTGGTCGAGCAGCCGCACCGGCTCCGCGGTCTCGCCGACCACGTCCTGCAGCAGGTGGGGTTCGAGCATGGTGATCGAGTACCGGGCCTCACAGACCGTGCCGGTATACGGCCGATCCGGCGGCGCGACGGAGAACACGGTGCCGGTGCCGAAGGATTCCGCCGAGGCCCACCCGCTGACCCGGTGGTTCTCCAGCGTGCCGGACTCGAGATCGCCGATGCAGATCTTCCGCAGCGGGAAGACGTCGTAGTCCATCTCGAACGCCAGGTCCAGCCGATCGATGCTGACCCCGCCCCCGGCGATCCGGCTGATGTGCGCGTGCGGGTTCCGGGTGCTGCTGCCGATACGCATCGGCGCGTAGGAGTCGCTGAGGAACTCCTCGGTCCGTTCCAGATCGTCACTGTCGAAGACGAGAGCCTGCACCGCCACCCCTTCAAGCCTTGCGTCGCTTGCGGCAGCCTCGTCTTGACTGATTCGCTCATTCTATCCGACGGAATTCCGGCGGATACTCCGGATGGACTGTGGGTATCCCCCGGTCACCAAGGACCGAGATTGATATTCGACGGGAGGGAAATTCGTCATGTTGGATATCGAACGCTCTGGCACGGAGTATTCGCGAACGCTGACGGGTGACCTGTCGGAACTGAGCACCGTACGCGCCTGGATCGGCACAATTCTGGGCGAGCTGGAGGAATCCCGTCGCGAGGATGTCCTCCTGGTCGTCGACGAGTTGGTGAGCAACGTCCTCCAGCACGCGCGCGGCCCTGCCCGGCTCCGCCTGTGTCTCCGGAACACCACCCTGCGAGTCGAGGTCCGGGATGGTTCCCGCACGCCTGCCCGCCTCCGGCCACCCGATCTCACCGGCGGCCGCGGCATGCACATCGTGAGCGCGTGCACCTCGACCTGGGGGCAGGAGTTCGTTCCCGGGGGAAAGATCGTCTGGGCGGAATTTCCCACGATGTGTGAAACCACGTAGAGCGGGTAACTCCATATTGGTAACACCCCCAGCCAACCACGGAGGTCGGTTATCGAATTCTTCGACGTGAATGCGCCGGTGGCGTGACACGGTAATTCGATATCGTCGGCTTCGAAGGCGTGATCAAGGAGCAGGGCCTTGGTCACGCCTTCCCCTGTGTCCACAGCATTGACATACACAGTCAGCGGATCCCTTGACCTTGTGCACGCCGACCGGACACGGTGGTGCGGTCAAAGGAGGATGACCATGCGAGGACGATCCCTGCTCGTCACACTGGCCTCCGCCGCGATCATCGCCGCCGGGCTGACCGGCGTGGCGACCGTGGCCGTTTCCGAGACCGGCCAGCAGATCATCGGCGGGAAGAACGCCACCGAGCCCTATCCGTTCGTGGCGAATTTCCAGTACCCCAACGGCCGCCCGTTCTGCGGCGGCTCGCTGATCAAGCCCGATGTGGTGCTCACCGCCAGCCACTGCATGGAGGGCTGGCCGACCAACGGGTTCCAGATCCGGATCGGCAGCAACGACCGGACCTCGGGCGGCACCGTGGCCAAGGCCGCGTCCATCACCCGGAACACCGGCCCCGACCTGGCGCTGGTGAAGCTGACCGCACCGGTCTCCCACCCGGTGATCGCGATCCCGGACCAGGTCGGTCCCACCGGCTCGGCCGCCCGGCTCCTGGGCTGGGGCCGGTTACAGAACTGTCCGGGCATCGATTGCCCGACGCCGACGATCCTCCAGGAGTTCGACACCACCGTGCTGGCCGACGAGACATGCCGGGGCATCAAGGCGGCCACCGAGCTGTGCGTGGACAGCCCGAACGGCACCGGCGTCTGCCACGGCGACTCCGGCGGACCGGCGATCCAGAAGGTCGACGGCAAGTGGACGCTGATCGGCGTCACCAGCCGGCTGTCCGGCGGCGTGTCGACCTGCGGCAGCACCCCGACGATCTACGTGGACACCGCCGCCAACCGCGCCTGGATCAACCAGGCGCTGACCGCACTCGGCTAGGACTACTTGCCGGTCCGGCGGCGCTTGTCGCGGGCGTAGAGGATGCCCGGCTTGCCGTCGCCGGAACCGCGCCGGTCCAGTTCGAACAGCGTGGTGGCGGTGATCAGATCGCTGAGCTTGGTGTAGCCGTAGTTCCGGGGATCGAAGTCGGGCTGCTGATTGGTGATGATGTGACCGACCGACGCGAGCGCGGCCCAGCTGTCGTCGTCCGAGGCCGCCTCGATCGCGTTGCGCAGCAGGCTGAGCAGCGCCGAGTCCCGCTTGAGCTGCGCGGTCGGGGTGACCTTCTTGGCAGTCGGCTCCACATCGGGCTCCGAGGACTCCGGGTCCTCCCGGTAGATCAGGTTCTCCACGTAGATGAACTTGTCGCAGGCGGCGACGAACGGCTTCGGTGTCTTGCGTTCGCCGAACCCGTACACGGTCAGGCCGGACTCGCGCAGACGTGCGGCGAGGCGGGTGAAGTCGCTGTCGCTGGACACGATGCAGAAGCCGTCGAAGCGCTCGGAGTACAGCAGGTCCATCGCGTCGATGACCATCGCCGCGTCGGTGGCGTTCTTGCCGGTGGTGTAGGCGAACTGCTGGACGGGCTGGATCGACTGGGCGAGCAGCTGATCCTTCCACCCCTTGAGGTTGGTGCCGGTCCAGTCGCCGTAGGCCCGCTTCACGTGGGCGGTGCCGTATTTGGCGACTTCGGCCAGCAGCCCTTCGGTGATGGACGGGCGCGCGTTGTCGGCGTCGATGAGGACCGCCAACCTTGCCGTGTTCTCGCTGACCATGGCCTGAACGCTGTCAGACGGCCCCCGTAGCGGCAACTCACATCGTGAGAATGTGTCCGACAGATCTTGGAAACGCTTTCCACCCGTGTTGTGATCGCAGTGCCACGTCGATCAGGGGGAGTTGACCATGCGCAGACCACTCGTCGCCTTACTACTCACGTTCAGCCTGCTCAGCACGGGGATCTCGGACGCCGCGGAACAGCCGGTCCGGGGCATCCCCGGCGTGGTGGAGCCGAGCGCCGACCCCGAGCTCGCCGCGTGGCAGCGCCTGCAGTTCGGCATGTTCATCCACTGGGGGCTGTACTCCGAGCTCGGCGGGGTGTGGCAGGGCAAGCCGGTGACCACGGGTTACAGCGAGCAGATCCAGATGTGGGCGAACATCTCCCCCGCCGACTACCGCGAGGTCGCCGGCCGGTTCCAGCCCAGCCGGTTCGACCCGGCGGCGATCTGCGGGCTCGCCAAGCGGGCGGGCATGCGGTACATCGTGGTCACCACCAAGCACCACGACGGCTTCTCCATGTTCGACACGGCGACCACCGACTACGACGTCACCGACGCCACCCCGTACGGCCGGGATCCGCTGAAGCAGCTGGCCGACGAGTGCCGGGGCCAGGGACTGGGCTTCGGCGTCTACTTCTCCCTCGTGGACTGGCACCAGGGCCACCAGTTCGACGAGAACAACAACAACCCGATCCCGCCGGCCATGGAACCGGTGATCGAGGCGCAGCTGCGTGAACTGATGACGCACTACGGGGACATCACCGAGGTGTGGTTCGACATGTCCGCGCCGACCGCCGCGCAGAGCAGGCGGTTCGCCGGCCTCGTGCGCGAGTTGCAGCCACGCGCCGCTATCAACAGCCGGGTGTGGAACAACGCCGGCGATTTCCGCACCCTCGGCGACAACGAGATCCCGTCGGTACCGTTGGACGGCGCCTGGCAGACCCCGGCTTCGATCTACCACGCGACCTGGGGTTATCGCAGCTGGCAGGTGCGCGACGACCTGCCCGGCAAGATCCGCGACCTGGTCACCGGCCTGACCGGCGTACGCGCCCGTGGCGGCAACTATCTGCTGAACATCGGCCCGCGCGGCGACGGTTCGGTGGTCGAGTTCGAGGCCGACGTGCTGCACGGCATCGGCGACTGGCTGGCCCGGCACCCCGGCGCGGTGCTCGACGCCTCGGCGACGCGGTTCGGCGGGCAGCCGTGGGGCGAGGTCACCGCGCACGGCTCCAACCTGTTCCTGCACGTGACGAGGTGGCCAGCGTCCGGTGAACTGCGGCTGCCCGGCCTCGCGACGAAGGTGCGCGGTGTCACCGAGGACGGTGCGGGGGCGCTGAACTGGCGGATGGCCGGCGATGACCTCGTGGTCACCGTCCCGGCGAAGCCGCAGGACGCGGTGCTGCCGGTGCTGAAGGTGGACCTCGACGGCGAGCTGCGGATCATCCCGCCCAGGACGGTGCGCGGGCAGGACCGGTGGTCACTGACCGACCTGGAACACGGCTACAGCTACGCCGATTCCGGGAGCTACCCCACGACCCGGCGCACGACGGTGCGGCACACCGGTTACCTGGTCGGTGACCGCTCGCGGCCGGTCACGCTCACCGTGCGCGGCAACGCGGAGGCGGCCACCCGCTACCGGGTGACGGTCGGCGATCAGGAACGCGTGGTCACCGGCGCCGACCTGATCGGGACGGGCATCGGCCCGTTCGGCGTGCTCGCGAACGCGGTGACCCCGGTGTCGATCACCCGGGCGACTCCCGCCCACCAGGGCGAGGAACTCGGGGTCAACGTCCAGGAACTGGTGGTCAGCGCGGCGCCATCCGCAGCGCACCATCCAGCCGGATGACCTCGCCGTTGAGGTAGTCGTTGTCGGCGATGGCCAGCACCAGGCGGGCGTACTCTTCCGGGCGGCCCAGGCGTTTCGGGAACGGCACCCCCGACGCCAGGGTCGCCCGGACCTCGTCGCCGGCCAGCGCCAGCATCGGGGTGTCGATGGTGCCCGGGGCGATGGTCAGCACCCGGATTCCGAAGCTCGCCAGGTCGCGGGCGCTGGGCAGGCACAGACCGACCACGCCGGCCTTGGACGCGGCGTAGGCGACCTGCCCGATCTGACCGTCGAAGGCGGCCACCGAGGCGGTGTTGACCACGACACCGCGCTGGCCGTGCTCGTCGGCTCCGGTCTTCGCGATCGCCTCGGCGGCCAGCCGCATCACGTTGAACGTGCCGATCAGGTTGACCTCGATCACCGCGCGGAACACGTCCAGATCGTGTGGCGGGCCGACCTTGCTCAGGATGCGGTTCGCCCAGCCGATGCCCGCGCAGTTCACCACCGTGCGCAGCGGCAGACCGGTGCCGACGGCGGCCGCGACCGCGGCCGTCACCTCGTCGGGCTTGGTCACGTCGGCCGCCAGGTAGCTGATCCCGTCGACCGGTTCTGCCTGGTCGACGGCGTGCTCCAGGTCCAGGGCGATGACCTGCGCGCCCTTCCCCGCCAGCGCGCGGGCGGTGGCGTTACCCAAACCGGAGGCGCCTCCGGTGACGATCGCGGCGGTGTCGGTGAGCTCCATGCGCAGAGCATACTTGTGCAGTAATTACGTAATACCGTAGTTTTTACGGCATGACGGAGCACGACGAGCTGACGACCCGCCTCGCCGCACTGGAGGAGCGCGTCGCCCAGCTCGAGCAGCCGGCCACCACCAAGGTCGATCCCGGCCGGTTCTGGGCGTTGACCGGGCTGCGGGAACGACTGGCCGACAGCGACGGGCAGGTGTTGTTCACCGGCGCCACGAACCTGCCGACCGGCGAGTACTACGAGTGGCAGCAGGGCGCGCACACCGACCAGCTGCTGGACGCCGACTGGACCGAGCTGGCGACGCCGTTCGCCGCGCTCGGCCATCCGGTGCGGATGATGCTGCTGCAGCACATCCTGCGCGGCACCCGAACCGTGGGTGAGCTGCAGGAACTCGCCGGACTGGGTACCACCGGCCAGCTGTATCACCACCTCAAGCAACTGGTGGCGGCCGGCTGGCTGCACGCCGCGGGCCGCGGGCACTACTCGGTGCCCGGGGCCAGGGTGGTCCCGTTGCTGGTGGTGCTGTCCGCCGTCGCTCCACCATCCACCAAGGACAACAGGGGGTAGTGACATGGGTGCGTTCGACAGACGACGTTTTCTCGGCGCGTGTATCGCCGGAGCCGGCCTGACGCTGATCACCGGCGGCCAGGCCTCGGCGGCGGACATTCCGGCGACCGTACGGGACGTCCTGCGGCGCGGGCTGGCCCTGGGCCTGCCGGGCATCGCCTGCGGAGTGACCTACGGCGACCGGGAGTACACGGCCGGCGCCGGCCACGCGGCGGGCCCCGACTCCCCCGCGCCGGACGCGCGGACCCTGTTCCAGCTGGGCTCGATCACCAAGACGTTCACCGCGCTGGCCGCCGCCGAAGCCGAGACCCGCGGCCGGTTGTCGCTGCGGGATCCCCTCGCCGATCATCTGCACGCGAACTGGACGGTGCCGCAGCGCGGCCCCCGGCCGATCACGCTGTCCGACCTGGCCACCCACACCTCGGGCCTGCCCCGGCTACCGGCGGATCTGTTCACCACACCGGGATTCGACCCGCTGAACCCGTACGCGCACTACACCCGGGAGTTCCTGGCCAACGGGCTGCGGCACACCGAGCTGTCCACCGACCCGGGCAGCACCTACGGCTACTCCAACTTCGGCTTCGCCATGCTCGGCCAGGCACTCGGCGGCTCCTTCGACCCGGCGCTGCGCTCCATCGCACTGCCGCTGGGCATGCCGGACACCACGACCCGGCTGACCCCGGGGCAGCGCAGCAGGAAGGCCACCGGCCACAACCTGCAGGGCTCCGAGGTGCCGGACTGGACCGGCGCGCCCTTCGCCCCGGCCGGCGCGGGTACGACGTTCAGCACCGTGCGCGACCTGCTGCGATACCTGCGGGCTCAGCTGACGCCGGCGCACACCCCGTTCGCCGAGTCGATCCGCAAGACGCACGTACCGCGGTTCACCGTGAACGAGGAGGTGAGCGTCGGGCTCGGCTGGCACCGCAGCCCGTTGCCCGGCGGCCAGACCATGATCTGGCACGACGGCGGCACCGGAGGGTTCAGCACCTTCGTCGCGTTCGAGCCGTCCTCGCGCACCGGGGTGGCCCTGATGGCCAACCGCACCGTGGACCCGAATGCCGGGGAGAATCTGAATTCATTGGGCAAGGAACTACTGCTGGCGTTGCGGCATTAGCACCAATTCTGTTTGGCCGTCACGATCCCTGGGCATCCGATCAGCAAGAAAGACAACAACAGGGAGTTGAAGCGTGAGCGCCTCAGACAAGATCGAGAACAAGGCCGAGGAACTCAAGGGCAAGGCCAAGGAAGCCGTGGGAGAGGCCACCGACGACCCGGACCTCGAGGCCGAGGGCAAGGTCGACCAGGCTTCTGGCTCGCTGAAGCAAGCCGGCGAGAAGGTCAAGGACGCGTTCAAGGACTGAGTGCCGCCTGTCGTATTCCACCCCTGCAGGAGGTTGGCAGCATGATCGCACTAGGCGTTATTTTATTGCTGATCGGATTTCTGGCCAATATCCAGATCCTCTGGACGATCGGAATCGCCCTCGTGGTGATCGGCCTGATTCTGGCACTACTCGGCCGCGCGGGAACAATGGTGGGCGGACGCAGCCATTGGTATTGATCTGAAGTAAGGAATGGCCCCGGGGTACGCGTGCCCCGGGGCCTTCCCGCGTTCAACTGGCAATAAGGCCGGTCTCGGCGCAGCCGTCCCGCAGAGCGTCCAGACCGAATCCGTCCACGGGCCCCAGCGCACCGGTCCCGTTGACTCCGTGCCCGAGGACGCGAGCAGCTGACCAGGCGAGGATGTCACCGGTGAAGACGTACGGATCGCCGCCGGTGAGTTCGACATGCGCGAGCCGTCTCCCGTTGCGGTCATAGGCATCGGCGATGACTAACGCCCGGAAGTTGTCGTCCGCCGGCGGGCTCGTCACGACGGGCCGGCGCTCGATGGCCTTGCTGCACGGTGGGCACCAGCACGCAGTTGCGGGTGGATCCGGGAACCTGCCGGATGCACGGCGTCTCCCCTGTGGAGTCCAGGTAATGCGCGCCCGCCCGGATCGCGGCTTCCAGCGCCGTGCGGCCGTGGATGAGGAACGGCCCGGCGGCCGGTGGCGCCCAGTAGCACGATCCGGTTGTCCGGAGCTTAGTGAGAATACATAGTGTTTCCCATTTTGACTTGGGTTGCGGGGGGGCTTCTGGTGGTTGTCGAAGGATGGCTTTGGAGGGGGAGCCGGGCTGCTTGTTGGTTTTGGTGGCCGGGTTCTTTTTTGGGTGTTCACTGATCGAATAAGTGGTCGAAATAGCCTGGTTATTTAGGTAGAATAGTGGCGTGAGTCACGCTATTGATGCCGAGGTTTTCCTCGATGAGATCACTCGGCAGGACGAGGTCATTGCTGCGGCTGAGGCTGCTCGTATTGAGGCGATCGCGGGGTTTGCGCATTGCCGGTTTGATGATGCTGGGAAGCCGGTGATGGGGACGGCGAGTGAGATCGCGTTGGAGCGGAACATGTCTCGGGGGTCTGCGGAGATGGAGATCCGCTATGCCTTGGGTTTGGTGGATCGGTTGCCTCGGGTGTTGGGGTTGTTGCGGGATGGTCGGGTGGATGTCCGTAAAGCGCGGACAGTTGTGGATGCGGTGGTGCATCTGTCCGATGAGCAGGCCCGTGATGTCGAGGGTCGGATTCTTGATCCGTTGCCGGATCTGACTGTGCAGTCTTTGCAGCGGGCGTTGGCGCGAGCGAAGATCAAGGCCGACCCGGAGGGCGCGGAGCGTCGTCGTCAGGAGGGCCGCAGGACGCGTCGGGTGGCGGTAACTCATGATGACGACGGGATGGGTCAGTTCTGGCTGAGCGCTGAGGGGCATCGGCTGGTGGCGGCGTATGCGCATCTCAATCAGCGTGCGCGGGCGCTGAAAGCGGCCGGTGGTGAGACGCGGACGATGGATCAGCTGCGCGCCGACATCGCCGTGGATTTGTTGCTCGGCAAGGAAACCGGCTCTGCCGTGCAGACCATGGTCTACGCCTACATGCCCATGACGATGTTGATGGCATTGCCGACCCCGGAATGCGCCGAAATCGCCGGATACGGGCCGATCCCCGATGAGTTGGCACGCGAGATCTTCGCCGACTCCGTCTGGAAACGCGTCATCACTGACCCTGTTTCGGGGTTGCCGGTGGATGTGGGTCGCACGATGCGCAAGCCTCCGGCGGCGATGGTCGAACGAGTCAAAGTCCGAGACAGGGTGTGCCGGATGGCGGGTTGTCTGCGAGACGCGGACAAGTGCGACATCGACCATGTCCAAGACTGGAGCAAAGACGGCCCCACCGCCGACGCCAACCTCGCAGATCTCTGCAAGCACGACCACGCCCTGAAGGACATGCCCGGCTGGAGCTACCAGCTCCTACCCAATGGCGACGCGCTATGGCACACCCCCACCGGCCGCACCTACCTCGACAAGGCCGAGCCGCTGAGCTGTCCGCAAAACCCGGACACCCCACCATTCTGATCTCGCACTCCGCCCAGTCCGACAGGAACTGTCCGAGGATCCCGGACAACCACCCCTGAACCTGCGCCCCGATCGATTCGGGGACCACGCCCCGACGTGGCCGACTTACCCGGACACACCACCACGCCCACACCCGACTGCCCTGACCAATCCCCCTGTCCGCAAAACCCGGACACCCAGGACCACGGTCATCCACACCCGGCCCCGCCATCCACAGAGCCTGTTTCATCCTGCTGATTGACCTGCTGAGACCGGGTTTCGGGCTTAACAGGGAAGATCACGATCTAAGATCAATTTCCGGGATGCCGACATAGACGAAGGCCCCGGGCGGACA